>CAZKVC010000006.1:0-197113 GCA_964556115.1 uncultured Caulobacterales bacterium
AGAAAATGGTCGGAGTGGCCGGATTCGAACCGACGACCCCTTCACCCCCAGTAAAGTGCGCTACCAGGCTGCGCTACACTCCGACCGACCGCCCTTACCGGGCGGGAGAGGCGCAATAACACCAGCCTCCGCGAACGGCAAGGGTTTAGGAAGCACAGGGCCCCCTTCTTCCTAGAGGCCGGGTTTATAGAGCCGGACAGGGCGGTCTGAACCGCATTCGGGACCAGCAGCGGTCACCTGAACGCGGTAGACCTCACGCTGTCCATCGCGAAAGCGCATGCATGCCGTGCCGAGGTCGGCATATTGGCTGCTTTGCGTTTCAGGCAGCTTGGTTCGTAGGGTGAGGACCGTGCCGCTTGGGATGGCGGGCTGCTCAATCACCGTATGCCGATCGACCGTATTCGGGACATAGCGGGTCGTCCGGATTCGATCACGGGCAGGTGCGGCGCGGCGGTTGTCTGAGTCGACCACGATGACAGCCTTGCCTTCCTGGGCATAGGTTCCGGCGCGTCCTGCCGGGTCGTCACCGATATAGATCACCACCGGCGCACTGTTCGTATGCGAACTGCGGATGGGCGGGTTGAGCGGCGCCGGGTCGCGACGCTCCGCATAGTAAGGCGTATCAACGTTTGCCGGAAGAATGACGCGGTCGCCGGGCCTCAGGCTGCTGGGATTGAGATGGCGGTTGAGCCGGGCCAGACGTGCTGTGGAAACCCCGTAGATATTGGCGATCTCGCTCATCGTGTCGCCGCGGCGGACGATATAGACGTCACCTCCGGCCGGGGCAGGCGCCTGTGTCCGATAGTCCGTGTAAACCGGCTGGCGGGGAATAGAGGCGAAGCGGGTGCCGTCATAGACATTCCCCCGAACGGCCGGGACGGTCAGTGTTTGGCCGACGCGGAGGTTGTGCGGGTTGCGGACGTTGTTTGCCTGCATCAGGGCCAGGACGGTGGTGTCGCAATATTCAGCGATGTCGCTCAAGGTTTCGCCATAACCGACACGGACGACGGATTCGCATTGCCCATCCATCTGCTCGGCGTAGCTCTCGCTGTACTGACGATGTGCTGCGCGAGCGGCGTCGATGCCATAGCTGTTCGTCGCGGCGGCTGCTACCGGCGTATATCCGGGCGTCGTCCGCGGTCCGTCAAGAACAGGGTTCGAAGCCGTGCGTGCGCCGTAGCGGTCATAGGCACCGCCGTAGGGATCGTAGTTCCTGACGGTCCCAGTGGTTGCGGGAACGGTGCCGACGGTGGTGACGATTGGCACGACCGGTTCATCATCGGCATAGTTGAGGGGGCCGTTCGCGCAAGCGCCGAGAAGTGCTGTCGCGGAGATCGCTGTAAGTGCGGAATGTTGGTCTAATAGAGTTTTCATCATGGCAAAGCGTTCACGTTGTTATAGTTCCACCAACAGGAACCATGCTTCGTCCGTTCCGCCCGTACGCACACGTTTGCTTGTGCTAGGTGCGGGAGGTTTTATTTCAGCAATGGTTCAGGAAAGAAGAGACTGGAGCCGTGCCTTCAGGCCCGCCGCATCCTTCTTGATGCCGCCAAGCTCTGCCATCAGCATCGCCGCCGCATCATTCGGTGCGCCTGCTGACGAAGGCGCGATATCGCCGCGACCTATCGCCACCACGTGGTCGGCGCCGTCTTGGCGCAGGATCTTCTGAACGCCCTTGGTCGTGTAGCGCTCTTCGTGGAGGAGCCGCTTGATCCCGCGCAGAAGGTCGATGTCCTGGGCGCGGTAGAGGCGACGGCCGCCTGCGCGTCGCATGGGACGCACCGCCGAGAAGACCTCTTCCCAATGCCGCAGAACATGCTGTGCGACACCGATCTCCCCGGACGCTTCGGAGATCGTGCGAAAGGCCGTCGGTTCCTTCTTCACGCGGTTGACGCTCAGTTGGTTTCCCCGCGCATGGCCGTATTGATCCGGTCCTTGAGGACGTGGCTCGCACGGAAGCTCAGGACCCGGCGCGGTGTGATAGGGACCTCTTCGCCGGTCTTGGGGTTACGGCCAATCCGCTCATTTTTCGAGCGGATCTGGAAGGTTCCGAAGGAACTCAGCTTCACGGTTTCGCCGTCTTCGAGATGCTGGGCGATGTGCTCGAGCACCGTTTCGACGAAACTCGCCGACTCCGAGCGGGATAATCCGACATGCCGATGAACGGCATCGGTGAGATCGGCTCTAGTGCGAGTGCGGGACATTGGCGGCATCCAAATGAGCGGCAACTTAGGTTAATATCACAAAAGCAGCAGTTCCACAAATTTACGTACGGAGCAGCACGGCGCCCCAGGTCAAGCCGCCTCCCATTCCTTCGAGCATCACGTAAGAGTCCTCGCCGATGCGGCCATCGCGCCATGCCGTATCGAAGGCCAGCGGGATCGAAGCGGCTGAAGTATTCGCGTGACCCGCGACGGTCGAGACGACCCGGCTCTCGTCCAGCTTCAGCTTCCGCGCCACACCGTGCAGAATGCGCTGATTGGCCTGGTGGGGCACGAACCAGTCAATATCGCTGACCGCAATGCCAGCCTTCTCCGCGCAAAGCTCGATGGCCTGGCTGATTCGGGAAACGGCTTCCTTGAAGACCTTCGGTCCATCCATCCGAAGATGACCGACCGTGCCGGTCGTCGAAGGTCCCCCGTCGACATAGAGAATATGCGAGAGCGAGCCGTCACTACGCATGACCGAGCTTATGATTCCGCGGTCCTCGGTCTCTTCCGCTTCGAGGACGAAAGCACCCGCGCCGTCGCCGAAGAGAACGCAAGTGCGTCGGTCTTCCCAGTCCACGATGCGGCTGAAGGTTTCGGCGCCGATCACCAGAGCCCGGCGATGCTGCCCGGTTTCGAGCAGGCTGGAGGCGACAGAGAGAGCGTAGAGAAAGCCAGAACAGACGGCGGCTATATCGAAAGCCGCGCCACCCTTGATGCCGAGCTCGCGCTGCACCAGCGCAGCGCTGGCCGGGAAGGTGTTGTCCGGCGTTGCGGTGGCGAGCACGATCAAGTCGATATCCGCGGCCTCAAAACCGGCATCTTGGAGCGCCCGGCGTGCGGCTACGGTTCCCAGGCTGACTGTCGTTTCGTCAGGGGAAGCGATATGCCGCCTCTTGATACCCGTCCGTTCGCGGATCCATTCGTCGGAGGTATCGACCCGTTCGGCCAGGTCATCATTCGTGACGACGTTTTCCGGAAGGACGCTGCCGACACCTCTGAGAACTGCCTTCATCATTCCGCCGCCGTCGGAACGTCTTCGATTTCCACCGTCTTGGCCCGTTCGTTCACCGTCCTCACGGTACGGCGAATGTCATCGACGAAGGGGTGGGCGGCGAGTTCCTCAGTCATCATCAGTGCGGATTTCACACCTGCCGCATCCGACCCGCCATGGCTTTTCACCACGAGGCCATCAAGACCGAGAAGCGGTGCGCCGTTCACGGAGGAGGGATCCATCCGTGCCTTGAGCTTCTTGAGGGATGGCATCATCAGCGCCGCGCCGGCCTTGGACATGAGGTTGGCGGTCAGGGCCTCCTTGACCCAGCTGCCGATCATGCGGGCGGTGCCTTCAGCGGTCTTCAGCGCGATGTTGCCGGTGAAACCGTCCGTCACCACCACATCGACGTCGCCGCCGGAGATATCGTCACCTTCGACAAAGCCGATGAAGTCCATGTCCGGATCGGCCTCGCGCAGGATGACTGCGGCGTTGCGGATGAGGGTGTGCCCCTTGAGGTCTTCCTCGCCGACATTCAGGAGCCCGACCCGGGGCCGCTTCTTGCCGTAGAGCGAGCGGTAATAAGCTTCGCCCATGATCGCGAACTGGACGAGCTGCTGAGGGTCGGATTCGACATTCGCGCCGACGTCCAGGACCACGGCGTTGCCGCCAAGACCCGGCCAGAGGCAGGAGGCCGCGGGTCGGTCGACGCCCTCAATCATCTTGAGGCGCATCCGCGCGATGGCCATCAAGGCGCCGGTGTTGCCGCAGGAAACGACGCCCGCCGCCTCGCCGCTCTTCACCGCCTCGATCGCCGCCCACATCGAGCTGTCCTTGCTTCGGCGAAGAGCCTTGGCGGGCTTGTCGTCCATCTCGACGACGCCCTCTGTGTGCTGAATACTGACCTGTTCCGCCGAAAGATCCGCGGCCTTGACCGCGGGCGCCAGAAGCTCTTCCTTGCCCACGAGACGCAGCTTGGAACGCAAGCCTGCCTGTATGGCGAGGCCGCAGCCCTTCACGATTTCTTCTGGGCCTTTGTCGCCGCCCATGGCATCGACGGCCAAAGTGAGGGCCTGCCGGTCGAGTTCGGTTGCCATAGAGAGGCTCTCCGTCCTTAAACTGATTGACTGGGTTCAGGGGAGAATGGCGTCGTCGGCCATCTTCGCCGATTTGAGCCACCATTCCTGATCGAAGCCCTGGATCTCGAGGTTGGCGACGAACTGCTTGGCGCCGGCCTCCCAGGAAAATTTGAGCGCATGCTGTCGGCAGGCTTCAGGATCGCGTCTGGCCAGGGCAGTTTCGATCGCCACCTTCAGATCCTCGTCCATGCAGCCGCATCCTTCCGGCGCATCACCGAGAATTTCCAGCGGTCCGCGTACCGGATACGCGGCCACGGGAACGCCGCTGGCGAGGGCCTCGACATTGACCAGGCCAAAGGTGTCGGTCCGTGACGGGAAGACAAAGACGTCCGACGCGGCGAAGCGCTTGACCAGCTCCTCGCCGAAATGGGTCCCGGCCCAGTGGACGTTCTTCTTGTACTTCGCCTTCAGCTCCGCTTCCTGCGGGCCATGGCCGACCATCACCTTGGTGCCGGGCAGGTCGAGCTTCAGGAAATCCTCGAGCGACTTCTCGACCGCGAAGCGTCCCACATAGGTCATGATCGGACGGGGCAGACCCTCGAAGACATCGGTCTCCATGGGACGGAAAAGCTCCGTATCCACACCGCGTGCCCAGAGCTTCATGTTCCTGAAGCCCTTTTCCTCGAGCTCCTCGACGAGGCCGGGGGTGGCGACCATCATGGTCTCGGCATCGTTGTGGAAGTCACGCAGCATCGCGTAGCCCCAGTCGATGGGGAAGCGGATGCGGTCATGGGCGTATTCGGGGAAACGGGTGTGAAAACTGGTGGTGTAAGGGAATTTCCGCCGCTTGCAGAAGCGCCGGGTTGCCCGCCCGATCGGACCTTCGGTCGCAATATGAATGGCGTCGGGCTGGAACGTGTTGATCATCGACGCGACTTTCCGGTTCGGAAAGAGCGACAGCCGGATCTCCGAATAGCTCGGCATCGGCATCGAGTGGAAGTCCTGCGGCGTGATGTAGAGGACCTCGTTGCCGAACTTGGTGAGGATCTTGCCCAGCGTGTCGAGCGTGGTGACGACGCCGTTGAGCTGGGGTTTCCAGGCATCGGTGGCGATCACGATTTTCAGGCCGCTCGTCGAGTTTGGCATCTGAAAGCGCTGGCGCGGCTGCGTCATCTTGCGGACGCGCCCTCCAATTCCTTTCAGGCGGCCTTTTTCACCGGTGGCGTCGTCGCTGGGGGAGTTCGTATCCATAAAGGCGAAATAGACCGCGCCGGGCCCTGAGTCACCTCAGGATCGCGAGCCTGTCATGCTGTATCGATGGACTTTCTGAGAAGTTCCGTGCTTGGCATTGTGCGGCGCAAAAAAATTCTTGCCAAATCCATGCTGCACTGCCATAAAAGAAAAGTCGGCTTTGCGCCGACTTCGCCCTTTCCGGGCGTTTCCTCCCTTAGACTGGTCGCGGCTTTGCCGCGGCCATTTTTTTGCGTTCCTTTCCAGAAAACCGGAACCACCGCAAGCGTTTTCATTCAGCCAAACTGAGCGAATGAGTTACTCGGCAGCCAGTGCCCCCGGCGCGGTCTGCATGAGGACCCGGTCGATGACCTGCTCCAGGCGTTGGGCGAAGGCCGGGAAGAGGGGGCTACGCGCAACCCGACGCTCATCGAGATAGAGCCGCCTGTTGATTTCGATCTGCAGCACGCCCACCCCGGCTTCGGGGCGGCCGTAATGCTGGGCGACATAACCCCCGGCATAGGGCTGGTTGCGCTCTACCGAGAACCCTTCGGCCTCGAACGCAGCGGCCCAGCTTTCCGCGTCTTCCTGTTGACAGGCACCGCCAAAAAGATCGCCGAGGACGATATCGGCCAGCGCGCCGTTGTGCCCCGCGCCCGACGGCATGGAGTGCCAGTCCACAAGCAGCACCTGACCGAAACGGCGGCGTCCCTCGTCAAGAAGGCCCGCCAGTGAATTATGATAAGGCTGGAAGCAGTTCTTCAGCCTGGCCTTCGCCTCTGCCGCGGGCAGGCGGTTGGCGTAGATCGGCCTTCCATCCGCCGCGAGCTTCGGGATTACGCCGAACCCGGCGACCACACGGCTCGATCGGGGCTGATCGGCGCCTTCGACCGAACCATGAAAGAGCACCGGGTCGATCTCTGCAGGCGAGCGGTTCACATCGACGAAGAGACGGGGGAAGTCCGCCTTTACCACCGGAACAAGATCGCTGGCGAGGCCCGGGATCAGTTGATCCACATAGGCATCTTCGGATCGCCGGAGGGTTTCGAGCGGCAAGGGAGAAAGCGACAGAAGCTTGCGCGGATAGGCCCGCCCGGCGTGAGGACATCCGAACACGAACGGATGCTGCCACCGTACCGGTTTCCGGACGTCGTGCCCCGGATAATGATCCTTGACGATACGGGCGACCATACCACTCTGCCGTTCTTCGGGTTTCAGGGTATCAGAGATAACCGATCCGAGAACCCCTCCCATGGCGCTTTCGTGACAGTTTTTGGAGATGCGGCTTCAAAAGCTTCACCACGCCTTAAGACGCGGCTAATATCGTTCGAACGATCAACTCTGAGAAGGATTTTGACGATGGCCGCTATTCTCCTGGCCGAGGACGATTCATCGATGCGCGCCTTCCTGAAAAGGGCGCTCGAGCGGGCCGGCCATGTGGTGGTCGATGCGGGCCAGGGAGACGAGGCGCTCTCCGAGCTGCAGCTGCGCGAGTTCGATCTTCTGCTCACCGACATCGTCATGCCCGTCATGGACGGCATCGAGCTGGCGCGCCGCGCGGCCGATATCGATCCCGCCATGAAGATCATGTTCATCACAGGTTTCGCCGCGGTGGCCCTCAACCCGGCCAACAAGACTCCGCAAGATGCCAAGGTCCTTTCCAAGCCTTTCCACCTTCGCGATCTCGTCGATGAGGTCGACAGGCTGATCGCGGCCTGACCCGCGGACCTTTCCTTTTCGTCAAAAAACCGCGGCGCCGTTCTTGAACGGCGCCTTTCGCGTTCTTATCGTATAACGGTAAGAAAGAGAGGGCTTCCTGCCATGAAAAACATACTCGTTCCGACCGCCGCATTGTTCGCGGCGGCAGGTCTCAGCGGCTGCGTGATCGACGCGGGCAGTGATAGCTGGGATGAAAGCTATGACTTGCGCGAACGCACCAAGCTCGCCGTCGAAGCATGCGGCGAAGGCAATGTCGCCGAGGTGACGTCCAAGGGCTTCTCCTGCAAGAACGAGGGCCGCTGACCCGGACCGACTTCGCGCTTGCGGGTTCGAGGCGACATCGCTAAGGCCCGCGGCTCTGAGTTGCTCGCGTAGCTCAGCGGTAGAGCACTCGCTTCACACGCGAGTGGTCACTGGTTCGATCCCAGTCGCGAGCACCATTTTTGATCTTGCGGCATGCAGGCCTGCATCCGGTCCGTCTTGCCAACTTACCCCGCGCAAGGCATCCCGTTCCGATGAACGATCCTGCCCGCGCGCTGCTTGACCTCCTCGATCTCGAACCCATCGACCGCGACCTTTACCGCGGCGCCCGGGATACCGAAGCCCATGGCCGGATCTTCGGCGGGCAGGTGGTGGCCCAGGCGCTGATGGCCGCCGCAGGTTCCGTCGAGGATGCGCGCCGTCCCCATTCCCTTCACGCCTATTTCGTCAGGCCCGGCGACGACGCGAAGCCGGTGATCTATCAGGTCGAGCGCGACCGCGACGGCGGCAGCTTCTCGAACCGCCGGGTGATCGCAAGCCAGAACGGCGAGACGATCCTCAACATGATCGCCTCTTTCCATATCGAAGAGGAAGGCCTTTCCCATCAGGAGCCGATGCCCGACGTACCGGGTCCTGACGACCTCAGGACCGATCAGGAAATCGCCCCGGAGCTGACCCACTTACCCGAGGGCTTCAGGGCCTTCATGGCGCGGGAGAGGGGGGTCGAGCTGAAGCGTGTCTCCCTCGACGCGCTTTTTGGCAAGAAGACTGATCCGGTCCAGCACATGTGGTTCAGGCTGAAGGCTGACAGGCCCAAGAACGATGCGGTCAACCGCGCCGTCCTCGCCTATGCATCGGACTTCGCCCTTCTCGGCACGGCGATGCTGCCCCATGGGCTTCACTGGACGGCCAAGGGTCTCCGCTCGGCGTCCATCGACCACGCCGTCTGGTTCCATGATGTCGTCGATGCGTCCGCCTGGCATCTCTACACGATGGATTCGGGCTGGTCCGGCGGAGCGAGAGGGTTCAGCCGCGGGCGCATCTTCCATCAGGATGGCCGCCTCGTCGCTTCGACGGCGCAGGAAGGCCTTATTCGCTTCAAGCCCCACAATTAGGGCTTGAGCCCCCTTTCGCGTTTCGCTATTGGCGCCCTTCCAGTGGTCAGCGCGTATAGCTCAGCGGTAGAGCACTTCGTTGACATCGAAGGGGTCCCAAGTTCGATCCTTGGTACGCGCACCACTCGGCTTTCCTTCAGAACTCGATCGCTTCCCCCGCATAGTCGAAGACGCGGCCCGAATGTTCGGGGCTCAACCTGTCGAGCACCCCGAGGAGTTGCTGCGCGGAATAGGTCGGAGTGAAGAGCTTGCCTTCCGGGACATTTCCCTGGAACGGCTCGGATAGGCCCGTATCCACCGTCCCCGGATGAAGGCCGCAGACCACGGCATCCTTGTTCTTGCGTGCCGTCTCGATAGCGACGTTCCGCAGAAGCATGTTCAGCGCGGCTTTCGACGCGCGGTAGCTGTACCAGCCGCCAAGCCGGTTGTCCCCGATGCTGCCGACTCGTGCGGAGAGGGCGGCGAGGATGCTGCGCCCCTTCGCCATATGCGACAGCGAGGCTTTCGCGATCAGGGCGGGGAGGAGCGCGTTGATACGCATCACCTCGAGAAAGGCATCCGCCTCCACTTGGCGAAGCGCCTTTTCCGGACCGTAGCCCTCGTCATGAAGCGTGCCCGTGGCAACCAGGACCAGGTCGAGCTTCCCGCCCTGCGCAGACTGCTGCGCCGCGTCAGCGATCGAAGCCTCGTTCGACGGATCATAAGCACGGGCAGTGACCTTCTCTTTTTCGTCGATGACGGCTCTGGAGATGGCGAGAACTTCGCCGCAGCGTGGATCGCTGGCCAGCTCGGAGAGGAAGGCGCGGCCGATACCGCCGCTGGCACCCCAGACGGCTGCGCGGTAGCCTTCCGGCAGGCTCGTCATGCTTGTCATGATGCATCTCCATTCTGAGGCTGGCGCTCACGACGGCACCGATCGGAGCAGTAGCGGACCTCGTCCCAGACCCGCTCCCATTTCTTGCGCCAGGTGAATGGCCGTCCGCATGTCACGCAGGACTTCTGCGGCAGGTCCCGTTTCGCAAGTGTCTTGCCGCGCCGTTTCATTGCCTCTCCCGAAAACGGAACCTGCCTCCCTGAAACATGTTTCGCCACGAGGCGTCCTGCCGCGCATGGACGGAATGTTATGAGGCGGCTAGGAGGTCTTCGACGAACCAAGGAGACAGCATGTCGATCCAGCGCCATTCCCACCCCCTGCGGCCCTTCGCGGCGGCTCTCCTCGCCACCACAGCGCTGGCCGCCTGCGCCACAACTGGCACGGGGCCGAGGGCGACTGCCGACCGGGTCGAGACCCACGTCGCAACCTTGGCCTCGGACGAATTCATGGGCCGGGCGCCGGGAACCGAAGGTTTCGAGCTGGCGGCCAATTACGTTGCCGAGGTTTGGCAGGAAGCCGGGGTGCAGGAAGGAGCACCCGGTTGGCGCCAGCCCGTGCCGCTGATGGCGATTGACCCGGATAGCGTCGAAGGAACGATCGAACTTGCCGTCTCCGGGGAACCGGTCGAGCTCATCGAAGGGGAGACCGTGGGCTTCTATCCGCCGTCGGATGTCTCAGCCGGCGGCAGCACCGCGACGGGATCGGGGCAGGTTGTCTTTGCAGGCCACGGCATCGTCGCGCCTGAACTCGGTATTGATGCCTATGACGGCATCGACGTGGACGGCAAGATCGTCATGATGTTCAGCGGCGCACCCGAGATCGAGGACCCCGCCTACCATGTTCACCTGCGCCGCTTCGATACAAAGCGCGCTGAAGCCGAACGCCGCGGCGCGGCCGGAATCATCTATCTCGATAAGGAAGACAGGGACATCGCAGCCCGTACCGGGTTCCGTCCGAATCACAAGGATGGCTATCTCAGTCTCGGCGCCGGTTTCGAGGAGCCTATGCCCGTCGCGGTCATGACGCTCGATCCGGTCCGGACGCTGTTCGCCTCGGCGGGGCTCGATCTCGATCAGGTGATCGACCTCATGGACGAGGGCCAGCCCGTCAGCCTGCCGCTGGCGGCCACGGCCAGCCTCACCACCAGCGCAGATGCCGTCGCGGTGCCGACCTACAATGTCGTCGGCGTCGTTCCGGGGACCGATCCCGCTCTCGCCAACGAAGCCGTCGTGGTCACCGCGCACCTCGACCACCTCGGGACCCGGCATCGGGACAGCGACGAAGCCCAGCCGGATGAAGGCGCTGGGGACCAGATCTACAACGGCGCCATGGACAATGCGATGGGTACCGCGATCATCATGGAAGCCGCGACCCGGCTCGCGGCGGAAGGCGGCGCCCGTCGCCCTGTCATCTTCGCGGCTGTGACGGCCGAGGAATCGGGGCTTCTCGGCTCAGCGCATCTTGCCCGCAATGTCGAAGAGCTCGGCTACCGGGCCATCGCCAATATCAATGTCGACATGCCGGTGCTGACCTATCCGCTGAACGACGTGATCGGCTTCGGTGAGAAATACTCGACCCTCGGTGAACATCTGCGTGACGCGGCCCGGGAAGTCGGACTCGAAGCCACCCCCGACCCGCTGCCGCAACTCAGCCTCTTCGTCCGTTCCGACCACTACCGGTTCGTGCAGGAAGGCGTCCCGGCGCTTTTCCTCTTCAACGGCATGTCGGGCGAAGGTCAGGAAGGCTTCGAGACCTTCATGGCAACCCATTACCACAAGCCTTCGGACGAAGTGACGTTGCCCATCAACTGGGAAGACGCTGCGACCTTCACGGCCTTGTCCTATGACCTCATCAAGCGGATCGCCAACGATCCGGAGGCGCCGCGCTGGTACGACAATGTCGTCTTCGCGCCGGACGAGCCGCAGGGCTGAACCAGTTGACGGAAGGTGCGCTTCGCTCGACATGACGCGTTGTCATGCTGATCGAGCTCACCATCCAGGACATTGTCCTCATTGAACGCCTGACCCTCCGCCTCGGCGGGGGGCTGAGCGCGCTCACCGGCGAGACCGGCGCCGGCAAGTCGATCCTTCTTGACAGCCTTGGCCTCGCGACGGGCGGCAAGGCCGAGAAGGGCCTTGTCCGCCAGGGTGCCGAACGCGGCATCGTCACGGCGGTTTTCGACGTCGATGAAGGTCACGCCGCCTGGGCACTTCTGGCGGAAGCCGGTATTCCGGCTGAAGACGACCTCGTCATTCTGCGCAGGGTACAGAGCGCCGACGGCAAGTCCCGCGCCTTCGTCAACGACCAGACCGTTCCCGTTGGTCTCCTGCGCCGGATCGGGCAGGCCCTGATCGAGGTCCACGGACAACACGAAAGCCAGGGCTTTCTTGACCAGGGCGTTCACCGCCAGCTTCTCGACGAATTCGCAGGCACGCGGAAAGAGCGCGCGCAGGTGCACGAAGCGTGGACGGAACTTCGCGCCGTCAAGGCCGAGATCACCGAACGCGAAGCCAAGCAGGACGCGGCCCTGCGGGAGGCTGACTATCTCCGGCATGTCGCGAGCGAACTCGAAAAGCTCGCGCCGCGTGCCGGCGAAGAGGGGGAGCTCGCCGAGAGGCGCGCGGCGCTCATGGCGGCGGAGAAAGTCTCCGAAGACCTTTCCTCCGCCATTGCGGCCCTTGGCGATGACGGCCTCGAGGCGAAGGTGTCCTCCGCAGCCGGACGGATCGACCGCGCCGCGTCTAGGCTTGGCGACGATGCGGCGACGCCCCTCCGGCTGGCGGCCGAGCGTCTTGATGCGGCGCTTAGCGAATTCGCCGAGGCACGAAGCGCACTTCTCGATGCCGCCGAGACCTTCGTCCAGGACGACGACGCACTGAACGATACGGAAGAACGTCTATTTGCCCTGCGGGCCGCAGGCCGAAAATATGGCCGGGCCCCCGATAATCTTCATGCCTACGCTGAGGAAGTCGAGCGGCAGCTTTCCCTTCTCGATGAAGGCGAGGCGAGTTTCGACGCTCTGCGCAAGAAAGAGAAGACGGCGCAAGAGGCCTATACCAAGGCGGCCGAAGCCCTCTCGAAGAAACGCAAGAGCGCAGCCGTGCGCTTCGGCAAGGCGGTCATGGCGGAACTTGCGCCTCTCAAGCTCGACAAGGCGAAGTTCCATGTCGCCGTCGATCAGCAGCCTGAGCAGCCAGGTGCCGAAGGGTTCGACAGGGTCGCCTTCGAGGTGGCCACGAACCCCGGCGCGCCGTTCGGGCCCCTCAAGCAGATCGCATCGGGCGGTGAGCTTTCGCGCTTCGTCCTTGCGCTGAAGACCGTTCTGACGGCCAGGGATGGCCGCTCGGTCATCGTCTTCGACGAGGTCGACTCGGGCGTCGGCGGCGCAGTGGCCGACGCGATCGGCGAACGCCTCGCCAAGATCGCCGGCGATGCGCAGACCCTGGTTGTCACGCACTCGCCGCAGGTCGCCGCCAGGGCGCGCAGCCATTTCAAGGTCGAGAAGACGGGGCGGACGAAGGTGAAGACCGATGTGAGGCTTCTGAGTGAAAGCGAACGTCGCGAGGAGATCGCGCGGATGCTGTCCGGGGCCACGGTCACCGACGAAGCCCGTGCGGCTGCGCGCAGGCTGCTCGACGCTGCATAGGCGCAAGATCCGTTAGGGGAGGAGCGAGGCGTGGCAAAAGAGGATCCGATCCTGCGGGAAGCGCGCGATCGCCTGGAAGCGATCGCGCGGACGATGGCCGAGGCCGACCGGGCCTATGAAGAAGCCGACCCTATCATGACGGATGCGGAGTACGACGCTCTTCGCGCCGAAAACGCGGCGCTCGAAAAGAAGTACCCGCAGCTCAAGCGCATGGACAGCCCGTCGGAAAAGGTGGGCGCTTCGCCTTCCGGGCGTTTCTCAAAGGTCCGGCACGCCGAGGCGATGCTGTCGCTCGACAATGCTTTCAGTGCTGACGATGTCGATGAGTTCGTGGCTCGTGTCCGCCGGTTCCTTGGCCTCGAAACCGACGAGGGCGTCGCTCTCGTAGCCGAGCCGAAGATCGACGGGCTTTCCGCCAGCCTGCGCTATGAAGACGGCAGGCTCATTCTGGGAGCAACGCGGGGCGATGGCCGCGTCGGCGAGGACGTCACGGCCAATCTCAAGACCATCGAGGACATTCCGCACACCCTCGACGGGGCGCCTTCGGTCCTCGAGGTGCGCGGCGAGGTCTATATCGCCAAATCCGACTTCGCCGAGATGAATGCCCGTTTCGAAGAGGAGGGCGAGAAGGTCTTCGCCAATCCGCGCAATGCCGCTGCGGGTTCGCTTCGCCAGAAGGATGTGAGCATCACGGCGACGCGCCCATTGCGCTTTTTCTTTCACGGCTATGGCGAGGTCTCGGACGATCTGGGTGCGACCTACCATGAGATCGCCGCACGCCTGGAACAATTGGGCTTCCCGCCCAACCCCCTCGCAAAGCTCTGCACTTCCGCCGAGGAAGCCGTGGCCCATTACCGCCTGATCGAGGAGCAGCGCGCCGATCTCGACTATGACATCGACGGCGTCGTCTACAAGGTGGACCGGATCGACTGGCAGAAGCGCCTTGGCGCAGTCGGCCGCGCGCCACGCTGGGCCATCGCGCACAAGTTTCCGGCCGAGAAGGCAACGACCGTCCTTGAGCGGATCGAGATCAATGTCGGCAGGACAGGCGCGCTGACCCCCATTGCGCGGCTTCGTCCGATTACTGTGGGCGGCGTCGTCGTCTCCAACGCGACCCTTCACAACCAGGACGAAATCGAACGACTGGATGTGCGCGAAGGCGATACGGTGATGATCCAGCGTGCTGGCGACGTCATTCCGCAGGTCCTCGGCGTGATCGAGGAAAAGCGCCCGAACAATGCCAAGCCCTATGTCTTCCCGGAGACCTGTCCGGAATGCGGCTCGGAAGCGGTCCGGGAGCTGAACGAACGGACGGGCGAGCGCGATGTGGTGCGCCGCTGCACCGGCGGCCTCTTCTGTGAGGCTCAGGCCTCGCAACGCCTCAAGCACTTCGTTTCCAAGGCCGGCATTGACATCGACGGTCTCGGTGAGCGGCAGGTCGAGGACTTCTTCGGGGCAGGGATGATCCGCGAGCCTGCCGATATCTTCACGCTCGAGAAGCGGGAGAGCGAAGGCGCCTTCAATGATGAAGAGGGCCGCTCGCCGCTGAAGAGCTACAAGCGCAAGACGGTCCGGGGCGAGAATGTTCTTACGAATGAAGTGACCAACCAGAAGTCGCTCGACAATCTCTTTGCTTCGATCGAGGCTGCGCGAACCCGGCCTCTGGCGAGAGTCATCGCGGCGCTCGGTATACGGCATATCGGCTCGATCACCGCAGGCGTCCTGGCGCAGCGCTACCCCACGCCGGAAGCTTTCGTCGAGCTGGGGACAGGCCTTCAGGCCGACGACATCCAGGCGCGCAACGATCTTCTGGCGATCGACGGGCTGGGCGAAACCGTGGCCGATGCCCTGCGCGACTTTTTCCATGAGCCGCGCAACCGCGAAGCCGTGGACAAGCTCTTTGCCGAACTCGTCCCCGAGGCCCCCGAAGCGGCGGCGGAGGAGGGGCCCTTGGTGGGCAAGAGCATCGTCTTCACCGGCGGCCTCGACGCGATGACCCGCGACGAGGCGAAGGCCATCGCCGCGCGGATGGGCGCGCGGGTGGTGGGTTCCGTCTCGAAGAAGACCGACATCGTCGTCGCCGGGGCAGGCTCAGGCTCGAAGGGCAAGAAGGCAGAAGAGCTCGGCCTGACGATCTGGGACGAGGCGAAGTGGCTCGAGGCGGCGCGGGGCGATTGACCCGCCCCAGCCGGTCACTCAGTTCGGGCGGTGAAGCCGCGCAGGCAGGTCCATCAGGAGTCGATGAGCCAGGTAATCGGGATGCGCGTCGATCAGTCCGTCAGCGATGAAGGGTGCTTCAGAGAAATAGCAGAGCGCCATGCCTGCATGGTAGCAGGCGCTGATCGCTGCTCCGACCCGGCGCGAGCTGTCGAACTTGGTGATGATGCAGCGCCTGACGCCGATATCGCCGAAGGCGGTGACCCAGTCGGTATGCTCCTCAACGTCGCCGCTCGCCGGGATGACAAGCACCATCTCCGCGCCGAGCGCCTCGCGATAGGCACGTACGGCCTGCACGTCGGCTGCCGCGAAGGGACTGACGCCCGGGGTGTCGAGAATAAGCCCTTCGCTGGGCCGCTCGCGGCGGATGATCTCGGCCATCTGGCGCGGGTCTTCGATGCTCCAGAAGCGGGTGTCGAGCGCATCGGCATAGGTCTGTATCTGCTCGACAGCGCCGGCCCGTCCCACATCGGCGGACATGAACGCGATGCGTCCGCCCTGCGCCGAAGCGCGCGCGGCAATCTTGGCGGCAGAGCTGGTCTTGCCGGCGCCGGTCTGGCCGATCAGCATCACCGGCATGTCCCGAACGATGTCGATCGGCGCGAAACGCATGGTGCGTGAAAGGGCGAAGGCGAGCTGGCCCGCCTCGCCGCCGGGCCCACGATAGTCGTGCGCGGCCTCGACCAAGGCGGCGACCAGATCCTTCGTCAGTCCGTGCCGGGACAGTTGGGTGCCCCAACGTTTGCCCAGGGGATCAGCGCTCTCGCTGCCGCGGGAGAGATTGCGTGAGAAATCACCGCGAAGGGACTGAAGCGGCGCCTCGCCGGCTTTGTCGTTGCTTCTGGACTGATCGTTCCTGACCCGCGGTTCGGGAAGGCCGCCAAGGCTTGGCGCAGGCGCCGGCTCACCGGAGGTCTTCGCGCCGAAGAAGCCGCCCTTCTGACTGCCGCCCTCGTCCTTGAAGAGGGGCTGTCCCTTCTTGATCGCGCGGATTTCGACCATGCCGCTTGGCTGGCGGCGGGTCGACAGAATCACGCCTTCCTCACCCAGGGCCTGGCGCATCAGCCGTTTGGCTTCGTCGACAGTCGCACCGGTAAAGGTCTGGTAGCTCATGGACGGGACAGGCTCTTGATCGAATGTCGGATGCGCTGATGCATGCCGTGACAGTTGAGGCTCCCTGCGGCGATGTAAAGGGCGTGTGCCGCCGCTGCCGAGGGGTTCGTATCCAAGCCTGAAAGTGCCGCTCATCATCACCTCGAGAGTCAGGGGTCCTGACATTCGTTACTTCAGGTGATGCTCCTGCAGGAGTTGTGCCGCAGCGGACCTTTTCGTCCGCCGCGGCGTGGATCCGTCAGCGGTATTGCTGGATCCGGGTTGCGCGCAGGCCCTGCATGCCATGCTGGTCGATCGCCTTCTCCCAGGAGGCGAACTCCTCCTCGGTGATGCGGTAGCGCTCGCACGCCGCTTCGAAGCTCAAGAGCCCCCCGCGGACAGCGGACACCACCTCCGCCTTGCGGCGAATGACCCAGCGTTTGGTATTCGGCGAAGGCAGGTCCTTCAAAGTGAGCGGCGTGCCATCAGGTCCGATGACATAAGGCTCTCTTTGTTGCCTCCGTTGTGCAATCGCTTCCATCTTCTTCCCCACGAAAGACCACCCCCACGGCGGACAGATCGTTCTTCTGAGGAGTGATAATACGTAACGGCACCTAAGATTGGCCTAAGCGAAACGGTTTAGATTCTCTGAACAGAGTTCCGGAAACACTGGAGAATCAGCGGTTTTTGTACCGTCGCGGTACAGGTTGAGCCGAACTGTTCCGGACTGACGCGTAAGACTTCAGCAAGTCTGGTTAA
Source organism: uncultured Caulobacterales bacterium (assembly GCA_964556115.1). GTDB lineage: Bacteria > Pseudomonadota > Alphaproteobacteria > Caulobacterales > Parvularculaceae > Parvularcula. The sequence goes on from CAZKVC010000006.1 coordinate 17,194, forward strand.
CGAGTTCGGGCGGCACCGGAGCGGGCTGCAAGCTTGACGCCCCTGCCGCTGCGCGTCATGGCGACCTCTTAGCTTTTCCCATCTGCGTTCGAAGGGGTCATCGATCATGCACGCTTACCGTACCCATCATTGTGGCGAACTGAGGGCCGATGATGTGGGCAAGGACGTCCGCCTGTCCGGCTGGGTCCACCGCAAGCGCGATCATGGCGGTCTACTGTTCATCGACCTGCGTGACCATTACGGTCTGACGCAGATTCTGTGTGAGCCGGAATTCGAAGGCTTCGCCGAAGTCGACGCTGTGCGCGCAGAAAGCTGCATCCGGATCGACGGCGTCGTCGTCGCGCGCTCCGAGGACCAGGTGAACGAGAACCTGCCCACCGGCGCGATCGAGGTACGCATCACCAGCTTCGAAGTGATGAGCGCCGCGGGCGACCTGCCGCTGCCGGTCTTCCAGGAGCCCGACTACCCCGAAGACATCCGGATGCGGTACCGCTATCTCGACCTTCGCCGGGAGACGATGCACAAGAACATCGTCCTGCGCTCGCACATTGTCAGCGAGCTGCGCCGCGGCATGACCGACGAAGGCTTCCTCGAATACCAGACGCCGATCCTGACCGCGTCCTCGCCCGAGGGCGCGCGCGACTTTCTCGTGCCCAGCCGCCTCCATCCCGGCAAGTTCTTCGCGCTGCCCCAGGCACCGCAGATCTTCAAGCAGCTCATCATGGTCTCGGGCTTCGACCGCTACTTCCAGATCGCGCCCTGCTTCCGCGACGAGGACGCACGCGCGGACCGTTCGGCAGGCGAGTTCTACCAGCTCGATATCGAGATGAGCTTTGTCACTCAGGAAGAAGTCTGGGACACCACCGGCCCCGTGGTTGCACGCGCCTTCGAGCTTCATGCGGGCGAGAAGAAGGTCGATCCCTACGAGAGCTGGCAGCGCATTCCCTATGCTGACTCGATGCTGAAATACGGCACCGACAAGCCCGACCTGCGTATCCCCCTCGAGATGCAGGTGGTCACCGAGCATTTCAAAGGTTCGGGCTTCAAGATCTTCGCGCAGATCGCCGAGGATCCCGAAAAGCAGATCCGCGCCATTCCCGCTCCGGGCGGCGGCAGCCGGGCCTTCTGTGACCGGATGAACTCTTGGGCGCAGAAGCAGGGCCTGCCGGGCATGGGCTATATCATGTTCGAAGCCGAAGGCGGCAAAGGTCCGTTGGCCAAGAACATCGGCGAAGAGCGCACCGACGCGATCCGCGACCAGCTTGGCCTTCAGGCCGGCGACGCTGCCTTCTTCGTGGCGGGCAAGGTCGAAGAGTTCGAGAAGGTCGCGGGCGCGGCCCGTGTGGAGGTGGCGCGTGAGCTTCACGGCATGGGCAAGACCATGGCCGGCGGCTCTCCGCTTTTCGAGGAAGACCGGTTCGCCTTCTGCTGGATCGTCGATTTCCCGATGTATGAGTGGGACGAGGAGCGGAAGAAGGTCGATTTCGGCCACAACCCTTTCTCCATGCCGCAAGGAGGGCTCGCAGCTCTGGAGAAGGCCGAGACGCCGGAACAGATCCTCCAGCTCAAGGCCAACCAGTACGATCTCGTCTGCAACGGCTACGAGATGGCGTCCGGCGCGATCCGGAACCACAAGCCGGAAATCATGTATGCCGCCTTCGCCAAGGCGGGCTATGGCGCCGACGTGGTCGAGAAGGAATTCGGCGGCATGCTGAATGCCTTCAAGTTCGGCGCACCGCCCCACGGCGGGATCGCCTACGGCGTCGATCGCATCGTCATGCTGCTGGCGGGGCAGGAGAACATCCGTGAGGTGACCATGTTCCCGCTGACCCAGAACGCCGAAGACCTGCTTCTCGGTGCGCCCAGCGAAGCTTCACCGGAGCAGCTCAAGGACGTCCATATCAAGGTCGTCAAGCCGATCCAGGAAGCCAAGTCCTGATCTGCCGCAGCGAAACGGGCTTCTCGTTTCGCTGCGTTCCTGCTATATCGAAAAACGATGATATGGGGCAGGGCAGAGCCATGGACGGGCATCATCAGCAGGAGAGGGCCGCTACGCGGCTTCTCTATGACGACCAGGCGCCACGGCTTCGCCGTCCGGTGAACCCGACCGTCCTTCGCCTGCGCAGGCCCGGTGCCTTGTTCTTCCCTCTCAGCCTTCTTTTCGCTGCCGGCATACCCGGCGCAGGGACCGCCTGGCTTGCGGGCAGGGTCGGGGTCGCCGTGCCGGATGCCGCCGTGGCCGTGCTGACGACGTCAGGAGGTTTCGCTCTCGTTCTGATGTGCGCCCTGGCGCTTGCGCGGCGCGAAGAGAAAAGCTTCGCGCTCCTTCTGCCGAATGTGCTCAGCGTCGCCCATGCAATTCTCGCCGTGGGCTTCCTCGCGGCTTTCGCGCTCATCCAGCAGCCCGGTTTTTCCGTGATCGGCCGCTATGCCGGACTGGTGCCGGGGCCTCGGTTCGATTTGGCCAATCACCAGCTCGCCTATGCCTATTGCATCCTCTTCCTTCTCGTCACCGCTGGCGGCATCATCGCTTCGGTGCTCTTCCGGCTCGTCGGGCTAGGCCGCGTCCGCCTGCGAGAGGACGAAGACGACAACCTTGCCCTGCAGGAGGACTGAGCAAGACTGGCGCAGGGCGGCGTGCGGGGCTAAGCGGCGGATATGACCGAACCACTCTCCTTCCAGGGCCTGATCCTCAAGCTGCAGCACTATTGGGCTGACCATGGCTGCGTTGTCTTGCAGCCCTATGATCTCGAAATGGGTGCGGGGACCTTTCACCCGGCGACCACCTTGCGCGCGCTCGGACCCAAACCTTGGAACGCCGCCTATGTGCAGCCCTGCCGCCGTCCGACTGACGGCCGCTACGGCTCGAACCCGAACCGCTTCCAGCATTATTACCAGTTCCAGGTCGTTCTGAAGCCGAGCCCCGAGAACCTGCAGGAGCTTTATCTAGGCAGTCTCGATGCCATCGGTATCGACCGCAAAAAGCACGATGTCCGATTCGTCGAGGATGACTGGGAAAGCCCGACACTCGGCGCGTGGGGCCTTGGGTGGGAGGTCTGGTGCGACGGGATGGAAGTGACGCAGTTCACCTATTTCCAGCAGGTCGGCGGCTATGACTGCGAACTCGTGACGGGCGAGCTGACCTACGGGCTCGAGCGGCTGGCCATGTATGTCCAGGGTGTCGACAACGGCTTCGACCTCGTCTTCGGCGGCAGAAAGCCTGACGGCACGCCCTTCACCTATGGGGACGTCTTCCACCAGCAGGAGGTCGAGTTCTCCACCTACAACTTCGAACATGCGAACACGGAGGTTCTCTTCCGCCAGTTCATCGAGGCCGAAGAGGCCTGCGCCATGCTCCTTGCCGAGGACGGTCCGAAGCTGGCGCTGCCTGCCTATGAGCAGTGCATCAAGGCTTCGCACCTCTTCAACCTGCTCGATGCGCGCGGCGTGATTTCCGTAGCGGAGCGCCAGAGCTATATCCTCCGTGTCAGGAAGCTTGCCAAGGCATGCTGCGAAGCGTGGCTGGCCAGCCCGCAAGGGGTGTCGGGCACGCCGGGAATGGCGGAAGCCGCGCTCTGACCATGATGGCAATCGTTCGAACGGCGCTGCGCTTTGCCGCAGGCCTGCTTCTCGCAGCGGTGCTGTTCATCCTTCTCTACCGCTTCATCCCTGTCCACCAGACCACCCTGATGGGCGTCCGGTCCCTTCAGGGCACGGAGGTCGAACAAAGCTGGGTACCCCTCGATGCGATCGCGCCGGAGCTCGTCCTTGCCGTGATCGCTGCCGAGGACATGAAGTTCTGCCGTCATATCGGCTACGACTTCGGCGAGATGAAGGCCGCTTGGGAAGACTACCGGAGCGGCGGCAGGCTCCGCGGGGCTTCAACGATCAGCCAACAGACGGTGAAGAACGCCTTTCTCTGGCCTGGTCGTGGACCGTTCCGCAAGCTCCTCGAACTCGGCATCACCGGCCCGGTCGAACTTGTCTATTCGAAGCGCCGCATCATGGAGGTCTACCTCAACGTTGCCGAGTGGGGGGATGGCCTTTTCGGCGCCGAAGCCGCGGCGCAGGCTCGTTTCTCGAAATCCGCCAGCGATCTGAGCGCGGATGAAGCGGCTCTACTTGCCGCAGTCCTTCCAAGCCCGAACAAATGGCGCGTTGATCCGCCTGGACCCTATGTCCGCAAACGCAGCGGCATACTTCGCAAGCGCATGCGCACCGTGGAGGCGAAAGATTGGGCAGGCTGCGTCCTCAGGGACTGAACACCCCGTGCTTGATCTGGCGGATCAGGAAACGCCCCGGATGGACGAGGTCAGCCGCTTCCCTTGTCAGTGGTGAGACCGTCCCTGTCAGGATCGACGCCAGATGGTTGGCCAGGAGCGGCGAGGTGACCAGCCCGCGTGAGCCGAGCCCGCCAAGAACGAAGAGCCCATCGATAAGCGGCGGCGGCACATCCGGCAGGCGCTGACCTTTCGCAAGTCCCTGGTAAAGCGTCAGCGCTGCTTCTTGGTCAAAGACCGGACCGGCCATGGGGTGGCGGTCAGGAGTCGTCGCACGGTGCGATACCCGTGCCCTAACGGGTGGCCCGACAGTCTCGTCCAAAAGGCGCTCAGCTTCCTGACGATTGGTTTCCGTGTTCTGCCGGGAGGGCGCGGCCTGACCGCTCGGCGGCCCGTAGGTCGCGCCGGTCAGAAGGAGGCCGTCCAGCGGGGCGGTGTAGTGGCCGTCCGTGAAGATTGCCCCGGGAGCGGGGCCTTTGAAGATGTCGATCTGTCCTTCCGATGGCCTGATCGGTGCGCCGGACCAGAGTGACGGCGCAGCCCCGCCGGCAAGGACAACGCAGGCGAACGGCCCATGTTCTTTGCCCTCGTCATCCACGATTTGCCAGGCGTCCTCGACCCTACGGAGGTGCGCAATTCGAACAGTCTCGACCTTGTGCCCTTCGAGCAAGCGCCCGATGACTAGAGGGGGACGAAGAAGGCCAGCCGCCGGGACATGGAGTGCGCCCTCGCCCCAGTCCATGCATCCATCCGGCCAAAGAGCAAGATCGGTCAGCCTGCGCCATTTGTCTTCCGGATAGGGGAGGGTGCCCGGAAGGGTCTCATACCCAATAGCCAGCTTACGGTAATGGCTGCGGGCATGAAGGAAAGCATCGCGGTAAAACAGTGCGGCCGGGCTGTCGTCAGCATCGACCCGGGGCATGATGAGCCCCGCCGGGTTGCCGGACGCGCCAGAGGCGGGGACAGGATCAAAGACCGTCACATCCTCCGCCTGCCAACCATTCAGCCGAAGGGCGTGAGCTAGGTTCGCTCCGGCGATCCCAGCACCGATGACCGCGATGCTTCCATTCCGGCGAACGACGGGAATGCTGAACGGGCTGGTGTTCGTGTTTTTCTTCGGGCCGGACAGTCTCGCCTGCAGCATATGCTTCTTGCGGCCGAAACCGGGCGCTTTGTTCCATCCGAACCCGGCGCTTTCCAGGGCCTGCCGAACACCCCCGGCCACCGAGAAGGTCGCGGCGGTGGCGCCGGCTTTCGAAAGGCGGGCGACCTCGGAGAAGACCGCAGGCGTCCACATGTCCGGGTTCCTCGAAGGCGCGAAGCCGTCAAGGAACCAGGCGTCCGCTTCGAACCAGGCCGATTTCAGCGAGCCCAGCACTTCGCCGAACGCAATGGTCAGGAGAGTCGTTTCATCAAGCCGGACCTGCACTTGTCCAGGAACGGGTTCCGGATAGGCAGCCTTGAGACGTTCCGCATAGGGCGCAAGCTCGGGCCAGCGCGCGGCAAGGGCCTCTTGCGCATCGGCGAAGGCTGAGCGCGAAAGCGGATAGCCTTCCACGGTCCAGAAGTGAAGGGGCGGGCCGGACGCTTTGTCGCGCGCCGCCCAGGCTGCAAGAAGGTTCAGGCCCGTGCCGAAGCCGAGCTCTCCGATAACGAAGGGCTGATCCGGCGACGCGCCAAACCGGTCTGACAGGGCACTGCCTTCGATGAAGACATGCCGCGTTTCCGCCAACCCGTCGTCGGGCGCGAAGTAGATGTCACCGAAGCGGCGTGAACGGAGGGTCTCCCCTTCGCGTTCAAGGTCCGGCTCTTCGAGACGGCTCACCCTTGGGCAAGGCGCTCGAGCACGGTGGCGGAGGGATAGCCATCGGCCGGAAGGCCCTGTGCCTTCTGCCATGCCCTGAGCGCGCCGCGCGTCCGGGGGCCGATGATGCCGTCCACCTTGCCGACCGCATAGCCGCGCTCGTTCAGGCGCTCCTGTAGAGCCATCCGTTCACTGCGGGTCAGGGGGCGGTCATCGCGCGGCCAAGTTCCTTCGAGCTTGCGCCCATCGCCGCGGATACGGTCGCTGAGGAGCGACACGCCGAGAGCGTAGGACGTCGCGTTGTTGTAGCGCTTGATCACATCGAAATTGCGGAAGGTGAGAAAAGCGGGGCCGTTCGCGCCGGCGGGCATGAGAAGCTTGGCCTGGAGGTCGAGGTCGACCTTGTCCGGAAGCGACCCGCCTGCACCTTTCACGCCCGTCCTGATCCAGTCGACCACCGCCATGCGCCGACCATCGGCGAGGCTGTAGTCGAAGCCGTCGGGCAGCTTCACCTCGACACCCCAGGGCTCGTTCGGACGCCACCCGGCCTGGTCGAGATAGTTCGCCGTCGATGCGAAGACGTCGTCGAGATTGCCCCAGAGATCGCGCCGGCCATCGCCGTCCTGGTCCACGGCATAAGCGAGGTAGGTCGTGGGGATGAACTGGGTCTGGCCCATCGCGCCGGCCCAGGATCCCTTGAGCTGGTCACGCTCGGCATAGCCGTTCTGCAGGATATTCAGGGCGGCGATCAGTTCGCGCTTGCCGAAGCTCTGCCGGCGTCCATCGGCGGCGAGGGTGGCCAGCGCGGAGACGATGTCGTTGGTCCCGAGGATCTCGCCATAGGCGCTTTCGAGACCCCAGATCGCCGCGATCACGGCCGGATCGACGCCGTAGGCTTGTCCGATCATCTCGAGGTTCGACGCGTTCCTGCGATAATTCTCACGACCGTCTTTCACCCGGCGCTCCGAAACCGCGCTGTCGAGATAGTCCCAGATGGGCCGCACGAATTCGGGCTGGTTGCCGTCGCGCTCGATCACCACAGGGAGAAGCTCGGCCGTGGCCATCTCGCGGTCATAGACCTCGCGGGAAATCCCGGCGGCGATGGCCTCGCTGCGGAAGGCGTCGCGGAAGCTGGCGATATCGGCCTGCACGCTCGCGGAGGCGAGAGCGGTGATGGCGATCAGCGGCAGGGTCAACATGGGCGGGCTTTCCCCTCTGGATGGTCGTCGCGTATGGTAGAGCCGAAAAATCGGCCCCGTCCAACAATGATACCGCCGCTTTTAGGCTAACGCCGCGTAAATGCTGCGCACCAGCCGAACCGCGCGCGGATCCGCCACGAGGTGATGGCTTTGCTTGTTCGGTATATAGGCAAAGCTGAGGCCGCGCGCAGGGTCTGCGAGGAGACAGGAGCCACCGAAGCCGTAATGGCCGATCGCTGTCGGCGGCGCACCGAAGATCGGCCCGGTTTCCCGCATCACCCCCGCAGCCCAGGAAAGCTCGAAGGGAAGGACCTTGTCAGGCCCGGAGATACGCTCTTTCCAAGCCTCCTCGCGGGTTTTGTCCGAGACCTTCAGCTTGTCGCCCCATTGCCCGGTCGCGAAAAGCTGCATCGCTTCGGCGAGCCCGCGGGCGGTGGCGTGCATGTTCGAGGCGGGGATCTCCGCCGCCGCCCAGTCCTGACGGGAGACGCCGGAAGGGGCGGACCACGGCTCGAGGAAAGCGGCCTTCTTGCTGGGCGTCATCGGACCGAGATCGGGTGCCTGCTTGGGCTTGACCAGCGGGCTAGCACGGGTCGCTTCCGTGAGGCCCATGCCGCAGACGATGTCCCGGGTCAGCCCTCTCAACCGCTCGCCGACGGTCTTGCCGTCCACTCGGCGCAGGATTTCGCCTGCGATGTAGCCATAGGTCTGAGGATGGTAGCCACTGGCGGTACCCGGTTCCCAATGCGGCTTCATGGCGGCAATGGCAGCGCAGGTGGCGTCCCAGTCAAGCCAGATCCGAGGGTCCTGCTTCTCGATGAAGCCAGGAACGCCGGCCTGATGGGAAAGCGCCTGGGCGATGGTGACGTCGCCTTTCCCTTCGGCCCGGAATTCAGGCCAGATCTCACTGACCGGCTGGTCGTAGGACAGTTTGCCTTCCGAGACGGCGTGCATGACCAACGCCGCCAGAACCGCTTTGCCGGAAGAGAAGACGCAGGTCAGCGTGTCTTCAGCAAAAGGCAGGGTCTGCGCCTTGTCCTGAAAACCGCCGACCCAGTCGATGACGGTCTCACCCTCGATGATGAGAGCCACCCCGCCGCCGAGGTCATCGCCTGCTTCGAGGCTTTTCGCGAAGACCGCGCGCGCTTGCGCGAAGCGTTCGTCGTTCTGTCCGCGTACAGTCTGCATGGCTCAGATCGCGCAGGAGAAGGCCGAGGCGGCAACAGCACCGGCGATGCGGTTGTCCTCGATGCTGCGCAGCGAGCCGACGATCTCCAGCGGGCTGTCCGCCCGGTCGAGATCCACGGTGAACCGCGCGAAGCGGGCGAGCTGGTCATCGTTCAAACGGTCATCGAGTTCGTCCGCCATGCAGACCGAACGGTCCCGCGACAGGCCCAGATTTTCCAGCCGGTCGGCGATGGTCAGCTTGGAATAGGTGGCGCATCCGGCCAAAACGGCTGCAGCGCCGAGAATGAACAGAACAGGTTGGCGCATGGCGAGGTCCTCGCTCGAAGGTCGGCAAAGTTGACGGAGGCGGTGCGAGCGCACCGCCCGAGGGGAGCGGAGCCCTTAGCCGTTGTCTTTCAGACGGAAGGTCACGGCGAAGAGAGTGTCGCCGTCGAAGAGATCCTTCGGCGAGTCGTGCCCTTCGATCATCTGGAAGCTGCGCGGGGTGATCGAGCCTTCCATGACATAACCTTTTTGCGCCATTTTACCGCGGTGGAACTCGAGGGCGGCGGCGCTGAACTCGCGGGCGAGGATGGTGATACGGTCAGGTTGATCGGCCATGATGGTCCTCTTTCGTCTCAGGTGATTCCAGCTTCCCGCATCGCAGGTTCCGCAGGCGGCTTCAATACGGGCGAGCTGCGTTCCATATGGGGCGGATGATGCAGAAAACCTTGATCCTGATCGGCGCGGCCATTCTTTTCGCCGGACTTGCCTGGCCGTGGCTCTCGCAAATGCCTTTTGGCAGGCTGCCGGGAGACTTCCGTTTCGAGGTTGGCGGTGCGAAAGTCTTCTTTCCGATCGCGACCTGCATCGTCGTCAGTGTCGTCCTGACCCTATTGCTGAGGATCGGACGGTAAGAGAGTCTTGGCGCGCAACCAGCCGAGCAGCGCCTCGGCCGCAGGGCCCGGCGCCTCCCATGTGACCCAGTGCCCGCTATCGAGCTCTGCCCGGCTGAGGTCGGCGATCCGCTCCTCCATGCCAAGGCTCGCTTCGGGCGGAAGCATCAGGTCGCGGCTGGCGGTGACCATGAGGGCCGGCATGGTGATCGGCGCATCGAAGCGCTTGCGCTCCTCCCAATGGGTGTCGATGGCCCGGTAGACCATGGTCGGCGTCCTGTGCCCCGACGCGGCGTAGGCTTCGGCGTAGACCGCGAGCGCCTCGGGCGGCATCACCGCATCCGCGCCGTTTCCGTCCCATTCGGCGAACCGGTCGGGCAGGGCCATGACGCCGGGCATCAGTTCGCCCCACCGCTCACGCTCCGGACCTGGCCTGAAGATGAAGGGGAAGAAGCGCTCTTCCTTTCCGCCAAAAGCTTGGTCGGGCAGCTCTGCGTCCTGGAACTGCATGATGTAGAAGCGCTCCCCAAAGCGCTTTCGCATGATCGAAAGCGGTGGCGCGGGGGCGATTTCGGGATAGGGGGTGCAGAAGCTCGCAACGCCGAGCCCTCTCTCGGCAAGCCGCTGGGCGAGGGGCCAGATGATCGCGCCGCCCCAGTCATGACCGACGAAGACAGCCTTCTCGATCCTCAGGGCATCGAGGAGTCGTCCGAAGTCTCCCGTCAGGGTCTCCATGCGGTAGGCGGCAGGGTCCTCCGGCTTCGACGAGCCGCCAAACCCCTTGAGGTCCGGCATGATGAGACGGCAGCCCGCCTCGGTCAGCGCAGGCACCAGTGGCGCCCACGAGAAGGCGAGCTCCGGCCAGCCATGCAGCATCAGGACCGGCAGGCCGTCTTCGGGCCCCGCCTCGTGGACGGAAAAGGTCACATCGCCTGCCTCAACCAGGCGAGGCTTTGGAAAGCCGAAAGGCAGGCTCACGCGAAGCATTCCAGAAGAAAACGCCCGACCCGCTCATGGTGAGCCTCGGCGATCGGCAGGCCGGGGATCACGTCGAAGGCATGGATTCCGCCGGGGTAGATCTCGATTTCGGCCTTGTTGCCCGCAGAAAGCCACCGCGGCGCCATGAAGAGCGTATCATCGAGGATCGGATCGAGGGTGCCGACGGAGAACAGCGCCGGTCCCAGATCCGCAAGGTCAGCGTAAAGAGGCGAGACCTCCGGGTCCTTCTTGTCCATCCCCGCGAATTGCGAGGGCGGGAAGAGCTGGTCCGCAAACCAGTTCACGATAGGGGTGTTGATGATGAGGTTGCGGTCACCCCAACGCTTCAGGCTGGGTACGCCCGACAGGTCGTAGACCCCGTAGACGAGATTGGCTCCTGCAAAGCGGAACCCGTGCTTGTCGCGCATCCGTAGGATCGTGACGGCGGAAAGATGCCCGCCAGCGCTTTCGCCGCCGATGGCGATCTTTTGCGTACCGAAGATCGCCTGCGCCTGATCCTTCAGCCAGACGGCGGCCGCTTCGCAGTCATCGGCAGGCGCCGGCCAGGGGTTCTCCGGCGCGAGGCGGTAGTCGACGCTGACCACGCCGATGCCGAGGCCGTCGGCCATGCCGGCCAGCATCTGGTCCTGGCTGTCCGCCGAACCGATGGTATGCCCGCCGCCGTGGATATGGAGGTAGACCCCCTTCAGCGCGCCTTCCGGACGGAAGATCCGCAGGGGCACTTCAAGGCCGAGAGCCTCAGCCGTCTCCCAGCTCGCCATCTCATGGAAAGGCTGGATCGCGAGAACCCCCTGACCTGCGCGTCGAAGCTCACGCACGGTCTGAGGACCGAGATCCATGATCGAAGGCGCCTCCTTGAGTGCCGCTTCAATGCGGTCGTTCATGGCCTGGGTCTCGGGCGCGATGGAGGAGGGGTCGAAGACGGAAGGATCGATGGTCAGCATGACGGGACCTTAGGCGAAGCCGTCCCTTGCGTCAGTCCCTTCCTGCTGTTCGCTGACCAGACGCAGGAAGGCAGAGGCGAAGCGCTTCTTCCCTGAACCTTTCCCATCTGAATCTTGTGTCCGGCACACAAACGGGGGCAGGGAGGGGCGATGCAGGTAGCCCTTCTTCAGGACAGGACCGAGGACCCCACCGAGACCCTGCGAGAGGTCTTCGGCTTCGAGGGCTTTCGCGAGGGGCAACGCGAGGTGGTGGACGCCATCCTGGCCGATGAGAACGTCCTGGCGGTGATGCCAACCGGGGCGGGCAAGTCGCTCTGCTTCCAGGTTCCCGCCCTGATGCGGCCGGGCTTCGCCGTGGTGGTCAGCCCGCTGATCGCGCTGATGCAGAACCAGGTCGCTCTTCTTCAGTCCTTTGGCGCGCCGGCGGGGATGATCCATTCCGGCCGCGACCGCGCGGAGAACGTCGCCGACTGGAAGGGCGCGGTCGAGGGGCGGATCAAGCTCCTCTACATGTCGCCCGAACGCCTCGCCACCGAGCGCATGCAGGCGGCCCTGAAACGCGCCGAGGTCAGCTGCTTCGTCATCGACGAGGCGCACTGCATCAGCCAGTGGGGCCATGATTTCCGCCCCGAATACCTCGCCCTCGAGAACCTCCAGCACCTGCGCCCCGGCACCCCCGTCGCGGCCTTCACCGCAACGGCTGACGAAGACACGCGCGAGGACATGACGCGGCGCCTTTTCGGCGGCGATGTCAGGACCTTCGTTTCAGGCTTCGACCGTCCGAACCTCACCCTTGCGGTGGAGGACAAGTCCGGCGCCGACAAACGCATCCTCGAACTCCTGCACGAACGGCGCGGCAAGCAGGGGATCGTCTATTGCGGCAGCCGCAAGAACACTGAAGCCTTGGCCGAGAAGCTGCGTGAAGCTGGCCACAACGCCGTCGCCTATCATGCTGGGCTGCCCGACGACGAACGCGCCTCGAGGCTCGACCGTTTCCTGTCGGAGCCGGATCTCGTGGTCACCGCGACCATCGCCTTCGGAATGGGCATCGACAAGCCCGACATTCGCTTCGTGATCCACCGCGACATGCCTTCCTCGCCGGAGGCCTACTACCAGGAGATCGGCAGGGCCGGACGTGATGGCCGGCCTGCGGAGGCGATCCTCCTCTACGCCGCATCGGACCTGATGTTCCGGCGGCGCATGATCGACGATGGCGGCGCCCCTGAAGAGGTAAAGCGTCACGAGCGGCGGAAGCTCGATATCCTGGCTGCCTTCTGTGAGGCCTCGGCGTGCCGCCGCAATCTCCTCCTCGGGCATTTCGGCGAGATGCGGACGGAGCCTTGCGGGCATTGCGATGTCTGCATTGATCCGCCGAAGACCGAAGACGCAACGAAGGATGCCCGCCTCTTCCTGACCGCGGCCCTCGAGACAGGTGAGATCTATGGCCAGGCCCACCTCATCGACGTTCTACGGGGCGCCGAAACCGAGAAGGTCCTGAAGGCGAAGCATGACGACCTCTCGGTCTTCGCGGTGGGCTCGAGCCGTCCGGCCAAGAGCTGGCGCAGCCTTGTCGGCCAGCTCTTCGCGCAAGGGCATATCGAGATGAAGGGCGAATACCGCTCGATTGCCGTCACCCCTTCAGGCCGCGGTTTCCTTCAGGCAAAGGACGGCCGCATCGCGCTCAAGACCTCGGCTGGGGCCGAGCGCACCCGCGCGCTCAAAAGCAGGCAGATCGAGGTCCCGGCGGATTTCGACGAAGAGCTTCTCGGCAGGCTCAAGGCAAGAAGGCTGGAACTTGCCAAGGCAAAAGGCGCGCCTGCCTACACGATCTTTTCCGACCGGACCCTGATCGACATGGCGGTCCGACACCCGACGAACCAGGCGGAGCTTCTCGCGGTCTACGGAGTCGGACTGCGCAAGGCGGAGGTTTACGGGGCCGCGTTTCTGAGTGTGGTCAACGGCGCCTGAGAAGCGTCCTGAGAAGCCAGATCGGCACGACGATGATGGCTCCGGTCAGGATCAGGGTCCCGATCAGCGCGACGCCTTGAACCCCGGTTCCCAGAAAGCCGGTGACGCCGTCTTCGAGCCATTGCCACAAGGTCAGCCACATCTCGATCGGGTTCAGCCCAAAGACGGCCAGAAGCGCGCCGACGATCAGGCTGGCGATGACCAGCCTGAGAACGGTGGAAGCTACGGCGCGGCCTTTGGGGAGGCGGGAAGAGAAGTCGCTCATGACCTCAAGATAGGGAGCTTCGCTGGGTAGGGGTAGGTCAGAATTCTCCCACCTGGCCGCGGTGGCGCAGGGCGTGATCGGCGAGCACGAGCGCCATCATGGCCTCGACCACCGGCACGGCCCTGATCGCGACGCAGGGGTCGTGCCGGCCCTTGGTGACGATATCGGTGTCCTCGCCGCTCGCCGTCACTGACTTTCTGGGCGTGAGAATGGAGGAAGTCGGCTTGATGGCCACTCGGGCAATGATGGGCTGGCCGGTCGAGATGCCTCCAAGAACCCCGCCCGCATGGTTGGAGGAGAAGACGATCTCGCCGTCTTCCATGCGCATCTCGTCGGCGTTTTCCGCCCCGCTGAAGCGCGCAGCCTCCATCCCGGCGCCGATCTCGACCGCCTTCGCCGCGTTGATCGACATCAGCGCGGAAGCGATGTCCTGGTCGAGCTTGCCATAGACCGGCGCGCCGAGGCCCGGCGGCAAACCGCTCGCTTCGACTGCGACCAACCCGCCAAGGCTGTCCCCGTTCTTGCGGGCGGCATCAAGGACCGTCTCCCAGGCTTTGGCGGTCTCGGCATCGGGGCAGAAGAGGGGGTTCGTATCCACCTCGTCCCAGTCCCGCCGTTCGGTGCCGTTCGGTCCCATACCGATCAGGCCAGCCCGAATGCTGACTTGACCGAACAGTTGGTCAAGCACCATGGCCGCTACGGCGCCGGCAGCGACCCGGGAGGCGGTCTCACGGGCGGAAGAACGTCCCCCTCCCCGAGGGTCCCTCACCTTGTATTTCCTGGCATAAGTCAGATCGGCATGACCCGGACGGAAGACATTGGCGATGTCGGAATAGTCCTTCGAACGCTGGTCCTTGTTGCGGATGAGCAGGGAGATGGGGGTCCCTGTCGTCACCAGACCGGCCGTTCGGTCGTCTTGATAGGTCCCGCTCAGGACCTCGACCCTGTCGTCCTCCCGTCGCTGGGTGACGAAGCGCGACTGGCCCGGCCGCCGCCTGTCGAGAGCGGCCTGGATGCGGGCGACATCGAAGGGGATGTTCGGCGGGCAACCGTCAATGACGCAGCCGATCGCGGGCCCGTGGCTTTCGCCCCAGGTGGTGACACGGAAAAGATGGCCGAAGCTGTTATGCGACATGGTGCTCGTTCTAGGCGGAGTTTGCGCCAAGACGGTAGCGGTGATTGCGCGGGGAGCCTATGGGCCCGGCATGACCAAGGATGACGACCAGGACCTGATCCCGCCGACCCCGACGGCGGACGATTACGCAGAGGAAGAGAAGGCGCAGGAAGCCTTCGGTGTCGAAGACGATCAGGGCGACGTCTTCGGTGAGGAAAGCGATCCGGTCGCGCTTTTCAGGGAATGGCTCGCGCTCGCCAGGGAGCATGAGATCAACGACCCCAACGCCATGGCACTGGCGAGCGTCGATGACGCCGGCCTGCCCGATGTGCGCATGGTGCTGCTGAAAGATATCGACCACGGCTTCACATTCTACACGAACATGGAAAGCGCCAAGGGGCTGCAGCTCACCGCGCACCGCAAGGCGGCGCTATGCTTCCACTGGAAATCGATCAGGCGCCAGGTCCGCATTCGCGGGGCCGTCGAAATCCTTTCGGACGAGGATTCGGACGCCTATTTCTCGCGCCGCGACAGGGGTTCGCGGATCGGTGCGTGGGCCAGCCAGCAGTCGCGCCCCATGGCCGAGCCGGATATTCTCGAGAAGCGCATCGCCGATTACGAAGCCGTCTTCGAAGGTCAGGACGTCAAGCGCCCTTCATGGTGGCGCGGCTTCAGGGTTCTGCCGGAAAGCATGGAGTTCTGGGTCAACCGTCCCTTCCGCCTCCATGACCGGAAGCGGTTCAACCGGAACGGCGAGGATTGGCTGACGGAAAACCTCTATCCCTGACGCTTCGCGCTTGCCAAAGCGCAGGGCTGGCGCTACTGCGCGCGCTTCAATCCACAGGGTGAAGGACCTTCGGTGGCTTCGGCTTCCCCTTCGCCCGAGGCTCAACCGAAGGAGACATCGTGAGCGTTCCTGAATTTTCCATGCGTCAGCTCCTGGAAGCTGGCGTGCACTTTGGCCACCAGACCCACCGCTGGAACCCCAAGATGCGCCAGTTCATCTTTGGCGATCGGGGCGGCGTGCATATCATCGACCTCAGCCAGACCGTGCCCCTGCTGCACCAGGCGCTGACCAAGGTCCGCGACGTCGTTGCAGGGGGCGGCCGTGTCCTCTTCGTCGGCACCAAGCGCCAGGCCCAGCAGCCGGTCGCCGAAGCAGCTGAGCGCTGCGCGCAATACTACATGAATCACCGCTGGCTCGGCGGCACGCTGACCAACTGGGAAACCGTCTCGAACTCGATCAAGCGTCTCGGCGAGATCGAAGAGACGCTTTCGGGTGACGGTGGTCACTTCACCAAGAAAGAGCAGCTGATGATGACCCGCGAAGCGGAGAAGCTTTCGCTCTCCCTCGGCGGTATTCGCGACATGGGCGGCCTTCCGGACCTCATGTTCGTCATCGACGTCAACAAGGAATCGATCGCCATCAAGGAAGCCCAGAAGCTGGGCATCCCGGTGGTCGCGGTTGTCGACACCAATTGTTCGCCGGACGGAATCCAGCACATCGTTCCGGGCAATGACGACGCCAGCCGCGCGATCAGCCTCTACTGCAACCTCGTCGCCGACGCCGTCATCGACGGCCTTGGTGAAGCGGCGGCGGAGATGGGCGAAGATCTCGGCGAGCTCGCCGACTTCGAAGGCGAGCCGGGTCTCAACCCTGCGCCCGACATGCCCGGTGCCGAAACGGTGGCCGATGCCGCCGAAGCGCCGGACATGCCGAGCAAGGCCGGTCAGGCAGAGACCAACGCGCACGACGAAGAAGTCATCGCGAAGAACATGGACGAGAAAGCGAAAGACAGCGTCTGATCCGCTTCTTAAATCACCGATATGCGAAGGAGGGGACCCCAGCGGTCCCCTTTTTCATGCGCTTTCCAGCATGAGTTCGAAGAGCTGGGTTCCCCAGGACAGGGTCCGGTTGTGATAGGCCTCGCGCCCCTCACTGGCAGCTTTCCTGAGGCCATCGCGGACTTCCTCGTCAAACAGTGCCGTCTCCAGGGCTTCTGCCAGGGACTGAGGATTGCACGGCTGGTGGAAGAGGGTCAGGACCTTCGCATCGGTATCGCAGACGCTGCTCGCCACCACGGGCCTGCCGTGCATGTGAGCCTCGAGGATCGTTCGCGGCTGGCCTTCGAGGTGGCCCGGCCGGGTGGGGCAGGCCAGAAGGCTCGCGCTATCGAGCTCCTTCTGAACCTCGTCCCACGGAACACGGCCCGGAAGGCGCACCCTATCGCCGAGCCCCTCCGCCTCGACCGCGGCGCGCACCCTGTCGGCGGCGTCGCCATGCCCCAGGATCGTCAGCTCCAGCTTCGGGTGCCGTTCGGCCAGGATGCGCCACGCCGCGAAAAGGTCGTCGACGCCCTTCGCTTCGACCGCCCGGCCAACGAAGAGGATCTTCGGAACCTCAGGGAAGGGGGCGATGGTTTTTGGCGTATCCTCGAGGGACTGAAGGAGGCTCT
This sequence comes from uncultured Caulobacterales bacterium, assembly GCA_964556115.1. Classification (GTDB taxonomy): domain Bacteria; phylum Pseudomonadota; class Alphaproteobacteria; order Caulobacterales; family Parvularculaceae; genus Parvularcula. Next base: position 34,286 of record CAZKVC010000006.1, read on the forward strand.
GGCGGCACGGCATGTTCGGTCCAGCGAGAATCCGCGTTTGGCGAAGCCCTTCGGGGGAAACCGCCAGCACGGCGTCGAGGCTGGTGCGCAAGGCCAGAAGCACATCGGCGCTGGTGACCATGCCGAGCGGATTGGGCAGGCTCTGGTCGGCGCGCCAGTAATTGTTGTGGAGTGCCAGGATTCTCTTTCCCGGCAGGACGCCGATGCTGAAAAAGTCGATATTCTCGGCAATGATCGTCGCGTGGGGTTTGAACGCCGCCACTTCCTTCAGCAGGCGGCGGCTGCGGCGCATCAACTCAGGAATGCGCTGCGGCATGGACGAGGGGAGTCCGCCGAGCTTCGTCGGGATGAAACGGACGCGTTCCGCCTCCCCGTCGCCCAGGTCCATCAACGGCTCATCGGTTGCGACAAGCGCTTCAGCATCCAGCGCTTCGGCAAGGTCGTAGAACTGCGTCGGGTAGTCGAGCGAAGGGAAGTTCGGATTGAAGCAGTGCTTTTTCCACGACCGGTACGCGGCCGTTCCGCCAAAAGGGCCGGGCAGGTAGGCCAGGCGCAGCCGCTCACCCGAAGCGAGACCGAGCTTTCGCTTGAGGTCCTCGATGCGGGCCGGGGCAAGCCGCACGCTGCCGAGCCGTCCCGTGCGAACGAGCGGCAGGGCCGTGCCTTTCGTGTCCGTAGCCTGTCCGAAATCCATGCCCGCCTCTTTGCAGTTTCGATGCTGGGGAGAGGACACTTCTGACGCAAGAACCTTTCGCTTCGTCGATGCGATAACTTGACAAACGCGCGCGCGCGACCTTTAGCGCTTTCCACTCAGCAAGACATTCAGGCGGGCGTTGGGCGCCGCCACCGAGGAGGACCGAATGGCTCAGATCACCGCTGCCATGGTGAAGGACCTGCGCGACAAGACCGGCGCGGGGATGATGGACGCGAAGAAGGCGCTCGTGGAGAACGACGGCGATGTCGAAGCCGCCGTCGACTGGCTGCGCACGAAAGGCCTCGCGAAAGCTGCGAAGAAGGCTGGCCGGACTGCCGCGGATGGTCTCGTCGCCTACGCTCTCGATGGCACCAAGGGCGCCCTGGTCGAAGTCAACGCCGAGACCGACTTCGTTGCGCGCAATGAGAGCTTCCAGACCATGGTCCGGAACATCGCCGATGTGGCCCTGACCGTTGATGGCGACACCGAGAAGCTGAAAAGCGGCTCCTATCCGGGCAGCGACAAGTCGGTTGAGGACTACGTCGCCGAGATGGTCGGCAAGATCGGCGAGAACATGACCCTGCGCCGCGCAGCCGGTCTCTCCGTGAACAACGGTGTCGTTGTGCCCTACCTGCACACCCCGATCGCGGACCGCGCCGGCAAGATCGGCGTCCTCGTCGCTCTCGAAGGTGACGGCGACAAGGCGGAAATGGAAGCGGTCGGCAAGCAGCTGGCCATGCACGTCGCCGCGGCTCGTCCCCAGTCGCTGAACATCGAGGGCCTCGACCAGTCGATCGTCCAGCGCGAGCGAGAGGTCCTGTCCGAGCAGGCGAAAGCCTCGGGCAAGCCGGAGAACATCATCGAGAAGATGGTCGAAGGCCGGATCCGCAAGTTCTACGAGGAGAGCGTCCTTCTGGAGCAGATTTTCGTCATCGACGGCGAGACCAAGGTGAAGGACGTCGCCAAGAAGGCCGGCGCCCAGCTGACCGGCTATGTGCGATTCGAACTCGGTGAAGGCATCGAGAAAGAAGAGGACGATTTCGCTGCGGAAGTCGCCAGCCTTTCGAAAAACTGAGCCTCACGGGCGGCGCTCGCGCCGTCCCTTGGGAACTTCGGACCCCGGCCCGCTCTGGTAGCGGCCGGGGTCTTTTCATTCGTCGGTCTTGTTGGCTGCCAGATGGGCGGCGACGGCAGCGCGGATCGGGTTGAGTGGTTGCGGCGGCTGAGAAGCCGGTTTCTCTTCTGCAGCAGCAGCGGCGGGCGGAGGCAGCAGGCTGCTTGTCCATCCGGCAAGCACCGCTTCGAACGGCGCGGTGTCGCCATAGGTGCGCGACAGGACCAGCGCTCCTTCGACAGACGCCAGCGCCTGAAGCGCCCGGCGTTTGGCTTCGTCACCGCCGAGCCCTGCATCCTCGAGCGGCTGGGCCACTGCCCCGATGATCTGCGAGGTCAGAAGCTGCACCTCGGCGCGCAGTTCGGGCGTGCTGCTGCTGGCGGTGCCGAACAGGTTAAGAAGGCTCGCGTCGCGCCCCTCTCCGTATAGCCGACCGAAAGCCTCCGCAGCCTTGTCCAGCCGCTCCTCGGGGCTGCCAGCCTCGCCGAGGGGTTCGATGATGTGGCGCTCGATCCATCGGCGACTCACTGAGAGGGCTTCGTGCGCCATCTCCGACTTACCGCCCGGGAAGCGGTGATAGAGCGAGGCGCGTTTGAGCCCCGTCGCCGCGGAAAGCTTGGAGAGTGTCGCGCCGGCATAACCTTCGGTCCTGAAGACCGTCAGGATCTTGAGCAGCAGCGCATCGTCGGTCAGTGGGCTCGCCCCTGCCATCGGGTCACCATTCTCATTGCTGAAGCCCCAGTGTGACCGAACGAACGGTCAAGGCCAACCGCCTAACGGCGTGAGGGATGCCTTTGCCGTTCGCCGCTGGTCCACAGAAGCTCCGCAGGTCGCTGTGGCGCCTTCGGAGCCTGGCCGTTCGGCGCTGCCGCGGGCTCACCGTTGCCCGGCGCATCCCATGGCTCCCACTGCCGCTCATGGCCGTAGCCCTTGAAGGCGGCATTGGTCTCATAAAGGCTTTCGATCATCACCACCGGCGTGTCCGAGGCCTTCTCGCCGCGCCGGTCACGATCCTGGTCGAAGCCGCGGGGCCCGGCCGCGCCGCCCGCCCTGACGAAGGGCGTGAAGAGTTGCATGACTGAGGCATAGGCATCGAAGAGGGCCATCACTTCGCCCTCAAGCCCTGTCTCCTCAAGATCGGTGACGTAGTGCACGCCTGCGTCCCGCGCTTCGCGGCGGCGGATGCCCTGATGGTGGATGCCGACTTCGTAGAGGAAGAAATCCGCGATGCGCGCGTTCTCCTTGTCCGAAAGCGGCTTCGAACGGCTCTTGAGGATGTTCAGGATCTTGCGGCGGTTCTCCTTGAATGTCCTGTAGACCTGACCGAGCATGAGAGGGTTCGAATTGCGGGTCAGCCATTCGAGAATCTCACGGTCGTCGAGCCGTCCGCGGGTGTCGAAATCCCGCAGCATGTCGAGAAAGCCCTTGAGGCTGGAAACCCCGCCCCGGGTCGGCTCGGGCTCCCAGAAGTAATCGGCGGCCTGCGTATCGGTGGGGCCGAGAACGCTCGACAAACCCATGATGATCTCGTCACCGCCTAGCGCGATGCCCGTGCCGGCCGAATAGGCTTCGAAGGGCAGGATCACGCCGAGCCGCATCTTGGGCAGATAATCGCGCAGCATCGCGTGAAGCGCCCAGGGCAGGGTGGCATCGCCGCCCCAGGTCGAGACGAAGAGGTCGACGCGCTTCACCCCGTCCGCCCTGGCCTTCGCCATATGCCGCTCGAGAATGCGCACGTCCTGTGAGAGGACCATGCTGCCCCAGCCCGGCCGGTAGCTTGTCAGGTAGCTCAGAACGAGGGAGCCGCGTGCTTCGCCGATGGCCCGCAGGCGTTCGAGCCGCGCGCTCTCGGTCTCGCGAAGCGCGCGCAGACCCGCACTCGGTGCACTGGGCGTCATGTCGTTCATAAGGTTCTGCCATCCCCCATCACGGCAAAGCTATCAGCAAGTCCCGGGCCTGACGAGAGTTTGGAGCGAAGAGCGGTCAATGAGGTCTCGCCCGGGCCACGGCGATCTGATAGGCGGCGGCACAAATCGGGAGATATTCTTATGGCCGAACCGCTCTATCGCCGCGTTCTACTCAAGGTTTCCGGCGAGGCGTTGATGGGTGACCGGGAGTTCGGTCTCGATACCCCCACCGTCGAGCGGATTGCAGGCGAGGTCAAAGCGGCGAGCGAGCTGGGTGTCGAAGTCTGCCTCGTGGTCGGCGGCGGAAATATCTTTCGCGGGCTGTCGATGGCGGCGCGGGGCATGGAACGGGCGAGCGCCGATTATATGGGCATGCTCGCCACCGTCATGAACGCGCTTGCCGTGCAGAACTCTCTCGAAAGAATCGGCGTCGACACCCGGGTCCTTTCGGCGATTGAGATGCAGTCGATCTGCGAACCCTATATCCGCCGCCGGGCGATCCGGCACCTCGAGAAGGGTCGGGTGGTGATCTTTGCCGGGGGGACGGGTAATCCGTTCTTCACCACGGATACTGGCGCTGCGCTGCGGGCGGCGGAGATGGGCTGCGAAGCCCTTTTCAAAGGCACCCAGGTGGACGGCATCTACAGCGCCGATCCGAAGAAGGACCCCAATGCGGAGCGGTTCGACCGGATCACCTATCGCGATATCCTGACGAAGGATCTTCAGGTGATGGATCAGGCCGCGGTCAGCCTGACCCGCGAGAACGGCATTCCGATCGTTGTCTTCAGCCTGCGCGACGGCATCGTCGGCGCGCTGACGGGGCAGGGCTCCTATACCCTCGTCGAGGCGGATTGACCCGGAACGTCAATAACGCGGGTTTCAACATGAGCGCTGTGTTACTTTACGACCTTATTTGATAGTCTACCTCGGACCATGCCGCTAAGGGACAATGGGATCAGTGTTTTCAAACCATCTTCTCGATTCCCTTGATGCGGTCGATGACGCCAATACAGTTGATGAACTGAAGACTGTCATCAAGAGATTCGTCTCTCGGTTTGGCATTCATTCCTACACCTCCGCCTTGATCACGCCGGCAGAAAACGAGGCGCTCTACGAGGTGTCCTGGGTAGCCGACGTGCCGCCACAATGGTTCGACCACTATATGGGCGAGGATTACACAGCCCATGACTACGGCGTGCGCATTCACGCAGAGGAGAAACGGCTTCGGCCATTTCTGGTCGGCAGCAACTTCGAACAACGCCTGCAGCGCGCCACGGAGACCGAATACAAGGTCTATAACGAATGCAGCGAAGTTGGAATGAAGTCCGGTCTGATCGTGCCAATGGTCGCCAAGCTGGACGGAAGCGAAATACCAACAGGCTATTCACTCTGGTCCGAGATGGAGGGCGAGCAGTGGGAAACCATGCTCGCAGCCCATGGTCCAGAGATCCTCACCTACCTTTTCGCGGTCAAACAGAAACTGCTACCCAAACTGATGGCAGCGCGGAATCTCTCCGAACCGCTCACCTCCCGCGAGACGGAGTGCCTGGCCTGGCTCGCGCGCGGTCTCAGGCCCGATGCAATTGCGGATCGTATCAACCTCGCCACGGTGACGGTGAATTGCCATCTGCGCTCGGCGCGCCTGAAGCTTGGGGCGCAGACGATGCCTCATAGCGTGGCCCTCGCCATCACCATGGGCCTCATTACCCCGTAGGACTGGACCGAAGCGAGAACACCGGGCATACCTTCGTTCCAATTCTGTTCCAACCGAGGCCGTTCATGCGGGGTGACCGCCAGCCCTTCTCGCCGACCGACCTCTCGCAGCTTTCCCGTTGCGAGCAGCAATGGCTCTTCGACCAGAAGTATGGGGCGAAGCGCAGCGCCGCATGGCGCCAGCGCTCGGCGGAGGGAAGGCAGGTCCATGCCGAGATGCACCGCGATGTCACCGGTACGCCGAAGGGGAGAAGGCCCTTGCTGATCACCGTCATCATCGCGCTTGTCGCGCTCCTTCTCATCGGGCTGGTCCTCAGAAGCCAGGCTGGCGCGAGCACCGATGAGCTTCTGCCGCCGGAGCTGAAGGGCGCGAAGCTCGAGATGAGCGAGCGCAGCCTGACCCGGCAGAAGCCGGTGCATATCCGCGGCCGGCCCGACGAGGTCTGGCTGAAGGATGGCCAGCGCTACATCGTCGAGACCAAGTCCCGCGCGGGGCGTGTCTTCGAAGGCGACCGCATGCAGATGGCGGCCTACGCCTATCTTCTTCGCGGGCAGGGCGGCGCACCCGTCGCGTCCCACGGCTTCGTCCGCTTCACCGGCGGCGAGGGGAGCTTCGTTCGGGTCAAACTGCCCGGCGACGACAAGGTGATCGAGGGGCACCGGCGCCTTCAGGCCCTCAGGCGGCGCAAGGCAGATCCTTGCTTTGCGAGCCAGAAGGCTCTCTGCCGCGGGTGCGGCCACATTGAGCGCTGTCCCTCGCCGAAGCCACTCTGACTTCCCAAGCGCGCCCGGCCCGTTATAAGCCCCGTCAGATTCGCGACTGAGGACGAAGGACGAGCCATGAGTGACGGACCAGATTTCAAGAAGCTCGAAAGCCGCATGGACGGCGCGCTCGATGCGTTGAAGAACGAATTTGCAGGCCTGCGTTCCGGCCGGGCGACCATCAATCTGCTCGAACCCGTGGTCGTGAAAGCCTACGGCTCCGACATGCCCATCAACCAGGTCGGCAATGTTTCGGTCTCCGATGCGCGCACCCTTACGGTGAGTGTCTGGGACAAGGGTATGGTCGGCGCGGTTGAAAAGGGGATCCGCGACTCAGGTCTTGGCCTCAATCCGGTCACCGACGGGCAGACGGTGCGCGTCCCCCTTCCGCCGATGACCGAGGAACGCCGCAAGGAACTTGCCAAGATGTGCGGCAAATATGCCGAGGCCGCAAAGGTCGCGATCCGCAACGTGCGCCGTGATGGCAATGAAGAGATCAAGGGCGATGACGGCCTGCCGGAGGACGAGAAAAAGCGTCTCCAGGACCGCGTGCAGAAGCTGACCGACCAGAAGGTCAGCAAGGCCGAAGAAATGCAAGCTGCCAAGGAAGCAGAAATCATGCAGGTCTAAGGCTCAACGCCCGGACCACCCCACCCGAACAGGAGCGTCATGCTGGCTGCCGAAAAAAACGAGGACCGCGCCCAGACCGTCGGAGGCGACGCTGCGCCACGGCATGTCGCCATCATCATGGACGGCAATGGACGTTGGGCCAGCAGACGCGGGGTCACCCGTCTGGAAGGGCACAGGGCCGGTGTGGAGGCAGCCCGCCGCGCGGTGAGAGCCGCGAGGGACCAGGGCGTCATGACCATGACGCTCTACAGCTTCTCGACCGAGAACTGGTCGCGCCCCGATTGGGAAGTGCGCCACCTGATGGGTCTTCTGCGGCGGTTCTTCCAGGACGATCTTTCGGAACTGGCGGGCGAAGGCGTGCGGGTCCGCATCATCGGCGACCACAGCAGCCTGCCGCGGGACCTCTACAAGCTCGTCACAGAGGCCGAGGAGCGCACCTGCCACAACAGCGCCTTCACCCTGCAGATCGCCTTCAATTACGGCGGGCGGGACGAGATCGTCAGGGCCGCCCGGACCCTGGCGAGGGCGGCGAGCGACGGGACGGCTACGGCGGATACCATCGACGAGGCGGCGTTCTCCGCAGCTCTCGACACGGCGGATGTGCCGGACCCCGATCTTCTGATCCGAACGAGCGGCGAGCAGCGGATCTCGAATTTCCTTCTCTGGCAGGCCGCCTATGCGGAGCTCGTCTTCCTCGACTGCCTGTGGCCCGATTTCGGGGGCGAGGAGCTGGCCGAGGCCATTGCGCTCTTCCGCAGCCGTGACCGACGCTACGGCGGGCGCAAGGGCGAGGCCGCCGCAGCCTTGTGAGCGCCAGCGGGTCCGCGTTCGAAAAGGGTAGCGGGCTTGCGTCAAGGCTCGTCACCGCCGGCCTGCTCATTCCTATCGCCCTGACCTCGGTGGTCGTCGGTGGACGGCTCTTCGCCGGGGTCATCGCCGCGATGACCATCTTTCTCATCTTCGAGTGGACCCGGATGGTCGATGGGGCGGAGTTCTCGAGAGGCTTCTACGCTCTTTCCACTGCGGCAGCGGGCGCGACCTACCTCGCGGCGGGGGGCATGCCGCTCCTCGCCTTGCTCACGGTGTTCGTGGGCGGGGGGATCGCCACCCTCCTCGAATGGCCCAAGCCGAGCCCGCAAAGCTGGGCCGCGATCGGTGCGGCCTACCTCATCCTCCCCGCGGTTGCCGTCCTGTGGCTGCGGCGTGACGTGCCGGACGGCGGGTTCCTGACGCTTCTTCTTTTCGTGGCAGTCTGGGCCGCGGACAGCGCGGCGTTCGCCTGCGGCAAGGCCATCGGCGGGCCGCGCCTCGCGCCCCGAATCTCTCCGAAGAAGACATGGGCGGGCGCGATAGGCGGCGTCATCGCGGCGGGCCTCAGCGGCCTGGCGCTTGCCGCGCTTCTCGAACCACAACTTCGCGGCGCGAGCCTCATCTACGGTTTTCTGATCGGAGCTGGCGCCGTACTTGGCGACGTGACGGAAAGCTGGTTCAAGCGCCGCTACGGCATGAAGGATTCAGGCGGAGCCTTTCCCGGGCACGGTGGGGTCCTTGATCGGCTGGACGGATTTCTCTTCGCCGGGCTCGCACTGGCGGCGGCGGTGCTTTTCAGGCAACACAACGGCTGATCATGATGGGTTGGGATTGAGCAGGAATGCTGAAGCGTAAGGCGACGATACTCGGAGCGACAGGTTCGGTTGGCCAGACCACGCTGAACCTGATCGAGGCCGCAAACAAAGGCGGCGACGCCGAGATCGAGGTCGTGGCGGTCACCGCGAACAGCCGGGTGGAGGAGCTGGCGGAAGCCGCAATCCGCTGCCGCGCGCAATTCGCCGCCATTGCCAACCCCCATGCGGGCGAAGAGCTCGCCGCCCGCCTCGTCGGTACCGGCATCCGCTCCGGTTCTGGGGCCGGGGCCATCCTCGAAGCGGCAGCCATGGAGGCGGACTGGGTGATGGCCGCGATCGTCGGCGCCGCCGGGATCGAGCCCCTGCTTGTCGCGGCGGAGCGCGGGGCGGATATCGCCTTTGCCAACAAGGAATGCCTCGTCTGCGCAGGGGACGCGGTGCTGGCCGCGATCGGGCGGGGCGGCGGCAAGCTCCTTCCGGTGGACAGTGAGCACAACGCCATCTTCCAGGTCTTCGACTTCGAACGCCCGCACCGGGTGCGCCGCCTGATCCTGACCGCCAGCGGCGGACCCTTCCGCGAGCGCAGTACGGCGATGATGAAGGACGTCACCCCCGAACAGGCTGTGGCGCACCCCAACTGGTCGATGGGCGCGAAGATCTCCGTCGACAGCGCCACGATGATGAACAAGGGCCTCGAACGGATCGAGGCAGCTTTCATCTTCCCGGTGCCCAAAGAGACCATCGAGGTCGTCGTTCATCCGCAGTCGGTCATTCATAGCCTGGTCGACTATGTGGACGGCTCGGTCCTCGCTCAGCTCGGCACACCGGACATGACGATCCCGATCGCCTCTGCGCTGGCCTGGCCGGACAGGGTGCCGACCCCAGCGCAGCCTCTCGACCTGACGGCGGTGGGGCACATGGATTTCTTCCCGGCCGATGAGGACCGTTTCCCGGCCCTGCGGCTCGCGCGGGAGAGCCTCGACGAAGGCGGCCTCGCGCCCTGCATCCTCAATGCTGCGAACGAGGTCGCCGTGGCGGCCTTTCTCAAGGGTCACCTGCCTTTTCTGGACATTGCAGGCGTGACAGAGCACTGTCTCGACAACATACGTCCCAACGGCGGGGCGGATGAGCTTGCCGGTGTTCTTGCAACCGATCGTCTGGCGCGGGACAGGGCCTGGGCCAGGGTCGAAGAGCTGTCGGCAAGGGGCTAAAGGGGAGCTATGCTCGAATCACTGCTGAGCGGCACAGGGACGGCGCTCGTCAGCCTGCTAGCGTTTCTGGTCATGCTGCCGGTGATCGTGGTGATCCATGAGCTGGGGCATTTCTGGACCGCGCGGCTGTTCGGCATCCGCGTCGATTCCTTCGCGATTGGTTTCGGCCCCGCTGTGAAAGCCTGGACCGACCGCAAGGGCACGGTCTGGAAGCTCTGCGCTATTCCTCTGGGCGGCTATGTGAAGTTCTTCGGCGACGCCAACGCAGCCTCCGCGGGCACCGAGGTCGAAGGCGACGCGCCGCCCGCCAAGAGCCAGCGGGAAGCCCTGGCCGCCGCTCTCACTGTCGAAGAGCGCCGGGACTGCTTCCACTTCAAACCTGTCTGGCAGCGCGCTGCTGTGACCGCGGCTGGGCCCGTTGCCAATTTTATCCTCGCCATCGTGCTTCTCGCCGGCCTCTTCATGGCTTTCGGCCGGATTGTGGTGGAGCCGGTAATCGGCGGTATCGCGGAGAACAGCGCCGCTGCTGAAGCCGGTTTCGAAGAGGGTGACCGCATCGTCTCCCTCAACGGCCAATCGGTCCGGAGCTGGGACGCCATGGCCGCGCGGGTCAAACTGGCATCGGACGAGGAGCTGACCTTCACCATCGACCGTGACGGGGAAACGCTGGAGCTTCTGGCGACCCCGCGACGCACCGAACAGACTGACGGCTTCGGCAACAAGATCGAAGCAGGGCTTCTCGGTGTTGCCGCGGATCCCCAGAATATCAGCCGCCGCCGGTTCGGGCCGGTCGATGCGACCGTCGAAGGCACGCAGGAAGTCGGCCGCATCATCTCGATCACGGCCCGGTATTTCTCCCGGCTGGTGCTGTTGCAGGAAGACCCCCGCCAGATCGGCGGCCCGGTCCGCATCGCCCAGTTCGCCGGGCAGGCCGCCACCTCGGGCTTCGATCCTGCCGCCGATGTGGGTCTTCTCGACCGGCTGGCGGTCAGCGGCGCCAACTTCCTGCAGGTTGCTGCCCTGATCTCCATTTCAGTCGGTTTTCTGAACCTCTTGCCGGTTCCAGTCCTCGATGGCGGGCACCTGATGTTCTACGGCTACGAGGCCGTGACCGGCAAACCGATGAACGAGAATGCCCAGGCCTTCCTCTTCCGCCTCGGCCTTGCACTCGTTGGCACCCTGATCGTTTTCGTCGTCGTCAACGACGTCATTCGCTTGATTGTTCCTTCCTGATGGTTCCCCCGGAGTCCTCGATGTCGCGTACGGCCCGTCCCTTTCTCCTAGCCGGTCTGACGGCGCTTCTCCTTTCGGGCACGGCCCTGGCGCAGCAGCCCGCCCAGCCGGGACAGGTCACAGTTCAGCAGCAGCAGCGCCTTCCTGTCATCCGAAGCATCAACGTCCTCGGCAACCAGCGTATCGAGGCGCAGACCGTGCGTTCCTACCTGCCGGTGGAGCCGGGGATGCAGATCGGCCAGGTCGAGATCGACAACGCACTCAAGTCGCTTTTCGCCACCGGTCTTTTCGAGGACGCAGAGATCGCCTTCGATGCGCGTCAGGGCATCCTTGAAGTCGCGGTGGTCGAGAACCCGATCGTCAACCGCGTGGTCTTCCTCGGCAACCGCCGCACCGACGAAGATAAGTTCACGGAAGAAATTCAACTCGAGCCCCGTGCGATCTATACGCGGGCGAAAGCGCAGGCGGACGCCCAGCGGATCATCGAGGTCTACCGCCGCTCGGGCCGTTTCGGCGCGACGGTGACGCCCAAGATCAAGCGGCTGGAACAGAACCGCGTGGATGTCGTCTTCGACATCGACGAAGGCCCCCGGACAGGCGTCAAATCGGTGAACTTCCTCGGCAACGACGCCTTCTCAGATGCCGAACTGCGCGGCGCGGTCCTGACGGCGCCGAGCAAGTGGTGGAATATCCTCGAGAGCAACGACAACTACGACCCGGACCGTCTCGAATATGACCGCGAGCTCCTGCGGCAATTCTATTCAAAAAGTGGTTATGCGGACTTTTCCGTGGTCTCTGCGGTTGCTGAACTGACGCCGGACCGCGAGGATTTCATCATCACTTTCACAGTCGATGAAGGGCCGAAATACAATTTCGGCAAGATCGACGTGAACACGACGCTCTCCAAACTTCCCGGCCAGATCCTGCGCCAGCGCGTGCCGATCCGTGAGGGGACGACCTTCAACTCCGAATTGATCGAGAAGGCGGAGGAAGCGCTCGTTTTCGCTACGGGCATCGCAGGCTACGCCTTCGTGGACGTGAACCCGCGCCTTGAGTTGAACCCCGAGACCCAGACCGTCGACATCACCTTCGACGTCAATGAAGGCCCGCGGGTCTATGTCGAAGAGATCAACATCAACGGCAACACGCAAACCCTCGATCACGTCATTCGCCGCGAGATGCGCCTGGTCGAAGGCGATGCGTTCAACCGTGTGCTGATCGACCGCTCGGAGCGCCGCGTGAAAGGCCTCGGTTTCTTCTCGGAAGTGACGATCGAAGAAGAGCCGGGCTCCGCGCCCGACCGCTCGATCCTCAATGTGAACGTCGAGGAGCAGTCGACCGGCAGCTTCCAGATCGGCGGCGGCGTCAGCTCGAACGACAACTTCATCTTCAACATCCAGGTGGAGCAACGAAACCTTCTGGGCCGTGGGCAGTATGTCCTCCTCGACCTGCAGGCCGCACAGCGGACCAACCGCGCGCGCCTTTCAATACAGGAGCCTTACTTCCTCGGGCGCCGCCTTCGGGCAGGGGCGAGCCTGTTCATCAATTCAACCGATTTCGAGGAGGCCGGCTTCGTATCGGAGACCTACGGCGCCAACGTCAATATGGGCTTTCCGTCGTCGGAGTTTTCTCAGTTCCTGGTGAACTACGGCCTGCGGTTCGACAATCTCGAGCTGACGACCACGGCGTTCTATACGGAAGGCGCGGACGGCACGCCGCGGCTCGGCAACAGCGTCGAGCTTGTCGACCCGACCGATTTCGATGTGATCCGTGCACCCTCCACCACAGCCGCAGGCGATCCGGTCGCAGGCCTTCTGCGGACGGACAGGTGCAACCTTTCCAGCCTGCAGCGCGATATCAACTGTGAGCGGAACGGCGAGTTCATCACCTCTCAGATCGGCTACACCTGGGCAATGGACAAGACGAACGACCCGATCATTCCTTCATCGGGTTACGACCTCAACGTGTCGCAAAGCCTCGCGGGTCTCGGCGGCGACGTGAATTTCCACCGCACCACCCTGCGGGGCAGCTACTATCAACGCCTGCCGCTGCGCCTCATCGGTTCGCTGAAACTCAATGCCGGTTACATCGACAGCTTCAACGATGACGGTGTGCGGACGAATGACCGCTTCTTCCTCGGCGGCAACCGCGGCTTCCGCGGCTTCGATGTGGCCGGTGTCGGACCGCGCCTCTTCGGCGCCACGTCGACCGGACGCCTCGCAACCCGTGGTCAGGCGCTCGGCGCGAGGGCCTACGCCATCACCACGGCGGAAGCTCTCCTGCCGCTGCCCCTCCCGCCGTCCTACGGCATCCGGGCATCGCTCTTCGTTGATGCAGGCTATGTCGGCCTTACCAATGACCGCGACCGCGAGCTCTTCAACACGCCCGGCTCGGAAGGCTGCTATTTCGACACGCCGCAGGAGATCCTCCCGCTGTGTCCCCAGTTCAACTCCGGGCCCGTCGTGCCGGAGATCGAGCCGTTTCTGCAGGATCCGCTGCAGGACGATTTCGCACCCCGGGTCGTTGGCGGTCTGTCGGTCAACTGGAACTCACCCTTCGGGCCGGTCCAGATCGACCTCTCCGAAGCTTTCGTCGCTGAGGACTACGACCGCCCGCAAAGCTTCCGCTTCTCGGCTGGTGGCCGTTTCTAGGAGCATGCGTTCCTAAAACTCGGCAAGAAAAGCCAAATGGAATTGGATTTTCCGGACTGTTTGCGGCAAGCCCGCCGCGACCAGGCAGGGGGTAGAAGAAAAGGTGACAACCTTGATGAGAAAACTTTCCGTATTTTTCGCGGCCTTCGCAATGATGGCTCTGAGTGGGCAAGCAGCGGCGCAGTTCGGCGGCCCGAACATTCTTTTCCTCGACCAGCAACGTGTGTTGAGCGAGAGCAAGGCTGGCCAGTCGATCGACAGCCAGCTCCAGACCATGGCCGAGCAGGTGGCCACGGAGCTTCAAACGGCTGAGGCAGCCCTGAACCAGGAGGCCCAGACCCTCCAGTCGAATCAGGAAACCCTTTCCAAGGAAGAGTTCGGCAAACGCTATCAGGTTCTCATGGGCCGCGTGCGCGGTCTCGAGCAGCTCAAGCAGATCCGTCAGGCTGAGCTGAACCAGGCCCGCACGAAGGCCGTGCAGGACTTGGCCAAGGAATGGGACCCGATCATCCAGGAGCTCTTCAAGAAGCGGAAAGGTACCGTCCTTCTCGAGAAGCAGGCCGTGCTGGAGTCGACCGAGCGGGGTGACATCACCGCCGATGTCATCAAAGAGCTCGATGACAAGGTCACGACGGTTCAGGTCGTGAAACCCGACCTGCAGGCGCAGCTCGCTGCAGCGCAGCAGGCTCAGCAGGTTCAAGCCGCCGGGGCCACTCAGTAACCGGCGTTTCCGATCGTTTTTCTGCGGAAGGCGGGCGCATCGCGTCCGCCTTTTGTTGTAAGGAGCGGTGATGAATTTTCCGGACCCGCGATTCTTCAAGGTCAAGCCGCCACTCCCGGCCAGCGATGCTGCGCGTATCGCGAAAGGCCGCCTCGTCAGCGGCGAAGGAGCGATCACGGCGGCCGCCCAAAGCGGCCAGGGTGGCGACGGCACGTTGATCTTTGCCGAGAAGCCTTCCGCCCCGCTGCCTCAAAAGGCTGCCGTGCTGATCGCCTATGAAGGCGCGGCCGAAACCCTCGGCGAGCGTCCCTTCGCGATCATCGAGACGGCGAAACCCAAGCTCGGTTTCGCCCGGGTGGCAGCCCATCTCTTCGAAAGCAGGCATGAGACGGAGCTTGAGGCCGGCGCCGCCGAGATCGCTTCATCCGCCGTTCTCACCGACGGGGTGAAGGTCGGCAAAGGCGCCACGATCGACGAGGGCGCTTTCATCGGACCGAACAGTGTGATCGGCCCGGGCGTACGGATCGGCAAAGGCACGGTCATCGGCGCCAATGTCTCGATCGTTCACGCCGATCTTGGCGACGGCTGCCGCATCGCTTCAGGGGTGCGGATCGGCGAGGCGGGTTTCGGCTATACCCCCGGCGAGGCCGGTCCCGTAGCCGTACCGCAGCTCGGCGCGGTTAGAATTGGCGACCGGGTCGAGCTCGGCGCCAACACTACGGTGGATCGCGGCGCACTTTCCGATACGGTGATCGGCGACGATACCAAGATCGATAATCTCTGCCAGATCGGCCACAACTGCCGTATCGGGCGGGGCGTCCTGATCGCCAGCCTGACCGGCATCTCGGGCAGCTGCACGATCGGTGATTATGTCATGATCGGCGGACAGGTCGGCATGGCCGAGCATCTGACAGTCGGCAGCGGCGCGGTGATCGCGGCGCAGGCGGGCCTGATGCGCGACCTCGAAGCAGGCGCGCGGGTCGGCGGCAGTCCTGCTCGGCCGATGCGGCAGTGGATGAAGGAAATTGCCGTTCTCACACGGCTGGCCGGAGGAAAGAAATGACTGAAGAGGACAGGCTGCCGGACGTCGATGTCCAGGGGATCAAGAAGATCCTTCCCCACCGCTATCCGTTCCTGATGATCGACCGGATTGTCGAGATCACGAAGACCGATGGTGCGGTGGGCATCAAGAATGTCACCAACAACGAGCCCTATTTCGAAGGGCACTTTCCCGCAATGCCCGTCATGCCGGGTGTGCTGATCATCGAAGCCATGGCCCAGACAGCGGCCGCCTATACGGTGCTGACGGACGATCTCGATGTTGAGGGCAAGGTGGTTCTCTTCATGGGGGTCGATAAGGCTCGTTTCCGCAAGCCTGTCGTGCCGGGCGACCAACTTCGCCTTCGGGTGGGTATCCAGCGCCGCCGTCCTCCAGTCTGGAGCTATTTCGGCAAGGCGATGGTCGACGGACAGGTTGTCGCGGAAGCCGAATTCAAAGCCATGCTGACGGAGCCCCGCTGATGACTGGTATCCATCCCCGCGCCATCGTCGAGGATGGCGCCGAAATCGGCGAAGGCGTCGAGATCGCACCCTTCTGCCATGTCGGCCCGAACGCGAAGATCGGCGACCGCTGCAAGCTGCATCCCCATGCCACCGTGCTTGGGCATACCAGCGTCGGTGAAGAGACCGAGATCATGCCCTTCGCCGTCCTCGGCTCACCGCCGCAGCACCTCTCCTACAAGGGTGAGCCGACGACCCTGACCATCGGTGCACGGAACCAGATCCGCGAGCACGTCACCATGCATCCCGGCACGGTGAAGGGCGGTGGCAGGACGATGGTGGGGGACGACTGCCTCTTCATGGTCGGAAGCCACGTCGCCCATGACTGCATCATCGGCAACGAAGTCATCATGGCGAACAATGCGACCCTTGGCGGGCATATTGTCATCGGCCAAGGTGTCTTCGTGTCCGGCCTCGTGGCCATTCATCAGTTCACCCGCATCGGTGAGTTCGCCTTCATCGGCGGCGGCGCGATCCTGACCGGAGATGTCATTCCTTATGGCTCGGTCTTCGGGAACCGCGCGAAGCTCGAAGGGCTGAACATCGTCGGCATGAAGCGCCGCGGGATGGAGCGGAAGACCATTCATGCCCTGCGCGCTGCCTACCGGCTTCTCTTCGCGCCGGAAGGCACCTTGCAGGAGCGCATCGCCGACGTAGCCGAGACCTATCAGGACACACCGGAAGTGATGAAGATCGTGGACTTCATGCGTTCTGCCGAGGATCGGATGCTGTGCCTGCCCAAGGTGTAGAAACGGATTACCGGCGTCTTGGCCTGATAGCCGGCGGCGGCGGGCTGCCGGTTCGAATTGCGATGGCCGAACGCGAAGCTGGGCGCGAGCCCTTCGTGATGCGGGTCACGCCGGATACTGATGAGCTGCAGGCCTTTCCGAACGGGCAGGCCGGTCTCGCCGAAATCGGCGGGATCATGAAGACGCTGAAGCGGGAGGGGTGCGACGCGGTCTGCTTTGCAGGACAAGTGAAACGCCCGAACTTCGCGGCTCTTCGCCCCGACTGGCGCGGCGCGGCGCTGCTCCCGAAGGTCGTTGCCGCTGCCCGCAAGGGCGACGGCGCCATCATCGACGTCATCGTTTCCGCATTCGAGAAGGAAGGCTTCAAGGTCGTCGGCGCCGAAGCGGCGGCGGAAGAGCTTCTCGCGGAGGCCGGGGCTCTCGGCAAAGTCGCGCCGGGCACGGATCATCGTGCCGATATCGTGAAGGGTGCGGCCCTTATCGAGGCGCTGGGGCCCTTCGATGCAGGGCAGGGCACCGTCATTCGCCAAGGCTTCGTCCTTGCCATCGAAGCGGCCGAAGGCACCGATGCCATGCTCGACAGATGCACGGCGCTTCCTGCTGACATGAAGGGTTTCGAGCCGGGCCAGGAGGGGCGTCGGCTCGGAGTTCTCATCAAAATGCCCAAACCCGGGCAGGAATTGCGCGTAGACCTGCCGACGATCGGTGTACCCACCGTGGAGAGGGCGGCGAAGGCCGGGCTTGGCGGCATCGCCGTAGCGGCTGGTCAGGCTCTGATCGTCGACCGGGAAGGGGTCTCGGCCGCCGCCGATCGTCTCGGGATCTTCGTCTACGGCTTCACGGCTGACGACCTGTCCCCGCAATGACCACGATCTTCCTCTCCGCGGCCGAGCCATCGGGAGACGCTTTGGGGGCGGCACTCATCAGAGCGCTGAAAGCCAAGCGCCCCGACTTGCGTTTTGTCGGGGGCGGGGGTGAGAAGATGGTGGCCGCCGGTCTCGAAAAGACGGTGTCCACGGACAGCCTCGCCGTGATGGGCCCGCTTGATGCGCTGAAGGTGCTCCCGCGGGCGAAGGCCATCATCCGCCAGCTCGGCGACCTCGCCGCGGCAGAAAAACCTGCGGCTGGAATCCTCATCGACAGCTGGGCGTTCTCGAAAGCGTTGGCAGATCGCTTGCGGAAGAGCAGCCCCGAGACAAAGCTCGTCAAGCTAGCAGCGCCCCAGGTCTGGGCCTCGCGCCCGAAACGAGCCGTGACGGCGGCGGAACTTTTCGATCTCATCCTCTGCCTGCTGCCTTTTGAACCGCGCTATTTCGAAGAGGCAGGCGGCAAGGCCATTTTCGTCGGCAACCCGAATTTTCAGGGTGCAGCGCAGCAGCCGCGTTCCGGTCCCGCCTTCCGTGCAAAGCATGGGATCGGCGATGCGCCGCTTCTTCTTCTCTTGCCCGGCAGCCGGATGGGCGAAGTGAAGTACCTGCTGCCTGTCTTCGAAGAAACCTTGCCGGAGATCATTCAGAAGGTCCGGGGGCTGAGGACGGTCGTCATCACCGCGCCGGCCGTCGAGGCCAAGGTGCGTGAGGAAGTGAAGTCCTGGCCTACCGAAGTCCTCGTCGTGCCGCCGGAAGAACGTTTCAGCGCCTTCGACGCCGGCGACGTGGCGCTCGCTGCATCGGGTACTGTGACGACCGAACTGGCCCTGACCGGAACGCCCATGGTCGTGACCTACAAGGTTGGCCCCGTCACGGCCTTCTGGGCGCGGCAGGTGATCACCACACCTTACATCACAATACTGAACATTCTGGCCGGAAGCGATGTGATCCCGGAGCGGATTCAGGACGACTCCATGCCCACACAGCTCTGCGCGGACGTGGTCAGGCTCTTCACCAACGAAGACGCCCGGCGCCAGCAGATGTCCGCTTTCAGACGCCTTCTTCCAAAGCTCATCGGCGGGGAGGACGCAGCGGACGCCTCCGCTCGCGCCGTCCTGGCGCTAGTCGATGGAGATGATAGCGGCGATCTCGACAGCCGCGCCGCGCGGTAGCGAGGAAACGCCGACTGCCGTGCGGCTGTGCCGGCCCCGTTCGCAAAACAGCTCCTGCATCAGGTCCGAAGCACCGTTGATCACCTCCGGATGCTCCTTAAAGGACGGAGTCGCCGCCACGAATCCTTCGAGCTTGATGATACTCCTGATACGGCCGTAATCTCCGCTCAGGGCCTGGCTGATCTGCGACACGATCCCGAGGGCACAAAGCTGCGCTGCTTGTGCACCTTCCTCCGTTCCAAGATCTTCACCCAGAGTTCCTTTCACGATTTCACCGTTCCGGAAAGGGAGCTGACCGGAGATGAAGAGCAGATTGCGGGTCTGCTGGAAGGGAACGTAGCTCGCCAGCGCCGCTGCGGGTTTGGGCAGTTCGAGCCCCATACGGCCCAGTTTCTCGTTGACGGTGCTCATTTCTTCTCGATCCTCCGGTCGCGCATGGTTCCGATGACCCCGTCGCCGAAGCGTTGGCGCAGGCGGCGCAGGGCGTCTTCCTTATGGCTGAGTTTATCGTGTTCGGCGGGATAGGCGAGGTCGCGGCGCGCGTCTTCCGCAGCCACCAGCTCGCTGATCCCGATGCCGATCAGCCGGTAGGCTGTGCCCGGATGGCGCGCCAGTTCTTCCCGCAGAAGGTTGCGCCCCGTATCGAAGAGAACCTGCGCAAGATTGGTCGCAACACCGAGGCTCTTGCGTCTCGTGAAAGAGCGGAAGCGCGATGTCTTGAGTTTGAGGGTGACGACGCTCCCCGCGAAACCCTTCTCCTTGGCGCGCGCCGAAACCTTCTGGCACATCGCATAAAGCTTGTCCTCGAGAGAGCCTACGGCAGAGAGATCCTGACTGAATGTCGTCTCCCCAGAGATCGACTTGGTGTCCCGCTCGACCTTGACCGGGCGGGTGTCGCGGCCCGTGGCTCTCGCGTGAAGGCGCAGGCCATGCTCTCCGTACCGCTCGGCGAGCGCCCGCTGGCCGACCGCCTGAACGTCGCCGATGGTGGAGAGGCCGTCCCGGCGGAGCTTGCCGGCGAAGGCCTGACCGACACCGTGGATCGCGTCGATCGGCCTGGGTGCGAGGAAGGCCAGGGTCTCAGCCTGCCCGATCACCGCAAACCCGCGCGGCTTGTCGAGCTCCGAAGCCATCTTGGCGAGCGCCTTGTTATGGCTGAGGCCCACGGAAATCGTCACGCCTACTTCCCGCTCGACCCGCCGCTGCAAGCGAATCAGCACCGAAGCGGGGCTGCATCCATGAAGCCGCCGCGTCCCGCCCAAATCGAGATAAGCTTCGTCGATCGAAACGGGTTCGACCAGCGGGGTCAGGTCCTGCATCATCATCCTGATGGCACGGGAAGCCTCGCGGTAAGCATCGAAGTTCGATTTGACGAAGACGAGATCGGGGCAGAGCCTACGGGCCTGAAACGACGGCATGGCCGAGCGGACCCCATGGGTCCGCGCGATGTAGCAGGCCGCAGCGACGACCCCGCGATCACGCCCGCCCACCGCCACCGGCTGGTCACGAAGTTCAGGGTGATCCCGCTTCTCGACGCTGGCGAAGAACGCATCGCAGTCCACATGAGCGATGCTTAAGGTGTGCAGTTCGTCATGTTGCAGGACGCCGAACCCCGCGCAGTGCCTCGTTTCACTGCCTGCAAGTTCTTCGCCGCAGCCGCGGCACACTTTGAAAGGTTGCTGCATCGCACCCGTCGTCAATCACCGATTAAGCTCGACCCTCCAATGCCAAGAGGATAGGCCCGACTCTCATTACCGTTTTGCCGAAGGGCAGGGGTGAGCCACAAGTATGGATACAGTGATGAACGGCGCGGTGAAGACCATTCTGGTGGTCGAAGACAATGAGCTCAACATGAAGCTTTTCCACGACCTCCTTGAGGTACAGGGTTACCGCATCCTGCAGACGGACAATGGCGACGGCGCCTTCGCTATCGCCAAGGAAAACCAGCCCGACCTCATCCTGATGGATATCCAGCTGCCGCAGAAGTCCGGTCTCGACGTGACGCGCGAAATCAAATCCGAGCCTTCGACGCAGCATATCCCCATCATCGCGGTAACCGCTTTCGCGATGAAGGACGACGAGGAACGCATCCGCGCAGCCGGTTGCGACGATTATTTGGCGAAACCCATCAGCGTGACCGAGTTCCTTGAGAAAGTGAAAAGGGTTTTCGCTTAGCTTCCTCCAGCGAATGTTTCGCTGAGGAAGAGTATGACCGCTCGCGTTCTCGTCGTTGATGACCTCGAGCCGAATGTAAAGCTGCTCGAGGCGAAGCTGCGCGCGGAGTACTTCGAGGTCATGACGGCCCTTTCCGGGGCTGAGGCGATCGAGATCGCTAGGACCCAGCAGCCGGATATCGTCCTTCTTGACGTGATGATGCCGGGTCTCGACGGGTTTGAGACCTGCGAGCGCCTGAAGGCGGATGACGAGACCTGGCACATCCCGGTCGTCATGGTGACCGCTCTGGACCAACAGGCCGACCGGGTGGCGGGGCTGAATGCGGGCGCCGACGATTTCATCACGAAGCCGGTCCAGGACATCGCGCTTTTCAGCCGCGTGCGCAGCCTGACCCGCTTCAAGCAGATGACCGACGAGCTGCGCCACCGCCATCAGGCTGGGGCGCGCATGGGCGTGGTGGACAAGGCCGACCTGACCGCCTTCGACGACCGTCAGACGAAGATCCTCTGCGTTTCCGACGAAATCAGCATTCCCGCTCTCGAGAAAGGCAGCGAGCATCTGCCCGAGAATCTCGACGTGATCTACGAGAACGATGCCCGCATGGCCCTCGAAGCCATCCGCCGCGGCGACCCGGATCTCGTTCTCATCGACCTCAGCATGGAAAGCTACGACCCGCTGCGACTCTGCTCGGCGATTCGCGCCTTCGACATGACGAGGCTCGCGCCGCTTCTCGCCATCGCGCGGAAAGACGAGACCCGCCTTGTGGTCCGTGCTCTCGATCTTGGTGTTTCGGACTACCTCCTGTCGCCGGTCGATACGGAGGAGTTCGCCGCCAGGATCAGGACCCAGCTGCGGCGTATGCGGTATATCGAGCATCTGCGCGCAAGCTTCGACCAGACTCTCGAACTGGCCATCACCGACCAGCTGACCGGGCTCTACAACCGGCGCTTCCTCGCCAATCAGGGGACCCGCCTGGTTGAAGACTGCAAGCAGTCGGATGACCCTTTGGCGTGCCTGATGGTCGACATCGACTTCTTCAAGAAGGTCAATGACGCGCTTGGCCACGATGCGGGCGATCAGGTCCTGAAGGAAGTCGCTGCGCGGCTGACGACCTCGATCAGGGGTTCGGATCTCGCCTGCCGGACCGGCGGCGAAGAGTTCGCCGTCATCATGCCGCGTACCGAGGAGCCGTCAGCGCAGGAGATCGCCGAGCGGCTCCTGCGAGCCATGGCCGACGAGCCGGTGACGCTCGACAATGGTGTTGATGTCGCGATCACCGTGTCGATCGGCGTTTCTTATCTTGGCCAGACAGACAGTCTCGCCTCGGTTCTCAAAAGGGCCGACGAAGCCCTCTACCGTTCGAAAGAGAACGGCCGGAACCGCATCACCGGCGCTGCGGCATGAAAAAGCCCGACGCTTGAACGCCGGGCCCTTCCGTAAACAGATATTCGGTCAGACCGAATAGTACATGTCGAACTCGATCGGGTGAGGGGTCGAGTTGTAACGCGTGACCTCTTCCATTTTGAGGTCGATATAGCTGTCGATCTGGTCGTCGTTGAAGACGTCGCCTTTTCTGAGGAAGGCGCGATCCGCATCGAGACTTTCCAGGCTCTGCTGCAGCGAACGGCTGACCGTTGGAATGTCCGCCTGCTCCGCTTCGCTCATCGCGTAGAGGTCTTCGTCCATCGCTTCGCCAGGGTGAATCTTGTTCTCGATGCCGTCGAGGCCCGCCATGAGAAGGGCTGCGAAGGTGTAATAGGGGTTGCCTGCCGCATCCGGGAAACGGGTCTCGATTCGCTTGGCCTTCGGTGAGGAGACCCAGGGCACCCGGATCGAAGCCGAACGGTTGCGCGCCGAATAGGCCAGCAGGACCGGCGCCTCGAAACCGGGCACCAGCCGTTTGTAGCTGTTGGTCGCCGCGTTCGAGAAAGCATTGATGGCCTTGGCGTGCTTGATGATGCCGCCAATGTAGAAGAGGCAGCTTTCGCTGAGGCCGGCATACTGATCGCCGGCGAACTGCGGCTCGCCATCCTTCCAGATCGACTGGTGAACGTGCATGCCGGAGCCGTTGTCGCCGACGACCGGCTTGGGCATGAAGGTCGCGGTCTTGCCGAAGCTGTGAGCGACCTGCTGCACGACATATTTATAGACCTGCATCTGGTCAGCCATGTCGGTCAGCGTACTGAACTTCATGCCGAGCTCGTGCTGCGAGGGCGCCACCTCGTGGTGGTGCTTCTCGGGACGCACGCCCATCAGCTTGAGGTAGCGGAGCATTTCGGAGCGCATGTCCTGTTCGCTGTCGACGGGCGGCACCGGGAAATAGCCGCCCTTCGCGCGGGGACGGTGACCCAGGTTCCCGCCTTCGAGCGGGGTATCCATGTTGTAGGGCCCTTCGCCGGAATCGATGGCGAAGCCGATATTGTTCTGGCTGGTCGAGATGAGAACGTCGTCGAAAACGAAGAACTCGGCCTCTGGACCGAAATAGGCCGTGTCACCCATGCCCGACTGGGCGAGGTAGGCTTCCGCGCCCTTCGCCGTGGTGCGAGGATCGCGGTTGTAGGGCTTCATGTTCGAAGGCTCGAGAATATCGCAGGTGATCGACAGGGTCTTCGCCGCGAAGAACGGGTCCAGCACCGCCGCGTCGGGGTCGGGCATCAGGACCATGTCGCTCTCGTTGATGGCCTTCCAGCCTTCGATCGACGAGCCGTCGAACATCGAGCCATCGCGGAAGAAGTCTTCGTCGACCATCTCCTTGTCGAAGGTGACGTGCTGCCACTTGCCCTTCGGGTCGGTGAAACGGAGGTCGATATATTCGACATCTTCGTCGCGGATTTGTTTGAGAATTTTGTCGACGCCCATGGTGGTGGCTCTCCCGTGTGGCAACGTTTGCTGCACTGCAACTGAAGCGAACTCGTTTTATGACGCAAGCGTTAAACGCTGTCCGTCACCTTCTGCTACGAGGTGTGATCGTCTTTCTTTGCGCCGATCTTCGGTTCGGTGCGGTCCCGAAGCCTGGCGATATTGGTGCGGTGCCTGATGAAGATCAGGACGCTCATGAAAAGGACCCCGAAGAACAGGGCAGGGCGCCCCATTCCCAGCATGACGAATGGCATGGCGAGCGCCGTGCAGAGCGCGGCGAGGGATGAATAGCGAAGGGTGAAGGCGACCAGCAGCCAGATCAGCGCGGCGATCAGAAAGCCGAAGGGCGAGAAGGCCAGAAGGGTGCCAAGATAGGTGGCAACGCCCTTGCCGCCCTTGAACCGCAGATAGATCGGGAAGCAGTGCCCGAGGAACGCCGCTGCGCCCGCAAGGGCATAGAGTGAGGGGTCGCCGTCGCCGATGAACCGCGCGAGCAGCACCGCGATGGCACCCTTGCCGCTGTCCAGGAGCAGCGTCGCAACCGCGAGGTCCTTCCGCCCGGTCCGCAGCACATTGGTCGCGCCGATGTTCCCCGAGCCGATCGAGCGGATGTCACCCAGTCCCGCCATACGGGTCAGTACGAGGCCGAAGGGAACCGAACCGAGAAGGTACGAGAAGATCGCGATCAGCAAGGCGAGAGGCATCAGCCCTCCAGGGTATGAATGAGACAGGCCATCCGCGCCGGAACGCCCATGGCTACCTGTTGCAACACCAGCGACCGGGAACTGTCCTCGGCAACATCGGCGTCGATCTCGATGCCCCGGTTCATCGGCCCGGGATGCATGACGAGCGCAGTGGGTTTGGCGAAGCTCAAGGCTTCCATCGAAACCCCGTAATCGGCGCGGTAGGCATGGGGTTCGAGGTCGATATCCTGATCCAGCCGCTCCGTCTGAATGCGAAGCGCCATCACGACATCCGCTCCATCGAGCGCTTCGTCGCGGGATGTGGTCACCGAAGCGACCCCGCCGATCGGACGGTCGGGCATCAGCTCTTTCGGTCCGCAAAGGCGTACCTCTGCGCCAAGGCGCCCGAAGAGCGGCGCGCAGGATGCGGCGACCCGGCTGTGGGCCAGGTCACCGATGATGGTGATGACCAGCCCCTCCAATCCTTCGTCCAGCCTTCGGTGAAGTGCTTTGAGAAGGGTCGCAGCATCGAGAAGAGCCTGCGTCGGGTGCCCGAAGGCGCCTTCGCCGGCGTTCAGGATCGCCGTGTTGAAACCGGCGGCGGCGACGGCCTGCTTGGCGGCGTCTATCGTCCCGGCCCCGCTTGCGCGCAGGACCAGGAAGTCGGCTCCCTGCGCTGAGAGGGTCTGGACGGTGTCCCGAAGTGATTCGCCCTTCTGGATCGAAGAGGTCGCCACCGGAACCATGATGACCTCGGCACCCAGGCGCCGTCCGGCCACGGCGAAGGACAGGCTCGTGCGGGTGGAGTTCTCGAAGAAGAGGTTGAATTGCAGCCTACCGCTGAGCGGTGCGCCGAGATCGCGGCCTTGGGCCAACGCTTCGTCGTAATCCAGCGCCCGGCTGAGAAGGGCGCGGATCTCGTCATCCGCGAGCGCCCCGATATCGGTCAGATGCTTCATGATGCCCCCTCTTCCCGCAGGTAGCGCAGACGGTCGAGCGCTCCTT
Organism: uncultured Caulobacterales bacterium; assembly: GCA_964556115.1. Taxonomy (GTDB): domain Bacteria; phylum Pseudomonadota; class Alphaproteobacteria; order Caulobacterales; family Parvularculaceae; genus Parvularcula. Next base: position 59,619 of record CAZKVC010000006.1, read on the forward strand.
GCAAGATAAACCCAGCCGCGTGGCTGTCGATCACCGCTGCCCGCTTCGCCCGCGAGACGTCAAGGCCGATCAGGCCCCGCTCGGCGGCAGCGGTGGAAAGGCGCTCATCCCAGAGGGCGATCGGCAGATCCGTGCGGGAGCCCAGATTCTTCGCGAAGGTCCTCACTGATTGAGCCTTCGCCCCTTCGGTGCCGTCCATGTTGCGCGGCAAGCCGATCACGAAACCGACAGAGCGGCGCTCGGCGGCCATGGAGAGCAGGGTTTCCGCGTCAATGCCGAATTTCTTTCGCTTGATCGTCTCGACCGGCGTGGCCAAGCTCTGCATCGGGTCGGAGACAGCAACACCAATGGTCTTGCTGCCGATATCCAAGCCGAGAAGGGGTCCGGTGAGGTTGGTGAAGGCGGTGAGCGTCGTGGCGGCCATGGCCGCCTTTCTGCTGATGGGGACGGCGAAGGCAAGTCAGAGCTTCGAGGTCCCGCCCTGGGTGCTGGCGGAGATCGACGAGCACGCGCCGATCCTTGCCGGTCTTCTGGACCTTCCAAGAGAGCCCTTCGGCGACATCTCCTACGATCCCTACAGCGGCGTTCCCGGGCTTCTCGCCGTCGACGGCACAGCCGATGCCGAACGAATCACCATGCACCTGTCCGGCGACTGGAGCGAGCCGGACGAAGCGAAACGGCTGCTTCTCCTCCGCAACCTCGCCCATGAACTTGCTCACGTCCGCCAGCACAGCTTCGGCATGCCCCAGGAGAATCGCTTCTTTCACGAGGGCTTCGCCGAGGGGATGGGGATCGAGGCGATCCGCGCCTGCGCCGAGCTTTGCCAAGATCGGCACCGCGCCCTTCTCAGAAGCGTCGAGCAGTCCTGCGCTTTGGCCTTACGGGATGGGCCCTTGTTGACCACCGAGAGCTGGGAAAGCGTCTACGGTTGCGGCGGCGTCTTCTTCTTCCGGGCCGGGGAGGCGAGCGGGAAGGGGGCGAAGGGCCTTTATCAGGACTTCGCAGCCCTCGGTGAGCGCTCCCCGGAAGCGTTTTTGGGGCTCCTCGAAGAGAAGGCAGGGAAGGCTTACGCGCTTCGCGCCGCCCGGTTCCTCAATGACGATCACCGCCTTGCGCGTCCAAGATACGTTCTGAGAAGGCTTCGCGCTGGACGACCCTGACCGGCTGAGCTAGCGACGCCGATCATGAGCCTAGACGAAGCAACCGTGAAAAAGGTCGCGAACCTCGCCCGCATCGCCATCGCCGATGAGGACGTGCCGCACCTGAAGGAAGAGCTGAATGCGATCCTCGGCTGGATCGAGCAGCTTCAGGAAGTCGATATCGAAGGTGTGGAGGCGATGACCTCCTCCGTCGAGACCCAGTTACCGATGCGCGAGGACGTCGTCACCGACGACGAGACCGGCGGCGGCAAGCCGGAGGTGATCGTCGGTAATGCACCGAAGACGGAAGATCATTTCTTCGTCGTGCCCAAGGTGGTTGAGTGATGAGCGATCTGACGACCAAGACCATCGCCGAGCTTCGGGCCGGCTTCGCGTCCAAGGACTTCTCCTCGCGTGAAGTCACCGACGCCTATCTGGCGCGCGCGGAAGCCGCCGCCGACCTGAACGCCTATGTGCGCCTCCTCCCCGAAGAGGCCCGCAGCGCTGCCGAGGCGAGCGACAGGAAGATCGCCGCCGGCGAAGCGGCTCCGCTCGAGGGCGTCCCCCTCGGCGTGAAGGACCTCTTCTGCACCAAGGGCGTCGAGACCAATGCGGCGAGCCGCATTCTCGAGGGCTTCACGCCCGCCTATGAGAGCACCGTCAGCAGCCACCTCCTGCGGGATGGCGCGGTCTTCTTGGGCAAGCTCAATCTCGACGAATTCGCCATGGGCTCGTCCAACGAAACCTCCGCCTTCGGCCCCGTGACCAACCCGTGGCGCAGGCAGGGCGAGGAAACGAAGCTCAGCCCGGGCGGCAGCTCCGGCGGCTCATCCGCTGCTGTCGCCGCGCGTCTGTGCGCCGGGGCAACAGCGACAGACACCGGCGGCTCGATCCGCCAGCCGGCGGCCCTTACCGGCACGGTCGGGATCAAGCCGACCTATGGCCGCTGCTCGCGTTGGGGTATCGTCGCGTTTGCCAGCTCGCTCGATCAGGCAGGACCCATTGCGCGCGACGTACGCGATTCGGCGATCCTTCTCGGTTCGATGGCCGGCCACGACGCCAAGGATTCGACGTCGATCGACCGTCCGGTTCCGGACTATGAGAAGGCCCTCGAAGGCGGCGTGAAGGGCATGCGGATCGGCATCCCCAAGGAATACCGCCTCGACGGCATGTCTTCCGAGATCGACGAGGTCTGGCAGAAGGGCGCGAAGCTGCTCGAAGAGCAGGGGGCGGAGATCGTCGAGGTCTCGCTGCCGCTCACGAAATACGCGCTGCCGGTCTACTATATCGTCGCCCCGGCAGAGGCCTCTTCGAACCTCGCCCGCTATGATGGCGTCCGCTACGGCAGGCGGGTCCATGACGACAACATTCACGAGATGTACAGCAAGACCCGCGGCGAAGGCTTCGGCGCTGAGGTCAAGCGCCGCCTGATGATCGGCACTTACGTGCTTTCGGCAGGTTACTACGACGCCTACTATCTGAGGGCGCAACGGGTACGGAAGAAAATCGCCGACGAGCTCGCCTCCGTGTTCGAAAGGGTCGATCTTCTTCTCACGCCGTCCTCGCCCAGCGCAGCCTTCGGGCTTGGTGAGAAGTCGAATGATCCGATCGAGATGTATCTCAACGACGTCTTCACGGTGACAGCGAACCTTGCGGGCATTCCGGGTGTCTCGGTTCCCGCGGCACTCGATGGGCAGGGCCTGCCCCTTGGGCTTCAGCTTCTCGCCCCGGCCTTTGGCGAGGAACAGATGCTGCGCGGAGCGTATGCGCTCGAAGAGGCCCTTGGCTTCGATGCGCAGCCGACGGAATGGTGGGTGAAATGAGCGAACCGAGAAACCTCCTCCGCGGTGAAACCGGCGACTGGGAAGTCGTGATCGGCCTCGAAGTCCATGCTCAGGTGTCTTCGAACTCCAAGCTGTTCTCCGGCGCGCCGGCCACCTACGGCGCTGGCCCGAACGAGAATGTCAGCCTTGTGGACGCGGCCATGCCCGGCATGCTGCCTGTCATCAACAAGTTCTGCGTCGAGCAGGCGATCAAGACCGGCCTTGGCCTCAACGCCAAGATCCACACCTGGTCCCGCTTTGATCGGAAGAACTATTTCTACCCTGATCTTCCTCAGGGCTACCAGATCTCTCAGTACAAGGATCCGATCGTCGGCGAAGGAGAGATCGAGGTTGAACTCGACGCTGAGCGGACGATCAAGGTGGGCATCGAGCGCCTGCACCTTGAGCAGGATGCGGGCAAATCGATCCACGACCTTGCGCCCAGAGAATCCTACGTCGACCTCAACCGCTCCGGCGTCGCGCTGATGGAGATCGTCAGCAAACCCGAAATGCGCTCCGCGGAGGAGGCTGCCGCCTATTTCTCCAAGCTCAGGACCATCGTGCGCTACCTCGGCACCTGCGACGGCAACATGGACCAGGGCTCGATGCGCGCCGACGTCAACGTCTCGGTCTGCCGTGCGGGCAATTACGAGAAATTCCGCGAGACGGGCGACTTCTCCTGTCTTGGGACACGGACGGAGACGAAAAACGTCAACTCGATCCGCTTCGTCCGGCAGGTCGTGGACTATGAGGCGCGGCGTCAGATACAAGTGCTCGAAGCAGGCGGCACGATCGACCAGGAGACACGCCTGTTCAACGTGAAGACGGGCGAGACGCGGACCATGCGCTCGAAGGAAGACGCGCATGACTACCGCTACTTCCCTGATCCGGACCTTCTGCCGCTGACCTTCACGGACGCGTTCGTCGAAGAAATCCGCGCCAAGCTGCCCGAATTGCCGGACGCCAAGAAGCACCGCTTCATGGACGAGTACGGACTGTCGGGCTACGACGCCGCAGTCCTGGTCGCGGACCAGGACAAGGCCCACTATTTCGAGGTGGTCGCCAAGGGCCGTGACGGCAAGCTTGCATCCAGCTGGGTGACCACGGAGCTTTTCGGCCTCCTGAACAAGGAGGGCAAGGACATCACCGAATCGCCGGTGTCCGCCGAGCAGCTTGGCGGCCTGATCGACCTGATCCAGGACGGCACCATCTCCGGCAAGATCGCCAAGCAGGTGTTCGAGCTGATGCTCGAGGAAGAAAAGGGCGAAGCACCGAAGGACATCGTCGAGAAGCACGGCCTCAAGCAGGTCACCGACACCGGCGCCCTCGAAGCCGCGGCCGACAAGATCATCGCCGAAAACCCGGCGCAGGTCGAGAAAGTCAAGGAGAAGCCCAAGGCGCTTGGCTGGTTCGTCGGTCAGGTGATGAAGGAGACCGGCGGCAAGGCGAACCCGCAGGCCGTGAACGAGATCCTGAAGAAGAAGCTCGGGGTGGAGTGAGGCGCTGGCTCTCCCGCGGACGGTCGCGTGCTGACTGTCCGCGCCCCGGACACCCTGGCGTTTCATGCTGGCTTCCCGCGACGTCTCGTCAGACCATTTGCGCCAGCTGCGTATATTGGGCTACACTGACATTCTCCGCGCGGGCCGTCTCATCGAGTCCGGCCTCTGCCAGCGCTGAGGGTAGCCTCGCTCCAAAGACGGACTTCAGGCTCTGACGCAGCATCTTGCGGCGCTGTCCGAAGGCGGCTTCGGTCACCCGCTCGAGCTTGGGAAGAAAAACGGGCAGCTCCGTCCGTTCGAAGACGAGCACGGAGCTTTCGACCTTCGGCGGCGGCGTGAAGGCTCTCGCTGGAAGGTGAAAGCCTAGCCGCGGCGCGCTGGCGGCTTGGGCGATAACCGACAGGCGGCCATAGGTCTTGGAGCCGGGAGTGGCGAGGATGCGGTCGCCGACTTCGCGCTGGAACATCAGCACCATGCGCTTCCAGAAGCGCGGGTCTGCCGTCAGCCATTTGACAAGAAGTTCCGTCGAGATGTTGTAGGGCAGGTTCGACGCGATGATCGCCCCGTCCCCCGCAAGCTCACGTTCGTCCACCTTCAGCGCATCGGCCTCCTCCCAGGAGAGCCTGCCGGTGGCCGCAGCAAGTTCCTCGAGGACCGGCACGACCCGGCGGTCACGCTCGACGGCGATGACCTTGCCGCCTGTCTCGAGGAGCGCACGGGTCAGCCCGCCGGGCCCCGGACCGACCTCAAGGATGGTGTCGCTCCCGTCTGCCTGACAGAACCCGGCGATCTTCCGTGTCAGGTTGAGGTCGAGGAGGAAATGCTGGCCGAGGCCTTTTTTCGCGGCGAGCCCGTGTTCGGCTATGACGTCCCGCAGGGGCGGCAGCTCATTGAGCGGCGTCATAGGACGCTCTCGCTTCGGCCATGCCGTGCGCTGTCAGGATCGCAGCCAGCGTGCTGTCGGGCCGTGCGATGTTGCGGCCTGCGATGCCCAGCCCGGTGCCGTGATCGGGACTTGTCCTGATGATCGGCAGTCCGACCGTAACATTGACCGCTTCGTGGAAGGCTACCGTCTTGATCGGAACGAGGGCCTGATCATGGTACATCGCGATAGCGGCATCATACTGGCTACGCGCTTCGGCATGGAACATCGTATCGGCTGGCAGGGGACCGATGATCTCCGCGCCTTGCTGACGGAGGGCCTCGATCGCGGGTCCTATGATCTCGATCTCCTCACGTCCGAGATGCCCGTCCTCGCCAGCGTGGGGGTTGAGGCCCGCCACCGCCAGACGGGGCCTTTGGAGGCCGAAATCACGCTGCAGGGCCGTGATGACGACCAGCGCCGTGGCGACGATCCTGTCCGCAGCCATCGCAGCCGGGACCTCGGCCAGGGGCGTGTGAACGGTCACTGGCACGGTCCTGAAATTACCAGCGGCGAGCATCATGACCGGGCCGCGCGGGAAGCCCTTGGGGAGCGGGAGCCCTTCGGTCAGCGCCCCGAGATACTCCGTATGGCCCGGATGACCGAAGCCTGCGTCCTGAAGCACGCTTTTCTGGATAGGGAGCGTGACGACCCCGCCAGCCGAACCTTCCGCACAGAAACGGACAGCCTCCCTGATCGAAGCAGTGACGCTGCTTGCCGTGGCCGTGCTCGGTTGGCCCGGGGTGACATGGGCAAGGGCATCACCGTCGATCCCTTCGCCTGCGAGAACAGGCAGGCCCTTTAGGAAAGCGTCCTCCGCCTGCGCCGGTTCGGAGATCGTCACCACGCCGAACTCGGCACGGGCTGCCCGCAACAATCTTTCAAGACGCACGGGATCGTCGATGAGAAAGAAGGGCGGCGCGCGGTCGAGATCGCGGCTTCGCATGGCATCGTAGGCCTTGAGCAGCACCTCGGTGCCGATGCCCGCAGGCTCGCCCATGGAGACGGCCAGCGGCCTTGGGGCCGGGCTCATCAGCTGTCCTGCTGCTCTTCGCCGCTCAGATCGACGCGGATATCCACATCGCTGTCCCGCTCCACATCGCGAAGGTAGCGCCTCGCGAGAAGCTCGAACTGCTGCGCCTCCAGACGATTTTCGATCACCCGGCGACGGGGAAGCCCAAGGCCTTCATCCATCTCGCAGACATAGACCCGGTGATAGGCGTCGATGCTTTCGAAGGTTTCGGAGAGGTCGCCGCGCCGCAGGGTGACGATGGCGTCCTGATAGGGCTCGCGCACCTCGGTCAGCGGCATCATCGGGAGAAGGGTCACCCCGATCCCTTCGCCAAGATCCTGGCTGAGGACATCGCCCTCGCATGGCCCGGTGAGGGGAAGCTCGGCCAGACGTTTCGCCGCCTCTTCCTTGGTGTAGAGCCGTTTCGACACCCCGGCATAGGCGAGCTCGAAGGACGGCTCGCCTTTCTCTGCGGCTTCCCGCTTCGAACGCAGCGCGACGACTTTCATCATCTCGCCGTTCTCGACCTCGACAGGGGCAGAAATGTTGCCTTCGGCCAGCTCGTCGATAAGTTCGGCGACCTCGTCCTCCAGCTGGGGTTTGCGGACCCAGCCGATGTCTCCGCCGCGGGCTGCCGACGGGCAGACCGAGAAACGCTGGGCAAGGGCCTGAAAGGGCACGCCCTGCTGAAGCTGACCGAGCATCTGCATACCGATCTGGTAGACGCGCTCACGCTGAGTGGCGTCTTCGACCGGAAGGCAGATTTCCGAGACGAGGTACTGGGTCGCCTGGGTCTCGGCCTTCATCTCCGCCAGCATGTCGTCGATCTCGCTATCGCGGACTGCAACGCGGCTGCGGTAGCGGGCCCTGACGAGAGTTTGCCAGGCCTGGTCGGCGCGGATTTTCTCCTGGAGAGTTTCGATGGCGATGCCGCTGCCACGTAGCTCAGCCGCGAGGTCTTCGATGCTGCCGCCGCCCGATGCCGCGATCCGGGCCAGTTCCTGGCCGACCTGAGCGTCGTCGATGATGATCTCGCGTTCAGCGGCTTCCTGCCGTTTCAGTTCTTCCTCGATGAGATCGCGCAGCGCCTCCTGCTGAAGCTGGGCCTGCGCCTCGTCCGGAACGGGCCCGGAGGTCGCGAGGATCAGGCGCATGCGCTGTTCGACGTCGAAAGTGGAGATCGGCTTGTCATTGACCGTTGCCACCACCGCGTCGCCAAGGATTTGCGCCGAAGCGGAAGGCAACGCCGCGGCGCAGGCCGTTATCGCCAAGAAAAGCGCAGTCGATAAACGCATCCAAACCCCTTCGGACCAGCCGTGCCAAAGCCTGTCTCTAGAAGCTCCGGCGCGATTTCGGAACCCTTACGGCAGTGAAAAGAGGGTATGGTCAGGCTTTCGCGCCGATCAGCACACCCTTGCCGAGCAGGCTGCCGTCCCGCATCGCCTCATGCACCTCTTCGACGGCGTCCATGGGCCGCTCCATCGTCACCTTTGGCTTCAGTTGCCCATCCTTGAGAAGCGGCACCCAAGCCTCCTCGATGGCGCTTCGCAGCCGGGCCTTCTCAGGTGCCGGACGGCCCCGCAGGGTGGAGCCGGTCAGGACGAGACGGCGGCGCATGATATCCATGACGTTGATCGTGGCCTCGACGCCGCCCTGAAAGGCGATCGAGACATGCCTTCCGCCCTCGCGCAGCATTGCGAGGTTGCGCGGCACATAGTCCCCGCCGACCATATCGAGGACCACATCGCAACCGCCCTCGTCCTGCATCGCGGCGGACCAGTCATCGTTCTTGTAGTTCCAGACCCGTGTGTAGCCGTCGGCTTCCGCCGCCATTGTTTTCTCGTCCGTTCCCGCAGTGCCGTAGATCGGGTGGCCGAGCGCCGTCGCGACGGCAACGGCCATGCTGCCGATGCCCGATGTCGCGCCGTGGACGAACAGGGTCTCGCCTTCGGAAAGCTTACCAGCCTCCATGACATTGGCGAAGACAGTGAAAGCGGTTTCGGGGAAAGCGGCCGCTTCGGCATCGCTCAAGCCTGCGGGCACGGGCAGAACGCTGCCTTCGTCCGCGAGGCAGGCGGTGGCGTAGCCGCCGCCGGGGACCAGCGCCATGACCCGGTCGCCTTCCTTGAAGCGTATCACATCGGGACCGGTCCGGCGCACCGTGCCGGAAACCTCCAGTCCAAGGACCTCGGACGCGCCGGGTGGGGGAGGGTAAACCCCGGCGCGCTGCAGAAGATCGGGACGGTTCACGCCCGCGGCGGCGATCTCGATCACGATCTCGGCTCCCGCGGGGATCAGCTCGGCGACCGGTTTCCAGGACAGGCTGCCGCCGGACTCCGCAAACCATCCGTGATCGCTCATCTTGTCTCCAGTTCACTGCCGGCGTCATCAACCTACGGGACAACTCCGTTTCATTGTCACGCAACCCCTTTGACGGTAAAGGGTAATCGGGGCTTGTCGGTGCAGGAGGTTTGTCGATGTTCGCGTGGGTGCTGTCCATGGTTTTGACTGCCCAAACCTATGTGGGCGAGCCTCCAAGGGCCGCGCCCGTTCCGCCGACCTATACGCTTCCCGGGCAGGGCCTGATCCCTGGCTATGTTGCCGAAGATCTCGGCGAGCTGTGGCTGGCGCAGGCCTATCGCCTCGACGCCACGCCGTGCCGCAAGGTCGTCCGCGCGCCGCTGCTTCTGCCTGCCACTGTCTGTCTCGACATTCTGGAGCAGGCCGATCCTTCACTTTTCGAGCGCGAGATCCTCGGGCCCGATGCATCCCGCTTCACGAGCGGCGGGCCCAACCTTCCGCGTTTCGAGCAGACCCGGGATGGCGCCCCCGTCGAGAAACGGGTCCGAAGAACGACGAACCCGTAATCTTCCTTCTTTTCTTATCCGTTGGCGCAGATGTTGCTCCGGACAGCGCAACGCGCCACACTCGTCCTTCGCGACGGGCAGTTGGGCGCATAAGCCAGTTGACGGGAAAAGGGGTGCGGGCGTGAGGCACGAGAGTTTACATTCGATCACAGGGGGCGACGGCACCGACCGCGTCCAGCCTTTCGTCAACTCGAAAGTCTTCAACAACCTCTTCGCCACCGGCATGGAGCTGGTGGAGGAAACGGCTCTCTACCTCGACGAGGACGGAAAGCATTCCGCGCGGACCCTCCCGCGTGAGGCCGCATTGGCCTATGCCGGACTTTCCATGCGGCTGACCACGCGGCTGATGCAGATCGCTTCATGGCTCCTGGTGCTTCGCGCCGTGCGCGACGACGAAATGACCGCCGAGGATGCCAGCCAGGAGAAATACCGGATCGGCAGCCCTGAAGGCGGCGCGCTGGCGCGCAATCTCGATATCGGCCTGCCGCCGCGCATGCTCGAGCTTGTGGAGGAGACCGACACGCTGTTCGGGCGAATCACCCGCCTTGACCGTGAGATCTTCCGGCCCGAAGGCATTCGCGGCGAAGGCGAGGACGCAGCGGGCCAGCTGGCCGCCCTGCGCTCGGCTTTCCCCGACTGAAACTGCTCGCAAGCGCCGCATGGCGCATCGCGCGCGGGCATGCTTTACTCTCCCGAACCACAAGATTCCGGGAGAGTTCGATGACCGAAGCGCTAGAAACCTTCCGCCGGGAAACCCGTGCCTGGCTTGAAGACAACTGCCCCGAAAAGATGCGCGGCGACTACACCGCGGACAAGGCCTGCTGGGGCGGGCGCAAATGGGTCTTCACCTCCGAAGAACAGAAGATCTGGCTCGAACGCATGGCCGAGAAGGGCTGGGTCGCGCCGACCTGGCCTAAGGAATATGGCGGCGGTGGTCTGACCAAGGACGAAGCGGAGGTTCTGCGCGAGGAGATGCACCGTATCCGCGCTTTCCCGCCGCATGAGAATTTCGGCATGTCGATGCTCGGGCCGGCGCTTCTGAAGTTCGGCACCCACGAGCAGAAGGCGAAGTACCTGCCGCCCATTGCGCGCGGCGAAATCCGTTGGTGCCAGGGTTATTCCGAACCCGGATCGGGGTCCGACCTCGCCTCCTTGAAAACCAAGGCCGAGGACAAGGGCGATCACTGGCTGGTCAACGGTCAGAAGGTCTGGACGTCCTATGCCGACCAGGCCGACTGGATCTTCTGCCTGACACGGACGGATAATTCCGGGCCGAAGCACCAGGGCATCACCTTCATGCTCTTCGATATGGAGAGCGATGGGGTCTCGACCAAGCCGATCAAGCTGATCTCCGGCCGCTCGCCTTTCTGCGAGACCTTTCTCGATGACGTGAAAGTGCCCAAGGACGGCACTGAAATCGTCGGGGAGATGGGCGAAGGCTGGCGGGTCGCCACCTATCTTCTGACCCATGAGCGCGAGATGATTTCCGGTATGTTCGGCGGCGCTGGCACGCGCTTCGTCGGTCAGATCGCGGCGCAGGAGATGGGGACGGACGAAAAGGGCCGGATCGAGGACCCGATGCTTCGCGCACGGGCTGCCCAGGCTGACCTCGATGGCTGGGCGTTCCTTACCCTGATGAAGGCGACCAAGGACCGGGCGGAAGCGGGTGTCTCTCTCGGCGCGCAGAGCTCCGCCCTCAAATACTATGGTACCGAACTCAACAAGCGCCGTTACGAGCTGATGATGGATATCGGCGGCTCGGACGAACTCGAGTGGGAAACCGAGCGCAACAATGACGGCGACCGCGCGAGAAGCTGGCTCAGGACAAGGGCCAATTCCATCGAAGGCGGCACCAGTGAGATCCAGCTCAACATCATCGCAAAGCGCATTCTCGAACTGCCGGGTTAATCCAGCCTGGCAGCTTCTCCGGCCTTCCACCCCGTCGCAAGGCAGGCGGTGAGGAGATAGCCGCCAGTCGGCGCGTCCCAGTCAATCATCTCCCCGGCGCAATAGGTGCCGGGGCATTTCTCCAGCATCAGATCATCCGTCAGCTCACCCCACGGAACACCACCGCGGGTCGAGATAGCCTCGTCGATGGGGGCAGGGGCGGTGATGGTGATCGGCACGGCTTTGATGCGGTCAGCCAACGCCTCGGGGGTCGCGAGCTCCTCCTTCGACGCACCCTCACGGACCAGCGCGGCTTTCACCCCGGTCAGGCGCAATCCCTTGCGCAGACGATTGGAGAGGGACTGCTTGGGGTTCTGGCCCCGCAGACGTTCTGCGATCTGCATGTCCGACTTACCGGGCAGGAGGTCGAGGGTGAGCGTGACTGGCCCATCCGCCAGCGCACCGACCAGAGGCGCCGACAGGGCATAAACCCCGCCGCTTTCGATGCCGCGCCTGGTGAGCACGAACTCTCCCCGGGTGGTCTCGCCGCCGGGCGCGGTGAGGCGGATGTTCTTCACCGGAGCTCCCTCGAAACGTTCGAGGAGATGCTCCGACCACGGCACCAGAAACCCGCCATTCGAGGGTTGAAATGGGCGGAGGGCGATGCCCCGCGCGGTGAAGGCTTCCGTCCACGCACCGTCGCTGCCAAGCCTCCGCCAACTGCCGCCGCCAGCCGCGAAAATGATTCGGTCCGCCTCGACCCGTTTCTCACCGGCCGGCGTCTGGAAGGTCAGCCCGGTCTCGCTCCAAACGGCCAACCGATGGCGCGTGTGGAACGTCACCCCCCGGTCCCCAAGCCGCGCAAGCCAGGCGCGGAGGAGGGGCGAGCTTTTCATCGCGGAAGGAAAAACGCGGCCGGTCGAGCCCAGATGCTCTTCGATACCGAGTTCCGCCATATAGGCGCGAACCCGCTCAGCGCCGCCGAACCCGGCAACGATCGTCCGCAGTCGGTCCTCATCATAGCGGGCAAGGAACCGCTCCGGCTCCTCCGTGTGGGTGATGTTGAGACCGCTCTTGCCAGCCATCAGGAACTTGCGGCCGAGCGAGGGCATCTGGTCGAAGACAGCCACCTCCGCCCCACTGGCCGAGACCGCGTCTGCAGCCGCAAGCCCAGCCGGGCCGCCGCCGACGATCGCGACCTTCACGCGCTTTGCTCGAAAGGGTCGCGGTAGAGGTCGTCCCAGTCCGGATTGGTCGTCTCGATCATGGCTCTCAGCTCACGAATGTTCCAGAGGCGCATGCGGCGCATCCTTGCGAAGGCGGTATGGCGGCACGCATAGGCCTCGACAAGCACGAGCCTGGGGGTAGGGCGCCTGGGCATATCGGCGGTGTCGACGAGCTGGCGATGCCGGTAACAGCGGGCGATCACGTCCCGCGCTATCGAGATCGAGAAAGCCCGCCGCGCCTCATCGGTCAGCACATAGACATGCCAGGCCGCATCTGCCTGCGGCACGACCGGCACTGCACTATCGGGCAGACGCGCAGCCTTGCGCCGTCCCTTCCATCGTCTCTTTGTTCTCATCTCGTTCCGAAAAGCAGCTCTTCGCTGCCTGCGCAAGAGTCGCCGCTTCCCCTTCGCGCCGGGCTGGGGCAGGGTGCACCGCAACGAACAAGGAGAGGAGACGCCATGCCCCTGGTCCTCAGTGACGAGCAACAGATGCTGCAGGAAACCGCCCGTGGTTTCGTGGACGAGAAAAGCCCCATCTCAGAGCTGCGCCGTTTGCGCGACGAGGATGTGGAAACCGGCTTTCACAAGGAGCTCTGGTCGCAGATGGCCGAGCTTGGCCTGGCCGGTGTCCTGGTTCCCGAAGAGCATGGCGGCTCGGGCTTTGGCTATGTCGGCGCGGGACTGATCGCGCAAGAGCTTGGCCGGACCCTCGCTGCATCTCCCTATATCGCGACCTCGATCATGGCTGCCTCCGCCCTCAGCCGCCTCGGCACCGATGACCAGAAGGCGCAGCACCTGCCGAAGATCGCTGCCGGTGAAAGCGTCTTCGCCATCGCTTCGGACGAAGCGAAGAAACACACCCCCAACCATGTCGCCATGCGGGCCGAGCGCTCGGGCAACGGTTTCAAGTTGTCGGGCGAGAAGACATTCGTCGCCGAAGGCTTCGCGGCGGACCAGCTTATCGTTGCCGCCCGCACGGCCGGCTCGGAAGCAGAAAAGGAAGGCATCACGCTCTTCCTCGTCGATGCCAGCAAGGCCGACAAGGACCGCATGATGACGATCGACAGCCGCGGCTTTGCGCGCCTCCGTCTCGACGGAGTAGAAGTCGACGGCGATGCTGTCCTCGGTCAGGTCGATCAGGGCTATCAGGGTCTCGAGACGATCCTCAATGCAGGCCGCGCCGGGCTTGCATCCGAGATGGTCGGCTCCTCCGAAGGCGCCTTCGCCATGACCCTCGACTATATGAAGGAGCGCAAGCAGTTCGGCACCGAGATCGGCCGCTTCCAGGCCCTCCAGCACCGCGCCGCTCATCTTTATACGGAGATCGAGTTGGCCAAGGCCGTTGCGCATCAGGCGCTCGACGAACTCGACGGTAACATCGACGGCGCTGCCGCCGCAGTCAGCCTCGCCAAGGCGAAATGCTCCCAGGTCGCCCGCCTGGCCACCAACGAGGCCGTGCAGATGCATGGCGGCATCGGCATGACCGACGAATATGACGTCGGCTTCTTCATGAAGCGCGTCCGCGTGGCCGGAGAGCTCTTCGGCGATCAGGACTTCCACATGGGAAGGCTTGCCGAGGTGATGGGGTACTAAACGGTGAACGTCCTGATTGGCCATATCGTTTCCATGATGATTGCGGCAAATGTGTACTCAGGCGGGCCATCTGAGATATTGTCCGTGAGGGAAGCGAAGGAAATTGTAGGCCAAGTTCAGTCTGGGATCGATGTCTCCGTACAAGGGCATTTTCGGTATGAGTTCGAGGATATTAACCTGTACCAGTCTCGCAGTGAGCTTCACGCACTTGAAATATCATTCCAACGCGCGAGGACTGAAGCTGAGTATGTACGGCTATACGAGCGTCTAGAGCAAATTTGTCTTGGTGTTGAATCTGGGAATATAGACCGCGATGTACTGAAGCGACTCAGCGGAACCGATGTGGTTTTCTCTGGTCGGCTCAAGTTTCATCAACGCATCACCGAAACCGGAGACGGAGGGGCTGATATCTATATTGGAACAACTGGGAACTGCACACAAGACTATCGCCTTGTCGTCGACAACTTCCGTCATCGATAGATGAGGCAAATTATACAAAGGCGGACTGGTTCGCGGATCCGTTCAAGGGAGAAAACACCATGAAAGAAGCCGTTATCGTCAGTGCAGCCCGCACGCCTATCGGCAAGGCGTATCGAGGCGCGTTCAACATCACCGGCGCGGTGGACCTTGCTGGTCATGCCGTGAAGCATGCCGTCGAGCGGGCCGGGGTCGCGCCTGACAAGATCGACGACTGCCTGATGGGTGAGGCGCTGCAGCTTCGCACGGGCGGGATGAATCTCGGTCGCCAGGCGGCCTTGCGCGCGGGGCTGAGCTTTGATGTTCCCGGCATGACCATCGACCGGCAGTGCGGCTCGGGCCTTATGGCAATCGCGACGGGCGCGAAGCAGATCATCGCCGACGGCATGGAAACGGTCGTCGCCGGCGGCGTCGAATCGATCTCGACCAACCAGACCCCCGACGCGCAGATCATCTTCCCGAACCAGTGGCTCGTGAACGAGATCCCGGCCACCTACATGGCGATGATCGAGACCGCGGAAATCGTCGCCGACAAATGGGGCGTCAGCCGCGATGCCCAGGACGAGTATGCGTACACGTCCCAGATGCGCACCCACGAGGCGCAGCAGGCCGGTCACTACGACCAGGAAATCGCTCCCATGACCGCCACCATGGAGATGAAGAACAAGGAAACCGGCGAGGTCAGCCAGCAGGAAGTGACCCTGGAGAAAGACGAAGGCAACCGTCCTCAGACGACGCTCGAAGGGCTTCAGGGGCTGAAACCCGTCTTCGGTAATGGCCAGCGGGTCAAGGAAGGCCAGTTCATCACGGCCGGGAACGCCAGCCAGCTCTCCGACGGCGCGGCGGCCGTCACGCTGATGGAAGCGAAGGCGGCGGAGAAAGCTGGCCTCAACCCCCTTGGCCGTTATGTCGGCATGGCCGTCGCGGGCACCGATCCGTCCGAGATGGGCATCGGGCCGATCTACGCCGTGCCGAAGGCGCTGGAGCGGGCAGGGCTGAAGATGGACGACATCGGCCTTTGGGAGCTCAACGAAGCCTTCGCCAGCCAGGTCATCGCCTGCCGTGACGAACTCGGCATTCCGCAGGAGCGCCTGAACGTCGATGGCGGGGCGATCTCCATCGGCCACCCCTACGGCATGTCGGGTGCACGGATGGTCATGCATGCGCTCATCGCTGGCAAGCGCGTCGGCGCGAAATATGTCTGCGTCACCATGTGCGTCGGCGGCGGCCAGGGCGCGGCTGGGATCTTCGAGGTTCTCTAAGCGTCAGGAGGTGAGGGGCCTTTGGAGCATTTTCCGACCAAGTGGACACCGGTTGGGCGTCAGAAAATGCGGCCCCTGAAAAATAGCTAGGGTCAATTCGATCAGAATTGACCCTCGCCTCTCACCTCTTCAGCTCGCGGATGGCATCCTCAAGGCCTTCAAGGGTCAGGGGATACATCCGCCCATCGAAAAGCTGCTCGGTCAGGTCGATGGACGGCGCCCACTTCCAGCGGTCCCTGGGGATGGGGTTCAGCCAGACCGCTTTCTCGTAGATCTGAAGCAGCCGCTTCATCCAGATAGCACCCGCCTCGTCATTGTAATATTCAACGGAACCGCCGGGCATGGTGATCTCGTAGGGGCTCATCGAGGCGTCGCCCACGAACAGCACCATGTAGTCCGAACCATAGGTATGCAGAACGTCCCAGGTCGGTGTCTTCTCCGACCAGCGGCGTGCGTTGTCCTTCCACACGAAGTCATAGAGGAAGTTGTGAAAGTAGTAGTATTCGAGATGCTTGAACTCTGACTTGACGGCGGAGAACAGCTCCTCGCAAAGCTTCACATAGGGGTCCATCGACCCGCCGATGTCAAAAAAGACCAGAAGCTTCACGGCGTTGCGCCGCTCGGGCCGCATCTGCACGTCAAGGAAACCGTGCCGGGCGGTGGCGTCGATCGTACCCTGAAGATCGAACTCGTCCGCCGCGCCCTGGCGCGCGAAGCGGCGCAGCTTGCGAAGGGCGACCTTGATGTTCCGCGTACCAATCTCGACGTCGCCGTCGAGGTTCTGAAACTGGCGCTTCTCCCAGACCTTCACCGCTCGCTTGTTCTTCGACTGCCCGCCGATCCGCACGCCTTCGGGGTGATAGCCTGAATTCCCGAAGGGCGAGGTGCCGCCGGTGCCGATCCATTTGTTGCCGCCCTCATGGCGGCCTTTCTGTTCCTGAAGCCTCTCTTCGAGGGTCTTCATCAGCTCGTCCCAACCGCCGAGCTTTTCGATGGCGGCCTTCTCCTCGTCGGTGAGGTATTTTTCGTTCAGCGCCCGCAGCCAGTCCTCGGGCAGCTCCTGCCCCTCCGGCACCATTTCCGAGAGCGCTTCGATCCCTTTGAAGATCTCGCCGAAAACCGCATCGAAGCGGTCGAGATGACGTTCATCCTTCACCAGCGCCGCACGGGAGAGATAGTAGAAGTGCTCGACCTTCATGCCGGCGAGGTCCTGCTTCAGCGCCTCGAGCAGGGTCAGATATTCGCGAAGGCTGACCGGCACCTCGCGGGCTTTCAGCGCGTGGAAGAAGCTAGTGAACATGCCGGCAGGCGTACACTTGCAGTGGCGCAGGTGCAAAGGCCCCGCCCGAAAGCCTATGTGCAGAATGTCGCAACGCTGAAGGAGCTGCCATGACCGCCGCTGACGAAGTCGACTACGAAATCCACGGCCACGAAATGCAATATGTCGAGGTCGAGCTCGACCCCGGTGAGAGCGCCGTCGCCGAGGCCGGGTCCATGATGTACAAGGACGCCTCGATCGACATGACGACGGTGTTCGGGGACGGCTCGGCTCAGCGCAACGATCTCTTCGGCAGCCTCCTGGGCGCGGGCAAGAGGCTGATCACCGGCGAAAGCCTCTTCACCACGGTCTTCACCCATAGGGGGCAGGGCAAGGCGCGGGTCGCGTTCGGCGGACCGTTCCCCGGCTCGATCCTCGCCATCGACCTCTCCAAGCATGGCGGCAAGCTGGTTTGCCAGAAGGATAGCTTCCTCGCTGCGGCCAAAGGCGTTCAGATCGGCATCGACTTCAGGAAGCGGCTGGGTGCTGGCCTGTTCGGCGGTGAAGGCTTCATCATGCAGAGCCTCGAAGGCGACGGCATGGTCTTCGTGCATTTCGGCGGCGCTATCCGGGAGCGGGAGCTCGCGCCCGGCGAAGAGCTTCACGTGGATACGGGCTGCCTTGCCGCCCTCGAACCCACTGTCGACTACGACGTCACCCTGGCGGGCGGGGTCAAGACGATGGTCTTCGGCGGAGAGGGCATGTTCTTCGTCAAGTTGCGGGGTCCCGGCAAGGTCTGGCTGCAAAGCCTGCCCTTCGCCCGCCTCGCGGGCCGTGTCCTCGCCAATGCCGGTGCCAGCGGGCAGGGCGAAAGCTCGGTCCTCGGCGGGGTCGGCGACCTCCTGCGCGGCGACAACTGACCGCTGTCTGAAGGCTGCTGACCAGCGCACTCCAGCCGCCCGGTTTTGTCCTGCCTCTTTCCCGTCAAGCGGGTGTCGAGGGACGGTTTTCAAACCGGGCGGAGGGAGCTAAGGGCCCGCATGGAAATCCGCGACGCCCTGACCTTCGATGATGTCCTCCTCGAACCCGGCCCTTCCGAGGTGATGCCGACCGAGGTCGATGTCCGCACCCGCCTCACCCAGTCGATCTCTTTGAACATCCCGGTCCTTTCGGCTGCGATGGATACGGTGACCGAAGCCTCCATGGCCATTGCCATGGCGCAGGCGGGCGGGATCGGCGTCCTCCACCGCAACCTGACCGTGGAAGAGCAGGCCGAGCAGGTCCGCCAGGTGAAGCGCTATGAAAGCGGCATGGTGGTCAATCCCCTGACCCTGACGCCTGACGACACGCTGGGTCACGCCCGGCAGCTCATGCAGGAGCGCAAGATTTCCGGCTTCCCGGTGGTCGTCGATCGCGACGAAGCTGGGGTCGGGCGGCTGGTCGGCGTTCTGACGAACCGCGACATGCGATTCGCCAAGGATCCGAACGAGAAGGTTGCCGAGCTGATGACCTCCGAGGACATCGCCACGGTGAAGCCCGGCGCCGATCCGGAAAGGATCCGCGAGATCATCCATGACCGGCGGATTGAACGGCTCGTCGTCGTCGATGATGACCAGCGCTGCATCGGCCTCATCACCGTCAAGGACATGGAGAACGCAGAGCGCCACCCCCACGCCGTCAAGGACAAGGAAGGCCGCCTGCGGGTCGCCGCCGCTTCGACGGTGGGTGACAACGGCTATGAGCGCGCAGCCCGGCTGATCGAGGCGGGGGTCGATGTCCTGGTCATCGACACCGCCCATGGCCACTCTTCCAAGGTCGCCGAGGCCGTTGAGCGGGTGAAGCGTGAATGGCCCAAAGCCCAGATCGTCGCCGGCAACGTAGCGACCTATGACGCTACCCGGGCCCTGATCGACGCAGGTGCGGATGCGGTCAAGGTCGGGATCGGCCCGGGCTCGATCTGCACCACGCGAATCGTTGCAGGGGTTGGCGTACCGCAGCTCACGGCGGTTGATGATGCGGCGCGCGCTGCTGACAAGTCGAACACGCCGATCATCGCCGATGGCGGCATCAAGTACTCCGGCGACATGGCCAAGGCTCTCGCCGCGGGCGCCAGCGCCTGCATGGTCGGAAGCCTTCTGGCGGGTACGGAAGAAGCGCCGGGCGAGGTCTTCCTCTACCAGGGCCGGAGCTACAAGGCCTATCGCGGCATGGGCTCCATCACGGCCATGGCGCGCGGCTCGGCCGACCGCTACTTCCAGGCCGATGTCGGCGAGACGATGAAGCTCGTCCCAGAAGGGATCGAAGGCCAGGTGCCCTATAAAGGGCCGATGGGCGCGATCCTGCACCAGATGGTGGGCGGCGTCCGTGCGTCCATGGGCTATGTCGGTGCCGCGACGCTGCCAGAAATGCGCAAGCGTGCGCGCTTTGTCCGAATCACCGGCGCCGGACTTCGCGAAAGCCACGTCCACGACGTCACCATCACCAGAGAAGCGCCGAACTACCCCAGTCCGCGCTGATTCCCCCGGGGCGGCTTGGCCGCGTCGGCGGAAGGAACGTTCGCCCCGCCTCATGCTGATCGCCTTCAACAAGCCGATGAATGTCCTCAGCCAGTTCACCTCCGAAGGGGGCTGGCCGGGGCTAGCCGGTTTTGTCGACGTTCCCGGCGTCTACGCGGCAGGGCGACTGGACCGGGACAGCGAAGGCCTTCTTCTCCTGACCGACGACGGCAAGCTGCAGGCGCGAATCACTGCGCCCAAGGCCAGGCTTCCGAAGACCTATCTCGTGCAGGTGGAAGGCGAGCCAACCCCTGAGCAGCTCAGCGCTTTGCGCAAAGGCGTCACCCTGAAGGACGGGCCGACCCGTCCGGCCACTTGCGAGCAGATCGATCCGCCGAGCCTCTGGCCACGCAATCCGCCGATCAGGCAGCGCAAGTCCGTGCCTGACAGCTGGCTGCGGCTGACCATCACCGAAGGCCGTAATCGGCAGGTGCGCCGGATGACGGCCCATGTGGGCCTTCCCACACTCCGACTGGTGCGGTGGCAGGTCGGCTCATGGGCAGTGGAAGGGCTGGAACCCGGCACCTGGAGGAAAGTTCAGCCCGCAATTCATCCATAGGATGCATTTTTACCAAACTGCACCAAGGATTCGCTCCTCAGGGCGAACTCGTTTATTCTTCATTGTGGTTAAACAGTTGGAGAGGGACGATGCGATTGTTCGCCAACTTTCTTATTCTTCTGGGCGGCCTGAGCTTTTTTGCACTTCTCAGCCGCGCCCTTTACGGTCTGGTCTTCGCCGAGAACCCGGCGCGGGCTGCGCTCGTCGAGCCCTGGTGGGCTGACGATCTCGGCCTGATGGCCATCGCGGCGACAGTGTTGCTGATCGGGGTCTTCGTGACCCTGATCACGAACAGGGGCTGACGAACCGACAAGGGGGCCAAACCGTTGGGGCGGCATCAGCCCAGCGGAGGTTCAGGCTCGTGCTCAAGGACAAGAGGATTTTCGTCACCGGCGGCAGCTCCGGCATCGGCGCAGGAATCTGCCGCCGCCTCGGCAAGGAAGGCGCCCACGTTGCGATAGGCTACCACTCCGGTGAGGACCGGGCGAAAGAGGTCGCCGAGGACGTCCAGAAGGCAGGCGGAGAGGGCTTTCCGGTCGAACTCGACGCGAGCGACGAAGACAGCGTGGCCGCCGCCTTCGCCTCGATCACCGACGCGTTCGGGGGACTCGACGGGTTCATCGCCAATGCGGGCCTTCAGGACGATGCCTGCGTCGAGGACATGAGCTTCGATGCATGGCGCAAGGTCATGTCGGTGGATCTCGACGGCGCCTTCCTGACAGCACGGGCGGCGGTTCGGCACTTTCTCGAGCGCCCTTGTCCGGACAAGCATGCCCGGGGCAAGATCGTCTTCGTCAGCTCCGTCCACGAGTTCATTCCCTGGGCAGGGCATGTGAACTACGCAGCGGCCAAGGGCGGGGTGACGATGCTGATGCAATCCCTCGCCCAGGAGGTCGCCTCCGACCGGATCAGGGTCAACGGCATTGCCCCGGGCGCAATCAAGACGCCGATCAACGAGGATGTCTGGAGCGACGAGGAACAGCGCAGGAAGCTCCTCGAACTCATTCCCTATGGCAGGCTCGGCGAGGTCGAGGACGTCGCCGCCGCCGCGGTCTGGCTCTTGTCCGATGAAAGCGATTACGTCACAGGGACCAGCCTCGTCGTCGACGGCGGGATGGCACTTTATCCAAGCTTCATCGGGAATGGCTGACCTTGCGTGACCCAGGCCGCGTCGCGGCGTCCATCGAGATCCTCCGGCGCTTCAAGGAGCGGCCCCTGCCGATCAACGTGATGATCCAGGAATGGGGCCGCAGCGCGCGCTATGCGGGGTCGAAGGATCGTGCCTTCGTCCGCGGCCTCTGCCTCGATGTGCTGAGGCATTGGAAGAGTAGCGGCGCGGCGGATGATCCGCGCCTGGGCACCTATCTCATCCTTCGGGACAAATGGGGATGGGGCGACAGCCGCATCGAAGAAGCCTTCGCGGGAGAGCATGGCGACGGTCCCTTGAGCGACAGCGAAAGGCAGGCGACGTTCGGCGCCTCCCTCGATCTTCCGGACTTCCTCGAAAGCCAGCTTGGCCAGAACGCCAGCAGGATCGCTGCCAGCATGGCGGAGCGGGCACCGGTGGACCTGCGGGCCAACACGCTGAAAGCCGATCAGGACAAGGCGCTCAAGGCCCTGAAGCCGCTTCATGCGCAAGCGGCGGAGCTTTCGCCGATTGGCCTTCGCATTCCCCCGCCTCCGTCCCACGACAAGGGGCCGGGCGTCACCGTGATCCCGGCTTACGGCAAGGGCTGGGTCGAGGTTCAGGACGAAGGAAGCCAGCTGACCGTCCTCGCGCTCGGCGATCTGACCGGCCAGCAGGTCCTCGACTATTGCGCCGGGGGAGGGGGCAAGACCCTCGCTCTTTCCGCCAGCATGGGGAACAGCGGGCAGGTCTATGCCTATGACGCCGACGCGAGCCGCCTCGCGCCGATCCACGAGCGCCTGCGGCGGGCAGGGGCGCGCAATGTGCAGGTCGTCGCTCCGACCGAGCGTGAGCGTCTGAACGAGCGCCGGCACAGCTTCGACCTCGTCTTCGTTGATGCGCCCTGCAGTGGGTCGGGTACCTGGCGGCGCCATCCCGACACGAAGTGGCGCCTCACCGAGAGCCATCTTCAAGCCAGGCAGAGCGAGCAGGATCAGGTGCTGCGCGAAGCTGCCGAGTTCGTGAAGCCGGCCGGGCGCCTCGCTTTCGTGACCTGCTCTTTTCTGAAAGAAGAGAATGAGGACCGCATCGACGCATTTCTTGCTGCGCACCCCGAGTGGACCGCTGAAGACCCGCTTGGCATAGTGCAAGGCCGCCTGCGGGATGAACTTGAGCCTTTCATCGAGGGTCTCGCCCTTCGCCTTTCCCCCTGGGCGAGCGGGACCGATGCGTTCACGATGATGTCGCTCCGGCGAAAGGGCTGAAATTCAGGGGTTGGAAGCTTGGCCAAGTGTCGCTAAGTCTCCCTCAGGCGAAGGTCAGAGGTTTCGCCGGGCTTCATTTCCATTTTGCGATCCTGACGCGGCAATGCCGACGGGTTGCGGGGAACACTGCCCGCTTGACCAGCGCCGAACCGCTTCGGCGGCAGCGAAAAGGCTAGAACGGCCCGGCTCTCACGAAGATGAGGGATGACTCGGGCGCATTTTGCAAAGACAGGAATTGATCGGACGCTGATGGCGCAATATTCGAAACGGCGGAATTCCAACCGCCGCCGCCAGGGGGGCAACAACAACCCCAACCGTTCCATGGACAGCCAGGGCCCGGAGGTCAAAATCCGCGGCACGGCGGCGCAGATCTATGACAAATACCAGAACCTGGCGCGGGACGCTGCATCGTCCGGCGACAGGATTCGCGCGGAAAGCCTGCTTCAGCACGCCGAGCACTACTATCGGCTCATGAAGCTGATGCAGCCTGAAAAGTTCGAGAAAAAAGACGAGAACGATCAGGCGGACGACAACGCCGAAGCGCAGAGCGAGGCCAAGGACAACAAGTCCGAGAAGTCGTCCGACAAGTCCTCGGACAACGGGTCCGACGACGAGCAGAACACGGCCGCGCAGAACGATGGCGAAGATACCAAGCCGAAGCGACGTCGTCGCAGGCGTCGTCAGGACGAGGACAATGACGGGACTTCGTCCGGCAAGGGCGATGGCGAGTCTTCGTCAAAAGCAGCGCCGGAGCTTGAACAGGCGGCGGCGGAGTAGGACAAAAGAAGCGTTCCAAGAAAGGACGCTTCATGCCCGATCTTTCCAACACCCTTTTCGATCTCAACGGAAAATCCGCCATCGTCACCGGTGCCAGCCGGGGCATTGGCGAAGCCATTGCAAGGCGGCTGGCCCAGCATGGTGCAACCGTCACCGTCTCCAGCCGCAAGCTCGATGCCTGCGAAGAGGTTGCCGCTTCGATCAACGAGTCCGAAGGCCGCGAGGCGGCGCAGGCGGTGGCCTGTAACATTTCCCATCGCGAGGCTCTCGAAGGGCTCACCAATGCCCATACGGACAAGTTCGGCGCGGCCGACATCCTGATCTGCAACGCCGCCGTCAACCCGGCCTATGGTCCGTCCAAGGACCTGACCGACGAGCAGATCGACAAGATCTTCAATTGCAACATCAAGGCGAACCTGCGCCTCAGCCACCTCGTCCTTCCCGGCATGGTCGAGAAAGGCGGCGGCGCGATCGTCATCATCTCGTCGATCTCGGCCTTCGTGGGCAATACCGGCATCGGGATGTATGGCGTCTCGAAAGCCGCCGATCTGCAACTGGCTCGTAACCTCGCGGTCGAATACGGCCCGGACAATGTCCGTGTGAATTGCATTGCACCCGGCATCGTCAAAACCTTCTTCGCCGAGGCCCTTTGGAAGGACCCGAAGATGGAGGAGATGGCAACGAAAAGGCTTCCCATGCGCCGCTTTGGCGAGCCCGACGACATTGCAGGCGCAGCGGTCTTTCTGTCGTCCGATGCCGGAGCGTGGATGACCGGCCAGCATATTACAATCGACGGCGGTACACTGATCGGTTTCGGGGGAATGTGAGATCAGCCCCTCAGACGAACGATCACCCAGCTGTATGGCTCGCCGACTTCCTCGTCGGAAGAAGCGAGAACCTCGCCTTCGGGCAGGCTGAAATCTGCGGGCTCTGCTGAGGTGTTGTACCAACCCTGGCAGACCTCGCCGTCGTGCCGCCGCTCGATCCCGAGAACGCCGGTTGCGTCGTCGGCCTCGAGAATATGCATGCTGCCATAGCGCAGGACCTCATGGTTCCGGCGTAGAGCGATCATTTCCTGCCACTTGTGCCGGACGCTGGCGGCATCATTCGCCTGGGTGTCGGCGGCATAACGGGTGACTTCGGTCTTGATCGGCAACCACGGCTCGTCACTGCTCGTGAAACCGCCGCCAGGCCCTGTCGACCAGGGGAAGGGGTGGCGGATCGGATCGCGCCCCTTGCCCTTCGGCCAGAAGCGAAGGCCCTGCGGGTCCTTGATCTCATCGAAGCGGTAGGGCGCATCCGGAAGGCCCAGCTCCTCGCCCTGAAGGAAGCTTACCTGCCCGCCGAACAGCGGGACGAGCGCGGCGGCCAGCTTGCTCACCTGAGCCCGGCTTGCATCGTCCGCATCCTCACCGGCCCAGCGGCTGACGATGCGAGAGGCGTCGTGATTGGTCAGTGCCCAAACGTGGTGGCCCATGCAGACCTTGTCTTCGACCTTACGCGCGATCCCGGCGATGGACGAAGGCTTCAGGGACATTCCCATTGCATCCGGCGTATAGGCGGCGTCGAGAAGATCTTTGCCGGTGTAACGTTGAAGGCTGTCATAAGCTTTGTACCGGACATCGAGTTCGGCATAGGTGAAGGTACAACCGGCGCATCTGACCTCTTCGACCAGTGAACGGACGAAATCCTCAATGCGTTCGTCGTTGCAGTCATGTTCGTGGAGTTGGTAGGCGAAGGTGCTGTAGCCATCGACCGGAGTGATGCTCCCGTCCTTGGGGTCGCCGGGCGGATTGTCGCGCAGGTCCGGGTCCGAATAATATTGGGGCACCGCGTCAAAGCGGAATCCGTCGACGCCGCGGTCCAGCCACTTGCGCATGAAACCGAGCCGGGCCTTCACCACATCCGGATTGGCGAGGTTCAGGGCGGGCTGCTCCTTCAAGTACTGGTGCCGGTAATATTGCTCCCGCACCGGGCACCACGTCCACTGACTATCCGCGTAGCGGCTGATCCAGTTGTTGGGCGGACTGCCGTCCGGCTTCGGGTCGACCCATTGATACCAATCGGCCTTGTCGTTGGTGCGGTCCTGCCGGCTTTCTTCGAACCACGGATGGTCGATCGCCGTGTGGTTCAGGACTGCGTCGATGATCACCTTCAAGCCCCGGTCATGAGCCTCCTCGACGAGACGCTCGAAGTCCTCCATCGTTCCGTAGTCGGGATGGACCTCGCAATGCGCAGTGATGTCGTAGCCGAAGTCGATCATGGGCGAGGGGTAGAAAGGCGACATCCAGATCGCATCCACACCGAGATCGGCGATATAGTCGAGCTTCGAAATGATGCCCGGAAGATCGCCGATCCCATCGCCGTTCGAATCGCAGAAGCTGCGCGGATAGATCTGGTAGATGACGGCACCGCGCCACCAGCTGTCATCGCTCATCTTGTCAGCCTAAATATCGAGACTGGCGACGGCGCCACCATCGACCCGGTAATTCGATCCGACCACAAAACTTGCGCGTTCGGAGCAGAGAAAGGCGATGGTCGCCGCAACTTCGTCCGGACGGCCCCGGCGGCCAAGCTTCAGATAGGGACGCTCTTCCTCGAGGAAGCTTTCGACCGCCTCGTCGAAGCTGACGCCTTCTTCTTCGGCACGTTTCTTCATCATCCCGTCGGTCATGTTCGTTTCGATGAAGGCGGGCGCGACCGCGTTCACGAGGACGCCTTTCTTCGCATAGGGCATCGAGAGGCCCTTCGCGAAGCTGAGGAGCGCGGACTTGGCAGAGTTGTAGACCACTTCGTCGGGATAGCTCTGGGCGACGTTTTCAGACGTCACGTAGACCACGCGGCCCCAGCCTTTTTCGGCCATGGCCGGGACGAAATGCTTCGCCATCCGCACGCCTGAGAGGAAATCGATCTGGAGAGCTTCCATGAACTCGTCCTCTTCGATTTCGAGAGGATCGCCCTTGGCGCCGGTGACGCCTGCGGCGTGCACGAGGATGTCCGGCTTGCCCGTGACCTTGGCGGCGAATTCTTTTGCGCCGCTCGAAGAAGCAAGGTCGGCCGCAATACCTTCCGTTCCGCCTCCGAGTTCCTTGGCAGTTTCCTTCACCTCATCCTCGTCGATATCGGTGAGGGTGACGGTGACGCCTTCCTCGATCAGAAGGCGCGCGGTGTGCTTGCCGATGGTGCCCGCACCGCCGGTGATGAGTGCACGTCTTCCTTTGATGCCCAGGTCCATAGGCCAGCTCCTTGTTCGCTTGTGACCTAACGGGAACGGAGCGGAGTGAGTTCGGGCTGCGTCAAACAGTCAGGAGGCCAGCGAAGAGGTAGCCGAACGTGGCCGCACCGCCCGCCGTGAGGGCGTAGGGGAGTTGGGTGCGCACGTGGTCGATATGGTCGCAGCCCGCCGCCAGGCTGGCGATCAGCGTGGTGTCCGAGATCGGCGAGGCATGGTCACCGAAGACCCCTCCACCGAGGACCGCCGCCAGCATGAGGCTGGGCGGAATACCTGTCGCGAGTGCAACCGGCATCGCGACGGGGATCAGCAGGCCATAGGTTCCCCAGCTTGTCCCGATGGCAAAGCTCGTCCCCGCTGCGACGAGAAAGATGAGGGCCGGGAAGGTGGCGGGCGCGGGGAAGGCGGTCGCAAGCCCTGCAATCGTATCGCCGGTGCCGAGCGCGCGTAGGCTGTCGCCGAGCGCCAGCGCGAGGAGAATCACGGTCACCGCGGGCAGAAGATCCCCGATCCCGGTGAACACCATTTCCGTCAGGCTTCCCTTGGCGAACGCGCCAGAAACCGCGAGCATCGTAAGAAGGACGCTCATCGCAAGACAAACCGAAAGCAGCACGGCCTGCGCGCCGTCGCCTTCGAGAAGGTTGCCGCCGCCGCTCCACGCCATGAACCCGATGGTCCCAAAAACGAGGATGGCGGCCGGGACGATCATATAGCGCGCCTTGGTTGCGGTTTCGGCGATCTCCCCCGATCGGGCGGAGCTCGAAACCCGCGCCATCGGTCCGAAGAGCTTACCGGTCCATGCCGTGAGCAGGACGAAGGTCACGGTGAGAAGGGCGTAGAAATTGAACGGGATCGACCCGGCAACGACGCTCACCGCACCTTGGCCCACGTAAGGCTCGACCAGACCCAGCGCATAGGCGCCCCAGCCGTTCACGAGGATCAGGACGCTCACCGGGGCGCATGTCGAATCGATGATCCAGGCCAGTCTCTCACGGCTCATGCCAAGCCGGTCGAAAAGCGGCCGGCCGAGAATGCCGGAGGTGAGAAGACTGATATTCGTCTCGATGAAAAGCAGAATGCCCGCGAAGGCCGCGGCGAAAGAAGCCGTGCGCGGGGTGGCGACGGTTCCCGACCGGACGAGCCGCGAGACCGTCGCCGCAATGCCGCCCGAACGCTGCATCAGGCCCAAGAGCCCGCCGACGAGAATGCAGAAGAGAATGATCTGCGCGTCATTCTTGGAGGTCAGAACGGAGACGATTCGGTCGACGGTCGCGGGAAAGAAGAAAAGCGACTGCTGGCCGGGGACCAGAAACTCCGAAAGCGCGAGACCTGCGATGAGTGACAGGATCACGTTCCGCGTCGCGAAAGCGAGCGCCAGCGCCAGAACGGGAGGGAGAAGCGTCAGAAGTTCCACGTTTTCGCTCTGCCCTGCGCCGCTGAGCGATGCAAATGGTCAGCAGCGGCTCTGAGAGGGTAAACGCGCGTTAACTCCGTTTTTAACGGTTCTCCATAGCCCTGATGGTGCGGGCAGTTGCCCAAGGCCGCCAGAAGGCGTGCCTGACATCTTGAGAACAGGAGGAGCTTCCGCGCGATGACATCCCTTTTGACCAATGCCTCGGCGCAGACCGCGCTTCGAACCCTCCGTTCGGTCCAGTCGAACCTTCAGGAAACCCAGGACCGCATCTCCACCGGCCTGAAAGTCCGCAGCCCGAAGGAGAACGCCGCGTTCTTCCTGGTCGCGCAGACCGTGAAGGGGGACGTCGCCGTCCTGGAAGGCCTCAAGGACAACCTGACCCTCGGGGTGAATGTCGCGAAGACCGCGACGGCGGGCCTGACGGGCATCACCGATGACATCAACCAGATCCAGACGGCCTTGACGACAGCGCAGACAGGCACCGCATTGCCCGAGGTCCAGTTTGCGATCAGCCAGGTCGTCGAACAGATCGAAGGCCAGATCGATGCCACGTCGTTCAACGGCGTGAACCTCCTGTCGGGCAGCGATACGACCACCCTGACCACCACGATCACCCGGAACAACGGGTCGTTCGAGCTTTCGACCTTCACCCTTCAAGGGCAGGACCTCGACAGCACCCGCCTCGCAGGCGTGGCTACGGCGGTCTATAGCCAACCCGTCGCCGAAGCGCAGTTCGATGCGCTTTACCGGGCGTTCAATTCAGGCTTTGCAGACCGGCTGGACGTCAATGGCGACGGCTCGATCGACCTGACCCAGGGCGGCCCGGACGACATCCCCACCACATCGACGCCGACCAATCCCGATTCCTTCCGCTTCTTCGGCACTGATGACGACATCGCCTTCCTGAACTCGATTGGTATCGCGGCCAGTAATCTCGGCCAGGTCGCCACCGATGGTACGCAGAAGGATGTGATCGAGATCACCTCTATCGGCGGTGCCATCGGTGCGCCTACGGGTCCGCTTGCCCCCGCCGGCGCTGCGGCGCCTCTCGACTATATCGGCTCGAAGGTCGCTGGCGGCCCGACGGCTTTCGCGACAGTCGGCGACCTTCTCACCGATGCGGTCTTCTCGGACGCGAACCTTCGGGAATACGCGAATGATTCGGGCTTCCGGGCCGTTGCGCGCCAGATCGAGGTGTCCGAAATCGGGCGGGCGAATGTCCAGGCCGGCTTCGTCCTCGCCGACACGCTGATCGCGCGCATCAACATCGCCTCGACAGTGGTCGGCGTCTTCGATGCGACCCTCGACAGCCGGCAGAACTTCCTCGCCGACCTGACCGACAGCCTCGATCTCGGCGTGGCTTCATTGATCGAAGCGGATCTCAGCGAGGAATCGAGCCGTCTTCAGTCGATCCAGGTGCAGGAGCAGCTGGCGACCCAGGCGCTTTCGATCGCCAACCAGCGTCCGCAATCGGTGCTCGCGCTGTTCCAGTAAGCCTCGCGCGCTCACGCAATAAAAAAGGCGGCCCCCGACGGCCGCCTTTTTCGTGTCGCTCAGCAGGGAAAATCAGTCGTCGGCTTTCGCGCGCTTGTTGAGGTTCGTCATGATCTCTTCGATTGCGGCGTCCAGCGACTTCTTGCGAACCGCAGCGACTTCGCGGGCAAAACGCTCACGCGCCTGTTCGAAGAGCTGGCGCTCCGAATAGCTCTGCTCGGGCTGGTCAGCAGGACGGAAGAGGTCCCGCACCACTTCGCAGACGGCCTGAAGGTCGCCCGAATTGATCTTCGCCTCATATTCCTGCGCCCGGCGGGACCACATGGTCCGCTTGATGCGCGGCTTGCCCTGGATGAGGGTCATCATCTCGTCGACCTTCTTGGCGGTCGCAAGGTTGCGCATGCCCGCGGCGGCGGCTTTCGCGACCGGAACGCGCAGCTTCATCTTCTCGTGCTCGAAGTCGATGACGAAAAGCTCGATCTCGATCCCGGCGATTTCCTGCTTCTCGAGCTCGGTGATATAGCCGACGCCGTGAGCGGGATAAATGATGTTGGTGTTGACCTTGAACTTCTGGTTCTTGTCGCGGTTGGCCTCAGCGCGCTTGGCCACCTTGAGGGCAGGGCGCAACGGAGCCGGCGCGATCTTTGGCTTGTCATCCGCAGCGGCGGCCTCGCCCTTTTTTGGCTTGAGTTGCGCAGGAGCAGGTTTGATCGCCTTCAGGGCGTTCGCAGTGTTGGAAGTAGCCACGTTTACCTTCTCTATTATGGAACACGGAACTCAGAGCAGGCCGTCCGCTGCGAAGCAGGGGGTATTGTGAACGGCCTGATGTTTTTCCATGCGATCAGCTGTTGACCTTATCGAGGGACCCGTGGTCCTCTCGGGATGCGGGAATGTCTCGCGAGACTTCCCCGCGCGGTAGAACTGATGACCGAACGCTGGTCTGACGGGAGCTGTTCCATTCTTCGGGAACAGCTCATCTCTCGCCTTGTGCCCGTTCATCATGTGTCCAAGATAGCACAAAGTTCCATAAAATTCCATAGGTCTCGTGCAGTGCGGCATGAAGGCTTGGAAAATTCCAGCACGCCTCAGCCTGCGTCGCCGGTCCCTGGATTGGGGCTGAAATGGGTCTCGAGCTTGTTTTCCACGTCCGCCAGCGCGTCGGCCTCGGGGAGGGCCGCCTTGGCGATGGTGATGTTCGGCCAGCTCTCTGCGTATTTCGAATTGATCTCGACCCATTTGCCGTCGGGATCCTCGGTATCGGGCTTGATCGCATCCACCGGGCATTCCGGCTCGCAAACTCCGCAGTCAATGCACTCGTCCGGCTTGATGACGAGGAAGTTCTCGCCCTCGTAGAAACAGTCCACCGGGCAGACTTCGACGCAGTCCGTGTATTTGCAGGCGATGCAGGCGTCGGTGACGACGTAGGTCAAGACCGGGATCTCCAAACTTCGAGTGGCGGATATGCTGCCCTTGCGCCAAGCGCGCAACCCGCCCATTGCGTCGCAGGGCGCCCGTCCGTCAATTGGGTTATTCGAACAGCCATGTCAGCACAGCTTACACCTGAAAAAAAGCGGCTCCTCTACCGGGCCATGCATCGTGGTTTCAAAGAAGCCGACATCGTCATCGGCCGTTTTGCCGAAGAAAACCTCGCGGGCATGAGCGACGAGGAGGCCGAGGATTTCCGTCTTCTTCTCGAAGTGCCTGACCAGGAACTCTTCGGCTGGATCATCGGACGTGAAGAGGCGCCGGACAACTACCGCACACCCATCCTCGAGCGGATGCAGGCCTTCGACGTTGCGGCGACGATCCCGCGGTAAGAGAAGACCCGAATTCTCGACGGCAGTCCCCTGACAGGTCTGGGTTTTCCGCCTTTCCATCATGCGAAGCCTGAGCAACCGCCAGGACGTCCCCGGTTGAGGCGAACCCTTTGGTGTTGCTCGCCCCGGCGCGAAACCGTATCGCAGGTATTCTCCCGCACGGAACGGAAGTGATGCCCGACGCGACCTTCACCATCGTGATTCCATGCTTCAACGAAGCCGAGAGCATCGCCGCGTTGATTGAGGAAACCCTTGGCGCCAGCGAAAGACTGGCTGCGCCGATCATCGTCGTGGATGATGGCTCCAGTGACGGCACGGCCGAGGCGGCGAAAGCTGCAGCCAGCAACCGAGTCTCGGTTATTCGTCACGATAACCGCGCCGGGAAGAGCGCCGCCTTGCGCACAGGGGTTCTTCACACCCGCACACTATGGTTTGGAACGATGGACGGAGACGGACAAGACGATCCCGCCGACCTCGTTCGGATGGCCGAGGAGGTTGACCTCGGCGCCATAGGACAGGTTGGCCTGATCGGCGGCTGGCGGCAGAACCGCACCGATGGCGACAGCCGCAAAACCGCATCGCGCCTCGCCAACGGCCTGCGCAAACGGCTTCTCGATGATGACTGTCCCGACACGGCCTGCGGCCTCAAGCTGATGCCCAAGCCGCTGTTCCTCGCCATGCCGTTCTATGACAGCCTTCACCGCTACTTTCCCGCCTGGACCAAGCATTTCGGTTATGAAGCGCGGTGGGTCCCGGTGGTGAACCGGCCAAGGCAGACCGGTGTCTCCAAATATTCGAATTTCGGACGCGCCGTTGCCGGCTTCTTCGATCTCATGGGCGTTAAATGGCTGATGAAACGCACCCACATCCCCAGCCGAGGTCAGATCCTTCCGCCAGAGACGCCGGTGCAATGACAGCTCACACGCTCGGCACGGCAGATCGAAGCTTCTCGCGGCTGGGACCAGGCGCAGCCTTCCTGCTTCTCCTGTTCGTCACCCTCGCAGTCTATCCCGGCCAGTGGACCATGCCGGTCACCGACCGCGACGAGGCCCGCTATAGCCAGGCCGCGACCCAGATGATGGAGACCGGAGACTATATCGACATCCGGTTTCAGGAGCAGCCGCGCTACGTGAAGCCCGCGGGAATCTACTGGATGCAGGTCGCCGCGACCCAGGCCTTCGGCGGCCCGGACGCGCCGATCGGCGCCTACCGCCTGCCAAGCTTCGCCGGCATCCTCCTCGCTTCCCTCGGCACGGCGATGATCGGGGCGCGCATCTATGGCGGCTTGTGGGGCGCGGTTGCGGGCGGGATATTCGGCTTCACCCTGCTCGCAGGGGCCGATGCGCGGATGGCGAAGACCGACAGCATGCTCACCGCTGCGGGCGTCTTTGCCCATCTGGCGCTCTTCAAGATCCTGACCCTGCCGAAGGGCACGCCGAAAGGGCGGTTCTTCGGCTGGCCGCTTCTCTTCTGGTTCGCCAGTGGCCTCGCGGTTCTCATCAAGGGGCCGATCATCACCATCATGTCGGTCCTGACGATCCTTGCCTACGTGATCGTCATGCGGGACTGGCGCGCTCTTGCAAGGCTGCGCATCCTGCCGGGGCTTCTGGTTCTCGCGGTGGTGGGCCTGACCTGGGTTGCCCTCATCACCATCCAGACCGACGGAGAGTTCCTTCGCGAATCGATCGGGCACGCGCTTCTGGGCAAGGTTGCCGAAGGCGACGACGATCACGGCGGCTGGCTTCTCTATCACACCAGCCTTCTTCCGGTTCTCTTCTGGCCAGGCTCGATCTTTCTCGGCCTCGCCATCGCTGCGTCATTCAGGCGGCGGAAAGAGCCTGCGGTCGTCTTCCTTCTCGCCTGGTTTCTGCCCTTCTTCGTCCTCTACGAGATCGTCGGCACCAAGCTTCCCCACTACGTGCTGCCTGTCTATCCGGCCCTTGCGCTTCTCTGCGGCCTTGGGCTTCGGGATGCGTCAGAGATCTTCGCATCGCGCTGGCGCTGGCTGCACGCTCTTGGAATGCTGGTCTTCGCCCTGAGCGGCGCGGCGCTTCTGGCGGCTGCCTACATCGGCATCGACGATCTCGATGGTGATCCGTTCAGCCTCTGGAACATCGCGCTCTACGCATCGGTCGTCCTGACGATCGTTGCGGGCCTGATCCTGCTGCGGCGCCCGGAACCATCCTCGGTCGCCTGGGCGGCAGGGGCCGCGATCCTCTTCTACGGCGCCCTCGGCGAAGGCGCCGTACCGCGCTTCAAGGAGATGTGGCCCTCGCACACGGTGTGGGAGGTCGCCTCCCGGATCGAGGGGTGCGAGGACCTGCGCTTTGCCACCGCCGGTTATCGCGAGCCGTCCAACGTCTTCTATCTCGGCACGGAGACCGAGCTGACCGACGGGGCAGGGGCTGCCGCGTTCCTCCTCGAAGATCCTTCTTGCCGGGTCGCCATTGTCGACCGGCGCGAGACCGAGGCATTCGCGGCCGAGATCGGCACCTTTCCGCTGCGCAGCTTCGGCACGGTCACAGGGACCAATGTCTCGAAGGGCCGGGCGCTCGAGCTGACGATCTATGTCGTGGCCGCGAGCGATCTGCGGCTTGGTGCACCGGCTGAGAACCCCCGCCGACTCTAGCCCGCCAGTCCGAATTGAACCCTTGGCAAGCTGACGCGTTGCCCTTCGGGTCGGCTCGGCGTAACGGGCCCGTTTCCCGCGGCTTGCCTTCTGGCAGTCGCGCTTTTGCGTTTGAGGACGAGACGATGGCCCTGACATCCGCCAATCCGATCATCGGCAAGGCCGAGGCTTTCGCGCCCAGGGGGCACATGACCGTGCACGGCGCGCCGGAGGGGGCCGATGCGCTGCTGGTAGCCGAAGCCGCGAAGGAAGCGAAGGGCGTCGTCACCGCCGTGACCCGCGATGCCGGACGCTCCGCCGCCATGATAGGAGCACTGAGGTTCTTCGCGCCGCAGGTGCCGGTACTGCGTTTCCCGGCATGGGACTGCCTGCCTTATGACCGGATGTCGCCCGGCACCGACGTGGTGGCCGAGCGCCTCTCGACCCTGGCCAGTCTCGCTGCCCGCAAGGAGGGCGCACCCCTCATCGTGGTGACGACGGTGACCGCGATCACTCAGCGTACCTTGTCCCGCGAACTCATCCGCACCGCGAGCTTCAGGGCGAAACCGGGTTCGACCCTGGAGATGGACGACCTCATCGCCTACCTCCTCGCCAATGGCTATGGCCGCGCGTCGACCGTGCGGGAGCCCGGCGAGTTCGCGGTGCGGGGCGGACTCCTCGATCTCTTCCCGCCGGGTACGGAAGAGCCTCTCCGCCTCGATTTCTTCGGCGATACCCTGGAGTCGATCCGCGCCTTCGATCCCGTCAGTCAGATGACGACCCAGCAGCGCAAGGGGATCGACCTGACAGCGGCGTCGGAGGTCCTGCTCAACGACGAAAACATCAGCCGGTTTCGCAAGGGCTATCTCGAACGCTTCGGGACCCCGGGCGACGACCCGGTCTACGAGGCGGTGAGCGAAGGCCGCAGGCAGGCAGGCATGGAGCACTGGCTGCCGCTTTTCTACGAGGAGATGGGGACGCTGTTCGACTATGTGGGGGAGGGGCTCTTGTTCCTCGACCACCTCGGGTCCGAAGCCGTGGAAGAGCGCTTCAAGCAGATCGAGGACTACTACGAAGCGCGCGCGGAGGATATGCGCGCAGGCGAGAAGGTCAGCATCGAGACCGTTCCCTACAGGCCTTTGAAGCCCGATGCGCTCTATCTTGGCCGGGATGAATGGAAAGAGGAGCTGCAGAGCGCTGCCCTCCGGCAGCTCTCGCCCTTTTCTCCGGACCCGGGCAAACGCGCCTTCGACTTCGGCGCGAAGCAGGGACGCAGCTTCGCAGCAGAGCGTTCGGGCAACCAGAACGTCTTCAATGCGGTTTCCGCCTTCATCGAGGAAAAGCGCCGCGATAAGACCGTCGTCGTCGCTGGCTGGACCGGAGGGTCGGCTGACCGCCTCAAGACCGTGCTCGAAGATCATGATGTCTCCGGGCTCGCCGCCCTCGACAGTTGGGAGCGGGTGAGCCTCGACGAGGAATACGTCCCGGTGGTCGTCCTCGGTCTCGAACATGGTTTCGAGACGGATGATCTCCTTATCCTGGCCGAGCAGGACATTCTGGGCGACCGCCTCGTGCGGAAGACCAGGACCAAACGGGCGGAGAATTTCCTCACCGAGGCCAGCTCGCTCTCTGTGGGCGACCTCGTGGTGCATGTGAACCAGGGCGTCGGCCGCTACGAAGGACTTGAAACGCTCGAGATTCAGGGCGCGCCTCACGACTGCCTCCAGCTCGTCTATCACGGCGGCAAGATGTACCTGCCGGTCGAGAACATCGAGCTTCTCTCCCGGTTCGGCTCGGACGACCCGAACCACCCCCTCGACAAGCTCGGCGGCGCGTCCTGGTCGGTCCGCAAGGCGAAGATGCGTGAACGCATCAAGATGATGGCGGAGCAGCTCATCGCCGTCGCGGCCAAACGGGCAGCGAAGAAGGCGGAAGTGCTGGCGACGCCCGAGGGCATCTATGACGAGTTCTGTGCCCGCTTCCCCTATGCCGAGACCGACGACCAGCTTCTTGCGATCGAAAACACGCTGAGCGATCTTGCTTCCGGCCGTCCGATGGACCGGCTGATCTGCGGCGATGTCGGCTTCGGCAAGACCGAGGTCGCCATGCGGGCCGCTTTCGTCGCTGCGATGAGCGGACGGCAAGTGGCCCTCATCTGCCCCACGACACTTCTGGCGCGGCAGCATGCCAAGGCCTTCGCCGAACGGTTCGCAGGCTTCCCCCTCAATGTGCGGCAGCTTTCCCGTTTCGTCAGTACCAAAGAAGCGTCGGCCACGCGGGCGGGGCTGAAGGACGGTAGCGTCGATATCGTCATCGGCACCCATGCGCTTTTGTCGAAGCAGGTCGGTTTCCGTGACCTCGGCCTCCTCATCATCGACGAGGAGCAGCACTTCGGTGTGAAGCACAAGGAGCGTCTGAAGGAATACCGCGGGGACACACATGTCCTGACACTGACGGCGACGCCCATTCCCCGGACGCTGCAACTGTCCATGTCCGGCATCCGCGACCTCTCGATCATCGCCACCCCGCCGGTGGACCGCCTTGCGGTCAGAACCACGATCGGGCCCTTCGACAGCGTTGTCGCCCGCGAGACCCTGCTGCGCGAACATTACAGGGGCGGGCAGAGCTTTTACGTCTGCCCGCGGGTTTCCGACATCGACGGGGTGGCGGAATGGCTGGAGACGCAAGTGCCCGAGGTCAAGTTCCGCAAGGCCCACGGCCAGATGGCGGCGGGCGAACTCGAAGACATCATGACCGCCTTCTACGAGGGCAAGTTCGATGTCCTTCTCGCTACCACCATCGTCGAGAGCGGGATCGACGTGCCGACGGCCAACACACTGATCGTTCACCGTGCGGACATGTTCGGCCTCGCCCAGCTCTATCAGATCAGGGGCCGGGTTGGCCGGGCCAAGCAGCGCGCATACGCTTACCTTACGACCAGCCCCCGCAAGAAGATGACCGAGGGCGCGCAGAAGCGCCTCAAGGTGCTGCAGAGCCTCGACACCCTTGGCGCGGGCTTCACACTCGCGAGCCACGACCTTGACATTCGCGGCGCTGGCAATCTTCTGGGTGAAGAGCAATCGGGTACCGTGAAGGAGGTCGGCGTCGAGCTCTACCAGCATATGCTGGAGGAGGCGGTAGCCGAAATGCGGGACGGCGAGGCGGCCGAGGAAACCTGGTCGCCATCGATCAACATCGGCACCGCTGTGCTCATTCCCGACAGCTATGTCGCCGATCTCGATGTCCGCATGTCGCTCTACCGGCGGCTTTCCGATGCCGCGACCAAGGAAGAGATCGACGCTTTCGCGGCTGAGCTGATTGACCGGTTCGGTCCCTTGCCGCGTGAGGTGGAAGCGCTTCTCGACATCGTCGGCATCAAGGCGCTGTGCCGCCGGGCCGAGGTGGCGAAGATCGATGCCGGGCCGAAAGGCGCTGTCGTCACCTTCCGCGAGCGCTTCCCCAACCCCGCCGGGCTGGTGCGGTACCTCTCCGAGACGCCCTATGACATGAAGCTGCGGCCCGACCAGAAGCTCGTCTTCAAACAGGTCTGGGCTGACGACAAGGCCCGCCTGAAAGGCTGCCGCCGCGTACTGAACGTTCTTGTGGAGATCGCCGAGGAGGCGAAGAAGGCAGCTTAGGCCAGGACCCGGCGCAGGGCCTTGGTTTCAATCTCGGCCGTCAGGAGGCGTTCGGCCTCCTTCGGATCGGCTGCGCGGTCGAAAACCGCGATATGAGCCGCAAGCAGAGCAGGCTCGGCGTCGTCGCCGAATTTGAGGTCTTCGATCAAAGTCGCGAGGGTCCGCGTGGTGCGACCTGCATAGTGGCGGTCGGCATAGGGCATCGCGACCATGAAGAGGTCGGGGCGAGGACGGCAGGCCATGTCGATCGGCGTGAGTGCCATGGCGAGATAGACCACCGCCTCGTCGATGTCATGGACCGCGGCGCCGTTCTCGGTCCTGAGCTGCAGCATGCCGTATGCGACGGGGTCACCGACTGCGCTATGCTCCTGCACGATCTGGCGGAAGGTCTTGAGGCCGCAGAGCGGCGAGGGCGTTCCGCAGTCCGATATTCCCGAAGCACTCAGAGAATAGCGCGCCGCGCGCTGCGCCTTGAAACGGCGGCTCGCCGCACTGAGGTTGGTCAGCACGGGACCGACCTCGTCAGTATGCGCGATCAGATCCACACCTGCGTCGAGCCAGGGCTTCGCCGCTTCTTCGGTCCAGCGCTCGGAGATCACCCCGACCGGCAGCTCGCTGAGGTCGCTCTGCCGACGGATGAGCTTGAGAACGGGCAGGCGATGCTCGAGCCCGTCGCCCAGGTGGATCAGAAGAGCGCTGGCATGGTCACCTTCCAGAAGCCGCAAGGTATGGCTCGACGTCAGCGGACAGATCACCTGCCGCCAGGAGAACTCGGAAAGGATCGGGCCGATATCCACCCGCGGATCGCTGAGAAGCGCGGCCGGGCCATTTTCATTGTCGATGCGGCTTGCGGCGAAGGGATGGCCGAGCGCGATCATCGCGCGGTAGCGAAGGCCCACGGCCTGGCCGTAGAGCCACTGCGAGCCGGCCCTCTTCAAGGCCTGAACGAGTGGTGCATAGCCGCTCCCCGGCAGGCGGACGAGCGTGGTCCGCGGGTGCTCCTTGGAAGGGAGCCGGTCCGAAAGAGCGATCAGCGCAACCACGGGCAACGCGCCCGCTTCACCCTCGGCGGCCTCGATCGCCTCGTCGACATCGTCCGCCCCAGTCAGGTCGGCGAAGGCGACGTCATAAGGGCCGCTCTGCGGAAAGATCATCTGCGGATCGTCGAGCGTCCGACGCCATTTGCGGTCAGGGGCGCGGCCGACCAGCGCGATGCGGAGAGGGGCGCGTAGCGCATAGTTCGGCATTACGTTCCCCGTTTCTCGTCGGCTTCGGCCTCGATGTCCTGCAGGCACACATCGCCCCGTTCGCGGTCCAAAAAGAGACCGGAAAGGGCGCGCTCTTCGTAACAGGGCAGGGCGCTCAAGAATTCCTGCGGCATGCCCCACGGCCCGATTTCCCGATAGAGAAGCGCCGTCCGCGGCCCGACAAAGCGCCAGTGCCACGGCTCGTAGCTGTTCTGACCGGGCAGATAGCTGTTCTCGGGCGGGAAGCTGAGAATGAAGCCGTACTGCCAGGCCTTCTTCTCGAAACAGGCATAGGCCCGGTCGGTGGCCCGCATGAAACGGCGGTTCACGTCCACATCAACGGCAAGGCCGAGCTGGTGCTCGGAGGTCCCGGGATGCGCCACAGTGCCCTTGTCGCCGTTGCGCTGATGCAGGCCCACCTGGGTTGTGTGGCTGCGGTAGGCCGAGCGCAGGGAAAGCCGCTCACCGGGTCCGCTGCAGGCATCGAGCAGGCGGTCGAGCTGTTCGGGCATGGACGTGCCGTCGATCGACGCCTTGCGTAGCTGCATTTCCTCGGCATGGGGCGGCTTTGAAAGCGGGACGTCGAAGCTGACGGCCTTCACGAGATCCGGCGGGACATAGCTGTCGTCGAGGGGAAACTGCGGCGAGACCGGCCGGTTGATATCGAAGAGCCGGTCGCGCGAACGGTTCGCGGCGTAACGCTGCGCACCGTAGGCGTCGCGGAAGATCCTTCGCATGTGGCGGTTCAGCGCCTCCGCCTCGGTTAGCCGGCCTTGCCGCTCATAGATGCCGGAAAGGAGCCGGATATAGAGGCTGAGCTCCGGATTGTTGGGGCCGCGGGCCCGTTCCTGGGCCTGGAAGACCATCTCGTAGAGCGCCTCGGCATCGGACAGCCGGTCGATCCGCTCATAGACCGGCGCGAGGAGGAGGGCGGTCTGCACGCTGTCTTCATGGTCTGGACCGAGCTGCTCCATCCGGACCGAATAGGCGGCGGCGAGAAGCCCGGCCGCGGCATAGACCCCGTCGGCTTCGAGCGAGTAATAACCGCCTACGGCGGTCATCGCGTCTGCGGCCTTGAGAAGATAGGACCTGTCACCGTCGATCGTGCTGGTCTCGCCATCGGCGGGCAGCGCATCGGTGAACCCGGTTCTCAGTCCGTCCACGAGTTCGAGGAACTGATCGTCGCCCTTGCCCAGAATGACGCTGTTCGAAGTCGCAACCGCATCGCCCGAACGCTCGAGAAAGCGCGCCGCGATGAGGGCGGCCCTGGCGGCGTCCCCTTCCAGAAGGGCCATCTCGGCGATCCGGCGGCGGATTTCGATACGCTGGTCGTCGGTCAGTCTTCCCGGCGCGGTTTCGCCGAGAATGACTTCATAATGGGTGATGGCGCGCTTGCGGCTGCCGCCCCAGTAATGGGCGTCCGCCAGGTCGATCAGCTCGTCGAGCTTGTCCGCCGCCGCGCCGTCCGCCTCGTAGAAATCCTTGAAATAGCTCTCGCCATAGCGCGCCGCGCGAGCGTGGTGCCCCGCGGCATTCAGTGCCTCGAAACGGCTCCAGGTTGCGGGCGGGTGCATGCTGGTCTGATAGGTGAACAGGAGGGCATAGAACGCCCCTGCAACCGCCAGACATACAGCAAGAATATTGCGCCCACGCACCGCCGATACTCTCCCGAGAAGCCCCTTCGCCTGCACCATCATGACCCGGCGACAGGGTCGGCGCATCCCTTATATGAAGTAGCGTAAAGGTAGAAACCGAGTCCTGCAACGGGCCGCGCTCACCCTGCGCCAAAGAAAAGGAACCGATCCATGGCCGAAGGAACAACCGGACGCAGGCGCCTCTATCTCATGCGCCACGGCCATGTGGATTACTTCGCGCCCGGGCTCACCGACTTCACCGCCGTCCCGTTGACCGACGAAGGGCGCGGTCAGGCAGAGCGAGCAGGCAAGCTTCTCGCCGGTATCCGGCTGGACCGCAGCTTTCACTCCGGCCTGCCGCGGACGAAGGAAACGGCCGAGCTGGTCCTCGAAAACGCAAAGATCGACAGCCGGCCCACGGCGCTCCCGGCCTTTGCCGAAATCAGGGGCGGGAAGGTCGAGGTCGAAACGGCCGAGGAACTCGCCGCACGCCTCGCGTTCAGTTTCGACGACGCCGATGCGCCGGGGGCGTCGTTCCTGCCGGGTGGCGAGGAATTCGCCGAGGCCGAAAAGCGCATCGTCCGAGGGCTGGACGAGATGCTCTTCGAGCATGCCTGGCGCACCGCGCTGTTGGTCGCTCATGAAGGCGTGAACCGCATTCTTCTGGCTCACCTGACCGGCGGCGGGCTTGGTGCAGTCAGTCACTTCGAGCAGGACCTCTGCGGCATCAATGTCCTCGACTTCGATATCGTGCCGAGTGGCGAGCGGCTAGAGATCGAAAGGGTGATTCTGAAGGCCGTGAATCTGACAGCCCATGACCCGGTGAAGAAGGATCTGCCGCGCACATCCCTCGAGCATCTCTTCGGTATTGACTTCGGCGGGGCGCGACCACAGCGCCGATAGGTCTATCGTACAATCGATGTTGTCGCAAATTATTGGAAGTCGGGCCCGAGGATGGTCCCTCCTGAATTCGTGAGCATCATTCTTGATTGATCCGCAAGGTTCTCCACGTTACGCCTTATCGAAGAACAACGATGTGGGAACGCCATGAAACGGACAATCACTTCCAGCGCGCTGGCGCTGGGGCTTCTTTGCGGCGCGGCGAGCGCGGAAACCTTGCTGCTCGGCGATCCGGCGATCAGCGAGGATCGCATTGCCTTTACCTATGCCGGCGACATCTGGCTGGCCGATCGCGACGGCACCAATCCGCGGCGGCTGACCTCCGGCCAGGCATCCGAAACCAACCCGGTCTTCTCGCCGGATGGCAGCCAGATCGCTTTCAACGCAGCCTACGAGAACAATCTCGACGTCTACATCGTCGACGCCGATGGCGGTCAGCCAAAGCGCTTGACCTACCATCCGTCCGCGGACCACGTGCGCGGCTGGACGCCGGACGGCAGCGTGGTGACTTTCTCTTCGGGCCGGATGGCCAATGACAACCGCGCCACGAACCAGCTCTACCACGTTTCGATCGAAGGCGGCCTTCCCACCCGGCAAATGGCGGCGCGGTTCTTCCAGGGTCAATATGATGAGAACGGTGAGCAGCTCGCCTATATCGCTCACGACCCGGCCTATAGCGGCCTGTTCGGCGGCGCTGCCGGCTGGGGCGGTTATCGCGGCGGCACGGCGCCTTCGATCAACATCCTCTCCGTCGGCGGCGATGACTGGGCGACGATCCCGGGCGACCGCGTCACCGATATCTATCCGATGTGGCACGGCGATGACGTGGTCTTCCTCTCGGACCGCGGAGATGAAGAGCGCTTCAACCTCTACCGCTACAGCGAAGGCCAGGACGTCGAGCGTCTGACCGACGAAGAGGATTGGGACATCTTCTCCGCCTCGCTTCACGGCGACACGGTCATCTATGAGGTCGGCGGCCGCCTCAAGCTCTATGACCTCGAAAGCGGGGAGACGACCCCCCTTTCGATCACCATCAAGACCGACCTGCCCCAGGCCCAGCCCGGCATGCGCGATGCCGCCGGGATGATCACCGATGCGAGCCTGTCGCCCACCGGCAAGCGTGCCGTGCTGACGGCGCGCGGCGATGTCTTCACCGTGCCCCTCGACGAGGGATCGCCCCGCATCCTGACGCCCGAAGGCGGCGACCGCGCCTATACGGCGATGTGGTCCCCGGACGGCCAGCGGATCACCTATGTCCACGACGATGGCGAGAACCAGCGCCTCATCATCCGTCCGCAGGTCTATGACGGGGAAGCCGAACGGGCGAAGATCACCGACGGCATGAAGTTCATCTCGTCGCTCCTCAAAGGCGACCCTTCGGAGGTGAAGACCTTCGAGCTGGGCGAAGGCTTCAACTTCATTCTCGGCTGGACGCCCAACGGCAAGACCATCGTTTTCGAGGACAACGGGCTGAACCTGAATGTTATCGACACGGAAAGCGGGCAGGTCCGCACCCTGACCACCGCCGCCCGCCGGGAAGGCTACGGCGTTGCAATCTCGCCCGATGGACGCTGGCTGGCCGCGACCGTCGAGCAGCCGAATTTCATGCGCGATCTCGTGCTCTTCGACCTCAACAGCAATGGCCGCAGCAGCTTCACCGTCTCTGACGGCATTGCCGATGTCGGCTCGCCCGCCTTCAGCCCTGACGGCAAGTATCTTTACTTCACCGCCTCGGTGAACTCCGGCCCGGCGCAGGTCGGCCTGGACCTTTCTTCACAGGAACAGAATTACCGCGCAGGTATCTACGTCGCCGTGCTGAACGACGAGGACCGTCTTCCGAACGCTGACGAAAAGGGTGATGAGCCCTATAGCGGCGAGGAAGAGAAATCCGAGGAGGAAGAGAAAGAAGAGCAGGAAAAAGCCAACGAGAACGCCAAGGTCGAGCTCGATCGTGACGGCCTCGTGCGCCGCATCGTGGGCCTTCCCGTTCCGGAGGCCGCCTATAGAAGCCTCGAGGTCGCGGCGAATGGCGATGTCCTCTACCTGATGCAGGAGCAGCCCGGCGCCACCACCCCGCCGCCGGGCACGCCTTACGGTGCCAACAACGCCCTCATGCGTTACTCCAT
The DNA here is from genome assembly GCA_964556115.1 of uncultured Caulobacterales bacterium. Taxonomy (GTDB): domain Bacteria; phylum Pseudomonadota; class Alphaproteobacteria; order Caulobacterales; family Parvularculaceae; genus Parvularcula. Next base: position 102,978 of record CAZKVC010000006.1, read on the forward strand.
GAAGGACAAGGCAGCGTCCAGCGTCATGGACGGCGTCGCATCCTTCACGATCAGCAACGACCGCAAGACCGTCCTCGCCTCGAAGGGTAACGGTCAGCTCCTGACCCTTCCGGCCGAAGCGGGGGGCGAACCGAAGCCCGTCGATACCTCGGGCCTCAAGGTGATGATCGATCCGCGTGAGGAATGGCAGCAGATCTTCAACGATGTGCACCGCATGGAAGAGGCGTATTTCTACGCCCCGAACATGCATGGCCTCGACTGGGACGCGGTGCGCGAGAAGTATGAGCCCCTCCTCGAGCATGTCGGCCGCCGGGCGGATCTCAACAAGGTCCTCGTCCAGATGATCGCCGAGATGCAGGTCGGTCACAACAATGTCGGCGGCGGTGATGGCTATAGCGACAAGGGACCGGGCGTCGGTCTTCTGGGTGCGGATATCGCCTTCGAGAACGGCGCTCACCGCATCAAGCGGATCTATACCGGAGAGCTCTGGAATCCCTTCATCGAGGCACCCCTTGCCGAGCCGGGCCTCGACATCGAGGAAGGCGACTACATCCTGACCGTGAACGGACAGCCTCTTGGTGAGAACGACAACATCTTCCAGTACCTTCAGGGCACGACCGGCAAGCAGATCGCCCTCGGTGTCGCAGACAGCGCTTCGGGCTCCGGTCTGCGGGTGGTAACGGTCAAACCGACGGGCAGCGAGTTCTTCACCCGCCTCTGGTCCTGGATCGAGGATAACCGCCGTACCGTGGACGAACAATCCGACGGCAAGGTTGGTTATGTCTACATGCGCGATACCACCACGACCGGCTACCGCATGTTCAACCGCATGTTCTTCCCGCAGACGGACAAGGAAGCGCTGATCATCGACGAACGCGGCAACAATGGCGGTCAGGCTGCGAACTATGTCACCGATGTCCTGAAGCGCTCCTACCTCGCAAGCTGGAAGGACCGCCAAGGCGAGATGTGGCAGACCCCGGGCGGTGCCCATTACGGGCCCAAGGTCATGCTGATCGACCAGGACGCAGGTTCCGGCGGCGATTTCCTGCCCTATGCCTTCCGCGAGGAAGAGCTTGGGCCGCTGATCGGTACCCGGACGTGGGGCGGTCTCATCGGCATCTACGCCAACCCGAACCTGATCGATGGCGGGTTCCTGACCGTTCCGAACTTCCGCTTCATCGACGCCGATGACGAGTGGACGATCGAGAACGAAGGCGTGGCACCGGATATCCGTGTCGAACTCAATCCGGTTATCGCGAACGAAGGCCGCGACAGCCAGCTCGAAGCCGGCATCGAAGAAGCGATGAAACGGATCGGCAGCACCGAAAGCCCGGTCCCCGATGAGGCGCCGGCTTATCCGACCGAACTCGGACAATAAGATCCAAGACGGCGCCGGACCTTCCGGCGCCGTTTTTCATGTCGGCTAACCCTTAGCCTCGATGATGAGCCCATCATGGGCCGGAGTAACATGTTCGGGGGTCTCTGCCGCCACCGTCTCGTAGTTCATCACCACATGCAAATTGGTGAGAACCCCCCTTCTCACCCGCGCGCGGTCCAGGAACTCCAGCGCCTTGACCAGATGCAGGTGGCTGACATGCGGCCGGTACTGCAGGGCGTCGATGATCCAGACATCGGCCCCCTCCACCACCGACCAGCTTTCAGGGTAAAGATCGTTGAGATCGGCCGAATAGGCGATCGGCCCGCAACAAAAGCCGTGGGAGGGCACCTCCCCATGGTGCTGGAGAAACGGTGTGAGCGGAATGCTGCCGCTCGGACCGTCAATCGTCACGGTCTCGCCGTCTTCCGGCAGAGGCAGACGTTCAAGGACTGGCGGATAGCCCGAACCTTCGAGCTGCTCGAACGCATAGCGGAACCGCTCGGGCAGGATCGGCGCGGTGCGGTCCGACAGGTAGACCGGAACACGCTTCATTCTGTTGATCGCCACCACGCGCAGGTCGTCGATACCGTGGGTTTGGTCGGCGTGGTCATGAGTGATTGCCACGGCGTCGACATGCGGAATCGCATTATCGATGAGCTGTGTGCGCATGTCCGGGGAGGTATCGATGAGAAGTGTGGTCAGCTCGCCCTCGAAAGTACCGCGCTCATTGGCACGCTGAATGACGACCGAACATCGGCTGCGGCGGTTGCGCGGGTCGCTCGGGTCGCAATCACCCCAATTGCCGCGTCCATCCTCTCCGCCGATGCGGGGCACGCCGCCAGAGCTGCCGCAGCCAAGAATGATGGCGCGCAGCTTCATGGCCGCGGGGCCCGTTTGAAGAGCTTGAAATAGTTCTCCGTGGTCGCCCGCTCGAGCGTCTCGACATCCTCCCCGCGGATCTCCGCCAGCTTGATGCCGACCTCAGGAAGATAGGCAGGCTCGTTGCGCCGTCCCCGGTGCGGTACCGGCGCGAGATAGGGGCAGTCCGTTTCGATCAGTAAGCGGTCGAGCGGCACTTCCATGGCGCGTGCCCTGACATCGTCTGCCTTCTTGAAGGTGACGATGCCGGAGAATGCCACATATCCGCCCATTTCAAGCCCCGCCTGCATCAGCTTCGCACCCGAGGTGTAACAGTGAAGAAGCAGCGGAAACGGTTTTCGTCCGTAGGCCGCTTCCAGCATCGCCTGCATGTCGTCGTCCGCGTTGCGCGTGTGAACGATCAGCGGGAGCTGGGTTTCCTGGCTCGCTTCGATATGGGCCGCGAAGACCTTCTTCTGCGCGGCGCGGTCCGAATATTCGTAGTGGTAATCGAGGCCGCATTCACCGATCCCGACGACTTTTCCAGGCGCTGCCAGCTCGATCAGGTCCTCGGTGGTCAGGTCCTCGAAATCCTTGGCGTGGTGGGGATGGACACCGACGCTGCGGGTGAAGGCCGGGTCCCGCTCCGCGAGCGCCGCGATGGCCGGTATGCTTTCGAGCCGGTCGGAGATCATCAGCATGGCGCCGATACCGGCTTCCTTGGCACGCTGAATGACCTCGGTCAGATCCTCTTCGTAACGCTCTCCATGCAGATTGACGTGGCTATCGACCCACATGACTATGCGCGCTCCATGGCGTTGCGAATGGCGAGACCGGCGAGATAGACCGTCTGCGTTCTGTCGGCAGTGCCTGCATTGGCGAACAGGCTGCTCACCTCGTCATGGGCGGCAAGATAGCGGCGTTTCTCGCCATCCCCTGCCTTCGGGTCGGTCAGTGAGCGCCGCAGCCGGGCAACGATCAGGCGCTGCGCTTCCTCCGCCAGTCTTTCGGTGTCCCGGGCAGCGAACTTTCGCGCCGCGGCGAGAAGGTCGGCCTTGCCCGCAACGGCCCTGTCGAAGCTGTCCGCGAGCTTTGCCGCCTCCTGTTCTTCGCCCACGAGAAGCCGCAGCGCATAGCCGGGCGCGCCGCTGCTCTGCCGCGCCGCTTCAGCGGCGACAGCGGCAGGCTCGCCGGTCTTTTTCGACAGCCAGGATGCCAGCGCGTCTTCGGCAACGGGGCGCAAGGTGATCTTGCGGCAACGGCTGCGAAGCGTGGGGAGAAGCAGTGACGGTGCCCGCGACAGAAGGAAGAGCGCAGCGCCCTGCGGCGGCTCTTCGAGAAGCTTGAGAAGGCTGTTCGCAGCTGACCGCCCGAGCTCATCGGCAAGGTCGACGATGACGATAGACCGTCCACTGACGGAACGCTGATGCATCCTTGCGATGACCTCGCGGACCTGATCGACGCTGATGTCCTGGCGAAGCTTGCCGGTCTTTTCGTTCTCGGTCCGCCGCAGCACGCGCAGATCCGGGTGGCTGCCCGCGGCAATCATCGCCCGCACCTTGGGGTCGGTTTCACCAAGGCGTTCGCCGCCGCTCAGCACGGTCATCGCCAGAAGATAGGCGAGGCTCGCCTTCCCTGCCCCGTCCGGTCCTGTCAGGATGAAGCCGCCGCGCGCCGCGTCCTGCTGCAGGACCTGCTCGATAGCGAGGCGGGTGCGCGGCGCGGCGAGGAAATCCTCGATCTGTTCAGGCGGAAGGAGCGTCTCCATCGCCCGGTCCTAGCAGGGCGGGGAGGCGAAGGTGAACCGCCTTGCGGATGTCTTTTGTCACAGTGGCGATGTCCTGCGCCGCATCGACCACGACAACGCGCTCGGGCTCGGCATCGGCGATCGCGAGGAAGGCTTGCCGGACCCCTTCGTGATAGGCGAGGCCCTTGCGCTCGAACCGGTCTGCGGCGCCGCGTGCCTTGGCCCTCGCAAGCCCTGTTTCCGCCGGAAGGTCCAGAAGCATGGTCAGCTCCGGCATCCGGCTGACCACGGCCCTGTGAAGCGGCTCCAGGATCTCCTCGCCGACCACCGCCTGATAGGCGCGGGTCGAGTCGAAAAACCGGTCGCAGAGTACCACCTCCCCGCGCCCCAAAGCCGGGAGGATCGTCTGCCGCAAATGGGCGTCGCGCGCCGCGTTCATCAGAAGCGCTTCGGCCAGCGGGCTCCAGTTCCTGCCAGGCGAGAGAAGCAGCTCACGCAGGGCCTCCGCCTCCTCCGCGCCGCCGGGCTCGCGGGTCAGGGTGACCTCGTGACCCGCTTCGCGCAGCGCGGCTGCGAGGGCCTTGATCTGCGTGCTCTTGCCTGCGCCTTCGGGACCTTCGAAGGTAATGAAGGTCACTGGGAAGCCTCGGCCGGGGGCGTGAAGAGCGCGCGCAGGCCAAGGGCAATCTTCTCCGCAGGGTTGAGACCGCCAACGCTCTGCGCCGTATAAAGAGGATAGTCCCGGGTTTCTTCGCCGGGGATCGACAGCCGGAGGACGGCGACCTGGTCGCCTTCCCTGACAGGCGCGCGCAGGGGACCATCATAGATGAGTTCGGCTTCGGCCCCCGCAAGCTTCTTCTTGTGCATGGTGAAGGTCAGATCCTGGTCGATCCGCAGGGGAACCGTGTCGGTGCGACCAGCGAAGATCTCGGCCGTGCCGACGATCGCCCCGGGCGACAGCAGGGTACGGGTCTCGAAAGCCTCGAAGGCCTCGTCCATCATGGCGATGGCGGTCTTGCGCCGGGCGCTTTCGCTTTCGAGGCCAGCGACAACGACGATGCGGCTCTCCCCGTCCTTCTCGGCGAGGCCGACGACACCGTAGCCCGCCTCGTCCGTGTGCCCCGTCTTCATGCCCCGCGCGCCGGGAAAGGTGTCAAGCAGCGGGTTCCGGTTCGACTGTGTGATGTTCGACCAGGTAAATTCGGGGATCGAGAAGAGGTAGCGGTACTCCGGATAGCTCTGCCAGATATGGCGCGCCAGCGCGGCGAGGTCGTGCATCGACATGCGCTGGTCCGGGTGCGGAAGTCCGGTCGGATTGGCGAAGGTGGATGCGTTCAGGCCCCATTTCTTCGCCCTTGCATTCATCATCACCGCGAAGGCTTCCTCGCTGCCCGCGATGTTCTCCGCGACAACGATGCAGGCGTCATTTCCCGACTGGACGATGATGCCCTTGAGGAGGTTCTCGACGGTGATCTCCGTATCGACGAGCACGAACATCTTCGAGCCGCCGGTGCGCCATGCCTTTTCCGAGACGTGGAACGGCGTCTCGAGTGACAGATCGCCCTTGTCGATGAGGTCGAGCACGACCGCCACGGTCATCAGCTTCGACATGGAAGCCGGCGGGATCGGCGTCTCGGCGTTCTTGCCGTAGAGAAGCTTTCCGGTCGGGACGTCCACAATGGCGGCGTGGGTTGCGCTCGTGCGCAACAGGTCTTCGTTCTGCGCATGGGCACCCGGCGCAAGCGTCAGAACAAACAGGAAGAGCGCGGCAAGCCGGGCTGTTCTCAACGGGTGACCTCTTCGACGATGAAAGCCTCGGTAAAGCCTTGTGTCTTCGCTTCTTCAAGGGCCTCTTGTGCACGAAGCGGATGCTCGTAAGGCCCGAGCCGCACAAGGGTCAGGTTCTGGCCGTAGCGGTTGGCTCCCGCGAGGCTGACCGGGCGGTCGCTCGGCAGCTTGGCGGCAGCGGCAGCCGCGTTCCCGGTGGTCGAATAAGCGCCGAGCTGAACGAAGAAGGACGCATCGCGCGGCGGGGTGACCGGCTTCTTCGGATCCACGTAGACCCCGTCGAGAACGCTGACATCGAGATCGGCGAGGATGACGTCGGTCTCGGTCGGCAGGTTCTGCGGCACGGGCTTGGCGAGGGGCACGCGCGGCAATTCAGCAAAGAGCGCCTGGCCGCGTTCGGCTTCGCCAATTCTGACGATCGCATCGTCGATACGGGCCGGGCCGATATAGCGGACCCTGACCGTCGCCACCCCGGCGTCCATCGTACCGAGCTGCCGCGCGGCTTCTTTCGACAGGTCGAGGATACGGTTGTTCGCGAAGGGGCCGCGGTCATTGACCCGCAGCTTCAGCCTCTTGCCGTTCTTCGGGTTCGTCACCTCGACAATCGACGGAAGCGGAAGGGTCGGGTGCGCGGCAGTCAGGCGGTTTTCGTCGAAGACCTCGCCATTGGCGGTGAGCCGTCCGTGAAAGCCGGGCCCGTACCAGCTTGCGAAACCGAGGCGGTCATAGTCCGGCTCAGCTTGTGGGACGTACCAGACCCCGTTCACCTGATAGGGCTTGCCGACCTTCACATGCGGGTTCGGCTTGCCAAGGATCGACGGATCGATCGAGGCGCCGCGCTTGCCCGATGTCGAACAGGCGGCTGCCAGCATCAGAAGCATGACTGCTGCAAGACGCGAAGCGTTGTGGCGCATCGGTGTGCCCATCCCATTTGCCTGAAGGCTTACCCTTCCCCTTCCTAAGGTTAAGGCTCCGTTGAGGAATGGGTCAACGCGGCTCAGCCTGAGGCTTTCGCAAGGTCTTGCGCGGCGGGTTCGCTCTGCCAGAGCCGCACCTTGAGGCCGCCATGCGGCACCGGTGCGGAGGGATGAAGCTTGAGCCCCGTCGCCTTGGCGAGTTGGTCGTGCGCGGTGACAAGGCCGATCCGCCATCCACCGAAGCGCTCGCGCATGGTCTGGCCAAAAGCCTTGTAGAGCGGCACGAGGCTTTGGCTGTCCCCGAGACGCGCGCCATAGGGCGGGTTCGTGAGGATGAGACCCTTCGCGCCTTCGGGCGGGGTCAGCCTGCTGATCTCGCCGGTCTCGAAGTGGGTCCAATCGGCGAGACCTGCTCTTTCCGCATTGCCAGTCGACGCAGCGACGGCGCCGGAGACCCGGTCGTAGCCGTAGGAAATGACGTCGTGAGCTTCACCCGACCCGAGGGCCTTCTCGCGAAGCCGCTGATAGACTTCGGGCAGGAAGCTCGGGTACTTTTCGAAGGCGAAGCTCCGCCCCCGTCCCGGTGCGAGGCCGCGATTGATCTCGGCAGCCTCGATCGGAATGGTCCCCGATCCGCAGAAGGGGTCGAGGACCACCTCGCCCGGCTTGTGCCCGCAGGCGCGGAGGAACAGGGCACCCATGGTCTCGCGCAGGGGGGCGCCCGCGACGTCTTCCTTGAAACCGCGCTTGTGGAGCAGCGGGCCTGAGGTATCGGCGCTGATCGTCACCACGTCCCGGACGATCCGGACCATGATCTTCATGCCGTCTTCGGAAGGCTCGGCGCCGGTTGCCTTCTCCGCAGCCTTCGCCACCCGCTCTTCGGCGGCGCCGCTGTGGTAGATGGCCGAGCCCTTGCAGACCGCCTCGACCCGGAAGGCCTGGTTCTGGCCGAGGACCTCGCCCCACGGAACATCTCGGCACTTTCCGAACAGCGCGGCGGGCGTTTTCGCCGTGAACTGAGCTAGGCGGACGAGAACCCGGCTCGCTCCCCTGACGAGGAGGTTTGCCCGCCAGACATCGTGCCAGGCCCCCGAAAGCGCCACGCCTCCCGGCTCGGCGGTCGCAGCGCTCCAGCCGAGGGCCTTCACCTCATCGAGAAGGATGGGTTCGAGACCCGGCGGGCAGGTCAGGAAAAGCGGGAAGCGGGATGGCCCCTTCCCCGTCACTCCTCTTCACCCACGACGCGCTGGGCGAGGGCGGCGGCCATGAAGCGGTCGAGATCGCCGTCGAGGACAGCGTCAGGGGACGGACTTTCCACCTGGGTCCTTAGATCCTTGACCATCTGATAGGGCTGAAGGACGTAGGAGCGGATCTGGTGGCCCCAGCCGATATCGGTCTTGCTCGCCGCTTCCGCGTTCGCTTCTTCCTCGCGCTTTTGCAGCTCGAGCTCGTAGAGGCGGGCACGGAGCATGTCCCACGCTGCCGCGCGGTTCTTGTGCTGGGAGCGCTGGGACTGGCACTGCACCACGATGCCGGTCGGCTCGTGCGTGATGCGCACGGCACTGTCGGTCGTGTTGACGTGCTGCCCGCCCGCGCCGCTGGCCCTGAAGGTGTCGACGCGGCAGTCGCTCTCGTTGATCTCAATCTCGATCTTGTCGTCGATCACCGGGTAGACCCAGACCGAAGCAAAGGACGTGTGCCGTTTGGCAGCGCTGTCATAGGGGCTGATCCGCACAAGTCTGTGCACGCCGCTTTCGGACTTCAGCCAGCCATAGGCATTGGTGCCCTTGACCATGATCGTGGCGGACTTGATGCCCGCTTCGTCGCCCCCCTGCTCTTCGAGGACTTCCACCTTGTGACCGTGCTGCTGTGCCCAGCGGGTGTACATGCGAAGGAGCATCGAGGCCCAGTCGTTGGACTCCGTCCCGCCTGCACCCGAGTGGACTTCGAGATAGGTATCGTTGCTGTCCGCCTCTCCTGAGAGAAGCGCTTCGAGCTCAGCCGTCTGGGCGCGTTTGGAAAGCGCCTTCATCTGCTCCTCGACCTCGTCGAGGGACTGCCCGTCGCTTTCGGCTTCGGCCATCTCGGCGAGTTCGAGCAGGTCTGTCCGCTCACTGTCGATTTCCGTCAGGGCGGTGATCGCGTTTTCCAGCCGCGTGCGCTCCTGCATCAGCTTCTGCGCCTGATCCGGATTGTCCCAGAGCGTCGGGTCTTCGGCCTTGTCGTTCAGTTCCTTCAGGCGGGCATTCGCAACATCCCAGTCGAGCGAACGGCGCAAGAGATCGAGCGACTGGTCGACCTGGTCCGAAGCGTGGGTGATTTCTGCGCGCATGGCTGAAGGTTTCCGTCTGATTTGGCCGCCGGGTGTAGGAGGATGGATGCGCCGGGGCAAGGGAGGCCGGGCTGGCCTCGCCGTGGCCGGGGGCTTAGTCTATGAAGCCCTCACCGCAAGAATTGGCGCCCAGTTTCATGAAGATCGCTTCCCTCGTCTTTCGCCTCGGCGCCGTTGCCACAACGGCAGGTGCGGCGGCCATTCTCGGCCGCAAGGCCATCGACAAGCAGATCGAGAAGAAGATTCACCACGAGATCGAGCGCGCCAAGCTGGAAGCCGAAGCTGAGCTCGACCGTTCCTTCAGCGCCTTCGCGGTGGAACGGATCGTCCTGTTCCTGCGGGTGATGGCCGCGAAGCTTCTCTGCCTCGGCCTCGTGACGGCGCTTTATGGCTTCGGGCTCCTGCCGCTTCTGGGCCTGCGGATCGCGCTTATCGGGCTGGCGGTCCTGTTCATTGCCTACGACCTCATCAGGGTGCTGCCCCACGCCCTCCCCGCCTGGCGTTATGCGAGGAAACACAGCTTCAGGCCCAAGGTGATGCTGACCGACTTCGTGGCAGCCATCGCCTTCGAAGAAGCCTATGAGCGCGCAGCCGTGGAGATCGGCTCGGGCCCGGGTCGGCACTGGATCAAGCTTTCGAGCTTTGACGGGCACGCCCTTTCATCGGAGATCGCCGAAGCCGTGGCCGAGGTCGCGCGGGATGCTTCGTACCGCAAGGTCCGCTGGCGGGCAGGCCTGGTCCTGGGCCTCTTCGCCGTTCTCTCCTTCAGCTACACCGCTCTGGTGTTCGTGACGGCAAGGCTCTAGTCCGCATTCCATCACCGCAGCTTCGCGGCGACCCTTTTTTCAGCCTGGACGGATCAGATGCTTTTCGGCCCTTACCAGTACAGCCCATCCCTGAGCTTCGCCGGTACGGTGGAGCCCGACGATATCGACGACATCAAGCGCGATGGCTTCAAGGTCGTGGTCAACAACCGGACCGACGGCGAGTCGCCGCGGCAGGTCCCTTCTTCCGAGCTGAAGCGGCTGGCGGAAGAAGCCGGCCTGCGCTTCGTCGATATTCCCTTCAAGGGGGGCAATCTGACCGCCGACCAGGTGGCCGAATTTCAGGCCGTGATGCGCGACCCGGCGAAAACCATCGCCGTCTGCGCCAGCGGCACCCGCTGCGCCATCATTACCGCCGCCGCCGAGGTCGCCTCCGGCCTACCCGTGCCGAACGCCATGGCCAAGGTGAAAGCCGCTGGCTTCGACCTCGACGCGATGTCGGGCTTCATCGAAAGCTTCGCCCGTCAATAAGCGCGTGGCAGCACGAAAGAACGGGTCATGGCTGACGGACATATCGGCATTGGGGCGGCAGGCGACGCGGCCGAACGGGGGCTCCCCGCCTATCGCGATGCGCCCTCGTCCCTGACCTTCAAGAAGCTGCGCAAACGGATCGTCAGGCAGACCCAGGAAGCCATCCGCCAGTTCGCCATGGATGAGCCGCGGCCTGATGGAAGCCCGCAGAAATGGCTGATCTGCCTTTCTGGCGGCAAGGACAGCTACGGCCTTCTCGCCAGCCTCCTCGACCTCAAACGGCAGAACGCACTTCGCGCCGAACTTCTCGTCTGCAATCTCGACCAGGGCCAGCCGGGCTTTCCGAAGCACGTCCTGCCCGACTATCTCGAAAGCCTCGGCGTCTCCTACCGGATCATCACGCAGGACACCTATTCGGTGGTCAAGGAGAAGGTCCCCGAAGGGCAGACCTTCTGTTCGCTTTGCTCGCGCCTGCGCCGGGGCATCCTCTACCGGGTCGCGCGCGAGGAAGGATGCGATGCCATCGTTCTCGGCCATCACCGGGACGATGCGCTCGAAACCTTCATGATGAACTTCCTGCATGGCGGGCGCATGGCTGCCATGCCGCCGAAGCTCGTCAATGATGAAGGCGACCTCTTCGTCCTTCGCCCGCTGATCTTCACGGCTGAGAAGGACCTGGCGAAGTTCGCCGACCTTTGCCGCTTCCCCATCATCCCCTGCAATCTTTGCGGCACTCAAAAGGGGCTGCAGCGCGCCGCGATGAAGGCGATGCTGGACGAATGGGAAGCAAGAAAGCCCGGCCGCCGCGACGTGATGTTCCGTGCGCTTCGCAATGTCAGGCCCAGCCATCTCGCCGATGACCGCATTTTCGATTTCGCCGGGCTGGATCGAAACGTCGGGGAACCGGAGGTCTAGGAAGACCCCCGCTGGCTCAGTGCCCCGTGGCGGTCTGCCCGCTCCGCACCCGATAATCAGCAGCGATGCCGTAGCGCGGGTCGTCCTCGCTCGGCTCGATCAGCTGGCCCGCCACATCGAGCAGCTTCCGGCAATCGGGCGAGAGGTGGCGCAGGTGAAGGTTCTTGCCCTGCGCCTGGTAGCGCGATGCCAGGGCGTCGATCGCCGCAAGGCCTGAATGGTCCGCAACCCGTGCCGCGGCGAAGTCGATGATGACCTCCTGCGGATCGTTCACCGGGTCGAAGAGATTGAGAAAGCTCTCGGTCGAGCCGAAGAAGAGCGGGCCTTCGACACGGTAGAGCTTGCCCTCGGCATCTTCCTCGATCCCGGCGATGTGCATCCTGGTCGCCTGCTTCCAGGCGAAGACCAGCGCCGAGACGACGACACCGACGAGGACGGCGACAGCGAGATCCTCGAGCACCGTCACCACGGTCACGATCAGGATCACCAGGGCATCCGACTTCGGAACCCGGGCGAGGATCTGCAGCGACTTCCAGGCGAAGGTGCCGATGACGACCATGAACATGACGCCTACAAGCGCCGCCAGCGGAATGGCTTCGATGGGCGCGCTTGCGAACAGGATGAAGGCGAGGAGGAACAGGGCCGCCGCGACGCCTGATATCCGCCGGTAGCCACCCGACTTCACGTTGATCATCGACTGGCCGATCATGGCGCAGCCGCCCATGCCGCCGAAGAAGCCGGTGATGACATTGGCCGCACCTTGCGCTGCGCATTCCTGGCTGGCGCCGCCTTTCTCACCCTTGATCTCGCCCACGAGGTTCAGGGTCAGGAGACTTTCGATCAGGCCGATCGCTGCAAGAATGACCGCATAGGGAAGGATGATGCGGAGCGTTTCGAGACTGAACGGCACTTGCGGGAGGGCAAATGCCGGAAGGCCACCCTCGATCGAAGCCAGGTCGCCGACCCGCGGTACATCGAGGCCGAAGCCGATCACCAGCGCGGCAACGATACCGATCCCTGCGAGGGGCGCGGGGATGATCTTGGTGACTTTGGGCAGGCCCCAGATGATGGCCATGGTGAGACCGACGAGACCGAGGCTGAGCCAGAGCTCGGGGCCCTGCATCCACTGGTGGCCGCCGTCCTCGGTGGGCATTCTGAACTGCTCGAGCTGGGCGAGGCCGATGACGATGGCGAGGCCGTTCACGAAGCCCAGCATGACCGGGTAAGGCACCATGCGGATGAACTTGCCCCAGCGCAGCGCCCCCGCGATGAGCTGCAGGACACCCATCAGGACAACAGTGGCGAAAAGGTACTGCACGCCGTGGGTGTAGACGAGCTCGACCATGACCACAGCGAGCGCCCCGGTCGCGCCGGAGATCATCCCCGGGCGCCCGCCGATCAGCGCGGTGACGAGCCCGACGATGAACGCCGCGTAGAGCCCCACCAGAGGGTGCACGCCCGCAACGAAGGCGAAGGCCACGGCTTCCGGTACCAGCGCAAGCGCCACGGTGAAGCCTGCCAGAATTTCCGTTTTCAGGACGTTCGGGGTCAGCGTGCCGAGATCGTCGGCGGTCGTCCGGGCAAAGCTGCGAACGGCAGAAAAGCCGTCCGCGAAGAGGGTCGCGGCGGTGTTCGAGGTCATGAAAGCCTTTGGGGAATGTTCGTCCTGCGGCCGCGCCCTACCAGCTATGCTGCAATGCAGCAAGCCGCGGCGCCTTACGCCTCCGCCACCCGGGGCCTGAGGGCGTCAGTAACCCGCGACCGTTCCGTCCTTCCGCATCTCGGTGGCGCCGACATAGACGCCGTTCTCCCGGCGCATGATGGCCTGGTAGCCGCCGAAGATGATGCCGTTGTCGATCACCTGAACGTTGTGGCCCATGGCGCGAAGGGCTTCGACGGTTTCTGCCGGAACACCGGGCTCGACGCTGAGGCGGCCCGGTCCTTCAGGCGTATCGCCCAGCCGCCCGGTGGGCTGGCGTCCGCCGGAATGGTTCATCCTGGCGGCATCGCCCGCTTCCTGAAGGTTCATGCCGAAGTCGATGACATTGAGCATGATCTGCACGTGGCCCTGAGGCTGCATCGCACCGCCCATCAAGCCGAAGCTGATCCAGGGCTTGCCGTCCTTCATCGCGAAGGCGGGGATGATGGTGTGAAAGGGCCGCTTGCCGGGCGCGTAGACATTCGGGTGGTCGGGATCGAGGCTGAAGAGCTGCCCGCGGTCCTGCAGCATGAAGCCGAGCCCGTCGGGAACAAGACCCGATCCCATTCCGCGATAGTTCGACTGGATCAGCGAAACCATCATGCCGTTCCTGTCCGCAACGGTCAGATAGGTCGTATCGCCTTCGCTTTCGAACGGACCGCCAGGCGCTGGCGTCTCCAGCGGTTTGTCTGGGTCGATGAGCGCATAGCGCTCCTGCCCGTAGGCATCGGAGAGGAGTTCGGTAGGAAACGCACTCGTCTCGGGATCGGCGTAGTAGCGGGCAAGATCCGCAAAAGCGAGGCGCTTGGCTTCGGTCAGGAGGTGATAGAACTCCGGCCCGGCCCGGTCCATCGCCGCCACATCGGCGTTCTTCATGATGTTGAGCATCTGAAGCGCGGCGAAGCCCTGCCCGTTCGGCGGCAGCTCGCAGAGCTCCGCGCCGCGATAGGAGACGCAGGCCGGCTCGACCCACCCACCTTCGTGTTCGGCGAAGTCGCGGTAGCGAAGATCGCCGCCGATCCGCTTCATGTAGCGGTCCATCGTCCGGGCGATCTTGCCTTCGTAGAAGGCTTTCCTGCCATCCTTGGCGAGCATGCTGTAGGTTTCTGCAAGATCCGGGTTGCGGAAGATCTCGCCCGCCCTGGGCGCCCCGTCTCCGAAATAGGTCGCGCGGGCATTGTCGAATTCCTCGATCTGCTGGCGCAGGCCGTCCTCTTCGAACCGGGCAAGGTTCATCCGGAAATATTCGGCAATTACCGGCGAGACCGGGAATCCCTCCTCCGCATAGGCGATGGCCGGGGCGAGGTTATCCTTCATTTCCAAAGTGCCGAAGCGCTCGTGCAGCGCGAACCAGCCATCGACCGCGCCGGGCACCGTGACGGGTAGCGCACCGAAGGGCGGCAGGCCCTCCGCGCCGTTCAGCTTCTCGATCAGCTCGTCATAGCTGCGGCCCATGGGCGACCGGCCGGAGCCGTTATAGCCGTAGAGCTTCTCGGTCTCAGGGTCCCAGACGATCGCGAAGAGGTCGCCGCCAATGCCGTTGCCCGTCGGCTCCATCAGGCCGAGCGCCGCGTTGGCGGCGATGGCTGCGTCCACGGCGCTGCCGCCCTTCTTGAGGATGTCCACCGCGACCTGGCTGGCCAGCGGATGGGCCGTCGCGGCCATGCCGTTTTGGGCGTAGACCGGGCTGCGCGACCAGTTCTCGCCAACCGGCCGGCCGCCAGCCCCTAGGTCGTCAGCGGCCATGGCGGGCTGCGCAGCAAGCAGGGACAGGACAGCGACGCAGGCAGCACGGATCATGGGCGAATCTCCTCATCGGACGTTATCTAGCCCGAAAGGCTGCCCTTTCCGCCAGTGCTGGATGCAGTTCCCGGTGGATCAGTAGATCACGCCGAGATCTTCGTCGATCGACTCGTCGGCGGAGCCGCCGGCCTGGCCGCCATCAATCTTGAAGCGGCCTGAGCGACCGTAGATGTCGTCCTCCGCCTTGAAGGCTTCGAGGATGACATTGGTGTCGTTCGGTCCGGCGGGACGACCGGTCCGGGCATTGACCCTGACGAGGCGGATGCCGGAGGGCGCGCGGAAGGGCACGACGTCTTCGGGGACGAGCGCGTCCTTCATGAAGCGGCCGAAGATCGGGGCTGCGACGCTGCCCCCGCCTTCGCCATTGCCGAGGCTCTGCGGCATGTCGAAACCGACGAAGACGCCTACGGTCAGGTCCGG
The DNA here is from genome assembly GCA_964556115.1 of uncultured Caulobacterales bacterium. Lineage (GTDB taxonomy): Bacteria > Pseudomonadota > Alphaproteobacteria > Caulobacterales > Parvularculaceae > Parvularcula. The sequence continues at coordinate 118,130 of CAZKVC010000006.1, forward strand.
CGAAAAGCCGACGAACCAGGCATCGCGGTAGTCGTTGGTGGTGCCTGTCTTGCCGGCGAGAGGCGGCAGGGGCTCGTCCTCGTAAAGGGCCCGGATCTTCGAGCCGGTGCCGCGCTCGATCACGCCCTCCATCATGGAGACCATCTGGAAGGCGGTCCGCGGGTCGATGACTTGCGCGCGGTCATCGGCGAGGTCCGGTTCCTGTTGGCCGTCCCAACTGTCCACATCGCAGCCGAAGCAGACTCGCTCATCGGCGGCGAAGATCGAGCTGCCGTTGCGGTCCTGAATACGGTCGATGATGGTCGGCTGGATCTGCTTGCCGCCATTGACGAACTGCGCATAGGCCGCGGTCAGGCGCATCAGCGTGGTCTCACCCGCACCGAGCGAGATCGAAAGGTTGCGCGGCAGACGGTCCGACACGCCCATGCGCTCGGCGTATTCGATGATCGGGCCAATACCGAGATCCTGCGCCAGGCGCGCGGTCATGGTATTCCGCGACTTCTCGATGCCAAGGCGCAGCGTGCTGTCCCCGTAGAAGCGGTCGGCGACATAGTTGCCGGGTTTCCACCAGCTTCCGTCGAGACCCGGGGCGACGAAGGCGCCGTCGAGAACGATCGAGCTCGGCGTGTAGCCCGCATCGAGAGCAGCGGCGTAAATGAACGGTTTGAAAGTCGAGCCGGGCTGGCGCCAGGCCTGGGTGGCGCGGTTGAATTCGGAGAGCCCGAAGCTGAAACCGCCGACCATCGCCTTGATGCGTCCGGTATGCGGGTCCATCGCCAGCATCGCGCCATTGGCCGCCGGGATCTGGCGCAACGCATAGCTGGTCTCGCCCTCGGCCGGTTCGACGAGGATGACCATGCCAGGCTTCAGGACCTCGTTCACCGCTTCGACCTCGTCGCCGACGCGATCCATCGAAACAAATTCGCGGGCCCAGGCCATATTCGGCAGGGTGATCGAACCGCGGCTACCATCGAGGAGCCCGATCTCCGCCACGGCCTTGGTGGAGCCGAGCACTGTCGCCAGACGCCAAGGTGTCAGGTCCGCCGCGATCGTGCGGTCGCCGAGAAGCTCATCGCGAGCGTTTTGCAGCGCGATCGCCCAGAGGGGCTGGGGCTCGTCCCCTTCCCTCTCGACGGCGGTGACCGCCTCAAGGTCGTCGGGAAGTTCGATCGTGGTCAGGGGCCCGCGCCAGCCATGGCGCATGTCGTATTCGGTCAACCCCTCGCGGAATGCCTTCTGAGCCTTGTCCTGAAGCGCGGGATCGATGGTGGTGCGTACCGAGAGACCGCCGTCGTAAAGGGCGTCGGTGCCGTAGCGCTCGGCGATCTGGCGGCGGACTTCCTCAGCGAAATATTCGAGCGCTGCGGAGCGCGCACCGAGCGGCGGGGCGAGTTCGGCGCCCAGCGGCGCCGCTCGGGCCTCTGCCAGCTCTGATGCAGTCAGGTAGCCATTCTCGTGCATCTGGCCGAGAATCCAGTCGCGCCGAGGAATGGCCCGGCTGGCTCCGCGTACCGGGTGATAGTTGGACGGCGCCTTGGCCAGGGTCGCAAGATAGGCCGCCTCGTGCGCTTCGAGCTGATCGAGGGGCTTGCCGAAATAGTTGAGGGCCGCCGCCGCCACGCCGTAGCTGCGGTTCCCCAGATAGATCTCGTTCAGATAGAGTTCGAGGATGTGATCCTTGGTGAAGACCTTCTCCATCCGCCGGGCGATCAGCGCCTCCTTGACCTTGCGCTCGATCTTCTGATCGGAGGTCAGAAGGAAGTTCTTCGCGACCTGCTGGGTGATGGTGGAGGCGCCTTCGAGGGAGCGGCCGTTGCGCATGTTCTCGATGTTGTTGAAGGCCGCGCGGGGAATGCCCATCCAGTAGATGCCGGAGTGCTCGTAGAAGGTCTTGTCCTCGGCCGAGATGAAAGCCTGTTTGACCACCGCCGGAATCGATTCGATCGGCACGAAAAGCCGCCGCTCGCGGGCGAATTCCGCCACCAGCGTTCCGTCGCCGGCGTGGACACGCGTCGTCACCTCGGGGCTGTAGGTCTCAAGCTTGGTATAGTCGGGCAGTTCGGGTTCCAGGCCCTTGACGTAGATGAAAGCGTAGACCAGCGCGCCGAGCCCGGCGACGAAGCCTACCACCGCGAGGACCATCATCGCCCTGAAGAAGATCATCACGCCGCCGAGGAAGCCGCCGCGTTTCTTCTTCGGTTCGGGGTTCCCGCCCCCGTCGCGCAGCGGACTTTGGACACCCTCGAAGCGGAAGCCATCATGCTCGTCGTCGTAACTGGTCATACTGCCCTTGGAATCAGAACCACCCTGCCGGAACGGTCGTTAGCACAAGGTGGAGGCTGCGGCGACCGTTTCACAAGTGTCTGATGATGAAGTTTCGCACGAGTAAGACTTGCCGCAAGCCCTTGCTTCTTTAGTGTCCCCGGCGACCAGAAGGGATTCCCCATGCTTCCGACGCCCCAAGCCGATATCAAAGCCAACACCCTCGAATACGAGGTCACACCCAAGGTGAAGCCCACGGGCTTTCGGGAGTATGACGCACGCTGGATCTTCGGTGAGGAGATCAACGTCCTGGGCATCCAGGCGCTCGGCGCAGGGCTCGGTACGCTGATACACGAGTTGGGCAAACGCCCGGAAATCGTGGTCGGACACGATTTCCGCTCCTATTCGGCAGGCATCAAGCAGGCCCTGGCTCTCGGCCTGATGAGCGCCGGGATCAAGGTGCACGATATCGGCCTCGCCCTCTCCCCGGTCGCCTATTTCGCGCAGTTCGAACTCGACATCCCCTGCGTGGCGATGGTCACGGCGAGCCATAACGAGAACGGCTGGACAGGCGTGAAGATGGGTGTCGAAGCGCCCCTCACCTTCGGGCCGGACGAGATGGGCCGCCTGAAGGAAATCGTGCTGTCCGGCGGTTACAAGAACCGCGACGGCGGCGGCTATCATTACCACACCGACCTGCGCGAGCGTTACATCGCCGACCTCACCGACAACGTCACCATCGACCGCAAGCTCAAGGTCGTGGCCGCCTGCGGAAACGGCACGGCGGGGGCCTTTGCACCCGAGGCGCTGGAGCGCCTGGGTGTCGAGGTCATTCCGATGGATGCCGAGCTTGACCACACTTTCCCGAAATACAATCCGAACCCCGAAGACATGGAAATGCTGCACGCCATGCAGAAGGCAGTACGCGAGCACGGCGCGGACCTCGCCCTCGGCTTCGACGGTGACGGCGACCGCTGCGGCGTGGTCGACGACCAGGGCCAGGAGATCTTCGCGGACAAGATCGGCGTCATGCTGGCCCGCGACCTGTCCAGCCAGATCGAGAACGCGACCTTCGTGGTGGACGTGAAGTCCACGGGTCTGTTCAAGACCGATCCCGTGCTGATCGAGAACGGTGCGACGACCCATTACTGGAAGACCGGTCACAGCTACATCAAGCGCAAGACCACGGATCTCGGCGCTGTCGCGGGCTTCGAGAAATCAGGCCACTTCTTCTTCCGCGAGCCTTACGGGCGCGGCTATGATGACGGGCTCGTGGCCGCCATCGCCATTCTCAAGATGCTTGAGCGCAATCCGGAAAAGAAGCTCTCCGAACTGCGGGCCGAGCTTCCGCAGACGTTCCAGTCGCCGACCATGTCCCCTCATTGCCCGGACGAGAAGAAATATGACGTCGTCGACCGGATCGTCGCCAAGCTTTCGGACCGCAAGGACATGATCGGCCAGAAGGTGGTCGACGTGAACACCGTGAACGGCGTGCGCGTGACCGTCGAGGATGGCACCTGGGGTCTGATCCGCGCCTCATCGAACAAACCCGAGCTGGTCGTTGTGGTGGAAAGCCCGGCCTCTGAGGAAGCGCGGAACAGGATGTTCGGCGAACTCAAGGCGGTGCTGGACGAAGAATCCGACGTCGGTGCGTTCAATCAGACGCTTTGAGCGGCAAGAGGGCCGCGGCGATCCGGCGAACGGCAGCTTCGGCTGCCGTTAACCTTTTCGTTCAAAACGGTTGTGTTTCGTTTATCTTTCGGTAACTTTTCCCTCGGGTAGACCAATTTCCTGAGGGGGAAGACATGAAAAACCTTATCATCGCGGCGGCAACCACGTCGCTCCTCGCCATGGGCGCAGCCCAGGCTGCCACCGTTTCCTTCACCGAAGGTGATCGTCCGACCGTTCCCGGATCGACCCATATCGGCGGCGACGCGGCCCAGACGCCTCCCGGCTTCGATCTGAGTCAGGACTTCGGCGATAACTCGCTGGACAATGGCGACACCGTCGAACTCTACGGCCGCATTGTCGGTGCGCTGGACAATTACAGCTTCACCGCCGGCGATACATTCTCGTTCGGCCTGCTTGCACCGGCGGGTATCGAGAACGAACGCGGCCAGACGCCGAACACGCTGGTCTTTACCTTCACCAATCAGACCACCATGGAAGTGTTCGAATTCACCGCTTCCACCAACACCGCGCCCGGTCAGCTCGGCCTTCTTTCGGCTGGCCAGTACATCCTCGAGATCGACATGGATCCGGATAACGGCACCGCCCGCTACGACGTCGAGCTGAGCGGCGTTCCGATCCCTGCAGCCGCTCCCCTCTTCGCCGCTGGCCTTGCGGGTCTCGGCATCGCGCGCCGCCGTCGCCGTCAGGGCTGAGGACAGCTGAACCCGATTGATGAAGGCCCGGCCATCGCGCCGGGCCTTTTTCGTCCAGACCACACCCGGAAAAGCTACTTCGCCGGGCAATCGTAGTTCTTGAATTGGGTCGTGGTGTCAGCAGCCTGGGCACGCCCCATCATGCGAACGTCGAAGGCGGTTTCGATGCGCTCCGCTACCGGGCCGTAGCCTGGCTGATCACGTAGCCGAGTTTCGAGAGAGAAATCGTTGATCTTCGCCACCATCTTCATCCGGAAAGGTTTCTTCAGGCGAACACTATAGCCCGCCAGCCGCGGTTCGTTGCCGGAGACATCGATCATGACCCTGGCACTGACATGCTTGGACATATCCTGCCCATCATTGTCGAACGAGCCGGGTTCGAGTTCATCCTGGACAAACACCAGAAGATCGCCATCACGCGTTTCAAACCGAGGGTCGAGTAGCGCGAATTGCAGAGCGTCTGCGTAGTGGTCATTCGGTCCGCTATCTTGAGCCTGAGATTGGCCTTCGGGTTTCCGGGTTATCCATGTCCACTGCTCGGTCTCGTGGTTCCAACGAAGTTCCATCGTCTCTGCATCGCCGCCGTTGCGCAGTGTACTTTCGACGGTCACGCTGCAACCGGGACGCTCCTCATAGCTGCGGGCTCGGTCCTGGATGACGGCCAGCGCGGCATCCGGATCGAGCGTAAGAGCGGGTTGCGACAGGGCGGTGGCGAGTAGGATCATGACCATTTGAGCGTCTTCTTTTCCGGTTGAAACGATCCGAGTGGATCAGACCATCTCCGGACGATGCCGGCGCCGCATGAGAAGGATGATGGCCGCGATCAGGAGGAACGGACCGAAAATGACACCGGCGACGATGAAGATGCTGCTCAGGACGCCGATCAGCGCCAGGCTGATGCCGATCACGGCGGCAACCAATGCCGCAAGAATGCCGATCGCACCGCCGACAAGGCCGATGAACAGCCCGACCACACCGAGGATCACCGCGCCGACCACTTCATAGATTTCGAGGTCCTGCGCTGCCTGGCCGTTGATCTCGATGAAGTCGTTCCAGTGATAGGCCGAGAAGATTCCCATCGCGACAAGGGCGACGAACAGGAACAGCACGAATTTGCCGAAGCCTCCGCCCTTCTTCGTTTCGGTCTGCTCCATGGTGGTCTCCTCTCTCGTTCTTGATGACGGCGTGGTAAGCATCACGATAAACGATAAGGGGATGGGGGCTGGCGATTGCAAGGGGTGATGGGCACATAGGGATGATGAAAAAGCAGTTCTTTATCTTGCCGGTGATCGGTTTCGCCATGGTCGCCGTCTTTGCCTGGCGCGGCCTGTCGATCGACGGCACGTCCATGCCCTCCGCCCTTCTCGGCCAGAAGGCGCCCGATGTGACCCTTGAGGCGGTGCCGGGCGTGCGGGGGCCCTTCAATCCGGCCGATCTGACGGGGCAGGTCAGCCTCGTGAATGTCTGGGGGTCCTGGTGCGTCTACTGCCTTTACGAGCACCCGGTCTTCCTGCGTCTCGCCAGGGAAGAAGGCGTCCTGATCTACGGCCTCGCCTGGAACGACACGCCCGAGGACGCTTCGCGCTGGCTGCAGCGCCACGGCAATCCGTATGAGGAAGTCGGTCTCGACCAGGAAGGTCGCGCCGTGGCCGAGTTCGGCGTGACGGGCGCGCCGGAGACCTTCGTTCTCGACCGCAACGGCGTCATCCGCCACCGCTTCGTCGGCCCGGTTTCGGAAGACACCTGGCGAAAGACCCTCAAGCCGCTGATCGAGAAACTCGAAGCCGAAGTCTCTCCCCTGACCGCAGGAACGAGCTGATAGCCTTGCGGGCGCTTGCCCTGCGAAAGCTTCCACCCTATCGCGAAAATTATGTCGGCACCTCGTCTCCTGCGCGGCCTGCGCGAAATCGCTTCGGACCATGACGCGCTTCTCTGCGATGCGTGGGGCGTCATCCACAATGGACGCCAGCTTTATCCGGGCGCGAAGGAAGCGCTTCTTTCCTTCAAGGAGCAGGGCGGCGCGGTGATCGTCCTCACCAATGCGCCGCGGCTCTCTTCGGTCATCCCCGGACAGCTCGACCGTCTCGGCCTGCCGCGCGAGGCCTATGACGGCGTCGTCACCTCCGGCGATGCGACCCGGCAGGCGGTGGTCGAGCTTTCGGGCAGGACCTTCTTCCGCATCGGCCCGGCCAAGGATGACGGCATGTTCGAGGCGGCGAACATCCGCCTTGGCGCTTTCGATGACGCCGAGGCGATTTTCTGCACCGGGCCCAATGACGACGAGAACGAGACGCCCGAGGACTACCGCACCATGCTGCGCGAAGCGGCGGAGCGGAAGCTTCCCATGGTCTGCGCCAATCCCGACATCGTCGTGAAATATGGCGAGCGGCTGATCTACTGCGCCGGGGCGCTGGGCGCTCTGTACGAAGAACTGGGCGGCAAGGTGATCCTCGGCGGCAAGCCGCACCCGCCGATCTACGAGCTCGCCCGCCGCCAGGTCGAGGAAGTCCTGGGCCACCCCGCCAAGGCGCCGCTGGTGATCGGTGATGGCGTCGACACTGATATTCTCGGCGCCAACCGTCAGGACATCCCTTGCGTTTTCGTGGCTGACGGCATCTTCGCGGAGCATGCCCGGCACGAGGGCGCGCTTTCGACGGAGAAGCTGTCCGCCATGCTCGCCGAGCGCGAGGTCCATGCGGCCTATGCCATGGACAGCCTGGTGTGGTGAACCTGGTCCGTGCACCCCTCTCATGCGCCCTCGCCGACGATCTTCGCGGCGCGGTGGCGGTGATCGGCAATCTCGACGGGGTCCATAAAGGGCACCAGGCGCTTCTCGATGCCGCGCGGGGCCTGGCGGACGAACTGAACGCCCCCCTCGCCGCTGTCACCTTCGAGCCTCATCCGCGCCTCGTCTTCCAACCCGAAGCCCCGCCTTTCATCCTGACGCCGCTCGGCATCAAGGCCGAGCTTCTCGGCCGCTTCGGCGCGGACCGGGTCTTCGCCCTGCCCTTCAACGAAACTTTCTACACCCTCACCCCCGAAGCCTTCGTCACGAACGTCCTGAAGGAGACCCTCGGGCTGAGGGGTGTGGTGACAGGATCGGATTTCCAGTTCGGCGCCGGTCGTTCGGGGACGTCGGAAACCCTTGCGCGGATCGCTGGCGAAATCGGCCTCCGCTATGAGGCGATCACGCCGGTCGGCGGCGGCGAGCTCAAATACTCCTCCAGCGATGCCCGCTCGGCCCTGCGCGAAGGGCGACCCGGGGATGCGGCCAAGGTCCTCGGCTACAGCTGGTTCACCGAAGGCGAGGTCTGCGAAGGCCGGAAGCTCGCCAGAACCCTCGGTTTTCCCACCGCCAACATCAGTCTCGGCAAGGTGATAAGGCCGCTCTATGGCGTCTACGCCATCGAGGCGGAACTGGACGGGCAGCGCTTTCCCGCCATCGCCAATATGGGCGTGCGCCCCACGGTGGACGGGACCGAGGAACGCCTGGAAGTCCACCTCTTCGACTGGGACGGCGCACTTTACGGCAAGACCCTTCGCTGCCACTTCGCCCATTTCATCAGGGAGGAGCGGCGGATGGACGGCCTCGACGCTCTCAAGGCGCAGATCACCGCGGACAGCACCGAGGCGCGGCGGTTTTTCGGCCTTTCGGCGGCCTGAAGGCGCGACTGGCACTACCCCTCGCGGGCGAGCGGCGCTAAGCGCCCACGTTATGGCTGACGATCGACCCTCCAAGAACGACTACAAAGATACGCTTTTCCTGCCCGCGACGGAGTTTCCGATGCGCGGTGGCCTGCCGAAGAAAGAGCCCCGGATCATCGAGCGGTGGGACGGGATCGGCCTTTACGGCAAGCTGCGCGAGGCGTCGAAGGATCGCCCGCCCTTCGTGCTGCATGACGGCCCGCCCTACGCCAACGGCCACCTGCATATGGGCACGGCGCTCAACAAGACGATCAAGGACCTGATCGTCCGCACCAAGCAGATGGCGGGCTTCAACGCCAATTACGTGCCCGGCTGGGACTGCCATGGCCTGCCGATCGAATGGAAGGTCGAAGAAGCCTTCCGCGGCAAGGGCCGCAAGAAAGGCGACGTCCCGCCGTCCGAGTTCAGGGCGGAATGCCGCGCCTACGCCTCGAAATGGATCGACATTCAGCGTGCCGAGTTCAAACGGCTCGGGATCGAGGGCGACTGGCAGAACCCCTATCTGACAATGGACTTCGGTACCGAAGCCGCCATCGTGAAGGAGTTCCTGACCTTCGTCGAGAAGGGTCTCGTCTATCGCGGATCGAAGCCGATCATGTGGTCGCCGGTGGAGCAGACGGCCCTTGCCGAAGCCGAGATCGAATATCACGACCATCAGTCCACGACGATCTGGGTTCGCTTCCCCTTCGCGGATGCCCCCGAAGGGCTCGAAGGCGCCGAGGTGGTCATCTGGACGACGACGCCCTGGACCATCCCCGCGAACCGGGCGGTCTGCTACGGCGAAGCCATCGCCTATGGCCTCTACGAGGTCGAAAGCTTGCGTCAGGACCTCGATTTCGCCCCCTTCGCGAAGAAGGGCGACAGGCTGATCATGGCCGATGCGCTGGCAGACGAAGTCTTCGCCGCAGCCTTCGTCGACGGCTTCAAGCGGGTGAAGGACGTCTCCGCTGGCGATCTTCGAGGAACGAAGCTTCACCACCCCCTGCGCGGCCATGCCGACGCCTACACGTTCGACGTTCACATGCTGCCCGGCGATCATGTCACGGACGATGCGGGCACCGGCTTCGTCCACACCGCGCCCAGCCACGGCCAGGAAGACTACTTCGCATGGCTTGGCGCAGGGCTGCCGCTTGACGCCGTCCCCTATACCGTCGGTCCGGACGGTGCCTATACGGACGAAGCCCCGGGCTTCGAGGGGCGGCAGGTCTTCCGCACCGAAGGCAAGAAGGCGGGCAAGGAAGGCGATGCCAACCCCGAGGTCATCAAGGCGCTGACGGCGAAAGGCGCTCTTCTCGCCCGGGGGCGCCTGAAGCACAGCTACCCGCACAGCTGGCGCTCGAAAGCGCCGGTCCTTTTCCGCAACACGCCGCAATGGTTCATCCGCGTGGGAACGGGCGAAGGCAGCCTGCGCGAGACGGCGCTCAAGGCGATCGACGATACCAAGTTCTACCCGCCCTCCGGCCGCAACCGCCTGCGCGGCATGGTCGAGCAGCGGCCCGACTGGCTCGTCTCCCGGCAGAGGGCCTGGGGCGTGCCGATCACTCTTTTCGTCGGCAGGGACGGCGAGCCGCTGGTTGACGAAGGCGTCAACAAGCGCATCGTCGAGGCGGTCGAAAAAGGCGGCGCCGATGCGTGGTTCGATACGCCTGCGGAAGAATTCCTCGGCAGCGGCCATGATGCGGCCGACTATGAGAAGGTCACGGACATTCTCGACGTCTGGTTCGATTCCGGCTGCACCCACGCCTTCACCGTCGAGAAGCGTGACGACCTCCGCTGGCCTGCCGACCTCTACATGGAAGGCTCGGACCAGCACCGCGGCTGGTTCCAGTCCTCGCTCCTCGAAAGTTGCGGCACACGTGGCCGCGCGCCCTACGATGCTCTTTTCACCCACGGCTTCGTCATGGACGATCAGGGCCGCAAGATGTCCAAGAGCCTCGGCAATGTCATGGCGCCGGACCAGGTGACGCAGAAATTCGGCGCGGACATCCTGCGCATCTGGGTGGCAAGTTCCGACGTCCACGAAGATATACGCGTCGGTGATGAAATCCTCGGCAGCGCGGTCGATGCCTACCGCAAGCTGCGCAACACCATGCGTTACCTCCTTTCGGCGCTCGATGGGTACACGAACGAAAACCGGGTCGAGCCTTCCGAGATGCCCGATCTCGAGCGTTATGTCCTGCACCGCCTCTGGGAGGTGAACGCCAAGGTCCTGGCTGAATACGAAGCCTTCAACTTCAAGGCGGCTTGGCGCGCGCTGAGTGAGTTCGCGATCCAGGATCTCTCCGCCTTCTATTTCGATATCCGCAAGGATGCGATCTATTGCGATGCCCCCAACTCCCTTCGCCGCCGCGCAGCGCGGCAGGTCATGGCGACACTTCTGGGCACCATGACCCGCCTTCTCGCGCCGATCTGTCCGTTCACGGCTGAAGAGGTTTATGACCACTTCCCCGAGGGGATGGGCGAGCGCGCGGAGAGCGTTCACCTTCTCACCTTCGCGGACATCCCCGAGAGCTATCGCGACGATGCGCTTGGCGATCACTGGCGCAAGCTTCGCGGCATCCGCCGGGTGATCACGGGCGCCATCGAAGAGAAGCGCAACGAGAAAGCCATTGGCGGATCGCTCGAAGCGGCGACGGGCCTTCACATCGACGACCCCGCACTTCTCGATGAAGCGAAAGGTGCGGATTGGGCTGAAATCTCGATCACCTCCCAGGCGGTCCTTGGCGAAAACCCGGCGGACCCTTCAGCCTTCCGCCTTGGCGAGCAGCCCGGCATCGCTGTTACCATCAGCCGGGCCGAAGGGGATAAGTGCGGCCGATGCTGGCGGGTCCTGCCGGAGGTGCCCGAAGACGGCGGCCTCTGCGGGCGCTGCAAGGACGCGGTGGAGGCATGAGCGCTTCCAGCCCCGAGCCCCGGCGCGGTAGGCGCTACCTGACCCGCGGGCTCGTTCTTGCGGGTCTTGTCCTGATCGTCGATCAGGCGACCAAGCTCTGGGTGCTGCACCTCTTGCGCCTGCCCTACCGCTTCAAGCGGATGGTCGAGCTGACACCCTTTTTCGACCTCACCTACACCGAGAACCGTGGGGTCAGCTTTGGCCTCTTCGCCGGCGGGATGAGCAGCCGGATCATTCTGTCGGTTCTTTCGCTGGTGGTCTCGATCTTCCTCGTGCGCTGGCTGATGCGGATCACGAGGCCGGTGACGGCGATGGGCGCAGGGCTGATCCTCGGCGGGGCCATCGGCAATCTCATCGACCGGGTCTTCTACGGTTTCGTGGTGGATTTCCTCGATTTCTCGGGTCTCGGTTTTCCCTACATCTTCAATGTTGCCGATGCGGGCATCAATATCGGCGTTGCGCTCCTCCTCTTCGACGCCCTGTGGCTCGAGCGGCGGGAGCTGAAGCAACGGCAAGGCGGCTAGGGCAACGGACCGCGAAGTGGGGACCGGTTCGCGGTGAAAAGTTGCTCCAAAACAAAAACCTAGAGCATCGGACTGATTCCATGAAGCAGTCCGGTGCTCTAGGGCTTTTCCGCAGTCCCTTGGCGGTGTAACCAGCAGCAGTGATCAACAGGCAGGTTTGCATGCGTTCTCTTCTGGTACTCGGTCTCTCGGCCCTTGCGGTGACGGCGTGTTCGAACACCAACCCGCGCAACCGCGCGGCACCGGACGAGTTCGCCATCCTGACCAAGCCGCCGCTGACCGTCCCGCCGGACTACGCCCTGCGCCCCCCGCGGCCCGGCGAGACCCGGCCCGAGGAGCTTTCGACCTCTCAGCGGACGCAGCAGCTTTTGATGGGCGATACCTCCACCGAGCCGCCATCGAACGGCGAGCTGGCCTTCATTCAGGCGGCAGGCGCGATGAATGTCGATCCGTCGATCCGCGCCATCCTGGCGGCGGAGAATGGCGGGCGGAGCGAGAAAGATGCGAGCCTCGCCAACCGGCTGATCTTCTGGAATTACAACAACAACGAAGTCGACGACAGCGCCGCGCGGCTGGTGGTCGATGACCGCGAAGGCTGGCTGGAGCAACGGCGCCAGTCGGTCGAATCGGTGATCGGCGAAGAGGCCAGCGTCACCATCGTCAACGATGACAAGGGCGTTCTGCGTCTGCCTGGCGTGAGATAATACGCGCTGACGCTCATCGCGCGCATAAGAAAAGCGGCCCCTGGGGCCGCTTTTTTATTGTTCGCGCCGATAGCTTTGGCTGTCAGATCACGTCCGGGAAGAACCGGCGGCGAACGAGAATAACGACGGCGGCAACCAGAAGGATCGGGCCCGTCACCACGCCGGCGGTGATCACGACCGCACCGACGATGCCGAACGCGCCCAGCGCGATGCTGACGATCGCGGTACCGGCGGCAGTCACCAGGCCGACAAGGCCCATGACGAGCGCCATCACGGCGCTGGCGACGCCGAAGGCCGCCTCGTTCGTCGCACTGAAGAAGGTCAGCGGATCCTGACTTCCCGAAGCCACTTCCGTACCGTTTCCACCCGTCAGGTAGATCCCGATCGCCATGGCCACAGTCGCGACGATGAACGTCCCGACGGCCGCGCCAAGACCATGGGCCATCCTGGCCGCGCGGTCCTGCGAGTTATTTTGTTTCACCGTTGTCATAGCGCACCTCTCACGGCTGACAGGTTGGCGAATGGTAGCACCTCTTCAAGTGCTTTACCCGATCTTTTTTGCTTAAAGTTACACTGCGAACCTGTAACCCAAGATTTTGTAGCAGAGCTTCGCGACCAGGAAGTCACAGCCGTGCAGCTCTTTACGCGGCGCCAGCTCGACAATATCTGCGCCGACGACGTTCGCGATCTCGCAGGTGCGGCGCAGGATCGGCATGACATCGTCCCAAAAGAGACCACCGGGTTCAGGCGTTCCGGTGGCGGGCATGAGGGACGAATCAAAACCGTCGACGTCGAAGGTGATGTAGACCGGCTTGCCGCGCAGCCTCTCCAGCGCCTCGTCGACGTTCCATGTCGCCTTTTCCCGGGCCCAATGGATGTCGATGCGGTGGCGGTTCGCCTCCAGGAACGGCACTTCGGTGCGCGAGATGTTGCGGATGCCGAAGCTCGTCAGGCTCACCCGCTCGTCGTCGAGACAGCGGCGCATGGCGTTGGCGTGGCTGTAGTAATCTCCGCGGAACATGTCGCGCAGGTCGGCATGGGCGTCGAACTGCAGCAAGTGCAGCTCGCCGTGCTTCTCGACCAGCGGCTTGATCGCGCCGGGGGTGATCGAGTGCTCGCCGCCGATCGTCAGGGGGAAGGCCCCGGCCTCCATCGTCTGACGCACCAGCTTCTCGAGCTGGCCCATGCCTTCCTCGATGGTGTCGGCGATCGGGCCGGTCTCGATGATCTCCTCTTGGAAGCTGCGGATCGATTCCTTCCACAGCTCGTCGTCGAACAGCTCGACCTCTTTCGCGGCGCGGAACACCGCCTCCGGCGCGCGCGAGGTGCCGCCTTCGTAGGACACGGTGTCCTCGAGGCCGAAGGGAATGATATGGACCTTCGGCGCGTCATCGGGCGCCGGGATGCGGTCGTGTTCGAACATCAGGGTCATGACGATCTCCGGGACGAGAAATTTCGGCTCCCACTACGCGCGGACGGTCCGCCTCACAAGCGGCGACGGAGCCTCAGGCGCGAAAGTGAGGAGCACCTCTATCCCGTACCGGGGAGCCCGGCCGGGCGTGACGGGTCAGGTGCGCGGCGTGGCCGCAGCGGTGAGAAACAACAAGGGTCGGCTGCGGCCTGAAGTGGACCAGACCACCGCCGCGCACCCATCCGGAAACCCTGGGCCCGGGGCCAATCCCTAGCTCACCCGCTCCCATGCGCGTCACCGCGCGGCTTCCGTACCGGCAAGGAAGAAGTGACGTCCCTCCCCCGTCCATGCCGACGACTGAAGGATAGGCCGAGATCTGGCAGGGGTGGATAAGTCGAGCGCGAAGCGGCTTCGCAGCCCCCTCCGCCCTCCGGGCCCCTCCCCCCCCCCTTGGGGGAGGAAGGCTCCCCTTCTAGGGGGAGCTGTCAGCGAAGCTGACTGAGGGGATCAGTCCTCCAGACCCTTCCGGATATAGGCAGGCAGGGCAAATGCCGCGGCGTGCACTTCGGGGGTGTAGTACCTCATATCGAGCGGGTTGGCGCTGGTTCTCCGGGCGAGCCAGGTCTCGTCATGGGGATAGTTCGCATCCGATGCAAACCCTAGGGTCATCAGGCCGCCGGTATAGGTCGGGACAGCCGCGACGTAGAACTCGACATTTTCGAAGCTCTTCGCCTGCCGCTCCTTGATCATCTTCGGCTCCCAGGGCTGCAGGAAGGGAAGCCCGCCCTGGACTGTCAAAATACCGCCCGTGTCGAGGACGCGCTTGCAGCCTGCGTAGAACTCCTCAGTGAAGAGAACTTCGCCCGGGCCCACCGGGTCGGTCGAATCGACGATGACCACATCGTATGTCTCGTCCGTCTCGGCCACGTATTTCGCGCCATCGGCGATGACCACCTTGGTGCGCGGATCGTCGAAGGCGCCGTCCGAGGTCTCGGGAAACCACTGTTTCGCGAACTCGATGACGTCCTTCTCGATCTCGACGAGGGTCGCGCTCTGTACCGACTTGTGCCGCAGCACCTCGCGCAGGATCCCTCCATCACCGCCGCCGATGATCAGGACGCGGTGTGCCTCGCCGTGCGCGTAAAGCGGCACATGGGTCAGCATCTCGTGATAGACGAATTCGTCCGAGGAGGTCATCTGGATGATGCCGTTGAGGGCGAACATCCGTCCGTATTTCGCGTTCTCGAAGACCACGAGATGCTGGTGGTCGATCTCGCCTTCGAACAGGACCTCATCGACGCGGGCGGAGTGGCCGATGCCCTCTTCCATGGCCTCCTTGAACCAGAGCTCGCCTTCGATCTCGTGGATGAACTTCCCAGTCATCCGACCACGCCCTCGCCGCGGTAGAAAGTCTGGACGTTCGCTTCGTCCGCGGAGAAAGCCTGCTTCAGGATTTCCACGGCAAGCTCGGGCTTGGCATCACCGCACATGAAGACATCGAACGCCGCGTAGTCGCGCTCGGGCCAAGTGTGTACGGAGATATGGCTCTCGGCCAGCACCGCGACGCCGGAAAGGCCGCCCGAGGGCAGGAAGGTGTGGACGTGGATGTGCAGCAGCGTCGCGCCGCACTCCTCCACCACGCGGCGGAAAGTCCGCTCCATCAGCGCCTTGTCGGTGAGGTTCTTCGCACCCAGAAGATCGATGATCAGGTGCGTGCCCGCATAGACCTTGCCGTCGCGGACGATGAAGTGATCGAGTTCGTCGCTGGTGACGACGTCGTTGGCGGCTTGCAAAGCGAGTGCTTGTGTGTGGCTCATCGGTGAATCTCCTCGGCGGTCTCTGCCCTGTCGCCGGCATAGAGTGATGGAAAAGGTTGGTCGGTCAGGTCGGCTTCAAGGTACCGTCCGTACCCGTTGAAGCCTGTGCTCATACTTCGTCCGTATGCCCCCATATTGCCGAACTCGATATAGTCCCCCGGCTCGGTGTCTTCGGACAGGAAGAAAGGACCGCGCATCTGATCGGCGTCGTCGCAGGTGGGTCCGTAAAGGCTGAACGCACGGTCCTGGCCGTCGCGGCTGATGTTCTGGGCAGGGAAGCGCCAGCCCAGATGGGCCGCGTCGTAGAGCGCGCCGTAGGCGCCGTCATTGATGAAGAGGGCATCGTCCTTGCGCGCCTCGACACGCACGATGAGGCTCTCCGCATCCGCAGCGAGGCCGCGGCCGGGCTCGCACCACAGCCTGGCAGCGCGGGCGGACGGGAACTGCTCGAAGCGTTCCGCGATCGTGGAGAAGTAGTCGTCCATGAACGGCGGCTCCATCCCGGGATAGATCGCCGGGAAACCGCCGCCGACGTCGACGATGTCGACGATCACCCCGGCCCGGCGCACGGCGCGCGCAGCCCTGTCCATGGCCGCTGCATAGGCGGCGGGGCTCATGGCCTGGCTGCCCACATGGAAGCAGACACCAAGGCGCTCGGCCTTGCCGCGCACAGCCTGCAGAACTGTCGCGTCCGTGGTCTCGTCGGCGCCGAACTTGGAGCTGAGGCTGATCTTGGCGAGGTCCGAGCCGACCTGCAGGCGCGCGCACAGGGTCAGGTCCCTGGCGTTGTCTGTCGCCCGCAAAATCTTGGCGAGCTCCGCCTCGCTGTCGAGCGAGAAGATGCGCACCCCATGGTCGCGGTAGGCCTCGGCGATCGCCGCATCGGACTTGACCGGATGCATGAAGCCGATCGTCGCCCCCGGCGCATGCTCGCGCACGAGGCGGATCTCGGTCAGGGATGCCGCGTCGTAATGGTCGATCCCCGCGCCGCTCAAAGTGGCGATCAGCCACGGCGCCGGGTTCGCCTTGACGGCGTAGAGGACATCACCTGGAAAACGCTCGAGAAAATACTGCGCTGCGCGCTCGGCCAAGGCCGGGCGCCGGCAGATCACCGGAACGTCGGGTGCAAGCTTGAGCGCTAGCTGCCGCGCGTTATCGTATTGGACCACCGCATGGGACCCCCGTGCATAAGGCGACTACGAAGCTCCCTGCCCCCTGACCGCCGTTAGACATGAGTGCCGGACCCCGTGCAGTGGGCCTTTACGCAAGGCTTGATGGGGATTCGGCAGGAGCGGGCGCCTAACGGCGACCGTCTGGTTTGTAAAGTTGTTATTTCGGGGGGTGCCTTCAACCAAAGGTCGGGTTAACCCTGTTTCACCATCAGGTCGTCAGGCGGATAAAGGGAACGGACCATGGCAGTTACAAGACGCACGGCGCTCTGCGGCGGGCTTCTGGGCGGTGTCGGCGCGTGCGCGACGAAGCCCCAAATGGGCAGCTTCGTCAGCGCCCAGGACGCCGGCGACCTGACTTTCTCCTGCGGCGTGGCGAGCGGCGATCCGGGGCGCGAGGATGTCGTCCTCTGGACCCGCATCGGCGGCGCCGAAGGGCGTCTTCCGGTGGTTGCGGAAGTCGCCGAGGACGACAGCTTCTCCCGCATCGTCTTTTCCGAGAACCTCGAAACCGGGCCGGAGCGGGACTATACCGTCAAGACGCTCGCCAGCGGCCTCGAGCCCGGTCGCCGCTACGCCTACCGCTTCCGCGTCTTCGACCGGACGAGCCCTACCGGCTTCACCAGGACCCTGCCGGAGCGGACCGACAGCGCCCGCTTCGCCGTGGTGAGCTGCTCGAACTATCCCTTCGGCTATTTCAACGCCTATGACCACATCGCCCGGCAGGAAGGCATCGACGCGGTCCTGCACCTTGGCGACTACATCTACGAATACGGGCCCGAAGGTTACGGCGGCGAGGTCGGCGCGGCGCTTGGCCGGGCCCATGACCCGGCGCGCGAGATCATCAGCCTCGGCGATTACCGGCGGCGGCACCGGCAGTACAAGATGGACCCGGCAAGCCAGCGGATGCACATGGCCCATCCGCTGATCGCGATCTGGGACGATCACGAGACCACCAATGACAGCTTCAAGACGGGCGCGGAGAATCACCAGCCCGCCGACGAAGGCGACTGGGAAAGCCGCAAGCGCGCGGCGCTTCAGGCCTATTACGAATACATGCCGATCCGCGAGCCGCAACGGGGCCGCACCCGGGAGGCGATCTACCGCAGCTTCCAGTGGGGCGAGTTCCTGACCCTCGCTTCCCTCGAGAGCCGTCTGACGGCCCGCACCAAGCCGATCAATTATGACGAGGTGGTCCCCACCCTCACCTCTCCCGAAGCCGTCGAAACGTTTCGGCGCGAAGTCCTTGGCCAGGAGGAGCGCGAGCTTCTCGGCGCGGGGCAGCGCCAGTTCCTCGGCGAGACCCTCGGCCGCTCCGTCCGGAACGACGTTCCCTGGCGGGTCGTGGCCAACCAGGTCCTCTTCGCCCGGGTGACCGCCCCCGATCTGGGCGCCTATGTGACCGAGGAAGACATCCAGAAGATCGAGAAGCAGTGGCCGTCCGTGCGCTCCTTCCTCGCCTTCTCCGCCCTCGGCCTGCCGCTCAACACCGATAGCTGGGACGGCTATCCGGCCGCGCGGGAGCGCTTCTACCAGACCGCCGAAGATGCCGGCGCGCGGGACCTTCTGGTCCTGACCGGCGATACCCACCAGTTCTGGGCGAACGATCTGAAGCGGGACGACGGCAGAGACATGGGCGTCGAGCTGGGCACGAGCGGCGTCACCTCCCCCGGGCCGTCCGCCTATCTCGGCGAGCGGGCCTTCGATTTCACGCTGCTCCTGCGCAAGCAGAACCCCGAGATCCGCTACACCGACCCAGCCAGCAACGGATACATCCTCCTTGAATTCAAGGAAGACGAAGCGGAGGCCACCTTCATCGCCGTCGACCGCATCGACCGGCCTGATTACAAGGCGATCGCCAGCGCCGCCTTCGACATCGAAAAGCGCAATGGCAGCCTGGCGCTGACCAATCCGCGCGGGCTCGGTTTCAAGGAGCGGGTGCTCTACCGCTAGGCGGCAAGGGAACCGAAGGCCGCGCTTAGCGGTCTTCGGTGAGGCGCCGGATCTCGGCGTCGACCTTGCGTTCGACGATGGCGGGGAGATGCTCGTCGAGCCACGCCTTCATCATCGGCCGCAGCATGTCTTCCACCAGGGTCTCGACCGTGCGGGACTGGTTGGCGCTGGCGATCTGCATCGAGCTTTTCAGCGCGGCGAAAGCCTTCGAGATGTCCGCCGCGCGGTCCGAGGTCAGCAGGTTCCGGTCGTCGGACGCATCATCCTGCGCAGCGGGCTTTTCGGCGGAAGCTTCGGGCTTTGGTGCCGTCTCCGAAGGCTCTTCGGCCTTGGCAGGCTGCGGCGCCTCCTGCGGTCTTGCGGCCTGGGCTTCGGCCTTCGCCTTGGCGAGGGTCTTCAGCGAAGCGGGATCGAAAGCCTCTTCGGCATTGGCGGGTTCGGGCTTGGCCTGGGCCGGTTCGGCCTGCGCCTGAACCGGCGCGGCAGCGGGTTTCGGCTGCGGCTGCGGCGCAGTGACCTGCGCCTCGCGAAGCTGCTCAGACTGGGGCTCTTCGGCCTTGGCGGGTGCGGATTCGGCTTGCTGGCGCTGTTCGGGCGCGGGCTGGACCGCAGCTTCACTTGAAGCGCGTTGCCGCTCGGCCGCCTTCTCCTGCTCCGCCTTCAGATCGACCGTGTTGGTCTGATCCGGATTGGCCGGCCGAGAAGGACGCTCTTCTTCGTCGATGATCCTGCGGATCGATGCGAGAATTTCATCCATGCTGAGTTCGCTCTGCGCCGCCGCCATGCCGTGTACCTCGCACAAGAATTAAGGTTGATACCTTCGTAGCGTTCGGAATCGGGGGCAAGAGGCTGCACACGGTAAAGTGGTAAACGGGCCGTTGTTTTTTCCGGATCGTCAAAAAACGAAGCTTGGCTTGGCGGCGAAGCTGGGAATGATGCCCGCCGGATAGGCTTCGAAGAGGCGGCGTTCGCCGATCGCATCGCCCGAGCGGGTGAAGATGGTGGCGATTCCCACCCGGTCCTTCACCACGATGGTCACGAGGCGCCCGACATCTTGCTTGAGTTGGTGCAGCACGGCGTCCGGACGAGCGCTGACGCCCCCCGCGATGACGATGACGTCGTACGGGCCCTGTTTCGGGCAACCTTCGGCAAGCGGGTTCTGCAGGAAGGCGGCGTTGTCGAGGCCCATCTCGCCGACACGCTCGGACGCCTTGGCGACGATCTTCTCGTCTTCCTCCACCGCGACGACCACACTGGCCAGCCGCGCGAGAACCGCCGCGGAATAGCCGTAGCCGCAGCCGATATCGAGAACGAGGTCGCCCGGCTGGACATTCGCCGCGTCGATCAGCTTGGAGAAATCACGCGCCTTGAGAAGCCAGCGTCCGTCGAAGAGCGGAACGTCCTGCTCGACATAGGCGAGATGCTTCTTGTCCGTGGGAACGAAACGCTCCCTCGGAAGCTCCGCCATGGCGGTCTGCAAAGCCATATCCGTGACGTCGTTCGGGCGCACCTGGCTGTCGACCATGTGCTTGCGGGCCTTGGCAGTATCCACGCGGAAGATCCTCCTTACACTCGTCCTGGAAGGCCCCTTTGGGCCAAACCGCTTCGCGCCTCTAGACCCTGCGGCCAAGAAAGAGAAGCGGGCGCTTGTGATCCCCTGACGCAGGGTCTATGGCGTCGCTTCGGCTGGCACTGACCGGCCCGGATGGCACCATGGCGGAGTGGTGACGCAGCGGATTGCAAATCCGTGTACCCCGGTTCGATTCCGGGTGGTGCCTCCACTTTCTTCTTCCAGCACGAGCGTGAAAAGTTCCCTCATTCCAGTGGCGCTTACGAAAAATGCGCCTATTCGTGCGAAAAATTCACGAATGACCCTTGAATCGGGTTCCACATTTTCAATGTTTATCGATAAAGAGGACCCGCGAGGGCATGACGGAGCAGTGAGCATGGCGCGGAGTATCAAAGGAGCGGGACTGGTCGCCGTCATGGCGCTGGCAGCCTGCGCCACGCCGGGCCCGAAGGAGGCGCTCGACCCGATCGAGAGCGATCTCGATGCCTGGGCCGCGATCACTGCCGAGCAGAACAGCCGTCCCGTCACGGCCAACTGGCTGGCCGACCTCAAGGATCCCGTGGTCGCCGGTGTCGTCCGCGATGCCCTGACCTCGAACTTCGACCTGGCTGCCACCGCCGCAAGGGTCGAGGCTGAGCGCAACCGTGCCCGCGCCGTGCGCGCGGGGCTCTTTCCCCAGATCGGCGCCAGCCTCAACGCCAGCCGCTCGGGCGGTCCCATCATTTTCAACGGCCAGCAATTCGCTGATCAGTTCCAGACCAACTTCGACCTCGGCCTCTCCCTCGACTGGGAAGCCGATGTCTGGGGCCGGCTGACCGACCGCACCCGCGCCGCCTATCTCGACGCGGCCGCCCGCGAGGCCGATTTCGCCGCGGCGCGCCTGTCGCTGGCCGGGCAAGCGGCCCGGGGCTACTATGACCTCGCCGCCGCCAAGCTGCAGCGCCAGCTCGCCGAGCGTGATGTCGAGACAGGCGAAGCCAATCTGCGCATCATCGAGCGGCGTTTCGAACGCGGCATCTCGACGAGCCTCGATCTCAGGCTTGCCCGGTCGAGCCTCGGTAGCTCGCGCGCTGCGCTGCAGACCAGGCGCCAACAGGAACTCGAGGCCAGCCGCCAGCTCGAAGTGCTGCTCGGCCAGTATCCCGCCGCGGCTCTTCAGGCAGCGCGGGTCCTGCCCGATCCCGACAAGCTCGCCCAGGAAGGCGCTCTCGCTCTCGGGACGCCTGAAGAGCTCCTTGCCCGCCGCCCCGACATGCTGGCCGCGGAGCGCCGCCTGAAAGCGGCCGGCCTGAGGGTCAGCGAGGCCCGCAAGGCGTTCCTGCCGACCCTGTCCCTCAGGGCCTCGATCACCGAAAACGCGCTGCCTGGTCAGGGCACCCGGGTGGCGGAAATCAGCGATCTGTTCGATTTCGACACCCTCGCCAAGCGTCTCGTCGGCAACCTCAGCCAACCGATCTTCCAGGGCGGCCGCCTGATCGCGAATGAGCGCGCCGCCGCCGCCGAGGCCCGCGCCGTTCTTTATGATTACGCGAACACGGCCCTCACTGCATGGCGGGAGGTCGAGAACGCCATCGCCGCCGAGCGCCTTCTGACCACCCGGCAGGAAGCGCTCGAACTCGCCTTCGAGGAAGCCGCCGCAGCCGAGGAGCTGACCGAGCGGCGTTACCTCGCAGGTACTGCCAATATCTTTGATTTGATCAACGCCCAGCAGCGGCGCATTCAGGCGGAGAGCCAGCTCATCGACGCCCAGCGCAGCCGCCTCGCCAACCGCATCGGCCTGTATCTCGCCCTGGGGGCTCCCTACCTGATCGACGAAGGCGCCCAGCGCGTCGCCGCCGAAACCGGCGGTCCTGCCGCCCCGCGTCAAGGAGACGTGCTATGATCCGCAAACTCACCGTTGTTCTGGGAGCCGTTGGACTGGCGGTCTTCTTCATTGCCGGCATCTCGCTGATGGGGGCGATGCGTCCCAAGCCCGAGAAGCAGGAACCCACCGTGGTCGCGCCGATCGCCTTCGTGAAGGAGGTCACCTACGCGCCGCTCAACCTCACGGTCCGCAGCCAGGGCGAGGTGAACCCCCGGCGCGAGATCCAGCTCGCCGCCCAGGTCGGCGGCCGGGTGGAAATGGTCTCGCCGGCCTTTGCCAATGGCGGTGTCTTCGAGAAAGGCGACATCCTGCTGACGATCGAGGACGATGACTTCGCGCTTCAGGTGACCCGCGCCCAGGCCCAGGTCGCCCAGGCCGAACAGGCCCTTGCCGTCGAGGAAGCCGAAGGCGCCCTTGCCGCGCGCGATTACGAAGAGCTTTCCGGCCGGGACGCCAGCGAAGACCCCTCTCTTCTCGCCCTGCGCAAGCCGCAGCTCGCCAGCGCCCGGGCCGACCTCGCCTCGGCCAAGGCCAATCTTCAGGACGCCCGGCTGGCGCTCCAGCGGACCAAGATCCGCGCGCCCTTCGACGGCCGTGTCCGCTCGATCAACGCCAATGTCGGTCAGTTCGTCTCGCCGGGTGCCAATCTGGGCCAGATCTTCGCTACCGAGGTGGCAGAGGTCCGCCTGCCCCTGACCGACGATGACCTTGGCAAGCTGAACCTGCCCTTCGCCTTCACCTCGGCCGGCGGCGATGACGCGCCGCGTGTCACCCTGACGGCGGAAGTCGCAGGTCAGACCCGGACCTGGGAAGGCTTCGTGCGCCGCGTCGACGCCGCGATCGACAGCTCGACCCGCCAGATCGCCGCCATCGCGGAGGTTCAGGACCCTTACGGCGAGGGCTCCGATGACGGCTTCCCGCTGGCCTTCGGCCTCTTTGTCCGCGCCGAGATCGAAGGTCCCACCATCGAGCGGGCCACGGTGATTCCTGTCCTCGCTCTTCAGGATGACGGCTCGGTCTACGTCGTCGACGAGAACGACACGCTCCAGGTCAAGAACCCCACCGTCGTTGCGCGGGCCAGTGAAGGCCTCGTCGTCACCGATGGCCTCGCCGAAGGCGACCTTCTGGTGGTCAGCCCGGTCGGCTCCAGCGTCGGCGGAGAGATCAGGCCGCTTTACGAGGACGGTGAGAGCGCGAGCCGCAAGCCCGCCGCCCCCGCCCCGGATGACGAGAATGTCGGCGCGACGGCGAGCGCGGCCGGCAACAGCGAAGGCGCCGGAGCGAACCTATGAACGGTTTCATCAACTGGTGGGCCAAGAACACGGTCGCCGCCAACCTGCTGATGATCTTCATCATCATCATCGGGACCCTGTCCTTCTTCACCCTCAGCCGCGAAGCGCAGCCTTCGGTCATTCCCCAGACCGTCGACGTCCGGGTCGCCTGGCCCGGCGCCTCGCCTACCGATGTGGAAGAGCAGATCATCCTTCGCATCGAGGAGGAGCTCGCCAATCTCGACAACATCAAGGAGTTGAGCGCCACCGCGCGTGAGGGCAGCGCCTCCCTGACCGTGGAGATGGCCGAGGGCGGGGATTTCGATTCCTTCCTCAATGAGGTCAAGGCCCGCGTCGACGGCGTGAGCAACCTGCCCCAGGACAGCTTCCCGCCGGTCGTGGCCCGGACCAATTTCGGCAACAACCTCGCCTGGATCCAGCTTTCCGGCGATGTCGGCGAGCGCAAGCTCAACCGCCTTGCCCGCGAGATCCGCAACGAACTTGCCGCCCTTCCCGGCGGCACGCCCCTCGTCAATGTCCAGGGTGACCGCGACGAAGAGGTTTCGATCGAGGTGACCGAAGACGCGCTTCGCCGCTACGGGTTGACCTTCGATGAGGTGTCCGCGGCGGTACGCGGTGCCTCCCTCAATCTCTCCATGGGCGAGATCCGGACTGACGCAGGCAACATTCCCCTCGCCTCGCGCAACCTTGCCAACACCGAAGAAGAGTTCGGCGACATCGTCATCCGCCAGAACCTCGACGGCTCGGTGATCCGGGTCCGCGATGTGGCCACCGTCATCGACGCCTTCCCCGACGCCAATTTCCGGTTCCGGATCGACGGCGAGCCGGGGATGATCATTCAGCTCAACCAGCCGCGCAACGCCAACCTGAAGACGATCATGAAGGCGGTGAACGGCTATCTCGAGCGCAAGCAGGCCGAGCTGCCCGATGGCGTCGAGCTGAAACTGCTCTTCACCCTCGAGGAATTCTATGACGGCCGGATGCGGATCGTCTCGGAGAACGCGTTCTTCGGTCTCCTCCTCGTCCTTGCCATCCTGATGCTGTTCCTGAGGCCCATCGTCGCCTTCTGGGTCGCGACAGGTATCGGCGTGGCCTTCGTCGGCACGTTCATCTTCATGCCGATGCTCGGCGTCAGCCTCAACATGCTGTCGCTCTTCGGCCTTCTCCTGGTCATCGGTATCGTCGTCGACGACGCGCTGGTCGTCGGCGAGAGCATCACGCGCCAGGTCGAGATGGGGCGTCAGGGCCTCGACGCCGCAACCGTTGGTACACAGATCGTCGTCAAGCCGGTGGTCTTCGCGGTCCTGACGACCATGCTGGCCTTCTCGCCCTTCCTCTTCATCGGCGGCATGTTCAAGGCGTTCCTGGCGTCGATTTCCTGGACCATCATCCTCGCCCTGGCTTTCTCGCTGATCGAAAGCTTCCTGATCCTTCCGGCGCATCTCAGCCACCTGAAGCCGCCGTCGGACAAGGGTCTGCTGAAGTTCCAGCGCCGTTTTGCCGACGGCCTTCTCTGGTTCGCCGACCGGTTCTACCGTCCGCTGGTCAAGATGGCGATCCACGGCCGCGCGATCACGATCGTGCTTTTCCTCGGACTGTTGTCGACCTCGGTAGCCCTTGTCTCGCAAGGTTGGATACCGATCCGCTTCGACCCGGATATCGAGAACGATTTTCTCCAGATGAACGTGTCGATGCAGGAAGGCACGTCCTGGGCACGCACCCAGCAGGTCTATGACCAGATCTTGGCTGCCAATGACGAACTCGACCGAGTGCTGATCGAAAAGACAGGGAAGGACATATTCGAAAGCGCCCAGCTTTGGGGTTGGTCCGGCGGCATCAACGGGTTCAACGTCTTCGCCTCCGGCGACGAGCGCGGCATGACCATGGGCGAGATCGGGGATATCTACCGCGACATCATCGGGCCGATTCCCGATGCGCAGGAGATTTCGATAAGCGCGACCTTCTCGGACGGATCCAACCGCTTCATGCTGGCGATCGAGACCAATGATCTCGATCAGGCGGCGGCAGCGGCCGACGAGATCAAGACATTCCTCCGTTCGCAGGCGATCCTCTACGACGTCCGCGACAACCTGCAGTCACCCCTGGACGAGCTGCGGCTGAACTTGCGTCCGGGTGCGGAACGCTTCGGCCTCACGGTGCAGGACGTCTCCCGGCAGCTCCGTCAGGCCTATTACGGCGAAGAGGTCCAGCGCCTGCCGCGCGAGGGTCAGGACGTGCGGGTGATGGTGCGCTATCCCCTCGAAACGCGGGAAAGCCTCGAAAGCCTCTATAACGACTTCCGCATCAGGACGGCCGATGGCCGCGAGATTCCCGTGGTCGAGGTGGTCGAGTTCGAAACAGGCCCCGCGGTGCGTTTCATCCGCCGGACGGACAGGAAACGCTCGGTCATGATCTCTGCGCGCATCCGGGACGGTGCGGACGCGGGACCCCTGCGCGGCCAGTTCTATGGCAGTGTCGTGCCCGAGATCCTGCAGAAATACCCGGACGTGGACGTGGTCCGGCGCGGCGGCGACCAGGAACAGGCGGAGTTCTTCTCGTCATTCCTCGTCACCATGGCGGCTGCGCTTCTGGGTATGTACATGCTCCTCGCCATCGCTTTCGGAAGCTACTGGCAGCCGATCCTCATCATGTCGGCGATCCCCTTCGGCTTCATGGGGGCGGTCTTCGGCCACCTGATCTTTGGGGTGGACTTCTCGGTCTTCTCCTTTTTCGGGATCGCCGCGGCGGCAGGGGTCGTCGTCAACGACAACCTGGTGCTGGTCGATTACGTCAACCGCCTGCGGGCACAGGGAGCGGGCGCCTTCGCAGCTTTGGTGGAAGCGGGAACCGTCCGTTTCCGGCCGATCCTCCTGACCTCGGTGACGACTTTCATCGGGCTCCTGCCGATCCTCCTCGAACGGTCGATCGACGCGGAGTTCCTGAAGCCGGTGGTCATCAGCCTTGCCTTCGGGGTTGCCTTCGCGCTCTTCGTAACGCTGTTCTTCGTGCCCGCAATGTATGCGGCGGGTGCGGACATCGCCCGGTTCATGCGGTCGATCTGGACGGGCGAGCGCCAGCCGCGCCTCGGCGAAGGCGCTTCCCTCGAAGATCTGCCGGAGATCCGCGGCGCCGAACACCAGCCGGCGGAATGAAGACGGGGCCATCCGGCCTTCATCTTCGCTTAACCTTACCGGTTCATGCCTTAAGGGTCTTCTTCTCCCAGGAAGACAATACCCACCATACCCCCAAGGGACGGCCTCGCTCACGCGGGGCCGTTTCTTTTTGCAGGATCAGGGAAAAAGTACGGGCCGGACCGATTTCGGCCTTTTCAGCGGCGTTCAGGTGCGCTATCCGCGCCGCTCATTCCGGTGTAGCTCAGTGGTAGAGCAAGCGACTGTTAATCGCTGGGTCGGGGGTTCGAATCCCTCCACCGGAGCCATCCACCCCTGATTGATTTTCCCATCGGTTTGCGGCAGCACCGCATCAATGCCCCTATAGCTCAGCTGGTAGAGCAACTGATTTGTAATCAGTAGGTCGTTCGTTCGAGTCGGACTGGGGGCACCACTGCCGACGGTCGTACCCAACCGGATGGTCAGCGATGTCTTCTTCAAACCATGCCTTTCTGAATGAGAGTGCCCGGCTGCTCGAATGGTTTCGCGGCGATGCCCTTCAGCTTTGGAGCACGGGCGCCCTCGACACAGATCACGGTGGCTATCACGAAGCGCTGCACCACGACGGCAGGCCACGCACGGATGAGCCCAAGCGGCTGCGGGTGCAGGCCCGGCAGGCCTTCAGCTTCGCACGAGCCGCGCGTCTTGGGCTGATGGAAGACGGGGCTGCGAAAACGGCCTCGGATGCCGGGTGGCGGTTCATGATCGACCACGGCCTCAAACCGCACACGTCAGGCGCGCCTTCCTTCGTCCATGTCCTTCATTCGGACGGGGCGGTGAAGGACGACCTGCGCGATCTCTATGACCATGCCTTCGTCCTCCTCGCCGCCGCCGAGCGGAGCCAGGTTTTCTCGGACCCTGAGGCGGGAGAGATCGCCGGTACGGCGGAAGCCTTCCTCGGCAAGCTTGCCAAGGACAGGGGCGGCTTCGACGAGAATGCCGAGGCCACCCTGCCCCGGCGGCAGAACCCGCATATGCATCTTCTCGAAGCCGGCCTCGCCTGGCGCGGCGCAGAAGAACGGCCGTTCATGGAAGGCGCTCTCGGCGCCGTCCTTAATCTTTTCGATCGGTGTTTCTTCGATCCGGCGGAGGGCGTCCTCCTCGAGTTCTTCACGGAGGACTGGGGAATTGACGCCGACAAGGGCGCGATCATCGAGCCGGGCCACATGGCCGAATGGGTCTGGCTGCTGGATGAAGCAGATCACGGGCCTGCGGAGCTTCTCGTGCAACTGATGCGAAGAGCGCGCGCGACCGGACTCTACGAGCGCACCGGCCTTCTTGCCGATAGCGTCGATATGGCGACCGGCGAGAAAAGCCGGGACTGCCGTCTCTGGCCCCAGACCGAGCAGATCCGCGCGGCCATGGTGCTCTTCCGCCGGACGGGCGAAGAAGCCTGGCTGGACCTCGCAGCCGATCTTATCGCGCGCTTCTTCGAACTCTATCTCAGTACACCCGCCCGGGGCGGCTGGTACGACCGCCTCGATGCGGACGGCAAGGTCCTGTCGGACAGGATGCCGACCAGCCTTCTTTATCACCTCATCACGGTGGTGGACGAAGCGCACAAGCTCAGAGGCCGTCTCTAACGCACGAGGCTGGTCTTTTCGCCAGCGGGGCATTAGGGCTGCGGCTTCGCCACGAAAGGTTTCTCCATGCGCGTCGCGATGATCGGCACAGGCTATGTAGGCCTGGTCTCCGGAGCCTGTTTTTCCGATTTCGGCCATGAGGTGATCTGCGTCGACAAGGACGCAGGCAAGATCGAGCGGCTCCTGGACGGGATCATGCCGATCTACGAACCCGGCCTCGACGCGCTGGTCGCCAAGAACGTCAAGGCCGGCCGGCTCTCCTTCACCACGGATATCGCCAGCGCCGTGCCCGATGTGGACGCCGTCTTCATCGCTGTCGGCACGCCTTCGCGGCGTGGGGACGGCCATGCCGACCTCAGCTACGTCTATGCCGCCGCCGAAGAGATCGCCCGGTCGATCAAGGGCTATACGGTCGTCGTGACCAAATCGACCGTGCCGGTGGGAACGGGCCGTGAGGTGGAAGACGTCATCACCCGGACACGCCCGGACCTCGAACCGGGCAAGGATTTTTCCGTCGCGTCGAACCCCGAGTTCCTGCGCGAGGGCGCCGCGATCAGCGACTTCAAGCGGCCCGACCGGGTCGTGGTGGGCACCCAGGACGAAAAGGCGCGCGCCGTGATGCGCGAGCTCTACCGTCCGCTCTACCTCAACGAAACGCCCATTCTGTTCACCGACCGTCAGACCTCTGAGTTGACGAAATACGCAGCCAATGCCTTCCTCGCGACCAAGATAACCTTCATCAACGAGATCGCGGATCTCTGCGAGAAGGTTGGCGCCGACGTTCAGCAGGTGGCCAAGGGCATCGGTCTTGATGGCCGCATCGGCGCGAAGTTCCTGCATGCCGGACCGGGCTATGGCGGAAGCTGTTTTCCCAAGGACACGCTGGCCCTGACCAAGACGGCGGAGGAGAACAACGCCGAGCTGTCGATCGTCAACGCCGTCGTGGAAGCCAATGCAAGGCGCAAGAAGGCGATGGCCGACCGCGTCATCGACGCCCTTGGCAAGAACAGCGAAGGCAAGACGGTCGCAGTGCTGGGCCTGACCTTCAAGCCGAACACGGACGACATGCGGGACAGCCCGAGCCTCGATATCATCCCTATCCTGAAGGATGCCGGACTGACGGTCAAAGCCCATGACCCGGAAGGTATGGAAGAGGCGCGCAAGCTTCTCGGCGAGGACGGGATCACCTATTGCGAGGGACCGTACGAAACGCTCGAGGGTGCTGACGTGGCTGTCATCGTGACCGAATGGGACATCTACCGGGCGCTCGACACGCGCCGCCTCAAGGAGGTGATGAACGCGCCGGTCATCGTTGATCTTCGCAACATCTACGAGCCCGACCATATGCGTCAGGACGGTTTCACCTACACCTCGATCGGCCGCGGCTAGGCGTCAGCTTCGGCGAGGACGCGGCCAACGATCCCCGCGACCTCGC
Organism: uncultured Caulobacterales bacterium; assembly: GCA_964556115.1. Taxonomy (GTDB): domain Bacteria; phylum Pseudomonadota; class Alphaproteobacteria; order Caulobacterales; family Parvularculaceae; genus Parvularcula. Next base: position 147,866 of record CAZKVC010000006.1, read on the forward strand.
GGCGCCAGTCGGGCAGGGCGAGGCCGAAACGCTTCTGCGTTTCCGTGCAATCGAGAACGGAGTAGGATGGCCGTTTGGCAGGGGTCGGATAGTCGGCGCTCGGAATTGGGTTGACCGTCGCAGATGGCCCGCCCTGGGTCCGGCTTTCCTCGAAGATCGCTTCGGCGAAACCCGCCCAGCTCGTCTCGCCGCTTGCGGTCAGGTGATAGGTGCCCCAGGGCGCACTGCCCTCTTTCAGACTTTCAGCGACGCTCAGCAGGCTCTCGGCGATCAGGGTCGAGGTGGTCGGGCAGCCCCTCTGGTCTGCGACCACATTCAACGTGTCGCGATCCTTTGCCAGGCGCAGCATCGTCCTCAGGAAGTTCTTGCCAAAAGGCCCGTAGACCCAGGCGGTACGGAAAATGAGGTGCTCGGGATTGCCAGCGCTGACCGCTTCCTCGCCCGCAAGTTTCGATCGTCCGTAGACACCGAGGGGCGCCGTCGCCGCGTCTGGCGGGATGGGGCCCTGCGCCTCTCCGTCGAACACATAGTCCGTTGAAAGATGGATCAGGGGAAGACCGCGGGCAGCTGTCTCCTCCGCGAGCATGCCGGGCCCTTCCGCGTTGAGAGCAAAGGCTGCCGCCTCGTCCGTCTCGGCCTGGTCCACGGCCGTGTAGGCCGCGGCGTTGATGACGATCTTAGGCGCCGCCCCGTCCAGCGCTTCGCAGATCGAGGCGCGGCGCGTCAGGTCGAGGACGGGACGGCCTCGCGCCTTGAGGTCGAGGCCGCGCCGACGCCCTGCTTCCGCGAGGCTTTGCGCAACCTGTCCCTCACTGCCGACGACCAGGATCGTCATTGCGGCGTCCCAGAGCGAGCGGCCTCAGGCATCGTCGGCCGTTTCAAAGGTGACGCCAGCGCGGCTGTGAAGCCGCTCCATCAGGGCCGTACCGAGCACCGCCGCGGGGGTGTAGATGCCGCCCTCGCCTTCCGGCCGGTCTTCGTTCAGCGCGATCGCGGTCTCCGAGATCATTTTCGAGGTCGAGCCGTAGCCCGGGTCCCGGTCGCCCTTCACCCGCGTGACGAAGCGCCCGTCGCCGCTCCGTGCGATCAGGTCGAGGGTGTAGCGCCCGCTATCCCGTTCCTCCTTGGACGGACCCTCGCCGGGCTTCGGCCCGTCATCACTGCCGAGGGACTTCTCTGCCGCGATGGCTTCCGCCCGGCGTTCGCCGTCGCTGCCTGGACCGACGGGGATCATCTCGTCATAGACCAGCCCCTCACCATAGGCATGGCCCTGAAGATAGTTCGAGCGATGAACGTTCTTGGTGTTGATCGCCGCCATGATGAAGGGGGCGAGCCAGGTTTCCTCTTCCTCGTCGTAATGCGGTTTGAGGCCGCTCGGCTGGCGTGGCCCCTCGAAACCGGGGCAGAGAGAGAACGGGTTCTTCAGGTCTTCGAGGACCTGGGGATTGGTGAAGGCCGCCTTCATCGTCGCCTTCAGGCTCGCCGCCGTACCGCCGGAGAAGGTCCCCTTCATCTCGCGCACGAAGAGCTTCACCCGCTCGGCAGGCGCGCCGGCCTCGTCCTTGATGCGGTTCTGAAGGTGCAGCATGCCGAGGTCGGAGGGAATGGAATCGAAGCCGCAGGAGAAGACGATCCGCGCGCCTGATGCCTTGGCCGCGTCCTGGCTTTCGCGGATCTTTTCGGCCATCCATGCGGGCTCTCCGCAGAGATCGCAATAGTCCGTACCCGCTTCGATGCAGGCGGCAAGGAGCTTGTCGCCGTAGAGCTGGTAGGGGCCGGCGAGGGTGATGACCGTCCTCGCCCTTTCGGCCAGGGTTCGGAGAGCGTCCCCGTCATCCCCGTCAGCAGTCAGGATTTCCGCATCGAGGCCCAGCTCGTCGCGCACGGCCTTCACCTTGTCGCCGTTCCGCCCCGCCATCGCGAAGCTCTTATGTCCGATCGAGCCGAGATATTCGGCGACCAGCCGCCCGGTGAAACCGCTCGCGCCGTAAACGACGATGTCGAAATCCTTCGCCATGAAGTGCCTCCAGAGTTGTTCTAGCAGGTTGAGCGCGGTTCACCGTCCCGGCGCAAGGGCCGGATGTAGCGGCCGGTCAGTGCTTGCGCTTGGCCCGGTCGGCATAGGGGTTGTCCCCGGCCCTCAGGAACACCCGAACGGGCGTGCCTTCGAGGCCGAAGCTCTCGCGGATCGAATTGACGAGGTAGCGCCGGTAGCTTTCCGGCACCTCGTTCGCGCGCTGGCATTTGACGATGACGGTGGGCGGGCGCGTCTTGATCTGCGCGGCGTAGCGCATCTTGATCCGCCGTCCCGCAACAGCCGGCGGCGGGTGGTGGGCGACCACCCCTTCGAGCCAGCGGTTGAGTTCGGAAGTCTTCACCTTCGCGTTCCAGTCGCGATAAGCTTCGACGATGGCAGGCATCAGCTTGTCCGTATGCCGCCCGGTCAGGGCTGAAAGGAAGACGACCCGGACGCCGCCGAATTGCGGCATCTTCTGCAGGGCGTCGAGGCGAAGCTCCTTCGCGGCGCGGTCGGTGTCCTCGACAAGGTCCCACTTGTTGACCACCACGACCGCGGCGCGACCCTCGTAAGCGATGAAGTCAGCGATCTGAAGGTCCTGCTTCTCGAAGGGCATGGTCGCGTCGATGACGAGGACAGTGACTTCCGAGAAACGGACAGCGCGTAACGTGTCCCCTACGGACAGCTTCTCGAGCTTTTCGACGACCCTCGCCTTCTTGCGCATGCCGGCGGTGTCCCAAAGGGCCACCGGCCAGTCCCGCTCACCGTCGTTCCAGACCCAGTCGACGGAGATCGAGTCCCTGGTGATCCCCGCTTCGGGCCCGGTCAGCAGGCGCTCTTCGGCGAGGAGTTTGTTGATCAGGGTCGACTTGCCCGCATTCGGCCGTCCGACGATCGCCACACGGAGAGGTTTGACCTCCGCTTCTTCCTCGATGTCGTTGTCCGGGTCGATGCCGAAGCGTTCCACCGTCTCGGCCATCGCCTGGTAGAGATCGGCCATGCCCTCGCCGTGCTCCGCGGAGATCGCGACGGGTTCGCCAAGGCCGAGTTCATAGGCCTCATAGGCGCCCTCTTCGCCGCGTCCTTCGGTCTTGTTCGCGACCAGGACCACCGGGGTGGGCGAGGCACGGAGAATGTCCGCAAGGTTGCGGTCCTGGGCGGTCAGACCAGAGCGGGCGTCGACCATGAAGAAGGCGATATCCGCCTCGGCCACCGCCCGCTCGGTCCCCGCCCGCATCCGCGCCTGGAGGGAGCCGTCGGCAGCATCCTCCAGCCCGGCCGTATCCATCAGCCGGACATCGAAATCGCCGAGCTGGATATCGAGGTCACGCCGGTCGCGGGTCACGCCCGGCTGGTCGTCCACGATCGCCAGCTTGCGCCCGGCGAGCCGGTTGAAGAGCGTTGATTTGCCCACATTGGGGCGGCCTATGATGGCAAGTTTCAGCATAACGGCGCCCGCTAGCAGAAGCGGAGGCACCTGTCATGCGGCATGCCGGTGCGCCCTGTCAGCCTCAGAGCTGCCGATGCACTAGAGGCTTGCGGCCCAAGCGACGAAAGCATCGTCGAGCCGTTCGACACTCCGCGGCATGCCGAAGCGGCGCCCCTCTTCCTTCAGGAAGCTATCCATGCTGCCGCCTTCCTTGAGGTGGGCGGTTGCTGCAGGAAGGAAACCCGGCTCTGCTTCGGCGCTGAGGAAGTCGATGAACCCCCGCGCTTGAGCGTAAAAATCAGCTGCGCCGGTGATATCGATCCCCTGCTCTTTCAGCTTCTTGCTGGAGATGAGGCGCACAGCACCTGTCCTGGGGATGGCGCCGCTTTCAATATCGCGGTTCAGCATGTCCTTCGTCTTGGCGAAGACGGGATGCTCCATCACGAACCACTCCTTGAGCGGTGTGAGGCCGCCCTCCCCGGCCAGCCTGGCGAACGCCTTCCGGCGCCTCGACGTCAGCTCTTCGCCTTCTGCAAGAACGGCGGCTGCTTCGTCGAGCCAGTCCGGCGCGCCGCCGGCATAGACTTTGAGACCGTCGCCGGGAGCAGGCCAGAACGCGGTCATGAAAAGCTGATGGGCGATCTCATGGCGAAGCGGCTTGCTTCGGGCGACTGTCTTGCTGGCGCCGGGCAATTGCGCCGCCGCCTGCGCCATCGCGCCTTCCAAGGCCTGATCGAACATCGGCGTGCCTTCGGGAATGCCGGAGGCCTTCATCTGTTCGACGATCTGGGCACGGACACTCTCGAGGAGTTTGGGGTCCGGGCCGTCGCCTTTGCCAATGTCGAAGTTCCACGGGAGCGTGAAGGCGATGTCGCCCGTATCCTGCCCCGGGGCGGCGCGCATATCGACGATGGCACCCCGCGGGGCCTCCTTGCCGAAGGTCTCTTCGAAGGCTCCGGCAGCCGCCCTGAACTCGCGGTCGGCTTCGAGGCTCGCTTCCTCGTCAGGGGCGACTGCTACGCCCCAGTCGAAAGCATAGATCTCGAAATCCCTGTCCTGCAGCGCCATCGCGCCTGCGACCGACAACGCCATTACACCCAAAAGCACGCTCCGCCCCCTAATCGTAGCCATCTAAGCATTACAACCGTAGTTCAAAGCGGTGATGCTGTGAGTGACAATCAGTTCATGAAGACGGAAATCAGCGCCGCCGCGAGGACCATGGCTGTGGTGAGGGCGGAGAGACCGACCGTCCAGGGGCGCGAGACGGTGCCGGCCGGGCCGAACCAGACACTGAAGCGCTGGAGGACCTTCGCATCCCCGTCGCGGATGCCGCCCCAGACCATGTGCCAGAGGCCTGCGGTCCCGCGCACCGTCCGCATCAGGAGCACCCTGCCCGGCACGCGCCAGAACCAGTCGACGTCGAGATTGGTCGAGCGCACCTCGTCCGGGTAAAGCTTGAACCGCACGAGCAGCATGAAGGCGAGGATCGCGAACAGCAGGAGCTGCATCTGCGTCGCCACATGCTCGAAGGTGTAGGCGTGATAGTCGGTCTCGTAAGGCAGGAGCTGATAGAGGATCGGCGGGTAGAAGCCGACGGCGAGGCACAGGACCGCCGCAATGCCCATGGCGATCAGCATCGGCCGGGGCGCCTCTTCGGGGCGCGGCTGGCCGGTGATCGACGGCGCGAAGCGGTCATGGGCGAAGAAGGCGAAATACGGGATCTTGATGCCCGAGTGCTCCAGCACACCGGCGGAAGCGAAAAGCAGGACCAGATAGGCGAACAGCATGTGCGCTTCGGCGGCGGCGAGGGTGATCATCGACTTGGCAACGAAGCCCGAGAAGAGCGGGAAGGCCGAGATCGAGGCCGCGCCGATGATGGTGAAGGTCGTGGTCAGCGGCATGGACTTGTGAAGGCCGCCGAGCTCCGTCGCCTTGGCGGTCCCCACACGCACGAGCACCGCGCCCATGCCCATGAAGAGAAGCGCCTTGTAGATGATGTGGACGAAGGCGTGCCCTGCCGCGCCGTTGATCGCGAGGGGCGTGCCGATGCCGATGGCGCAGACCATGAAGCCGAGCTGGTTGTTCAGCGAATAGCTGAGCACCTTGCGAAGATCGTTCTCGATCAGTGCGAAGAAGACCGGGAAGGCCGTCATCACGCAGCCGATGGGGATGAGGATGTCCGTCCCCGCGAACCCCCTGGCAAGGGTGTAGATTGCGAGCTTGGTGGTGAATGCGGAGAGCAGCACCGCGCCCACCGCGCTGGCCTTCGGGTAGCTGTCCTGAAGCCAGGTATGGAGGAGCGGGAACGCCGCCTTGATACCGAAAGCGAAAAGGATGAGCGCGGCCACCGGATCGACCCCGGCCTCGCCGACGAGCTCGAAAGCGCCGAACTCTGAACTGCCGCCGCGGTTCAGGTGCAGGACGATCCCGCCGAGGAGGCAGAGCCCCGAGAGGACCTGCACCACGAGGTAGCGCATGCCTGCCTTGAACGCGGCGTGCCCGCCGCCTGACCAGACGATGAAGACCGAGGAGATCGCCGCGATCTCCCAGAAGGCGAACAGGGTCAGTAGGTCCCCCGCCAAGGCGCCGCCGATGGCGGAGCCGGCATAGATGAGGCCCATCGACGCCTCGGTCCGGGTGGCGTGGGACCATCCGTAGACGACGTTGATGAAGGCCGCGACGTGGAAGATCGTGGCAAAGATCACCGACAGCTTGTCGAGCCTCAAGGCAATGAACTCGTAGCCGAGCACGGTCTCGATGCCGTAATATTGCGGGTTCTCCATCGGCCCGACGCCGAGGGAGAAAAGCTGCAGGACGCCGAGGGCGACGCCGATCAGGCCGATGACGCCGCGGGCTGTCGCGCTCGAAGGGATCGCGGCGAGGAGACCCGCAACCGCGAGGATGATGGCGGGGTTGAGGTCAGCAGGCAGAAAGGGGATCACCGGCTCTCTCCCATATCGATGTCATCGACACTGACGCTCTCGTCGCCGCCGATATGCGGATGGCGCGCCTCGTCCCCGTCGTAATAGCCTTCCTCGCGCATCAGGATCTTGCGCAGATGCTGACCGGCCAGGACGATGAAGGCGAAGCTGACAAAGCCCACGACGCCGTAGAAGACCGGGAACTGATCGATCGTGAAATGCGGGTGGGTCTTGTGCAGCATCGCCAGCACCACATTCATCCCTGCGAAGAAGAGGCAGAGCGCGGGGACGAGGATCCAGATCAGCTTCAAGGTGCCGGGGCGCTCGAAGACCGAGCGCTCATCGGGACGGATTTCGGGATGATCGCTCACAGACCCTCCACCAGTGGTTCGAGATAGGCGATGAGATCACCCATCAGGAAGAAGAGAATGACCGTACCGATGGCGGTCAGCCATGCCGGTACGACACAGAAGAGCGGCGCTTCGGCGATGTCGCCGGAGCCCCGCGCCGGGCCGGGATCCATGAAGCCGCGAATAGCGGGGGTCAGCAGGTAGACGATGTTCATCAGGCTCGAAAGGATCAGGATCGCGATCAGGACGAGGTCGCCGGTCTGCGCCGAGCCGAGCATGAGGAGGAACTTCGGCCAGGTCCCCGCCATCGGAGGCAGGCCGATGATCGAACACGCGCCGATGATATAGGCGATGAAGGTCCACGGCATCCGCCGCCCCAGGCCGCGCATGTCGGAGATGTATTTCAGGTGATGCGCCGTGGCGATCGCGCCTGCGCACATGAAAAGGGTCATCTTGCCAAGCGCGTGGGCCGCGATCTGCGTACCGCCGCCCAGGATGCCGTAGCGCGTCGCCAGCATCGCGCCGAGGGTGACATAGCTGAGCTGGCTGACGGTGGAATAGGCGAGCCGGGCCTTGAGATTGTCCTGGGTCATCGCGATCGCCGAAGCGATGAGGATCGACGCCGCCGCAACCCAGATGATGATGTCGGAGATGACGTGCGCGCCGAGCTCCTGCGCGCCAAGGGTGTAGAGCGCGATCTTCAGGACACCGAAGACCCCTGCCTTCACCACCGCCACGGCGTGGAGGAATGCCGAAACCGGCGTCGGTGCGACCATGGCATTGGGCAGCCAGGGGTGGAAAGGCATCAGTGCCGCCTTCGCCGTGCCCCAGACGAAAAGCGCCGTCAGGATCGCGAAGACGAGCGGCATGTTGCGCGCCACATCGCCGAGGATGCCGCCCAGCACGAAATCGGTCGTCCCTGCCAGGATGTAGGTCCAGATCACCGCCGGCAGCAGAAGTCCGATCGAGGTGCCCATGAGGATGCCGAGATAGACACGGCCCCCCGCCCTTGCCGCCTCGTCACGCTCATGCGTCACCAACGGGAAGGTCGAGATCGTCAGCGCCTCGTAGAACAGGAAGAAGGTCAGGAGATTGGCGCCGTAGGCGATGCCGATCGCCGCGGAGATCGCAACGCAGAAAGCCATGTAGAACCGGGTCTGCGACCCGGCCTTGTGACCCCGCATATAGCCGATCGAATAGCAGGTGTTCACCACCCAGAGGCCGGACGCGATCAGCGCGAAGAGCGCGCCCAGCGGCTCGACCCGGAACGCGACCGAAAGGCCCGGCAGCATCTCGACGAGCTCGAAGGCCGGGCGCTCGCCCTGGCCCACCGCCATGAAGATCGTCAGGGTGCAGTAAAGGGTGACGAGCCCTGCCGTGATGCTCGACGCTTCGCGCAGGTTCGGCGCGCGGTCGAGGCTGGCGACGAAGACGAGCCCGACGAGGGGCGCGAGCATGGCGACGATCATCGCGAACTCGAGAGGAAGGAGTGCGAAGAGACCCGCCATCAGTACGCCCCCCCGAACCCGAGGCCCGTATCGAGAAGGCCCTCCGCCGCGCCGCTGGCCATCTCGACCAGCCAGTCGGCGTTGATCCCGAGATAGAGGTTGAGGAAGGCCGCCGTCAGCATGGGGATCAGCATGGCAAGCGGCACCTTCTTGACGGTCTTCCGGTCAGGCTCCTCGAGGAGCATGGTCCAGGCGATGCGCCCCACATAGGCGACCGCGAGAAGCGACGAGGCCACGATCATCAGGACGATGACGAGGCTCGGCACGGCCAGCACGCTGTCATAGGCCGCGGCGATCAGCACCCATTTGGAGATGAACCCGCCCGTCAGCGGAACGCCGATGAGCGACAGCCCGCCGATCAGAAGAACGCCGGTGGTCACGGGCATCAGCTTGCCGAGGCCCTTATAGGCTGCCAGCCGGTGCGAGCCGACCGCATAGAAGACAGCGCCGACAGCTAGGAACAGTGCCGACTTCATGACCGCGTGGTTCACCACGTGGACCAGCGCGGCGGCGACCCCCGCAGTGGTCGCAAAGCTGATGCCGAGGAGCATGTAGCCGATCTGCGCCACCGAGCTGAACGCGAGGATCATCTTCACATCGGCCCGGAAGACCGCGATCAGGCTCGCGACCACCATCCCTGCCAGGCCGAGCACCAGGAAGAAATCGAGCGCGACTTCGGCGAAGCTGAAGCCGAAGCCGAAGACGGTGAAGAGGAAGCGCAGCATCGCGTAGATCGCGACCTTGGTGGAGGTGGAGGCGAGGAACGCCGTCACCGCCGAAGGCGCGAAAGTGTAGGCCGCAGGCAGCCAGCGGTGCAGCGGGAACATGGCGAGCTTGAGGCCGAGCCCGGTGAAGATGAAGGCATAGCCCGCGCGCACGACCTTGCCGTCGACCCCCTGCAACCGGTCGTGAATGTCGACCATGTTGAGGGTGCCGGTGACCTGGTAGAGAAGCCCCAGGCCAATGACGAAGAAGGTCGCACCGATCGTCCCGAGCACCAGATAGGTGAAGGCCGCCGTCAGGGCCCGCCGGTCACGCTTCGCGCCGAGTGCCACGAGGGTGTAGGTCGAGAGCGAGCTGATCTCAAGAAAGACGAAGACGTTGAAGGCGTCGCCCGTCGCGACCACCCCCATGAGCCCCGAAAAGCAGACAAGGAACATCGCGAAGAAGGCGCTGGTCTGTGAGGGAACGATCTCCTCCCGCGCGCTTTCGATCGCGTAGGGAAAGGTCAGCGACGCCATCAGCGCGACCAGCGCCATCACCATCGCGCCTGCAAGGTCCACCCGGTAGACGATGCCGAGCGGGCTCGCCCAGCCGCCAAGCGCATATTCCACCGTGCCGATGTCGATGACGGTGAGAAGCAGACTGACGGCAAAGGCAAGGGTCAGCCACGTCACCGCGGTCGCGAAGCTCCCCGCCAGCCGCGAATTGGGCAGCAGCAGGCAGATCGGCGCGGTGAAAAGCGGCACCAGAACCGGAAGGACAGGAAGGTCGTCGAGCAACATCAGCGCACGGCCTCAAGATTTTCTTCGGCATCGTCCATGCCGACAAGATCATCCTCTTCGACCGTGCCGTAGGCTTCGCGGATACGCACGGCGAGGGACAGGCCGACGGCCGTGGTCGCCACGCCCACGACGATCGCGGTCAGGATGAGAACGTGAGGAAGAGGGTTCGAATAGATGATTTCGGCGGCGTGGCCTGCCGCATCATGGCTCGCGCCGGTCTCGATCGGCGGTGCGACATGGTTGTCGAGATGGCCCGAGCCATCGGCGGTCAGGGGCAGGTCGTGGGCTTCGCCCGCATGAAGCGCCGCGTCGCCCTTCGCGCCGTAGCCCTCTTCGAGATGGCCCGCCGCGCGGTCCGTATAAAAACCCACCGGGGCTTCCGAGGTGCTGCCATGGGTGGCTTCTCCCCCATGGCCCTCGCCATGCCCTTCAGCGCCCTTCTCCTCGATCAGGATCGGTGCGGTGCCGCCGATCACCTTGCTCACGGTGATGTAGAAGATGAAGACCGAGGTCTGGAACAGGTTGAGGCCGATCAGCGTCTTCACGAGATTGCCCCGCGAGAAGACGATATAGAGCCCTGTCATCATCAGCGCGATGACAATCCAGTAGTTGTAGCGTGCAAGGATGAATTCGAGCATTACCAGGCGTCGTCCATCGGTTCCGGCTCCCGCCCGGCGAAGGCGTAGAAGATCTGAAGCATGGTCGCCGCCACCGCGAGACCCACGCCAAGCTCCACCGCGATGATGCCGATATGCTGTCCGGCATGGTGGTGGCTGTCGGGCTGGATCACGTCATAGTCGAGGAAATTGCCGCCGAACAGCATGGTATAGAGGCCCGTTCCGGCATAGATCAGCACACCGAGGGCCATGCCCACCGGCAGCCATTTCGGCGGGATAACCCGTTGGCACTGCTCCAGCCCGAAGCCGAGCGCGTGAAGGATGAACGCCGCGGCGAGGATCACCCCCGCCTGAAAGCCGCCGCCCGGTCCGTAATCACCGTGGAATTGCACGTAGAAGGCGAAGAGAAGGATCGGCGCGAACAGAAGCTTGATCGTCACACGCAGGATGAGGTGGCCCATTATCCGTGCTCCCCATCCTTGTTCCGCCCGCCGCCGCGAATGGCGCCCTGCCCCAGAAGAAGCAGACAGGCGAGACCTGCCGTGAAGACCACGACGGTCTCGCCAAGGGTATCGAAGCCGCGATAGCTGGCGAGGATGGCGGTGACGATGTTCGGCACCTCGATATCGTCCGGGGTCGCCTCGATATAGGCTCTGCCGACATAGGCATTGGCCGGCGCATCGGCGTCACCGAAGGCGGGCATGTCGATTGTTGCATAGACCAGCGCCCCGCCCGTCACCGCGCAGATGACAAGCGGCAGGAAGCGGCGTTTCCGGCTGACCCGCCGCTCACGCTTGGCCGTCAGGGCGATGCCGGAAAGAACGAGCACCGTCGACATCCCGGCGCCGACCGCCGCTTCGGTAAAGGCGACATCCACCGCATCGAGGGCGACGAAGAAGGCCGCCGAAAGAAGCGAATAGATCCCCGACAGCATGGCCACGCCGAAAAGCTGCTTCATGCGGACCATCGCGAGGGCCGTCACCACGAGAAGGGTCAGGATCAGAAGCTCGACGATGATCGAGCCGGTGACGAGGGGCTGTTCGGACGCGGACACCGCCGCGCTGAGCATGGCTGTCATGTGGTCTCCTCGGCTTTCTGGTCCCTGTCCTCCTCCGGGCCGAGGGGTACGTTCTGCCGCAGGAGCAGCTTGCCGGTCAGCGGCGCCTCACGGCCTGCATAGGCGGCGTGGGCGACAGAGTGGGTGGCGACGGGGCTCGTCAGTATGAAGAAGAAAAGGATCAGCAGGATCTTGATGGCGGTGATGCCGTCGGGAACCTGAAACAGGAGGCCCAGGAGAATAAGGTCCGCACCCAGCGTATCGGTGACGCCGGCGGCGTGGGTCCTGGTGTAGAAATCAGGGAAACGCAGCACGCCCAACGCGCCAAGAATCACGAAGGCCCCGCCCGAAAGAAGCAGGATCCACGAGAGAAGGTCGAACAGAAGCGTCATCAGCGCGCCTCCTGCCGCAGAGGATCGTCGTCGGTCATCGGCTCCGATAGGCGGCCATAACGGAAGAATTTCAGGATCGCGATCGTCGCGACGAAGTTGATGAGGGCATAGAGAAGCGCAATGTCGAGAAACGCCGGGCGGCCCATCAGGAATCCCAGGATTCCGAGGAGAAGCACGGTCTTGGTCCCGAAGCTGTTCACCGCGAGCACGCGGTCATAGACTGTCGGGCCGAGGATCGCCCGGGCCAGCATCATGGCCATGGCGATAAGGACGGCGGCGGCTGCGACGTTGAACATCAGGCCTCCTCCTGCCGCTCGAGACGGCTGACGCGCGTCCCCATTTCCGTGATGCCTTTCTCGTCGGCAAAGCTTTCATCAAGCGCGTGGATGAGAAGACCCCGCTCGCGCACATCCACCGTGACCGTCCCCGGGGTCAGGGTCACCGAATTGGCGAAGATCGTCCGCGTGAGGTCCGAGGGCTGGGCAGCGGGTACACGGAAGAGCTTCGGCGCGAGCTTGATACGCGGACGCAGCACTTCGCGCGCGACCATGAAGTTCGCCTTGCCGATCTCCAGGGTCAGCCACGCCATGTAGGGCAGGATCCTGGGGAAAACCGAAGTCGGGACCCCTTCGCCGTCGACCACGTCCGCCTTGTCGGAAAACCACAGTGTGACCGCGACGCTGAACGCGCCGAACGCGACAAGGGTCGCCTTGTCCCAATAGCCGGACAGAAGCAGCCACAGGGCGATCAGCCCCGCCACCAGAATCAGCCTTCGCCCCGATATGCGCAAGAAACTCAGCAAGGACACCGCCTAGAAGGTAACGCGCGGCTGGCAGTCGCCGCGCCGTGAAGGACGCCGGAAAAAACGCATGTGCGGCCATAAGGTCAACAGCCGATTGCCAAAACGATCGACCGCGTGGCATTTTCTCACAAAACGGGGGTGCACTAGCGCCGTGCGCCGTGAAAGACTAGGCTCTCTTGGGAGCGAGGGAGCCGTGGTCATGCGCGCCGTTTTTCTGTTGTTCAGTCTGGCCCTTGCGGCCTGTGCCAGCGCGCCGAACCAGGCAGCGATCGAGGGTCCCTACTATCCCGAAGGCTATTCCGATGGCTGCCGCACGGCCGAGGCGCTCCGCGCGCCATTCGATACCCGCAGCTACAAGAACGATGCCCTTTTCGATGCCCAGCCGAGCTATCAGGCAGGGTTTCAGGCCGGACTGGTGCAATGCCAGCGGATCGGCATCGACGGCGTCCGGCCGACGGTCACCGGGCAGCAGGACGACACCTTCTAGGCTGGCGCAGCCTGGTCAGCGCGGCGCTTGTGCCCTGGCCTTCTTCGCCAACTCCCGGACGCGGTCTGCGCTGACCCAGTAGATGTCCTGGTCACTGGTGAAGAGGAAGGCCCCGCCCCCATTGCTCACCATCGGGCAAAGCTGGTGGCCTGCCGTGTTGATTCCGTGCCCGAGGGCTGAAGGCTCCGACCAGCCCCCACGGCCGTCCGGCACGCTGAGATAAAGGTCGCCCCGCCCCATGCCGCCGTCCCTGCTGGACGCGAAGATCAGGAACCGGCCTTCCGGGTCCAGGAACGGGTCCCCTTCATAGGCGGACGTATTGATCGGCGGCGGGAAGGGTTCCGCCGCGCCGCCGTCCGGCCCCGCCTGAAAGAGGTCGTAGCCGCCCCGGCTTCCCTCTTCCCGGTCCGACGAGAAGACGATGACGCCTTTGAGGCTCAGCGAGGTGTAGTACTCATTGGCTTGGCTGTTGACCCTCGACCCCAGGATCACGGGCGCCGCCCAGTCTCCCGTTTCGCTGCGTTGGGCCACGGCCAGATCGGCATGGCCATTGGCGCGGGTCGTGAAATAGAGCTGCGAGCCCGAAAGGGAGAGATAGGGATCCTGTGCCGTGGTGTCGGGACTGCCCAGCACCTTCTCCGGCCCGGCCCAATCCTGACCGTCCCAGCGATAGGCGAGGATCTCCTGCCACGTGCCGTGCTCGATCCCGATGAAGACTTCGCGCCTGTCCGCCGACATGGTGGAACAGAATTCGTGACGATCCGGCAGCGAGATCGTGCCCCTGCCAAGCACCTGCGGCTCCGAAGGCGGCAGCGGAGGTTCCTGGGCGGAGAACCCCCCTGCCAGAACGGCGATGATGGCGACCGCTGCCGTCACCGCCCGACGCCTTATTCGGCCGCCATGGATTGCGGGTCGGGGCGGCTCCATTTGAGGACCGGCTGGCGGGCCGCCTTGGTCTCGTCGAGGCGGGTCCTCGGCGCGTAGCGGGGCGCTTTTTCGAAGCGCTCCTTGTCGCCGGACTTCGCCGCGCGGGCGAGGCCGAGGAGCGAATCGCAGAACTCGTCCAGCGAACCCTTAGATTCGGTCTCGGTGGGCTCGATGAGCATCGCGCCCGAGACGACCAGCGGGAAGTACATGGTCATCGGGTGGAAGCCCTCGTCGATCATCGCTTTCGCAAAATCGAGAGTACCGACTCCGGTGTCCTTCAGCCATTTGTCCGAGAACAGCGCTTCGTGCATGCAGGGCCCGGGATAGCCCTGGCTCATTTCCTGAGCGAGGCGTACGCGGATATAGTTGGCGTTGAGAACCGAGTCCTCCGCCACTTGCCGCAGGCCATCGGCGCCGTGGCTGAGCATGTAGGTCAGCGCCCGGACGAACATGCCCATCTGGCCGTGGAAGGCCACCATCCGCCCGAAGCTCTCGGCGAAATCGCCGTCCTTGTGCTCGACGAGCTCGAAGGCATCGCCTTTCTTCACCACCGCCGGGATCGGCGCGTAGGGCGCGAGGGCATCGGAGAGGACCGTCGGGCCGGAGCCCGGGCCGCCGCCGCCGTGAGGCGTCGAGAAGGTCTTGTGCAGGTTGATATGCATCGCGTCGACGCCGAGATCGCCGGGCCGCGCCTTGCCGACAATGGCGTTGAAGTTGGCGCCATCGCAATAGAAATAGCCGCCTGCTTCATGGATCGCATCGGCCATCTCGCGGATCTCCCGCTCGAACAGCCCGCAGGTGTTCGGGTTGGTCACCATGATCGCGGCGACTTCCGGACCCAGCTTCTCGGTCATCGCGGCAAGATCGACCCGGCCGTCATCCGTAGAGGGCAGTTTGTGCACGGTGAAGCCGCACTGCGCCGCCGTCGCCGGATTGGTGCCGTGAGCGCTCTCGGGCACGAGAACCTTGGTGCGAGTCCCCGCCTCGCCGCGCGCGTCGATGGCGGCACGGATCGCCATCATGCCGCAAAGCTCGCCGTGCGCGCCCGCCTTCGGGCTCATCGCGACGGCAGGCATGGCCGTCAGCTCACAGAGCCAGTCCTGGAGCTGGTGGATGACTTCAAGCGCGCCCTGCACCGTCTTCTGCGGCTGCATCGGATGGATATCGGCAAACCCCGGAAGCCGCGCCACCCGCTCGTTGAGGCGGGGGTTGTGCTTCATGGTGCAGCTGCCCAGCGGGAAGATGCCCATGTCGATGGCGTAGTTCTTCTGGCTCAGCCGCACGAAGTGGCGCATTGCTCCGGGTTCGGAAAATGCCGGGAGGTCGACCGGCGCATCGGCAGCATGGTCGCCAAGCTTGCCCGAAAGGCCTTCCGGTTGCGGCATGTCCACGCCGGACTGCTCGTAGGAACCCTCTTCGAAGAGCAGCGGAACTTCCAGTTGAAGGGCCTTGTGGCCGGTGAAGGTGTCAGTGGTCATCATCAGTTATCCTTACGCGGCCAAAACGTCGCCGAGCGCGTCGGCCAGCGCTTCGATGTCGGCCTGCTGGGTCAGCTCGGTCGCCGCGACGATCAAGAGGTTCTCGGTCTCGTCCCGGCCCGGCCAGAGGCGGCCGCCGGGCACGCCGGCCACGATGCCTTTCTCGGCGAGGGTGTTGCCGACCTCGCGGGCATTCTTCGGCAGGCGGATGGTGAACTCGTTGAAGAAGCTGTCGTTGAGGACCTCGACCCCGTCCACCGCCGAAAGCGCCTCTGCCGTGCGCACGGCGTTTTCATGGCAGAGGGTCGCGACCTGCCGCAGGCCCTTGCCGCCGAGGAGCGACATGTGAACCGTGAAGGCCAGCGCGCAGAGCCCGGAATTGGTGCAGATGTTCGACGTCGCCTTGTCGCGGCGGATATGCTGCTCGCGGGTGGAGAGGGTCAGGACGAAACCGCGGCGCCCTTCCGTATCCGTTGTTTCGCCGCAGAGCCGGCCGGGCATGTGCCGGATGAACTTCTGGCGCGTGGCGAAAAGGCCGATATAGGGCCCACCGAAATTGAGGGCATTGCCGATGGACTGGCCTTCCGCGACGACGATATCAGCCCCCTGGCTGCCCGGGGACCTGAGAAGGCCGAAGGACACCGCCTCGGTCACAACCGCCACGCAGAGCGCACCATGCTCATGCGCCTTTTCGGCGATCGCCGTCAGGTCCCGCAGGAAGCCGAAAACGTCCGGTGACTGAACGATGACGCAGCTCGTCTCGTCGTCGATCATGTCGAGGACCGCGCCCGCGCCCGGGCTCGCCGGGGCCTGCACCACCTGGTCGCCGATCAGTTCCTCATTGGTGCGGACCACTTCGGCGTAATGGGGGTGGAGGCCGCCCGCCATCACCACCTTGTTACGCTTGGTGATGCGCCGCGCCATCATCGCCGCTTCGGCCGTGGCGGTGGAGCCGTCCCACATCGAGGCGTTGGCGACATCCATGCCCGTCAGGGTCGCAACCTGGGTCTGGAACTCGAAGAGATATTGCAGCGTGCCTTGCGCGATCTCGGGCTGATAGGGCGTGTAGGCGGTCAGGAACTCCGAACGCTGAATGATATGGTCCACGGTCGCAGGGACATGGTGCCGGTATGCGCCCGCGCCCGCGAAGAAGGGACCGTCGCCTGCGGCGTGGTTCCTGCGCGCCAGCGCCGCCATGTGCCGCTCGACCGCCATCTCGGACTGGTGGTCCGGCAGGTCGAGTCTGGGGTTCAGCGCATCGGCGGGGACGTCGGAAAAGAGCTCGTCGATGGACGTAACGCCCACCTTCGCCAGCATGTCCTGCCGGTCATGTTCCGTAAGAGGAAGGTATCTCATCGTGGTCCAGTTGCCTTATCAATCTGTCTGTCGCGGCCGCGCCGCAGGATGACCGAGGTGCCGAAGGCCGCCGCGATGCCGGCGATGACGCCGAGGGCGAGCCCCAGAAACATGTTGCCGAGCCCGAAGCCCAGAGCGAGGCCGAGGGGGATGCCGCAGGCGACACCGATGAAGACGAAGACGAGGAGGCGGTTGCGCCGCGGCTCTTCCTTCAGGGTCATCATGATCGTCCTTCTTTCTCAGTGCGGGCGGGGCCGAAGGCGGCGTCCTAGCGGGGTCCGAAGAACCCCACAGCGATACCGATCGCCGCACCGGCCGCGACGCCGACGGAGAGGTTGTCGATCGCGACCCCCACCGCCGTGCCGATGCCGATGCCGATGGCGATCGAGGCGCCTCTAGTCATTCGACGCATGTTCCTTATACGCCGTTTCGTCCATCAGCGCGTCGAGCTGCGAGGGGTCGGCGAGCTTGAGCTTGACGAACCAGCCATCGCCTTCCGGGCCCTCATTGACGGTTTCGGGCGCGTCGACGATCGCCTGGTTGGCCTCGGTGATCTCGCCCGAAACCGGCGCGTAGACGTCCGATGCCGCCTTGACGCTTTCGACGACGGCCATGTCGTCTCCCTGGCCGAAGCTCTTGCCGACGTCAGGCAGCTCCACGAAGACGACGTCGCCGAGCTGTTCGGCGGCGTGCTTCGTGATGCCGACGGTGGCGGTGTCACCTTCGACGCGGATCCATTCGTGGTCCTTGGTGTATTTGACGGTCATTTCTTGTTTCCCCGGTAATAGCGCGGTTCGATGAAGGGGAGGCGCACGACCTCCGCCGGATGCAGTCTGCCGCGGATATCGAGATGCACCGTGGTGCCCTCCTCCGCATGATCGCGTTGAACATAGCCCATGGCGACAGGTCCGCCGACGGAAGGTCCGAACCCGCCTGAGGTGACCCGGCCGATCACGTCGCCATTGGCAAGCTTGATCTCGACCCCTTCCCGCGCTGGTGCCCGGCCCGAAGGCTTGATCCCCACACGGACTTCGCCGCAGCCATCCTTCAGCTCGGCGAGCACCCGTTCGGCCCCGGCGAAGCCGCCCTCCTCGCGCCGGCGCTTGCCGAGGGCGAAGGTGAGATTGGCGCCCACGGGCGAAGTCTCGGGCGTCATGTCGTGACCATAAAGGCAAAGACCCGCTTCGAGGCGCAGGCTGTCGCGCGCGCCGAGCCCGATCGGGGCCACGTCGTCATGGGCCAGAAGGCGGCGCGCCAGCTTTTCGGCATCTTCATTGGCGAGGGAAATCTCGTAGCCGTCTTCGCCGGTGTAGCCGCAGCGACTGAGGCGGACCGGGATGCCGTCAAGCTGGGTCTCGCGCATCGACATGAACGGCATCTCGCGCGCGGCCGGATCGAGGGCGCCGATCACGTCCACCGCTTTCGGCCCCTGAAGCGCCAGAAGGCTGCGATCGAGCATCTCCAGCTTGGCGCGGTCGCCTAGCTTTTCCTCGATGTAGGCATAGTCCTGGTCCTTCACCGCGGCATTGACCACGAGGAACAGCTGCGCCTCCTCGCTCTTGCGCTCCGGGAAGCGGGTGATCATCAGGTCGTCGAGGACCCCGCCATCATCGGCCATGAGAAGCGTGTAGCGGATGCGGCCGGGCTGGAGCTTCCTGATTTCGCCCGGGACCAGCTCCTCGATCAGCGCCGCGACGTCGTCGTGGTTGCCGCGCGGAACCGAAAGGATGGCCTGCCCCATATGGGAGACATCGAAGAGCCCGGCCTTCTCGCGGGTCCACAGGTGCTCCTCCTTCACCCCCATCGGATACTGCACCGGCATGTCGTAGCCCGCGAAGGGCACCATCTTGCCGCCGAGTTCTCGGTGCAGGGCATCAAGGGGAAGTGTCTTCAATTCGCTCACGTCAGGGCCTCCTTCATACGGGATGAACCCGTGAAAGCCCCGGCTGTCTCGCGGCCTGAGAGATTCGGCAAGGAATGGTTTCCCCGCTTGCTCCTTCGGCAGGGCCTGCCGGCCCTTTTCCAGCCTTTACGGCTCTCCTGCGGTCCTTGATGCCTGAGCGTTTCCGGGGTGGTTGCGCCTTCGGCCCTCGTGATCCCAAATCTTCCGGGAGAACGAGTGTCTCCCGCAGGAAAGCATGGCACGTCGCCATCGCCACTCACTGCCGTCATTGCGCGCCTCCGTCAACTTGCCAGAGGAATGAGGCGCCTTTAGGCCGCTCCCATGACAACTCAGCCCGAAGCGATTCTCGCCGCCCTTCTCGACAAGGCGAAGGCGCAAGGCGCGGACGCCGCCGACGCCCTTCTCTATCGCAGCCTTTCGTCCTCCGTTTCGGTCCGCTTGGGCGAAACCGAGGAGGTCGAGCGTTCGGAAAGCCAGGACCTCGGCCTCAGGGTCTTCATCGGCGACCGGCAGGCTTCGGTCAGCTCTACCGATTTCAGGCCCGAGGCCCTCGACACGCTGGTCGAACGCGCCGTGAAAATGGCGAAGCTCGCGCCGTCCGACCCCTATGCCGGGCTTGCCCCGAAGGACCGTCTGGCCAAGCCGCCCTTCGCCGATCTCGACCAGTATGACAGCTATGAGCCAAGCACCGAAGAGCTGACCGAACGCGCCAAGGCTTGTGAAGCCGCCGCGCGCGCAATCGACGGCGTGACCAACTCATCGGGCGCAGGCGCCTCGGTTTCTGCAGGGGAGAGCTTCTTTGCCACCTCCCACGGCTTTCTCGGACACAAGCAGGGCGGCTCGCACTCTCTCGGCGTCTCGGTGCTGGCGGGCGAAGGCACCGGCATGGAGCGGGATTACGACAGCGATGCCGCCGTCCACTTCACCGACCTGCGCAGCCCCGAAGAGGTGGGCATCGAAGCGGGCGAGCGCGCCGTGAAACGCCTGAAGCCCCGCAAGATGCCATCGACCAAGGCGCCCGTGATCTTCGAGCAGCGCCTCGCCTCCACCATCCTCTCGCCCCTTGCAGGGGCCGCCAATGGCGGTGCGATCGCGCGGCAGACGAGCTTCCTTCTCGGCAAGCTCGGCGAGCGCATCTTTTCCGAGGCGGTCACCGTCAGGGACGACCCTCTCCGCCCGCGCGGCTTCGGCTCGAAGCCTTTCGACGGCGAAGGCGTGCCGTGCGAGGCCTTCGACCTGATTGAAAAGGGCGTTCTTACCCAATGGTATCTCAACAGCGCCCAGGCCAGGCAGCTCGGCCTTAAGACCAATGGACGCGCGAGGCGCGGCACCGGAGGCGGCCCATCTTCCGGACCAAGCAATCTCGATCTTCTGCCCGGCGACAAATCGCCCGGGGACCTGGTTCGCGAAGCGGGCTCGGGCCTTCTGGTCACTGACATGTTCGGGCCGCAGATCAACGGCAATACCGGCGATTTTTCCGTAGGTTGCGCAGGCTACGCCATTGAGGCCGGCGAGGTCGCCTACCCGGTGTCCGAGATCACCATCGCGGGCAACCTCCTGGAGATGTGGGCGAACCTCATCGCGGGCAATGACGTTCGGCGGCGGGGGAGCATCAACGCTCCCACCCTCCTGATCGAGCGTATGACCATTGCTGGCAACTGACCGCCTCCCGACCCATTCCGAGGAACGCGACGCCCTGATCGGCGCGGCGGTGGAAGCCGGTCATGCCGTCATGCCGATGTTCAGGGACGGCGCGATCAAGCGCTGGTCCAAGGCCGATGACAGCCCCGTCTCCGAGGCGGACATGCGCGCCAATCAGGTGTTGCAGGAAGCCCTCATCAAGGGCCCGCGGCGCAATTATGGCTGGCTGTCCGAGGAAAGCACCGACGATCCCTCCCGCCTCGAGCGGCCGCGGACGATCATCGTCGATCCGATCGACGGCACCCGCGCTTTCCTGCGCGGGGAAGACAGCTTCACCGTCTGCCTCTCGATTTGCGATGGGGGCCAGGCCATAGCCTCGGTGGTCTACGCGCCGGCCCGGGACGAGATCTTCGCGGCGGCGAAGGGCGAAGGCGCGACCCTCAACGGCAGGACCATCAGCGCCTCGACCTGCGCCGAGCTTCGGGGGTGCCGCATGATCGGCCAGAAACGGATGTTCGGCCATCCACGCTGGCCGACGCCTTGGCCGTCCATGAGCATCCAGTACCGCAATTCCACCAGCTACCGCATGGCCATGGTCGCGGCCGGACGGGCCGACGCGACAATCGCGCTTCTGCCGAAACCGGATTGGGATACGGCGCCGGGCGCGCTCATCGTCGCCGAAGCGGGTGGCAAGGTCAGCGACCACCTCGGCCGCGACTTCCGCTTCTGCCGCGAAGAGCCCGAGCAGCCCGGCCTTGTCTGCGCCGCGGCGCCTCTCTACCCGCACATCATCGAAAGGTTGGGCCACCTGCCTTCCGACCTGCGAACACTCAAACCGTGAAGGTGAAGGACATGGCCGACCAGCAAGAGCAGCTTCTGCATCTCGTTTTCGGAGGCGAGCTGACTGACCCCAAGGCGGCGCGGTTCAAGAACCTCTCCGAACTCGACATCGTGGGGGTCTTCCCAAGCTATGCCGAGGCCGAGAAAGCCTGGAGGTCCAAGGCCCAGGCGACCGTGGACAATGCGCATACGCGCTATTTCATCGTCCACCTGCACCGGCTACTCGATCCGGACGGGGATGGTCTTCTGTAAGCTTGAAGCTGGTCAGGCAGGGGCCGTTTCGAGCTCCTGCCAACCCCTGCGGCCATGGCGCTGCCGGTCGAAGGTGAGGCTCGCGGCGAGCATCAGGGGCAGGCTGACGACCAGTGCCGCGAGGCTGAGAAGCAACACGGCGCCCGCCCCGATCATCAGGACCAGAGAACTGGCCAAGGCCTGGAGGCGCGCAGGCATGAACGTCTGCGCGGGCTGTCGGAGGGTGATCGCCTTCTCGCTCATGCACCCAAGATGATGCAGAAAGGGCGAGAAGGCAAAGCGGCATTGGATCACGCCGCAGTGGCCTCGCCTTACAGTTTGGAGAGGACGTGCTCCGCCGAGCTGACTTCGAAGGCCCCCGGCTCTTCGACGAAGACGTCGCTGACCTTGCCGTTTTCAACGATCATGGCGAAACGCTGGGAACGCTTGCCCATGCCGTAGCCGGTGCCGTCCATCTCGAGGTCGAGGGCCTTGGTGAAGTCGGCATTGCCGTCGGCCAACATCACGATGTCGTCGGCATTGGCGGTTTCGCCCCAGGCATTCATGACGAATGCGTCGTTAACGGACATGCACACGACCCGCTCGATGCCCTTCTCTTTCAGCGCACCGGCCTTCTCGACGAAGCCGGGAAGATGCTTTGCGGAACAGGTTGGCGTAAACGCTCCAGGCACAGCGAAAACCACGCTTTTCCCAGTGCCGAGCAGCTCGGCCGTGTCGACCGGTTGGGGGCCTTCGGCCGTGGCTTTGAAGACTTTCACGGAAGGGATCGCGTCGCCTTTTTGAATCATCACTGGTTCCTCGTATTGGTCTTTGGGGGCTGATTTGGTCAGGCCATGCAGAGCTTTCACCGCGCTGGCAAGCGGCACGGGCAGAACCCTCAGCCTTCTGACGTGTCCCCTCATGACATCCGACGAGGGGACGACCATGACACCGATGAGTTTCCCGAGAGGACAGACCCTGATGGATCTGACGGACGGCTTTGCCGGCAAGCTGATGGCGGCCATGCCCCATCTTGTGGACACGCCTTTCGAAAAGGCGCTCGCCCTGATCTGCAGCCATGACGAGAACCATGCCTTTGGTGTCGTCATCAACAAGCCGATGCCCGACGTGACCGTGGCGGACGTTTTGGCCGAGCTCGACCTGATGGTCGATCACCGCGCCGAACTGATGCCGGTCTATTTCGGCGGACCGGTCGGTCTTGAGCGCGGGGCGGTGGTTCACGACGACGATTACCGCGAGAACGGCACCATCAGCATCGCGCCTGGCATCAACCTGACCGCGACGATGGATGCGCTTCAGGCGCTTGCCAGCGGGCAGCTGAACCCTGAACGGGCCATGCTGGTCATGGGACATGCCGGTTGGTCGTCAGGGCAGCTCGAGAACGAAGTGAAGCGCAATGACTGGCTCAGCCTTCAGGCGAGGCCGGAGATGATTTTCTCTGCTGACACAGACCGTTGGGACGATGCTCTCGTGCAGCTTGGCATCTCGGATCTGACGATGTTCGACGCCAATGAAAGCCTTGTGGCGAGGCCGAACTAGAGCAACGGGCCGCGAAGTGAAGACCGGTTCGCGGTGAGAAGTTGCTCCACCACAAAAACCCAAGGGCACCGGACTTATTCCTTGGAGCAGTCCGTTGCGCCAGGCTTCTCAGCGAAGGCCCGTCGCCCGCATATCGGCCATCCGGCCGTTCGGCTCTGCGGGTTTGCTGCCAGCGGCGAAGGCGCGGCCGGTGGCGAAATGGGCGCCCTTGGCCATGATGTCCTTGAGGTCCAGCTCGTTATCGACGTCCCGCACCAGGACCGGGCAGCCGAAGCGTTTCTCCAGGGCTGCGATCGCCGTGCGCCGCACCTTGGCGCCGGTCACGTCCATGGCGCTGATCCAGACCATGTCCGGCCGGAACTTGGGCGGCCTCGCTTTCGGGTCGTCGACGATCAGCGCGATCGCCGCGCCCGCCTTGCGGTAGTCGTCGACCGCCCCGGCCATGGCTTTGAGAGCCCTCGGATCGGCTGCCTGAAGGCCCACCACCAGCACACCGCGCGGCAGGTCATGGCCGCGCACGGCCTTGCCCACCGCCGAAGCGAGCGCGGGGTGGGAGAGTTTGGTCTCGGCCGCGTCGATCAATCCGAAAGGCTTGCTGCGCGGCGCGGCGTCGAGCTGTCCCGCGAGACGGTGTGCACCGCGGTCGATGAGGCTTCTCACCGCATCCTCCTGCCCGGCGAGGGCGGGATCGGTCAGCTCGATCCCGACGGTCTTGCCCGAAGGCAGCCGCATCATCGGCCTGAAGTTTTCCGCGCTGCCCGCAAGCTCCTGCTGAGGCGTGGGCTTGGCTGCGGTCTGCTCCGGCTTTTCCGGGCGCCGGGGCAGTTTCTGGACCTCGGTCATCTCCCCGTCGATGCGCAGGAGGATGCCTTCATGGTCGACACGCCTGCGGCCTTCGAAACGGAACCGCTTGCCGCCGGTTTCGAGGGTGACGTCGAACGGCCCGCTCTGCGGCGCGCTGCCGCCAAGGACGCCTTCGTCAAAAGCATCAAGGCTCACCTCGTCCAGACGCTGGCGGATCCCTTCCGGCGTCAGCATGTCCGCGCTGGGATTGCCGAGGGTTTTGCGGAAGGTGCCGCCGCAACGGACTTCCGGCTCGGCGAGGACGTCCCAGACATACTCGCCCTCCCCCATCTCGATCTCGGTGGCCTGAGCGGGAGGTGCCCAATGGTTCGAGACAGGGTCTTCGCGGTGCTCGTAGCGGTGAGAAGACCCGTCGGGTGCCTGCGGTTCGAAGTCGGACGCAGCCGGGGCCGCCTGCGGCACGGTCAGGGGCGGCGTGATGGGCGCTGGCGCATGATCGGGCGGCGCCGGAGCCGGCCTTGCCGGTTCTTCGCGAAAGGCCGATGGACGGGCCGGGGTGCGCGAGCGCTGGCCGCGGCGCGCCGCGACATCGAGCGCATCGTCCTCAGCGAAAAGCGAGGTCGGCATGGCCTGAAGGTCGCGGGACGGTTTCGCCTTGCGCACCGCGAGGGGCACATCCTGGCCGATAAAGGGGGCGATCAGCGTCGCGGAGAGGATCATCGCCCCGGCGATCACCGGGAGCGCGATGACCGGGATCGCGCCTTTCACGAGAGGCAGCGCCGCGTTGGTCATCGCGAAGACGCAGAGAACCGCCATCACGACAGAGCCCGCAAGGAACGCCTTGCCGATGGGATCGCGGATCACCGCATAGACGAGAAGACCCGAGGCAAGGAGCATGGCGACGAGGCAGCCGAGCCATGCTTCGCGCACCAGCGGCGTGCCCGTGGCGGTCGCGACCCCGAGGCCCGTGACGCCGATGATCACCAGCGCGCTGATCGCCGCGACGAGAAGGTTCTCGCGCCCCGTATGAAGAACCGCGTTGACGAAAAGGAGGAAGGCACTCGCGCTCAGGGTGCCGATCAGGACCTTGGTGCCCTGGGTGACGAAGTCGATCGTCCCGAAAAGCAGCGCTTCGCAAAGGGCCGTCAGGACCAGAAGCGCCGAGCCCGCAGCCGCGGTGCCGGAACGCCGGACCACCATGACGACCAGCAGCATGAGCGCACCGAGGGACAGCGCCGTGAGGATACCGCTCTGCACGAAATCGTAGCCGCCGGCAGCCATCGCGGTTTCGCGCGCCAGCACGCTGTTGAACTTCGACAGTGACAAGGCGTCGCCCACTTCGCCCACCCCTTTGCCGCGGCAAGATTGTTAACCCCGTCTCTTGCTTGGCGAAATTCCAAACAAAAGGCAATCTAGGAGGTTAACGCCTGCCCAAAGGAACTGTTACTGCAAAAGCTGTTCCCGGACAGCGTCTTGGTCGGCAGGAACCACGGTATAGTGTTCGTCGCCGCCGATCTTGGCCGCAATTTCTTCAGGCAGCTCTGGGGTTTGGCCGCTGGCTTTCTTAACTGCTTCAGGGAATTTTGCAGGATGCGCGGTCGCGAGAGTGACGATGTCCCCCTTGAGCCCTTCTTCCCGCAGCCGCCGCGCCGCGGCGAGCCCGATCGCGGAATGGGGATCGAGGAGCGTGCCCGCCGCCTCGTGGACCGACCTGATGGTCGCCTCGACCTCCGGCCCGCTGACGCGGGCGGAGCGGTAGTCCCGGCGAAGGGCCTCGTGGGTCGCTTCGGGAATGGTGAAGCCATGCCCTTCCTTCAGGTCGTTCATCAGGGAAGCCGTGGCCGCACTGTCCCGGCCCGATGCCTCGTAAAGCGCCCGCTCGAAATTGCTGGCGACCTCGATGTCCATCGACGGTGAGGCAGTAGCGGTGACCCCTTCCTTCTCGTAGCGTCCTGTCTTCAGGGCGCGATCGAGGATGTCGTTCTCGTTGACGGCGACGATGAGCTGACCCATCGGCGCGCCGAGGGTCTTGGCGACATAGCCCGCGAAGACATCGCCGAAATTGCCCGTGGGAACGGAGAAATGCGCCGGCCCGCCACCTTGGAACGCCAGCGATGCGGTGATGTAATAGCTCACCTGCGCGGCGATCCTCGCCCAGTTGATCGAATTGACCCCGCCGAGCCGAACATCGTTGGCGAAGGCATGATCGGCGAAGAGGCCTTTGACGATGGCCTGGCAGTCGTCAAACGTCCCTTCGACCGCGAGGTTCACGACATTCTCCGCGCCGCCGGTGGTCATGAAACGCCGCTGCACCTGCGAGATCCGGTTGTGGGGATGGAGCACGCAGAGCCGCAGGCCCTCACGCCCGGCCAGCGCCTCCACCGCGGCACCGCCTGTATCGCCTGAGGTCGCCACGATCACGGTCATGGTCTCGCCGCGCGCTTTGAGGTCCTTCTCGAAAAGCCGCGCGATGACCTGCATCGCCACGTCCTTGAAGGCGAGGGTCGGACCATGGAACAGCTCGAGGAGCGGTTCCCCCGCGACATCGGCGACCGGCACCGTTTCGGGATGGCGGAAGCTGGCGAAGGCAGCGTCGCACAACTCATGCGCTTCGCCCTTGGAAAGCCAGGGTTCCGCAAGAAGCGTCAGCACCTCGGCGGCAACGGTTGGAAAAGGCTCGCCGCGAAAGGCCGACCAGTCGCGCGGAGCGGGCCAGCTTTCCGGCAGGAAAAGGCCGCCATCCTGGCCCAAAGGCCGGGTCAGGACGTTCTGGAAGCTTCGTCCCTGATCGCCGCCCCTCGTCGAAAGAAAACGCATCGGTCGCCTCGCCTGCCATTCGCAGGACCAGCTTTGGCCCGGTCCGGCGTCATGGCCAAGGGGCTAGATCGCGTCACACATCATGAAACGGTCATCCGCCGCCGTTCCGATGACCAGGCGGTCGCCGATCATCGTCGCGGCCGTGGCTGCGGAAATATCACGCCCTGCGCTTTGAAGCAGCGTCTCGGTACGTCCGTCACGGATACGCAGCACCTGGCTCGGTGCGATGTCGCTCAACTCTTCGGTGAAGGCCTTGAAGGCGAAGGGCTGGGGTACCGAGCCGACATAGAGATAGCCTTCGTCATCGACCGAGAGATTGTTCGGGAAGGAGTCGAGCATGACCCGCTCCCCCTCCTCCAGCGCCCCAGTGGCTGGATCACGGGCAAACTGGCGGATCGCCTCGGCCCGCATCTCGGCAGCGTAGAGGCGGTCACCTCCCGAACTCAGGGCGAGGCCATTGGGGAAGCGCAGCTTGTCCGCCGCCACCGACCATTCGCTGCCCGAATAGCGCAGGATGGAGCCCGTCGGCAGGCCGAGAAGGAAGTCAGCCTTGCCGCGCACGGTCTGACGGCCCGACGCGGTGTCATTGGTGACGAAGAAGCTGGTCGGGCCCGTCGCCACCACGTCATTCGGGCTGGTGAGCTCGGGCGTCGTCAGCCGTTCGGCCAGTATCAGGCCGCCTTCATCGGAGACGTCGAAAATCAGGACTTCCGGACCCGCCTGGTTCACCACGAACAGCCGCTCGCGCATCACCCCGCTGGCGAGGCGTTCGCGGTAGAGATCGATGCCGCCGGGCTTGAAAAGCACGGGGCGGCCCTCGGTCCGGTCCCGCCACGAGCTGTCGTCCAGCGGGTTGTCGAAGTCGAAGCGGATGATCCCGCCCCGCTCGGCATCGCCGCGCTGGTCGAGAACGGACAGGAAGGCGGCGTTCTCACCGGGCACGTCCTCAATGTCAGAAGCGCCGGTGATGCCCACCACGGGCGTGCAGTCGATCGCGCTTTCTTCGGGGAAATCCTCGAACTGGTGGAAGACATGGCCCAGCCACAACGTGCCCGCTGCCACGGCCAATGTTCCCCCTGCCACCACCATTGCCATCGGCATGAAAAGCCGCATGAAAACCCACCCTGTTGATTGCCCGTTCCCTTTCAAGAGGCGGGCCAGCCGATAGGCAAGATGTCATTGATACGTGATAATGTTAAGCCTTGCTTAGATCTTCGTGGACGGGATCCGCACCCTCGTCGCGTGTGCGCCCCAGTTCGTCGGCAACCCGCGCACCGCGCTTGCCCATCGGCTTGGGCCGTCCGGTGGTGGAGTCCTGCGCCGTCTGGTGTTCGGTTTCGGCGTTCAGCTTGGCGCCGATCAGGATCATCAACGATGTCAGCCACAGCCAGGTCTGCAGCAGGATGATCGCGCCGAAGGCCCCGTAGGTGCCGCTGTAGTCGGTGATGTTCGACGCCCAGTAGGAAATGCCGAAGGACGCCAGAAGCCACAGGAGCGCGGCAACCACCGCGCCGTGGCTGACCCAGCGGAACTGGGGCGCGCTGCGGGAGGGACCGTAGCGGTAGAGGATCGAGCAGGCAAAGACGAAGCCAAGGAAAAGAACCGGCCAGCGGACATAGTTGATAGCGGCTTCCGCCTTCAGCCCCAGTTCCAGCGAAGAGACGATCGCAGGAAGGCCGAGGACGAGGACCAGGACAAAAACCATCGCCACAAGACCGGCGAGGGTGAAGGCAAGGCCGAGGAGGTTGATGATGAGAAGGTTGCGCTTCTCGCGCTCGCCATAAGCCACGTTAAGGGCCTGGAACATCGACTTCACCGCCCGCCCCGCGCCGAAAAGGGCCAGGAACAGGCTGAGAAAGCCGACAAGCGAAAGCCCGCCGCTTCCTGCTGCAGCGACCCGGCCCATCTCCTTGTAGAGAAACTCGGCGGCCAGGGGCGGAAGGGCATCGGCAAGAGCCCTTGCATCGTCGGCCGCCTTGGCGGGATCGGAGACGAGCCCGTAGATCGTCACGAAAAGAACGATGCCGGGGAAGATGGCGAGAAGGGTGTAATAAGCAACGCCTGCGGCCACGAGGCTGATCTGGTCGTCGAGAAAGCTCTTCCAGAACCTCAGGAGGACATCGAGCCATCCCTTGAACGGGATCTCGCTGGGCCAGACGGCCTTGCGGCCCCTGCCTTCTTTCAGGTCGAGACCTTTCAATTCCGGAGTTTTCTCCATGCCTGCACGAACGTCCCCTTTATCCGCCAAGTTCCGCCGAGATAAAGCGTAACGGGCCTTGCCTTTTGAGGAAGGAAAGGTTAGCCGCCGCCCCTTGCAAATTCTTCCCGGCGGGCCGGACCATGAAAAAAGACACGCATCCTGACTACCACTTCATCACCGTCACCATGACCGACGGTTCGACCTTTCAGACGCGCTCCACCTACGGGTCGGAAGGTGCGACCTTGAACCTCGACATCGACCCGTCGAGCCACCCTGCATGGACCGGTGGTCCGCAGCGTGTCTCCGACAAGGGCCGGGTCTCCAAGTTCAAGAACAAGTTCGGCAATTTCGGCATCTAGGCTTCCGGGCCGGGCTGCCGGCCCTCGGGCTTTTCGCCAACTGATTGATCGCGACCGGGGCTGCCATGGCGGAGAATACCATCCGTCCGGCCACCTTGCGTTCCGCCTTTGCCATCGCTTGGCCTGCGAGCCTTGCTGCCGTGGTCACGCCTGTCCTGGGCCTCACCGATACGGCCGTCCTCGCGCGCGGGGCGGACAACGGCGCCTTGGCCGGGGCGGCGCTGGCAGGCGCGGTCTTCTCGCTTCTCTACTGGACCTTCGGCTTCCTGCGGATGAGCTTGTCGGGGCTCAGCGCTCAAGCTCTCGGCAGGAACAACGAGGAGGAACTGCGTGCCCATCTGGCACGCGGGGTGCTGATCGGCGGCGCCATCGGCTTCGTTCTACTTTTGCTGTCCGTCCCCATCATCCGCCTTGCGGAATGGGCACTGGTCGACAGCTCCAACGCCTCTCCCGAAGCAGGCGCGGCCATGCGCAGCTATATCGGCGTCCGTATCCTCGCCGCGCCATTCGCGCTGATGACCACCGCGATCCTCGGCTGGTTGAGCGGTCAGGGCCGCACGCGGCTTCTCATGGTGGTGACGATCGGTACCGCGACGGTCAATGCGGGTCTCAGCGTTCTCTTCGTTCTCGGCCTCGATGGCGGCATCCGCGGGCTTGCGGCAGCCACGGCGCTTGCCGAACTTTCGGGCGCCCTTCTCGGCGCCGCCGCCGTGTTGCTGATCGTCAGGCAGCGCGGCGGCGTTTCAGCGTCCTGGTCGAAGGAGGCGCTCCGGCGCGGCTGGGGCGCGGTCCTGCGCCTCAACCGGGACATCTTTATCCGCACGGCGATCCTCACCAGCGTCATCGCCAGCTTCACCCGGCTCGGCGCCGGCTTCGACGATGTGACGGTGGCGGCGAACCAGGTGCTCCTGAACCTCCTCCTCGCCGTGACCCTTCTTCTCGACGGCACGGCCATCGCGGCTGAGGCTTTTGTCGGCCAGGCTCTCGGTGCTGCCAAAGGGCGCGAGCGTCTCTTCAAGGCAGCCTGGCAAACGACGTCAGCTCTCGCCGGCGGCCTCGCCGTGATCCTCAGCCTTGCCCTCCTTCTCGCCGGCGAACCGATCCTCTCGAGCCTGATCGGCGATGGGCCAGGCAACGAACAGCTCCTTGGCGAAGCCCTGCGCTTCCTGCCCTGGGTGGTCGCCGCGCCGCTCGCCGTGGCCACCGCGTTCCAGCTGGACGGCATCTATATCGGCGCAACGAGGGGCCCGGCTCTTCGCAACAGCATGGTGGCTGCCGGGCTCGTCTATGTCGCCGGGGTCATGTTGCTCGTCGGGTCTATGGGTAATCACGGATTGTGGGCGGCGCTGATCGGCTTCATGTTGGCGCGAGGCATCGGTCTTCTGGCGCTGTGGCCGGGCTTTGCACGTTTGCTCGCACGGTCTCAAACTGCGGCCTCGTAGGATTGCGGCGGATTGTGCCAAGGTCTTGTTTATTGAAGCGGGAAGGACAAAACCCCTGACCATGGCTGGTTGGCTGACCAAACTTGCAAATCCGGACGCCTTCATGCGGCTCACCAAGCCGCTGATCCCGATTCTCGGCCTCGGCGCCCTCATCGCGATCGGCATCGGCGCTGCGTTCGGGCTCGTTTTTTCGCCTGAGGACATCCGGCAGGGCGAGAGCGTGCGCATCATGTATGTCCACGTCCCCGCGGCCTGGCTGGCGCTTCAGACCTATGCGCTGATCGCCGGGGCGAGCCTCGTCAGCTTCGTCTGGCGCCATCGGCTGGCCGACATCGCCGCGCGGGAAGCGGCGCCGATCGGGCTTCTCTTCACGGTCCTCGCCATCGTCACCGGCGGGCTGTGGGGCAAGGTGACCTGGGGCGTCTTCTGGGACTGGGACCCGCGCATGACCTCCATGCTGGTGCTGGTCTTCCTCTATCTGGGCTACATCGCGCTCTGGCAGCTCATCGACAACGAGTGGTCCGCCGCCCGCTCCGCGGGGCTTCTTGCGATGCTGGGCGCGGTGAACCTCCCGATCATCAAGTTCTCGGTCGACTGGTGGGACAGCCTTCACCAGCCCGCCACGGTGATTCGCGAGGGCGGGCCGCGCATGCCCGCCTCGATGCTGACGCCGCTCCTTCTGATGGCGCTCGGCTACACGCTGCTCTTCGGCTTCGTCCTTCTGATGCGCACCCACACGGTTCTCGCCGACCGCCGTGGCCAACGGGCCGCGCCCAGCGTCTCGCGGGTCACCCTCGAAAAGCAGGAGGCCTGACGATGCAGCCTGACATGGGCCCCTATATCGCCCTCGCCTGGGCCGCGAGCGGCCTTACCCTCGGCGGCTACACGCTCTTTGCGTGGCTGCGCTTCAGACAAAGGCAGCGCTGACATGGCCAGCCCCTTCGAAAAACGCCGCCGGCGCAGTCTCTTCCTGACCCTGGTCCTGCCAGCTTTCGCCTTGGCAGTCGGGCTTTCCCTGGTGGCAATTTCGCAGACTCAGGTCTACGCCTACGCCCCATCGACCCTGCCCGCGCCGCAGGAGCTCGGGAGCCGCGAAGTGCGGCTCGCCGGTCTCGTCGCGGTGGGCAGCATGACCACAGGGGCAGAGGACATCGTGCAATTCGCGATCACCGACGGCATGGCCGAAGTGCCTGTGACCTTCGCGGGGATCCTTCCATCGCTGGTGGAGGAGAACGAGGGCGTGATTGCACAGGGACATCTGGGGGCGGACGGCACATTCAGGGCCGAAAACGTTCTGGCGCGCCACGACGAGAATTACGAGGCGCCGGAAGTCACCAAAGCTCTGCGCGAAGCGACGGAGCAAGGAACTGACCGCTAAAACCCCGAACCTGGTCCAGATGCCACGCTTCTGGATGCTCTTCGGTGCGCAGACCTTCGGCGCCTTTGCCGATAACTGCCTCCGCAACGCTGCCATTGTCGCCATCATCGCCGCCGCTTCGGTGGGCCGGGGCGAGCCTTTCTACTTCTTCGGTGATCTTGCCAACGAGGCCGGCACCATCGTGTCGATCGGCTTCACGCTGCCCATCTTTCTCTTCGCCATGCTGTCAGGACAGATGGCCGACAGGCTTCCCCGCCACGTCATGGCGCGGCGGCTGAAGTTCCTCGAGCTTCTCCTGATGTCCCTCGCGGCGCTGTGGTTCTTTCTCGGACAGGCGCTGCCGCTGGTCCTGACCCTTGCCGTGATGGGGGCGCAGACCGCCTTCTTCCAGCCCGTCCGCTTTGCGCTGATGCCGCAATATTTCCCGCCTGAGCGCCTCGCCCGGGCGAACGGCATCATGCAGGCGGGTACGTTCATCGCCATCGTGACGGGGCTTGGCCTCGGCGGCTATTTCTTCGAGGTCCAGAACGGCCGCACCATCGTCAGCGCCATGCTGATCGGCGCCGCCATCCTCGGCGCGCTCCTTGCGGCCAAGCTGCCCCCCGCCCCCGCGCCGGGGAACGAGAAGGTCAACTGGAACCTCCCCTACGTTGCCTGGCGCTACACCAAGGAGGCGTCGAAGACCCCGGGCGTCCTCTGGCCGATCCTCGCCAATGGCTATTTCTGGCTCGTCGGCGCGCTGCTTCTGGCGCACATGCCGATCTTCATGCGCGATCAGCTTGGCGGGACCAATCAGGACTACGCGCTTCTCAACGCCTTCTTCGCGCTCGGTGCAGGCATCGGCTCGATCATCGCAGGCGTTCTCGCCTCGCGCCTCGACAACCCCAAGAAGATGAGCGCGGTCGCGCTTCTTGTCGGGATGGTGGCTCTCATCGGGGTCTACTGGTACACCCGCACGCCCTTTGTCGGCGCGTTCAACCTCTTCGGCCCGGAGGGCTATCCGCTTCTCGTCCTGTTCGTGATTTCCTCGGCCGCGAACGGTGTCTTCGCCGTGCCGATGCTGGCGAGCTTTCAGGCCAACGCGCCCAAGGCCGTCAGCGCGCGCATCATGGGCGTGGCCAACATGACCAACGGCCTCTTCGCCACGATCGGCGCCATCCTCGCGTCGGTCTTCCGGAACATGGGGGTCGATCCGGCCGAGATGTTCCTGGTTCTGACGGCCATGAGCGGCATCGTCTTCGCCATCATGGTCTGGCGCTTCCGCAAGTTCCACGGCGCCCATCTGGGCCCGCAAGGGGTATGAAAAAGGCGGCCCCGGGGCCGCCCTTTCAATCGCCGAGTGGTGGTTGGGCGGTCAGCCGACAGCCTTGTCGTTACCGTCCACCGAGTTCCAGAGCGACGCGCAGGGAATGCGGCGGGTGTCGCAGCGGTCGGCATATTTCTTCGCGATCTCGGTGACTTCCTCGAACAGGCCTTCTTCCAGGGTGATCGGGTCGAGGCCGAGGTCGATGAAGGTCTTGTTCTCGACGTGAAGGTCGTTCTCGTCCGCCTCATTGCGCGGGTTCGGGACCATGTCGATCTCGGCGCCGGTCATGTCGGCGATCATCTTGGCGAGGTCGCGTACGCGGTGGGTCTCGATCATCTGGTTCATGATCTGCACCCGGCTGCCGCTTTCCGGCGGGTTCATGACCGCCAGCTCGACACAGCGCACCGTATCCTGGATGTGGATGAAGGCCCGGGTCTGCCCGCCGGTCCCGTGGACGGTCAGCGGATAGCCGATGGCTGCCTGCATCAGGAAGCGGTTGAGGACCGTGCCGTAGTCACCGTCATAGTCGAAGCGGTTGATCAGCGCCTCGTCCTTGCGGGTCTCTTCGGTCTGGGTACCCCAGACGATGCCCTGGTGGAGGTCCGTGATCCGCAGCTTGTCGTTCTTCGCGTAGTACTGGAAGAACAGGGCGTCCTGGGTCTTGGTCATGTGATAGATCGAGCCCGGGTTCGCCGGGTAGAGGATGTCCTGCTCGACCTCCCCGTTCTCACCGGCGTCGACCTTCACCTTCAGATAGCCCTCGGGGATCTTCATGCCGGCCGTGCCGTAGCCGTAAACGCCCATGGTGCCGAGGTGGACGACATGAGTGTCGATCCCGGCTTCCACAATCGCCGCCAGCACGTTGTGGGTGGCGTTCAGATTGTTGTCGACGGTGTAGCGCTTGTGAGCCGCGGACTTCATCGAATAGGGCGCGGCGCGCTGCTCGGCGAAGTGCACGACAGCGTCGGGCCGGTAAGAGCTCAGAAGCTCGCGGAACGCGTCATAATCCTTCGCGACATCGAGAATGCGCGCTTCGATCTTGTTGTTCGAAACACGCTCCCAAGCAGCCAGCCGGTCGGTCAGTGGCGCGATCGGGGTCAGGGATTGGACCTCGAGCTCCACGTCGATTTTCCTGCGCGAAAGGTTGTCCACGATCATCACATCGTGGCCACGCGCGGACAGGTGGAGTGCGGTCGGCCAGCCGCAAAAGCCGTCGCCGCCGAGGATCATCAACTTCATGAGAACGCCCTTGTCACAAGAATTTCGGGGGCTCTTAGGGACTGTGCTGCAACGCCGCAACGGCGGAGCGTAAATTCCTACGCCAACGCAACGTCACGCGCTTGGGGACGGACCGGCGCCACTCAGTAGGCGTTCTCGGGCTTCGCCACGGCCTTGATCGTCAGGAACAGGATCCGGAGGTCGAAGAGGATCGTCCAGTTCTCAATGTAGCCCAAATCGTATGCCAGGCGTTTCTCCATGAGCTCCGGCTCGTTCGTTTCGCCGCGGAAGCCATTGACCTGCGCCCAGCCTGTCATGCCGGGTTTCACCTTATGGCGGGCGGCGTAGTCCTTGATGATCTTCGAATAATAGGCGTCGTGCTTGAGCGCGTGCGGACGCGGACCGACGAGGCTCATATCGCCTTTGACGACATTGAAGAGCTGCGGCAGCTCATCGAGGGAGGTGCGGCGGAGGAACCGGCCGACCTTGGTGATGCGGTCATCGTCTTTCTTCGCCTGTTGAACGTCGTCGCCATCTTCCATGCAGCGCATCGAGCGGAACTTGATGATCGGGAAGATATCCCCGGCCATGCCCTGACGGCGCTGCACGAAGAAGACGGGTCCCGGGCTGTCGAGCTTCACGGCGATCGCGCAGAGAAGCATCACCGGCGAGAGGGCGAGGAGCAACAAGGTGCCGAGGATGCGGTCTTCCAGAACCTTGCTGAAGCTGCCCCAGCCGTCGATCGGGCGGCGTTGGACGCAATAGGTCGGGACCGATCCGATGGCGTCGACCCGGCCGCTCCTCTGTACCCAGAGCGGGTGAGGCCCGAGCGAGACATTCACGGGGAGACGCCTCAGCTGATCCAGAAGATTCGAGAAGCTGTCATCGGCATCGTCCCCCATGGGCGCGACGATGATGTCGTCGATCATCCCGCCTTCAACAAGGTCTTGAAGGGTCTGGAACTCCGGCATCTCCGGCGACTGCAGCTTGCCGGGGTCGATCATCCGGACGACCTCGACACTGCTTTCCGTCCGGCTCGAGCGCTCGGCGAGGAAGTTCGTCCGGCTCGCGGCTCCGACGAAGACCACCCGACGGGAGAGCAGCCCGCCCCTCACCGACAGTCGACGCAGGACCATGGCGACGGCGAAACGGGTGACCACAAGACCCCCGGCAGCGAAGACCGCCCAGAAGATCAGCCAGCCGCGCGAGAGAAGTTGCGTCAGGCCCAGCGAATAACAGGCAGCGATGAAGCTGAGGAGGATGAGCGCAAACCGCCAGACGACGCCGCGCACCGTGCCCCACGGGTCGAGCATCTGGTCGAAACGGAAATATCCGCCCTGCCGCAGCGCCTCGATATAGATGAGGCTTGTCAGGAACCCGGCGGAGATCAGCACGACGCTGTTCGTTGCGATCAGGAAGCCATCTGGAAGCTGGGTCAGTGTGGCGAAAGGCGTCGCCGCCGCGGCGGCGAGGGTCACCACCGCGACCTGCACCGTCGCCACGATATCCGAACACACCTCGCGCGAGATACCATGGCGCTTGCGCCGATGGTGGTCCGTCGCCTTGTCCGGTGTGGTGATCGACATGGACAATTACGCCCCTTCCCCGCCTTTCGGCTGCTGACAGGACTGCCTTCTGACACGTCCGGAAGCAAGCTTCATGCCTCCGTGAAAGAAGATTGAAAGCCGTTCCTTGCAGCTAAGACATCAACACGCCAAAGCCCGTTTGATCGCCAAGGAAACCGTCCCTCTATGACAAAGCCCTACGAAGCCATGGTCGCTGCCGCGCTGGAAGCCAGCGAAGTGGTGCTGCGCCACTACCGAGCCGGCGTCGAAGCGATCGACAAGGACGACGGATCGCCGGTGACGTTGGCGGATCAGGAGGCCGAGGAGGCGATCATCGCCCATCTCGCCCAGGAAGCACCCGACATTCCGGTGATCGGTGAGGAAAGCGTCGCGGCTGGCAGGATCCCAGGCATCGGTGCGCGGTTCTTTCTGGTCGATCCTCTTGACGGAACAAAGGAATTCATCCGGGGAACCGGCGAATTCACGGTCAATATCGCGCTGATCGACGAAGGAATTCCCTTGGCTGGCGCCGTCACCGTCCCGGCCAAGGGCCTCGTCTATTTCGGCGCGCAGGACACCGGCGCCTGGCGGGCCTCATGCTTCTTCAAGGACGGTATCATTCCCGACGAGCGCACGACTTTGGCCGTCAGGGATGTCCCCGCTGAAGGCAGCATAGCCATGGCGTCGCGCTCTCATGGGTCGCCCGCCACCCGGGCTTTCCTCGAAGAGCTTGGGGTCGGGACCACAATGCCCGCCGGTTCCTCGCTCAAATTTTGCGCCATCGCCGAGGGCGAAGCGGATTTCTATCCGCGCCTCGGCCGGACCATGGAGTGGGACACGGCCGCCGCTCACGCAGTGTTGAAGGCCGCCGGTGGCGAGGTCTACGCGCTTGGCGACGACAATCAGCGTCTCGGACCGCTGAAATACGGCAAGACGGAGCGCGGCTTCGACAATCCGCACTTCCTCGCCGTCGGGCGCGAGAGATGAACGATACCCGCAGACGCATCGAAAGCGAGGCGCGCAGCCTCGGTTTCGATGCGCTCGGCGTGACGGACGCTGCTCTCCCGCCGGAGGTCAGAGCGCGTTTTAAGGAGGCCCTCGCCCTTGGCCGGCACGGCACCATGGCGTGGATGGAGACCCGGCTCGAACAACGGACCCAGCCGCGGGATCTCTGGAACGAAGCGGTTTCGGTCATCATGCTGGGGCTTTCCTACGGGCCGGCTTCCGATCCGATGGAGAAACTCCTCCGCCCGAGGACCGGCAACATCTCCGTCTATGCGCAAGGGGACGACTACCATGACGTGGTCAAGAAGAAGCTGAAGACCCTCGGACGCTGGATGGCGCGCGAGTTTGATTGCGCCTTGAAGGTCTTCGTGGATACCGCGCCCGTGGCGGAGAAGCCTCTGGGCGAGAAAGCCGGTATCGGCTGGCAGGGAAAACATACCAACCTTCTCAGCCGCGAACATGGCTCCTGGCTGTTTCTCGGCTCGATCTACACCACCCTCGATCTTGGTACCGACAGTCCCGAAGAGGATCATTGCGGATCATGCCGCCGGTGCCTCGATGCATGTCCGACAAATGCCTTTCCCGGCCCCTATCAGCTCGATGCGCGCCGATGCATCAGCTATCTGACGATCGAGCATGACGGCCCGATCCCCGAGGAGTTCCGGGCGGCCATGGGCAATCGGATCTACGGCTGCGATGACTGCCTCGCCGTCTGCCCCTGGAACAAGTTCGCCGGGCGCGCCAGCGAGGCCAAGCTCCATGCCCGGGAGGAGCTGACCGCCCCTTCCCTGCGCGAGCTCGCGCGGCTCGACGACGAAGCTTTCCGCAAGCTTTTCAGGAAATCCCCGATCAAGCGGACCGGACGCGACCGCTTCGTGCGGAACGTGGCGATCGCCCTTGGTAACAGCCGCGATCTCTCAGCGCTCGAGGAGCTTCGGCAGCTTACGGAGGATGAAGCCTTCATCGTCCGCGATGCCGCAGAATGGGCAATCCGCGAGCTGACAAAAGAAGAGGGCCCGCAGCATTGTGCTGCGGGCCCCTCATAAGCCATTCAGTCGCGGTGCGGGTCAGCCCTTACTGGGCGTCCGCTTTCCGCTTGCGGCGAGCCAAACCGAAACCACCAAGGGCAGTCATCATCATGAGACCAGCTGCCGGGACAGGGATCGGAGCAACATTGTCACCCGGCACGCGGGCGCGGATATTGATGCTGTAGCTCGTCAGGTCGTCGAGATCATCACCATTGATGAAGATCGAGAAGTTCTCCGAGGTGGTGAAGCTGTCGAAGTTCCAGACCGCGCCGCTGACCACCTGACCGGGGGTCAGGTTAGCGACGAGGGGGTCTTCGTCATCTTTGGAGACGATGATGACCTGGAGTTCCGATTCGGTATCGGTTGCCGAGACGGAGATGTCGAACAGCGCCTCATCCACAGGGATGAAATCATACTGCACGCTGGTCGGTGTGGCATCAGGGCCGATCAGGCCCGAACCGACATATTCCTGGAATTCCAGGCCCGGCGTGACGATCACGGGTTCGCTCGGGTTGATGAGAGTCGCGGCATGCCCGAAAGACATGGACGCAACGGTTGCGGCGGTCATTGCTGCGAGTGTTTTGATCATAGAGTGCTCCCCACTGAGCGATCTGCGTTAGGCTTACATAGAGGTTAACGAGTGGCTGCAGCTCTTCGTTCCGACCGCTGGTGCACTGCGGAAACACGAACGCGTGAAACCCTGGAAACTCAGGGGCACCGGGGGCTGAATTGGTTAATTGCGGCCCGAACACGCCGCGGCGGGGTTAGTTCACGACGCGTGCATATTGTCAACGCGCTTCACCCGGTCGCGCCTTCACGAACGGATCAGCGCCCTGGGCGTACGCTAGTTTTCTGTGAACATCCGGCGGGGCAGGCGCAGGCGCTCCGAGCTGTCGACAAGCACCGCCGCTGAAAGACCGAACATCAGGAGTCCGTTCATTGCAGCGAAGCCGGTCAACAGCCTCCATTCCTCCGGTGCCAGAACATCCCCGAAACCCAAGGTCGTGTAGGTCGACAGCGCGAAATAAAGTGCCGGCTCGAGGCTGTCGGAGACGCCGGTCAACAGATAGGCCGCCGCCCAACCGCCTGCCGAGGCGAGATGCACCGCAAGCAGGAGGAGAGCCACGCAGATCAGCCGGACACCGGAGCCCAACCGGCCTGCCCCGCCCTTGCGCCTGCCAGCATAGACCACGGGCTGGATGAGGAGCACGCCGAGGCCGTGGAACAGAGCGCTGAGCGCGGTGACGCATCCTGCAACGAGGAGTTGGTCGGCGATCGGCTGACCTGTCCACATGATTGAAACCCGCCCCGTGCCTTCGCGCCAGGACAGTCTGGCAGCTCGCGCGCAAAAGAAAAGGGCGCTCTTGCGAACGCCCCTGCCTTGCGAAAATTTCGTCAGCGCAGCTTAGCGCGGCGCGAGGACCATCATCATCTGCCGGCCTTCAAGCTTGGGCATGGCCTCGACCTTGGTGCTTTCCTCGAACTCTTCACGAACCTTGTTCAGAAGCTCCATGCCGCGTTCCTGGTGTGCCATCTCCCGGCCACGGAAGCGCAGGGTGACCTTCACCTTGTCGCCTTCATCAAAGAAGCGGCGCATGGCCTTGGTCTTCACCTCGTAATCGTGCTTGTCGATATTGGGGCGCATCTTGATCTCTTTGATCTCGACGATCTTCTGCTTCTTCTTGGCTTCGGCCTTTTTCTTCTGCTGCTGGTATTTGTGTTTGCCCCAATCCATCAGCTTGCAGACGGGAACGTCACCCGCGTTGACCTCGACGAGATCGAGACCTGCCCGCGCCGCCAGTTCCATGCCCTGTTCGGGAGTCATCGGCCCCTGTTTCTCACCCTCCTGGTCGATCACCAGGATTTTCGAGGCGCGGATGCTGTCATTCATTTTGGGCCCCGTCTGTTTCGGCGGGGTCATGTTCATGGGTCGGCGTGCGATGGGCGGTCTCCTTGTCTTGCTGAGGGGCAGAGTGCTTTCTGCCGGATCGGAAGATAAGAAAACTCTCGCCAAGGTTCAATCGAAACGCGCAATTTCACGCGCAAATCAGCCGAAAGCACGTCCCTGCGATGCAGAAAGGCCACGGATCAGGCCCATATTGCGCAGGGTCATCAGGGCAAGCTCGGGCGTCAGGCTCTTCAGGTTCGCCGCGGTCAGCTTGACCACCTTGCGCCCGAAAAGGGCGTCGCCCGATATATCCTCCGCCGTAGGCACGAGAACGATCCCCGGTGCCCCTGACGCCAGGATGAGGTGAAGCTCGTCGCAGGCCCCGCCGACGAAGAACCGGGCATGGGACGAAAGGACCGCCATCTGCGCCGCGTCGGCCTTGCCTGTCAGGTCCACCGCTGGGCGGCTCCCCGAAGGCGCCAGCGAAGCGGCCTGCTGCAGGACATCGAAGGCGAAGGCGCCGAGCTCCTGCCCGCCGATGATGACCGGCGTGACCCCTTCGGCCGCCATATGCGCTGCGACTTCGGCATAGTGTTCCGCAGGCCAGCGATGCGCGGGGTTCGCGGCGGGCGCGAAGAGCGCGAAAGCGCCCGAGATGCCGAACCAGCTCGGGTCGAGATTGGCCGAGCCGTTCTGGGGCTGCGCCACCCAGCCCAGATCGGGCAACCGCTCATCGAGGGGCAACCCGCTTTCGGCCAGAAGCTTGCGCATGGCGGGACCGGCCAGAGGACTGGGCGCGAAGGCGCGCTTGGGCGTGCTGAAAGAGCGCTTCGGGCCGACCCATTGTGGCCCGCGGAAGCCCTTCAGAAGCCCCCGCAGCTCGAGCGAATCCTTCGTGCCGTCGAGGTCATAGGCCACGTGGTAGCCGACCCGCCGCAATTGTCCGGCAAAGGCCTTGCGTTCGGCGGGCTGAAGATCGCTGCGGGTTGCCACCACGCGGTCGAAATAGGGCGAAGCCTTGGCCAACCGCTGCAGCTCGGGCCCGGTGACGAGATCCACCGTCGCCCGCGGGTGCGCCTGACGGATCGCGGAGAAAGCGGGTTCGGCTTCAACGAACGGCCTGACGCCGTCGCGCTTGATCACCAGAACCTTCGATGCGGCCTTGATTCCCCTAGCTTTCACCCTGCAGCTCCTGACGGTTCAGGACATCCAGATACACCTTCAATGTAGCGGACGTCATGGCTTCGGTCGTGAAATGCGTTCTTGCATGCTCCATGCCGGAACGGCCCATCACTTCGCGCCCGATCGCGCCCTTATCGTTAACGTCAATGATGGCGCGCGCAAGGGCTTCCGCGTCCCCTGGAGGAACAAGGCGTCCGGTGGTCCCATCGAGAACGGTTTCGAGCGCGCCGCCATGCGCCGATGCAATCACGGGACGGCCCGACGCCTGCGCTTCGACGGCCACCCGGCCGAAGGCTTCGGGATCGGTGCTCGCCGAGATCACGATGTCCGACGCCAGGAGCAGCGCCGCCATGTCGTCGGTCGGCGGGAGGAGCGCGAATCGGCCGGTCAGGCCAGCCTCGTCAATCGACCTTCGCAGCTCGTCCACATAAGCTGGCTTTTCGTCCATCCGGCCGATCGCGGCATAGGAGACAAGAAGATCGGGGCGCTTCTCACCGACGATCTTCGCCGCCTCGACCAGGACCCGCTGGCCCTTCCACGGAGTGAACCGGCCGGGCAGCACCACCCGCAGGCCAAGCCCCAGAAGTGCGGTCATCGCCTCCACCTGGGCCGGGTCGGCGGCGCCGGGGCCGAACTTCGAAAGGTCCGCGCCGCGGGGGATGGTCACGACCCGCGCTTCGTCGAAATAGGGTTTGCCCTTGTAC
Organism: uncultured Caulobacterales bacterium; assembly: GCA_964556115.1. Lineage (GTDB taxonomy): Bacteria > Pseudomonadota > Alphaproteobacteria > Caulobacterales > Parvularculaceae > Parvularcula. The sequence goes on from CAZKVC010000006.1 coordinate 189,783, forward strand.
TCCCGGGCGATGTGATGCGCGGTGAAGGCGCTGTTGGCGATCACGACATCGCCCCGCACCATCACCGAATTGTAGAGCCGCTTGATCGACCGCTTCGCCTTGTAGAAGCCATGATAGGTGGTGATGAAGGGCGTCCCCGTCCGCCGCGCCGCCATCAGCGCGCTCCAGGCCGGGGCGCGGCTGCGGGCATGAATGATGTCCACGCGCTCCTTCTCGATCAGCTCCCTGAGATCCCGCGCGTTCTGAGCGATCAGCCAGGGGTTCTTGCTGTCCGCAGGCAGGGTGACATGTTCGCTTCCCCCAGCGGTCAGCCCCTCGGTCATGGGTCCGCCGCTCGACACCACGATCGAGCGCCCTCCGGCCTTCACGACGGCGTCGGCCACCTCGAGGGTCGTCCGCTCGGCGCCGCCGCCGACCAGTTTCGGGATCACCTGAAGGAGAGTGCGTCCTTTCACGTGCGAGAATCCTTCCCATGCGCGTGGCGCTGCCGCCGGATCGGCGCTACGCGTTAGCGCCATGGAACACAACGCACCCGCCGCATGGAATGGCCCGAACGGCCGGATCGCCTACCGCCTCGACGAGGGGGACGGACCGACAGGGGTCTGGCTCGGCGGCTACGCCTCGGACATGATGGGCACCAAGGCCCAGGCGCTCTCCGCCGACGCGCGAAAGGCCGGGCGCCGCTTCCTGCGCTTCGACTATACCGGGCACGGCGAGAGCGAGGGCGCCTTCGAGGAAGGCACCGTTTCGCGGTGGTTCTCCGACGCCGAGTCCGTCATCGACCATGCGGCGCCGGGGCCGAAAGTCCTGATCGGCTCGTCCATGGGGGCCTGGGTCGCGCTTCTTCATGCCCTGCGCCACCCCGATGAACTCGCAGGCCTGATCCTCATCGCCCCGGCCCCGGACTTCACGGAAAAACTCGTCTATCCCCGGTTCTCGAACCAGCAGCGCACGGTGCTCGAAAGCGACGGCGTCCTTCGCACCGGGTCGAGCGGGCACCCGGCCGAGACCTATACCCAGGGGCTTTTCGTGGACGGGCGGCAGAACCTCATCATGGGCGATTCGATCCCCGTTCCCTGCCCGGTGCGCATCCTTCACGGGCTGTCCGACGAGGTGGTGCCCACCACCCACGTCCTCGAGCTGACCGAGCGGATCGACAGCCCTTCCCTGACCACGACCCTGGTCAAGGACGGCGACCACCGGCTGTCCCGCGATGAGGATATCGCGCTTCTTCTCAGAACCGTGGCCGAGCTCAGCCGGTGAAGGAACGCTCATTCGATATGAACCTGGGCGTGGTTTAACCCGAAACCATGCGTTCCCCGGTGCCCGTTCCTCTTCAGCGTGCCTTCGCCGTTCTCACCTGGGAGCGGGCGGTTCCTGCGTTCCTGCCTTTCCTGATCGGCTTGGGTTTTGTCGCGGCGATCCTGTGGAGCGGCGCTTTCGCTTTCCTGCCGCTCTGGGGCCACCTCCTCGCCCTCGGCCTCGCCTTCCTTGGGCCGCTGGCCCTTCTCCTTCGCGGCGCACGGCGCTTCCGCTTTCCCAAGAGGCGCGAGGCCCTGCGGCGGATCGAAGAGCGGTCCGGCCTCAAGCCCGGCGTTCTCGACATGGCCTGGGCGAAGTCCTTCGACGGGGCGGAGGACAATCCTCTCTGGCAATCAGCCCGGGCGAGGCTCGCGCAGACCATCGGCCAGCCCAAGGCGCCCCTGCCCCGGCTTTCCCTGCGCAAGGTCGACCCGTGGCGCCTGCGCTACGGCGCGGTTCTGGCCTTGCTCGTCGCCGTCGGGCTGACAGGCGGGAAGAGCGATGGGCTGAAGATGAGCTTCGCCCCGCCCCTACCGCCCCCGCCAGTGGTGCTCGTCGATGCCTGGATCGAGCCGCCCGCCTATACCGGCAGGGCCGCGATCGTCCTGCCGCAGAACGCCATCGCCTCGCGCTATGTCGTCCCCGAAGACAGCCGCCTTCACGTCCGTATGCGGCGCGAGGATGGCCGCAAGCTGCGCAGCATTATCACCTTCGAGCCGCAGGACGGCCGCCGCCGCCGCGTCCCGACCACGCGCCAGGAAGGCATCTCCGCCACCCTCGATCTCGACGAGAGCGGCGTGGTCCATATTCTCGCCGGCCGGGCGGATCGCAGGATCGACCTGCGCCTGCGCCGCGATCAGGCACCCCGCGTCGCCATCAGGGACGAGGTCGATACGGCGACCGGCACCATCAGGCTGACGGCCGTGACCGAGGATGAATACCCCCTCACCGAAGGCGAGCTCCTCCTCACCCTCCTGCCCGGCCAGAAGATGAGCCGCGATGCCCCGGCGCCTTCTGAAGCCAGTCTCGAGAACCCCGAGGTGATCGAGGTCGCGCAGCTTACCGGACCGCCCGGCGAGGTGGCGCTAGAAATTCCGTCCGAGGAACATCCGTGGGCGGGGCTGTTGGTCAAGGGCCAGCTTCGGGTACTCGATGGCCGCGGGCAGGAAGGACTTTCCGAACCCTTCGCCTTCACCATGCCGCAGCGGACCTTCTACAACCCGCTTAGCCGCGCGGTGATCGAGGAGAGGCAGAAGCTCGCGCTCGATCCGGGCCCGCAGCTCGGCAAGGCGGCGGATCTCTTCGCCGCGCTCGTCGAGGCGCCCGATCTCTTCGACGTCGAGCCCGCCGATCATCTCATGCTGAAGGCCACGGCAGAGGCCGTCAGGGCCGCCCGCCAGCGCGACGTGGCCGACCTGATCGAGGGTCTCTGGCCGCTGGCGATCGAGCTCGAGGATGACGGCCTCGCCTTTGCCAAGGCGCAGCTCGACGCCGCCGAACAGGCGCTGCGCGAAGCGCTTCAGAACGGCGCGTCCGACAACGAGATCCGTGAACGGATCGCCAATCTTCGCGAGGCCATGAACGCCTATATCGCAGCCCTTGCCGAGAGCGGCTACGGCCGGGCCGAGCCCGGTTCGCAAGGCGAAGCCTTTGGCGAGAACGATCTCGACGAGCTTCTGCGGCAGATGGAAGAGCTCGCCAACCAAGGCCTCCGCGGCGAAGCGGAAGACCTTCTCGCCCAGCTCGAAGCGCTTCTTCAGTCCCTTCAGCTTGCGGAAGGAAGCGGCCAGCCCGGCGGCGGCGAGGAAGGCGAGAGCGGCGCCGGCTCTTCGGGCGGTCAGGGCCAGGGCCAGAGCCCCGGTCAGAACGCCCTCTCCGGCACCGGCGACCTGATGCAGCGCCAGCGCGAGCTTTCCGACGACACCTTTTCGGCAAGGCGCGGCGAGCGCGGCAGCGGTGGCCTCGGCCAGGCACAGAGCGAGCTGGCGGACGCCCTTGGCGCCCTGCGCGGCGATGTGCCGGACGACGCTGGCGATGCGATGGCGGCCATCGACAAGGCCGAACAGGCGATGCGCGACGCGGCGCGGGCTCTCGAACGCGGCGATCTCGGTATCGCGCAGAGCTACCAGGAAGACGCCATCAACGCCCTTCGCCAGGCAGGTAGCGAAATCGCCGAAGCGGTCGAGGGCGAGGAAGACGGCGAAGGGGAAACCGCGCAAGGCTATGACCCCCTCGGCCGGGCCCTTTCAGGGCGCAGCGGCGACAGCCCCGAGGATTTCGGGCTCTATGACCCCGAGCGCATCCGCGAGCTGATCGCCCGCATCCGCTCACGGCTTGAAGAACCCGGCCTCAGCGAGGACGAGCGGACCTATCTCGAAAGCCTTCTCGAACGCTTCTGAGAATCAGTGAAGCTCAGCCGTCCAGCCCGGCGAGACCGTGGGCATGGTCAGGCTACGGCCCGGATCGACGTCACGCGGCGGCAGCAGTTTCACCGACCTGGTCCCCTCCGGAAGCAGGAGCCGGACCGTGAAGGGCCGCTCTGCCCCCGGCAAGAGGTCGTTGCCGCCGAGCCGCAGGGGCTCTTCGATGGCGACCCGGCTGCCCGCGAGCTGAAGCAGGACCTCCGGCTCCATGCGGCGATCGCCGATATTGCGGAGGGTTCCGGTGATCTCCAGCGCGGCGCCTTCGCTCGACTGCACATGGCGCGAGACGATGTCGCCGAGAGCGAGAGGAGCAGGCGGCGCCGGCCGAAGCTCGGGCGCCTTCAGGGTCTCGAAGGCGACATAACCGATGCTGGCCGCAGCCAGCGCGAAGGACCAGCCGAGAAGCAGCCCGCCGAAAAGGTTCTTCCTGCGCCTGGGCAAGCCGTAACCGCGCGGCAGATGGGCCTTTTCGAGCTGGGCGAGGAGTTCGTTAGCGGGGGAGCGCATGCCCGCCTCACGCTGCGGCTCCTTGACGATGCGGGGACGCGGACGCGCTCTGGGCGTCTCGAACCAATCGGCTTCGCGTCTTGCGGGAAGAGTCATTGCACTTCACCTCCGGAACAGGGCAAACCGGGCTCATGACGACCGCCGAGGACACCGACACCATCGTTCGATTCGACGATGTGCATCTGACCTATGACGGTGCCCGCGAAGTTCTTCGCGGCACGGCCTTCAGCATGCGCACGGGTGATTTTCGATTCCTGACCGGACCTTCCGGCGCGGGCAAGACCAGTCTTCTGAAGCTGATCTACGCCGCGCACCGTCCCACGGACGGAAAGGTCGAGATCTTCGGTCGGGATATCGCCGAAATGGGCAATGCCGATTTTCCGAAACTGCGTCGCCGGATCGGCGTCGTGTTTCAGGAATTCCGCCTTCTGGACCATCTCACCGCCTTCGAAAATGTGGCGCTTCCGATGCGCGTTCTCGGCATCAGTCCGTCCGTTTACCGTGATGACGTTGTCGAACTCTTAAGCTGGGTGGGCCTCGGCCACCGCATAGATGCGCCGCCTACGGTTCTTTCCGGCGGCGAGAAGCAGCGCGTGGCGCTTGCCCGGGCACTGGTCTCCAAGCCCGACCTCATCCTCGCCGACGAGCCGACGGGGAATGTCGACCCGGTGATGGGCGAGAAAATCATGCGCCTCCTTCTCGAGCTGAACCGGCTCGGTACGGCGGTGGTGGTGGCGACCCACGACCTGGCGCTGGTCCGCGGGCTGCGCCAGAACATCCTGCGCCTCAAGGATGGCCAGGTGACCCTTCACGGCCCGATCGGCGAAAATGTCGAATCGGCACCGAACCGTCCGGAGGCCGCCCAATGAGCCAGACCGACACGCCAGCATCCGCGCGCGGCGGCGGCGCGCCGATCCTTCCCGAAAGCGGGGTCAGCGGCTTTTCGCTGGCCATCGTCATCGGCGTCCTGGCCTTCCTGGCGGGGATCGCGCTGACGGGCTTCTTTGCCGTCGACGCCGCCGTGCGCGGATGGTCGGGCGAGCTGACCGGCACCATCACCGTTCAGGTCCGGGGAATGACGCCCGAGGAGATCGACACTGCAGCCGGCGAAGCCGAGGCCGTCCTGCGGGAGGTTGAAGGCCTGAGCGATGTGGCAAGGGTGCCGGAGGCCGAGGCAAAGCGCCTGATCGAGCCCTGGATCGGCAGCGGCAACCTGCCCGATGACCTGCCCCTGCCCGTCCTGATCACGGCCGATGTCACCCCCGAACGCCGCGCCGATCTGGGGCCCCTGCGCGCCGAGCTGGCCGAACGGGTCCCGGCGGCGAGCCTCAACGATCATGGTGCCTGGACGGATCAGCTTGTCAAAAGTGCCCGGCGCCTGCGGGGGCTGGCCTTCGTCGCTTTCGTGCTGGTGATCCTCGCGGCGTCGAGCGTCATCGTCTTCGCCGCAAGAGCGGGCCTGGCGGCCCACCGGAACATCGTGGAAGTGCTGCACCTCGTCGGGGCGACGGACAGCTTCATCGCCCGGCAGATCGGGCGGCGCTACCTGCTCCTGGGACTTCTGGGCGGCGCAGGAGGAGCGACGGGTGCGGTCATCGCCACCAAGTTCCTGGCGGTCATCACCGACGATGCCGGCGGGTTCCTCCCCGCCTTCTCGATCAATGCGAAGACCGCCGCCTGGATGCTGGTGATACCGATCCTTCTCGGCGGGCTCTCGACCATCGCCGCAAGGATCGCCGTCATCCAGACCCTGCGCGGCGACAGCTACGTCTGAAGGCTACGCGGCCGCCTCATCGAGGGTCCAGTCCGGCCTGACATAGTGGCAGGTGTAGCCGCTGGGGTATTTCTGCAGATAGTCCTGATGGAAATCCTCCGCCTCATAGAACTGGCCTGCCGGCGCGAGCTCGGTCACCACCGAACCCGGCCACCTTCCCGACGCCTCAACCGCGGCGATGACCTTTTCGGCAGTCTCTTTCTGCTCTTCGTCCTGATACCAGATGGCTGAGCGGTACTGGCTGCCCCGGTCGTTGCCCTGGCGGTCCTTGGTGGTCGGATCGTGGATCTGGAAGAACCAGCGCAGGAGCTTCTCATAGCTCATCACCGACGGATCGTAGACGATCTCGATCGCCTCCGCATGACCGGTCGTTCCGGTCTTCACGTCGTTATAGGTGGGGTTCTCAAGCTGTCCGCCCGTATAGCCGACCCGGGTCGAATGAACGCCCGGCTGATGGCGAATCAGCTCCTCCATTCCCCAAAAACATCCTCCAGCCAGCAAAGCCGTCTGTTTTTCGGTCATGGTTTACCTCCTTTGTGAACCAGCGATGTAAAGGTTACCCTTGCCTTAACAACGTTTCCCGGGAACAATTTGCATGTCCTGTTTGTCAGGATCGCCAGGGAGGATGGCGCAATGGTGCAACGTTCAGATTTTCAGGCGGCCGCGCTTTACTGGTCGGCGGGCAGCTACGCGGCCTCGTCGCTGATCGGCGATGTCGGGCTGAGCATTCCCGAAATCGTCGACACAGCCACCGGCCTCGTCCAGCAATATGTGCCCATCCCTGATATTTCCGGTCCCAGCGCCGAGGACAAGGCGCGCGGGGTCATTACCTATCTGACGGACGGCGCACTCGCGGCCGGCGCGATCGGTGCCGCCTTCTGGAAGCGCATTCAGCTCGTCGGTCTTGCCATCGTCGCTGCCCTTTCCGGACACGGCCTCAGCGAAGCCGTGCAGGCGGTGGAAGCTTACGACAGCGCAGATCAGGCGGCGGTGATGCTCCAAAGCCTTGCTCTCGGCGTCTCCACCTGGGGTCTTGGCGGCATGGCGTCGGGCAGGCTGGGCCGCATCATGGGCCGAGGCCGCTCACAGACCTATTCGGTCTAGGGGCGAAGCGGGTCTTGAGAGAAAGAAACGCCGCCGCGATGCTGGCCAAGCCAAGAGGGTTGGTTTAGACGCCTCATTCCCGCGCGGTTAGCTCAGTTGGTAGAGCGCCTCGTTTACACCGAGGATGTCGGGAGTTCGAGCCTCTCACCGCGCACCATTCTTGATCTCACGGGCCGCGGGCCCTCCGATGGGGCGGCCTGACCGGCCGAAGCGCCGTCGCG
>CAZKVC010000007.1:0-157115 GCA_964556115.1 uncultured Caulobacterales bacterium
GCCGATGGCGAGCTGCTGGTGGTGGAGATGAACCCCCGGGTCAGCCGCTCCTCGGCGCTGGCGTCCAAGGCCACCGGCTTCCCCATCGCCCGGGTCGCGGCGAAGCTGGCGGTCGGCTACACCCTCGATGAGCTCCGTAACGACATCACCGGCGGGGTGATCCCCAGTTCCTTCGAGCCGTCGATCGACTATGTGGTCACCAAGATCCCTCGTTTCGCTTTCGAAAAATTCCCCGGCGCCAAACCGCTTCTCTCCACCGCGATGAAATCGGTGGGCGAGGTGATGGCCATCGGCCGGACCTTCCAGGAAAGCCTGCAGAAGGCGCTGCGCGGCCTCGAGACGGGGCTGTGCGGCCTCGACCCGATCGCCATTCCCGGGCTTGGCGGCGACGACGACGTCTCCGCCCTTCGCAAGGCGCTGAGCTCACCGACGCCGGAGCGCCTTCGGGTCGCCGCCGAAGCCCTTCGCCAAGGCCTTCCCACCGAGCAGGTCCGTGCGGTGACCGCCTATGATCCCTGGTTCGTCGAGCAGATGGAAGGCATTATCGAGGCCGAGCGCGAGATCATTCGCGACGGGCTTCCGTCGAACCATGACGGGCTCGAAGCTCTCAAGGCGATGGGCTTCTCCGACAAGCGCCTGAGCCAGCTCGCGGGCGGCACCGAAGCCGAAGTGCGGGAGCTTCGCGAGAGCCTCGGCGTGACGCCCGTCTTCAAGCGTATCGACAGCTGCGCGGGCGAGTTCCGGGCGGCAACGCCCTATCTCTACTCGACCTACGAGCCGAACGGCACGGACGAGGCGGATGTCTCGGACCGCAAGAAGGTGGTCATCCTCGGCGGCGGGCCGAACCGCATCGGCCAGGGGATCGAGTTCGACTATTGCTGCGTCCATGCGGCCTTCGCCCTGGAAGAAGCGGGCATCGAGTCGGTGATGGTCAATTGCAACCCCGAGACCGTCTCGACCGATTACGATACCTCGGACAGGCTCTATTTCGAGCCCCTGACCGCCGAAGATACGCTTGCTCTCATCCGGCGGGAGATGGAGCGGGGCGAGCTTCTGGGCGTCATCGTCCAATATGGCGGGCAGACGCCCCTCAACCTCGCGCGGCCCCTCGCCGATCTCGGCGTGCCCATTCTCGGCACCCCGGTCGAAGCGATCGAACTTGCCGAGGATCGGCAGAAGTTCCACGACCTCGTCCAGCGCCTCGGTTTCAAGCAGCCTGCGGGAACGACGGCCTCCACCGAAGAGGAAGTGTTCGCTGCCGCCAAGGAGGTCGGCTACCCGCTGGTCACCCGGCCGAGCTTCGTGCTTGGCGGGCGGGCCATGGAAATCGTGCGCGAGGAAACCGCCCTTCGCGCTTATCTCGGGCACTCCCACGTCCACTATTCGAAGGAAGCACCCCTGCTTCTCGACCATTATCTCGACAACGCCACCGAATGCGACGTCGATGCCATCTGCGACGGAGAGGATGTCTATATCGCGGGCATTCTCGAACATATTGAAGAGGCGGGCGTGCATTCGGGTGACAGCGCCTGCTCGATCCCGCCCTACACACTCTCCGCGACAATCGTTTCGGAACTAGAACGGCAGACGCGGGAACTGGCCCTTGCGCTGGGCGTGCGCGGGCTGATGAACGTGCAATACGCCATCAGGAACGACGAGGTCTTCCTCATCGAGGTCAACCCGCGCGCGTCGCGCACCGCGCCCTTCGTCGCCAAGGCGACCGGGGTGCCCGTGGCCAAGATCGGTGCCCGGGTGATGGCCGGCGCGAGGCTTTCCGAGTTCGACCTCAAGCCCCGGCAGCTTCGTCACACCGCGGTCAAGGAGGTGGTCTTCCCCTTCTCGCGCTTCCCCGGCGTTGACACGGTTCTCGGCCCCGAAATGCGTTCGACCGGCGAGGTGATGGGGATCGACGAAGATTTCGACAAGGCCCGCGCCAAGTCGCTGATCGCCGCCGGAAGCCGGGTGCCGACGGAGGGTTGCGTCTTCATTTCGGTCAAGGACCAGGACAAGGAAGCGATCCTGCCCGCGGCCAGGCGCCTGACCGAGATCGGCTTCAGCCTGATCGCGACCGGCGGCACCCAGAGCTACCTGGCCGAGCAGGGCCTGCCCGTGCGGCGGGTCAACAAGGTGCTCGAGGGCCAACCCCATATCGTGGACGAGCTGATCAACGGCACCGTTCACATGATCTTCAACACGACGGAAACAGCGCAGTCGATCGCCGACTCCCGGTCGATCAGAACCACGGCTCTCCAGCGAAGGATTCCTTGTATTACAACGGTCAACGGCGCCCATGCCGCGGTTCGGGCCATTGAGGCGCTACGCCGGGGCGGCCTTGAAGTCGCGCCTTTGCAGTCTTACAACCGCTAACCCCTTCGGCAGTGCACAAGGCGCGGCCGGGGCCAGTTGATAGAAAGCAGGCGCGTGATGGATAAGGTCCCGATGACCAAGGCGGGTTTCGAGAAGCTCGAGGCGGACATCAAACATCTCAAGAGCGTTGAGCGCCCGGCGATCATCCAGGCGATCGCTGAGGCGCGGGCCCACGGTGACCTGTCGGAAAACGCCGAGTACCACGCCGCAAAAGAGCGCCAGTCCTGGATCGAGGGGCAGGTCCTCGACCTTGAGGACAAGCATTCCCGTGCCCAGGTCATCGATGTCACTTCCCTCGAGGGCCCCTCGGTCAAGTTCGGCGCCACCGTGACCCTGATCGACGAGGATACCGAGGAAGAAAAACGCTACCAGATCGTCGGCGAGCTTGAGGCCGACCTCAAGCAGAACCGTATCTCCGTCTCTTCCCCCATCGCCCGCGCGCTGATCGGCAAGGAAGAAGGCGACAGCGTCGAGGTCGCGGCCCCCGGCGGCAGCCACGTCTATGGGATCGAAAAGGTCGAATATATCTGAGGACGGACGGAAGCGAAGCCCGCGCGGCTTCGCTTCTCCGGCTCAGCTCGTTTCGCGGAAACGGTTGACGATAGGGTAGCGGCGGTCGCGCCCGAAATATTTCGTCGTGATCTTCGGTCCGGGCGCTGACTGTCGGCGCTTGTATTCCGCGCGGTACAGCATCGTCTGCACACGAATAACAAGCTCGCGGTCGTGCCCTTCCGCAACGATCTGTTCGGTGGAAAGCTCTTCCTCGATCAGGCCGTTGAGGATCGCGTCCAGGACCTTGTAGGGCGGCAGGCTGTCCTCGTCCTTCTGGTCCGCTCTCAGCTCCGCCGAAGGCGCCTTGGTGATGACCGCTTCGGGGACGACTTCGCCGAGGGGTCCTTTCGCGAAGGTGGGCTTGTTGGTGTTGCGCCAGCGGGCGAGCTCGAAGACGTCGATCTTGTAAACGTCCTTAAGCGGATTGTACCCGCCGTTCATGTCGCCATAGAGGGTGGCGTAACCGACAGCCATTTCCGACTTGTTGCCGGTGGTCAGCATCATCGAGCCGAGCTTGTTCGAAATCGCCATCAGGGTCGTGCCTCGCAGGCGGGACTGAAGGTTTTCCTCGGTCAGGTCCGGCGCCCTTCCTTCGAAGATCGGCGCCAGCATGCCGGTCAGCGCCTCGACCCCGGGCTCGATCGGCACCGTGTCGAGCCGTATTCCAAGCGCCTTGGCGCAGGCTTCGGCGTCGTCCATCGAGGCCTTCGAGGTGTAGCGCGAAGGCAGGCGGACGCAGTGGACATTCTCAGGGCCCAGAGCATCAACGGCAATGGCCGCGACGAGCGCGCTGTCGATGCCGCCGGACAGGCCGATGACGACCTCCCCGAAGCCCGATTTCACGATGTAGTCACGGGTGCCCGTCAGAAGCGCTTCGTAGATCAGGCGCTCGCCGTCCGACCACGAAGCGATCTCGCCCTTCTCGAGCCGCCAGCCGCCGGGCTGGGCGGTCAGCTCCGCACGGCAGCAGCCCTCCTCGAAGAGCGGCATCGACGCCTTGAGGCCGTCCGGGTCGAGAGCGAAGCAGCCGCCATCGAAGACAAGCTCGTCCTGACCGCCGCACTGGTTGACGAAAAGGATGGGGAGCCCCGTCTCGCGGGACCGCGCCTCTGCCTGAAAGAGACGCTCTCCGTGCACGGTGCGCCTGAAGGGTGATCCGTGGGGTACGACGAGAACATCCGCCCCCTCGGCGCGAAGCTGGCCCGACACCCCGGGCAGCCACATGTCCTCGCAGATCATCACCCCCAGGTTGAGGCCGCGGAAGGGGATGGCTTCGGGTTCGGGACCCTGCTTGAAGGTTCTTGGCTCGTCGAAGGGTCCGTAATTGGGAAGGCAGACCTTGCGCGCCACGCCCTTGATGACCCCGCCATCCATCACGATGGACGCGTTGAAGGGCCGCGGGCTCGCCGCAGCATCGTCCGGCCACGGACTGCCGACGATGAGGCCGGGTCGCCCCTCTCCTGCCGTCTCCGCCGCAAGCCGCAGGACACCCTGCCGGCAGGCCTCGACATAGGCTGGGCGCAACACCAGATCCTCCGGCGGGTAGCCGGAGATGCAGAGCTCAGGGCACACCACGAGATCGACGCCTTCGGCCTCGCGCCAGACCTTCAGGATCCGGTCGATATTGCCCGGGATATCGCCCACCACGGGATTGATCTGGGCAAGCGCGATGGTCAGCCTATCGGTCACGAGAGGGCATCCTCGATCACGAGCGCCATCTTCAGGGCGCGGCGCCCGGCCTGTCCCGGCACCGCCGGATTGGTCCTGGAACGCACCGCCTCGAGGAAGCTCTGTGTACCGAATGCGAGCGGATCCTTCAGCGCAAGGGGCAGGTCATCGCCGTCGAAGCTCGCCGGGACAGGCGTTCCGGTCGTGTTGCTGACGGCGCGCTTGAGAAAATCGAGATGCACCTCGCCGTCCTCATAGCTGAGGCGGAGGTCCCGCACCGGGTCCTCTTCGAGGCGCGAGGCGATGAGGCGCGCTTCGACCCCGCCGACATCGAGGACCGCGTCCACGTAATCGGCGAAATCGCTCTTCTGACGGCGGCTGTCTATGGAGAGCAGCCGCGCTTCGGAGGCGCCGGTGAGCTGGGCCAGGAGGTCGAGATCGTGGATCATCAAATCGAGCACCACCGACACATCGGCGGCGCGGGGGCTGTAGCGGTTCATGCGGCGCGAGACGACGCCCGCCGGAACAGCGCGGTCGAAGAGCCCGAATGCGGCGGCGACATAGCGTTCCTGATGGCCGACCTGGATGAAGACCCCTTGCGCCTCGGCTGCCTTGATCAGGGCATCGGCATCCTGGGTGGTCATCGCGATCGGCTTTTCGACGAGGACATGCTTGCCCTGCGCGATCGCTTCGGCGGCGAGACCCGCATGGGATGTGGCCGGCGTCGCAATGGTCAGAACATCCACCGCCTCGAGGAAGGCATGGAAGTCGTCGAACCCTTCTGCCCCGTGCTCGGCCGCGCGCTCCTTCGCCTTATCGAGGCTCTGATCGTAGATCGCCGTCAGCTCGGCATCACCGGTCTCGGTGTATTTGTTGGCATGATAGCCGCCGAAAACGCCCGCGCCTGCGACGCCCGCCCGCAATTTCTCCGCCATTGGCCTCTCCCGGATCGCGCCGGTCCCGTCCGGCTTTGCGTCGTTCTTGGTCAAAGGCCCATCTGCGCTCAAGCCCGCTTCTTGTCACCACCGCGGTTAAGCTTTGAGAAAGCCTGCCCCAAAATCGCCTCGCTTTCCCCTGCCCGCTGCCTCATTCTGTTGAGACAACCCATGGTGGTGGTTCTGGTGGGAGGTGTCATGCGGCTATCGTTCGCGAATGCAAAACTGTGCGAGGATGCCTGGCAGGAAGCCCTGTCCGACCTTCGCGAAACCCTGCGCGGCAGGATCATCGCCGGTGAGCGGAAGAACCCGTTCGCTCGCCCCCTTCCCTGTCCTCTCGGAGATCTGAGGCGGACGGGCACGGTGCTCCGCGTCTTCTGATCGGTCAGCGGTTTCACCCACTTGGGCAGGGCCCAAGGATCGGCTAGACGCGGAACCCTGCCCCAAGGGAGGTCCGTGATGGCCGAAGGAGAATTTCACCGTGCAAGCCAGGCCCCGGCCGAGGATTACACCATTCCTCAGGACTGGGAGAGCTACTCCGAAGAGGAGCACGGCGTCTGGGACACACTCTACAAGCGCCTGATGAAAGTGCTGCCGGGTCGTGCGGACCAGGCTTTCATGGACGGTCTCAAGGCCCTCGATCTCGGCAAGGGCGGTATCCCGCATTTCGAGCGCATGTCCGACGAGCTTGAGGCCCTGACCGGCTGGCGCGTCGTCGCGGTCCCTGGCCTCGTGCCGGACGAGGTCTTCTTCGACCACCTCGCCAATCGTCGCTTTCCGGCAGGGAACTTCATCCGCAAGGCGAACCAGCTCGACTACATCCAGGAGCCTGACGTCTTCCATGATGTCTTCGGCCATGTGCCGATGCTGTCGAACCCGGTTTTCGCCGACTATATGGAAGCTTACGGCAAGGGCGGGCTCAAATCCCTCAACTCGGGCTGCCTGAAGAACCTCGCGGCGCTTTATTGGTACACGGTTGAGTTCGGCCTGATCTCGACGGATGACGGGCTCAGGATCTACGGCGCCGGTATCGTCAGCTCCCCTGCGGAAAGCGTCTTCAGCCTCGAGGACCCCTCGCCCAACCGGCTCGGCTTTTCCGTGGAGCGGCTTCTTCGGACCGACTACCGGATCGACGATTTCCAGCAGACCTATTTCGTCATCGACAGCTATGAGGACCTTCTGGAGCGCACGCTGCGTACGGAGTTCTCACCGCTTTACGACCGTCTGCGCGAAGAGAACATCGCCGGTAGCTATCAGTACACGCCGGCGGATGTTCTTGAGACCGACAAGGTCTTCACCAAGGGCACCCAGGCCTATGCGGACAAGGGCGGACGCTTCGCGGCTGCCTGACGGCCGGGTCTGCGGGCCGTCAGTCCTTGGGCTGACGGACCACCCGGCCATAGGCCGAGCGGGCCTCGACCGCTTCCGCACGGCGGCCTTCCATGACGAAATGAAAGCGGTGCACCGGATCGCTTTTCTCGAAAAAGACGCCTTTCGAGAGCGCTTGCAGGAAACGCGGCATACGCCTTCCCTGATGAAGGACGAGGCCGCCCTCAACCGCCTCGAAGCGGTAGGGACCGTAGCTTCCCGCCAGACGGCGTAGCTCTTTGCGGGAAGGTTCGTATCCGGCTTGCAGGGCTTCGAGGGTCCAGGCCGCGTCCTTGGTCAGGGGGCCTTTCCCCGGCACACTGGCGAGGGCCTGCTCGTAGGCCTCTTCGAGCGCGTCCTCCGCTTCGACCTCGGTGTCGGGCGCGACGCCCTCGCCTTCCCAGTTTCGTTTCGTCACCGGATTGATCGGACGGCCGGTGGGCACGAACACCTCAAAGCCCGAAGGGGTCCCGATCTCACCGCCCGGATTGGCAGCACCTATCGTACGTTCACCGATGATCTTCGCCCGGCCTGCGGCCTGCAGCATGTAAGGAAAGCTCTCCGCCGCCGATGCCGACCTCGCGCTTGTCAGGATGAAGACCGGGCGTTCTGGGTCGGGGCTATGATAGGCGATTTCCGGCGCTTCGCTGACCGTGCCGCCGCGGTAGTGAAGGACATTGTAGATGCCTTCTCCCCCTTCGGTCAGAGCACTGACGAGATAGCCGGTCATGGCCGGCGCGCCGCCGCCATTGTTGCGCAGATCGAAGATCAGCGCATCGGTATCGGCGGTCATCGCCAGCGCCGCATCGGCGACGGCTTTGGCCGGGTCCGCCTCGTCGCGGAAGTCGATATCGGCGAACCCCGTCATGACGATGAGGCCGATATTGCCGGGAAGGATGCGGACTTCCTCGAAGCCGTGGCCCTGGCGGCGCATGACGTCGTACCAGCTCAAGGCTGGTTGGTCCTCGCCCTCCTCCTCGGCCGCTTCGGCATCGACAGGTGGCGACCAGTCCACATTAAGGTGCCCGTCGAGGGGGGAAAGACGGGCGGTCAGGGCAGCCGCGAGATCAAGTTCGTCCGTGTAGCTATCATACTCGCCGGCTTCGGCCTCGCGGGTCAGGTCCGCGGCGATCTTCGCCCCAGCTTCGGGATCGTAGAAATTCTCCTCGATCACGGCCGCGACCTCAAGGGTGGCCGCGCGGGGCTGGAGGTCGGCGGCGGCGGAGGCGAGAAGGGCGAGGGAGGTGACGAGCGTGATCGAGGTCATGATGCGGGGGCCTTGTTCTTGAGGTTCGGTTCGTTGTCGCGGCGCAGTTCGTCTTCGATACGGTCGCGAAAGGGCCTTGTTTCGAGGGCGTCGATGGCGGCGGCGATGCCGTCGCCGAGGGCCATGCCGATCTCGTCCTCGAGAACGGAAGACGCGCGGTTGGTGGCGGCCCAACGCCTTTGAAGCGAGGGGATCATCGCCTTCAACTGCGGCGTCATCACGATCAGCCTTTCGCGCGCGTCATCGCCCGGGATCCGCCTGAGGAAGCCGCCCGCGACCATGCGCGCGACGGTCTGGCTGGCGGCGGAATGGGTGATCCCCGCGCGATCGGCAATGACGCGGATCGGCACCCCGTCGCTTTCGATAAGGGCTTTCAGAACAGGGGTATAGCGCCCACGGAAGCCGCGCCCTTCGGCATCCTCGAGTTCGGCGATGCCGCTGTCCAGAAGGTCAATCAGGTGGCGCAATTTCGTGCCGAGAGTCCGGTTCGGTCCAGTCATAACAGCGCTGTTATATGAGGACTGTCACATAGGCAAGCGGCAAGAGACGCGGCCCGTGAAACCGCGTCAGCCGTTCCGGCCGCTCTGTCCGTATTCCTTGCTGATGATCTCCACCACCAGGTTTTCGATCTCGTCGGAGATCTTGTCGGCGTAGTTCTCGGTTTCGTCCGTCTGCTCAGGGGCGGATTTGCGGAACTGGTCCTTCCAGAAGGCATTGGGTTTCTGCCCTGCCTTGTGCCACAGGAAAAACGAGTTCGCAGTCAGTGCACCTATGAAGATGAGGTCGGCGGCGAAGGTCTCCTCACCAGGGGCGGGAACACCGCGAAAGCATGCATAGATGGCTGCGATCGCGGCGACATTCACGACCAGGAAGACGTTCTGCATACGCTCGATATAGACACCGACCTTCCAGATGACCGTGGTGATGAAGCGGTCAAGATATTCGCCCCGCTTGGCGTTCCAAAGGGCGATGATGACCCAGTTCTTCGCCCGCTCCGGCCACCCCTCCCCGGCCCGCAACCGCACCTTGGCGCAGGCTTCCGTGACGCGGGTCGCGATGTCGTCGATCCGCTTGAAGACGTCGTAGGAAAGGGTCTCGGCCCGGCGGGTCAGGCCGAAGAAGAAGAAGCCGCGGACAGCGGAGCGCATGCCGAAGGCTAGAAAGGCAAGAGCAGCCATCAACAATGGCCACCAAGTCGCGAAAACGTCGCTAAGCCCCGTGGCTTCAAGCAATTTGCTGAGGAGGGAGGATCCACCATCGCTGATGGCGGCATCGTAGATTGCGACAAGCAAGATGACGAGCCCAGCGTGAAGAAAGCTGGTGACCACGCGCATGGTGAAATACCGGCCCAGCACCGCCCACATTTGCGAGCGCGCGGTTTTGTACTTGTCGCTGTCCCAAGGAAACATCGCCTCGGTGTCGCTCATGATCTGTTCGGTGAACGGGCGCCTGTGCGTTTCCGAACCGCCGACAACGCCGCTGCCAAAATGCTTTTTCGCAGCGGCAAGCTCACGCTCGTAGAGGCTGCTGTTTTGAGAGAGCGTCTCTCCGGCCAAGGGCTCAGCCGCAGGAGATGAAGTATCCGGGGCGCCGGTTACTTCGTCCTTCGCTGAAATACGGAGGTCTTCACTCTCCTCGTTTTCGTTCAGCACGCCGGTAGCCCACCCCTGCTCCTGAACAGAAGGTTAACCGAGCTTCATTGTTGCGGCAAGAGCTTCAGGCGGCCTTCCGCTCCCTGACGGCGCGCAGCTCTTCAGCGAGGGTGAAGGCCAGCTCCAGCGCCTGGTTCGCGTTGAGACGGGGATCGCAATGGGTGTGATAGCGCTCGGAGAGATCATTCTCGTCGATCGCCTGAAGGCCGCCGAGGCATTCGGTCACGTCCTGACCTGTCATCTCAAAATGCACCCCGCCGGGATAGGCGCCCTCGTCACGCACGAGGTCGAAGAACTGCTCGACCTCGCCCAGGACCGAGGAGACGCGGCGGGTCTTGTAGCCGTTCTCCGCCTTGATCGTGTTGCCGTGCATGGGGTCGGAGGACCAGACCACCGTCCGGCCCTCGGACTGGACCCTGCGGACCAGAGCGGGAAGGTGCTGGCCGATCGTCTCGCTACCGTAACGGGCGATCAGCACGATCCTGCCGGCTTCGTCCTTGGGGTTGAGAACGTCGAGCAGCCCGATCAGCTCATCGGGCTGGAGGCTGGGGCCGCATTTGATGCCGATGGGGTTCTTGATGCCCCGGCAGAACTCGACATGGGCGCCGTCCGCCTGGCGCGTCCTGTCGCCGATCCAGACGAGATGCGCCGAGGTGTCGTAAGGGTCGCCCGTGGTGCTGTCGGTCCGGGTCATGGCCTCTTCGAAGCCGAGAAGAAGCGCCTCGTGGCTGGTGTAGAACTCGACCTCGTTGAGAGCCCGCGAATTGAAGCCGGAAAGCCCGCAGGCATCCATGAAGGCCATGGCGTCGGAGATCCGGTCGGCGATCTCCTTGTAGCGCTCGTTCTGGGGACCGCTGGCGAAGTCCAGGTTCCAGCGGTGGACGTTGCGCAAGGAGGCGTAGCCGCCCTTGGCGAAGGCGCGGATCAGATTGAGGGTGGCGGCGGACTGGCCATAGGCCCTGAGGAGGCGCTGCGGATCGGGGATGCGGGCTTCCTCGGTGAAGTCCATGCCGTTGATGTTGTCACCGCGATAGCTGGGGAGCGTGACCCCGCCGCGGGTCTCGGTCGGCGAAGAGCGTGGCTTGCCGAACTGGCCCGCGATGCGGCCGACCTTCACCACCGGCATCGCCGCACCGTAAGTCAGCGCAACGGCCATCTGCAGGAGCACCCGGAAGGTGTCGCGAATGTTGTCGGCGCGGAATTCCTTGAAGCTTTCGGCGCAGTCTCCGCCCTGAAGAAGGAAGGCCTCTCCCCGGCTCACCGCCGCGAGCCGGTCCTTCAGCGTGCGGACCTCCCCTGCGAAGACCAGCGGCGGATAGGACGAAAGCTCCTCCTCCACCTCGGCCAGGGCCTTGGGGTCGGGATAGTCGCCCGGAATATGCTTCGCCGGTTTCTCGCGCCAGCTCGCGGGATGCCACATGGCCTGCTGCTCCTGTTGAAGAGCGAAGCTAGGCGATAAAACGGCCCCCGCGCAATGGCGCAAAAGGGCCCCGCCGGGTCAGGAGACGCTGGCGATCATCTGCGGCCATGCGCCAAGGAGGGACCAGGCGAGCGCCCCGCCTAGAAGCCCGAGTGCGGCCAGGCGCGGCCCATGCAGACGCGACCAGAGGAGGATGCCCGAAAGGCTCATGACAATGAGGGCGCCGCCCACCGCGTCGATCAGCAGGATCCAGACAAGGCCGATGCCGTGGCCCATGTGAAGCTCCTTCAGGACCGTGGCGAAGCTGTAGGCCGTCCGCTCGAGAACCACGAGATTGGCCTCGGGCAGATAGCTCGCCTCCAGTGCCGCATTGGGCCCGCGGAAGCGTATGTCCCAGCGCTCGGCCGGAATCGCGCTCGTCCCCTCGAAGCTCACGCTCTCGACAGCGGGCGCGGCGCGGGAAGCCCCCGCCTCCTGCACGACGCCGTAGGTCTCCTGGACCCACGCCGCGAAGGCTTCCTCGTTTGCGAAGGGAGCACCCTCGCGCACCAATTCCACCTTGCTGACAGTGGGCGCGCCGGTCTCGATCTTCATCACCGAGCGGTGGTTGAGAAGAATGCCCGACACCCCGAGAAGAAGGAACATGAGCGCACCGAAAAGCCCGCTCCAGGCGTGCGTCCTCTTGAGCCATAGAAGGAATGGCCCGCGCCCCCATTCCTTCGGCAGGAACGGATGAAGCTTGGGCGGATTGGCGGCTTTCGGCGCCGCGGCGGTTTTCTGCAGCATGGGTGGGCCTTCCGAACGAAGGCCTGTTTTGCGACTGCTTATCAGAAGCGTCAACAGCGGACTGCGATCGGGGGATGAAAGAAAGGCCGCGATCCCCCAAAGGACCCCTTCAAACGAGGAGAAGCCATGACCGTCCACGCCTATGCCGTCACCGAAGAGGGCGGAGAGCTCAAGCCTTTCACCTATGAATTCGGTGCGCTGAAGACCGACGAAGTCGAGCTGGAAGTCGAAAGCTGCGGCATCTGCCATTCGGACATGTCGATGATCGACAATGAATGGGGCTTGTCGAAATATCCCCTGGTCCCCGGCCATGAGGTGATCGGCCGGATCACCAAGGCCGGTGATGGGGTGAAGACCCTCAAAGTGGGCCAGCGGGTTGGCCTGGGCTGGTTCGCGGAAAGCTGCCAGCGCTGCCAACCCTGCCTCTCGGGGCACCACAATCTCTGCGTCCGCAGCACAGGCACGATCGTGGGACGCCATGGCGGCTTTGCCGACAAGGTCCGCGCGTCCGAGCTCTGGTGCGTGCCGGTGCCTGACGATGTCGACGCCATCACCGCCGGGCCACTCTTCTGCGGCGGGGCCACCGTGTTCAACCCGCTGGTCCAGTACGGCATCACGCCGATGGACCGGGTCGGGGTGATCGGCATTGGCGGGCTCGGCCACCTGGCGCTGCAATTCGCCCGCGCCTGGGGCTGCGAGGTCACGGCCTTCACCACTTCCGACGACAAGGCCGAGGAGGCGAAGAAGCTCGGCGCCCACCATGTCGCCAACACACGCGACGGCGACACGCTGAAAAAGCTGCGCGGCAGTTTCGACCTCATCCTCAACACCACCGCGGCCGAGCTTCCCTGGTCGGAATATCTCGCCACCTTGCGCGCCAAGGGGCGCTTCGTCACCGTGGGCGGCTTCGTCGATGCGCCCCTCAAGGCCGGGGCGTTCGAGCTGATCGGCGGCGAGAAGAAGATCGGCGGCTCGGCCATGGCGCCGCCCCTGATCCTGGAGAAGATGCTCGAATTCTGCGGCCGCCACGACATCGCCCCCATGACCGACAAATTCGCCATGGAGGACTGTAATGATGGGCTGCAGCATCTTCGCGACGGCAAGGCGCGCTACAGGGTTGTGCTGATCCGGTCACAATGATGCGCGGCAGGGCCGGTTCACCCGGTTCTCGCCTCGCGTGATCTTTACAGATCGCCCGGTCGCGACTAGTGGGCGCACTCCCCTCGCGGCTGCAGCCTGTTTTCAGGATCAAGGTCAGACAGCCGCAATGACGACTTGGCGTCCTCCTTGCTGAAGTTTCGGTGGGTCGGGCGCTTGCGATGAGAACCCGATCCGTAACCCTTTGAACTGCAGACGAACGACACGCATGAGCCAAGACAACGACGTCCACAAACAGGACGCCGCCCCCACCGAGACGCAAGCTGCCGAGGCGCCCGAAGCCCGGGCGGATAAAGCTCCGGCTGACGAGGCGAAAGCCGAAGCAACCGAGGGCGAAAAGGTCGCTGCGGATGAGGAAGTGGCGATCAAATTCGCCGATCTCGGCCTCGACGACAAGCTTCTCAAGGGCATTCACGACGCTGGCTACGACACGCCGACACCGATCCAGGCCAAGGCCATCCCCGAGGCGCTGAAGGGTCGCGATGTCCTCGGCATTGCCCAGACCGGCACCGGCAAGACCGCCGCCTTCGTCATACCGATGATCCATCGGCTGACCAAGGGCCGTGCCCGTGCGCGCATGCCCCGGACGCTGATCCTCGCCCCGACTCGGGAGCTGGCGGCCCAGGTCTCCGAGAGCTTCGAGAAGTACGGCAAATATCACAAGCTCTCCATGGCCCTTCTGATCGGCGGGGTGAGTTTCAAGGACCAGGAGATTGCTCTCACGCGCGGTGTCGATGTCCTGATCGCGACGCCTGGGCGGCTGATCGACCATTTCGAACGCGGCAAACTGCTTCTGACCGGTGTCGAGGTCATGGTCGTCGATGAGGCGGACCGGATGCTCGACATGGGTTTCATCCCGGACATCGAGAAGATCTTCAACATGACGCCCTTCACCCGGCAGACGCTGTTCTTCTCGGCCACCATGCCGCCGGAGATCACCCGCCTGACGCAACAGTTCCTCTCCGCGCCCGCGCGGATCGAGGCCTCCCGGCCGGCCCAGACGGCCGAGACGATTACCCAGAAGATCGTCCGGCTGCCCAGAGGCGACGATCGGCTGAAGCGCGCGACCCTGCGGCAGATCATCGACGAGGCGGAAGGCCTGCAGAACGGCATCATCTTCTGCAACCGCAAGAAGAACGTCGATATCGTCGCCAAATCCCTGCAGAAGCACGGCTATGACGCGCGGCCGATCCATGGCGACCTGGCCCAGTCCTTCCGCATGGAAACCCTGCAGAAGTTCCGCGACGGCGACCTCAAGCTGCTGGTCGCCTCCGACGTCGCGGCGCGGGGGCTCGACATCCCCGAGGTGAGCCACGTCTTCAATTTCGCCGTCCCCATCCATGCGGATGATTACGTCCACCGCATTGGCCGTACGGGCCGTGCCGGGCGCAAGGGCACGGCGGTGATGATGGTCACCCCCTCCGACGACAAGGCTCTGGGCGCGGTCCTCAAGACCACCAACATGACCGCCATCGAAGAGGTCGACATGAAGTCCTTCTTCGACAGCTACAAGGACGAGGGCGACGAACGCCCGCGTCGCGGACGCAGCGGCGGCACCACCAGCAGTGGCGGCCGGGGTTCGAGCGCCGGCGGTTCGGCCTCCGATACCCGAAGTGAACGGCCCGCTCGTCAGGAGCAGGGCGACCGTCCCGAACGCTCGGACCGCGGCGGACGCAGCCGGAACGGTCGAGGCCGCCGCGACGAAGTCGCTGCCATGAGCCACCCCGACACCGTCAAGGGCTTCGGCGACCACGTGCCGGACTTCATCAAGGTGGCTTGAGGAGACGCGCGGCACGTCTCTCCTCCCTCCGGCTCGGGCAGGGATGCCTTTATGACACCATGGACCGCTTCCGCTTCCCGCCGGGGTGATCTGGCGGCGTTGCTGCGCCCTGAACTCTTCCGGGCGCTGTCAGAGCCCATGCGTGTTTCCCTGCTTGCCGTTCTTGCACAGGCGGAGAGCCCCCAGACCGTGGGGCAGCTTGCCGAAAGTTGCGACATCGACCCTTCCGGTGTGTCCCGCCACCTCAAGACACTGCGCGAGGCTGGCCTTCTCGATGCCAGGCGGTCCGGGCGGGAGGTCCGCTATGCCGTGCGCCTCGATGCCCTGACGGATGAACTTCGCGCGCTGGCCGACGCCATCGACGCCTGCTGCCCGCCCTCCTGACATATCGATTGCATTTCTGCGCATAGATGCATATGTTCGTCTTCTGAAAGAAGGAGGCTGACATGAAGCGCCTGCATGTCCACATCAACGTTCCCGCCGAGCGGTTCGCCGAGACCGAAACATTCTACCGCCACATGCTGGGCGCCGAAGCGAGCAAGACCAAACCTGGCTACAGCAAGTGGCTGATCGACGCCCCGGCGATCAATCTGGTGATCGAGGCGACGGAGGCTGAGGCTTCGGTCGGCGTCCACCATCTGGGGCTGCAGGTAGACGAAACCGAAGAGCTGGCCGCGATCGAACGGCGGACGCAGGCGGCAGGCCTCCCCTTCCTCAAGATCGGAGAGACGGCCTGCTGCTATGCGGCATCGGAAAAAAGCTGGACCGCCGATCCCGTCGGTGTGCGTTGGGAACTCTTCAGGTCCTTCGCCGACGTCGAGACCTACGGAGAGAAGACCGCCGCGGAAAAGGTGCACTACACAGGCTGACATGCCCTGCGCAGGGCGCTGGCGGGGCTTTCGGTTCCGTGGTTAGCGTCGCTGGATGGCAGCTTCCTACGCGCCCTATCTTCCCCAGAATGAACCCCTCGGGATCGCGGAGGGCATCTGGACGGTGGATGGTCCCGTTACCGGCTACGGCGTGGCGGGAGTAGATCTGCCATGCCCCACGCGGATGACCGTTCTTCAGACCGGGTCCGGGCTTGCCCTTCATTCACCGACGGCCTTTTCAGGTGAGCTGGCTGGCAAGATCGGCAATCTCGGCGAGATCGCTTTCATCATTGCACCGAACAGCTTTCACTACGCCCATGTGCACCACTGGTCGGAGCACCTGCCGGAGGCCGTCGTCCTTGCGCCCTCTCCCATGCCGGACAAGGCGCGCCTGCCTCAGCGGACGAGGCCGCTCGGTCCGGGACCCTTGGGAATGGATGTGGACGTTCACCTCGTGAACGGAGGCAGGTGGGTGGAAGCCGCCCTTTATCACCGCCCCTCGGGCACGCTGGTGCTCACCGACCTTCTTCAGAACTTCGAACCAGGGCGTATCCAAGGGATGGTTGCACGCGCCATGCTGGTGATCGGCGGTGCAACAGGCAATCCGCCCAGGGCCTCGATCGACATGCGCCTGGCGGCCCTGATGGCCGGCCACCGAAAAAGGGTCCGCCGTGACCTGTCCGCCCTGCGCGCGCTCGATCCGGAACGGGTGCTGATCGCCCATGGTCGCCAGCCGGAAGGCGAAACCGCCCTTCTGCTCGAGCGCGGCTTCGCCTGGGCCTGATCGGTCAGTCGGCCTTGCGCACCGCCTCAATGATCGTTTCGAAGGCAGGACGGCTTCGGTAGCTCTTCTCGTTCTGCGCGTAGTCCTCTTCGTAGAGCTTCGCTTCGACGACACCGGCCTCGTCGACGACGAAGACCGCCGGATGGGGCACGCCGTAGGCGCGGCTGCCTGGGCGGTAGGTCTCGTTGAGAAGACCGAAGGCCGTGATGAGCTTCGAGCCTTCATCAGCGACGAACCGCACATCGAGGTCGTGCTCCCCCGCGAAGGCGGCCTGCACCTTCGGGCTGTCATAGCTGACGATCACGAGGGGCCGGCCTTCATTGGCGAAGGCCGCGGCCTGGGCGCCGAGCTCGATCACCTGGGCCTTGCAGTAAGGGCACCAGTCCACCGAACGGACAAAGGCGATGGTCGCGCCGTCCTCTCCCATGGCGCCCTCGAAGCGCTGGGTCTCGGGGATCGCCTCGCCCACCGGGGGGCCGAGTTCGGCGGTCATCAGGACAAGGCTGAGAAGAGCTGCGAGCATTGGACGTTCCATGTTTGACCTCAGCGCTTCTTTCGCCGGGTTCGGCGGATCGGTTACGCGCCGGAAGCGAGAAAGTCCGCCAGCGCGCCAGCGTTCTCGAATGCGGTCCAGGCGGTCTGGTTGCGGAACCAGGTCATCTGGCGCTTGGCAAAGCGGCGGGTCTCCTGCCGGGCAGCGGCCGCGGCTTCCTCGAGGCTCGCCCGGCCTTCGATCACGTCGCGCAACTCAGGCACGCCCAGCGCCTTCATCACCGGGAGCGAAGGCGAAAGCCTTCGCCGCAGAAGCGTCCTGACTTCTTCGAGCGCGCCTTCGGCGAGCATCCCTTCGAAGCGGGCCTCGCACCGGGCATAGAGGGTTTCGCGTTCGGGAATGAGGAGGGCAGCGCGGTAGCCCTCGAGGATCGGCCTTTTCGGCGCCTCCTGCCATGACGACAGGGATCGCCCCGTTGCCTCCAGCACCGAGGCGGCGCGGATGTGGCGCTGGCGGTCTGCAGGCATGAGCGATGCGGCCCCAGGGTCGCGCGCGACCAGCCTCCCGCGAAAGCCCCCGGGGTCCGCGTCCCATTCTGCGGAAAGCCTGTCCGTTGTGTCCGATAGGATTTCAGGGATCGGCGAGAGCCCTTCGGTCAACGCCTTCAGGTAAAGCCCGGTGCCCCCGCAGATGATGGGGGTCGTTCCAGCCTGCGCGGCGTCGGTCAGGGCCAGTTTGATATCGGATGCGAAACGGCCAGCGGAATAGCGCTCGCTTCCGTCCACGTGACCATAGAGCCGATGGGGCGCCCGCGCCTCGTCCGCCTCGCTCGGCCGGGCGGTGACGATCCGCAGATCGCGGTAGACCTGCATTGAGTCGGCGCACAGGATCACCCCGCCTGTCCGCTCGGCCAGGCGGATCGCGGCTTCGGATTTTCCCGAAGCAGTGGGGCCGGCGATGATCAGCGCCTTGGCATCTTGCGGGGTCACCCGCCGGGCCCTAGCTCAGTTCAAACGGAGATTTCCATGACCGATACCGCGCAAGAGACCATCAAGACCGAAATCGAGAAGAACGACGTGATGCTCTTCATGAAGGGCACGCCGCAGTTTCCCCAATGCGGGTTCTCGGCAGCGGTCGTTCAGATCCTCAACTATCTCGAGCTCGACTACGGGTCGACGAACGTCCTCGCCGACGAAGAGATCCGCCAGGGCATCAAGGCCTATTCGGACTGGCCGACCATTCCCCAGCTCTACGTCAAGGGCGAGTTCGTGGGCGGCTGCGACATCGTCCGCGAGATGTTCGAGAAGGGCGAGCTGCGTCCCTTCCTGCAGGAAAAGGGCGTCCTCGCGGCGGCCTGACCTTCGACTGAGAAGCACTTAAGAGGCCCGGCCAAGGCAGCGAGAGATCAATGCTTTGGCCTCAACGGCAACGCGTTCAACGGCCGCTGAGGCTCCGGCTTGAGCCTCAGCGGCCCCTGCCCGGTTGGCAGCGGCCTGTTCCAGCGCCGAAATGAGCGCCTGCTTCGTCCAGTCTCTCGTGTCAGCCGCGATACCGCGCAGCCCGATCACCTCGAAGTGGCGGGCAATCTTGTTCTCGGCGATCGGCAGGAGGCAGGCGGGCGCAGCGCCTTCTGTGACTGCGAGGATCAGGACGTGTAGCCTGTCTGAAACAACCAGGGCGCATGTCGCGTAGATATTCCGAACCGCTTGCTCCTGCTCGAGGTGGGTCTGCCCTTCCCACACAACGGCCCGGCAACCGAGCCGTTTTGCGGCAGCCTCCGCATGATCGTTGTCGATCCTCACTTGGGAAATGGCCACGGGCTCGAGCCGTGCTCCCTCGCAGAACTCCTCGACGGCTTCGAACCAGGTTTCGTCCGGGAAGGCGCGTTCGCCCCGAAGCGAGATACCCAGGAAACGGCGTTGGCCTCCATGGCCCGAGGCCGGAAGGGCGAACGCCCAGTCAGGCATCAGCTTTCCGCAACCGAACCAATCCTTCGAACCGGTGTCGCGCCAGGCGAGCATGTCGGTGGGAAGGGCGAAGAGCCTCAAGATGGCTCGTTGGCGCAGGTCGGGGCGGTCCTGAATTCCTGACCCGAGGTTCAGAACGAGCCCCCCGGTACGGCGGACGTCAAGTGCCGTACGAAGCCTTGAGGTCCACCAGCGGCCGAAGCGGTGGGTACCCTTGAAAGCCCCGGGCTTGTCGAGAAGAACCACGCGGCCCCGCCTGCAGTAGGCGTCGAGGGCGTCGGTGAAACCGGCTTCATCTCGATAGACGACGTCTTGCGGCCTCAGAGCCAAAGCCGCGACATAGTCGACCGAGTGATCCTTGACGTAGACATGGTAGGGCGCGTCCGTTGCGAGAAGCGAAAGCTGCGCTCGCCTCAGCGCCGTGTCGCCAAGATTGAAATCCTGGCCCGTCATCCTCGTGAAGATGGTCATACGAACCTGCTGCGGTCCCCTTTTGCGGGCCAGCGACACTAGCCCTGCTTCCAGGGGCGGTGGCTAGAACTTTCACGGCTTCGCGCTATGCTCTCACTCGTGCCTGAGGGTTCCAGGGTATTCCTGCGCTTGCAGGCAGGCGAAGCGCCGTCATTCTTGGCAGGGTGGGTCAATCGCCTATTCTGAAAACCACCGCAGCCCCTACGCCTATCCGCTCGGTCGGCTCACCGTTGATGGTGGCAGGCTGGTAGCGCCATCGCTCAACAGCATCGATCACATAGGGGTCAAAGCACGGGTCGTCGCTCTCGAGGACTTGTACATCTGACACACTTCCGTCGGCGGCGATGTCGATACCAATCCTCACCCGAACCTCTCTGGGAAGTTCTCTCTGCGGATAGCGGGATGGCAAGATGCATCGATTAAAGTTGCGGGGGTTGGTCCGTCTTTGCGGCTGAGAGTCGCTGAAGATCTGGTCGGAGGCCGAGTTGAAAGCCAATCCCCGCTCTCGGCGTTCATCGCGGGAAGCACCCCTTTCTTCGGCCGCTAGAAGCCATGACTGCTCATCTTGGATGATTTCTGCAAAGAAGGCGTCGGTCTCGAAGGTGGCAAGGACCTGGTGGGCCTCCTGATAGCGACCCTCCGTAAGAAGAAGAACGTAACGTAGCCTCTTCTCAAGCGAAGAGTCGCCGTCCTCGTTGGTAGTCCCGATGATTTCGAGGGCGCGATCGAGTTCGCCTTGAGCGGCATGAAATTCTGCCTTGTAAAGGTCGGCGCTACCCGCAAAAGAGAAGTCATCAGGGTATTCTTCCGCTAGCTGATACGCCTCTTCATAAAGGCTTGCAGCGGTGAATTGCTTGAAGGCGCCCTGAACCAGATCGTCATATCTGGAAGCGTCGCGTGGCATAAGCGCGAGGGCGCTATGAAAGTCGGAAACGCAATGGTCTCTATTTTTGGACGTGACCAGACACTTTTCACCGCGGATTTGGTACGCGATTGCACGGTCGAAATCGGACCTACCTTCGTCGGCAATAATGGAATCCAGAATTTCCATCATTCTTTCGGCCTTCTGTAGGTCGTCGGCCCCTCTGATACGCTGCATCCGTCGCAATTTGCTTTGCGTGTGCTCGTCGAGATCGTAGATTTTCTTACCGGGAACGGGAGCCGAAGCTGCACTCAAACAGATGGCGGCGCTCAAGGCGCAGGCTAGCAATGCCAATGGTTTCATGGATTTGCCCCTTTTCCGAAGCATAAGGGCGGGCTGCTGAGATGCGCAAGCTGATGAGACAGTCGGGCTTCAACGGTGAACCCGAGATGCTCTTTGCCACTCCAAGCAAAAAGCCGCCCCTCGGGACGGCTTCTCCATTGGCCCAAGCCGGTCGCGCTCAGGTGGTTTTTCGGTTCATTCGCCTAAGGGCGATGAAGCCTGCTGGAAAGAGGAGGGCCGCTGCGGGGAGCGGGACTTCGTTTTCCGGCGTGTCGATGAGCTGGGCGAATTCCGTGAAGCGGTACTGGACCAAGGCGTCGGGGCCATCGTTCCGGTCACGGAAGAAGATGCTGTAATTGTTCGCGGCCGCAAGATCGATGGTGGCCGGCAGGCTGGGGTCGATCGGCTGGCCGGTGAAGGGTTCGCGGAAATTCAGCCTGAAGAGAAAATCGTCATAGTCGTCCGTCCCGGTCACCGGGCTGCCTTCGGAGAGGTCGACGCTGGCTGCGCGGATGAAGATATTGGTGACGTAGGTCTCAACGCTGCTGATGGTGCTGACCGTGTTGACGACCTGGATCTCGTAGTCCCAGCCCGCCGGGACCATGAGCTGGTCGAGGGTGAGGGAGCCGGTGGAGTAATAAGCCCGCTGGCCCGATGAGGTGTCGATGACTGTATCGGCCGGTGTGGCCGGATCATAGGTCAGGCTGCCGGTGATGGTCGAGAAGGCCTGGGCTTGTGCCGCGAAGGTGCCCGTGTCCGGCGTGCCGCTGCTCAACCCGGTGTCCTGGACGGCCGCGAAGTTGAAGGTCACTGGCGCAGCGTCGGCAGCGCCGAGCGAAACTGCCGCGACAGCCGCCCATGCGAATTGGTGTTTCATCTGTTTCCCCTTGCCCGGCCATCGCCGGGACGTTCCCAAGAATGAAGAAGCGCCTAACACAACAAACGAGAAACGAGAAATGTTCTTATCATAAGGTAAACAAAAAGCCCGGCACGAAAGGCCGGGCTTTTCTTCGTTCTGGCTTCGAAAGAAGGCTTACGAAGCGTAGTATTCGACGACCAGGTTAGGCTCCATCGTGCCGGCATAGGGCACTTCGGAGAACTCCGGGATACGGACATAGGTCGCGGTCATCTTCTTGGGATCGACATCGACGTAATCGGGGATGTCGCGCTCGGCGAGCTGGAGCGCTTCGAGCACCAGCGCCATGTTCTTGGACTTCTCGCGAATTTCCACGACATCGCCCGGCTTCACACGGTAGCTGGGAATGTTGGTCCGGCGTCCATTGACCAGGACATGGCCGTGGTTGACGAACTGGCGCGCCGCGAAGACCGTCGGCACGAATTTCGCGCGGTAGACGATGGCGTCGAGGCGGCTTTCGAGAAGGCCGATCAGGTTTTCGGCGGTGTTGCCCTTCTGACGGGCGGCTTCGACGTAGATCTTCGAGAACTGCTTCTCGGAGATGTTGCCGTAATAGCCCTTGAGCTTCTGCTTCGCCATCAACTGCTGGCCGAAGTCCGAAAGCTTACCCTGACGGCGCTGGCCATGCATGCCGGGCTTGTAGTCGCGGCGGTTGATGGGAGATTTGGGGCGACCCCAGATGTTTTCACCGACACGGCGGTCGATTTTGTACTTGGCGGAGATCCGCTTGGACATGATCCACTCTCATTTCGCTTCGATCCGGTCCCCCGCCCCACGCGGAAGACGATTGCAACGGCGGAATTCGAAACAGCCCGTCTTGAAGCGGAGGCCCGTAGCAGGTCAGAAGGGACCGTCAAGACCGTTGGAGGGTAGGGCATGAGAAACTGGGTCTGGGGCATCGCCATGTGTGCGCTGCTGAGCGCTTGCGCCGAAGAGGGAAGCGCGCCGCAGCCAGCGGCCCAGCAGACGAGGCCGCAGCTCTCACCCGCCCCCGATCCGGCAGCCCTCCCCGGTGCGATCAAGGCCGGCAAGGCCGAGCCCGTCCAGGTGGTCGGCACCTATCTGCGGCGGATCGAGCTTCTCGATGACAGTGGGCCGCGGATCGGCGCGGTGATCGCGGTCAATGAAAACGCCGTCGCACAGGCCCGCACCCTGACCAAGGAGCGCGGCGACCGGGAGAACCCCGGCGTGCTCTACGGCCTGCCGGTCCTCATCAAGGACAATATCGAAACTGCCGATATGCGCACCACCGCAGGCTCGCGCGCCCTGGCCGGGAACGACACAGGCCGCGACGCTCCCGCCGTCGAGCGGCTGCGGAATGCCGGCGCGGTGATCCTCGGCAAGACCAACCTGTCCGAATGGGCGAATTTCCGCTCCGATCAGTCCACCAGCGGCTGGTCGGCGATCGGCGGCCTGACCCGCAACCCCCACGATCTCTCGCGGAGCGCCTGCGGCTCGTCGTCGGGGTCAGGCGCGGCGGTGGCGGCAGGTCTCGCCTGGGGCGCTCTCGGTACCGAAACGAATGGATCGGTGACCTGCCCGGCAGCGATGAACGGCATTGTCGGTTTCAAGCCGACCGTCGGCATGGTCAGCCGCTCGCGCGTGGTGCCGATCTCGCCGAGCCAGGACACGATCGGCCCGATGACCGCCACGGTCGAGGGCGCCGCTATGATGATGGAAGCCCTTGCCGGGACCGACCCGTCCGACGACGCCACGGCCGAGGCCGACGAGCGCCGCGGCGGATTCCTCGAGGCCGCGCGCAACGCGTCCCTCGACGGCGTGCGGCTGGGCGTTCTTCGCTGGGCCGAAGCGGATGATCCGCGCGAGCAGGCGGTCTTCGAAGAAGCCCTCCGCCGGGCCGAGGAAGCCGGCGCGATCCTCGTCGACATCGAGGAAAGCGGCATCGAGCTTTCCGGCGCCGACGCCTACAATATCCTCAAGAGCGAGTTCAAAGCCTCTCTCGACGACTATCTGGCTGACAGCGCGGACGGCGTCGAGACGCGTTCGCTGGAAGACGTCATCGCCTTCAACGAGGCGGACGACCGCGAGCTCGGCCTTTTCGGCCACAACATCATGACCGAGAGCCAGGAGACCGCAGGCATCGAGGACGAGGAGTATCTCGCGGCGCGGGACCGGGTGCAGAAGGCGGCCCGTGAGGACGGCATCGACCGGCTCCTCGCCGAGAACGAGGTTGATTTCCTCGTCGCGCCGAGTTTCGGGCCGGCCTTCGTCATCGACCTCGTGCGCGGCGATGTCATCGGCAACAATGCGGGCGCAGGCTGGCTCGCCGCCATCGCCGGCTATCCGCACCTGACCCTGCCCATGGGCGATGTCGAAGGCCTGCCCCTCGGCTTTTCCGTTATGGGAACGAAATGGGAGGATGCTGCGGTGATCGGCGTCGGGGCGGCGCTCGAAGATGTTTTCCCGCCCAGGCTCGAGCCGAGTTTCAGGAACCGGGCCGACGATGACAGCCGCATCGCAGGTCTACTGACAGTCGACAGGTAACAGCGATGGATTTCGACGCCCCTCTCACCTCCACGTTTCCGCCCACCCGCGAAGCGGGGCTTCAGCGGCTGGAGGCGTTCGTGCCGCGCATGGGGGCGAGCTACGCCTCCAAGCGGAACACCGACCGGGGGCCGGAGGACCGCTCCAACATCTCGGGCCTATCGCCCTATCACAGCCACCGGCTGGTCCTCGAGAGCGAGACCCTCGCCAAGGCGTTGGAGCATCACGGTGAGAACGGGGCGGAGGCGTTCCTGCAGGAAGTCCTCTGGCGGGGCTATTTCAAAGGGTGGCTCGAGCAGCATCCGCAGGTCTGGACCCGCTACCGCCGGGGCGTCGAAGACAGCTTCGTCAATCTCGATAGCGAAGCCCGGGCACGCTACGACAAGGCGGTGGGCGGTGAGACCGGCATCGCCTGCTTCGATGCATGGGCGCGGGAGCTGATCGAGATCGGCTATCTGCACAATCACAGCCGGATGTGGTTCGCCTCCATCTGGATCTTCACCCTCGGCCTGCCCTGGGACCTCGGGGCGGATTTCTTCTACCGCCATCTTCTCGATGGCGATGCCGCTTCGAACACCCTTTCATGGCGTTGGGCGGCGGGGCTCCATACCAAGGGCAAAAGCTACCTGGCGACGCCCGAGAACATCGAGCGCTACACCGAGGGCCGTTTTCCGCGGCCAGGCAACCTCGCGCCTGATGCTCCGGCCCTCGAAGACGACTGGAATGACGAGACCCAGCCCCTGCCCGCGCCCGCGCGGCCCGAGCCGGGGGTGCCGAGCCTTCTTCTCCTTCACGAGGACGACCTTGCCTTTGAGACCCTCGGGCTTGGCGACTTCGACCTCAAGGGCACGGCGGCCGTGACGGTGACCGACGACCGCTCGCCCTTTGGTGCCAGCGAGCAGGCCAAGCATTTCACCATCAACGCGGTGGAAGACGCCCTCAACCGCGCCGACGACGCCCTGCCCGGGGACGCGGAGAAGCTTCTGTCCTTCGAGGCGGTGGCCGAGCATGCGCGGGAGATCGGCGCTGAGCAGATCATCTATCCCTACGCGCCTGTCGGCCCGGTCAAGGACAGGTTGATGGCGGCAGCACCTGGCTGGAACGAGGCGGGGCTTGAGCACCGGGCCATCCTACGGGCCTATGACGAAACCCTTTGGCCCCATTGCGGCAAGGGTTATTTCGGCGTCAAAAAGAAAATGGGAGACCTCCTCCCCAAGCTCGCAGACCGCTAGAACGCGGCCTTCAGCGCTTCGCCCAGGCGATGGCCGGAGAGCCATGCCGCCTCGATCCTCGGACCCATGTGCCAGTCGCCACAGGTGGCAAAGCCGCTGTCGGTATCGAGGCCGAAATCCTCATCGGCGGTATCGAGGACGCGCGCATAGCGCCAGCGGTGAACCGCGCTGTGGGACGGCTTGCCCTCGACGCCTGACGCCTCGGCGAAGGCGGCGAGGAGCGCATCGCTGACATCGTCCGGATCATCCTCGAGATGCCGCTCGCTCCATTCGGGGGAGGCATGGACGACGAAACGCCCACCGGGCTCGCGCTGGGGCTTGCCCGGCTGCCAAAAGATCGCGTCGATCCTGTCGTCGTCGGGCCAGAAGACATCGAAGCCCGGATCGGTGTCGCCGATCGCAGCCATCAGGGTCCAGCAGGGCGCATAACGCGCCTGGTCCGCCCGCGCCTTGAGGGGATGATCGCCCGGCAGAAGGGCAGCGGCCTGCGGCGCCGGGGTTGCGAGGACCACGAAATCGGCGTCGGCGATCTGATGGCCGGCTCTGGTGCTGAGGTCGAAGCGGCCGTCGCGGCCGGGCATTGGGGCACCGATCTCGATCCCGAACTCTGCGTCCAGCGCCTCGGCCTCGTGACGGATGATGGCGTTCATGCCGGGGATGCCGACAAACCAGGCCTCGTCAGGTTGGGTGACCTCTCCGTCCTTGCGGCACCTTGGTGTCCACGAAGCGGCCGCGCCCGCTTTTCTCCACGCCTCGACCGCACGAAGAAAGGCATCGTCCCGGACGGTGAAATAGGCAGCGCCATGGTCGAACCGGCCCGCGGGGGACCGCCGCGTGGCGCAGCGCCCGCCAGGGCCCCGGCCCTTGTCGGCTATGCGCACGTCGACACCTGCTGCAGCGAGCACGCGCCCGCAGGCCAGCCCCGCAAGGCCCGCGCCGATGATGAAGACTGAAGGGTTCGCCATGGCCACTTCTCCAATGGGGAGGACCTATGGCGTTTGCGTCGCGAAGAAAGAGACGTTTCGCTCAGAACCGATAGGAATGACGAAGCCTCTGAAGGAAGAGCGGCTGACGGCTCTCCTCCATGGTCACCTGCCAGATCGGGTTCGCACCTCGGCGGACCGTGAAGCTGTCCTCATGGATTTCGTAGCCATCGGCTTCGACCAGAAGCTGAAGGTCGGCTTCGGCATCGGCGGCCTTTACCTGGGTGACGATGCGCAGGACACCGCCGCTGTAGTCCATTTCGGCCCCGGAATTACGGAACAGGTTGTAGCGGATGCCGGTTTCGGGGTTGTAGAGCTTACCCGCCAGCTGGTTCCTTCCGATCATCGTATCGACATCGGTCCGGAGACCTTGCGGGAACTCGATCTGGATGCGGAGCTGGTAGTTCTGTCCGGCGGCCTGCTGGCTCGCCGCTGCACTGATGGGCAGGAGAAAGGCATCCTCCCCACCAAGCCGGGCGGGGCCGAAGGCGGCGTCGAGATTGCTGCGGGGGGTCATGGACTCGGCAGGAGCCTGAAGCGGCGTTCCGAGATCCGAAGGCGCCAGGGTCACAAGGGCGGCGAGCGCGCCGAAGCCCTGGGCGAATGCGCCCCTCATGGTGACGGGCTGGAAGAACAGGACCGTCCCGCCGCCGATCGCCATCAGGATCAGCATCACGCCATAAAGCGGGATCGAATCGAGACCGAGAAGCGAGGTCACTTCGAGGATCCAGCGGTTGAGAACGTAGAGCGCCGAGGCTTCGCGCTGCTGGGTCAGGTCGACGAGGATCGCGCTTCCTATCCCCAGCGCCGCCACACCACCCAGCCCCGCCCGACTGAACACACCGATATCGCGTTCGAGATAAGCTCTGCTGACCATGCCCTGCTTCCCTTGCCCTTAACGAGACATTAACACAAAAAATCAGGTGGGCAATCGGCGCTCATTCTCTTTCGGTGAAGGGCTGAAGCGTCAGGCGGTGCCCGCCAAGATCGCGGAACAGCCGCTCATGGCAGGTCAGGACGATGACCTGGGTCTCCTGCGAAACCTCGTGGAGAATGTCGAAAAGCCGCGGCAGGCGGGTGTCATCGCTATAGGTCAGGGCATCGTCGAGGATCACCGGCCACGGCTCCCCCCTCTTCGCGGAAAGCCGGGCGAAGGCGAGCCGCGTCAGGATGGCGAGCTGCTCCTTGGTCCCCGCGCTCAGGCTCTCGACCTTCGAAGGCTGACCAGGGCGCACCAGCGTGTCGGGTTTCCAGGCCTGGTCGAAGGCGAGCTCGGCTTCGCCGAAAAGCTTGGTCAGCATCGGGGAAATCTCGGCCATGACCGGTTTGGTCACCGTTTCGCGCCGGGCGGCTTCTTCCTCGAGGATGGCCTCCTCAAGGCGGCGGAGGGCGGCGCGGCGGGCTTCGATCTCGGAGAGCTTTTCGTTTGCCGCTTCGAGAGCGCCGTTGATCTCCGCCAGAGCGGTATCGGCGCCATTGCCATAGAGCACGCCGAGTTCGGCCTTGGCGGCGGCGATCCCTTCCTTCAGCTCGGTCCGGCGCCGCCGGTCGATTTCCTCGGCGTCATGCAGGCGCTTCAGGATTCTTTCGGCTGAGGCGAGTTCGGTCGCCTTCCCCTCAAGCTCTTCGCGCTGGCGGCGAAGAGCTCCAAGCTCGTCGCGGAGCGCCTCGGCTTCCTTGGCGAGAAGCTCGTCGCTGCGGCGGCGTTCGTCGGCCTTGCCATGGTTCGTTTCGATGACGGAAACTTCCCGCCGTGCGCTCTCGAAGCTGATGCGGAGGTCGGTATGCCGGGTCTCGAGCACGGCTTTATCGGTCGCCAGAGCAGCGAGCCGGTCCTCCGCCGCCGCCATTCGCCCGGCCGCTTCGGCAAGCTTCTTCTGAAGAGCCTCTTCGGTCTCGGCAGGTTCGGGCAAAGGTTCGGGGACGGCCTCCAGCGTGTCGAGCGCGTCGGCCACAGTCCCGGCCCCCTGCGGTGCGACCCGCGTCAACGAGGCCTTGAGCTGCTTGGCTTCTGCGGCGGCAATCTTTCGGGCATCCTCCTTCGCTGCTGCCTCTTCCAAGGTACTCACGCCTGCCTCGGCCAACGCCCGCCGAAGAGCCCGCTGTGCCTCTTCGAGCTTTCGAGCCGCCTCGCGACCGCCCGGCACGTCGAGGGTGAAGCTCGCATCGCCGACATCCAGCCGTCCGGCGCTCAGAACGGCCCTGGCTTCGCCGGGTTGCAGCGCCCTGCCGTCGAGAGAAGCGGCAGATCCCCTCTCGAAAGTCAGCACAGGCGCGAGGGCACGGCTCTCCGCTTCCCGGGTCAGCACGGCCCGCTCGAGACCCGCGAGACCTTCGATGTCGATCCTGGCGGAAGCCGCGCGCCTCCCGGCATCCTTCAACTGCGCTTCGAGTTCGCGCGCTTCCTCGAGGGTTTCCATCAACCTGGCGCGCTCGGCCGCGGCCTGCTGGTTCCGCCGGTAGCGCTGCCAGTGACTGAGCGCTTCGCGAAGGCCGTCCGCCTCTGCCCTCGCGGCGCTGCGCTCGTCTTCTGTGTTGGCGATCGAGCCGCGAAGGCTCGAAAGGTCCGACTCGATGGCCGTCAGGTCATCCCTGGTCATACTGATCTGGTTCGTCAGCGTTTCCAGTCGCTTGGACTGACGCACGAGGTCTTCTCTCCGCTCGTCCGTCTCGGCGAGCCGCTGTTCGATCTTGCCGATTTCCTGTCTGGTATGGCCAAGGCGAAAGGCGACCTCGCTATGCTGGCGGAGGCTCTTCTCCGCCTCGTGGATCGCCTGATGGCGGGCGGCGCGGTCGTCAGGATTATCGAGCGCTTCCAACTGGTCGCGTTGCGACTGGAGGTCCTGACGAAGGGTATGGCCACGCGCGGTGTCAGCCTCCAGCGCAGCCTTCCTTGCCGTGAGATCTTCAATCTCGTTCATGAGGGCGAGAAGCTCGCCGGTCGGCGTCTTGCGCTTCGCCGTCTCGTAGCGGGCCAACTCACCCCGCAAGGCATCGAGCACGGCGGCCGTATCGGCGCCGCCGTCCATTTCGGCCACGGAATGACCAAGCAGGCCTTCCATGGTCTGGCGTTGTTGGTCGGCCTGCTTCGGTTGGGAGCCCAGCGTTCCGGCAAGGGTTTCGCCCTGGCGCATCCAGAAGAGACCTGTCGGTCCCTGTTCGGCTTTGTCACCCGAAAGAAATTCCCGCAGCCAATTCTCGGCATCGCCTTCCTGAGCCACCAGCTCCCCGCCTGCTGCGGTAAGCTGTGTGGTCGCGCCGCGGCGGCCTTCGGTGAAGCGCTTGACGAGCCGCTTCTCGCCATCCTCTGTCACGAAGTCGATTTCGATATAGGGATCGCCCTGCCCGGACCACGGCCGGAGGCTTCGGACATGGGCATCCTTGCTGCGCGCGCCGTAGAAAAGGGCGGTACGCAGCGCGTCGAGAAGCGTACTCTTGCCGCTTTCGTTCGGCGCGCAGTGAACATTGAGGCCAGGCGTCAGCCCCTCGATCGCGACCCCCCGGTCGCCGAACCGCCTGACATGGCGGAGCCTCAAGGCGTCGATCCGCATCAGCTTGCCGCCCGGGCAAGCCGCGCCAGTTCGCCCAAGGCATCCCGGCTGACGGGGTCCTCGCTACCGCTGGCGCGAAGCCTGTCGGCGACCCGGCGCAGGGTGCCCTGCCCGAGAAGATCGTCGAGGTCGGCTTCGTCGGTGAGAACCCGGAGGCCACGGTCCTTGATGCGAAGGTGGAAGAAGCGCTCCTGCGCGCCCGCGATCAGGATCTCAGCCGTTTGCCGGGTGGCAAGGCCGGTATGGCCGCTCAGGGTCAGTTTGATGAGCTCGCGGTCGGGGTCAGCCGCCGTCGGCGTCAAGACATCGGCGAGGCGGCCCTCATCCTCCTCGCGGCCAGCGAGATCGACGGTATCGTGCCGCCAGTGGAAGGTTCCGGTTGCGAAACTCTCCGGGCTGTCCGGGGTGTCGAGATCGACCAGAAGGGCACGGCCCTGATCGGTGTTGCGGTAGTCGTCGGGCTCGGGCGTCCCGGCATAGAAGGTCCGGGGCCCCGCCCTGCCCTGACCGTGCCAGTCACCAAGCGCCAGATAGGCGAGGTCCGACCGCTCCGCCCTGTCTTCGGCGACGAGATTCCGGTCGTCGCTTTCCCCGCCGAAGCTCTTCACCCCGCCATGGGCGATACCGACACGCCATGCACCCGGCGGGGTGGTCATACCGTCATAGGCGGCGGTGAGATCCTTGCCGGGATTGTTGCTGCTCCATGGCGCAGGAAGAAGGAAGGTCTCCGGCTCCATCTCCACAGGCGCGAAATCGGTGAGGCCGTGGATATGCGCCGGCAGGCCGAACGCGCGAAGCCTGTCCCAAAGACCCTCGCGGCCTGCCGGGTCGTGATTGCCGGGAAGGAGCCACCAATGGAGGTCGTCCGCCCTGGCCATCCGGTCGAGGGGCTGGCGCAGGACGCGGTCGCTGGGCATCGCCTGATCCCACACATCGCCTGCGACGAGGATGTGCCGGGCGCCGTTCTTACGCGCCGCCGTGGCCAGCGTAGGGATGATGTCCAGCCGAGCGCGCTGCAATTGCGCGGCCTTTTCGGCTCCGAAACCAAAGCTGCTGAACGGTTTGCCCAGCTGCCAGTCCGCGCTGTGGATGAAGCGAAAGCCCATGGTCAATTCGGTAGCGGGTTGCGCTTTGCGTAGGTGTTGAAGAAGGCGAGGAAGGCTGCGTCGGGGCGACGCGGCGCCTCCTTGCCCATGGCCCAGCGCCTCCATTCTTCGAGAACGCCGTATTTGTCATAGCCCGGGAAAAGGCGCGCGGCCTGCTCAAGCGCATATGAGCTGACCTCGAGATCGGCTGGCTCTGCTGCCGGTCCGGTCGCGGTCAGGGCCGGGGCCTGATGATCGGAAGGCGCTTCGATCTCCATTCGCCGGCGTTCGGGACGGGGGCGTCCCTTGGGTCTGAAGAGGACCATCGGATTGCGCTTGCTCACCGCAGCGCCGAACCCGGCCGATTTGATGAGGCGCGCGCCGTCGGAATGAGGGTCGTCGACGATGGTCAAATCATATTCGGGAATGGGCTGGCGCCGCTCGATCTCGCGCAGCGCCGCCTTGAACTTCGCGGTGCGGTCTTCAGAGCCGACTTTCTTCTGAAGCTTGGCGAGCCCGATATGAAAGAAGCGCTGCTGGCCGCAATGGACCCGCGCGATCTCGTAAAGGCGCCGCTCGATCGGCGAGAGCTGGAAGTAACTCGCATCATAGGTAAGGATCTTCTGGTCCTTGATGAGAGCCCGGTAGAGCCAGTCGCAAAGGCGCACCTTCACCTTGGACAGGCGCTTCGTGCCGTCGGCGTTCTTGGTGTAGCTCATCTTGGCTTCCGAGACCCATGAGAAGAAGCCGTCCTCCCCTTCCCCGCCCGCTTCGATGTTGGTCTTGATCTGCGTGCCCTGCAGCCGTTCGAGCGCACCGTGGATCCGCTGGTAGGACCGCGCGGAGCGGTTGGCGCCGATCACCCGGATGAAGTCATGGGCGGTGAAGGCATATTCCTGGCTCGGCACGGCCTGGGACTTCATCTGGCTGACAAGGAGGCTCGCAATATAGAGGAGGATCTCCTTGTCGTAGATCGTGGCGACCCCTGTCTGGCTGGGGCGAACCTCGATCGAGACATAGTCGTCGGCATAGGTGATCGGCTGCATCCGGCGGCCCTTTGAAAGGGCGAAGAAGGGGAACGCCATGACGGAGCGCTCTCCCTTCACCTGACCATGAAGGGGGCTGTCGAGTTCGGTCAGCGTCAGTTGCTCGGCCATGATCGTCCTTAGCTTGCGTGGGCTTGGCGCCGGTATTCCCGCCGCGGAAGCGCTAAGAGTCCACGATTCGTATTCGTGCCAACGGGGATTCATCCCCAATGCCACGAAGAATCGCTTCCCGGCACTTCGGTAAAGCCTTGTCTTCGGGGGATCTTGCACTCCCGGAGCTGTCGTTCGTGGTTTCAAGGACAGACCGGCACGAACGTCCCTGAAGGCACGAAGCTGCCGAAGGCGAGTCGGCCCAAGGGCGATTCGGGATCGGCCTGGTGCTGCGGTTTTCTCCTCCCATCTTCGAAAACCCCAGCAAACCACGATTAGAAAGATTAAAGGGGTTATTGGGTTAATGGCCGCGTAAGTGCCTGAACAACAAAGCGAAGTCAGCATTTGGCGTCCGTGTTGTCACGAGCGGCCTGCCCTGAAGGCACGAAGCCCCGATCCGTGTTCACACGACCGGTATGGGGCGATAGCACGAGGCTCTGTGAAGGGCTCATCCTTCAAAGCACGACTTCCGCGGGGCGAGCGAATCGTGATCTTGCCTGTGCCGCAGTTTTGTGCGCACCCTGCCGCAATCTGCAGCACGGAGTGGAGGCAACCTCATGCAGCGGCCCGATAGCGCCACGCAGGATACAATTGCGCAGTTGGTTGCAACGGCTGACGGCATTCTCGGCTCGATGCGCGATGTCGCTGAAGACCGCGTGGCCGATACGGGGCCTCGGCGGTATCGTCTGACGGAGACAGCCCAGCTGGTCGGCCGGTCTGTCGACGCGATCAGGCGGGCTGAAGCCAATGGCGACCTGCCTGAGCCGACTTTGCGCAGCTCAGGCCAGCGGCTTGGTTACACGCTGGAGGAGGTGAACCGGATGCGCGAGCATTTCGGGACCAGGCCGAAGCGGGCTTCGGACGATCCGCCGGTGATCCTTGCGATCCAGAACTTCAAGGGCGGGGTCGGTAAAAGCACGATCGCGTCCCACGCGGCGCAATATTTTGCCGAGCGGGGCTACCGGGTGTTGATCGTCGATACGGACAGCCAGGCGTCCACAACGACGCTCTTCGGTTTCAACCCTGATGCCGACATCGATACCGACACCACCCTGTTGCCCTACCTCATCGCAGACCGGTCCGATGGCCTCGGCTATGCGGTCCGGCCGACCAGATGGGATGGGCTTGATCTCATTCCGGCCAATCTCGGGCTCTATTCTGCGGAATATATCCTCTCTCAGCAGGTGAAGGGTGACGTCTCGCGGCTTTCGCGGCTCAAGACAGGGCTTCTCGAAGCAGCGTCGAGCTATGACATCGTGATCATCGACCCGCCGCCTGCTCTGGGTATGATCTCCCTTTCCGTGTTGCAGGCCGCGTCGGCGATCCTTATCCCGACCCCGCCCTCCTCGATCGATTTCGCCTCGACGGCGGCTTATCTGGCCATGCTGGAAGAGGTGGTGGAGGCGCTGAACGCGCAGACGAACACCCCGGTCGAATATGACTTCGTCACGCTCCTCGCCACCAAGGTGGTGGAACAGAAGGGCGCCCACGAGGTCATGCGTGAGGTCATGGGGCGGGCCTTTTCAGGCTCGATCCTGCCGACGGCCCTGCTCGATTCGGCGGAGTTCGATACAGCGTCGGTCGAGATGCGGACCGTTTTCGAGGCCAGCGGTGGGCAGTCCCGCACGGCGCGGCGGTGCCGGAACAACCTGCTCGCGGTGATGGGCGATCTTGAAAAGAAGGTCCGCCAGACCTGGCCCAGCCACCGCGCCCAATTGCGCCAGGAAGGAATCGCCTGATCTTGTGGGCGGCGTGCACATGTGCACGCCGCGATCAGGTTCTTGACCCCGCGTGCACATGTGCACGCAACCAGCGGAAGGAAGCCATGGCCCGCAAACGTGCACGTATCCTCGCTGATGCGATCAGCGCTCGCATCGAAACCCCGCGCGACGAAGAAACCCCGCGGCGTGACTATACCGGGGAGCGCGAAAGCCTGATCGCCGATGCCTCTGAAGGAAGGCTGCGCAATGGCAAGCTGCGTCTGGTAGACCCCGCCGAGTGCCGGATGTGGAAAGGGCACAACCGTCTTTATGACCTTCTGAGTCCCGAAGGCTGCGGTGAACTCATCAAGTCGATCAAGGCTGTGGGG
Organism: uncultured Caulobacterales bacterium; assembly: GCA_964556115.1. Classification (GTDB taxonomy): domain Bacteria; phylum Pseudomonadota; class Alphaproteobacteria; order Caulobacterales; family Parvularculaceae; genus Parvularcula. The sequence goes on from CAZKVC010000007.1 coordinate 34,299, forward strand.
CGGCAGGAAATGCCTGCCATCGTCCGGCCCGTGACAGGCGAAGGGACGGTGAAATACGAGGTCATCTGCGGCGCGCGCCGGCATTTCGCCGTCAGCTACCTTCGTGAGCAGGAGCACCGTCAGGACATCCTCTACCTCGTCGATATCCGCGATATCTCCGATGAAGAAGCTTTTCGCCTCGCGGACCTCGAGAACCGTGAGCGCGAGGACATCAGCGACTATGAGCGGTCGCGCGACTACGGCCGCGCCCTCCATGCCTATTATGACGGCAAGAAAGCGCTCATGGCGGAAAGGATCGGCGTCGATCGTACATGGCTGTCGCGCTATCTGCGCATCGGCGAGCTGCCGGAGGACATCCTTCGTGCTTACGGAGACGTTCGGGGTATCGGCATCCGTCATGCCGCCGAGTTATCTCCCCTGCTTGCCGGAAATGCCCGGGGCGCCATCCTGGAAGAAGCGCAGAACATCGCCGTGCTTCGTGACAACGGGGATTCGCTTTCCGCTTCGGCTGTCCTTCACCGTCTCAAGGCGGCCGCGATTCCTTCCAAACCGCGGGCGATCGAGAAGGTCACCGATGATGACGGCCGCGCCCTCCTCACCGCGGAAACCAAGGCCCGCAGCCTGGTTCTGACCATCCCGCGCGGCCGTCTCCGGGACCGCGAAATCCTTCTTCGGGCGATCGAAGCTCTTCTGGACTAAGGGTTGCTCCGGGTCGCTTTCGAAAGCGCCCGGTAGGCATCGTCCAGCACCCGGTCGATCGCGTCCGTGTCGATCTCCGGGGGGGGCGCCGGGTTCGTGCGATCGGGGACGGCGGCGGGCCCGGAGATATTCTCCGCTAGATAGATGATCCAGCGCTGACGCTCGACAGCCCGGCGGATGACGCCGATCTCCTCGAGCCGCCGCAGCAGCCGCGCTGCCGCCTGCCGGGTGAGGCCGAGCGTCTCGGCTACGTAACGCGGGGTCAGGGCGTGAAAGGTCCCCAATAACACGAGAGCATCGCCCAGGCGGCTGTCTGCGCGCATGGCAGGCAGGGCGCCTTGCCAGCGCGAAAAGTCCCGCTCGAGCGTCATGAGCCGCCTTTCGCTCTTCCCCGCTTCGTCCGCGAGGCGATCGACAAACGACGTCCTCCAATCAGGGCCTGCCTCACCGCTCGGCAGGCTCCGCGCGGCGCAGGGCAGGGGCCATCCGGTCTGCTGCGCGAGCCGAAGGGGCGCCTCAAGGGCAAGGTCACCTGCGGGCATCCCTTCCTTCACCAGCGCTTCGACCTCCTTCGTGATTTCAGGGACGAAGCTGGCAGGTTCGCGGGTGACCCTGCCGCCCCAGAGGCGCAGGGCCTGACTCCAGAAGCGCTGGGCCGCACGGTCCGCTACATCCAGCCTCCGCCCCGGCACGCCGGCCCCGAGCGCCATCAGCGCGTCGGCTGAAATCGGCGAGGCCCCGCGGCTATAAAGCTCGGAGACCAGTACGGCGGTCTCATGGGCAAGCCAGAGACGGCGCAGCGGTGAGCGGTCGAGCGCAGCCGACAACCGCCCCAGGCGAAACTGGCAAGTGGAAAGGACGGCTTCGGAGATCGGCATGAGGAACGTCTTTCGCGTCGAGCGGTTCCACTCATGCCGCCTCCCGCAGAAGCCATCAAGCGCCGTGGTGAAGCTTCGTGGTTACAGGGACAATTTTCTCACTTGAAGAGGGAGGCTTTCTCTTGCGGCGCAGCATGAGCCAGTATCAAACTTCAGTGATGACGAAGCCGACGCAACGACCCGCCAATCCGTCCTTCTCATCCGGCCCATGTGCCAAGCGGCCGGGTTGGGACGCGTCGCAGCTTGCCTCTGCGACCCTCGGCCGTTCGCACCGCTCGTCATTGGGCAAGGAGCGTCTGAAGCAGGCCATCGACAAGACCCGCACGGTTCTTGAGGTCCCCGATAGTCACCTCATCGGCATCGTCCCGGCATCCGACACTGGCGCGGTGGAGATCGCGATGTGGAACCTCCTCGGTTCCCGGCCGGTGACGGTGGCGGCATGGGAGAGCTTCGGCCTCGACTGGGTCAAGGACGCCGCGAGCGAGCTGAAGCTCGACCCGACCATCCTGCGCGCGGACTATGGCGCGCTGCCAGATCTCGGCGGGATCGACTTCCGCCATGATGTTGTTTTCACGTGGAACGGCACGACCTCCGGCGTGCGCGTGCCGAATGGTGATTTCATCCCCGACGACCGCGAGGGGCTGACGATCTGCGATGCGACCTCCGCCGCTTTCGCCCAGCCCTTGCCGTGGGCTAAGCTCGATGCGGTGACCTTTTCCTGGCAGAAGGTCCTCGGCGGCGAGGCGCAGCACGGCATTCTCATCCTCGGCCCCCGGGCGGCCGAGCGCATCGACAGCTACCGGCCGCCATGGCCGCTGCCCAAACTCTTCCGCCTCAAGAAGGACGGCAGGCTCAATCGCAAGGTCTTCGAAGGCGAAACCATCAACACGCCTTCCATGCTCTGCGTCGAGGACTATCTCGATGCTCTTGACTGGGCGGAAGGCCTGGGTGGGCTCAGCGCCCTTCACCAGCGGGCCGACCGTAACCTCACGGTCCTGACAGCATGGGTGGAGAAAACATCCTGGGTCGGTTTCCTTGCCCCCGAGGCGATCCGTTCGAACACATCGGTCTGCCTGACGATCGAGGACCCGCGGGTCGGAGGGCTCGACGAGGAGGGGCGGCAGGCTTTCGTCAAGCGGCTGACCGGACGCCTCGCCGCCGAAGACGCCGCCTATGACATCGCGGGCTACCGCGCCGCGCCCCCGGGCCTTCGCATCTGGTGCGGCGCCACGGTCGAAGAAGCGGATCTCGCACTCCTGACCGAATGGCTCGACTGGGCCTTCGATGAAACGATCCGTACCCTGTAACACAGACGCCGAGAAGGTCACGCCATGGTCAAGGTCCTCATTTCCGACAAGCTGGGCGAGGATGCGGTGCGTATCCTCGAAGCGCGCCGTATCGAGACGGTTTTCGCGCCCGATCTGGGCAAGGACCCGCAGGCGCTGAAGGAAGCGGTTGCGGATATCGACGGCCTCGCCATCCGCTCGGCCACCACCGCCACGGCGGAACTGATCGCCGCTGCGCCGAAGCTGAAGGTGATCGGCCGCGCCGGAATAGGCGTCGACAACATCGACATCCCGGCCGCCACCGCCGCCGGCATCGCCGTGATGAACACGCCCTTCGGCAACGCCGTGACCACCGCGGAGCATGCCCTCGCCATGATGTTCGCGATCTCGCGGCACATTCCGCAGGCAGACGCTTCGATCAAGGAGGGGCGCTGGGAGAAGTCGGCCTTCATGGGGCGCGAGCTCTTCGGCAAGACCCTCGGGCTGATCGGCTGCGGGAATATCGGCGGTATCGTCGCCTCGCGTGCACAGGCGCTCAGGATGAAGGTGATCGTCTACGATCCTTTCCTCTCCGAAGAACGCGCGGCAGAGCTCGGGGTCCGGCTTGTGGAGCTCGGCGAGCTGGCGGCACGCGCCGATTTCGTCAGCCTGCACACACCGCTCAATGCCAAGACCCGCGGCATTGTGGGGGAGGGTTTTCTCCGCTCGATGCGCAAGGGCAGTTACCTCGTCAACTGCGCGAGGGGAGGGCTGGTCGATGAGCGCGCCCTCGCTGAAGCCCTGCGCGAGGGGCCGCTCGCAGGCGCCGCACTCGATGTCTTCGAGGAGGAGCCCCTGGGCGAAAGCCCGCTGCGTGCGCTCCCCAATATCGTCATGACCCCGCATCTTGGCGCGTCGACCCGCGAGGCGCAGGAGAATGTCGCGGTGCAGATCGCCGAGCAGATCGCCGACTACCTTCTCGACGGCGCGGTCCAGAACGCGCTCAACATGCCTTCGGTCACGGCCGAGGAAGCGCCGGTCCTCCGGCCGTTCATGGCCCTTGGCGAAACCCTGGGCAGCCTGGCGGGCCAGCTTTCCGCAGGCGCGCTGACGGGCATCACCATCAAGCTGGCGGGGGAGGTCGCAAGGCTGAACGCCGCGCCGATCGTCTCCGGCGTCGTCGCCGCGGCAATGAAACCGCAGCTCGATACGGTGAACACGGTCAATGCCGTCGCCCTGGCCAGGGAACGGGGCATCGCTCTTACGGAGGAGAAGACAGAGACCTCACGCAACTTCGGCAGTACCCTGACCGTCAGGGTTCAGTCCAAGGACGCATCATGGGAGGTGACCGGCGCCCTCTTCGGCGGTGAGCCCCGCATTGTCAGGCTGGGTGAGGTCCGGCTGGAAGCGTCGATCACCGAGCACATGCTTTTCGTCATCAATGACGACAAGCCCGGTTTCATCGGCTCGCTCGGCGAGGTCCTGCGCGGCGCAGATATCAACGTTGCGACCTTCAACCTCGGACGCAGAGAGCAGGGGGCCGAGGCCATGGCGCTCATCGCTCTCGATAATGCGATGACGGATGAGACGCTTCGTGCGATCGAGGACCTGCCTCAGGTCCGCCGCGCTGTCCTCATGCGCTTCGTGTCATGACGGACCACGCCGTCGTCCTTCTGGGGGAGCGCGCGGCCGAGGCGCTGGCGGTGGCGATGCGGCAGATCGGCCTTCCGGTCCGGCCGCTCGGCACGAAGGCGGCGGAAGTTCATCTGGATAAGGATCGTGCTTTCAGGGTCGCGAGGGCTCTGGCCGCGCAAAGGGGCTACGACGCTGCCGCCGTCCCGCTCGAGGGGCGGGAGAAGTCCGTTCTGGTGGCCGACATGGACGCGACCATCATCGGGCAGGAGAGCCTCGACGTCCTCGCTGCCGCATACGGTTTCGGACGGCAGGTCGCTGCGATCACCGAAAAGGCGATGGCTGGAGAGATCGAGTTCGACGAGGCGCTGCGCATCAGGGTCAAGCTCCTCAAGGGACAGTCGCTGGAGGATGCGGCATCGATCCTCAAACGGAAGATCACCATCAATGACGGCGCCGAAATCCTTGTTCGCACGATGGCGGCGCGGGGGGCGCGCTGCGCTTTGGTGACGGGCGGTTTCGATGTCTTCGCAGGCCCGGTTGCCGAGCGGCTCGGCTTTCACGATGTCTTTGCCAACCGGCTCCGCTCCGCCGATGGTGTCCTCACAGGCGACGTGGCGGAGCCGATCCTAGGGCGCAGCGCGAAGGAAGAGGCCCTCTTGCGTGTCTGCGGGGAGGCCGGACTTTCGCCGGCCGCCGCCAGTGCGCTTGGTGACGGGGCCAATGACCGGGCGATGATCGAGAAGGCGGGCCTCGGCGTCGGCTACCGCGCCAAGGCTGTCCTGGCCAAGGCTGCAGATGTCAATCTTCGGCATGCGGACCTCACCGCCGTCCTGTCGCTTCAGGGCATACCCGAGAACGAATGGTGGCGGCCGGACACGGCCTAGCGGGTCAGCTTCTCACCCGGTCCGGGCGGGCGCGCATCAGGCCCTCGACGATCAGGAAAGACGCGGCCCCGCCAGCAAGTGCGTAAAGGAACGCTCCGGGTACCCCGGCGATCCAGTCGAGCCACACTGTCAGGACGAAGGATACGAAAAGCGAGGCGAGAACCCCTGTCTCCGCGCGGCTTTTGATGAATAGGCCGACCATCAGCGGCACCACGAGAAGCCCCCCGATCCCTTCGCCTGTCAGGACGATCTCGCGCAGGCTCTGCCCGGACGCGGCGATCACGGCGGCAACGAGCCCGGCGCCCATGGTGGCGGTGCGCGCAAGGAACAGCCGCGCCTTCGCCGAGGCATCCGGGCGCAGGCGCCTGAGGCCGGTTTCGGTCGCGACGGCAGAGGCAGAAAGAAGCGCACTGTCTACGGAGGAAAGAATCGCCGAAAGAAGCGCTCCGGTGATCACGACATAGAGCCAGACCGGAAGCAGAACGCCCGCAAGGGCCGGGAAGAAGCTGTCGCCCACCGCATCGGTCAGGCCGAGGGCCGGTCCTGTCAGTCCCAGGAAGACCGGGATGAGGCCGATGCCGAGATAGATCCCGGCGCCCAAGAGCGCGCCTTCACGAGCGACCCTCGGGCTTTTCGCCGCGAGAATCCGCGAGATCGCCTCCTGCGCCACCACAGTGCCGAAGACCGGCAGGAGCCAAAGCTCCGCTCGCTGAAGGGTGCTTTCGCCCTCGGGCCGCATGGTCCACCGCTCGCGCGGCACGGCGCTCAGGGCTTCGCCAAGCCCGCCTGCAGCCTGAATGACGATGAAGCCCATGATCAGGAGCCCGACGATCATCACCCCGCCCTGCAGAATGTCGGTGAGGACATCGCCCTTCAGCCCGCCGAGCCACGTATAGGCGAGAACGATGCCGGTCCCCGCAATGAGCGCGACCGGAAAGCCCAGGCCGCTGGCATCGGCGAGGGTGACGGCGAGGGCGTTGAGCTGCGCCGCCGCCCAGACGATCGACGCGAGGACGATGATGACCGCAGAGACGCCTTCGACCCGCGGGCCGAAGCGCGCGCCGAGGAAACCAGCGAGGGTCAAATGTCCATCGCGTCGCAGCTTGACCGCGACCAGCACCGCCAGCGCGATGATGCCGATGGTGTAACCGAAGGGCTCGACCCGCGCGCCGGCGAGACCGTCCGATGCGACCTCGGAGGAGGTGGCGATCACGGTCTCTGCGGCAAACCACGTGGCGAAGATCGAAAGCGCAACAGCGCCGCGCCCGAGGCTACGGCCCGCAACGAGGTAGTCTTCCTCGTCGCTCGTCCCGCGTGCCGCCCAGGCGGCGAGGGCAAGTTGCAGGACGACATAGGTGAGAATGGCGAACAGGATCACCCCGGCCTTCTACCGGGGAACGGGGCGTCAGGCGAGACCGATTTCGCGCAGGCGCTCATCGAGGAAGCCTTGACCGGTGATGTCTTCCGCTTCCGATCCGTCCCTGAACTGATCGAAGACCGAGAGCACGGCATCGGGACGGGGGTGCAGGAAGAAGGGCATGGAATAGCGCGAGACATTCGGCCCGTCGGGGTTGACCACGCGGTGGGTGGTCGCCGGGATCGCATCGTTGGTGATCCGCGCCAGCATGTCCCCGGCATCGGCGACGATCGCGTCCGCCGGCGCCTCCATCGCGCGCCACGTACCCTGACGGTCTTTCAGCTCAAGACCCGCAGCAGAGGCCGCAACGAGGAGGGTGATGAGGTTGATATCCTCGTGGGCGGCCGCGCGCACGGCGTTGGGGTCGGCGCCTTCGGGGATCGGGGGGTAGTGAAGGAGCCGCAGGACCGAATTGCCCCCCGCCGCCATCTTGTCGAACGTGTCTTCGGGAACATCGAGCGGTCCTGTCAGTGCACGGAGAAGGCCGAGGCCGACGCGGTCGAGTTCGCCATAGAGCCACGAGATGTCCCGCTCGAACGCCTCGGGCCGCTCGGGCCAGACATTCGGGGCGATGGCGTCGCGGCCCACATGCCAGAACTCCTTGAGGTCCGGCACCGGATTGCCCTTGGCGTTCTCCCGTCCGAAAGCCGTATAGCCCCGCTGCCCGTCGCGCCCGACCACGTAACGCGCCTTCTCGTCTTCCGGCAGAGCGAAGAAGGCTTCGACCGTGCGGTAGGTATCGTGAAGCCGCGACAGGTCGATGCCGTGATCGGTCAGGACGACAAAGCCCGTCTCGCGCAGGGCGCGGTCGAGAGCGTCGGCTTCGATGCCGGATTTGAGGCTGAGAACGGGAACGGAAGAAGGCGCGGAGGTCATGCCGCGCCGCTATCACCGGGCAGCGCAAAGGAAAAGACCGCTTACGCGGCCACCGGACTTCTACGGACGGGCGAGTTTGCTTTGAAGCGCGGCAATCAGGTTCCGCGCCCTGCGCCTGTTGACGCCGAAATCGCCATAGCCGACCCGGCTGCGCGAAAAGACAGCCAGGCTGCTGCCCCCTTCGCTCGGAACGACGTTCACATCGACATCGTCCCTGAAAACCAAAACCTGCTCGGTATAGCGCAGGGCCAGCCTGCCCTCGTCGGTCTCGATCCCGGTGGCCTTGGCTTCGGCCTCGAGGTGCTGCTTCAGCGCGGCGAAAAGCTCGGCGGGCGGTGCCCCGAAGACAGGGGCCTCCTCGTCCGCGTCCATGCGGAAACCGGCAGGGGCGATAAGCCAGCGATTGGGTTTCGAGCCCTTGTCGGCGGTGCGCAGGTCGGCAGGCTCGTTCATCCGGCAAAGGCCTTCTCGATGACGAACTCGGCAGGCTGAGCGTTCGACCCCTCGGTGAGGCCCGCTTTTTCCATCAGCGCCTTGGTGTCCTGGATCATCTCCATCGAACCGCAGATCATCGCCCGGTCGACGGCCGGGTCGAGGGGCGGCACGCCAAGGTCGGCGAAGAGCTGGCCGTTCTCGATCAGGTTGGTGATACGGCCCTTGTGGGTGTGCTCTTCGCGGGTGCAGCTCGTGTAATGGCGAAGCTTGCCCGCCGCCATTTCGCCGATCAGCGGGTCCTTGATGAGATTGTCCGCCATCTCCACCGAATAGGCGAGTTCATTCACCTGCCGGCAGGTATGGGTAATGATGACCTCGTCGAATTTCTCATAGGTCTCGGGGTCGCGCATCACGCTGGCGAAGGGCGCAAAGCCGGTGCCCGTCGAGAACATATAGAGCCTCTTGCCCGGGGTCAGCGCGTCGAGCACCAGGGTGCCCGTTGGCTTCTTGCCGAGGAGGATGTCGTCGCCGGGCTTGATCTTCTGAAGGACGCTGGTGAGAGGACCGTCCGGCACCTTGATCGAGAAGAACTCGAGCTCTTCGTCCCAGGCGGGCGATGCCACCGAATAGGCGCGCAGGAGCGGTTTGCCGTTGTCCTGCATCAGCCCGATCATGACGAACTCGCCCGAGCGGAAACGGAAGCTCTGGGGCCGCGTGATGCGGAATTTGAACAGCCGGTCGGTGTAGTGATGCACCGACAGCACCTTCTCGACGCTGGCGAGCTTGGGGTTCACTTGCGGCTTCTCGGCGGTCGCGGTCTCACTCACGGGCAATCTCTCAACGGTTCCTGCTGCGCCGCACATAGGACGGCTGGCCATGAGATGCCAGTGGGGCAAGGCGGCACCCCTCAGTCGGCGCGCTCCACCGCTGCCGCCCCCGGGCCTCTTGCGGCCAGCCGGTCTTCGGCATTGTAGAGCGGGCATTTGTCCATCGAGAGGCAGCCGCAGCCGATGCAGCCGTCCAGATAGTCGCGCAGGCGCTCCATCCTGCCGATCCTCGCCTGAAGATCGGCGCGCCAGTCCTCGGCCAGCCGCGACCAGTCGGCCTTCTTCGCCGGACGGTCGAGGGGCAGGAAGGCGAGCCGCTCCTTGATCTCGGCCAAGGGGATGCCGAGGCCTTGCGCGGCGCGGATGATGCCCAGGCGGCGCAGGGTGATCCGGTCATAGCGGCGCTGGTTGCCCGAGGTGCGCCACGAGGCGATCAGGCCCTCGCGCTCATAGTAGTGGAGCGCCGAGACGCTCATGCCGGCCCGCTCGGCGGCTTCCCTGGGGGTCAGTGCGGAAGGGATTGCCATGAACCTTGACCTCAACTTGGCTTGAGGTTTCATAACCCGGTCTCCTTGAACGCGAAAGCCCCGGAGACAACGATGCTCAAACTCCCTGAACCCAAGGGACTGAAACGCCCACCGGCCGATCCGGCGCGAGCGGAACCGGACCGGCGGCCCTGGTGGTGGGGCACGGCGCAGCTTGGGCGTCTTGGCTTTCCGCCGAAATGACGGCAGTTCGGTCTTCTAAAGGATCAGCCTTGGGGAGACCATCATGACCACGATCAGTTTCGACAACCGTGTCGCCATCGTCACCGGCGCGGGCACGGGCCTCGGGCGCAGCCACGCCCTCGCCCTTGCAAAGCGCGGGGTGAAGGTCGTGGTCAATGATCTCGGCGGCTCGGTTTCGGGTGAGGGTGCCTCGTCCGAAGCGGCCGAGAAGGTGGTCGAGGAGATCAAGGCAGCTGGCGGCGAGGCTATCGCCAATGGCGCGTCGGTCACCGATCCCGATGCCGTGGGCGCCATGGTCGACCAGGCGCTCTCCGCCTTCGGCAAGGTGGATATCCTGGTGAACAATGCCGGGGTCTTACGCGACAAGAGCTTCTCGAAGATGTCGCTGGACGATTTCCGCTTCGTCCTCGACGTCCATCTGATGGGCTCGGTGATCTGCACCAAGGCGGTCTGGGACCATATGCGCGAGCGGGAGTTCGGCCGTATCGTCATGACCTCCTCGAGCTCCGGCATCTACGGTAATTTCGGCCAGTCGAACTACGGCGCGGCGAAGATGGGCCTCGTCGGGCTGATGAACGTGCTGCATATCGAAGGCCGGGCCAAGGGCATCCATGTGAACACCCTCGCCCCGACGGCGGCAACGCGGATGACCGAGGGGCTGATCCCGGACAACATCTTCAAGCTGATGACCCCTGAATCGGTCACCGCTGCGCTTCTCTACCTTTGCGCCGACGAAGCGCCGCAGCGGCTGATCCTCGCCGCGGGCGCGGGCGGCTATGCTGCGACGCGGATCACCGAGACCGACGGGATCTATCTCTCCGAAGGCGAGCAGACCCCCGAAGCCATCGCGGAGCGGATGGACCAGCTTCTCGACCGTGAGGGCGAAGAGATGCTGGAAGAGGGCTCGGGCCAGACGATGAAGTTCGTGCAGAAGGCCATGGCGGCCGCCGAAAAGGGCTGACCCCGACGGCTCAGTGCGCGCGCGCTCTTTGTTCCTTTTCCGAAACGAGCTGCGCGCCACCGGAATCTTCCGTGGTCTGCTCCAGACGGTGAAGGGTGCCGCCCACGACACCGGGGCGCCGTTCTGCGAAGAGGGCATCGAAGGCGTCCACCTGCCCGGCCATCCGCCGACGCGCGGCAAGATCGAGGCAGCGGGCCGTCTCCACGAGGAGGGCGGCGAGGACTTCGGGCCTCTGCTTGTCCTTGCGGTCGGTGGTGGCCGTGACGGGAAGGCCCTGGCTCTCCGCGAAGCGGTGGAGCGCGGGCTCGCTGGCCGGGGTGCCTTCGCCCAGGGCCGCAAAGGGCAGCCCCGCTTCGAGGGCCGCGAAGGCATGGACATGGGCTGCGGTCACAGCGGGGCTGTTGTCGTCGAAGGCATCGAGAAGCGCCGTCAGGTCATCGAACGGCTCTGCGGTCGCGCTTGAGGGGGCGAGGCTGATGACCACCGGCCGGCATTCGCATTGCAGCCGCCAGAGGTCGAGATCGGCGACCAGCGCCTCCACCTTCTCCCACAGGGTCAGCCGCTCACGCAGGAAGCTTTCCCGGCTTTCGGTGCTGATGGGCGGAAAGCTCCTCAAGCCTTCGGCCGGTTCGGAGAACCAGCCTGCAAGCTGGATGTCGTCATAGGGCGCAAGATCCGCCCTTTCGCCGATCGGCAGCTCGTCGGGTGCGACGCCCCCGCGGGTGATGCGGCGCACCGCGTGGAGAATGGCGGTTTCACGACCAAGGGCAGGGCCGCAAAAAGCGATGCCGAGGCTTCGGGACATGGACAAGGGCTCCTTCGTACGGGACAGGTCTGCGGGATGGGGAACGCAAAACGCTCGGTCCGCCGAAGGATGCCCGCGAAAGGCAGCGGGCATGGCTTGGCCTTGCGACGACGGCCTTGGGGAAAAAGACTATGTCCGGGTGCGCTGCCACGTAAAGCGATTAGAAGGTTCCCTCGGGTGCCCATTCAAGGCCGCTAAACCCCTGACAGGACGGCATTTCTGGCTTTAAACTCAGCTTGACCGGAATGGGCTTCCCTACCTTGTGAAGAGGAGTGTCCGCCGATGGTCGATACCGCCATCCTGACTGGAGCCAGAGCGCAGACCGTGACCCCCGCCCGTTCCGCCCAGCGCGACGGCAGCGGCGAAGGTGCGCAAGGAGAGGGCGGGTTCGCCTCGCTTCTCAATGTGGTGGAACAGATCGCGGCGCTCGGCGGGCTCGTTCTTCCGCAAGGCCAGGCACCCGTGCCGCCGCGCCAGGCCATGGCTGCCGAAGCGAACGCGGCCCCCGTGCAGAAGGGCGGCCTCGGCGCCGAGCTGACCGCCCTCATCCATCAGCGCGTCGGCCAGGTGGTCTCTGCAGGAAACGGCGCTGCCGCCGAAGGCGAAGGCACGAAGCTGCCCGTTCCGCCGCGCGCCGCGCCCTTATCGCCTTCGGGCCTTCGCCCCGAGAAGGGCGATGCCCGCCTTCCAGGTCAGCTCCCCGAGCCGAAGCTCGGCGATGGCCAGCCCGTGCCGCCAAGGGCGCAGGACCGCTCGGACTTCCTGATGAGCCGCTTTGCCACCAGGAACGCCTTCCAGTCCGGCACCGAAACAGCCGCTCTCCAGCGCGGTGTTCAGGCGGCGGATCTTCTGCCTCAGAAATCATCAGCAGGCGACGGCCAGCCGCCCGTGCGGCTTGAAACCCAGGTCGCCGCGTCGCCCCGGCTCGATGCTGCCATCCAGCAGCATGCGAGCCCCGAGACCTCCAACCCGGTGGTCCGGCAGGTCGCGACCAACCTTCAATTCGTCGCCCGCGGACAGATGGAGCGCCTGCGCGTCGATCTTCATCCAGAAGAACTCGGGCGGGTGCAGATCGAGCTTCAGAAAAGCGGTACCGTTACCAGGCTGACGATCGTCACCGAAACCGCCCAGGCCTTCGAGGCCCTGCAGCGCGGCGCCTCGGGCCTTCAGCAGTCCCTCAGCCAGGCAGGCTTCGATACCGAGGACATGCGCTTCGAGCACAAGGATGGCCGCGGCGAAGACCATCAGGACACGGCCGATGAACGCCGTGAACGCTCCGAACGGGATCGAAACCGCCGTGAAGACGAAGCCCGCCGCGAAGTCCTCATCCGCCCGGCAGGTCCCGCCGACCGCCGCGTCTTTCTTTAATTTCCGAAGGGTCTCCCCATGAGCACCATCTCGCCGATCAGCAACAATCCTCTCGCCGCGACAGAGGAGAGCCGCGCCAGCGTCGCCCGCTCGGCCCTGACCGACAACATGGACACCTTCCTGAAGCTTCTCACCAAGCAGCTTCAGAACCAGGACCCGATGCAGCCGATGGACACGAACCAGTTCGTCGACCAGCTCACGCAGTTCTCCGAGCTTGAGCAGGGGGTCGAGCAATCGGCGCTTCTGGAGAAGATCGCGAACGGCGTCGGCGGTAGTGACCGGCAGGCGGATATCGGTCTTCTCGGCCGGGTGGTCGAGGCGGAGAGCGACATCCTGCCCTACGACCCGCAGAACGGCGTCCGCTTCGCCTATGAGATCACCGCCCCTGTCGAAGAGGCGGAGATGCGGATCTTCGACGAGAGCGGCACCCTGGTCGCCAGCTTCGAGGTGGACGGCAAGCTTGGACGCTACGGCGCGGCATGGGACGGCACCATGGATGCCGGCGGCAAGGCGCCGGCCGGTCTCTACCAAGCCCAGCTGGTGACCACCAGCGAGGAGGGCACTGAGGCCCTGGCCGGCAAGATCCTGTCCGGCGGCACGGTGCGCGAGGTCCGCTTCGAGGACGGCGACACCAAGCTCATCCTCGATCAGGGCATGACCATCGGCACCGATGCGATCACCCGCGTGGCGCTGCCCGCCGCGGCCTGAACCCTTCGGCGGCGGCTGAACGATCGCGCTGCCGGAAGCCTGCCTGAAGACGTGAAAATCGCGCCCGTGAAGCTGCATCCGCACGCTTCGGGCGCAATTCACTTTTCCGCCACAAACCCCTTTCCAAGGAGAGGCGCCAAAGCCTATCTATCGCGACCCGCCGTCGCCTCGCCCCATATGTGAGCGCCCACTCACCGGTGAAGCGCCTCGACGGATGTGACCGGAGGTCATCCGCGGTCCCGCGCCCATCATGGCTGTGCCCCCAGCCCGGCGCGGACCGGACTTTCGGTAAAGGCGGCCGGTGCTTTCCTCCCCTGACACCCGCACCGGCCGCCTTTTCTTCCTTCTACGGAGAGAGAAAGTTTAGAGCGTCAGCGAACGTTTGCCCGTGCGGTAGACATAGTTGATGACCTCGGCCACCGCCTTGAAGAATTCGGGCGGGATCGGCTGATCCTCCTCGAGGCCCGCATGAAGGGCGCGGGCGAGGGGCGGGTTCTCGATCACGGGCACGTTGTGCTCGACGGCCTTCTCCCGCATCTTCAGCGCGACAAGGTTGCGACCCTTTGCGATGCACATCGGGGCGTCGCTTTCTGCCGGAACATAGCGCAGGGCCACGGCATAGTGGGTCGGGTTCATGATCAGGACGGTGGCGTTCGGTACCTTCTCGATCGAGTCCCGGCGCTTTTTCGAGCGGCGGATTTCCGCCATGCGCTGCTTGATCTGTGGGTCGCCTTCGGTCTGCTTGAACTCGTCCTTGACCTCCTGCTTGGTCATGCGCTGCTTCTTCTTCCACTCCATCTGTTTCCAGATGACGTCGATCACGGCGATCAGCACCATGACGACCAGCACGGCGGAGAGAAGCTTGATGACCATCGCCTGCATGCGTTGGGGCACCTCGTTGAGGTCGTAGCTCGCCATGGCGGTGAAGTTCTCAAGCTCGTTCACCGTAAAGAGCGCCACCACGCCCGAAACCACGGCGACCTTTGTGAGGTTCTTGCCGAGCTCCACGAGGCTGTCCTGGCTGAAGATCCGCTTGAGGCCTTCCATCGGGTTCAGACGGTCCGGCTTGGGTTTGATGCGGTCGGTGGCGAACACCAGGGCGTTCTGGCCGAAGGCGGCGAGAAGCGCTGCGAAGGCGAATGCGAGAAAGAGCGGCGACATGGCCGCGAAGATCTGCATGAAGAGCGAGCCGAGGGCGGCGACCATGTCATATTGCGCGCCGCCGACCCTGATATCGTGGACACTGGCGACGAAGGGCGAGACCGAACGGTTGATCGAACGCACCAGCGGCGGGCCAGCGAAAGCAAGAAGGAGAATGGTCGCCACCATCGAGCCGAGGGTGCCGACCTCCTTACTGTTGGGAATGTCCCCTTTCTTTCTGGCATCCGCCAGCTTCTTAGGGGAGGCTTCCTCTGTCTTCTGACTTTCGTCCGGTTTCTCGGCCACGGCTTCCCCCTAGATGAAAGGCGCTGCGAGCCAGCCCGAAAAGGCGGCGCGGAAGGCGGCGAGGACCGGACCGATCGCATAGGCGAGGACGTAAAGTCCGCCCAGGATCGAAATCGGCATGGCGACGAAGTAGAGCGGCAGGCTGGCCAGCATCTTGTTGATGAGGCCAACGCCGAGGTTGAAGATCACCGACAGGAGAATGAAGGGCGCGGCCATCTGGATGCCGAGGGCGAAGGCGCCGGCGAAGACCTTGACGAGGGCATTGGCGGCGTCGCCCATATTCGGAAAACCGCCGAGCGGGATCACCATGTAGCTGACCGCCATGGCGTCGATCATCAGGTAATGAAGCCCGCTGACGAAGGTGAAGAGGATCGCGCCCACCACGAACCACGCGCCGAGGATCGAGCTTGCCTCCATCAAGGGCGCGCCCGAGGCGAAGATGTTGGACAGCGATGTGAGCTGGGAGGTGAGCTGGCCTGCGATCTGCGGCGCGGCCAGGAACATCCGCATCGCCCCGCCGAAGATCAGCCCGGCGGTGATCTCGCTGACCATCGCGCCGATGACGTCCGGGAAGCCGTCCAGCGGCGGCAGCAGCTTGCCGACGGTCACGCTGACGATCAGGGTCACCGCCAAGGCGAAGCTGAGCCTGATCCGCGGGCTGACATAGGTCTCCCCAAGACCCGGCATCAGCATGCAGATGGTGCCGATCCGCGCGAAGGTCAGAAGAAGGACCGTCAACTGATCGGAGGCGCCGCTCAGCGGTATCTCAACCATGAAGCCGCCGGTCCTTCTCGAAGGCGTCGAAATGCGGCCCGCAGGCGCGCCGCAGCCGGCGGTAATCGTCGGGCAGGAGGTGCGATGAAGCTGTCAGGAGCGCCCTGAGGCGCTTGTTCGTGCAATGATTGGCTGACCAGCTTTCACCCCGCGCGGGCGGCAGGGGTGCATCGGTCGAAACGCAATGCCGGATCACGTGGTCCGCGATGGCCACGGCGCGGGCATAGACCTCGTTGCCGAAAGAGACGAGCTCGGCATCGCCAGGAAGGCCGAAGCGGTCGACCATCAGGATCGGCCCGTCATCCACCTTGGCCGTCATCTCATGGGCCGTGACACCGAAGCTGCGTGCACCGTTGAAGATGGCAAAGACGAGGCCGTGGGCGCCGGGGAACTCGGGCGGACCCGGATGGATATTGATCGGCTGCGGGCGAAGACGCGCAAGGATCGTCTCGGGCACGATCACATTGGTCAGAAAGGTGATGAGCCGCGTCCTGTGCCCGCCGCTCCTCGTGGCGAGGTCGAGGCTCGAAAGGCTGGAGCACCAGAGGGTCTCAAGGCCGGGCGCCATCACCTCGACATGACGCCGGAAGGCGTCGCCTTCGGCTTCGCCGCAAAGGAAGATGATGCGCCGGTTCCAGCTCATGCGATCTGATCCACCGTCTTGATGGCGACCGAGCTGTGAAGCTCATTGTGCGAAACGATCGGCACATGGGGCGCCGCGCGTTCGAGAAGCGAACGCACGAAGGGTCTCGCCTCGGCCGAGGTGAGGATGACCGGGGGCTGCTCTTCGTCCTTGTACTTCTGGACAACGTTGCGGCCCGCGGCGATGAACTCCTGCACCAGGTTCGGCGGCATGGCGAACATGCGCTCCGAACCCGGATCGCCCTGCATGCTCTCGAGGAAGGCGCGCTCCCATCGTCCCGAAAGCGCAATCACCGCCACATAGCCGTCCTCGCCCTGGACGGCGGTCGAGATCTGCTTGGCGAGGCGCTGGCGCACATGCTCGATGATCGGCGCGGGGTTCCGGGTCCAGCCGGTGGCCTCGGCAACGGCCTCGAGGATCGCGGGCAGGTTCCTGATCGAGACCCGCTCGGCCAGAAGACCCTGCAGGACCCGCTGCATGCCGACCTGGCTGAGCTGCCCCGGCACGATGTCGGCGAGGAGCTTGCGGTATTCGGGCTCCAGCGTGTCGATCAGCTTCTGCAGCGCCGAATAGGTGAGCAGCGAGGGCAGGTGGTCCTTGATCGTCTCGGACAAGTGGGTGATCAGTACACTGTCCGCCGAAACCACGGTGTAGCCGCGCGCTTCGGCTTCCTCGGCCGAGCTGTCGGCCACCCAGCGGGCGGGCATGTCGAAGCTCGGGTCGCGGGTCGGCTCGCCGGGCAGGTCCACTTCGCCTCCATGCGGGTCAATGGCCATGACGCAGCCGGGGCGCACGAAGCCTTTGGCGACTTCGACATCCTGGATCGACACCCGGTACTCGTCCGGCGGCACGTAGAGATTGTCCTTGATGCGCACCGGCGGCAGCAGGAAGCCGAACTCCGACGCGAAACGGCGACGCAGGGATTTGACCTTGTTCGGAAGGCCCCGCTCGGGGTTCGAGATCATGGTGAGAAGCCGCGAGCCCACTTCGAGCTGCAGGTCCTCGATCTTCAGGCTGTCCTCGGCCGGGATCTCCTTGGGGGCTTCCTTGGTTTCCTGGGCAGCGGCGATCAGCGCGGCGTCTTTCTTCTTCTGGCGCGGGATCAGGATCCCCGCTCCGGCGATGAAGGCCGCCATGCCGACGAAGGGGAAGAAGGGAAGGCCCGGGACGAGGCCCATCACCGCCATCATCCCCGAAACCATCAGGAGCGCCTTGGGGTACTCGCCGAGCTGGGCGAAGACCGCCTTGTCCGTCGAGCCCTCGTTGCGGCCCTTGGTGACGAGGAGGCCCGCGGCCAGCGAGACCACGAGGGCGGGGATCTGCGATGCGAGGCCGTCACCGATCGTCAGGGTGGTGTAGGAGGATGCCGCCTCGCCGATGGTGATGCCCATCTGCGCCACACCGACGATGATGCCGCCGATGATGTTGATGAAGACGATGATCATCCCGGCCATGGCGTCGCCGCGGACGAATTTCGACGCACCGTCCATCGAGCCGAAGAAGGCGCTCTCGTCTTCCAGGGTCTTGCGCCGGTTGCGCGCCTCGACATCGTCGATCAGCCCGGCGGCGAGGTCGGCATCGATCGCCATCTGCTTGCCGGGGATCGCATCGAGGGTGAAGCGCGCGCCGACTTCCGCGATCCGGGTCGCGCCCTTGGTGATGACGATGAAGTTGATGATGACGAGGATCGCGAAGACGATCAGCCCGATGACGTAATTGCCGCCGATCATCAGTTGGCTGAAACCGTAGATCACGCCCCCGGCCGCATCCGTGCCCTGGTGGCCATTGGCGAGGATGAGGCGCGTCGAGGCGATGTTGAGCGCCAGGCGCAATATCGTCGCGATCAGGAGGACGGTCGGGAAGGAGCTGAAATCGAGAGGCTTCTCGATCCAAAGGGCGACCATCAGGATGAGGATCGAGAAGGCGAGGGAGAAGGTGAGCCCAAGATCCAGCGCCCATGCGGGCAGCGGGACGAAGAGAACCACGAGGATGCCCAGCATCCCGATGGCGAAGGCCACGTCACGGTTGGTGTCGTTGCCGAATAGCCTAAGCGCTGCGTCCACGTTCATCGTCCCTTTGTCGCGCGGGCCGGACGGCTTCTGCCGGTCCGAAAATAGGGGAGTTCCCCCGCGCGCGAAGGTGTCAAAACGAGTTTAAAGGGGGTTTAGGGCGACCCCTGATGCGGCTGGTTTCATTCGGTCCGCTGGAAGGGAATGCGCCGTGCCCGGCCGTAGGAGATGAACATCTCCATTCCGCCTTCGGCGGCCTTCTCGAACTGCACCGCGCCGAAGATCCAGGGCCCTGAAAACCGCCCCTCTCCGGGCGCAGGCTCGAGATCGGCCGAGCCGTTCCTGAGATGGCTGAGGACCAGCCCGCCGCCTTCCCCGGCCTCGATCTCATAGAAGGTCTGAAGCTCGTGCGAATAATAACGCCCGGCAAAACGCGCGGGGTCTTCGGCGGGCTCCTCGACGACCCTTTCGAGGACGGTTTCGCCGAACTGCTCCAGGGTGATCCGGTCCGGTTCGCTACCGAAACGGTCCGGGTCCCGCAGGGTGATATCGCCCATGCGGGTGGGGATGACGAGGTCGCCTCCGCGCGTCTCGCCAAACACCATGGGCGCAGCCCAGCGCGAGGCGATGGCCAGGCCCTCTCCCGACGGCATGATCTCGACGGCCGGGCCTCCTCGAACAGCGAAGGGGCCTTCATAGCGATGGTTGTTCGCCCTGAGGCCGGGGCCTTCTGTCACCGCCCAGGTGCCGCTGAGCGCTTCGATCACGTCAGCCGAAAGCGGCGCCGCCTCGCGCTCTTCCTCCTCGGCCCGCGCCAGCTCCTCCGGAAAAGCCGCCGCGCCGATCTCCTGAGAAAGGGCCGGGCTGTTGAAGTCGCTGGCGTTGCCGACAAGCACCACCGCCGCATCCACAGAAGGGTAGGCGCCGACATAGGCGCGGTAGCCGGCATCGACACCGAAATGGTGGAAATGCCGCGCGCCGAGCCACTCGAGCTCAATCAGGCCCATGCCGTAGAACGTCTCTTCGCCGTTCGCGAGCCTACCCATGCGGCGCATCTGCCGGACCGGAAGGCCGAGCTTGCCCTTCGGGTTCTCGAGCAGCGCGGCAAAGCGGCCAAGATCCCGCGCCGTCGAGACGATGTTGTGTGGCCCGAACGTTTCGGCCTCGAAAAGGGCGCGTGAGAAGTTGCCTTCGCCATCGGCCACATAGGACTCCGCCCGTCCGGGGATCAGGGCCGAGGCATCGCTGACGGCGCGGGTGTTCGTCATCCCAAGGGGCCTGAAAACCCGCTCTTCGAGGAACGCTGGAAAGCTCATGCCGCTCACCCGCTGGACGATCTCGGCAAGCAGGGTGTAGTTGCTGTTGACGTAATTATATTCCGTACCGGGAGCGAAATCGAGCTCCTCCTGCCGCGTGATGTAACGCAGCATGACCTCGTGCTCGGCCAGGTCGCTCGGTCCATAGCCCGCCATCCAGAACGCCCCCCACTGATCGCGCAGGCCGCTCTGGTGGTTGAGCAGGTGCCGGATGGTCAACGGGTGCCCGTAATCGGGCAGTTCCCCGATGATGCCGCGCACCTCGTCATCGAAGGAAAGCGCGCCCTCCTGTTCCAGAAGCACGACCGCATAAGCCGTGAACATCTTGGCGACCGACCCGGTCTGGACCGGCGTATCGAGGGTGAAGGCCGCACCCCGCTCAAGATCGGCAAGGCCGACCGCCTCGGCAAAGATCACCTCGCCATCCTCGATCACGACCGCCGCCCCGCCGGGCCGCTCACCCCGATAGGGATCGAGAAGCGAAGACAGCGCGCCTTCATCCTGGGCAAAGGCATGCGGGACGGAGAAAGCGGCGACGGCGCTGGCGCATATCCATTGCAATGAGCGGACAACTGTCGGCATCGGAAAAGTCCCTTGGTCTATGTCCCATTCAAAACGAGCACGCGTCGACTTTGCGGTCCTGACAGGCCCGCTCGCTCGTCACAAGATAGAACGTCGTATTTTGCATCGCTTCGCTCAGCGGCGAACGATCAGAAGTGTCTGGCAGATAGTCGCCGAAACCTCGCCGAATGTCGGGGCGCTACTATGTCTTCGGAAAGTGAGGGGCGCGCGGCGCATTCGCGGCGGTCTCTGCGGAGTTCAGATGCCTGCATCGCGCAATGTGGCCGTGATCGGTCTTGGTACCTTCGGGAGCGCGGTGGCGCGGCATCTGGCCCGGTTCGGCGATCACGTCATGGGGGTGGACAGCAACGAGGCTGCGGTGTCGAGCCTCGACGAGGATCTCAGCCGTGCGGTCATCACCGATGCGCGGGACATCAAGGCGCTGAAGGAGGCGGGGCTTGGCTCCTACGACGTTGCGGTGGTCTGCATGGCGACGAATATCGAGGCGAACATCCTCGCCGTGATGAACGCGAAGGATCTCGGTGTCCCGCAAGTCTGGGCGAAGTCGTCTTCATCGACCCATGCCCGCATCCTTACGCAGATCGGGGTCCACCGAACCCTCAGCCCGGAGGAGACCTATGGCGAGCTTGTCGCCCAGGCGCTTCACAACCCCCTCATGCGCGGCTCGGTGCGTCTGACCGAAGGGCTCCACTTCGCCCAGATCGAAACGCCGACGCGCTTTGTCGGACGCCGCATCGCGGAGGTGCGCTTTGGCGAGCGCCACGACCTCGACTGCCTCGGCATCCTGCGCGACGGCCGGCCGCGCCGGGCGGCGGAGGACGAGGCGATCGAGAACGGCGACACCCTGCTTCTCGTCGGAACGCGTCAGGCGATGCGCCTCTTCGCCGACAAGGGCTGACGGGGCGCGGGGACTGTGGGTTTGCGAGAAAGCTCTTCCCTCCGCGCCGGGGCGGTCAGGCTGCCGCCCCCTGCCGTCCTGGCGCTTCTCTATCTGGTCCTCATCCTTTCCGGTGCGGCGCTTCTCAAGCTGCCTGCCGCCCTCCAGGCGCCGATCACCTGGTCCGACGCCCTGTTCATGGCGACTTCGGCGGTGACGGTGACCGGGCTCGTGGTGATCGACCCCGGCACCACGCTGACCGTCTTCGGTCAGGGGGTGATCGCTGCCCTGATCCAGCTCGGCGGGCTTGGCCTCATGGCCTTCGCGGTGATCGTCCTTCGCTCGCTCGGCCTGCCGATCGGATTGCCGCAGAAGCTCTTCCTGCAAGAAGACCTCGGCCAGACCTCGCTTTCACAGCTTCTGGGGCTGGTCGGTGTTATCTTCCAGGTGGTGGTCGCGGCGGTGCTTGCCGGGACCCTGCTCCTCGCGATTGTCATGGTGCCCGATCACGGGCTGATGGAAGGGCTATGGCAGGCGTTCTTCCATGCCGTTTCCGCCTTCAACAATGCCGGCTTCTCGCTCTTTCCGGACAGCCTGACCCGCTACGCGGGCGACCCGCTGGTCAACATCGTCATCACGGCACTCTTCATCGTGGGCGGTCTTGGTTTCGCGGTCCTCTCCGATCTCTTTCGCTTACGGGAATGGCGCCGCTTTTCCTTGCATACGAAGCTGATGTTGGTGGGAACCGCTGCCCTGATCGGGGCAGGCGTCGGGGGCTTTGCGCTCCTCGAATGGAACAACCCGGGCACCCTGGGCGGCATTGAGGGCGCGGGCAACCGGTTCTGGGCCGCGTGGTTTCAGGGCGTGACCCCGCGCACGGCGGGCTTCAACACCGTCGATACGTCCGCCATGCGCGACGGCACGACGCTTCTGACGGTCGTCCTGATGGGCATCGGCGGCGGGCCGACTTCGACGGCCGGGGGCATCAAGGTGACGACCTTCATCGTCGCGCTTCTCGCTACCGCCGCGTTCTTCCGGCGCGAGGAGCGGCTTCACGCGTTCGGCGCAGGGATCGAACTCGACCAGATCCTCAAGGTGATGGCGCTTCTGACGATCAGCGGCGGGGTCGTGGTGCTGGCGCTTTTCGTCCTCGTCATCACCGAAGAAGGGGATTTCCTCGATATCCTCTTCGAGGCGGCCTCCGCCTTCGGCACGGTGGGCCTGAGCCAGGGCGTGACCGGCGAGCTGTCGGAGCCCGGCCGCATCGTCATCTGCTTCCTGATGTTTCTTGGCCGGGTGGGGCCTTTGACCCTTGGCTTCTTCCTCGCGACCAAGATGCCGCCGCGGGTGCGTTACCCCTCGAGCCCGATCTATCTGGGCTGAGCGCGAAAGCCGCCGCTGCTAGAAACAGGTGACGTTGAAGGGCTCGCTGCGAAGGCCGCCATTGCGGTTCTGCACGAACACTTCGCCCAAGACCTCCCGGAAGCGCCAGTTGACCATTTCGGTCATGCTGCCGTCATCGGCCATGGTCTCGAAGCGGGAAACCCGGGCTTCGCGGAGGGTGAGCTGAAGAGCTGGCAGCACGCCATTCTCGGCAGGACGAGTGAGGGTGATGGTGATCTCGGGGAAGACACGTCCCAGCGCCGCCGCTTCGATGAGGTCGGCGGTGGCGTCGTCGATGCGCTTGGCCGTCGTCAGCTCGTCGAAGCGGCAGGCCCTCGAGACGCGTCCGCGGCCGACGCCCCCCGCCTCGGGCTGACCGAGGCCGAAATCGAAGCTTTCGAGAACGATCTGCCCTCTGAAATCTGCGGTCAGGGCACCGCCATCGATACCGGCGTCGAGGAAAATACGTTCCGCACCAAGAGCTTGGCACGTGAACCCGAGAGCACATGATACCGCAAGGGCATAAAGTGGTTTCTGCATCGAGCATATCCTTTCGGAGTGACGCTTCGATGGATAGAGGCGAAGCCGCGGCGCAGCCTACGGAACTTGTCAGCAAGGGCTGCTTTTCGCTCAGCCGCCCCTGATGATCTTGTCGCCGATCAGCGAGGCGTAGTTCGAAATCTGCTGGAAAGTCAGCGGCAGGCAGAGAACGATGGTCAGGAAGATCGCGGCGAATTTCGGCACGAAGGTCAGGGTCATCTCCTGCACCTGGGTCAGGGCTTGGAAAAGCGCGACCGAAAGGCCGGTGACCGTGCCCGCGATCAGCGGCGGACCGCAGATCACCATCGCGGTGATGAAGCCTTCACGGATGATCTGGATGACATCCGCCTCGGTCATCAGACTGGCATCCTCATGATTTCCTGGTAGCCCTCGATCAGCTTGTTCCTGATCGCCAGGGCGCCTTCCACGGCCAGCTCCGCCTGCACGGTGGCCTGCACCACGTCCTGAAGCGACGCCTTGCCGTGCATCGCCTGCATCGTCATCTGCTCAGAGTGCTGAACGGTGTTCACCTGCTGCGTGGCGGTGTTCTTCAGCGCCTCGGTGAAGGACATGGCCGGGGCGCCCGCCTTCTCCGCCTGGCTCGAGGCGGTGGGGCCCTGCGCGAACTGGGTGGAGGCAACGGCGTTGACGGCTGCGAGTGCGTCGATCATCGGGTCAGTCTCCTAAGGCTCAGCGGTCGAGAAGGGCGAGGGTGGCCATGGCCATGCCGCGGGCCTGCTCAACCATGTTGAGGTTGGCCTCATAGGAGCGGGTGGCTTCGCGCATGTCGGTCATCTCGATCAGCGGATTGACGTTGGGCATCTTCACATAGCCCTGGGCGTTGGCCGCGGGGTGGGTGGGGTCGTAGGACAGCTCGAAATCGCCCGGATCGGTGCCGATCCTCTTCACGTCAACCACCGAAGCGCCAAGCGCGCGGTCGAAGCTCGGTTCGAAGACGATGGTCTTGCGCCGGTAAGGGTCCGCGCCGGGGGCCGAGCCGAGGCTCTGGGCGTTGGCGATGTTCTCCGAAACCATCCGGACACGCAGGGATTGCGCTTCAAGGCCGGAGGCGGCGATCTTCATGGTGGCGGAAATGGCGTCCATGGCTGTCTTCCTTAACCCCGGGTGGAGAGTGTGGCTTTGAGCATCGCCGCGTGCTTCTTCATGAGCTGGGTGGCGAGCTGGTAGTCGCGGCTGTTGTCGGCCGACTTGATCATCTGTTCCTCAAGGGAAACCTGGTTGCCCGAGGGTTCGACTTCCCAGCCCTCGACGCGGTATTCCTCGCGGAAGCTGGTGTTGCCCAGCTCGGCGACCATATGGCGGCCATGGGTCGCCATCATGTTGGTGGCCTGAACGGTCCTCAGCGATTCAGAGAACGGCTTGAGGTCCTGCGCCTTGTAGTCGGGGGTGTCGGCATGGGCGACGTTCTGGGCCAGAAGCGTGTGGCGCACGCCCATATAGCTCATCTTGTTGGTCACCGTCTGGAACAGGCTGATGCCTTCAATCATGCCGGATACCTCTTCACGTGTACCGGCGAAAACAAACAGCGTTGCCTTAAACCCGCATAAAAGGTCGTGGGGCAGGACAGCCGGGCTTTCAGAAGGAGAGCCCATGAGCGCGAAGAACGCAGCATCCGCCTTTGGCATTCTCGACCAGGCCGCCTCGCGCCTGCGCGGTCTTCCCGGTCCGGTCTGGGAAGGCGAGATCGCTTCCGCCCTCGGAATGGTCCTGAAGGTGCGCGGGCTTTCGGGTGTCCTCTCGGCGGGCGATCTCTGTACGGTCGAACGGCGTAACATGAAGCCGCTCCAGTGCCAGGTGGTGGGCGTCGAGGAGGACCAGTCCCTCCTCATGAGCTTCGCCGACACCGAAGGCGTGGCGTCGGGCGCACGGGTGACCTTTCCTGAAAAGCGTTTCCGCATCAGGGTCTCGGATGGCTGGCTCGGTCGGGTGATCGGCCCGATGGCCCAGCCGATCGACGGCAAGGGCCCACTGCCCGAAGGACCCTTCGCAACGCCTTTGAAAGGGACACCGCCTCCCGCCTTCGCAAGGCGCCGCGTGGGCGGCATGCTCGATACCGGCATCCGCGCCATCGACGCCTTCACGCCGATCTGCCGCGGGCAGAGGATGGGCATCTTCGCAGGCTCGGGCGTCGGCAAGTCGACGCTTCTTTCCATGCTGGCCCGCTCCTCCGCCGCCGATGTCAACGTCATCGGCCTGATCGGCGAGCGGGGCCGCGAGGTGCAGGAGTTCCTGCAGCGCGACTTGGGCGAAGAGGGGCTCGCGCGCTCCATCGTCATCGTGGCGACCTCGGACGAAAGCCCGCTGGCCAGGCGCCAGGCCGCCTATCTCACCATGGCCGTGGCCGAGGACCAGCGAAAGCGGGGCCGCCACGTCTTCTGCATGATGGATTCGGTGACCCGCTTCGCCCACGCCTTGCGCGAGATCGGTCTTGCCGTGGGCGAGCCGCCTTCGGCGCGGGGTTTCCCGCCTTCGGTCTTCGGCGAGCTGGCGCATCTTCTCGAACGCTCAGGCCCCGGCATGGACGAGCAGGGGGACATCACCCTCGCCGCGACCGTGCTCGTCGACGGCGATGACCACGAGGACCCGGTGGCCGACGCCACCCGCGGTATCCTCGACGGGCACCTTGTCCTTTCACGGACGATCGCGACCCGCGGGCGTTTCCCTGCGATCGACATCCCCGGTTCGGTCTCGCGCCTGGCGCCCGACTGCTACAACGCGCCTGAAGACGGGCAGGTGACGAGCGCGGCGCGACGGCTTCTCTCTGTCTACGAAGAGAAGCGGGACATCATTTCGATCGGGCTCTACAAGAAAGGTTCCGATCCCGAAACGGACATGGCGCTGGAGAAGGTTCCGGCCATCGAAGCCTTCTGCGCCCAGGACCGTCACGAAACCGAAGCCGCGCCCGAAGCGATGGACCGCCTCCATGAACTGGTCACCGGCATGCGTCCCTCATCAGCCGTGCCTGCGCAGGCCGGAGAGGAGCCGGCGGAGGGTCAGACCCTCCAGCCGCTGAGGCGAATGGAGCAGGGCGCCTGAAGCGCGAAGGGCTCAGGCGAAGATCTTGGCGCTGGCCGTCGCCGGGTCGACCGAGATGATGCCGCTGTCCGACGCCGCCCCAAGGGGCGCCACGTTGTAGAGCGCAAGAAGGCTCGAGCCCGCACCGCCCGGCCCGCCATTCCTGATGTCGTACATCAGCGTGAAGCGCTCGATGAACTTGGCGCGCTTTTCAGGGTCGGAAAGGTCCTCGATATCCATACGGCTTTCGAAGATGGAAACGAGCTTGTCCGGGTTCGTCTGCTGCATCTCGTTGGGCAGGTCGAAGGCCGTGAAGACCACCTCCCGCAAAGCCTTGTCGGCGAGGACGCTGAACCAGCTCGTGAAGTTCTGCGCCTTGCGGTCGAAATAAGCGGCGAGGCGGACGCCGAGATTGTCCTCGCCCGCATCGCTTTCGAGCTTCACGCGGGTGTAGCGCTCGACCACACCGTCCACGAAGCTTCCGTTGCGCACGTTGCGGTCGCCCACTTCGGCGAAGGCGAAGGCGCGGGCGAAGGTCTTCCATTTCTGGTCGACGAGCTGGTTGGCGAGGGCGTCGTCGTCGCGCACGCCTTCTTCCAGCACCTTCTTGACCAGCGCCCGCGAGGGGATCTGGCTTTCAAGGTCGAAGGCGGAGAGGGCGAAGCGGTAGAGCCGCTCATCCTCGAGAAGCTCTTCGGGAGAGGACACCTTGCCGATGTTCTCGCGGAAATAGTCGATGTCGCGCTGGATCAGCGGCGGCGTCTTGGCGCGGGCCCTGGGGGCCGATGCGGCAGCTTCCGCCTCGGCCTCGTTGCGGATCGTGTTGCGGTTGTAGCGCTCGACGATGCTCTGGCGGAACTTCTCGTTCTTGACGTTGAGATCGCCGGTCTCGGCAAAACCGAACGCCTTGGCCATCATCTCGTAGCGGCTGTCCGGAAGGGTGTTGGCGAGGGAGCCTTCCTTGAGGGCGCCCGAGCCGGGATTGTAGACCCCTGCTTCAAGGGCGCGCTGGATCAGCTCCTTGTTGCCCGCCTGGCTTTCAAGTCCGAAGGCACGGACGATGTAGCCGGCGAGCTCGGGGTCATCCACGAGCTGCTTGGCGTTGAAGACCGACCTCGCATTGGCGCGGAAATAGGCGGTCTTCTCGTCGATGAAGGTCTGGGTCTCGGCGTTCGGCGAGATGCCGAAGGTCTTCGTGAAGCGCTCGACAACGGCGTCCACGGCGATGTCCTTGCGGAACGCGGTGGGTTTGTCTTCGCCGAACCAGAAGGTCTCGGCCAGCTCGTTGATCGGGTTGGTGCCAGGGGCGGGGCGGTCCGAGAGGCTTTCGAAGGGGCGGAAGACGTCGAAAACGCCTTCGTCCAGCACCCGCGCGACGAAATCCTTGTTGTTGATCTCGTGGTCGAGATCGAAGGCCGTCAGGACATAGGAGAGGAGCCGCTCGTCCTGAACGAGCTCCCGGCCCGACGATACGTTCTGGATACGGACGCTGAAATAGGCGCCTTCGTCGACGAGCTTGCGGTCGGGCTCGACCTTCTCGACGTCGACCGGCTGGGCCGGTCGCCCGTAGCTACGCTGGAAGTTGATGTAGCTCAGATAAGTCGATGTCATGGCGCCAATCCCTTCCGAAGAGGGTCCGATATCCTGTCAGTGCGCCGTTTCCATGAGCGTTCCATTAAGCCGCTGCTCGGCGGCGGCGTGGAAGGCCCGGTTCTCGGCGTCGAGTTCCTTGGGCACGGAAGCGGCCTTTCCGCCTTCGGTCTTCACGGGAAGATCGAGAAGGGGGTGGAGCTTCACGAGCGCCTTGTAGAAATCCTGGGTGTGGACCATGTCCATCGCGGCAAGAAGCGTCGCGCGTTCCTCGTCGCTTTCCATATGGGTAAAGACGAAGGCGCCCAGTTTGGATGCATGGCGCCGCATCTGTTCATCACAGCCCGAGATCAGCAGCATCTGGATCGTGAAGTAGAGCCGTTGCAGGGGCGTGCGCGCGTCTTCGGGCTGCAGCACATATTTGCCGCGCAGGACCTGACCGAAGCTCGACACGGTGATCGTGTTGCGCCGGTCGCCATTCGTCAGCACACAGCCGTTGACGATGATCCGCTCATGCGGACGGAGTCTCAGTCTCAGTCCCATGGCTTCAACCGACCGCCTGCATGGGTTCCCGCTCAGGCATGGCGCCGGCGAGACCCCTGATGATGTTGCGGTTGATCTCGAGAAGCGGACCCATGTCCTTTTCGCCGGAGATCACGTGCGGGGTGTGGCGGTCCACGAACAGGGCCAGGGAGATGATCCCGGCTTTCAGCTGATCGGGGAGGGGGTTATCCTTGTAAGCGCAATCGAACATCAGCTCACCCCAGAGCTTCTGATTGCGGTTCAGCGCATCGAGCGCCGTGGGCGATAGAGGGAACTTGTCCTCGCGCGATGCGCGTTCGAGTTCACCGGTAATCTGCAGAAAGACCTTGCGTTCGATCTCACGAGGCTCCTCGGTCTCGGTGATCGTCTGCTTGTAGGCCTCCCGCGCTTTTGCCCTGCCGTACATAGACACTTCTCGTCCTTATAGATCTTGGTGATTCTACCGAAGATTGGGTGGTGCCCGGAGAAGATCCTCCGGGCACCGAAGTCAGTCTGCCGATTAACGGAAGAGCGACAGGAGCGACTGCGGACGCTGGTTCGCAATCGAAAGGGCCTGGGTGGCCAGCTGCTCTTGAACCTGGAAGCTCTGCAGGCGGCTCGACTCTTCGGTCAGGTCCGCTTCGGTCAGAGCGGCAACACCGAGCTCGAGGGAGTCGGTCAGGTCGCCGAGGAAGGTCTGACGGCTGTCGAGGGTCGATTCGAACACACCGATGACGGTGGCCGAGATGTTGACCCGTGCGATCAGGCTGTCAGCCAGAACGAAGCCGGCCTGGACGTTGCCAGTGGTTTCGTCAGAGACGTTGATTTGACGCGCAACGGCACGGAAGCCCGAGTCGTTGGCGAATTCACGCAGGTTGGCGTCGGAGAAGACAGCGTTCTGAAGGAATTCAGCGCCCGAAGCGAAGGCGTCACCACCAGCGGTTGCGAACGCGTTTGCCTTGGAGGCAACGTAGTCAACTGCAGCAGCTTGATCACCACCAGTATAGCCAGCGAGGCCGCCATAGGTCAAGGCGTTCGCACCGCCACCGGCGTTGCCATCGGTGTAGTAGTTATCGACAAGAGCCTGGTCAGGCGCAGCAGTGATGTCGTCAATCTGAATGACGTCCTGCGACGTATCGTTGCCGACTTTGCCCAGGTTCGTAGTCGTAATGCCGATCGACGCGAGGAAGTTGCGATCGTCCTCAGAACCGTAGAACGTGAACACGTTGCCGGTTTCAGTGCCAGCGCCGCCCTCAACTGTCAGGATCGAGTCAGTGTTAGCTTGCGCGATGTCGAGTTCGACAGAACCATCGCCACGAGCATCGAGGCGATCGGCGAAGCCGGAGTTGAACGCACGGCTAAGAGCGTCGAACTGAGCCTCTGCCTGAACGTTGGTAAAGCCACCTTGAGCCACACCGGCGAGCTCGAGGCTGTCGAGGTTCTGACCCTGAAGGGTGTAGGTCGACAGTTCGAACGAACCGTTGTCACGGGTGATCGTGGTGGTCAGCGTCGTGGTGTCGTTGCCGGCCAGAAGGTTCACACCGTTGAACGACGTGGCGTCGACTTGGCCTTCGATCTGCTCGACGACCTGGCCGATGGCGAACTGGACTTCGTTCAGAGCCGTACCGGTCTGCGCGGTGGTCAGCGCGGTCTGGATCTGGTTGATGTCGCTGGTGACGCCGTTGAGGCCAGCACTGGCGGTCTTGGCGGTGTTGACGCCGACCGTCAGGTTGTCCTTGAGGCCGTCGAGAACCGCAACGTCACCCTTGACGGTCTGAGCGACCAGGAAGAACGCGGCGTTTTCTTTCGGGCTGCGGACTTTGAGACCGGTGGAAATACGGTCCTGGGTTTCTTGGAGGTTCGACTGAACGGTCCGAAGAGTGCGAAGCGCGGTTTGCGCAGACGCGTTGGTAAGCAGAGATGCCATGTCTCAAGGCTCCTTGTGTTCTCAAGTTTCTACAGGAGCGCCTTCTGACGCCGGGCAGTGCGGTTCCCTCACGAACCGAAGTGCTCTTGGAGATTACGAGCGCTATATTAAGCGCTCGTGAAAGCTACAGCTTCACTTGTGTCCCATTAAGAGACAGGTGGTGAAGACTCTTGCGGCCGCCGTCTCGACTGTAGACGCCGTCGCCCTTTTCTTCTTCAAGCTTGCGGATGGCCTGGGAGCGCACCTGGGTCAGCGCGTCCTTCACGGCGCCGATCGCGCGCATATTGCCTTCGACCGTCTCGTTGAATTCCTCGAGACGGCTGCGCAGGTCGTCCTGGTCGATCTCGGAGATCTGCGCCTTGGCGCGCGGGTCGTGCTCGAGCCGCTCGGCCTGGCGGATCAGATCGCCTTTCTGGCGCTGAAGTTCGTGGAAGGCGTCGTACTTGCCTTCCCGGATCAGGCGGGTCTCCTCGGCCAGAAGCTCGGCAAGGCGCGCCATGATCGAAAGGATCGCGGGCTCGCGCTTGGGCGCAGCAGGCGCGGGCGCTGCTTCTTCCGCTTCCGGCTTCGCCTCTTCGGCGCGGCGGAATTCAGGGAAGAGTTCTTTCGGGTCGACGGCGCCCGACTTGCCAAAAGAGCGGGTCATTATTCCTTGCCCCCTTCGATCTCAGCGGATCTGGTCATCTCGCGGACCACCATGTCGGCAATGCCGATGCCGCCGCGCTCCGCAAATGCGTCGGCAATGTGCTGGACCATGAAGCCCTGCCACATCTTCTCGCCCTGACCGCCGCCGAAGAGGCCGTCGGTCTTCATGCCCTTGAACATGGAGGAGACGAACTGGTTGAGGAGAACCGCCTCGAAACCCTCTGCCGCCTCGCGCACATCGGCAGGGGCGGACGCCTTGAGCTTGCGCGCCGCACCCTGAAGATCGAGCTCCGGGGTGGTCTGCGCGGCGATGGGGGTGAGGCTTGCGATTTCGCTCATCATTGCACCACGAGTTCGGCCTGAAGCGCGCCGGCTGATTTGATCGTCTGGAGGATCGAGATCATGTCGCGGGGGCTCACGCCCATCGCGTTCAGGCCGTCCACCAACTCCTGAAGGGTCACGTTGGGCTCGACCACCTTGAAGCCGGAGCCCAGCTCCTCTTCGACGCCGATATCCGTACGCGGCACGACCACCGTCTCACCGACCCGGCTGAAGGGGGAGGGCTGGGACGGGATGGGCCGCTCGGAAATGCTGATGGTGATGTTGCCGTGGGCGATGGCCACCGGCGAGATCCGCACATTGTTGCCGATGACGATGGTGCCCGAGCTTTCGTCCACCACGACCCTTGCGACTTCGTCGACTTCGACATCGAGGACTTCAAGCTCCGCGAGCATGGTCGTCACCTCGCCGCGATAGGCGGCGGGGACGGAGACCTCGACGGTGGCGAGGTCAATGGCGCGGGCGAAGCGGCCCGACAGGCGCTCGTCGATCGCCGCGGCGATGCGGTTGGCGGTGGTGAAGTCAGGGTTGGAGAGGATGAGGCGCACCCGGTCGAGTTCGTTGATCGGGAAGCTCAGCTCACGTTCCACCGTCGCCCCTTCGGGGACGCGGCCCTGGGTGGGCACGCCGCGCTGGACGGAGGCGGCTGCGCCCTGGGCCGAGAAGCCGCCGATGATCAAAGAGCCCTGCGCCACCGCGTAGACATTGCCGTCCGCGCCGGTCAGCGGGGTGACAAGAAGCGTGCCGCCCTGAAGGCTGCGCGCATCGCCCAGCGCCGAGACCGTCACGTCGATCTTGTCGCCGGGACGCGAGAAGCCGGGCAGGGACGCGGTGACGATCACCGCGGCGGTGTTGCGGGTCTGAAGGATGCGCTGGTTATCGAGGGCAACACCGAAGCGCTCGAGCATGGCGCGCAGGGACTGCTCGGTGAAAAGAGCGTTCTGGGTCCGGTCGCCCGAACCGGCGAGGCCGACGACGAGGCCGTAACCAATAAGCTGGTTCTCCCGCACCCCTTCGATCTTGGTGATGTCCTTGAGCCTCGACGCATCCGCCGCGCCGATCCCCGCCACCAGGATGGCGGCACCAAGGACCATGGCGCGGGAAAAGCCGCGCATATCAAGGGAATAGGCAGCTCTGGCCGCCGCTCGAACCAAGCTCATCATGCGCCGCATCATGCAGAGCGGCATGAAACGGGCTTTAAAACTTCGCTCTTTTCACCTGGCGTTATGGTTTCTTAACGGTTTCAATTCCTACTGAATGCTGAATCCGATGGTGACGGATTCGCTACTTTTTCGGTTCAGGGTCAGGACCGATAGCCCCCCGTACCGGCAGAAGCCATGGGCGAAGGGGCGCCGCTCGCAGGGCAAACTGAGCGGTTACTACAGTACGGTGAGAGAGCATGCGGATTATCCTGTTGGAACCGAACACGACGATTGCCGAAGCGCTTGTTGCGCGCTGCAAGACGTCTCAGATCGATGTGGATGTGCTGTCGAGCGACGAAGAGCTCGACGTGGTGGCAGGCAAGGACCTGGCCCACTACGCTGCCATCCTGGTGGGCTCTCTGGAGGAGCCATGCCATCTGATCGAGAACCTGCGGGAGGGTTGCGGCGAAACGCCGGTGATCCTTCTTTCGGACACCAAGAACCCCCAGCTCGCCGTCAGGGCCTTCAGCGCGGGCGCCGATGATTTCGTCGTCAAACCCTTCAACGCGCCGGAGCTGAAAGCCCGGATCCTCGCCCGCTCGCGCCGCCTTCTCGGCCAGGCCTCGACGGCATTCAAGCTTGGCAAGCTGACGATCTTCTACGATGGCCGCGACCCCGAGGTCGGTGGTCAGCGCATCAAGCTCAGCCACCGCGAGCACGCCATCTTCTCCTATCTCGCCCAGAATGTCGGGCGTGTCGTATCCAAGGAAAGCGTCTATTCGGCGGTTTACGGATCGATGGACTGCGAGCCCTTCGACAAGGTCATCGACGTCTATATCTGCAAGCTGCGCAAGAAGCTGTCGGACGCGACCGGCGGGCAGCAGTTCATCGAGACCGTCTACTGCCGCGGCTACAAGCTCGACCGTCCGGAAAACACCGTGGTCCAGCGCCTCGGCGGCGGCGGGCGCAAGGCGATTGCGCAAAAGAAGACCGCAGCGGCCTAAGCCGAAAGAGCGGCACCACGAGTTTCCCGGCCAGCCCGGCCGGGCCGAACCCGCCCTCACCCCGAGGGCGGGTCTTTCCTTGTCAGTTCCCGTCCGAACGCTCTCTCTGGCCTGCGTCTTCCGCGGCGTCCGCGACGAGGCCGATCCGGGTTCCGGACGTGTTGGTGAAGCTCGGCGCATCGCGCTCTTCTGCGTCATCGCCTTCATAGCTGATACGGTAGATGATGCCGCCGGTATCGTCGGACAGGTAGAGCGCGCCGTCCGGGCCCATCGCGAGCCCGGCGAGCCTGCCCATATGACCCCACCCCGTGGGGCTTTCCCCGTCCTCCATCAGGAACCCGGTCAGGAAGGGCTCCATCGCGACGGGCTCACCATCCTCGAAATCGACGCGCAGCACCTCATAGCCCGAAGGCGGGCGGCGGTTCCACGACCCCCTGAGCGCGATGAAGGCGTCGCCGCGATAGTCTTCAGGGAACGCATCGCCGGTATAGAACGCCATCTGCATCGGGGCGGAATGGGGCGTATGAAGACCGATCGGC
Source organism: uncultured Caulobacterales bacterium (assembly GCA_964556115.1). GTDB lineage: Bacteria > Pseudomonadota > Alphaproteobacteria > Caulobacterales > Parvularculaceae > Parvularcula. The sequence continues at coordinate 68,099 of CAZKVC010000007.1, forward strand.
TCGACGCTTCCTTCGGCGTACTGAGTGAACGTCACCCCGCCCGGCGGCACGTCCTGCGGGTTGAAGCGGCTCATGGCATAGACATAGGGCCAGCCGTAGCGGGCATCCGCTTCGATCTTGTTGAACTCTTCGTGCTGCTCGTTGTCGCCCAGCCAGTCGATGCCGTGATCAAAACCGTAGAGCTGCCCGGTCGCTGGTTCGAAGCCGTAGCCGATGGTGTTCCTCAGCCCGCTCGCATGCACCTCCCGGTCCGAGCCGTCCTTATTCATCGTGACGATGGTGGCGTTCTCCTCGCTCGTCTCCGCGCACGCATTGCAGGTCGATCCGACCGAGACGTAGAGCTTGCCATCAGGGCCCATCACCACCATGCGGTTGGGGTGCTGGCCACCTTCGGGCAGGTCGTCGACGATCACCTCGAGCGCACCGAAGGTGCCGTCCTCTTTCCTGGTGGTCCGCATGATCTCATGAACCGTCGTCAGATAGACGTCGTTCCCAGCAAGCTCGATGCCGTGCATGTCCTCCTTCCCGGCGACGACCTCGCGGCGGTCGGCGCGGCCATTGCCGTCTTCGTCCTTCAGCATCAGCACATCGCCGAGCTCACGCCTCGTCACATAGACCGTGCCGTCATCGGCGATGCGGATCATGCGGGGGTTCTGCAAATCCTTCGCGAAGACGCTGATGGCGAAACCCTCGGGCAGGGCGAGCCTCCCCATCCGCTCCTCGCTCCATTCGAGGGGGATCGGCTTGAGGACATGGCCGACGATCTCGACCCCCTCACGACCCCGGTCTTCCCTTGCAGCGGCCTCGCTGCTCCCCGCGCCGGCCTGGGCCCAGGCGGCGGGGGACGAGAGGGCGAGAACGGATGCGCCAAGCGCAATGGAAAGACGGGCCATGACAAGCTCCCAGCATGTGGTCGTCGGACCGAGATAGGCCGCCAGCGCCTTGCGGGAGCATCGTCTCACACCGGTTTGACTTTTGCCGCCTTTGCGGGCGGTTCGTTTATCCCCGCACGGGCCCGCATGGGCTATCCTCGTCCTGCTTCCCCGTCACGACATGGAGACGGTCCGGACGTCACGGTATCGGTGAGGGGGGCGGCGCCCGGTTCGGCGCAGGGGAGGTGACGCGCCCCTGCCCACCGGCGAGAGATTAAAGCGCTCCGTGGGGGCCTCTTGCAAAAAGCGCCGGGAGCGGGCGGTCCGTGCCGCCAGCAAAACATATCAAAGAGAGGCGAAGCGGCCGCCCGCTCCAGCTCTCCATTTCCATCGCTGAAAGGTCCGCTGCCGGGCGGATTTTCGTCGTGCCTGCTTCCGGCCCATTTGCGCGCAACGAGCTCGAAAGAAAACCGCCCCGATCCTGTCGGAACGGGGCGGCCAGGCTTTCGCGCGATCGGTGGTGGTGGGGGTGGTCTCTCGCGCGTCAGCGTCAGCGTCAGCGTACGTAATTCCAGATGTTCAGGCGCATCACCCGTCCGGTGGCGGAGTAGCTGGCCTGAAGCTGGGTCTCGAGATCGAGAAGGCGGGTGGTCACCTCGGCGCGGTCGACCTGCTCCATCGAGACGATCTCGTTGTTCAGAAGCGCGTTCTGGGCCTCGGTCGCAAGCTGGCTTTCGTTCACGACCTTCCAGGTCAAACCGAAATTGACCCGGGTCTGAAGGATGGCATCGAGCCCGCGGGTGATGAGGTCGAGCGCGCCGTCATTCGCCGCGTCACCGGTCATCAGCGTCTGATAGGCCGCATCGTCCGCAACTTCCGTCAGGTCGACATTCTTGAGAATGAACGCACCCTGAAGAACGTCGCGCAGGCCCTGGACAAACTGGGCGTTGCCCAGGCCCTCATACTGGTTCTCGGGCAGCCGGACCTCGGCCAGCATACCGCCGAGTTCACCGTTGAAGAGGGTGTTCTCGAAGCTGAAATCCTCGATCGGCGGGCCGCCAAGCGCGTTGGCGCCCTGGAAGATCGATTCCATCCGGGCGAGGAGGTCGAGACTGTCCGCCGCGGTCGCCGGGGCGGTCTGGTCGACCCCGCTGTTCAGCGGCGCGGCGGGGCCGGTGCCGGCTATGGCGGCTTCGATGATCTGGTCGGGGGTGAAGCCGTTGGTGTTCGGAACGTCCAGAGCCTGAAGGGGCGGGCGGTCGACATTGTCGCCGCCGAAAAGATAGCGCCCGCCGATGGAAACATTCAGCGCCGTGATCATCCGTTCGATGGCGCTCTCAGCCAGAAGCGGAACGGTGGACGCACTGTCCAGCGCATCGGCGCCGTTGATCGAGGCGACCTTGACGAGTTCCTGCACGGCCTTTTCGGTCTCGCCGAAGGCACCGTCCATCAGCTCGTAACGCTGCTCGAAGAGGTTGATGGAGCGCAGGTAGCTGTCGTTCTCGGAGAACTGGTTGCGCAGCATCTGAAGGTTGATGAGACCGGCACCGGCGGACTTGCCGATGTCGTTCTTCTTGCCGCTCGCCAGCTCCTGGTTGGCGATGGCGAGGTCACCTTCGAGGCGCCTCAGCTGGGCGTTGCGCAGGCTGGTCTGGCCGAATGTCGAGATCGGTTTCATCATTCTCGTCCCCGATTAGGTGATGCGTGCCAGGAGTTCGTCGAACATCCTGGCGATCACGTTGATGACCTGGGCGTTGGCGGCATAGGCCTGCTCGAGTTCGAGGAGCCGTTCGCTTTCTTCGTCCACATTGACGCCGTTCTCGTTATAACGGCGGTTCTCGAGCGTATCGAAGATCGTCCGTGAGCGGTCGGCCAGGGTCTCGAGATTGGCCCGGTCGCTGATATGCCCGGTGGAAAGCTCGCTGGCGAAGGCCTGAAGGGTCGCCGACCCGCTGAGCCCGGCCGCGGGCGCGAAACCGCGGGGAGAGGAGAGGGCCGAGAGCCAGCCTTCGATCTGGTCCTTGAAGCCTGCGGGGTTGCCGCCGCCGGTCAGGACACCGTCGCGGATGCGGCTGAGATCGCCTCCGGGGGCATCGGGATCGACCAGCGGATTGAGCGCCAGCTCGCCGGCCAGCCCGACGATCGCGCCTGCACCTGCGGCCGGATCGATGCCTGCGCCGGCAAAGCCGGTGAAGAGCGACGCCTGCCACGGCGGGCCTGCGGGGACCGTGGCGTCGGCGTCCTGGAAGAGGACGATGGTTTCCTTGGCCAGCGCGTCGATCTGCGCCTGGTATTCGACGAGATCCTGGTCACGAGCGATGAAGGCGCCGGCGATCATGCCCGAACGGAGATCCTGGGGCCCGGCCGGGGGGCGCGGCGCGATGTCGAAACCGTCCACGGTCAGCCCGGAAAGGCTCGCCGCCGGGGTCGAGGCGTCGATCACGGTCGTCGGGGTAAAGACGAGCTGGCGGGGGTCGCCATCGAGAAGGGTCACGCCCTCGGTGGTGGTGATCACCACATCGCCGCCTTCGCGGTGGAAAGTCCTGATGCCGATCTGTTCGGCGACCATGTCGATCAGGCGGTCGCGCTGGTCGAGAATGCCGGAGACATCCGTGTCGCCTGCATTGCCGCTCTGGACGAGGTCGTTGAGTTCGGCAATCTCGGTCAGCGCCTGATTGACGATGCGAACGCCTTCGCCGATCGTCCGGTCGGCCTCGACGCGCGCGCCCTGTACCGTGTTCTCGACGTCGCGGAAACGCTGGATCATGTTCTCGGCGGTCTGGAAGACCTGGCGCTGAAGATCGGTCCGCTCGGGCGCGTCATAGAGTTCCTGGAACGCCGTTTCGAGCCGGGTGAAGGCAAAGGCCAGGGAGCGCTCGTCCGCAGGATCGCCGCTGACCGTCGCCACCCGGTTCGCCGCCTGCGCCCGTACGTCGAGGGTGCCGAGCTTGGCCGCCTCGAGGCGCACGTCGCGCAGGAGGATCGAATCGACCGGGCTGCGCACCATCTCGGCATCGACGCCGCTGCCGAAGCCGGCGGTGTTCTGCGCCGTGATACGCGCTTCCTTCGCCACATAGCCCGGGGTGCGGGCATTGGCGATGTTGTCCGAAGCGCCCGCGACCTGCCTCTGGGTCGAGTTCAGGCCGGACTTGGCATTGAAGAGGGCAGTCGTCAGCGACATGAAACGCTACTCCGCAGGCAGACCGTCCGGATTACCGGCCGATCCGGTTCACTTCTTCGAGCATTTCGGCGGCCGTCTGGACCACGGTCGCGGCCGAGGAATAGGCCCGCTGGGTTTCGATCAGCGTCGTGAGCTCTTCGGCGATGTCGACATTGGCGCCTTCGAGGGCACCGGCCGAGATCGACCCGGTGTTGTTGGTCCCGGCGGTGGCGACGCGGAGGTCGCCGGAGTTCGCCGAGAGAGAGAAGGCGTTGCCGTCGATGGCGGTCAGGCCTTCAGGATTGATCACGTCGACCAGCGGGATCTGGTAGATCGGGCGGACCTCGCCATTGTCGAAGATGGCGAACATCGTGCCCGCGTCGTCGATGTCGATCTCCTGCAGCTTGCCAAGGGGCGAGCCGTCGATATTGGTCTGCGGGGTGAAGTCGCCGCCGAACTGGGTAATGCCGTTGAGGCCGTTCTCCGAGCCGAGCGAAATGCTGATCGTCTGGGTACCCGAGCCGCCGGGGACGGTCAGTTCGAAGGTCCCGTCCGCTTCCACATAGCCGCCCACGGCATAGCCGGGCAGGGCCGCGGCGGTTGGACCGCCAGCGGGGAAGTCGGGGGTACCGGCTACTGCCGGCGGACCGCCTGCGCCCGAGAAATCGATGCCGTTCAGCGAGGTGATGAGGTTGCCCGGCGCGACGTTGTTCTCGTAGATTTCGAGGTTCCAGACGTTCGGACCCGCATTGACCCAGTTGAGGGTCACGCTCTGATTGGCGCCGAATTCGTCATAGTACTGCATGGATGCCTGGAAGGGCCCGACATTGTCGGCGGGAATGTTACCCGCGAAACCCAGCTGCGTGGTAGCCTGCGCGGTACCCTGGATGGAGGAGAGGTTGATGGTTTCCATCGAACCGAAGGTGGTCAGGCTCGGCGTGCCTTGCGCATAGGTGCCGTCTGGGTTCAGCGCGAAGCCCTGCAGGAACCAGCCCCCCGGATTGACGAGGTTGCCGAATTGATCAGCACGGAAGCTGCCTGCCCGGGTCAGCGCGGAGTTGTTGCCCGCCGGGTCCCCGGCAACCGCGAAGAAGCCGCCGCCCGCGATCGCAAGGTCGGTGACTTCGGAAGAGCCGAGGATCGTGCCCTGTTTGGAGACTTCGGTCCGGATCGTGGTGGCGACGCCGCCGGCAGTGTAGCTCGATGAGCTTCCGGTGTTGACGACCAACGAGGAAAACTCCGCGGAGGAGCGCTTGTAACCGACCGTCGCGGAGTTCGCGATGTTGTCCGAGATGGTCGCAAGTTTCGTGCTCTGAGCTTTCAGCCCGTTGACGCCGGTTTGAAGCGCACTGCCAATCGACATGGATCCATCCTCAATTCGTGTTCGGAGCGAACTGCTCCCGCTGAGGATGACTAGCCTGTCGACTTTAAACCGGCATAAAGCGAGGAAACATGCGCCTTTACGGCTGATTAGTTAATATGAAGGAAAAGCTTAACGCTATGTTTCAGAAAGTGTTTACTGGGTGCCGAAGAGAAGGTCGCCCGACTCCGAAACATCTGCGTGCACGCTGACGGTGATCCGGCGGTTGCGCGGGTCGTCGGGCCGTGCGGGCACGAAGGGTTCCCGCGAACCGCGGCCTTCCACCGCCTCGATACGGTCGGGCTGGAGACCTGCGGTCTCCATGATCCGGCGCGCCGCGTTGGCCCGTTCGGAGCTCAGCTCCCAGTTGCCGCGTCCGGGATTGGCAAAGCCCGAAGAGTCCGTGTGCCCCGCGATCCGCACCACATTGGGGACTGAGCGGAGGACCTCGCCAAGGGCGGTGAAGATCTTTTCGGCTTCGGACGTCATGCGGGCCTGGCCGACATCGAACATGGCGAAGGCGCGGTCGTCATGGATCTGAATATAGACCGCGTCATTGCGCCGCTCGACATAGACCACGTCCTGAAGGCCCAGGGGATCGACCCTTTGTTCGAGGGCAACGCGGAGCTTCTGTTCCAGCGCGGCGAGGCCATTGTCAGCGCCGCTCTCGCCGGTGCCGACGGCCACGTCGTCGAGCTGCGCAGGCCCGGTTTCTGTCATGGTCTCAAGAGCCGAGCCCATGGGAAGAGGGTCGTCGCTTTGCGCGCGGTCATTGGTCTGAACGCCGGTCGAATCGTTCGCCTTGCCCGACAGGACCCCTTCGGAGCCGGACTGGTCACGGCTGATCGAGATCGGGTTGAAGTAGTCGGCCAGAAGGTCCCGTTCCGCATCCGAAGCGGTGTTGGCCAGCCAGAGGATCAGGAAGAAGGCCATCATCGCGGTCGTAAAGTCCGCATAGACCATTTTCCAGATGCCGCTGTTTACGCCGTCATCTCCAGCTTGCTTGGCCACGGGTCAAAATCCTTCCAGGCTGAGATCGGGTCAGGCGGCGTCGGCCGCAGCGGCACGGATCGCTTCGGAGGTCGCCTTCTCGACAGCGTCGAAGGAAGGCTGCACCTCGTCGAAGAGGACCTTGCGCGAATATTCGATGGCGATCTGCGGCGGGTAGCCGTGCAGGAAGGCGGTGAGGCCCGATTTGATCGAGGCGTAGTAGTTCACCATCTCGTCACGGCGGGTGGCGCAGAGGGCGGCCAGCGGCATGGCGATCGAATAGGCGAGAAGAACACCAAGGAAGGTGCCGCAAAGCGCGCCGGCGATCATCTTACCGAGGATTTCGGTCGCCTGGTTCACGTAGGCCATCGCCTTGATGATGCCGAGAACCGCCGCGACGATACCGAAGGCGGGAAGGGCTTCGCCCACGGCGTTCAGGGCCGCCACAGGGCGGGTGAGGTCCTTGGTGACCGTATGGATCTCCTCTTCCATCAGGGTCTCGAGTTCCCTGGGGTCTTCCGCGCCAAGAGAGATGAGGCGCAGATAGTCGCAAAGGAATGCCACGGCGCGCTTGTTCTTCAGCACACGCGGATATTTCTGGAACATCGCGCTTTCATAGGGGTGCTCGATATCGTTCTCGAGGCTCATCACGCCCTTGGCCTTGCCCTCGCGGAAGATCGTGAACATGAGGGAGAGAAGCTCGAGGTAGTCTTCCTTCCTGAGGCCATCGCCCCTGACCGCGCTCATCAGCGTGTTGCCGGTCTGGAAGATGACGCCCTTGGGGTTCGAGATCACGAAGGCACCGAGGGCCGAGCCCACGATGATGACGATCTCATAGGGCTGCCAAAGCACGCTAAGCTTGCCGCCCACGCCCATATATCCGCCGAGCACGGAGAGGAAGACGATGATGAATCCGACGCCGAATTTCATAGCTTTATGTCTCGTTGTTGTCCTGGTCGCGCGGGGTGGCCGAGGTGGCTTCCGGCGTGGTTCCGGACAGCTCTTGCCCGATCTGGGTTAAATTGACGGCTAAGCCCGCAACTTCTGCGCTAGGCCTCAGCAAAGGACGCAAGTCGTTTGCATCGTAAACGGAAGGTTTCGGGTCCGGTGACAATGCGACCAGTCTTGGATCGTCTGCGCGAAGGGTTGCAGGGTCGATCCGCTCGCCGCGCGCAAGATATTCCGCAGCCGGTTCGCGCCAGCTCTTCACCGGGGCGCCGAGCTGTCTGGCCTGAGCGTAAAGGCCGTAGGCTTCCTCCGCCCAAGCGCGCTCGGCGATGATGGCGATGACGTCCTGCCGGGCACCTGCATCGAGAAGGGGCTTGAGGTCCTCGACTTCGAGGGACCGAGCCTGCATTTCCTCGAACCGCGCGAAGTTTTCGTCCTTCAGCCCTGTGCGGGGGATCGCATCGAGGAAGGCGCGCGCCCGGGGCCTGTCGCCGAAGGCGACCATGAGCTCCGCTGCGCTCATCAGGGCATCGAGGCCGCCTTGTTCGCTGACCGCCTCGGGCTCGGCGCGGCGCATGATAGTCTCCGCCCTCGCTTCGAGGCCCGCCTGGACAAGGTCCTCGGCCAGCTTGAGATCGCCCATCCAGAACGCGTCCTCTTCGGCGACGAAGGGCCGGACCATCTCATAGACATCCATCAGGTCACCGATGGTCGCAGGGTCCATCCGCCGGACGAAAAGGTCGTCGGCGATCGCTGCGATACGCCGCTCGGCTTCCCGGGTGATCTCCTCGGGCGCGCTCGATCCGGCAAGGGAAACGAGAAGGCGTAGCGCCTGGCTGAGCTGCTGGTCGAAATAATAGGCCCTCGCGAGGGCCAGCGTGATCCCGGCACCGAGTTTCTCGCCGCGCCAGATAGTGACGAGTTCGCGCAGCACCACGACAGCTTCTTCGGTCTTCAGATGCCCTGTCCGCCACATCAGCGCGATCTTGCGAAGCTCGGCCTCAGCCGAAAGCCGCGGGCCGCCGGTCTCGACCACCTGGTCGTAAAGGGCGACGGCTTCGTCGGTGGTGCCGATATTCTCGATGATCCTCGCGCGGATCATGAAGGCATTGGCCTTCTGCCGCTTGTCCTCAGCGGCAAGTTCGAGGGTCGCAGCCAGGGTCAAAGCGGCGCGGTTGTCGCCCTCGGCCATCAGGGCTTCGGCGAGGCGCACCGCATATTGTTCGTGCACCCAAGGCGGCATGGCGACGAAGAGGTTGGTCGCAAGAAGCCGGGTGCGGCGGTCCGAAAGCGCGAGGCCTTCCTCACCCCGGGCGATCAGAAGCCACAGGATCGCTTCGTCGATGCCGGCTTCATAATCGGCCTGGATGGCAGCGAAGGCGGTTTCGTCGCCGTTGAGGAGAAGGTCCAGAAGATTGCGAAGACGCTGGCGGTCCTCGTCCATCTGCCCGCCGATGCGCGGAAGCGCCTCCCGCCAGAAGCCGGCCCCGGCGAGGCAGGAGATATCCTCCGCGCCCGCGCGCTTCAGGCGCTCGACGAAAGCGCTGCCATGTTCGTAGCCGCAGCTCCAGTCGATGCCATAAGCGCTTCGCTGGGCCGAAGCCGGCAGCGGGGCGATAAGAGCCGCGCTAAGGCCCAGCGCGCCGATCTTTGTCCTCAGCCTACGCATCGGTCGTCCTTGAAATCCGGGTTTAAACTGGCCGGACTAGTTTAATCCTGCGTTTCAAGAGCCGCGCGGCCGTCCGGGGGGACCTCCCCGGCACTGCGGGCCTTTCGTTCGGCGCAAGGAGGAAGACGCGTTTTGGATACCTCGCTCTACGTCAACCTATCGTATCAATCGTCGCTCAACCGGCGTCTCGAGATGGTCGCGAACAATATTGCGAACCTCAACACGACCGGCTTCAAGGCCGAGCGGGTGATGTTCGACGATGCGTCGGTCAAAGCGGGGCCTTCGGCCGACGTTTCGTTCGTCATCGACCGCGCTTCCTACACGGATTACACAACCGGCTCGATCGCCCAGACCGGCAACCAGCTCGATGTCGCGGTGGTCGGGGAGGGCTGGCTGCAGGTCGAGACCGAGAACGGCCCCCGGCTGACCCGCGACGGGCGGATGATTGTCTCTGCCGAACAGGAACTGACCAATGTCGATGGCGCGCCGGTCCTCGACCGCGGCGGCAACCGCATCGTGGTGCCGCAGGACGCGCAGGACCTCACCATCTCCAAGCAAGGAACAGTCAGCGTGATGATCGCCGGTGAGCCCCTGCCGATCGAGATCGGTCAGATTGGCATCTTCGAAGTCGACGATCCGCAGCTGCTCGTTCGGGAAGGCAGCGGCCGCTTCGGTGGCAACGTTCCGGTCCAGGTCAAGGAAGACGGCCGGATGCAGCAATTCGCCATCGAGAGCTCGAACATCAATCCGATCAAGGAGATCATCGAGCTGATGGAGCTTTCGCGCGCCTACAGCCAGGTCGCCGAGAGCTCGAATGATATCCACAAGAACAAGAAAGACTCGATCTCGCGTCTTTCCCGCAATCAATAACCGCCTGAACCCCGAGGAGCTTCCTTATGCGTATTCTTGAGATTGCCGCCACCGGGATGATGGCCCAGCAGACCAATGTCGAGGTCATCTCGAACAACATCGCCAACATCAACACGACGGCCTTCAAGCGCGGACGGGCGGAGTTTTCGGACCTGATCTACCAGAACCAGCAGCGCCAGGGTACGTTCTCCTCCGACGCCGGGACGATCGTTCCCGTCGGTGTGCAGATCGGCCTCGGCGTCAAGCCGGCCGCCGTCGCGCGGATCACCGAACAAGGGTCGCTCCAGCAGACGGGCAACCGTCTCGACATGGCGCTACAGGGCCGGGGCTTCTTCGTCATTCAGATGCCCGACGGGACCCAGGGCTTTACCCGAACCGGCACGTTCCAGCTTTCCCCTGATGGCGCCATTGTCACCCCAGAAGGCTACGAGCTCGACCCCGGCATCGTCATGCCCCAGGACGTCACCGACATCGAGGTGAACCGATCTGGCGAGGTCTTCGCCTTCACGCCGGGCCAGGAAGAGCCGCAGCTCGTCGGCCGGATCACCCTTGCGACCTTCATCAATGAGGCAGGTCTTGAAGCCATGGGCGACAACACCTTCCGTGAAACCCTCGCCTCGGGCCAACCCTTTCTTGGCCTGCCCGATGAAGAGGGCGTGGGCTCGATCCGCCAGGGCTATGTCGAGAACTCGAACGTCAACGTGGTGGAGGAGGTCACTGACCTGATCTCCGCCCAGCGTGCCTACGAAATGAATGCCAAGGTCATCGAGACCGCCGACCAGATGGCCCAGCGCATCTCGAACATGAGGTAACGGATGATCCGTCTTCTCGTCATTCTGACCGCGCTCTGGGGTTCCGCTTTCGCGGCGGAGCCTCTGGAAGCACGTGTGGCCGATGCACTGAAAATCTCAGCCGGCCTGCCGCAGGACGCCGAGGTCGCGGTCCGCCGCATGACCCCGGTGCGCGGCGCGGTGGAGACGATCCGTATCACCCGCTTCGATCAGAGGACCGGACGCTTCGAAGCCGAAATCGCTCACGGCGCGGTTTCCGCGACAATCAGCGGGTCCGCCGCGGTGACCGTTCCCGTGGTGGTGGCGAAAGCGACCTTGCGGCGCGGGCATGTCATCGACGAGAACGATCTTCAGATCGCCTATCTTCCGACCACGCAAGTGCCGGAAGGCGCGTTCATCCTGCCTGAAGACCTCGTTGGCGCTGCCGTGCGCCGGTCACTGGCCGGAGGGCGTCCGGTGCGTGAGAGCGATATCGGCCGTCCAATGGTGGTACAGCAGAACGCGGCCATCGAGATTGTCTACGAAACCGCCGGCATGGAGCTTTCGGCGCGCGGGCGCGCGCTTGACGAAGGCGCGGTCGGCGACAGCATCAGGGTCGTGCTCGACGGCCAGGGCAATATCGTGCGCGCTGAGGTTGCGGGGCCATCCCGTGTCCTCGTGCGCTAGGAAGGATTGAGAGCCATGCGGATCAAACCGATCGTTCTTCTTGCAATGGGCAGCGCGGCGCTTTCGGCCTGCGCCACCGACGGCGTCTTCGGTGATCCCGAGCTTTCGGACGTTGCGAACCCGCAGACCCAGGAAGAGGCGCGTACCGTCGTCATGCCGATGCCGCTCGAGGGCTCGGTGATGAGCTCGCCGAACTCCCTGTGGGACGTGAACAAGCGGAGCTTCTTCCGCGATCAGCGTGCCAACAATGTTGGCGATATCCTGACCGTTCTGATCGACATCGAGGACCAGGCGCGCCTGCGCAACTCCACCCGGCGCGCCCGGGAAACCCGCGATGAGTTCGAGGTCGGCGCCCTGTTCGGCGCGGCGGAATATCTCGACAACGAGCTGCCCGACGTCTTCACGCCCTCGGCCGATCTTGAAAGCCAGAGTGCGTCGCGCGGTGATGGCGAGATCAACCGGAACGAGCAGATCTCCCTCAGGATCGCCGCAGTGGTCACCGACCGCCTGCCCAACGGGAATTTCGTGATCGCCGGCCGTCAGGAGGTGCGGGTGAACTCGGAACTCCGTGAACTGCGGATCGCCGGGGTGATCCGGCCGGAGGATATCTCCTCGCGCAACACCATCGATTACTTCAAGGTGGCCGAAGCCCGCATCGCTTACGGCGGACGGGGCACGATCAGCCGTGTGCAGAAACCCCGCTACGGCCAGCGCCTCTACGAATTCGTCGTCCCCTTCTGATCCATCTGGACCTTCCAGGAGCCTTTCATGCCCAAGCCGCTCATCCTTCTCATCCTGACCCTCGTCTGCGGCGGGGGCGGCTATGCGCTGGGCGAAATCGCGCAGATGGCGGACGGTATTTCGAGCAAGGGGACCACTACGCCGCGCGAGAAGGTCGTCTTCGCGGCAGGGCAGTTCACCATCCCGCTTTTCGAGGGCGAAAGCGTTCCCTATTTCCTCCTGACTGAGATCAATATCGAGGTGGAGACCTATGACGAGGTCTCGATCCTCTCCAGCAACCGGCCGCATGTGCGCGCGACGGTTCTTGAATCGCTCTTCGAGCTGGAGCGCCGGGGCGAGATCAAGCCTGGTGTCATCAGCCCCGAGGTCATTCAGGCCGCGGTGAAGAGCGACCTCGAGGCGACCTTCCCGGTCAATTCGATCAGCCGCGTCCTTCTCGACCGGCTCCTGATCCAGGAAACCGGCCGCAAGAGCTGAGGGTGGAAGGCCCTGGACTGCGTCAGAGCGCGGCCTGGGCTTCCGGACGGCCCCGATCGGCCATCATCGCCATGACTTCGTTGGCCTTGTCCGTCTGCATCCGCGAAAGAATGTCGGCGGCGTTCCGCTCACCGACCTGATCGAGGACCATCACCACGAAGCGCGGCTCGTTCTGCTGCAGAAGACGCGCAGCGTTCTTCGCGGTCATGTTGCCGACGACCTCGACCACCTGGGTCAGGTTCTCGTCCTGCTCGACTTCAAGCTCGTCGATCAGCGCCGCGACTTCCGAGCGGAGGTCTTCAAGCCGTTCGATTTCCTCGAGGGCCCGGCGGTTGGCGAGGGCGACCTCGGCCTTCTGGTCTTCGAGTCTCGCCCATTCCTCGGCGAGCTTCTCACGCTCGGCGCTGATGGTCGCAAGGACCTCGGTCACCGCCGCCATCGAGCTGACCCGGGCAGCGGGAAGAGGAAGGTCTTCCGAGGCCAGCACCTCCTCGATCTTGGCTTGTGACTGGGCAAGGCCGCGCTTCACGCCGGTCTCTTCTTCCTTGCGTCCGGCACGGTAGTCCTCGGACAGGATATCATCCGCCCACGGGCGCTCGTGGGTGCCGAATTCCTGGATCTGCTCGTTCTGGTCGGGACGTGTCCCCGTGACCTTCTCGAGCGCGGAAGGCGCCAGGAGGATCATGGCGGGCACGGCGAGGGAGGCGGTGGAAACGCCTGCCATGATGATGGTGCGGATCATGCGACCTCCAGCTCGAAGCCGTCATCGTCACTGGTGTCACCGAGTTTCACCTCGGCGACCTGGGCGGCGATCTTTCCGCCCTTGCGTCCCATCGGTCCACGGAAGAACTCCATGTCTTCGAGCATGAAGCGCACTTCGGTCTCCGCATTGGTCTCGAATGCGATCGTCTGGCCGGGTTTCCACGCCATGACTTCGGCGAGGGTGGCGAGCTGGCTGTGCAGGACGGCATCGAATTCGAGCTCTGTCTTCACCAGCGACTTTTCGAAGTGGCGGTTCCAGCTGCGGTCGCCGCCGAACTGGTCGCCCACGAACATCTGGCTCAGCGCTTCCTTGACCGGCTCGAGGGTCGCGTAGGGGAAGAGCATCTGAAGCTCACCCTTGGAACGCGCGATATCGAGGCGGAAGCGCGAGCGCACGCAAGCGCTGGTCATCCGCGTGATGGCCGCGAATTGAGGGTTCATCTCGAGGCGCTCGACCCGGAACTCGACCTCGGCGATCTGCTCGAAGGCCTCGGAAAGCCGCTCGGCGATCAGCTTGAAGATGCGATTGGTGAGCTGAAGCTCGATCGAGGTGGGGCGGCGCTGGCCGACCCGCGAGGCGGCGACCGTGCCCGGGTTCCCGCCGAGCAGGATCTCCACCATGGTGAAGACCAGGCTGCCGTCGAGCATCAGAAGGAAACTCTGATCCCAGGCGGCGGCGCGCACGATGGCGATGACCGGCATGTCCGGCGGCTCGCCCATGAATTCGGAAAAGCGCCCATAGGCGATGTCTTCGAGCTGCACCGCGACCTCTTGCGAGGTGAGGTGCAGGAAGCTTTCCGTCAGCATCTGCACCGTCCGGTCAAAGACGATGTCGAGCATGGGAAGCCGCTCGTGCGTGACCCCGCTATTGGCGAGCCGCTCCATCACAAGACGGGCTTCTCCGGAAGATTGATGGCGTGTCATTCTGTCCTCGTCACCGGTTCATCCTGATGCGTGGGGGTCACTCGACGAGCAACTCCCCGATGAGAATGTCTTCGACCGCGTCCCGGCCCAGAATGCGCCGCGCCCTGAAGAGGCTGGCGTTGCGCAGGTTGTAAAGTCCCATCGCGCCCTGAAGCTCCCTGGAGGAGAGTTCGCGAATATAGGTCTGCAGCGCGAACTCCACCTCGGGGAGATTGCGCCTGACATGTTCGGCCTTGTCGATCGGCACCCGGACGGTGAACTCCGCCAACACATATTTGGCATCTTCGCGCCGACTGAGTTGATAGATCGTTTTCTCGAGCGCGATCCATTCATGGGTCGGCTTGACGGAAGGATCCTTGGCGGCCGCCATGCGGTTGTCGATGAGCTGCTGGAGCCCATCCCGCCCAAGAGAGAAGTAACCTCCCGTCACAAGGGAACCAACGGCGCAGACGAAGGCCAGCGCCGCGAACAGCGCAGGGCCGAGGGACGGCCTCTTCGCCCTGGCGCGGGTTCCAAGAAGGCTGCCGCCGTTAGGAATGTGTTCAGGTTCGTCCATAAAAAGTTACCAAACATCCGGGTTGGTCTTCCGACCACGTCAGCAGGGGTACAGGGGCCTCTTTGACGCCAGTTTAAAACGCTGAACCTACTCCGGGCCCTGCAGCTAGGCAGAATGTCAGTGGGCGTGGAAGCGATATTACAAAAGTTCAGGGAAGCAGGCGCCAACAAGTTGATGGTGGCCGGCGGCATCGGAGCGGGGGTCCTTGCGGCCCTTGTCGCGATCATTCTCGCTTTCTCACAGCCCAAGATGGGCGTCCTCTTCAGTGGGCTGAGCGATGCCGATGCCGGCGCGATCGTCACTGAACTCGAAACCATGGACGTGCCGGTCAAGGTGTCGGGCGACGGCAGCACCATCTACGCGCCTTCGGGCCGTGTGCCGCGGCTTCGCATGCTGATGGCCGAGCGGGGCATGCCGGCAGGCGGCGCGGTGGGCTATGAGCTCTTCGACGACAAATCGAGCCTCGGGCTCACTTCCTTCATGCAGGACATGACCCGGCTGCGCGCCCTGGAAGGCGAGCTGAGCCGGACGATCCAGACCCTCGACAGCATCGAAAGCGCGCGGGTACACCTCGTGCTCGCAAGACGCGACCCGTTCAGCCGGGAAAAGGCGGAGCCGACCGCTTCGGTGACCGTCCGTATGCGCGGGGCGCTGCAGCTCAGCAAGGAACAGGCCGCCGCGGTCCGCCATCTCGTTGCATCGTCGGTTCCCCAGCTCAACCCGGGCAAGGTGTCCGTCCTCGATGCGCGCATGGGTGCCGTTTTCGCAGAGCAGGACGGCCCGATGTCCGGCGCCGCTTCGGTCACCGGCCTTCAGGCCGAGATCGAGGAACGTCTCGCCATGGCCGCGGAAAGCGTCCTCGTTCCTACCCTCGGTGCTGGCCGGGTGCGGGTGCGTGTGGCCGCCGACCTGCGCACCGAACGCGAAGTGCGCCGCGCGGAAACCTATGATCCCAAGCAGACGGCCCTGCGCTCGCGCCAGACCATCGACGAGGTCGAGACCAACCGCGAGAACGGCGGCGACGAGCCTGTCACCGTCGAGCAGAACCTGCCCGAGAACGATGTCGGCAACGCGGCTGGCGCAGCCACCGCATCCTCCGACATCGAACGGTCCGAGCAGGTCGTGAACTACGAGATCAGCTCGGTCCGCTCCGAGCAGGTGATCGAGCCGGGCGATGTCGAGCGCCTGTCGATCTCGGTGATCGTCGACAACAAGCGCGTGACGGGTCCGGACGGCGAGGTGAGCTACGAACCGCGCACGCCCGAAGAACTGGCGAAGATCACCGGCCTCGTGCGCTCGGCCGTCGGTTTCGACGCGAACCGCGGCGATGTCATCACCGTTGAGAACCTCCCCTTCGTCGATCTCGACGAGACCATGCCGCGCTTCGCGCCTTCGACAATCACCGAGGTCGTCTACCGCAACTTCGATTCGATCACCCAGGCGGTCGCTCTCCTTCTCATCGGCGTCGCCATCATCTTCGGCGTCATCCGCCCGGTGATGAGCCGCATGCTGCCCACAGGCGAGAGCGGCGGCATCGAGCCGGTCGCCATGGGCGAGCTGAACCTCGACGATCTCAATTTCGGCGAGGAAGGCGAAGGCGGCGGTCTTGCAGCCCTTGGCGGCGGAGGTGTCGGCGGCCAGGCTGCGATCGCCGGTCCCAAGAAGTCCGTCTCCGAAAGCCTCGACCAGATGCTCGAGCTGCGCGATGTGGACGGCAAGGTCCGCGCATCCTCCGTGCAGAAACTCGGCCGCATCGCCGAGGACTATCCCGAAGAGGTCGTCGCGATCCTTCGCACCTGGCTCTATGAGCAGGAGGATGCGGCGTGACGGGCAATGTCCGCGCGTTCACGCCTTCCAGGGACTTCTCCGCGCCGGCTGAACCCGAACCGGTCGCCGAGGAGATCGAGGAGGAAGAGGACGACCGCCTCTCCCCCGACGAGGTCGCCCGCCTGATCGACGCCGCCGTGGCAACCGCGAGGCAGGAAGGTTTCGAGGAAGGCAAGGCGGAAGGTGCCAAGGAGGCGAGCGAGGACATCGCCGCGAAGCTCGAAACAGAGGTTTCGGCCCTGCACGGCGAACTGCAGGCGCTGCGTGCCCGCGAAGAACAGCTCTTCACCGAGCTCGAAAGCAAGACCGCGCGTCTGATGCTTGCCCTGGTGCACCAGCTCGCCAAGCGCCTTTCCGAGGCCGAGGCCAAGCGGCTCGCCGAAGACGTCACCCTGCGCGCGGTCGAAGCCGTTCGGGGGCGCCATAAGATCACGATCCGAGCGTCGACTGAGTTTCTCGACCCGCTTCGCCAGGTGATGCGGCTCGGGCGTGACGAAGATGCCGCAGCCCACAGGATCAGCTTCGAGCCGCGCGAGGACGCCTCGGCTGCTCCACTCGAGGTTGCATGGCTGACCGGAAAAGTAACCTTCGATCCTTACGCCTTTACGGGTGAGATCGACGAAGTCTTCACGGATACCCTGAAGACTCTGACCGGCGGGGAGGGCAACCCGTCCGCATTCGGAGAGAGCGATGAGTGACACGCCTGACGACAAAGGGGAAGGTTTCGACCTGCCCCCCGTGGACGAGAACGTCCCCGGTGACAACAATTCCGCAGAGGGTTTCGAAGCGGGCGGACCGACGCCCAGCGAAGCCGACATCGCCGCGACCCTCGACGCCATGATCGGCGGCGGCGGCGACGAAGCCCCGAAGGGTGGGCGCGGCGGCATGGGTTCCTATAACAACATGTCCGTTCTCGGACAGGTCCCCGTGGAGGTCCAGGTGGTTCTCGGCCGTGCGAAGCTGCCGATCGGGAACATCCTGAAGCTCGGCCGGGGCGCCGTTGTCGAGATCGACCGCCGCGTTGGCGAGCAGGTCGAGATCCATATCAACCACCGCCCCGTGGCGCGCGGCGAGATCGTCATCGTCGATGATGACCGGCTCGGCGTGACCTTGACCGAGATCATCACCAACGCTCCGAACCTGCACTGACGAGACAGGGGTGTCATGACACGGCTTGCGATGAACGCGGCCTTGACCACCGGGATCGCTCTGCTGCTCTTCTTGGGACCCGAAGCTTCGGCTCAGTCGCTCAGCATTGATCTTGGGGGGGAAGGATCCTCCTACACCGGACGGCTGGTCCAGCTGTTCCTCGGCATCACGCTCCTCAGCCTGGCGCCGGGGATCCTGGTGATGACCACCTCGTTCATCCGCGTCGTCGTCGTCTTTTCGCTGCTGCGCTCCGCCATCGGCCTGCAGCAGTCCCCGCCCAACATGGTCATCATCTCGCTTTCGCTCTTCTTGACCGGCTTCATCATGGCGCCGACCTTCGAGGCGAGCTGGAACCAGGGCCTCTCGCCGATGATCGAAGACCAGGTCGATGCCGGAACCGGCCTCAGGCGCGCAGCAGTGCCGCTTCAGGAATTCATGGCGGCACAGACCGATCCTGAAGACCTTCTCTTCTTCGAGAGCCTCGCCGAGCGGCAGGAGAGCGTCGGCGGCGATGACGGTTTGCCCGACGGGTTGATGACGCAGGAAGAGATCGACGCCCTTCTCTATCCGGAACGTCAGCAGGCAGAGGCCCTGCCGAACCTGACGACGCTCATTCCCGCCTTCATGATCTCCGAGCTCAGCCGGGCTTTCGAGATCGGCTTTCTCCTGATGATGCCGTTCCTCGTCATCGACCTGGCCGTGGCGGCGATCCTGATGTCCATGGGCATGATGATGCTGCCTCCGCAGACCGTGTCCCTTTCCATGAAAATCATCTTCTTCGTTCTCATCGATGGATGGCGGCTTCTCTCGGAGAGTCTCGTCATGTCGTTCTTCTAGGGGTTGGCCATGGCCGGAACATCGAAAATGCCCAGCGTGAAGATCCGCACGGACGTCAACGCGCTCAGCGGTCCGGAAAAGGCCGCGGTTATGCTGCTGACCCTCGGCGAGGAGCAGGCAGGTCCGCTTCTCGAGCGGATGGAGGATTCGGAAGTCCGGATCATCACCCGTTCGATGGCGACCCTCGGCTCGATCACCGGCGAGGTCCTCGAAGAGCTGATCCACCGGTTCACGGAGCAATTCAGCCGCGGCGGCTCCGTCATCGGCTCGGCCGACACCACCGAGCGGATGCTGCGCAGCTTCCTGCCTGCCGACCGTGTCGTCGACATCATGAACTACATCCGGGGGCCGGCAGGTTCGACCACCTGGGAAAAGATCGGGATGGTCGACAACAGCATGCTCGCCAAATACCTCAATGGCGAGCATCCCCAGACCATCGCGGTGGTCCTCTCCAAGATCGATCCCGACCAGGCGAGCCATGTCCTCGCCAACCTTCCCGAAAGGGTGGTGCCGGACGTCCTCAAGCGGATGATCACCATGAACTCCGTGCCCAAGGAGGTTCTGGCGGACATCGAGGAGATGCTGCAGCGCGACCTCATGCTGAACTACACCCAGTCCGGCGAGACCAACAATCTCAGCCACATGGCGGAGATCTTCAACCGCACCGAAAGCGAGCGCTCGGATCAGCTCCTCAGTCATCTGAAGGACGACCACGAGGACGAGGTCTACCAGATCAAGCAGCTCATGTTCACCTTCGACGACCTCATGTCGCTCGATCCCCACAGCCTGCGGACGGTCATCCGGTCGTGCGAGAGCGATACGCTCACCTACGCGCTCAAGGGCTGCGACGTGGAAACGCGCAACAAGATCGTCAACAATCTTTCCGAGCGCGCGAAGGCGATCCTGCTCGACAACATGGATACGCTCGGCCCCGTGCTGATGCGCGATGTTGAAGCTGCGAAGGCCACCATGGTGAGGAAGGCGAAGGAGCTTGCCGAGGCAGGTGTGATCGTCATCGAACGCGGCGCCGAAACCCAGATGGTCTACTGATCAATCTGGCTGCCCGGTGAAGCGTCCGCAGAGAATTCTCGAGGTCTTCAAGACCCTCTCGGACGAGGCGGCGCGGGAGGTCGCGGAGCTTCGCGATGCGCGTCAACATACGCTGCACGAACAGGTCGAAGTCCTGCGCTCCATCGAAACGGGCTGGGACATCGCCCGGCGGGACCGCAGCCTCGCCCGCTCGGCGGCGCGCTACGGCATCAAGGCGCAAGGCGATGCTGAAAACCTCAGGCGCAAGGCCGAGCAGATCGCTCGTCACCAGGCCGAAGCGCAGGACAGGCTTCTCGACCGCTTCGCCGACCAGAAGCGTTTCGAGCTCTATCTTTCGCAACGTCAGTTAAAAGAACGCGCGGTAGCCAGGAAACGTGAGGAAGGCGCGCTGCTCGAACAGATCGACCAGCTCGCCCAGGCAAAAGAGCGGAAGGACCGCTGATGAGCATCGAAGCGTTGAGCGGGGTTCGGAGCAGCGAAGAGCGGGGCGGCTCGGTCATGGGCGCGCTGCGCAAGGCGGCGAACCAGTCGGGCCTCGACTTCGACCTGATGCTCGGCGTCGCCAAGCGGGAGAGCTCCTTGCGGCCCGATGCGAAGGCGGCGACTTCCTCCGCTTCCGGGCTCTTCCAGTTCATCGACCAGACCTGGCTCGGCGCGGTGAAGGAACACGGCGAGGCCCTGGGTCTCGGCGATGTCGCCAAGGACATCACCCGAACCGACAGGGGCTTCGAAGTCGCAGATCCCGCCCGGCGCGAGGAGATCCTCAACCTGCGCTTCAAGCCGGACGTCGCAGCCAAGGTCGCAGGCAAGACCTTGGCTGCCGCCAGGGACCGTCTTTCAGCGGCCCTCGGCCGTGAAGCCAGCGGCTCGGAAATCTACATGGCGCATTTCCTCGGCGAACGCGGCGCGATGCGGATGCTCCAGGCAGGGGAGGGGGCGCAGGCTGCAGCCGTCGACCCGCGCGCGGCGAAGGCGAACACGCCGCTCTTCTACGAGAATGGCCGGCCGCTTTCCGTGGCCGAATTCAAGAACAAGCTCGCCCTTCATGTCGGCCTTCGCGAAGGCATGGCCGCTTCGGCGCCAGAGGTCCGCATCCCGATGGCTCCCCCAGCCGCGCGCCAGGCGGCGGCGCCCCGCGGGCCCTTGCCGAGCCGCGCGCCCGCCCCAGAGCCGGTCATCGAGAACGCCCGGCCCGGCATCTCGCAGCTTCCCCCGCAGCTCTACGCGGCAATCGTCGAGATGCAGTCGGACTTCATCCTGGGCGGCAAGAAGGACGGCTGAAGCCCTTCCTGCGTCCCGGTTTTGCTGAAAGCGCCATGAGGGCCTAGACTGCCTCCAACCGGAGGACACCCCATGGACGGCTCGCAAGGTCAGACCCTGACTGAAGATTTCGCCCCGATGATGAAGCGGCTGCGCAAGACATTCGCCAGCGGCAAGACCAAGAGCATGGGGTGGCGCAAGGAGCAGCTCCGCGCCCTCGGCGACGCCATCGCCAAAAACGAGAACCGGATCGCCGAAGCCCTGCGCCAGGACCTCGGCAAGCCGCCTTCGGAGAGCCTGATTGCCGAGGTCGATTACCTCACCAAGGAATGTGCCCTCGCGGCGAAGAAATGCGAAAGCTGGGCCAAGCCGCGCAAGGTGGGAACGCCGCTCGCGGCCATGCCTTCCAAAAGCATGATCGTGCCAGAGCCCTTCGGCACGGCCCTCATCATCGGGGCGTGGAATTATCCGCTTCAGGAGGTTTTCGGACCCCTTGCCGGCGCGATCGCCGCGGGCAACTGCGCCGTCCTCAAACCGTCGGAACTGGCCCCCGCTGCTGCCGAACTTCTGCGGGAGATGGCCGACGCCACACTGGACCGCGACGCGTTCGCCACGGTGCTGGGTGGGGCGGAGGAGACCTCCGCGCTTCTCGAGCAGCGCTTCGACAAGATCTTCTACACAGGCGGGGCGAGGGTCGGCCGGATCGTCATGGGTGCCGCCGCCAAGCACCTCACCCCGGTCACGCTCGAGCTTGGCGGCAAGAGCCCGGCCATCGTCGCGGCGGATGCCGATCTCGACGTGACCGCGCGGCGTGTGGCATGGGCGGCCTTTCTCAATGCAGGGCAGCTCTGTGTCCGGCCCGACCATGTGATGGTCGAGCGGTCTGTCTACGAACCGTTCATCGAGAAGCTCAAGGAAACCGTGACGGCGTTTTTCGGCGAGGACCCAAAGCAATCCAACGACTACGCACGGATTGTCAATGAGCGCCATTTCGATCGGCTCGTCGGGCTGGTCGGCTCCAGCGAGGTGACCGTGGGCGGCCAGCACGACAGGGCCGACCTCTATATCGCGCCGACGGTCCTGAAGAACGTGGCGGCCAGGGACGCGCCTTCGATGCAGGAGGAAATCTTCGGGCCGATCCTTCCCACATTCGCAGTCGATGACATGGACGAGGCGATCGCGTCCATTAATGGCCGCGACAAGCCCCTTGCCCTCTATCTCTTCGCCAAGTCCGGCGATCTCGCAGACCGTTTCATCGAGGAGACGAGCTCGGGCACAGTGATGGTGAACGACGCGGTGACCTTCCAGATGAACCACCACCTGCCCTTCGGCGGGGTCGGCGAGAGCGGCATGGGCGGTTTTCATGGCAGGCACAGCTTCGATGGGTTCAGCCATCTGAAGGCCGTGATGAAGCGGCCTTTCTGGGGTGACGCCTCGCTTCGCTATCCGCCCTATTCGGAAAAGGGGCTGAAAATCCTCCGTAAGGTGATGGGGTAGGGAAGCGACTTATCCCCGCCCCCCGCATGAGGGCTTAGTCTTGCCGGGTGATCTTTTTTCAGGAGACCCGGATGACCGATTTTTCGACCTACCAGCCCGGCCTCGAGAGCCCGCCCAGCCGTGCTCTCACCATCACGCCGGACGACAACGCCGACGCCCCCCTCACCCTTCGTGGGCTGATGGTTGCGGCGGCAGGGCATGTGGCCGTCACGACCCTCGAGGGCGACGAAGTGGTCCTGCCTGCGCTTCAGCCGGGAGTGCAATACGCCATCCTTGCGAGCCGTATCCGCGCGACAGGCACGACGGCGACCGGTATCGTCGGGCTCGCCTGATGCGGCTGGGTCTTCATCTCGCATCTGGTCGGGACGGTGGCCTGACCGGCGCTGCCGTCCTGCCCCCGCCGGACCAGGGCGGTGATACAGCGGCGCCGCAGCCTGACTGGTCCCCAGCCCCCCTTGCTGCGAGCGAAGCGGCTGCCGGGTTTCACGGCCATACCCGCTACGATGCGGCTAATGACCGGACCTATTTCGACGCAGGCAAGACCGTCTGGGTCGGCCAGATCCGGGGCAGCGAGGCGGTCCTTGGTATGGGAACGAATTGGGGTCAGAGCCATGCCCAGTTCGCCCATATCACCGTCGACGGCGTACGCTCTCCCGGCCTTCTGCCGATGACCAATGGGGAACTGACGCTGTTTTCCGGCCTGGCCGATGAGGCGCACCTGGTCTCGGTCGACCTCAGCGAAGCTTTCGGCACCGCCGCCTATATTCCCGGCGCCGGGCCTGGCCTCACGGTCGCCGGTGAAGCGCCAGAAGCGCTCCTTCCTGCCTACCGCTATCACTTCGCCAGGCCGGACGTGGTGACCGGAACGGCGCTGACGGATCATCCGTCTAGTGACGGGTTCGAGCCCGCCAGGGTCCTGGACCGCTCGCCCGGTACCGGGTCGATGTTCCCGTCCATGGGTCTGCGCGGAAGCTTTTCGGAGCTGATCTTCACCGTCAGGCCGCCGGCTTCGCCAGTGAGTGTCTACGTTTCGGTCGATGGTGGGGACCCCCTGCGCCTCGACCCGACTTCAGGTGTGGCGCGTTATGTGCCGGAACCCGGCGAGCACAGCTACTGCATCTGGACCGATGCGACGGGGCGGACCCTTGTGGTCGGGACCAACGAGGCAGCGGATCTCGCCTACCAGCCACCGCGGCTATTCGCGATCGGCCATTCGATCACTGAAGGCGTTGCCGCAGGGGACGAGGACGGGGTTCTTCGTCTTGCATCGTTTACGGACCTTCCCATGACGGCGGCGCGCAATGGCTATGTCCCGGGAATTTCCGGAATCGGCGGCAACCGGGTCGACCATGCCGCCGCGCGGATCGACGGCGTTCTCTCAAAGATGACGATCGCGCCGCAGGACGTCGCGATCGTCGATCTCGGCCGGAACGATTCAAGCCTCGATGGGCAGGCGGCGACGGACTACCACGCGATCCTCGACAGTCTGAAAGCCAGGGGCTTCGGCCGCATCCTCTGCCTGTCGGTGATGTATGACGGCACCGCCTTCGATGGTCTGAACCAGCAGATGCGGGATATCATCTCATCACGGAACGATAGCTCGATCATCTATATCGACCGGGACCACTACACCCCTGCGAACGGTGTCACTGCGCCCGACGGTGTCCACCCCGACCGGGCGGGTTATCTTGCAATGAACGAGCTGAACAAGGCAGCTATCGATCCCTACCTGCCCTAGGCGCCCTCCGTCAGCGGCTTGAATGCAAACCGTTCTTCCTCGGACCAGTCGATGAGGGTAGACAGAAGCTCGGCCTGGGCATCTTCCCCCTCATCAGCACTGATGGGGGGGTGCTCTTCGATCCGCTCACGGATTTGTTCGGCGAGACGCTGAGAAATGCTGGCAAAGAGGAACTCCGCCGTCTCGGTATGCACGTTGAGTGCGTGCTTCATCGCCGGGTCGAGCACCTTGCGGTCGACTTCGCGGAAGATCATGGGCGCGATGCTTTTCGGTAGCGCCTTGTGAAGAAGGGCAAAGCTCAAAAGCTTGTCCTCCAATGCTTCCGCCGCGAGCGGAGCATCCGCCTTCAAGGGTTCGATGATCGCTTTCTGGACCCGCGCAGGGACGGCGTTGAGGGCGGCCGCTACGGGCACGGAAGGATCGTCCTTGCTACCCGAAAGTGCCTTGAGGCGCAGGGGAACCTCGCGGCGCAGGTTTTCCGCGACAGCGTCCATCGTTTCGGGGCGCGGCTTGTTCGGGGCCATTGTGATCCTGATGACTTCGGCTGCTTTGGGCGGCGGAAGGATCGCGAGGATCGCCGCTGCGCGGCTGCGGTCCATCTGGCGGATCACGGCCGCGATGACGCCGGGCCGCTCGTCCATGACCAGTTGCGCGACCTTGTCCGGTTCAAGATCAAGGACATAGGACCAGACGGCCTCGGGCCCCGCGCCGTCATCCAGAGAGCCCTCGGTCTGGGTTTCCTGCGGCGCGTCCTCGTCAGGCGGAGCCAGAAGAACTTTCTCCAGCCCTTCCGCCCTGCGCGCGCCTCCTGCTACCACGGGCAGGGGCCCTTCGAGCGCGCGAAGATAACTCTCCACGGCCTCGCGTAGCGAAAGGCCATCAAGCATGGGCAGGGTACGGAAGGCCTCGACGGCCTTCTCGGCGTGGCCGTCGTCAAAACGCGACGCGATCTCGCGGGCGGTCCCCGGATCGAGCAGGCTCAAGATAACGGCCGCCTTCTGCGAGCCGGAAAGCACCGGTTTGCTGGGCGCGGCAGGGTCGGAGGAAACTTCGGTCATGACATATATCCGCGCAGGAGCGCTTCGGTCAGGCTGGTCCAGCCATCGACAACGACGAAAAAGGCGAGCTTGAAGGGAAGGGCGACCACGGCAGGGGGCACCATCATCATGCCCATCGCCATCAGGACGGAGGCGACGACAAGATCGATGATCAGAAAGGGGAGGAAAAGTGCAAAGCCGATCTGAAAGGCGCGCGTGATCTCCGACAGCATGAAGGACGGAACCAGAAGCGAAAGGGATGGGGCAGCATCGTCCGTCACCGGACGTCCGACCGCATCGCCGAGCCGGAAGACGGTATCGGGATCGACGCGCTCTTCCATGAACACCCGGAAGGCGTCGATGACCGGTCCGGCGGCTTCGGTTTCGGTTATCTCCCCGTCGAGAAGCGGCTGGATACCAAGGCGCCAGGCATCGCTCAGCACTGGCTCCATGATGAACCAGGTCAGGAAAATGGCGAGGCTTGTCAGCATCATGGCGGGCGGCGCGGACTGAAGACCCAGCGCCTGACGCAGGAACGAGAAGACGATCGCGATGAAGGGAAAGCAGGTCACCATCATCAGAAGGCCGGGGGCCAGGCTGAGAAGGGTGACCAGCGCCACGGTCGGCAGCAGGACCTGGCGCAGGGATGTCGTGTCCTGAAGGAAGCCTTCCACCTCCGGTGCGACATCGACGTCCTGCGCCGCGGCCGATCCGGTCGACAGCGCGACGATCAGAATAAGGATCAGCCGTAGCATGGTCCGTCCATGCCGATGGTCTCGGTGATGTGGAGGGCGAGGCCTTGCCCGTCTTCGGTCTCTTCAAGCTCACCGCGGGCGATCACCCTGCCATTGGCGAGAAGCTCCAGCGGGCGCTCCGCACTCTCGTCGAGGGCGATAAGGGCGCCTGTCTTCAGCTCACGGAGTTCACCGACTGTCCGCACGGCTGTCCCGATACGGACCGAGAGCTCGATACGGAGCGAAGACAGGACAGGAGGAAAGGAGGCGGGTTTTTCAAGTTCCGTGGACGTCATGCTGCGTTATTCTCCTTGTCGTCGAGCCATGCGTTGAGAAGGGTACCGGCCTTGTCGACATTCGCCGCGCTGCGGTCGGTCAGAAGCCTAACCGGATCCTGCGCGAAGCCGTCATGGGAAGGGGCGGGAAGCGCGCCGCTGGTTTCCGAGACGAGCTCCGCAGCCAGGACATCGTCCGTGCCCCGTCCGGAGAAGAGCGGCCTGACGACGAACAGCCCGAAGAGGAGGGCTGAAAGGCCAAGGATACCGGTCTGAATGAGAGAGGCGAGGGGCAGGCCGGTATACCACGGGACCTGAGGTTCGGGCAGGGCGGGGACCTGGCCGAATGGCATGGCGGTCACGGTCAGAACATCGCCCCGTTCGGGATCGAGGCCAGCCGCTGCGCTCAAGAGTGTACGGAGCGTCTCCATCTCTTCGGCGCTGCGTTCCGAGCCGGGCACTTCGTTGATAAGTGCTGCGACGGAGATGCGGCGGACCGCGCCCGGCAGGCGTTCGACCCGCCGGTCGGTGGTGCTGACGGCATAGGCCGTTTCCTCGCGGGTTTCTTCTTCCTCGGCGGCGCGGTCGTTGGTGGCGGCCTCGCCGTCAGGAAGGTCCGAAGCGATGGTGACCGCGCCTTCGCTGCCTTCCTCGCGGCTGCGGGCGGTTTCTCGTTTGGCGTTGATGACCACGGCAGTTTCGGGATCGACGAGATGTTCAGCGACCTCTTCGCGCTCGTGGCTCACATCGACCGCGACGTTGACGCGGGCATTGCCGGGGCCGACCCGCGCTTCGAGAAGACGGGTCAGGTCGGCTTCCAGCTGGTCGGCCTGCCTTCCTCCTGCCGCGGTGCCAAGTTCGTCGGCTTCACTGAGAAGGCCCATGCTCGTCTCGACGACAGCCACTTCGCTTGCGGAAAGTCCCGGGATCGCAAGGGCGGTCAGGTAGCGGACGGCCTTCACCTGTCCCTGGTCGAGGCCGGAGGGCGCGGTGATCGTCACCGAGGCGGTGCGGCCCTCGCGGCGGCTCGCGAACCCGCGCCGTTCGTCGATGCCGATGTGGACCCGCGCGGCGGTGATGCCGGGGATTGTCATCAGTGTGCGCGCAAGCTCGCCTTCCTTGGCGCGCCAATAGGTGACCGAGAACATGTCCGAGGTGGTCGAGAAACCATCGAGTCGGTCAAGAAGCTCATACCCTTCGGCGGCGGGACGCGGAAGGTTGCGGGCCGCGAGGCTCAGCCGCAGGGCATCGCGCTGGTCCCTGGCCACGTGGATGCTTCCCCCGCGGACCGTGTAGGGAACGCTGTCCTTGTCGAGAGCAGCAATCACCTCGCCGGCTGCAACCGGGTCGAGCCCCGCGTAGAGAAGTGCCTCTTCCTCACTGCCGGTCATGGCCAGCATTCCCGCGGCCAGGGCGAGACTGACACCAGCCCCGGCCCCGGCAATGATTTTCTGCTTGCGCGAGAGCGCGCCCCAGCGAGCCTTGATCTGCTCCATGCCCTTACCACCTTCAACCTGAGGTGGTTATGAAAGAGGAAACCTTAATCAAGCGTTTACCTCTGGTTGCAAAACCGGAGCGGTGACGGAAGGAGAAACCCGTGCCCGAACAATTCGCTCTTTATGCTGACGCCATTCTCCTGATGGCGTGTCTCGGCGCATCGCTCGTATGCCTGCGCCTCCACCGGGAGTTGAAACGCCTCCGCCTGCTGGACGGTGGGCTCGGTAAGGCGGTCAAGGAGATGAATGCCGCCACTGGCGCGGTCCGCGACGCGCAGGAGAACCTGCGCGATCAGATCCAGAAGGACCTTGCCGAACTCGACCGCCGCTGCGCGGCCCTCAAATCGAAGCGGCAGGAGATCGACGATCTTCTCGATGCGATGGAAGGCCAGGCCGCCTACCAGAGCCGGAAGTGCCGCAATGCGCAGGACGTGGCGGAGCGGGCGCTCCTGCCGCTGATTTCGAAAGCAGAAGTCGAGATCCGTACCCTGACCCAGGCGATCGAAGTGGCCTCGCAGCTCGGCGCGCGTCCGGCGCCCATGCCGCAGCCGCCGGCCAATGAGCAGATGCGCGCTGCCGATCTTTCTTCGCGCCATGCGCCCCGTACCACGCGGGTGACCGATCAGGCATCCAATCCGTTCCTGCGGTCAGCCGCCCATGGGTAAGCGATTTCCCATCCTCCCCCTCATGGCCGCCCTGTTCATCCTGGCAGGCGCGGGCCATGTCGATGGACCCAGGCAGATGATCGAGGTGCTGATGGAGGATGTCAGTCCACCCGCCGCGCCTTGAAGCTCCTGCCCAACGGCTCGATGGTCACACGGAAGCTTCCAAGGGCCGCTTTCTCGATGACCACGCTTTCGGCGCGGCCCAGCTGCACCTCA
The DNA here is from genome assembly GCA_964556115.1 of uncultured Caulobacterales bacterium. Lineage (GTDB taxonomy): Bacteria > Pseudomonadota > Alphaproteobacteria > Caulobacterales > Parvularculaceae > Parvularcula. Next base: position 96,666 of record CAZKVC010000007.1, read on the forward strand.
CGAAGGCGCGTGCGGTCACCGCTGACTTGATACCAGACCTGGCCGTTTTCCAGTTGGAGGATCACCTTGTCCGCACGGTCGAGGCGCGCCTCGACGATCCTGGACGTGATCGCGTCCGGTTCATTCGCCGGGACAGCCGCTTTTCCGAAGCTTTCTTCCGGCGCGGCGCGGGGCGCTGGTGCCGGCCGGGACGCGGGTTCGGGCCTTGGCTGGGGGACGATCCGGGGTTGTCTTTCGGTCCGGGCGGAAGACAGCTCTTCCGCCGTTCGGTCCTCCAGGGACGCGGCGGCGGCATCGAAACAGGCGAGGCGTTCCTCACTGTCATCGACAGATGAGCACCGCCGCACCGCCGCTTCGAGATCGGCAGCCTGCGCTGTGAAAACCAAGATGAGAACAGCGAACATGAAAAAGGCTCCACCGGATGATGCCGGAGGAGCCTAAATCAGCAGCGTCTCATTGCAAACGATCAGGCGAGAGCGGTTTCACCGTCCATGATCGCGCTGGCAGCATGGACCACCGCCGCAATCCGGACGGAGGCCTGGACCTGCTCTGAGGTCATGCCGCCCTTGCGGACAACGGCCTCATGGGCGTCGACGCACATGAAGCAGCCATTGATCGACGAGACCGCCAGAGACCAGAGTTCGAAATCGGTCTTGTCCACCCCCGGATTGCCGATCACGGTCATGCGAAGCTTGGCGGGCATGGTTTTGAAAACATCGTTCCCCGCCTCGTGACCGAAGCGGTAGAAGATGTTGTTCATCGCCATGATGCCGGCGGCAGCCTTGGCGGCCTTCACCGCTTCGGCGGAAAGATGCTGTTCGGCTTCCGCATTGATGTGGCGGATCACGTCAGGGTTGCGGCCTGCAAGCGCAGTCGCAAGGAACGTCCCCCACTTCTTCTGCGGGTCGAGAATGTCTTCGGAAGCGAGGTTGCCGAGGTTCAGGCGGATATCCTTGGCATAGTCGGGCAGCGCATCGCGCAGCGCATCGAGCGACATGGGAATTCTCCAGGTTTTTCGAATGGTGGTGGAAGCGTCGGTCCGGACATCAGGGCAGGGGGGAAGGTATCCAGACCGACGCTTCTCTCAACTCGGTTCGCCAGGGGCAGGGCAGGTGCGAACCGGTTATACTCCAGCTCGGTTAGAGCGTGTCACCGCCGAGAGGGCGGTTGCAGGGACAGAGCTCATCCGTCTGAAGTGCATCGAGAACGCGCAGAGTGTCCTGCGGGTTCCGGCCGACATTCAGATTATTTACATAGACATGCTGAATCACGCCGTGCGGGGCGACAACGAAGGTCGCGCGCAGGGCAACACCTTCTTCCGAACGGATGCCGAGACCGTCGATCAGAGCGCCAGTGGTATCCGCAAACTGCCAGGCACCATGCTCCGCAAGGTCAGCGTGGTCGCGGCGCCAGGCGAGTTTCACGAACTCGTTGTCCGAGCTGCCGCCAAGGACCACAGCGTCACGATCGGCGAATTCGCGGGCGAGACGGCCGAACTCAGCGATCTCAGTCGGGCACACAAAGGTGAAGTCCTTCGGGTAGAAGTAGATGACTTTCCATTTGCCCTCGAAGCTGTCCTGGGTGAGCTCCTCGAAAGCGCTCTCACCGTTCTCTTCGTGCTGCATGAATTTCGGCTTCACGCCCATCACTTTGAAATCGGGAATGCGATCACCAACACCGAGCATAAAATTCTCCATTTGCAAGGAGGGCGAGGCGGGCTCCCCCTCCGGGTTATCATCAGGGCGCGTTGCCCATGACCTCCACATGGTCCGGCGCGCTCTCTGAAGCAAATTGATATTGTAGTCTTGGGGTATCGGATTTATCGATGTGCCATGCAGCATCTTCCCACCCTTCGGCAGCTTCAATTCTTCGAAGCGCTGTGCCGCCTGAAAAGCTTCAGCCGGGCGGCCGAGGCCTGCTTCGTGTCGCAGTCGACCCTGTCTTCGGGCATCAAGGAGCTGGAGGCGGTTCTCGACACAAGTTTGGTGGACCGCTCGGCCAAGGGGTTCGCCCTTACCGGCGCAGGCGAGGAAGTGCAGCGGCGAAGCGCTGACCTTCTTGCCGATGCGCGGGACCTTGTCAGGGCGGCCTCAACCTCGCGGCCGCTCCTGGAAGGCGCCTACCGCTTCGGATTGATCCCGACGATCGGACCTTTCCTTCTGCCCACGGCCATGCCGGCCATTCAGGAAAGCTTCCCGGAGCTCAAATCCTACCTGCGGGAAGACCTGACGGCCAATCTCGTGGAGCTGTTGCGCGCCGACCAGATCGACATGGCGATCCTGGCGCTGCCGATCGAGGTGGATGGTCTTGATACGGCCGTTTTCGCGCAAGATCCTTTCTTCCTCGTTGCAGCTCCCGGGCACCCTCTCGCCAAACGGCAGGTGGTGGAAGTGGAGGAGCTGAGCGACGAGCCTCTCATGCTGCTGGAAGATGGGCACTGCCTTCGTGACCATGCGCTTTCGGCCTGCCGCCTTCCGGACCGGTCCCGCAGCGACGCTTTCGCCGCGACCAGCCTCTTTACCCTTGCGCAGATGGTCCGCTCGGGGCTCGGCGTGACGCTCCTGCCCAAGCTCGCCCTCGATGCCGGGCTTGGCCGCGGTCTTGCAGTGATCCCCCTCGAGGATCCGGACGGCACGCCCCCCGCCCGCGACCTCGGCCTCGCCTGGCGCCGTTCCCAGCGCCGGACCGAAGAAGCCGAGGCCTTGCTGCCTGTCTTGAGTGGACTGTTCGATGCAAAGTGATTCTCGCACGGAACTTCTAGGTGTTCCTTTCGACCTTCTCGACGCACAGGTGTTGATGGAGCGGATCCGGAAGGCGGCGGCGGACCGTACGGCCCTCTGGATCTCGACGGCCAATCTCGACTGGATGGTGATGGCGCAGCGTGATGCGGCGTTTCTCGACAGGCTGCACCGCTCCGATATCGTGACCTGCGACGGCGCTCCTGTCGTCCATCTTGGCCGGATCGCCGGAACGGCAATGCCGCCACGCGTCACAGGTGTCGAGATCTTCCGCCGTCTTCGGGCTGGTGAGGCGGGGCCCTTGAGGGTTGGCTTCTTCGGAGCCGAAGGGTCCGAGGCGGAACGGGCGAGCGATGCGCTGAACAGTTCGGATACCGTGCTCATCGGCGCGGGCGGCTACAACCCCGGGCACGGCTCGGCCGAAGCCCTCTCGCAAGAACACCACCTCGATCGCATCAGGCAGATGCACGCGGACGTTCTCATCCTGGCGCTCGGCGCTGCCAAGGGACAGGAGTGGATCGCTCGCAACCATGCGGCTACCGGGGTTCCGGTCATCAGCCATCTCGGCGCAGTCGTCCGGCATGTGTCAGGGGACACGGAAGAAGCACCCGGGCTCCTTGCCGATCTCGGTTTCGAATGGCTGCACCGGGCCATCAACGAGCCGGTTCTTCGCTCGCGCTATGCTGCGAACTTCGCAGCCCTTCCAGACCTCATGCAAAAGGCCTGGCGTCAGCGCCGCAGCTCTCAATGACGCCCGCTCCGGCCCTGTTTCAGGGGCCGGACTTCGCCATTGTCCGACAGGAGGATCGCCACGGGCAGGGTCGATTCGAACTGCGCGAGGATGATCATCAGGGCAACGGTGATCGGCACGCAGAGGAAGGCCCCGGCAATGCCCCATAGGGTCCCCCAGCTTGCGAGGCTGATGAGGATCACCAGCGGCGAAAGGTTGAGCGACCGGCCCATCATGCGCGGCTCGATGAGGGAACCGACGACCTGCTCGGCCGCGGTCAGAAGCACACCGGTCAGGATGAAGAGAGTCACGCCCCCGCCGGGCTGCACGAGGGCGAGGACGGTGGGCAGAATCACCGCGATGATCGAGCCGATCACCGGAATGAAGTTCAGTGCAAAGATAAGAAGTGACCAGAACCCGGCGAAATCGATGCCGAGGAAGAGCATGATACCGAAGGAGATCGACGCCACGAGGAAACTGGTCAGTGTCTTGACCGAAATGTACTCTCGGACGAGCCTCGCAATGTCGTCGAGGACTCCGTGGATCAGCCTCTCGCCTTCTTCGGGGCCCGCGATCAGCGCCAGTTTCTTGATGATGCGGCCGCGCTCCGCCATCATGAAGGCCGTGTAAAGAAGGATGGTGACGAGCCCGCCTACGGCCCCTCGGGCGACGCCCGCCGCATCGCCGAGCATGCCCTGAACAAGGTCGATGGCATTGGCCTGCAGGTTGTCCAGCGAGGCGCGGATGTCGGCACCCACCGCAGGAAGGTCTTCCGCATAGAGATTGAGCCCCCGCCAGATCTCGACCAGGCGGGCGTTATAGGCCGGTGCGGCTTCGACCACCGCTTCGACATTGTTCCTGATGATCGCGACGAGCATGAAAAGGATCAGGACGATGACACCGAAGGCGAGGGCGAACTGCACCCCTTCGGGCAGGACCGGCCCGATATAGGGCAGCCGCTCGATCATCCGTTTCACGGTGACGATCAGGAAGGTGAGGAAAGCCGCAATGACCAGCGGCACCAGAACGCCTTGGCCGATCCACAGAACGAAGCCTGCCAGGACGAAAAGTCCCGCGGAAAAGAAGAGCGAGCTGAGATTGCGCCGCCGGTAACGGCTCTCGATCCTTTCCTCCCGGCTCGGGACCTGCGGTTCACGCATGGGCGGGGACGCCTTCGATGGCTTTGGGTGGGTGCCGTCTTTGCAGACCCGCCACCAGAAGAACGAGAATCCCGGCCGGAATGGCGTAGCTGGCGGTCAGGAGGAAGAAGGCCTCATAGCCCATTGCTTCGGCCATGGCGCCGGAAAACCCGGCGACGAACTTGTTCAGGATGGCGTAGACCGAACTGAAGAGGGCATATTGCGTCGCCGCATTGGCCGGGTCCACGAGGCTCGAGAGATAAGCGATGAAGACCGTGGTCACGAAACCACCCGCCACATTGTCCGCACAGATTGCAAGGATGAGATAGCCGACGTCACCGCCGCCTGCATGGGCCGCGAACCAGGCGTAGAACCCGTTCGTCAGGAAGGTGAGGACTGCGCCAATCACGAGGCTCCGCGTCAGGCCGAAAGTGGTCGCGGCGAGCCCCCCGAGGAAAAATCCTGCAAAGGTCGAGATGACCCCAGGGCCGGACTGGACGCCGCCGACCACGGCCTTGGCAAAGCCGAGATCCGCATAAAGAGGAACGGCCATGACCCCCATGGTGAAATCGGACAGACGGTAGATCATCACCAGGATGAAGATCGGGATCAGGACCCGGCCGAAACGGTCATAGACCTGAAGGAAGGGGGTTGCGAACATGGCGTGAAGGCGGCCGTGCTCTTGATGATGGTGATCGCCGGTGGCCCGCGAGGCGGCGAAGACGGCCGCGATGGTCAGGCCGATAAGGCCGATGGTCGCGAGGACCACGACCAGTTTCGCCCATTGCGCATCCTCAGGCAGGTCGAAGAGCGCACGCACGAGCCAGCCGCTCATCACCGCCGCTGTCCCGAGCCCCGCGATAAGGGCCCGCCATGAAAACGCCGCTCGGGTGCCCTTGAAGAGAAGGGGGCCGGCAAGAAGAGCGCCCACGGCGAGGACCGTGAGCCCCTGCCAGAGAACATCTGGCAGGTTCATCCATACGAAGACCTTGGCGAGAAGGAACAGCCCGAGCCCCACGGCAATGGCCTGCAAGGGTCCGGCGAGGAGCGGGAGTTTGCCAAGGTCGACTTTTTTCTCCGCGTGCCTGGGTTCGCGGATGACGAAGACGAGGGCGCCGGTCGCGGCCATGGCGAAGGCCATCACGAGGAAACTGACGAACCAGGACGACATGCCCGCGATGACGAGGCTGAGGCCCGAAAAGATCAGCGCACCGCGATAGCCGAGAGAATAGGACGCCGCCATTGAAGCCTGCGCTTCGCTGGGCGCACTCTCGATCCGCCAGGCATCGATCGAAACGTCAAGGGTGGCGCCCGAGAAGGCAAGGATCATCGCCCCGAAGACGATCTGAAACAGCCCTTCGGAAGGGTCGCTGCCGGCGATCAGGACGAGCCCGAGCACGGTTCCCGCGATCGAGGTGACCATCCACGACCGCCTGTGCCCCATCCGTTCGGTCAGGGCCGGTACCTTCAGGTTGTCGATGATCGGGGCCCAGACGAACTTGAAGGTGTAGAAAAGGCCCAGCCAGTAGAAGTAGCCGATGGTGGAAAGCTCGATGCCTTCCTCGCGCAGCCAGAAGGACGTCTTCTGATAGACGAGGTAGAGGGGCAGGCCCGAGGCGAAGCCCAGCATCAGCATCGCCGCCATCTCTGGCTTGCGATAGGGGCGCAGCGAACGCATCAGCCAGCCTTCGGGCCGCTCGGCGGGCACGGCTGCGCCTTGGGTATCACTCATGCTGCATTATCCTTCCGCCCTGACCCGCCCATGAAGGACGGCGCGGCATCAGCATGACGAGGCGCGGGCGCCAAAACAACTTCCAGAAGGTTAAAGCCCCGCCGTACAGGCCTCGAAGCTCGGCGCTGCATCGCCCTGGGTGACCGGGCCGGTGCTGAGGCTCGAGACCGTTCCGCCCGCTGGGGTGACCACTGCGAAGACGCGGCAGTCACGGCGGTCATAGCGCCGGAACTCGTTGGCGCCCTCGCGCCTGACGAGGGCAGGGCGGCCAAGGGCCGCTTCGAGGGCCGAGACGTTCCTTCCGAGGAATTGCGAAGGCGAAGGCCCGAGGTGCTTGGCGGTCTGCGGCGCCGATTCGCGGGTGATGATCCCGCCGATCGGGTCCTCGCCACCGCGCGGACCGCTGCCTGGGACCGACGCGCACGCCGTCACAAAAGCGGCCATGGACAGAAGGCCTGCCCTGCCGCTAACCCGCATCGTCCGAATTCGAGGAGTGCTCATGCCGGAAGTCCAAGTCGCTGCGCTCGGCAATGCGATAGTCGATGTTCTCGCCAAGGTCGATGATAGCTTTGTCGACGCCCATGGTATCCCCAGGGGCGGCTTCATGCTGATCGACGAGGGCCAGGCCGAGACGATCCTGTCGGGTTTTTCCGAGCCAGAGCATGTGGCCGGCGGTTCCGCCGGGAACACCCTGGCCTGCATTGCCAGCTTTGGCGGCAAGGTCCGCTTCGTGGGCAAGGTTGCCGATGACGAGCTCGGCTCGGTCTACCGCCAGTCGATGCGCGATGTGGGTGTCCTCTTCGACACGCCCGCAGGGACGGGCGGTGCGCCCACTGGCCGCTGTCTCGTCGCGGTCACGCCCGACGCCGAGCGCTCCATGGCGACCCTTCTCGGCATTGCCGGTCATTTCGAGCCGAGCGATGTGCAGCCCGGCGACGTCGAGGACGCGCAGGTCTGCTTTTTCGAAGGCTACATGTTCGAAGACCGGACCATCACCCGCCGCACGGTGACCGAAGCCGTGGACAGAGCGAAGAAGGCCGGGCGCTTCACCGCCATGACCCTCGCCGATCCGGGCCTCGTCGGCCGGGTCCATGGCGACCTCTCCGCCTTCCTCAGGGACAAGATCGACATCGTCTTCGCCAATGAGGAAGAAGCGAAGACGCTCACCGGCAAGCCCGATGCGCTGGAAGCCGCGAAAGCGGTGCGTGAGTTCGGGCTCTGGGGCGCGGTGACGATGAGCGAACGGGGCTCCTATGTCTTCGGCCCGGAAGGCGAGATCGAAAAGATCGAGGCCATGCCGCCGAGCGCCCTGGTCGACACGACAGGCGCGGGCGATGCCTATGCGGCGGGCTGGCTCCACGCCTTCACCACCGGCCGTTCGATCGCCGAATGCGGCAAGCTCGGCTCCCTCGCAGCCTCCGAAGTGATCAGCCACACCGGTGCGCGGCCTGAAGTCAGCCTCAAGGAGCTGGCAAGAAAAAGAGGGCTCCTCGGCTGAGGAGCCCTCCCTTCGCTCTGAGGGGTGAGCGCCGGGGCTTACGCCTTGGTTTGCTTGCGGCGGCGCAGGCCGAGGCCGGCGAGGGCCGAGCCCATCAGCACGGCGGCGCCGGGCAGGGGCACGGACTGATCGACGAGGATCTCGTCATTGCCGAAGAACTCGAGCCCCAGAAGGCCGTTATTGTTGAAGAACAGGAGCTCGAAATTGTAGAGCCCCTGAGTCAGGCTGCTGAAGTCGCCATTGGTGGTGGCAAAGTTCTGCAGGCCATCGGCCGATGCCAGCACGTTGCCGCCCACGGTGAACTCGAAGCCGTCATCCGAACCGATGGCGAACGTGTCGTTTGCCGGATCGGTGATCAGGATCTCGCCGGTGATGACGAAGACCGTCCGCTCGAGTTCGGTAAGGTCGGTGCCGCCGGTGATGACGCCATTGCCGCCGAGAAAGCTGCTCAGCGACTGAAGCCCGGAGCCGGAATTGGTCGCGCCGCTCGGATAGTCGATGCGGATGACGTCGACGGCGGCGTCGGGCGAACCGCCGGTGAAGCTGCGCGCGGTGGCCACGCTCCCGATGAAGCCGGTGTCAGGTGCATAGACCTCGGCATCGACATTGTTGATGAGGACCGTCGCATGTGCGGAAACGGCCAGAGCTGCCGCGCTGGCGGCAACGGTTGAAAAAAGTTTGATCATTCTGTCTTCCCCCAAATCCCGGAAATTGAGATTTTGTTCAGCTTATCCGAAAGGTGCCATGGAAGAAAGCTGTAAGGGGGTTCAGTTTCTCAATCTCGGCGTGCAGCCTTCTCGGCAATGCCGGACACACCCGCGCGCCTGTCGAGTTCTACCGCTACGTCGTCGAGGCCGAGGTCATTCGCTTCGAGAAGCACGGTAAGATGGTAGAGGAGGTCCGCGCTTTCCTTGACCAGCTCTTCCCGGTCCCCGGCTGCGCCTGCGAGAGCGGCTTCGACGCCTTCTTCCCCCAGCTTCTTGGCGCAATGCGCCTTGCCCTTGCCGATGAGTTTGGCGGTGTAGGACGCAGACGGATCGTCATTCTTGCGTGACCGTATGCGGTCCGTCAGTGCCGCGAGGGCCTCGCCGATCTTCGTCACCATGTCCTCCTGACCGGAATGCCTTTTTTGGCCATGTGCTGTTTTGCTTCGTTCACGGTAAAGGTGCCGAAGTGAAATATGCTGGCGGCAAGTACCGCCGATGCGCCGCCTTCGGTCACCGCGTCGGCCAGGTGGTCCAGTGTGCCCGCGCCGCCAGAGGCAATGACGGGAAGCCGTACACGTCCGGTGATGGCGCGCAGAAGCTCGATGTCATAGCCGGTCTTCACCCCGTCCCGGTCCATGGAGGTCAACAGGATCTCGCCCGCGCCGCGCTTCTCGGCCTCCGCGGCAAACGCGACCGCGTCGATGCCGGTAGGGCGTCGGCCGCCATGGGTGAAGATCTCCCATGATCCGTTCCCGGTGCATTTCGCGTCAATGGCGCAGACCACGCATTGCGCGCCCACCACCTCGGCGGCGCGGCTGAGAACGGAAGGGTCGCGAACGGCGGCTGAATTGATGGCGATCTTGTCGGCGCCCGCCCTGAGGAGGGCGAGAACATCTTCCGCGCTCCTGACGCCGCCGCCAACCGTCAGGGGGCAGAGCGCTTCCTGCGCGGTGCGGGTGACCATGTCGAAAAGCGTGCCCCGGTCCTCGTGGGTGGCAGTGATGTCGAGAAAGCAGATTTCGTCCGCCCCTGCTGCCGCATAGGCAGCCGCCGCCTCCACCGGATCGCCGGCGTCCACGAGGTCGACGAAGTTGACGCCTTTGACCACGCGGCCGTCGGCTACATCGAGGCAGGGAATGATGCGGGTCTTCAGGGTCATGGCGCGATCGCGGAAAAAGCCGCCTCGGGGGTGATCTTGTCTTCGTAAAGAGCTTTCCCGATCACCGCGCCTGCAACGCCTGCGGGGCGCAGCGCTGCGAGATTGCGCAGATCGTCCGGCGAGGACATGCCGCCCGAAGCGATGACGGGGATGGTGGTGCTTTGCGCCAGCACCTTCGTCGCTTCGATATTGGGACCTTCCAGCGCGCCGTCGCGGCTGATGTCGGTATAGACGATGGCGGCCACCGGCAGGCCTTCGAAGCGGCCAGCGACCTCTTCGGCGGTGAGGTCGGACGCGTCGTCCCAGCCTTCGGTCGCGACCTTGCCGTTCTTGGCGTCGATGCCGATGACCACCCTGTTCGGGAAAGCTTCGGCGGCCTGCCGGGCGAAGTCGGGGTTCTTGACGGCCGCCGTCCCGAGAATCACGCGGCTGACGCCGAGCCGCAGCCATTCTTCCGCTGTCTGAAGGTTGCGGATGCCGCCGCCGAGCTGCACGCGCGCATCGGTCTCGGCCAGAATGCGGCGCACGGCTTCGGCATTGGCGGGCGCACCTGCAAACGCGCCATCGAGATCGACGACATGGAGGTTTTCAAAACCCGCATCGCGGAAAGTGAAAGCCTGGCGGGATGGATCGTCCGCATAGGTTGTGGCCTGGTTCATGTCGCCGCGCAAAAGCCTGACAGCCTTGCCGCCCTTCAGGTCGATCGCCGGCCAGAGTTCAAAGTCACTCATCGCTGCCACTCCAGGAATTTTCGCAGGAAAGCCTGACCATATTCGCCGCTTTTCTCCGGGTGAAACTGCGCGCCGAGGATATTGTTCCGCCCAATGACCGCCGGGAAGGTCTCGCTGTAGTCGCAGGTCGCAAGAACGTCGTTCTCATTGGCGGCATCGAAAGCGAAACTGTGGACGAAATAGGCGTCGCCGTCTTCGGGCAGGGCGGGGTGCGCACGGCGGGCCACGACGTCGTTCCAGCCCATATGGGGCAGGCGCAGTGAGGTGTTCTTCAGCGGACGGACCGTGCCGGCGATCAGGCCCAGCCCCTTTGTTTCGCCGTGCTCGAGGCCCCGATCGGCCAGAAGCTGCATACCGACGCAGATGCCGAGAAAGGGGATCTGCTTTTCGTCCACGGCGCCGTGAATGGCTTCTTCGAGACCCTTCCGTGCACGAAGGCCTTTGGCGCAGCTCGCGAAGGCTCCGACGCCGGGCAGAACCAGGCGGTCCGCCGCGAGAAGCGTCTCGGGTTCGGCGCTGACGACGACTTTCCACGACGCGTCCGGCGCTGCGCGCATCAGACCGCGCTCAGCGGAATGAAGGTTGCCGGCGCCGTAATCGATCAGACAGACAATAGGCATGGGCCGGGCCGTTAGCGCGGCTTGGCGGCCAAGCCAAAGAAAAAGGCGCGCCGGTGGACCGTGGCGCGCCTTTTCCCGAACATCCGATCTAACGTAAGATCAGGAGCATTCCTCAATGGCTTCCTGGACTTCCGAAGGAGCGTTTTCGAGATCTTCCGGCGAAGTGATCTCTTCCATCATGGCCATCAGGTCGGCGTCGGCCTCGACCTTTTCGGCAAGACAGGCGCAATCGGAAGAGCCGCCATATTCGGCTTGGTAGGCTTCGCAGCGCGATTGCATGTCGTCCTGGACGGCGGTCATCGCGAGAGCGGAAGCGAGAATCGAAGCGAGCATTCGGAATTTCCCTTGTCAGTGCGTTTCCTGCTGCAACCTGCAGCTATGGAACCATACCTGTCGTTAACCTTCGCGCAAGAGCAATCTTCTTCTCATGCAGCAGTTTGCGCAGGCGCTACGAACCGAGGGAGCCCTTCGTGGAGGGGATCGTGCCACTTTGCCGCGGATCGATCCTGACGGCCATCTTCAGGGCCCTGGCCGTCGCCTTGAAGCAGCTCTCCGCAATGTGGTGATTGTTGGTGCCGTAGAGGTTCTCGACATGCAGGCAGAGCCCGCCATTGCCTGCGAAGGCATGGAACCACTCCTTGAAAAGCTCCGTATCGAAATCGCCGATCTTGTCGCGGGTGAAGTCAGCCTTGAAGATCAGGTAGGGCCGCTTGGCGATGTCGACCGAGGCCCGGGTCAGGGTTTCGTCCATCGGAACATAGGCATGACCGAAACGCTCGATCCCGGCCATGTCGCCCAGCGCATCTCCGAGGGCGAGGCCCATGACGATGCCCGTATCCTCGACGGTGTGATGGCTGTCGATATGAAGGTCGCCCTTCGCCTCCACCTCGAGGTCGATCAGGCTGTGCTTGGCGAAGCCTTCCAGCATGTGATCGAAGAAACCGATGCCGGTCGAAACCCGGCCCTTGCCCGTCCCATCCAGATCGAGGCGGACGGTAATGTCGGTCTCTTTTGTCTTGCGGTGCCGTTCGGCGCGGCGCGAGGTGGTCGTGGACTCAGCCATGGTCAGTAAGGGTCTTCTCGTAACAAACAGGGGGAACCGCTAGCAGAGCGGTTCCCCCTGCGCCACCAAGGGACGACCGGGTTTACGCGGCGAATGCTGCGGCGTTTGGCTCGGTCTGGCGGTTCTCTTCGATCCTGAAGCGGGAGATGGCCTGTTCGAGCTTGCCGAACTCCTCCCGCGAGGCGTCGATGGCCATGGTGTTGTTCTCGACCAGGGTATTGTTGGCCTGGGTCAGCCGGTCGAGGTCACGCATGGCCTGGTTGATTTCCCGTAAGGTGATCGACTGGCCTTCGGTCGCGCCGGAGATCTCGTCGATGACCGCGGCGTTGGAGACGACCTGCTCGACGATCTTGCTGAGGCCGGTGGCCGCTTCGCCGACCAGCTTCACGCCCTGGTCGATTTCGCGGTGCGAGCTCTGGATCAGGCTGCTGATCTCCTGGGACGCGGTGGCGGTGGACTGGGCGAGATTGCGCACCTCGCCTGCGACCACGGCGAAACCCTTGCCGGCCTCGCCGGCCCGCGCCGCTTCGACGCTGGCATTGAGAGCAAGGAGATTGGTCTGGAAGGCGATGTTCTCGATCACACCGATGATCTCGGTGACCCGTTTGGAAGAGGCGGCGACCTTGTCGATGGCATCGGTAGCCCGGACCATCACCTCGCCGCCGTTCTCCGCCTGCTCCTGCATCGTACGCGCCGTAGCCCGCATGTCGGTGGCGCGCTTGGCGGTCTGCTCGATGGCCGTGGAGAAGCTTTCGAGGGAGGCTGTGGTTTCCTCCAATGTGGCGGCTTGGGTCGAGGTCTGCGAGGAAAGGGTCTCGACACTCCTCAGGATGTCGGTGAGGGACATGCCCACCCGGTCCGAAAGCTGCTTGATCCCCGTAATCACTTCGACCAGGCCGTCAGCGGAGTAATTGACCCCATCGACCAGCTCCTTGAAGGCGCCCTCGAACTCACCCTGGACGCGCAAGGTGAGGTCGGAGTCCTTCAGTGCACGAAGGACCGTGTTGGTTTCATCAAGGCCGTTCTGGACGGTGTCGATGAAACCGTTGAGGTTCGAGGCCAGCTCGTTGAGTTCCTCGTCGTCGAAGGCGGCTTCGACCCTGTTGTTGAAATTGCCGGCCCGGGCCGAGCGCATGACCTCGCCGATGCTGTCATTGAGAGCCTTCATCATGGCGCGGCGCTCTAGCTCGCGCTTCGCTTCGGCTTCGGCGCGCTCGCGGCGCTGGCGCTCAGCTGCCTCCTCGCGTTCGGCGAGTGCCTTGCGTTCGGCTTCGAGCTTCTCCTCGCGAAGGCGGGCCTCCCCCTCGGCTCGCTCCTTGGCAGCCTTCTCTTCGGCCAGGCGCTGGCGCTCCTTGGCCTGACGTTCGCGCTCTGCCGCTTCCTCGCGGAGCTGGCGTTCGCGAAGCTCGGCGGCCTCGCGCTCGCGGCGCGTTTCTTCTTCCTCCAAGCGGCGGCGTTCGGCGGCTTCTTCCCGCTCGCGGCGCATCTTTTCTTCGAGGGCCAGGCGCTCTTCGCGAGCCTTCTCCTGTTCCTGGCGGCGCCGTTCACGCTCTTCTTCCTCCGCGCGGCGCTTGGCCTCGGCTTCCTCGCGCCTGCGCTGCGCTTCGGCCTCGCGGATCTCCCGCTCCCGGGCTTCCCGGGCGGCCTTTTCCTTCATGGCGCGCTGCTCGGCCTCGTGGCGTTCGCGGATCGCCTGCTGCTCGGCTTCGAAGCGTTGGCGCTGGGCCTCTTCTTCGGCCCTGGCGCGCTCGCGCTCTTCCTCCGCACGCTGGCGTTCGGTCTCAAGCTGCTCGGCTGCCAGGGTTTCCGCACGGACGGTCTGCGCTTCGGCTTCAGCGATCTTCTCGTCGGCAAGGTGCAGCGTCCGGGCGAGCTTGTCCGTCAGCCAGATGAGCGCGCCAGTTTCCGCCACCACGACAACTGCATGAAGGATCACCCTGTTGATGTCAGCGCCGTCGGGAAAGACAAGGCCCGGCAGGATCATGTTGAAACCAAGGTGGTGAACCGCCGTGATCGCCGCTCCCGCAAGAACCGCCCGCCAATCACCCAGAAGGGCAGTGAGCCCAAGGGCCGCAAAGAAAGTCATGTGCATGTCGAGCTGCCACGGATGCCCCTCGAACACGTAAAGAAGAATGGCGGGCCCGCTGATCAGCGCGATGCCGGTGGCAATGCGCGTTGACGCCGCCGTACCCTGACTGAAGTGAAGAAGGGCGACGCTGCCGGCGGATGCCGCGAGGATGAGGATCGCAGGCAGGAGCTTCTCCGGCGCGATCAGGGCGGCGCCTGCACCAATGGGCAGGGCGTAGGCGAAGAGGACACCGACCAGAATCCGTTGGGCGGTATGCTGAAGAGTATCGATGGAGCGCGTCATCTGTCTGAACCCTTGGCAAGCTTGCGCACCGGCTCGGTCCTGGAGGCGCAAAGAGAAAAGTTTCTGCTCCCGGTCACGAGAAGCGCCGCGTTCTGCTGCAGCTCTCGTCCGTTCCAGCCCGGCTCTGCGAAAGCCAGCCAGGTGAACGGGTTCAACCGCCGGGTGGGATAGAGACCAGTGGAGGTCAGCTCACCGAGCTGGGCCTCCTGCTCGAGCCACGGCTTGAAGACGACCAGAATTGCTCCCTCCTCCGGCATACGCCGGAGGGGCAGGCTCGCGATCGTCAGCCAGCTCATGGCGAGAAGCGTCCAAGCGAGTGCCTGGGTCACGACTGTTCCCTTTTGGTTTCCCTACCGAGGAAACGCTTTGCCGTAGAAGCTTTTGCAATCTGTCAAACCCGACCGATAAAATACGGTTTGTCGTGGTCCCGTAATTACGTGACCGGCGGCAGCTTCCGTTGACGAAGCCAGCCGAGGCGCGCGGCGAAACTGTCGGAGATCGCGGCGCGCTCATCTTCAGACAGGTCCGGGTTCCAGGCTTCGAAGATGAGGACGACCCGGGTGCTCTCCCCCCGGTTCCAAGCCTCGTGTTCGAAGCTGTCGTCAAAGGCGAGGACTTCGCCTTCCGCCCAATGCTTCTCTTCGTCCGAGATTCTGATACCGCAGCCGTCCGGTATGATCAGCGGCAGATGCACCGTCATGCGGCAGTTGCTGAGACCGAAATGGGGCGGGATATGCGCGCCGGGGGCGAGGGCGGAGAAGAAGACCTCCAGCGGCTCGCCGTCGACCCTTACCAGCGGCACGTCCTGCAAAGCCTCGATCGTCCGGGCGAACGCCGCTTCCGCACCCTCCTGAAGGACGCCGTCCTTGTAGAGATGGATGGACTGCCAGTTCTTTGTGCCCTTGAGTGCATCCCACTGCGCGCCGAGGCTGCTTTGTCCGTGAACGTAAGGCTTGGCGGCAAAGCCCTCCTGGGCCGCTTCGAGGTAGTCCTGCCGGATCGCGCCTGCGTGGCTCTCGAGGGCCTCGGCCCATTCAAGTTCCTGCCGCGCAAAGACTGGAACGGCCTTGAGCGCGGGCATATAGAAGAAATAGGGCCGCTGGTCTTCGGTGACGTAGCGGAAATCCGCATCATGGGTCTGGGCCCAGACCGCTTCTCTCACCCGCGCGCTCGCAGCCGACGACGCGCGCCGGTGAAGGGTCGAGAAATGACGGCGGAGCATGGTGTCGGCAAGGGCGGAGGCTTCTCGGGTCTCGGCATCCGCATCCGGATGGTTCTTCGCCTGGCGCAGCATGGGGTCGATGCCGTCACCGAGCGACCAGACTTGGAGAGCATCTTCCTGACGGTCCGTCTGGTGAAGAAGAAGCCCCGCAAAAAGATAGTGCCGGGCGTTCCGGCTGCCGCGGTGAAGCGCCCGCAGGAAAGCATCCGCCGCGTCTTCCCTGGCGCCTTGCCTGTAAAGGACGAGCCCCTCCTCAAATGGATAGGACGGGTTCTGAGGGTCCTGTTCGGCGGCCTCCTGGAAGCGGGCGATCGCGCGGTCGTTCTCACCCTTGGCTGCATCGTGAGCGCCGAGCCAGGCTAGAAGGTCCGCCTTCTGACGGAGGTCCTGCGTTATCCCTGCCGCTTCCTCGATCAGAGGCGCGGCATCGTGCGGCCTGCGTTTGCCAAGCGCAGCCTTCGCCCGGCGCAGGAGAGTGTCGAGCTCCGCCAAGGGTCTAGGAGGAGGGCCCGAAGGACGCGCCCATGACCGGACCGCCGATCTCGGTCTCGTGCTCGATCACGAAACCCTTTTCCGCAAGCAGCCGCTCACTTTCTTCCCAAAGCGCCTGGGCGACCTTTTCCGGCCGGTGGGGCAGGGTGGGCTGGACCACCTTTTCCTTGTCCCAGTAGGCCCCGTTGTTCCACGCTCCATCATCGTCGAGCGCCGCGGCGAGAACGGTCTTCGCCGCCTTCTTCGGGCTGATCTGCATCGGTTTGGTCAGCATGAAGATCAGCTGCCAGATGCCGGGGAAATGGTCCGGCCTCGAGAAATTCGAATTGACGAAACCGGGGTGGACCGCATGGGCCCTGACCCCGGCCATACCGTAGCGGCGGGCCATCTCACGAGCATGCAGAAGGTTGCAGAGTTTGCTTTCCGAATAGGCATCCCGGCCGAAGCTGCGCTTCTCCGGCATCAGATCGCAGGGGTCGAACTTGCGCGCGAACTGGTGCGCCATGGAGGAGAGGTTCACCACCCGCGCTTCGCCATGGGCGGCGGCGGTGGAGATGATCTTGTCCATCAGCGCTTCGGTGAACGCGAAGGTCCCGAGATGATTGACCCCCATGACGAGGTCGAAACCGTCTTTGGTCTGACCACCCTTGGCATGGCCGAGCCCTGCATTGTTGATGAGGACGTCAATGCGTTCCTCGTTCTTCGAAAGGCTTTCCGCCGCCTCCCTGACGGATGAAAGGTCCGCAAGATCGAGCATCTGCAAGGTGACGTCGTCGTGACCCGTTTCCTCGCGCAGCTCCGCCATCGCCGCTTCGCCCTTGTCCCGGTCGCGCACCGCCATGACGATGCGCGCGCCGCTCTTCGCGAGGGCCTTGGCGGTGGCGAGGCCGACGCCGGTATTGGCGCCGGTGACGATGAAGGTCTTCTGACGGTGTTCGAACATGGAACGAACCTAGGCCCGCTTTGCGGCCGGGCCAAACCCTGCGCGCAGGTTCCCATTGCGCGCGAATTTGCAAAAGGCCCGGCGTTCGGTCTAGCGCGGGCGCCCCCGCACCCCATGTGGAGCGCTCGTCCGAAGGAGATTTGTCCATGACAACCATTCTCGCCGTCAGGCGCAACGGCCAGGTCGCCATTGGCGGCGACGGGCAGGTGTCGATGGACAAGACCATCTCGAAGGGCGATGCGCGCAAGGTCCGTCGCCTTCTTGGCGGCCGGGTGATCGCCGGCTTCGCCGGGGGCACCGCCGATGCCTTCGCGCTTCTCGAAAGGCTCGAGGCGAAGCTCGAGCAATATCCGGCCCAGCTCACCCGCGCCTGCGTCGAACTGGCGAAGGACTGGCGGACAGACCGCGCCCTGCGGCGCCTCGAGGCGCTTCTGATCGTCGCGGACAAGGACACGACCCTCATGCTTTCAGGTCTCGGTGACGTCATAGAGCCTCAGGCGATGGAAGGCGGCAGCGTCATCGCCATAGGGTCGGGCGGAAACTTCGCCCAGGCGGCTGCGACCGCGCTCCTCCAGAACACCGAACTCGGTGCTGAAGCGATCGTTGAGAAGGCGATGGCGATCGCGGGCTCGATCGACGTCTACACCAACGACCGCGTGACCCTCGAAACGCTGTAAGCGGACATTTCATCATACGAGTGGAAAGCCACCCATGACCGACCTGACACCCCGCGAGATCGTATCCGAACTCGACCGTTTCATCATCGGGCAGAACGACGCCAAGCGCGCCGTCGCTGTGGCCCTGCGCAACCGCTGGCGCCGCAGACAGCTCGATGGCCAGCTTCGTGACGAGGTGACGCCCAAGAACATCCTGATGATCGGCCCGACAGGGGTGGGCAAGACCGAGATCTCGCGCCGCCTGGCAAAGCTCGTGGGCGCCCCCTTCGTCAAGGTCGAGGCGACCAAGTTCACCGAGGTCGGCTATGTCGGGCGTGACGTCGATTCGATCATCAGGGACCTGATGGAAGTCTCGCTTCAGCTCGTGCGTGAGCGCCGCCGCGAAGAGGTCAAGGCGCGGGCCCAGGACGCGGCGGAGGCGCGGGTGATCGATGCCCTGGTCGGGCCACAGGCCGGGGAAGCAACGCGGGAAAGCTTCCGCCGCAAGCTACGCGACGGGCTTCTGAACGAGAAGGAGATCGAGGTCGAACTGCCCGACCAGCCGAAGGGCATGCCCAGTCTCGACATCCCGGGCATGCCGGGTGGATCGGTCGGCATGATCAACCTTTCGGACATGATGAAAGGCGCCTTCGGCGGTGCGCGGACGAAAAAGACCATGCTCGTCAGGGATGCCTACCAGCCCCTGGTCGAAGAGGAGAGCGACAAGCTTCTCGACGACGACAAGATCAATGCCGAAGCGATCGAGGCTGTCGAGAATGACGGCATCGTCTTCCTCGACGAGATCGACAAGGTCGCCCGTTCGTCCGAACGCGGACAGGGCGATGTCAGCCGTGAAGGCGTGCAGCGAGACCTTCTGCCCCTGATCGAAGGCTCGGTGGTTGCGACCAAGCACGGCTCGATCAAGACCGACCATATCCTCTTCATTGCCAGCGGCGCGTTCCATCTCGCCAAGCCCTCGGACCTGTTGCCGGAGCTTCAGGGCCGCCTTCCCATCCGCGTCGAGCTGCAGGCACTGACCCGCGAGGATTTCCGGGCCATCCTGACCGACACCGAGGCGAGCCTTCTTCGTCAGTATGAAGCGCTCATCGGTGCAGAAGGGGTCCGGTTGTCCTTCGCCGAAGAAGGGATCGACGCTCTCGCTGACATGGCGGCGCGGATGAACGAGAGCGTGGAGAATATCGGGGCACGGAGGCTTTCGACCATTCTCGAGCGTGTCCTCGAGGAGATCAGCTTCACCGCGGCAGACCGCTCGGGCGAAGAGATCGTCATCGACCGCGCCTATGTCGAAAAGGCCCTCGCAGACTTCACGGGCACGCAGGACCTGTCGCGGTTCATCCTCTAGGCACCTCTGGACCTGCTTCGGCGCGCGGCGTTAGGCTCTGTGGCAGAGGCAGGTTCCATGGCCGCACATTTCCGACGCTCCGCCATCGCGCTGGTCGCAGCGGCCATGCTTCTTGCGGCCTGCGCGACGCCGACGGTCTATGGCGACCTCTATTTCCGCGCCGATCCCGAAACCGTTCAGATCGACCTCTGGCCGAAGGAATCGGCGCTTGTCATTCCGGTCAGGCTGAACGGCGGGGAGCCGCTTCCTTTCCTGATCGACACCGGCGCCACACGTTCGGCCCTCTATCCCTTAGGTGTCGCAGCGCTCGGTGACGGTGTCGCCGTGAGTGGCAAGATCCCGTTGCGTTCGATCGGCAGCCGCGCGGTCGTCGACACGGTCAGGGTCGAGAGGCTGCGTTTCGGCGCGACAGAATTCAGCGACGCTGATCTTGCCGTTCTCGAACGTTCCGAGATCAGGCCGGATTTCGCCGGTATCATCGGCCTCGATCTGCTAGGGCTTTTCTCCCTACTTTTCGATCCGGAAGAGGACGGCGTCTGGCTGATGCCGTCAGCCCGCTTCAAACCCGAGCGCTTCAGCAGTTGGGAGCAGATGTATCTGATCGGCGAGGATGAAGGCCCCACCGATGCGCCGTCGCCCGCTCTCCTGTTCAGCCAGGCCCGCTTCGCCTTTCGCCGGCTCTTCGTTCTGATCGATACCGGCGCGGAGTCGACCTTCATCAGCTGGCATGCAGCGAGCGCCGAACCGAAGATCAGCCTCTACCGGCGGCGCCTCGACCGCGCGCTCGATATCGAAGGAGCGGTCGAAAGTGTGGAGACCACATCGCGGGTGAAGGTCTACAACATGACCTTCGGCGAGTTCGACCCAGGTCCCTTCAACGCCATCCTTCTCGACCTCGATCCCATCGACCAGGGTCCGGCCGGGCAGGTTCCGTTGATGATCATGGGCGCCGATATCCTTCTGCAGCGCCCCTTCGTCATCGATTTCTCGCGCCGGCTCCTCTTCTTCGAACCTGCCCCGATCGAGGGCGCCGAAGATTTGAGGCGCGCGTCTCCGGGCCTTTCACTGCCGGTCAGACCGCAGGGCTGACGGTCTTTCAGCCTTTACCGCTGGCGCTAACCTTTCCTTCGCGTTAACTTGTCCATTCAGGTTCGGAGGGCTGCGCCGTGGGCAATCAATATGTCGCGTTCATGGACGAGCGCCATGGCCTCGGCTCTTGGGTAGCCGAGCAGATCGCAGGCGACCTTTTCCGCAATCCCGAAGCTTCGAAAGGTCCAGCTTTCTCAGCCGCACCGAACGGCGGTGCGGGCGCGAAGACAATGAGCGCGCGGCCCGTAACGAGCGCCGACCTTTCCATGAGCCTCCTCGCCAGTGGGACCTCCCGCCGGTACAGCGGCAATGCCCCGGCGGCCGCGGCCCCGGCCGGCGCGTCCGAAGCGCGCTCGCACTACAAGACGTGGACCAGCCCCCGGGCCACAGCCCAGTCGACGGCAGCCGCCGTGGTCGCGGGCGAAGCGCAGGTCGGCGTCCTGCCCCTCTACGAGGAGGGGATCGGTTTCAACCGCGATACCCTGTCCGCCCTGATCGACTTCCCCCAGACGGTGCTCGGCGAATATGTGGCCGAGAGCAATTACGTCCTCGCCGTTCCCACGGACCTCATCCACGAGGTCGATCAGGCGGGTTTCACCGACAGTTTCGATTCTTCCGGTGGCCGTTCCTTCCAGTGGACGGCGGAGAAGCAGCGTAAATACCGGAATCGCGTCGGCATTGTCTATGCGACGGCCGATGCGATGCGCCACTGCGCCCCCGCCATCGAGGGAATGCGGGCGAAGGGCATCGACGTGCAGCTTCTGCCTGACGGGACCGATGCCTACCGCGAAGGCCTGAGCAGGGCGGCGCAATGGCTGGACCCCAACCGGCAGGTGGAAACGAGCTACAGCTCGGCTGGGCAGCAGCGGGTCAGCCGGACGAGCGCGGCGAACCGCAGCAAGCCGCTGGTTGGCGTGCTTCTCTCCTTCGACAAGGCCCTGGGCGACGGCAACTACAGTTTCGACAGCGACTATCAGGTGATGGATACGGAGATGGCGGGCGCGGACCGGGTGCGCACCTCCTTCATCGCGACCACCGGCGTGAAAGCGGAGAGCGCCAAGCTGGCTGCCGGCCCCGGGGCCGACAAAGCGCTTATGCAGCAGATCTTCCGCGGCGGACCCAAGGCGTCAGTGGCCGCACCCGAGGGCCTTCTTCGCCAGACGCCGGGGCTTTCCCATCACGCGGGTCCCCATGCCACCGAGGCGGGGGGCTATCCCTATGCGCGGCTTCTCTACGCCGTTCCCACGGTCGGGCCGAAAGCGAAGGATCACGCTCCGGTTCTCGCCGCCCTTGCAGCCCATGGCTTCAGCCACCGGGTGACGACCATTGACGACCGTGAAGGCATGCCTGCCGTGATCGCCATCGACGTGCCCCGCGGCGGGGAAGCGGGCCTAAAACCCGTTCTTGGCGCGATCTACCGTTTGCCGGGCGCGCGGAGGCTCGCGGCCTTCCCGTCGGTCAATCCGATGGTGGCGGAGGATCAGAGGCCCAGAGGGAGCTTCTCTCCCAAGAAGCGGAAGCTGATGATGGGTGCCGGTATTATTCTCGCAGGCCTCGCAGCCTTCGTGGTCAGCCAGCTCTAGGTTTTGGTTCAGGAGCAACTTTTCCCCGCGAACCGGTCCCCACTTCGCTGTCCGTTGCTTCAGGCCGTGCTCGGCAGCACGAAGCCGTAGATCGAGATGAAGTGGCAGATGCTGCCCGCCAGCACGAAGACGTGGAAGATCGTGTGGGTGTGCATCTTCGACTTCCAGGCAAAGAAGAAGGCACCGATCGTGAAGCAGATCCCGCCCGCTAGAAGCCAGAGGAAGCCGGCAAGGGCGATATTGTTCAGCAGCGGCCAGACGATGAAGATCGCGAGCCAGCCCATGCCGATATATCCGGCGAGGCTGATCCAGTCATAACGCCTGATGCTGGAAACGTAGTGCGCCACGAACTTCGCCGTGATCCCGATGATGGCGAGGGCCCAGACCGTGATGAGAATAGTCAGGCCCGGCCCGGTCGGCAGGGCGATCAGCGCGAAGGGCGTATAGCTGCCTGCAATCTTCAGATAGATCGCCGCGTGGTCGACCACCTCGAGGAAGGGCTGGAAGGTCGAACGGAAGGCCGCGTGATAGATCGTCGAGGCCGAGTAGAGGATGATGCCCGAGCCGCCATAGATCGCAACCGCCGTGATCTCCTTCGCGCCGCCTCCCATGGTCGCTTTCAGGACCAGGAAGATCAATGCGAGGATGGCCAGGATGATGCCGACCCCGTGGGTCGCCGCATGCCAGGCTTCCTCCCCGGCAGTGTGGGCTCTCTCGGAAGCGTTGGCGAAACGTGAAGTCATAACCTTCCCTTAAGCAAAACCCGCGCCGTCGGCCATCTTCAGGCAGGCAATGAGGAAACACGGTAGGTTTCACTTCGTGCCGGTAACGAACCGGCAACCTTTGAACGACGGGAAGGGGAGGTGGTAGCGGAGGAGGGACTTGAACCCCCGACACGCGGATTATGATTCCGCTGCTCTAACCAACTGAGCTACTCCGCCAGGAGAAGCGTTCTATGGCGGGACGAAGGCTGTGCGTCAATTACCGGCGAAGCAACTTTGTCGGTTACAATTCGCGACAGAGAGGCCGCTTTCGGGGATCATCCCGTGACAGGGGCGCAGGATGAAGGGGTCATCGCCGCTCGCGATCCGAAGAAGCGGGCGGTACTGAGCCAAAGGAGTGAACCATGATCAGGCTAGTCTCGACTCTTCTTCTTTCCAGCGCCGCCCTCTGCGCCTCGGCCCATGCGCAGGACCGCGAGCGTCACGAACTTCCGGCCACCAAGGCCGAGGCGGTCGAGCGGGCCATGGAGCGTTTCGCCGCGGCCGACCGCGACGGTGACGGCTATCTCAACCAGGAGGAGATCGCCGATAACCTCCAGGAGCGGCGGAAGAACCGGCGCGCGCAGATGATCGACCGGCTCGACACCAATGACGACGGGGTGATCAGCGAGGCGGAGATGAGCGTGCTTGCCGAGAAACGCTTCTCCAAACTCGATACCAATGACGATGGCGTCCTTTCCGAGGACGAGATCGAAGCGGCCAAAAGCAAGAAACGCCGTGCATGGCAGGGCCGCCGCGGCTGATGAGCGTTGCTGCGTCTTCATCTCCGGCGGCGATCCTTCTTGTCGATGATGAGCGCACCATCCGCGAGCCTCTCGCCGCCTTTCTGCGGCGGGAGCGCTTTTCGGTTCTCGACGCTCCCGACGCGGCAGCGGCGCGGCAGATCGTGGCTGACCAAGCTGTCGATCTGGCACTTCTCGACATCATGATGCCCGGCGAAGACGGCCTCAGCCTGGCCCGACACCTGATCGGAACGCTGGACCTGCCGGTGATCCTTCTGACGGCGCGGGCGGACGAGACCGACCGCATCGTGGGGCTGGAGCTTGGGGCGGATGACTATGTGGTCAAACCCTTCAGCCCGCGGGAGCTGACGGCGCGAATAAGGGCGGTTCTCAGGCGGGGAAGCCGCAACGCTGGCGACGCCGGGGAGGCGAAGCTTGTCTTCGACGATCTCGCCCTCGATCCCTCGACCATGAGCCTGACCGGGAGGGACGGCGCTGAGATCGGCCTGACGGGCGGGGAGTTCCGGCTCCTCCAGGTGCTGGCCGAGCGGGCGGGCAGGGTGGTCAGCCGGGACGACCTTCTGGAGCTCACCCAGAACCGCAAGGCCGATGCCTTCGACCGCAGTGTCGACAACCAGATCAGCCGCCTTCGCCGCAAGGTGGAGCGCAATCCGTCAAGGCCGGAGCTGATCAAGACCGTAAGGGGCGGCGGCTACACCCTCGCCGCCAAGGTGCGGCGCAGGTGAAACGGTTCTCCCTCGGCCTCGCTGGCCGCCTGACCCTTCTGACCGTGGTGCTGCTTCTTGCAGGGCAGCTCATCAACACTTTCTTGCTGACCACTGCCGAGCGCAGGCTCGAGCGCGAACGGCAGGAGGAAGTCCTGATCGAGCGGGCCGTCCAGGCGAGCCGGCTTCTCGAAGTGACCGGCGCGCGGGGACGACGCTTGCCGCGCCGACGCGGCTTTCGTATCACGTCCGGCCAGCCGATGGGCGAGACCTTGCCGCGGGCCGAGCTGCAGCTTGGTGAGGCGCTGGCTTCCTACGATCTTCTGCCGCGCGGCTATACCATGCGGCTAGAGCGAGAAGGGCCCAACCATTCGCTGATCGCCGCTGTCGAGATCGGACCGGACCGATGGCTGCACGTGGCCGCGCCCCTGACCAGCGGAAGAGCCATCGGCACCCCTGGCATTCTACTCCAGGCTGGCATCGTTTCGCTGCTCCTTATCGCCCCGGCCGTATGGTTCGGGCGCCGTATCGCGCGGCCCCTCGGCGTTCTGACCGAAGCGGCGGACGGATTTCTTACCGGGAAGCCTTCCCCGCCCCTGCCGAGCGAGGCTGGCCCGCCCGATCTTGCGGCGCTGGCGCGGGCTTTCCGGGCGCTTCAGGACCGGGTTCTTGGTGTTCTCAGCGAGCAGGCGGTCACGATCGGCGCTCTTGGCCACGATCTTCGTACCCCGCTCGCCTCCTTGCGTATCCGCGTCGAAAGCGTCGATGATGACGAGCTCCGGGACGCCATGATCGCCAGTATCGACAGCCTCGCGGAGACCCTCGACGATATCCTCGCGCTGTCTCGGGCCAGTGCCGTGGCCCCGAGAAACCGGGTCGAGGCCAGTGGGATCGTCAGGGCTGCTCTGTCGCACTACCCGGCTGAGGAGGTAGGACTGAACGGCCTCGAGGACGCCCCGATCCTTGCGGCGCCGACATCGGTCGAGAGGGCGCTGCGCAACCTCATCGACAACGCCCTTCGCTATGGCCGCTCGCCCGAGATCTCGGGGAGGCGGGTCGACGCGCACTACGTTTACCAGATCAGCGACCGGGGCCCCGGCCTGTCACCAGAGGAGCGCGACCGCCTCGTCGCTCCATTCGAGCGGCGCGACAGTTCACGCAATCGTGAAACGGGAGGAGCAGGCTTAGGTCTTTCAATCACCAAGGCTATCGCCGCTGCACATTTTGGGCAGTTGCAGCTTCGCGAGCGCGACGGCGGCGGCCTGGTGGCGGAACTCGTTTTGCCAATCGCTTCCGATGCTTCCCAAGAAGCCTTGCCAAACCCGGTCAAATAACGGTTTTAAGCTCGCCAGCACCACCGGTTGGGCAAAGCGCCGAACGCTCTAATTGAATTCTGCAGCGTGGCGCGCAGAGGAAAGTTGAGACAACAGCGATGTCCTTGAAAACGGATGCCTTGTTCAAGCGGCTGGCCCATTACAGCGCCCTGTGCCCCGAACTCGAAGGCAGCCTCGAAGACATCAGCGCTGAAAAGATCGTCTTCGAACCCGGGGAAGCGGTCGTCAGACGCGGGGACAAGCCGACGAATGCCTTCGTGGTCTGCGAGGGCTGGGCGTCGCGCTCGATCAATCTCGGTGACGGGCGCACCCAGGTCGTCAATTTCATGCTGCCGGGGGACCTCTTCGATCTGCAGGTCTTTGTCGGGCAGAAAGCCGACCACACGGTGACCGCGCTCACCGAGCTCGAGATTGCCGCGGTCTCCCAGGAGAAAGTGCTCGAGCTTTTCCGCTCCGGCAGCCCGCTGGGCCCCGGCATCTGGTGGGCGACCGTGCAGGAAGAGGCGATCCTGCGCGAGCAGATCGTCCGGAATGGTCGCCGCAGCGCCCGCGAACGGGTCGCGCATCTCCTTCTCGAACTCCATGCGCGGCTCGCCATCATCGGCAAGGCAGAGCCGGAAAGCTTCTCGATGCCGATCGGGCAGATGCATGTCGCTGACGCGCTCGGGCTTTCCTACGTGCATGTCAGCCGGGTCTTCAGCTATCTCGAGAAGGCCGATCTGATCTCCCGAACCCGCTCCGAGGTAACGATCAAGGATCGTGCGGCGCTCGAGGACCTGGCAGATTTCAGCTCGCTCTACCTTCATCTCGACCCGGCGAATGTGCGGTTAGGGTAAGGGGTGCCGCCTGGTTGACCCGAACTATCTGTTCGTCCGAGGCAATGGTTTTGCGGGAACCCTTGATGGACGAGACGATGACGGCTCCGCGCGAAGCCATGAAAGCACGCCTGAACCGGTTCGCTCTCTGCGTGGCGTCCGACACCGATGCTGCGCGTCATGCAACGGATTGGACCGATGGCTGGAGCGGCTTCGAGGCGCGAGGCGGCCCCCAAACTCTCTACCGTGAGGTACTGGAGCGGCTCAGCGATTTTGAAGAACGAGGCGACCCCGCGACGGGCATGCCGCCCCGGTCGATCGTCGCGCGCTTCTCCTATCTGCCTTACGAACAGCGCGCGGCGTTTGCCCTCGTGGTGATCGAAGAGTTCTCGATCGGGGCCGCCGCCGACATCATGGACATACCCGAAAACAAGGTGCGCAGCTTTTTGCTGGATACACGGGATTTTCTTTTCTCGGGCGCATGGACAACCAGAGCGGATAGCTAAGAGATGCAGATGGTTGCAATTGCGGGAGAACAGATCATTTCTTGGCGGCAAGGGAACGGAACATGATGACATATGTTACATTTCCAGGGTTAGTAACGAGGTCGCGAAGCGCGTGCTCAATATCATGACCAGACCGCCTTTGGGCGTGGTGCGCCAGTTCTCGCGCGCCGTGTTCGCCGATCGGCTGATCGGCGACGAGTTGATGCGCATGACGATGACTCGCGTTTCCATCGATCCTGCCAGCTCTTCCTCATCGGTCGTCGACGTTATGGGCGCCTTCCTTCATTCATGGCGGATGGCGCTGAAGGAGCGGCCTTCGAGCCCTGTCCTTTTCTCTGACGCTGCGCTGATCGACGCCCTGCCGGAGCCGCCGGACGATGCTCGGCTTCTTCTTCTCATGGTCGATGTCATGGGCCTGATGCCGCAACAAGCAGCGCAGGTGATCGGGCTGAGCGAAGACCCGAAGAGTGTCCTGCGCCGTGCCCGCCACGACCTGAGAATCGAGAAGAAAGCCACCGCGGTCGTCGTCGAGGACGAGCCGCTGATCGCCGCCGACATCCGCGCCATTCTCGAGCGTCTCGGGGTCGAGGTGGCAGGTGAGGCGTCCTCAGCCGAAGAGGCGGTGAAGGTCGCTGCGGAGAGCCGCCCCGACGTCATTCTCGCCGATTACAATTTGGATGGCAGGGACACAGGCATTGATGCCGTGATGCGCATCAATGAAACCCATGACTGTCCGGTGGTTTTCATCACAGGCTTCCCTGACAGGGTCCTGCAGGGTGAGGAAATCGAACCGGATTTCGTCATCAGCAAACCTTATACTCCGGATAACGTGAGGGCAGCGGTGGTTCATTGCCTTGACGCTCGCAGGGCCTAGTACCAGAAACATTACCAACGGAACTTTTTGCTTCACCCTGTCGTAGGAGAGATCGCAAGCGCATGCCGACGCAGGAGAAACGCTTGTCGAAGCTGCAGATTCTGGTGACGGACACCGAACTGCAGAACATCGACGATTGGCGATTCGACAATAGGGCCGAGAACCGTTCTTCGGCTGTGCGCGAGTTGATCGCGCTTGGTCTGATGATGACCAAGGACCGTCCGGATGAGGCGGAAGAACGGCTGAAATTGTTGCGCCGGGAAAGCTGACAGCCCTCTGGTAGGCGGAGCCTCGAATGCAGAAGCAGTTCGATATTCTAGCCTTCCGGCTGGATCTGGATTGGTCGGCCAAGCTGCGCGATCCCGCCGTTCTCCACCTGCTTCACTTGCCTGACGACGGCATATCACCCCGTGGCCTCTGGGCACGGGTCGATCCCGCGGCGCGGCTGGCTTACGGCCAGCAGATCCGCCGACTCGGCAGCGGCGCGACCCGCCTGGCGATGCTGCTGCCTGTCCGCGGCGACGATGGTCTGGAACGTCAGGTCTTCGTCCGCGCACGGGTCCGCCGGGACGAGCACGGGCGCCATTTCGAAGGCGTCCTGGCCGACCTCACCACTGAGCTGCGCCCCCACGACCTGGCTCTTGCCGAAAGCGAAGAGCGGGCAAACCTTGCCGTACGCGAGCTGAACCACCGCGTGCGCAACATCATGTCGGTGGTGACAGCGCTGATCACGCTGTCAGCCCGCTTTGCCACGGATGTGGAAAGTTTCAGCATGGCAACCCTGGCCCGTATTCAGGCGTTGAACATTGCCTATTCGAACACCGGGATCGATCCTTCACAGCCTCATCTCATACGTTCGGTCGTGGAAATGGCCGATCTGGCCGCAGGCGTCCTGGCAGGTTTCGGGGCGTCTTCAGGCTCGATCGTGCTCAGCGGCGCTTCCTTGCGCCTCTCGCCAGGTCAGGCGTCGGCCATGGGGCTGATTCTCCATGAGCTGGCCAGCAACGCTCTCCAGCATGGCAAGCTTGGCCACGGCGGTAGTGCAGAGCTTTCCTGGGTCTACCGCGGCAGCCAGTTCGATGTTCGCTGGGAGGAGCCAATGAACGAGGGGGAAGACCCCAGCTTCGTCGACGGCTTCGGCATGACCATCGTAAAGATGTTCGCGCGCAACTATCTCAACGGCGATGCCCGCTGGACCCATCAGGGTGACCGGCTTGTGGTGACCATCACCGGCCTCGAGGGATAAAAAAAGCGGCCCGGAGGCCGCTTTTTTCGAACCGGACCGGTTGGCCGGCACACCTTTAGATTTCTTCATCAATCTCTTCGCCGGCATTTTCGATGTCCTGGCCGGCGCCTTTGATCGTCTCGCAGGCGGTCAGGCCGAGGGTGAAGAGCAGGATCGCGGTGAGTTTGGTCAGCAGATTCATGGTCATTTTCCTGTGGCTACAGCTCAGCAACGGAACCCTTTGACCCAAGGTTCCACGCGCAGCCTTGCGCCCAGCATGACAGACCCACTCATGTCACTCATGCCACTCCGCATATGTATGGATAGTGGTTTACTCATAAGTATCAGGATGAGTAGAAAGAGTGTTGTGATGGTTAACAACAAGCTCCGCCTAACAATCAGGATGACGAAAGCGTTCCACAGAAGTATCCAATAATCTTTGAATTCTTCCGGTCTTTTCGGTATGTCTTCCTCAGCACCAAAAAAGGGGGCGACATTGACCGCTCAAACGATTTCACAACACGAACTCAACGAATGCCTTCCGGCCCTGCGCCGCTTTGCATACACGCTGACCCGCAATGATGACCGCGCCGCGGACCTCGTTCAGGACTGCGTCGAGCGCTGCCTGCGGAAGCAACACCTGTTCGACGGCCAGAACCTTCGCTCGTGGATGTTCACCGTCTGCCGCCGCGTCTTTCTCAATCAGATCCGCCGGGACAAGGTCCGGGGGATTGCCGTCGAGATGGAAGACGCACCTCAGTCGAAACTTTCAACCGGTGCCTCCCAGGAGGATCAAATGCACTATCAGGATGTTGTCGAGAGTTTCCGTGAGTTGCCCCACAACGACAAGGTCGTTCTTTCGCTGGTTGCGATCGAGGGTCTGAAATACGAAGAGGCCGCTGAACTTCTCGAAGTTCCGGTCGGTACGGTCCGTTCGCGCCTCAGCCGCGCCCGGACGCGCCTCCGCGATATTCTCGAAAGTGCGGAGACCAAGGGAACCAGCATGGCCGCCTCCGTGTAAAGGATGCATGGATAACAAAGTCCACCTGATTACCGAGCAGGATGTTCATGCTTACATCGACGGCGAGCTTTCGGGCGACCGAAGGATCGCTGTCGAACGATTTCTGGCGGAACGGCAGCTGCCTCTTGAGCGCGCGGCGCGATATCTTCGTAACAATTTCGACCTGCGGGCTGTGCGGGACGAGATTTACGAAGATCGAGATCTGAAGAACGAGATCGAGCAGCTCCTCGCCAAGAGGAACGCGCCATCCGCCAGGCGAGCCCGGCATTGAACTGATTGAGCTCAGACGGCCCGGCCGCGATATCGCGCGCCGGGTTTTCGTCATTTGGCGCGTGGCTTAGGGATCAACCATCGGTCACGCCTCCCCCGGTCGTGGGGACTGTCGCTCTTCATCCCCCCAAGTGAGCCACAAGAAAAAGGCGCCCGCTTTCCAGCGAGCGCCTTCGATGGAGCGTGAGTTCTCGGAAGGGCTTTACGGGGTCGGTGCCCGTTCGTCACCCATGGCCAGGGCCGAGAGCATCCAGCTGAATTCCTCGTGGGTGCCGATACGGCCGGTGATGAAGTCGGCGGTGAAGGTATCACCGATCTCTTCGGCCTTCTCGACCACTTTACGCATCGAACCGGCGAGGTGCTGGTTGTCGAGCGCAAGCTCCCGCAGCATCGTTCCGGCATCCGGAATGCCGCTGACATCTTCGATGGAGCTTTCCGAGAAGTAGTTCTTCAGACCGACCGGGGCGGGGAAGCCGAGGGCCCTGATCCGCTCCGCGATATCGTCCAGCGCCTGGGCAAGGTCCTGATACTGGTCGTCAGTCAGGTTGTGGACAGAGTAGAAGAGCGGACCCGTGACGTTCCAGTGGTACGCGTGGGTCTTGTGATAGAGCACATAGGTGCTGGCGAGCGATTTACCGAGGAGATCGCAAAGTTCCTTGCGACCGTCGCGGTCCAGGCCGCTTTCGACCTTGTGCTCTGGTTGGTCAATTTTATGGGCGTCGGTCATGGGTCCTCACATTGCGTGTTCAACAATGTGAGACGAACAGGCGGAACCGCTCAAATGGTTCCGCCTCCCTGCGGCCTTTTCTGGTGTCAGCGCGCCTTGTTTCCCCTGACGACCCGCATGACAAGCGAGACGACGAAAAGGGCGAGAAAGACCCAGAAAAGAACGACGGCGATCTGCGACGCTGCGCCCGCAACCCCGCCAAAACCGAGGGCAGCCGCGATCAGCGCGATCACGAGAAAAGTCAGAGCCCATCCAAGCATAAGTGCTCTCCTTCAAAAAACGCACCGGGCCGATCCCGGCGCTTCGAAGAGGGGAACACGCATCGGCGACCTTTCGTCACTGTCATTTCTTAGCGCCTCGGCCGGGTGTCGCGCGGGTTTGATCGCACCTAAATAGACGCCGATGTCTGAAACACTTCCCGAGAATCAGGGCTTTTCCGAAGCGATCGCCACCTATCACGGCAGGCTGCAGCCTGTCGGCTGGGTCCCGCACAGGCCGAACCGGCCGAAGAAGAGCGAGGGGGGCAGGCGCTTCGAGGTGGTCTCCGATTACGAGCCCGCAGGCGACCAGCCGGCCGCGATCGAAGAGCTCGTCGACGGGGTGAAGGTGCATGAGCGCGACCAGGTCCTTCTCGGCGTGACCGGCTCGGGCAAGACCTTCACCATGGCCAAGATCATCGAAGCGACCCAGCGTCCAGCCTTGATCCTAGCTCACAACAAGACCCTCGCGGCCCAGCTCTACGGCGAGTTCAAGGCGTTCTTCCCCAACAACTCGGTGGAATATTTCGTCAGCTACTACGATTACTACCAGCCCGAAGCCTACGTTCCGCGCACGGACACTTACATCGAGAAAGAGTCCACAATCAACGAACAGATCGACCGGATGCGGCACTCCGCGACGCGGGGCCTTCTCGAGAGGGACGATGTCATTATCGTCGCCTCGGTCTCCTGCATCTACGGCATTGGCTCAGTGGAGACCTATACCGCTATGGTCTTCGATCTCGAAGAAGGCGAGCAGGTCGACCGCAAGACGCTCCTCGCCGATCTTGTAGCCCTCCAGTACAAACGCAACGACCAGGCCTTCCAGCGCGGAACCTTCCGTGCGCGGGGCGATACGATCGAGATCTTCCCGGCCCACTATGAAGACGTGGCCTGGCGGGTCACCCTGTTCGGCGACGAGATCGAGGAGATCGTCGAGTTCGATCCCCTGACCGGCAAGAAGATCCAGAGTCTTCCCAAGATCCGTCTTTATGCGAACAGCCACTATGTGACGCCGCGCCCCACGCTTGCGCGGGCCATGAAGGACATCAAGGCCGAACTGGACCGTACGCTGCCGATCCTGCATAAGGAGGGTAAGCTTCTCGAGGCCCAGCGCCTCGAGCAGCGCGTGCAGTTCGACCTCGAGATGATGGCCGCAACGGGATCGTGCCAGGGCATCGAGAACTATTCGCGCTACCTCACGGGTCGCCGTCCGGGCGAGCCGCCGCCGACCCTTTTCGAATATCTGCCGGAGAACGCGCTTCTTTTCTGCGACGAGAGCCACGTCACGGTTCCCCAGATCGGTGCGATGTTCAAGGGGGACTACGCCCGTAAAAGAACGCTTGCGGAATATGGCTTCCGCCTGCCGAGCTGCATGGACAACCGGCCTCTCAAATTCGAGGAATGGGACGCCATGCGGCCGCAGACCGTGCATGTCTCGGCGACACCGGGCCCGTGGGAGCTCGACAGGACGTCGGGCGTCTTCACCGAACAGGTCATCAGGCCCACCGGCCTCGTCGATCCGCCGGTCGAGATCCGTCCGGTCTCGAAGGATAACTTCAGCCAGGTCGATGATGTCATCGACGAAGTGAAGAAGGTCGCCAAGGAAGGCGGCCGTTCGCTCGTCACGACCCTGACGAAGAAGATGGCCGAGGATCTGACCGAGTACATGCATGAGCAGGGCGTGAAGGTCCGCTACATGCACTCCGACGTCGATACGGTGGAGCGTATCGAAATCATTCGCGATCTGCGCCTTGGGGTCTTCGATGTCCTGATCGGCATCAATCTCCTGCGCGAAGGGCTCGACATTCCCGAGTGCCGTTTCGTAGCCATCCTCGATGCGGACAAGGAAGGGTTCCTGCGCTCGGAGACTTCACTGATCCAGACGATCGGCCGGGCCGCGCGGAACGTTGAGGGCCGCGTCATTCTCTATGCGGACCGGATGACCGGCTCGATGGAGCGGGCGCTGGCTGAGACGACGAGGCGGCGTGAGAAGCAGCTGGAGCACAACGAAGCGCACGGCATCACACCGACGACCGTGAAGGCGAGGATTGCCGAGATCGTCGACAGCGATGACGACGGCGTCAAGGCAGCCGCCGGCACGACCTTCTCCTCGCAAAGGTTGACGGCCAAGTCGGGCATGGGCGGCATGGCGGAAGAAC
Organism: uncultured Caulobacterales bacterium; assembly: GCA_964556115.1. Classification (GTDB taxonomy): domain Bacteria; phylum Pseudomonadota; class Alphaproteobacteria; order Caulobacterales; family Parvularculaceae; genus Parvularcula. Next base: position 129,922 of record CAZKVC010000007.1, read on the forward strand.
GCGCGGCCTATGCACCGGGCCCGAACCTTCAGGCGCATATCAAGGGGCTTGAAAAGGAAATGCGGGAAGCGGCGGCCGATCTCGACTTCGAGAAGGCGGCGCAGATCCGCGACGAGATCAAGAAGCTCCAGGATATGGAACTCGCGACAGGCTGAGAGGAGGGCGCGCGGGCCCGCCAAGCCCGCACGCTGCCAGGTTCTAAGGACTTCAGGCGATCTTCAGGCCTTCCCAGTGGAGGCGTCGGTTCAGGGACCGGTTCTCTTCATCGCTCATGGATTGCCGGAACGGCGGGAAGACCCGGTTCTCTTCGTCCTCGGCATGCTCGACGATGAGGTCGCGCAGCCCTTTCGCTTTTTCGAGCCACCTAGGGTCGTCCTTGTCGAGATCGTATTGCAGGGCGGAGAGCTCGGCCTTGATGTCGAGGTGCTCGGTCCCGAGCTTCTTCGCGGCCTCCGGATCGTGGGCGCGCAGAGCAGGGTAGATGACGTTCTCTTCGGTCACGGCGTGCTTGTTGAGGGCATGCGCGATCTGGGTGAGAAGCATCTGGCGCTTGCGCTTGTCCGTTTCGTCGGTCTGCATCAGGGCGTCGAACGCTTTCTCGACACCGCGGTGCTCCGCCTTGAGGATATCGTACCAGTCGCCTGTCGCGGCTTCCGCGCCCTGAAGGATCGCTTTTCTGGTGGGGTTCAGGGCTACACCGAAGAGGAAGCCCAGCGCGCCGCCGATCAGGAGAGCGCCAAGATCATTATCCTGTTCGGAGCGAGGCTGCTGGCGGGGCGGGTAGGAAGGAACGCGCGGGGCCCGTTCGGTTCGCTGCTCGCTGCCCGGCCAGTCCCGGTAGGTACCTTCGGATCCGAACCGCGGGTTCTCCGCCCGGTCGTCATACTCAGTTAGTCCCGGCATGGTCACACCTTTCAATGGCTGTGACCTGCCAACCCGGCAAGCATTGCCCATGTTCCCGCGCAAGGCGAAGGGCGCCGGTCGTTTTCCCGTTACCGGTAGGGTGCGTCGAGCTCGATATTGCGAGCGATTTCCCGCTCCCAGCGGTCACCGTTCGAGAGCAGTTTCTCTTTGTTGTAGAAGAGCTCTTCGCGGGTTTCCGTGGCAAATTCGAGGTTCGGACCCTCGACGATCGCATCGACCGGGCAGCTTTCCTGGCAGTAGCCGCAATAGATGCACTTGGTCATGTCGATGTCGTAGCGGGTGGTCCGGCGCGAGCCGTCTTCGCGGGGTTCGGCCTCGATGGTGATCGCCTGGGCCGGGCAGACCGCCTCGCAGAGCTTGCAGGCAATGCAGCGCTCCTCGCCATTGGGATAACGGCGAAGGGCATGCTCTCCACGGAAACGGGGGCTGATCGGATTGCGCTCGTAGGGGTAGTTCACCGTGAACTTCGGCCGGAAATAGTACTTCAGGCCAAGCCAGAAGGCGGATGCGAAATCGGTGAGAAGGGCGCCTTTCAGCGCTTGTGCGACGCGTGCCATTAGCTTCTCCAGCCGTGGAAGTGCTCGGCAAGGCCGGGGAAGAGAAGCAGCAGCCCTGCCACGAAAATGAGATAGGCGATCGAGGTGGGAAGGAAGATCTTCCAACCGATACGCATCAGTTGGTCATAGCGGTAGCGCGGTACAATGGCCTTCACCATCGCGAACATGAAGAAGACGAAGACCACTTTGAGGGCGAACCAGAACGGTCCGAGCCAAAGGGCGTTCAGGCCCAGGAAATTGCCGAAGGGCGAAAGCCAGCCACCCATGAACAAGATAACGGTCATCGAGCACATCAGCACGATGTTCATGTATTCGCCGATCATGAAGAGGAGGTACGGGGTGGAGCTGTATTCCACCTGATAGCCGGCGACGAGTTCGGATTCGGCCTCGGGAAGATCGAATGGCGGCCGGTTGGTCTCCGCAAGGGCCGAGATGAAGAACATCACGAACAGCGGGAAGAGGAGCCACATGTGCCAGTTCAGAATACCAAGGCCGTGGCTCTGGCTGGCGACGATGTCCGACAGGTTCATCGAGCCGACGAGCAGCAGGACCGAGATGATGATGAAGCCGAGGGAGACCTCGTAGCTGACCATCTGGGCGGCCGAGCGCAGGGCGCCGAGAAAGGGGTATTTCGAGTTCGACGCCCAGCCGCCCATGATGATGCCGTAGACACCAAGTGAGCTGACCGCGAACAGGTAGAGAATGCCGACATTGATATCGGAAACCACAAGGCCCGCGCCGACCGGGATCACCGCCCAGGAGATCACCGCAAGCACGAAGCTCAGCAGGGGCGCGATGATGAAGACGGTCTTGTCCGCCCCGTCGGGGATCACGACCTCTTTGAAGGCGAATTTGAAGAAGTCCGCGAAGGACTGCATCAGGCCGAAGGCGCCGACCACGTTCGGGCCTTTGCGCATCTGGACCGCAGCCCAGACCTTGCGGTCAAAGAGCAGCAGGAACGCCAGGCTGACCAGAATGGCCAAGAGCAGGACCAGGGCTTGGATCAGGGTCGTCGTCGTCCCGAGAAGGGGGTTCGACCAGTCGCGAGTCGTGAAGAAATCCATGGCGCGGCGGATAGCCGAGCCTTCGCCTGGAGGGAAGAGGTCAGAAGGCCCTTGCGAGGCGAAAAGCGAAGCCCGATAGCCAATCTTCGCCGCGGCCTATTGCCCGCGGCGTGAGCGGTTCGGGTTCCCTTGGGGTTTTATAGGTCGATGCGCAGCAATCTCATCAAACTCCTGCAGGACGTGAGAGCCAGCTACTGGTTCATCCCGACCCTTTTCCTGTTCGCGGCCATCGTTCTCGCGCGGGTGACGATATGGCTCGACCTCATCCTCGCGATGGAGACGATCAGCAAGATCCCGTTCTTCGAGGTGGTTTATCCGGAAGGCGCGCGGGCGGTCCTGACCACAATCGCCGGTTCGATCATCGGCGTGGCGGGTGTCACCTTCTCGATCACGATCGCCACGGTCAGCTTCGCCAGCGGCAATTACGGCCCGCGGCTGATCGGCAACTTCATGCGCGATCGCGGCAACCAGGTGATCCTGGGTGTCTTCATCGCCACCTTCATCTACTGCCTTCTGGTCCTGAGGACGGTTCGCAGCGAGGGAGAGAACGGCGCCCTCTTCGTGCCGCATCTTTCCTTGATGACCGCGATGGTTCTGTCGCTGACCGCTATCGGCTTCCTGATCTACTTCTTCCACCACGTGCCGGAGTCGATCGACATCCAGCGCCTGACGGCCTCCCTGGGTCGAGGCCTGCGCAACCAGGTCTGCAACCTGTTTCCCAACGACTATGACGGCAGGGATGAAGATGAGGACGGTGCCGAGCCGTGGCTGAAAGCCATGGGCAAACGCGAGGCTGTCCCGATCGCGGCCGGCCAGACGGGCTTCGTCAGGGGTTTTGCCGCCAGCCAGGCCGAGAGGCTGGCCGACAAACACGACCTCTACCTGTCGCTCGCCTACAGGCCGGGCGATTTCCTGACTCATGAGGACGTGGCCCTTCACGCCTATCCCGCGAAGGGCGCGGAGATCAGCAACGAGCTGAAAGAGCAGCTCCAGAACCTCTTCGCGCTCGGAGACCAGCGGACGCCCGGTCAGAACGTGCTCTTCCGGGTGGATACGCTGGTCGAGATCGCCTCACGGGCCCTCTCGCCAGGGATCAACGACCCGCAGACCGCAATCGCCTGCTTCGACTGGCTGCGCGGGGCGGCCAATGTCTTCGCCCGGCGGTCCGCCGAAGCCGGGATCGCCGAAGACGGAACAGCCCACCGCCTGAGGGTTTCCCCCGTCACCTTTGCGGCGTTCGTTCACCATGCCTTCGCCCGGCCGAGGCCCTATGTGGCCGCCGACCGCAATGCGAGTTTCCACGTCCTTCATTGCCTCGCCGAATGCGCCTTGCCGCTTCCGGACGGTTCGCGCCGGGCCTGCCTGATCGACGAGATGGATGCGCTGGTGGCGGAAGCCGAGAAGACGAGCGCAAAGACGCGGTGGGTCGAGGATCTCAGGCTGCGCCGGCAGGAGATCGCAAGTCTTCTCAACGCCCATGCGGATAACCGCACCCTGACCCAATTGCCGCATTGGCTGGGCGGACGCGGCTAGGGGCTAGTCGCTCTGCTCGATGCGTTCGAGGATTTCGATCCGCCCCGGATGGTCATTGCCTTCATCCTCGTCGATCCGCGCGGCGATCCTGATCGCCCATTCTTCATCATCGAGTTCGGGGAAGACGGCATCGCCCTCGGCCTCGGTCTCCACCGTCGTGCGGTAGATGCGCTGGGCCTTGGGCAGGGCTTCGGCATAGATCTCTCCGCCGCCGATCACGAAGACCTCGTTCTCGCCGCTTTTCTGGGCGTCGATCTCGGCGATCCGCAGGGCCCTTGAAAGGCCGTGGACCACCAAGGCGCCTTCGGCGTGGTAGTCGCCCTGACGGGTGACGACGATATTGGTACGGTCTGGCAGGGGTTTGCCGATGCTCTCGAAGGTCTTGCGACCCATAACGACCGGCTTTCCGGTGGTGACCTTCTTGAACCACTGAAGATCGCTCTTCATGCGCCAGGGTAGCTCGCCATTGCGGCCGATGACGCCGTTTTCGGACCGCGCCACGATGAGGGAGATGATGGGGTCGCTCATACGGCGATGGGCGCCTTGATGGCCGGGTGGGGGTCGTAACCCTCTACCGCGATGTCTTCATAGGTAAAACGCAACACGTCTCGCACCTCTTCATTCAGTTGCAGCCGCGGCAGAGCACGCGGCTCTCGGGCGAGCTGCTGCTCCGCCTGCTCGGTATGGTTGAGGTAGAGATGTGCATCGCCAAGCGTGTGGACGAAATCTCCAACTCCCAGACCAGTGGCCTGAGCCATCATATGGGTCAGAAGCGCGTAGGAAGCGATGTTGAAAGGCACGCCGAGGAAAATATCCGCAGAACGCTGGTAGAGCTGGCAGGAAAGCTTTCCGTCCGCCACGTAGAACTGGAAGAGGCAATGGCAGGGCGGCAGGGCCATCTCGTCCACCAGCGCCGGGTTCCAGGCGCTCACCACATGACGCCGGGAATGCGGATTGGTCCTGATCGCCTCCTGCACCTTGACGATCTGGTCCACCGTGCCGCCATCATAGTCCGGCCATGACCGCCATTGCGCACCATAGACAGGGCCAAGCTCACCGTCCTCGTCGGCCCATTCGTCCCAGATGCTGACCCCGGCCTGCTGAAGCGAGCGCACATTCGTCTCGCCGCGAAGAAACCACAAAAGTTCATGGATCACCGATTTGCGGTGCACCCGCTTGGTCGTGACCAGTGGAAACCCTTCGGACAGATCGAACCGCATCTGGTGGCCGAAGACGGACCGGGTGCCGGTTCCGGTGCGGTCGTCGCGGACGGTGCCGTCCCGGAGCACGCGGGCGAGAAGGTCGTGATAAGCTTTCATGGAAGTTAAATAGCCCAGATTCGCTCGAACCTCTCCCTTAACCTTATGGCCGTGATTTTATACCGAACTTTTTACAGATCGAGTCAACTTTAGAGCGTGCCGAATAAATCGCGCAACTTTTGATGGGAATGGGGAAAGGATAAGAACGATGACCTCCCTTTATTCACTGACTGCCGGTTTCATCACCCGCGCTGCAGCGAACGCTGTGCTTGGTCTGGGCCGGGCAGACCCTCAGCTGCAGGCCCGGATCGACGCGCAGAAAGCGGAGCGGGCCGAGGCCCTCGCCGGGCGCCGGGGGATGGATTACCGCTCGAAGGGCCGCCTGGTCGCGGCCGAGATCGACAACGCCAAGCGCATGCTGGCCGGGCTCGAACCTCTCCTTGAAACCCCTTCGGTCCGGTCCTCCCTCAAGCTCGAACAGCTTCTGAAGGAGCGGGAGGATCTTGCAAGCTTTGCCGGGACCGTCCGTGAGCTGGCGACGGACGGCGTCGTCACTCTCGACAGGCTCGCCGCGCCGGAAGCCCTCCGCGGAGGTCTTGGGGCGATGGTCGATGCAACACGGCCGGGCGAGCTGACCTACCGGGAAATGGGCGGGATGGTGGTTGTCGATGCCGAACAGTTCACGGCGAATCTCGACGGGACCGGTGGCTCGCGCTGGGCGGTCAACGATGCCGACGACCGCATGGTGGCCGTGGAGCTCGCAGGCGATGACGACATGTTCGAAGGCGAAGCCGACACGCTCGCGAACGCGGCCCGGCTCGACTACAAGATCGCGTTCGAGACCGCCGGCACCTACACTGCGTGGGTCCGGGGCCGTTCAGGGGTCTCAGGCGATTACCTTTCCAACAGTGTCCATGTCGGTCTCGACGGGCAACGTGCCAGCGATGATGGAGGTATCACCCTCAGCACCGGTTCTTTCGCGTGGGGATCGCAGGATCACTATACCGGGCAGCAGGTGACCATCGAAGTGGCCGAAGCGGGCTTTCACACGCTCAACCTCTGGGTCCGTGAGGACGGTACCGAGGTCGATGCTCTGATGCTGAACCTCGATGCGGGCTATACACCGGAAGGCACGTCCATGGGTCTCAGCACGATCGAGACCACGCCCGGCGCTGCTGGCCCGGTCACCCTGGAGGACGTCGAGCGGATGATCGAGGAGGCGCAAGCCGATCTCGACGAGCGGATCGCTGCGGAAGATGTGACCAGAGACACCGATTACGGGGCCAACCCCTATCTGCAGAAGATCATCGAAGCCCAGGAACGCGGCCTCGCCAAGATCGAAGGCATGGCTGAACGGGAAAAAGCATCTGCAATCAGTGCTTTGGAGCAGGCCCTTCCGGTCTCCCGGGCGTCCGCCGGCGGCGTACCCGCGCTTGGCCTTCTCTACTCCTACGACCTCGTCAGCCTCTACTGGCAGGGCTGGGGCGGCGATATCGTGGACAATCGGGCATGAGGCCCTTCAATTCAGGTGCCCCGTGCCCTATATCGGCATTGCTGCTTAGCGGCAGCTATGGCGATAAATGGCGTACGTAATAAGCGGACCGGACCCGGGGGCGGTACCCGGCGGCTCCACCAGAGTGCTCCTGAAGACCGGAGCGTTGCGGCGGGGCCGACATAGCATCGACGGACGTGTAAAAGTTCTGCTTTCGCTCGGATGGTCTCCGTCATTGGACCATTTAAACTAGTTGCGAATGACAACTATGATGAAGGTTTTGCTCTCGCTGCGTAACGCAGTGCGAAATGAACCGCACTAAGCCCTAGTTCCTTATCAGAGCTAGGCGGGGCCGCCGGGGGCCTGGCAACAGAACCCCGGCATTTTTTATAGCGCTACCGCTCGCTACTTGAGCGCGGTCCGCTGCGTTCGTCTGCGGCGATCCTCGCGCATGGCTCTTGGCTCGTTCGTGGGTAGGAGCCTTGGGCCTGTCTTTCCCTTGGGAGAGGACAGCGGCGTATCTTGGCGCTACCCTCTCTTCATGGCTGAGCTCCCTGACGACCCCGCTTTCATCCGCCGTTTGAAAGAGCACCGTGACAGCTGGCGCTTTTCGCGGCGGCCTTCGAAGATCGAAGTGCCGGGCCCCGGTCAGGAGAGCGTCTGGGACTATCCCCGCCCGCCGGAGGTCAGGCAGGCGGAGGGGCCGCTGAAGGTGGTCTTCGCCGGCGAGGTGGTTGCGCAAACATCACGCGGGCTCAAGGTGGTGGAGACGGCCGGTGCGCCTGTTTACCACTTCCCACCCGAAGATGTGCGTACGGAATTGTTGAAGCCCATTCCCGGCAGCAGCTTCTGCGAATGGAAAGGTGAGGCGCGCTATTTCGACCTCGTCGTTCGTGGGCAGAAGGCCGACAAGGCGGTCTACTGCTATCCCGATCCGCTGGATGATCTTGGACAGGGCTTCTCACGAATCACGGGCTGGTACGTCTTCTATGCCGGTCTCGTCGATGAGGTGTGGTTGGGCGACGAGCAGGCTACCCCGCAACCCGGTGGCTATTATGCAGGCTGGGTCACGAGCCGCATCACCGGTCCGATCAAGGGCGCTCCAGGCTCTGAGGGTTGGTAGCTACGCCCCGGTCTTGTCCTCTTCGAGCTCCACCTCGTATCCCCACAGGAACTTGAGGTGGCCGAGGACCGCTTCGCGGCTCTTCCGATCGAGCACCCTGTCCTTGTAGACCGTATGCCGGACCTTCAGGGTACGGTCGCCAGCGAGGTCCGCGCCGGTGACCTGCAGGTTCGGCTCGTGCATGCCGAGGTCGTACATGGTGGCCAAGGCGTCGCGCACGCCGCGATAGCCGCCTTCGTCATGGATCGCCTCGACCCGGTAATAGGGCTTCCGCCCATCATCGCCCAGGGCGAAGAGGCCGAAGTCCCGGATCACCTTGGGCGAGAGATATTGCTGGATGAAGCTTTCGTCGCGGAAGTTCGCCCAGGCATCCTTCAGCTCGCCGCGCCAGTCGCCATGTCCGGCCATCGTCGGGAACCACTCGCGGTCCTCATCGGTGGGTTCGGTCACGATCCGGACGATATCCTGCATCATGGCAAAACCGAGGGCGTAGGGGTTGATGCCCGAATAGCGGCGGTCGTCGAACTCCGGTTGGAAGACGACGGAGCTGTGCGAATGGAGGAACTCCAGCAGCGATCCGTCCGTGATCTGACCGCGGCGATGCATCTCGTTCATGATGTAGTGGTGCACGAAAGTGGCGCAGCCCTCGTTCATCACCTTGGTCTGTTTCTGCGGATAGAAATATTGCGAGACGTTGCGCACGATACGGACGAGTTCGCGCTGCCAGGGCTTGAGCGAAGGGGACGCCTTCTCGATGAAATAAAGAAGGTTCTCTTCGGGCAGTTTGATATTGCGGACTTCCGCCTCGCGGGCTTCAGCCGCTTGCTCGTCTTCCTCACGCTGAGGAAGCGTGCGCCAGATATCGTTGAAGGTCTCGCGCTCATGCTCGAGCCGCGCTTGCACCTTCTCCTGCATTTCGACCTGGGAAAGCTTGGGCGGACGGTTGTAGCGGAAGACCCCCTGGTCCTGCAGCGCATGGGCTGCGTCGAGGGTCTGCTCGACTTCCTCCCAGCCATATTCGTCCTCGCAGCGGGCGATATATTTCTTGGCGAAGTCGAGATAGGTCAGTATCGACCCGGCATCCGTCCACTGACGGAAAAGATAATTGTTCTTGAAAAAATGGTTATGCCCGAAACAGGCATGGGCCATGACCAGCGCCTGCATGGTCATGGAGTTCTCTTCCATCAGATAAGAGATGCAGGGATCGGAATTGATGACGATCTCATAGGCGAGGCCGGTGAAGCCCTTCTGATAGTTCATCGAGTCCCGGGCGAAGGCCTTGCCGAACGACCAGTGCCGATACATCAGCGGCATGCCGTGAGAGGAATAGGCATCGAGCATCTGCTCGGAGGTGATGATCTCGATCTGGTTCTTGTAGACGTCGAGACCGAGATCACCCAGCCCGATCTCCTCGATGGCATCGAAGACGCGCTGAAGATCCTCGAAGGTCCATGCGGCTTCGGTGAAAAGCGGTTCGGTTTTCGGCGTGGCGCTCATAGCGGTTTTCCCGGACAGATCGGGTGATCGTAACAGCTCACCGGCTGAGTTATAGTAAACGCTCGCTCACAGAGGCTTGTCCACCAAAATCCCCCGATCCGCGAACGATGCCTCGTCTCATCCGTTCGTCACTTGGATTTGTGAGCAACCCCGCTTTCTTGCGGGGTTGTGAGGTTGAAGAAGAGGAGAATGATATGGAAACGATGATGATCCGTAGCGCCGCAGCCGCTCTTGCCGCGGGCTTGTCCTTCGGCGCGGCCCAGGCCGAAGAGGATGGGGCATCGCTGATCGCGCAGGCGAAACAGACCCTCCAGCAGTGTTTCGACGTGACCGAGGAATGTGCTGCCGACGTCGCCGCCGCTGAAGGCGTTCTGGTCTTCCCCGAAGTTCTGAAGGCTGACCTTCTCCTTGGAGGCGCGGGCGGTAATGGTGTGCTGATGGTCGATGGTGAGCCGCAGGGCTTCTACGACATCGGCAAGGCCTCGATTGGCCTTCAGGCCGGCATTGATGAGATGGCCGTGGTCTATGTCCTCGAAGATCTCGACAACCTGCGTGAGGTGAAGGACGGGTCCAAGTGGGACGTTGCCTTTGAAACCGGCCTGACGCTGTTCGCCGCCAATGCTGACGCAGTCGCCGAGGCGGGTTCGACTGAAGTCTATATCTTCGACGCCGATGGCCTGAACATGGAGATCGACGTCGCCGCGCTTCGTGTCTGGCGCGACGAAGAGAACGCGTACTAAGCTTCTCTGCATCCGAAAGATTGATAAGGGCCGGACTGTCTCAGTCCGGCCTTTTTTCGTGTCAGGGCCTGTTTCGTCCGTACTGGTCATGGCTGGTCACCCAGTCACCATGAAGGACTGCAGCGGCGAGGCTGATCTCGCCAGCCAGGACCGTCGCGGCACAGATCTCGGCGAATTTCTCCACCTTGCCCTTCCCGTAGCAGCCAAGCATCTCAAGGCATTCCTTCTGGGTCGGAAGGCCCGTGCCCCCGCCATAGGTGGCAACGATCAGTGAGGGGATGGTGATCGACCAGTAATAGTCGCCATTGGGAAGGATTTCGACAAAGGTTATCGCCGCGTGGCTTTCGGCGATGTTCGCCACGTCCTGCCCGGTGGCGATGAAGAGGGCTGTGAGCCCGTTCGCCGAATGCATGCCGTTATTGACCGTCCCTGCCAGCATGCCGCCGACATTCGAAACAAGCCGTCCGCGGAACATCGCAGCGACGCTCGGGCCCATGATCTCCTGCATCGTCTGGTCGGGAATGATCGCTTCCGCCACCACCCGCGCGCCGCGCGAGTGCATCATGTTCATGTGGCTATGCTTCTTGTCGGTGTCGATCGCGCCCGAAAGGGTATAGCGCGGCTTGCCGGGTGCATGTTCGCGAATCCATTCGCATGCGGCCAGGGTCGCCTTTCCGGACATGTTCTGGCCCGCAGCATCACCCGTCTCGTAGTTGAAGCGCAGGAAGCACATCTGCGCCACGTTGAATTTCTGGATGTGGGAGAGTTTGCCGACCGAGGTGGTCGCCTCGGCCGCGTCGCGAATACCGTCCTCGCAGCTGTCGATCCAGTGCGCGAACTCCCGCGCCTCGCGGGCGTCCTTGAAATGGAAGACCGGCGCGCGCTGCATGTAGCGCTCGACCACGGTGGTCTTCACCCCTCCGCAGGCGGAGAGAAGCTTCATGCCGCGCGAGTAGCTCGCCACCAGCGTGCCTTCGGTGGTGGCCATGGGGACATAGAAATGCCCCTGCGCATGCTCCCCATCGACCTTCAGCGGCCCGGCCAGCCCCATCGGAACTTGCGCGACACCGAAGAAGTTCTCGCAATTCCCCTTCAGAAGTGCCGGATCGACTGAGCCCGATGTCACGTGAGTGAGATCGGTGCCTGTCTGCTCCCGGACGAAATCAGAGCGTGTGGTTGCCGCGTCAGCGGTGTAGTTGTCGTCCTTGTCGCGAGGGATGCGGGGAGGGGTCACGCCGCCTTGCCTTTTCTTTCCTTGCTGAACAGCTCGCGGAACACCGGGAAGATGTCCCGCGGGTGGGCGATGCGGGTCTGGGCGAAGCGCTCGTCGCTGATCGAGCGATAGGCCCGCCAGAGCTCGGCCCCGGCGTCAGGGTCGCTGAACACATCCATCTCCCGCTCATCCAGTATTTCGATGTAGGCGTAGTACTGAAGGATGGGCAAGACCTCCTCGCCCAAGAGCTGCACGCAGCGCTGGGCATCGCCGGACTGGGTGTAGCCGTCCGACGCCTGGGCGACATAGATGTTCCAGTCGTTCGTCGGGAACCGGTCGCGCTGGATCTCCTGCATCACCTCGATCGCGGTGGAGACGATCGTGCCGCCGGACTGGCGGGAGTAGAAGAAGGTCTCCTCGTCCACTTCCTCGGCATGGTGCGTATGCCGAATGAAGACGACCTCGACCTTCTCGTAGCGCTTCTGCAGGAAGAGGTAGAGCAGCATGTAGAAGCGCTTGGCGAGGTCCTTCTCGCGCTCACCCATCGAGCCGGACACGTCCATCAGGCAGAACATCACCGCCGCCGTGGTCGGCACCGGCTGGGGCGCGAAGGCGTTGTAACGCACATCCAGCGGGTCGATATAGGGCGCCCAGCGCCTGCGGGCCTCCAGCTCTTCGAGCTTCTTGAGAACCGCTTTCTGCTCGGCGATCTGGTCCTGTGACGGCTGTGCGACCTTTTCGAGGGTGAAGAGCCGCTCCTTCAGCTCATTGATCTCCTTGGTCGAGGGCCGCTTCAGCGCGAGGCGGCGGCCATGAGCATTCTTCATTGTACGGACGAGGTTGAGATTGGTCGGCGCACCTGTCACCGTGACCCCTGCGCGCCGCCACTTCCACGCGGTCATCTCCTTCAGGGAGGTCTTCACCAGGTTCGGCAGCTCCAGATCCTCGAAGAAGATGTCGAGAAACTCCTCCTGGGTGAGGGTGAAGCTGAAATTGTCCTCGCCATCCCCGCTGTCCGAGGCGTCCTTGCCGCCCTTGCCGCCGCCCTGGGGCGGTTTCCTGAGGCGGTCACCGGTGGTGAATTCCTTGTTGCCGGGGTGCACGTGCTGGCGTCGGCCGCTCGCCCCATCGAGCCGGAAGCGCGGCTCGGCGGTGGAGCGGGCGGGGATCGAGATCTTGCCCGACTTCTCCAGCTCCTTGACCGAGCGGTCGCGGAGGGACCTGTTCACCGCCTCCTTGATCTGCCCCTTTGCCCTTCGGAAGAACCGCTGGCGGTTTCCTAGCGACTTGCCCTTGGGGTTGAGGCGGCGATCGATGAAATGCGACATGGCTTGATGCTAACCATAAATGCTAAGGATGTCGCTACGGCCAGCATGAAACTCTGTCGGGAAATCGCTCAGCTCTCTTTTCTCTCGCGGTAGGGTTGGTGAAGAGGTCTTCCGCCTCACAACCGAAGACCGCGGCGAGCCGGAAGGTGAGGTCGAGGGAGGGCTTGTGCTTTCCCGTCTCGAGTGCGTTGAGGGCCTGCCGCGAGACCCCGACCCGGGCACCGAGGTCTTTCTGGGTCAGCGAAGCTGGCTCCATGTGGACACGGAGCGTGTTCTTCACGCTGTGCGGGCACCCGCGAAGGGGGCGCTGACCCAGTAAATTGCCCGGGGGGTCTATTCGCGGCGGAGGATCGTTTCTGTCAGGAGGGAGCCCAGGGGCTGGGGCTCGAAGCCGGCCTTGACGGCGTCCGGATCGTAGCGTTCCCGGGTCCATTCGAGAAAATGCTCGCGGGAAGGGGTGACCTCGTCCTTCTCCGCGGCTCGTTCATAGGTATCGACGAAATGGTCGAGGATGCCGGTCTTGCCCTGGCGGATATGCCCATAGCGTAAGGACAGCTGCTGGCGCGCGTCGTCGAGGGGGACTTCTTCCTTCAGGAACTTGTAGAGGAAAGCGCCGAGGCCCGCCCGGTCCGCGCCGGACTTGCAGTGAAGAAGCGCCGGATAGGCGATACGGCGGAAGAGGGCGTCAATCTCGAAGATGAATTCCGGCTTCGGCGCCTCGCGGGAATAAGCGCGAAGGTCGACCATCTCGATTCCGGCCTTCTCGGCGGCCTCGCGCTCGAGATGCCAGAAGCCGGGCTGGCGGATATTGTTGCGAAGGCCGCGCAGGTTGACGATCGTACGGATGCCCTTGGCAGCCCAGGCCTCGATATCGCCGGGCGAAGGCTGGGCGGCCCTGACGACTTCATCCGAGATCCAATGGCTGTTCTGATGGACCTTGCGCAGGAAGCCGTGGTCACGCAGCCACAAGGAACGCCATGCCGCCTGCCGCCCAGGCGCGGTTTCGAATTCTTCGGGAAGGAGGAAAGGGCCCATAACCCGTTGCGCTTTGCCGCCGTGAAGCGGCCGGAGCAAGGGTCAACAGGCGTCGCCGACCTCGATGAGATGCTCGACCATCTCGGTCAGCTCGCTTTCGGAGAACGGCTTGGTGATGACCGGGCAATGCTTGAAGGCGGGTTCGATCCCTTCGGGGCCGTAGGCGGTCTGAAAGCCGAAGGGCACCCCGCGGTCGCGTAGGACATCAGCGATCGGGAACGAGGTCTGACCTTCGAGGTTCACGTCGAGAATGGCAAAGGCGAACTCGACTGTCTCGGCCAGGCGCAGGCCTTCTTCGAAGGTCTGCGCAAGGTGGATTGCGCCGTAACCCATCTGCCGAAGGGTGCTTTCGGTCATGAGCGCGATGAGAAACTCGTCCTCGACCACGAGGATCGGCTTCAGCGGCGCGGTATCGATCGGCTGATAGGCTCTCGCCATGGCGACCCTTACAATAGAAACCCGGAACGCGGCTTAGATCGCCAAGCGTTGGCATTTGGACAACGAGGGCTCATTTGCTGGTCTTTCTGGCGGCGTCAAACCCGATCAAACACGGCTTCAGGTTCGATCCTCTCCAGGAAGGTGTTAAGGAACAATAGCTTGGCGCTAAAAAACTTTGAACGTGACTTCAGATCACATGCGCGCCATTTGCATCACCAAGGGGTAAAGCCACATCCAGGGGCACACCAAAGCGCAAGGATATGAGGTCGAGATGAACAACGAACGACCAAGCACACCCCTGGCAGGCAAGACCAGGAGGATGGTTCTGTGGTCGGTGGGCCTGTTGATGGCGGCGGTGGTGCTGTTCGTGCTCTTCGTCCCTGCCGGCTTTCTCGAGTTCAGGCTCTCTGTCCTGCTGAAGCTCGGCGCTGGCGTTCTGGCGACGATCCTGCTCGCCGCCGGGCTCATGGCGGCGAGCTTCTATTCCGACGCGAGCGGGCACGACGACGGCCCGCCGCAGCTCTGACGATGCTCAGGCCGGGGTGCTGGCTGAGATCGTCCCCTGGCGCATGTCCTTGTCGAGGCGCTTCATAGCCTTTTGCAGCTTCTCGAACGCCCGGACCTCGATCTGGCGGATGCGTTCACGGCTGACGCCGTACTCTCCCGACAGCTCTTCGAGAGTCTTTGGCTCCTCGGTCAGGCGGCGTTCGGTCAGGATGTGCTGCTCGCGTTCGTTGAGATCGCCCATGGCCCGCTGAAGAAGCTCCATCCTCGTCTCGAACTCGTCGTCCTTGGCAAGCTGGGCCTCGGCGTTGACCGCGTCTTCGTCGACCAGCCAGTCCTGCCACTCGGCCGTCCCCTCGCCGTCACCGCGCATGGGTGAGTTGAGCGAGTTGTCGCCCCCCGCCATGCGCCGGTTCATCGAGATGACGTCGTCATGGCTGACACCGAGCTTGGTGGCGATGTGCTCGACCTCGTCGGGCTTGAGATCCCCCTCATCGACAGCGTCGATCTGGCCCTTCAGCTTGCGCAGGTTGAAGAAGAGCTTCTTCTGCGCCGCGGTGGTGCCGATCTTCACGAGGCTCCAGGAGCGCAGGATATATTCCTGGATCGACGCGCGGATCCACCACATCGCATAGGTGGAAAGGCGGAAGCCTTTCTCCGGGTCGAATTTCTTGACGGCCTGCATCAGCCCGACATTGCCCTCGGAAATCACTTCGCCGGTGGGGAGGCCGTAGCCGCGATAGCCCATGGCGATCTTCGCGACGAGGCGGAGATGCGAGGTGATAAGCCGCTTCGCCGCTTCGCTGTCCCCATGCTCGAGGAAGCGCTTGGCAAGCATGTACTCCTCGTCCTTCTCCAGCATCGGAAATTTGCGGATCTCGGAGAGATAGCGGCTGAGCCCGCCCTCAGGCGTGAGGGGGGCGCCGCTGGTTGTGGTCAATGCGTTTCCGGCCATGGGTTCCCTATCCTTGGCGATCGCGGCCGTCCTGCATCCCAGCAGGTGCACACCGGCGTCCTGTTCGATTGGCTGGTGAGAAGACCAACACAGCCCCTTGTTCGTTGTCTGGTCCTAAATGGTGACAGCTGGGAGAGAATGGAACCCCTCCGACGCAACCGCCTCCTCTCGGGAGAAGGAAGCGCGAAAACGAGGAAAAGTCATAGACTTGCCCGCAGACGAGGTTTGGGCCTGATGGAACCTAATAACTTCGTTCATTCCAAAAGTTTTTGTTGACGGTTTGGTTACAGTGATAAATTGTTGCGCCAGGCGGGGCTGGTCTGGGCATTTCCACTCAGAAAGCACCCGCGTGCGGCTGTCTTCGTGCAAGCGGCCTTTTCTGGTCATCGGCGCGTTGAGCCGGACAAACAATCCAAGGGGTGAAACAGACATGACATTCAAAACCACCGCAGCCCTCGCTGCGATGCTTCTCGGCAGTGCAGCCATGCCGGCGATGGCGCAGGAGTTGCTCGACGACGGCATTACAGTTCTCAACGACTGCATTACCGAATGCGGGATCGGCTCCTTTGCGAATGAAGCCGAAGCACGTGCTTACATCACCGACCTCGCCAATCAGGGCATGGGCGGTGCGCCTACCGGCGCTGGCGGTTCGCCTGAGGGCGCCAATGGGCCCGCGGGTATCGGTCTTGGTCTGGGCCTTGGTTTGAATGCTCCGCAGGTTGTGTACCTGAACTTCCAGCCGGGCCTTCCGACCTACCAGTTCTCGCTGGGCGGTTTCTCGCCGGTTCTGCCGGATTACGAATATACCGACGAAGACAAGCAGGAAGTCCTTGAGCGGATCGCAGCGGACTACGCGCCATACAACTTCGAATTTGTGCTCGAGCGACCGACGGAAGGCGACTTCGTCGAACTGCAGTTCAATTCCAACGATGCACCCTGCGCGGGCACTGCGGGATTCTGCCCGAATGGTTCCATCCTGTTCGGGTCGGCCGGTGAAATCGACTTCGGTAACGACAGCCGTTCGGTGGTTGCCATCAATGATGCGACCATCTGGCCGTTCCTGGCTGCCTATGACGTTGCCATCGGTGATCCTGAAGGTATCCGGCTGGAAGTCTTCGGCGGCATCGACGTCGAGGGTGTGCTGTCCGACGGTCCCGATGCGCTTCCCGTCGATGAAGCTGTCCGCGTGGCTGTCATCAACCAATCTGCCAACACCGGGGCGCACGAACTCGGTCATGGCCTTGGCCTGCGTCACTACGATGCTTGGGGCCCGATCGGCAGCGGGCTGCCCTCGACGGGCGCACGCGAGCCGAGCGAGTTCTTCCCGACCTTTCCTGGCCCTTCGGACGCGGATGAAACGGTTCTCCACCTGATGGCATCCGGTGCTAGCGCTGGTCTTTCTCTCGCAGGTGGCGCGAGCCAGAACCGTTTCTTCTCGGAGCGTTCGGCCATCAAGCTTGCCATTAATGAGCGCGGCCGTTTCATCACAGATGATCAAGCCAATGCCGGCAAGGCGGGCCTGAAGAAGCTTCAGGTCGTCAATCCGATCGAGGTTGGCGAAAACGCTGATGGCAAGCTCGATGTGCGCAACATCGTCGTCGAAGGTACGCTGGAAACCATCGGCGAAACCGACACCCTGACCTTCGACGGCAAGGCGGGCCAGTTCTTCAGCGCCGAGATGATTTCGGATGTTGAAAGTTTCTTCTTCCCGGCCTTCGACCTCGTCAATGCCGAGCTTGTTCTCTATCTGAAGAGCGGCGACGATCTGGTCGAGGTTGCAAGAAACAACGGCGAGTTCGAGAGTTATGATGCCTTCATCCTCGATGCTGAACTTCCGGAAACCGGCACGTATGTTCTCGAAATGAAGACCTCGGACCTGCTGTGGCTCGATTTTGACGGCGATGGACAGGAAGAAGTTCTGAGCCTCGCATCCTTCGGTCCGGCTACGGAACTGTTCTACCGCACCGGCCAGTACATCACCAATGCCTATGTCGTCGAAGGCAAGCCGGGTAAGGGACCGAAAAAGATCGGCGGCCCGCGCAAGTCGACCCGCTAATCTATCCTAATACAGATGAACGGAAAGTCCCGCTTCGGCGGGGCTTTTTGTTGCCTTGGCTCAGATGCGGCGAAGGATGGCCTGCAGCTCGCGGAAATCTTCGGGCGGCTCGGTGGTGAACTGAA
Organism: uncultured Caulobacterales bacterium; assembly: GCA_964556115.1. GTDB lineage: Bacteria > Pseudomonadota > Alphaproteobacteria > Caulobacterales > Parvularculaceae > Parvularcula. Next base: position 147,765 of record CAZKVC010000007.1, read on the forward strand.
GATCTTCGCCGGTCACCGGATGCTCGAAGCCAAGGACCGCCGCGTGCAGGGCCTGCCGCTTGAAGCCTCGCACGGCCTCGCGGGCTTTGACGACCGCGTCCTCGTCGCCTCCGAGGCCCGCAACCCCTGTCTTGCCGTAGAGGCGGTCGCCGATCAGCGGGTGGCCGCAGCCGCTCATGTGGACGCGGATCTGGTGGGTCCGCCCGGTTTCGAGCTTGCATTCGACGAGGCTCGCCACCGGCTCGCCCGCAACCTTTCCCCGGCCCTGGCCATAGGCTTCGAGCCGCTTGTAGTGCGTCGTCGCCTCGCGCGCATTTTGCCGCTCGAAACTCCAGTCGAGTTCGCGCTTTAGGCGATCCTTGCGTGACCTTGCGATGGGGATCTCGATCGTCCCCGATGCCGGACGCGGGTCGCCGTGGATCAGCGCGAGGTAACGCCGGTCGATGTCGTGCAGCGAGAAGAGCCGCCGGAGGCCCCGGTGGGCCTCGTCATTCTTGGCGACGACCATCACCCCAGAGGTATCCTTGTCGAGCCGGTGGACGATGCCGGGGCGTGCTACCCCGCCGATCCCCGAAAGGCTGTCGCGGCAATGGTGGAGGAGAGCATTGACCAGCGTCCCCGTCCAGTTGCCGGCCGCGGGATGAACGACCAGACCGGCCGGTTTGTCGAGCACGATGAGATGCTCGTCCTCGAAAAGCACATTCAGCGGAATGTCCTCAGCCTCAGGCGCGGCTTCCTTCACCGGGGGCGGGACGAGGCTCAAGACGTCGCCTTCCCGCACCTTGTAGGTGGGCTCTTCCAGCACTTCGTCTTTGAGCCGGAGGGCCCCTTCCTTGATCAGGGCTTTCACCTGGGTGCGACTGAAGTCGGACCGGGCCGCCAGCCAGCGGTCCACCCGCTCGCCGAAATCGTCGTCAACTGTGAGGGTGATGGGATCGCGCATCCGTCGCCCCGTGCAAAATGCCGGGGGTTCTGTCAAACGGCGCGCATGAGCGATTCACAACCCAACCCGTTCAACGCGCCCGGTCATGGGGCTGCCAAGGGCGTCGCCCTCGGCCTCGGCATTCTTCTTCTTCTCGGAACGGCGCTCATGATCGCGCTGCTGGTGCTTCAGGAAGAGGAGGTGGATCCCTCCGACCTGCCGCCGATCCGCCTCGGCGAAGGCGAACGCGTCACGGATATCGCCCTGCACGGCGAGAGAATTCTCCTGCTGATCGAAGGCGAAGATGGTGAGCAGAAAGTGCTCTTTCTCGACTCCACAACCCTAGAGGGAAATGAACTGCAGATATTCGCGCCTTAAACGAACCTTAACGCTGTCACGGATGTTCGGACTCTTACAACCACCGAAATATGTGCCATCTATCTTCTTGAAGGCCGCTTCGGTGGCCCTTGACGGGGCGCCGCTCCCCTCGTTCCCCCTCAAAGGCGCCCCGTCACCCCTCCTTTCGGTACAGAAGCTCTTTTCGTTTCGCTTGGTATCGATTCCCCAAAAAGTTGTTCAAACAGGTCTCGCGATACGGGTCCGGCGCGACCTGATCAGTGCGTCGGCCGCGAACAGTGCCGCTGCCGACCAGATGAACAGGAAGCAGAGCTGGTGCGCCCCGGTGAAGGGTTCGCCGTCGATGATACCGATGATGAACTGAAGCGTTGGGCCGATGAACTGCAGGAAGCCGATGGTCGATAAGGGCAGACGCCTGGCGCCGATGGCGAAGCAGAGCAGCGGCAGGACGGTGACCGGCCCGGCTGCGATCAGAAGCACCGTGAGAAGCGGCGTCTCGCCGAAACCCGCCTCGGTCATGGTCCCGAAGACGGTGAGGTAGATAAGCGCGACCGGCGCCAGGATCAGGGTCTCGATGAAAAGCCCGGGCATGGCGCCGACGGGCGTCTGCTTTCGGATATAGCCATAGGCTGTGAACGAGAACGCCAGCACCATCGCGACCAGCGGGAACTCGCCGCCGTAGAAGGTGAGGATGGAAACTCCGATCAGCGCGAGGACAACCGCGCCCTGCTGGCCCTTGGACAGCTTCTCTCCCAACAGCACCACACCGACCAGAACATAGATCAGCGGGTTGATGTAATAGCCCAGCGAAGCCTCGAAGATGTTCTGCGACTGGACGGCTGCGATGTAGACGAGCCAGTTGAAGGCGATGAAGGCCGACGATGCAGCAAGGGCGAGAACCACCCGCCGGTCGCCGAGGGCCTTGCGCACGTCCTGCCATTGGCCGCGCCAGCTGAGGATCAGTGCGCCGAAGGGGACCGACCAAAGGACCCGGTGGACCAGGACTTCGTCGGCGCCGACTGCGCGAAGGGCGATGAGGAACAAAGGCAGCATCCCCCACATTACGTAGGCGGCGGTTGCGGCGAGAATGCCGGTGCGGATTTCGCCCTCTGGCGCAGTCTGGCTCATCGGCGCGCCGTAGCAGCCCTTGCGGTAGGAGGAAGCCGAAAATCGCGCGTGGCATGCAGCGCGTCGATTTCGCCTCACAATACGCAGCGAACAGCCCTGCTGCGTTGACGGGCGTAGGCGTCACTGGATAGGGCCGCGGATGACAGTTCGGGTTCGGTGCGTAAGGAGAACACCTATGGCGACGACCACGCCGCAGCTCACCCCAGAAGAAGCGGTTATCTATCTGATGATCCTCGCCTCCGCTTCGGATGGCAGCATCAATCCGGATGAGCTTCGAACCATTGGACGCGTCGTGCGATCCTTTTCCCTGTTCAGCGACCAACATGAGAACGATCTCGTTCGTCATGCCGAGAAAGCGGGTGAAGTGATGAGCTCCGAAGGCGGGCTTCACAAGGTGATCGACGCGGCGCGCGACGCCCTCCCTGACCATCTCGCCGAAACCGCCTACGCGGCCGTGGTCGACGTGGTAACCGCGGATGAAAGCCTCAACCTCGAGGAAATCCGCATTCTCGAGCTGATCCGCAATGGCCTGTCCGTCTCCGACGAAGGAGCGGCCGCGATCGAACACGCCGCGCGCGCACGGCACATGACCCTGGAGGAGCCCGTTTGACCCTCGAGCTTGGTTGGGAAGAATGGATCGGTCTGCCGAAACTCGGCTTGCCGGCGATCAAGGCGAAGGTCGACACGGGCGCCCGGACGTCGAGCCTGCATGCTTTCACCGTTGAGCCCTTCGGCCCGCCCGGCCGTCAGAAGGTCCGCTTCGGCGTGCACCCGATCCCTGAGAAACCGGAAGTCGAGGTCTATTGCTCGGCCGATGTGCTCGACCGGCGTGAGGTGACGTCGTCCAACGGCGAGACCGAGCTGCGCTACACCATCGCGACCGAAATGATGATCGGCGGCAAGAGCTGGCCGATCAACCTGACACTGTCCGACCGCGAGGGGATGAGCTTCCACATGCTCCTCGGCAGGCAGGCGCTGGAGAATTACCCGGGTGAGCCTCCGCAGGTGAAGCCGACAGAGAGCCACCTCCAGCCCGCTCTCAGCTATGATGCCTATGACAAGCTCCTCGCCAAGGCGCCGCAGCAACGTGCCTTGCGGATCGCGATCCTCACCAAGGAGCCGAAGAGCTACAGCTCGCGCCGTCTGGCCGAAGCGGGCGAAGAACGCGGGCACGTGGTCGAGATGATCGACACCTCGCGCTGCTACATGCTGATCAATGCCGAGAGGCCGGAAGTGCATTATGACGGGCGTGCGCTGCCGAGCTATGATGCCGTGATCCCGCGCATCGGCGCGACCATCACGAATTACGGCACCGCTGTCGTGCGGCAGTTCGAGACGACCGGCGCATACTGCATCAACCGCTCCGACGCGATCCTGGCGAGCCGGGACAAGCTCTACGCCCACCAGATCCTGGCGCGGGAAGGGATCGGCATGCCTTCCACCGCATTCGCTTCGAGCCCCAAGGACACCGATGCGATCATCGACCTGATGGGTGCGCCGCCGATCATCCTGAAGCTTCTCGAGTCGAGCCAGGGCCGCGGCGTCGTCCTTGCCGAAACGAAAAAGGCTGCCCAGTCGGTGATCTCGGCCTTCCGTAACCTGAAGGCTGATTTTCTGGTCCAGGAATTCGTCAAGGAAGCGCGCGGCGAGGACATCCGCTGCCTGATCGTCGGCAACAAGGTCATCGCCGCGATGAAACGCACCGCCGCCCCCGGCGATTTCCGCTCGAACCTGCATCAGGGTGGTCACGCCGAAGCTGTCCGGATCAGCCGCACTGAGCGGGACGTGGCCCTCAAGGCGGCGAAGTCCCTTGGCCTCGGTTTCGCCGGTGTCGATCTTTTGCGCTCCGAATCGGGACCGAAAGTGCTTGAAGTCAATTCAAGCCCCGGTCTCGAAGGGATCGAGAAGAGCTCGAAGAAGAACGTCGCGGATCTTGTCTTCCAGCATATCGAACGCCGCGCCGCGAGCACGGTCAAGCGCCGCCGCCGGATCGCGGTCGCGGCGAACAGTTGACCCATGCTGCAGGACCTTGCCTTAAGGGCGCTTACCCTTCTACCGCCCGAAGACGCTCATAAGGCGACCATTGGCCTCCTGAAGACTGCTGCTGCGCCGGTCTTCCAAGGACGCTGCGACCCGATCCTGAGAACAGAGATCGCCGGGCTCGAGCTTGCCAATCCGATCGGCATGGCGGCGGGTTTCGACAAGAACGCCGAAGTGCCGGGGCAGCTTCTGCGCCTCGGTTTCGGCTTCGTCGAAGTCGGCGCGGTGACCCCAAGGCCGCAGCCGGGGAACCCAGCCCCACGGGTCTTCCGCCTTCGCACTGAAAAAGCGATCATCAACCGCTACGGTTTCAACAATGACGGTCTCGACGTCATCAGGGCACGGTTGGCCGGGCGCGCCTCGCGCCCCGGGGTTGTCGGCATCAATCTCGGTGCAAACAAGGACAGTGAAGACAGGGCAGGGGACTATGTCACCGGCCTCCTCGCGCTCGAACCCTTCGTTTCGTTCCTGACGGTGAACATCAGCTCGCCGAACACGAAAGACCTCCGGAACCTTCAGGAGAAGGATGAACTCAAGGGGCTCCTCGCGCGGGTCCTCGGTGCACGCAAGCTCGGCAAGCCGGTCTTCGTGAAAGTCGCACCGGACCTCACCGACGAAGGCCGCGCCGATATCGTCGCCGCAGTGCGCGAAGCAGGCGCCGATGGCCTTATCGTCTCGAACACGACCTTGTCACGGGACGGGATCACCGGGCCGCACAAGGATGAAGCGGGCGGGCTCTCGGGTCCGCCGCTCTTCCAAAAATCGACCGCGCTTCTTCGCGATTTCGCGCGCGAGACCAAGGGCACCATCCCCATGATCGGGGTGGGCGGCATCGCCTCTGCCGAAGATGCCCTCGTCAAGATCAAGGCCGGCGCATCGGCCGTGCAGCTCTACACGGCGCTCGTCTATAAAGGCCCCGGCCTCGTTCAGGACATGCTCCAACGTCTGCCGCAGTTGATGCGGGCCGAGGGTTTCGGCAGCGTAGGGGATGCGGTCGGTCACGACCTCTAGGTTTTCAGGAGTTCTTCCATGCTCGCTTCGCTTCTTTTCCTCACAGCAGCCCAGGCAGGCTGCGACGTCACGGTCATCGAAGGGCGGATCGAGACCCCCACCGCCCGGCACGAGGCGATCGCCATCGGCGGCGATACGATCCGGGCGATCGGGATGGCGGCGGACATGCCGGAGGTGCCCGAAAGCTGTCTTCTCCGGCTCGATCCGGACCTGACGGTCTTTCCCGGCCTCAATGACAGCCACGTCCATCTCCTTGGCATCGGCCTTCGTGAGATGACGCTCAATCTGGACCGGGCGCGGTCGATCGCCGACCTCAAAAAGGCACTTTCGGAAACCGCAGCCAACCAGCCGCAAGGGACGATCATCGGCCGGGGCTGGCTGGAGACTGGCTGGCCCGAAGGGCGGCCGCCGAACCGTTTCGACCTCGACGAGATCGTCCCGGACCGGCCCGTCCTTCTGACGCGGGCAGACGGGCATGCCCTGGTGGCGAATACCGCCGCTCTCGAAGCCGCCGGCATCACGGCGCAGACCGCCGATCCCGAAGGGGGCCGCATCCTGCGTGACGATGACGGCCAGGCCACGGGCTATCTTATCGACGCGGCGATGAACCTGACCGCACCCCTGATGCCCGAGCTCGACCAGGAGCGCCGACGCGAGGCGCTGCGCCGTGGGGCTGAGCGCTATGCCGCGCTCGGCTGGACCGGCGTTCACAACATGTCGGTGGCGCGTGAAGACCTGCCCCTTCTCGAAGAACTGGCGGCGGCAGGCGAACTCCCCTTGCGGGTTGCGAATTTCGTGGTGCCAGAAGCGCTCGAGGACCTCGCCCAGCGTGGGCCGAGCTGCGATCCCACAGGGCTCGTCTGCCATCTGGGCGTCAAGTTTTACGCCGATGGAGCGCTGGGCTCGCGCGGTGCGCTTCTGAAGGAGGCCTATGCTGACGATCGCCAGACGCGCGGCCTCCGGCTTCTGCGCGAGCGCGATGCGCTGAGAGCCTATGAGCAGGCTGCGAGGGCGAAACTGCAGATCACCACTCATGCGATCGGTGACCAGGCCAATGCCGACGTCCTTTCCTGGTACGAAACGGTGCGCAAGGATTTTCCCCGTGCTGTGCTTCGGGTCGAGCACGCCCAGGTGGTCGATCCGGACGACCTCGGACGTTTCGCCGAAACCGGCATCATCGCGTCGATGCAGCCAAGCCACGCGATCGGCGACCTGCATTTCGCCGAAGATCGTCTGGGTGAGGATCGTCTGGAGGGTGCTTACGCCTGGAACAGCCTTGCTTCGAAAGGGACGCTGATCGTCTTCGGCTCCGACGCGCCGGTGGAGCAGGGCGATCCGCGGATCGAGCTCTATGCGGCGCACCAGCGCCGCGCCCTTTCGGGCTTTCAGGGCGAAAGCTGGCACCCTGAAGAAGCGCTCAGCCGCCGGGAGACATTGGCGCTCTTCACCACCGCGCCTGCGCTATCGATCGGTCGCGGCGGCTCGCTCGGCACCCTCGCGCCAAGCTTCAGGGGCGATCTCTCGATCTTCGAAGGCGATCCTTTCGAGGGGCCGGGTGCATCGCAGGCCGTGGCGACGATGGTGGACGGTCGGTTCGTGTCAGGCCGTTTCGCCCCGCCCGCTGACCCTGAGGTCGATGTGGATGGCGAGAACGGTGAGGAGGTAGATGGCGCAAACGGCGACGGGGATCAGGACTAGGCGTTCGTCCGGATAGTGAAACCAAAGCCAGACGGCAATCAGCGCACGGATGATCGCGTGAGCGGAGAAAAGAGCCGTTCTCGCATAGGTCCAGCCGATGACGGGCCAGTGGACGGATAGCCCGACGGCGAGGAAGAGGACGATCATCTCCGGCGCGGCTTCGGCCGCGACAGGAATATAGCTCCAGAACAACAGCATGCCGATGAAAGCGGGTAGCAGCGCGCTGGTCGTGGCGGCCTTGTCCTTCAGGAAGGGCACGCCGAACATCCGTGAGAAAAGGACGGCAACGGGGAAGATGAGGCCCGTACCGATGAACGCGGCCATCGCCCAGTCCGCCAGCTCAAGGCGTGTGCCGAGATAGGCAAGCACGGCCCAGTAAAGCGCGCCGGCGAGGGGAATGGGGAAGCCGCCTTTGAGGCGCAGGAATGCTGCGCGCCTGCTCTCGAGAAGCGCGTCGGCCAACTCCCTTTCCGTCCACGTCCCCATCGCATATCCCTCGCGCTGCTTTCTTCAACGTCCGAAGGTTCGAAGGCGCTGGCAAGAGTTTCGCTGCGAAGAGCGCCAAACCCTCGATCCATGCTGGACAGGCAAGACGCCGCTCAATAAACCCGCCCCCCATGTCTGACGCTCTGGTCATCGCTGTCGACGGGCCCGCAGCCAGCGGGAAGGGAACGCTTTCGCGGAGGATCGCGCGGCTTTACGGCCTGCGCTATCTCGATACCGGGCGGCTCTATCGCGGCGTGGCGTGGATGGTCCTCCAATCGGACAGGGACCCCCGCAGCGAAACCGAAGCGGCGGAGGCGGCCGCGCGGATCGACCCTGCCGCGCTCGATGCCCCTGAATTGCGCACCGCCGAAGTCGGCCGCGCGGCCAGCCTGGTGGCGGTTCACCAGCCGGTGCGGGACGCCCTCTTCGATTTTCAGCGCAATTTCGGGGCGGAGCTGCCCGGCGCGGTGATCGACGGGCGGGATATCGGAACCGTCATCTTCCCCGACGCACCTGTGAAGATCTTCGTCACCGCCTCCACCGAAGAGCGCGCGAGACGGCGGTTCGAGGAGCTCCGCCAGCAGGATTCAAGCCTTACCATGTCGGCGATGATCGACCAGATCAAACGGCGCGACGAGCGGGACAGGGGGCGTGACGCCGCCCCGATGAGGCCCGCTGCGGATGCGCACTTGCTGGATACGACGTCTCTCGATATAGACGCGACATTCGCGGCGGCCTGCCGCGTGATCGACCGGGCCTTAAAGGGAGACGAGCGTTTCAGCATCCGAACCTGACATCTCGATCGGTCACGTTCGCTGGCGCCTGACGTCCAACCCGCTCGATGCCTTCCGCTGAGAGCCACAACCCGCGGGGGTCCTCTCCCGCACTAAAGGCAACGTTTTGTCCGAAACAATGAACCCCTCGGTCGATGATTTCGCCGAGATGTTCGAAGCCTCGGTCGTCGACCGTGTCAGCTTCGAGCAGACTGTCGTCAAAGGCACCATCACCGCCATCGAAAAAGACATGGCGATCGTCGATGTCGGCCTGAAGACAGAAGGCCGGGTCCCCTTGCGGGAGTTCGGCGTCCAGAACGGCGAAAGCTCCGTGAAGGTCGGTGACGAGGTCGATGTCTTCGTCGATCGTGTCGAGAATGCCCATGGCGAAGCCGTCATCTCCCGCGAGAAGGCCCGCCGCGAAGAGGCGTGGGAACGTCTCGAAAAGAATTTCGAAGATGATGACCGCGTCGAAGGCGTCATCTTCAACCGCGTCAAGGGCGGATTCACCGTCGATCTCGGCGGCGCCGTGGCCTTCCTGCCCGGCTCCCAGGTCGATATCCGCCCGGTTCGCGACGCGACGCCGCTCATGAACCTCGAGCAGCCGTTCAAGATCCTTAAGATGGACAAGCGCCGCGGCAACATCGTCGTCTCGCGCCGTTCTGTTCTGGAAGAGGACCGCGCCGAACATCGTCAGGAGGTCGTGCGCGACCTCAATGAGGGCGATGAGCGTGATGGCGTCGTCAAGAACATCACCGAATACGGCGCATTCGTCGAGCTGGCCCCCGGTGTGGACGGCCTGCTGCACGTCACCGACATGTCGTGGAGCCGCGTGAACCACCCCTCGGAGGTTCTCAACGTCAACGATACCGTCCGGGTGAAGATCATCAAGATCAACCCGGAGACCAGCCGCATCAGCCTCGGCATGAAGCAGCT
>CAZKVC010000008.1:0-126813 GCA_964556115.1 uncultured Caulobacterales bacterium
ACGGGTGGTCGGGCTCGAACCGACACTCTGTCTCCAGAACCGGATTTTGAATCCGACGCGTCTACCAATTCCGCCACACCCGCGTGAAGCCGCGCCACACTAAGGGCGATCGTGGCAAAGTCCAGACCTTCGCTGGGGTAGGGCAGAACGCCTCTGGCCAAGCGCCGCTGGCGCCCCAGATGAAGGTTCGAACACGCCACCGGAGACCTCGATGACCGACAACACCGCCCCCAATCTCGACAAGGAAGCGCTGCGACGCATCATCGAAGCGACCGTCGCGGCCTCGGGCGAGCCCGATCCCTCGACCCTGCCGCATATCATCCGCCAGCGCCTCGAAGGTCAGGCGACCGGGGACCTCGATGTGGACGCCTATATCCAGGAAGTCCTGCGGGAAATGAAGAAGGGCTGAAGCAGGCGGCCTCCCCGTCAAACCCTTCTTAAGCCTAGGCATCAGTTCACTTGCGCAAGCGCCGCCCGCGCGGCACGAAAGCGGTCATGAGGGCATTCTTACTGGTTGTGCTTGCGGTCCTTTGCGGTGCGCTCGGTCAGAGCGCTGCGCAGAACAGCGCGACCCCTGCCGACTCGGTCGAGCCGCGCCGCCTCTGGACGGGGGAGACGACCCTGTCCGAGGAGAGCCTCTTCGGCCAGTTCCGCAGCTATCGCGACAGCCGCCGCTTCATCAGCGAACCCATTCTCGATGGCGAGAGCCTGGCCGGGCTCCTGATGCGCCTTGGCGTGGTGGCGGTGGATGCCGAGGCGGCGGCCAACACCCTCCTGAGCGAAGCCGGCCTGGAGACCCTGCGGACAGGAACATCGGTCCGGGTGAAGTTCACCCGCAACGCGGCCACTGTGCACCAGCTCGCGGCGAACGGCGTTCCGCGCGGCATCGACGCGATCGAGGTCCTGGTCGGCACGGATACCCTCATCGCCGTGGGCCGCAGCCAGGAAGGCTTCGTCGCCGCCAGCCGGCCAGTGACCCTGGACCGGCGGTATGTGGCGGCGGCGGGCGAGATCAACAGCTCGCTCTTCGGCGCCAGCATGGCTGCAGGGGTGCCGCGCGAAATGATGATCAATTTCGCCGACATCTTCGCCTTCGACGTCGACTTCGCCCGGCAGATCAAGAAGGGCGACCGCTTCGAGATCGTCTATGAGCTTCTCTACGACCAGGACGGCAACGAGATCGCCTTCGGTGACATCCTGTTCGCGGCGCTGACCTGGAACGGCAAGACGAAGGCCAAGGGGTATTACCGCTACTTTCCCGAAGGCGCCGAGAAGGCAGGCTACTACTCCGCCGATGGCCGGAACCCCAGGACCCTCCTGATGAAGACGCCCGTGAACGGCGCGCGGGTCACCTCGCGTTTCGGCCGGAGGCGTCATCCGGTTCTCGGCTTCGTCAAAGGCCATGCGGGGATCGACTTCGGCGCGCCGACGGGGACGCCTGTCCTCGCTGCCGGTGATGGGACGATCAGGCGCGCGGCGCCGACCGGCACCTTCGGCAACTATATCGAGATCGACCATTCGGGCGCGCTTCAGACCGCCTATGCCCACCTGCAAAAATACGCCCCGGGAATCCGCGCCGGCCGCACGGTGCGCCAGGGCGAGGTGATCGGCTATGTCGGCACCACTGGGCGCTCCACGGGGCCCCATCTTCACTACGAGGTCCGGCACAACGGCCAGCCCCAGAATCCCGAGACCGCGACGGTGGCCGTCGGCGAGACCCTGACCGACGAAGCCCTTGAAGCTTTCGGCGTTCACCGCGAGAGGGTCGATAGCCTGCGGCTCCAGCCCTTTACGGTGGCTACCGCAACACTTCAGTAACCCTTTTGCCGCCTCTCATGGGGCCGCTTTCTCGAGATCCATTCTTTCCGCGGAGAACCCGGCGATGACCCACGACGATTCCGAAACCGTATTCGCCTCCCTTCTGGCGTCGAGGCTCTGCCACGACCTGGTGAACCCCGCGGGCGCCCTGTCCACCGCCCTCGACGTTCTCGAGAACGAGAGCGATGCCGACATGCGCGAGCATGCCGACAGGCTGGCCAAGGAATCGACCCACCGCCTTCTCGCCGTGATCGAATATGCCCGGCTCGCCTATGGCGCGTCAGGGGGCGGCGAAGGCGAGATCGATACGGAGACCATGCGTCAGCTCGCCGAACGTCTCTACACGCACCTCAAGCCCGAGCTGATCTGGGAGCTTCCTGCCGGAACGCTGCCCAAGCGCGAGGCGCGGGCGCTTCTGAACCTGCTGCTCACAGCGGAGCGGATCGCCCCCCGGGCCGGCTCCAAGGTCTATGTCGGTGTCGACCGCGACGGGCTCCGCCTAACCGCCGAGGGCCGCAAGGCCAGCCTTCCCGCCGATGTGGCGGCGGCTTTCGCGGGTTCGGACGAGAACGAAGAGCCCAAGCTCATGCCCGCACGCCTCGCTTATCGCCTGGCCCGTGCGGCAGGGCGTGACATCGCCATCGACACCGCCGAAGAACGTGTCGTCGTCGCCCTTCGATAGGGCTCTTCGCGCGAGGCACCATGAAGATGATCGCCGTCATCGAAGATTCAGAGGCGGTGGCCGAGGTCACGGCCCGGCTGCTGCGTGAGCTGGGTTTCGAAGCGTCAGTCGCGCCGGATGCCGATGGCCTTCGGAGCCTGCTGGCCGATGGCGGCGTGGCGGGGATCATCCTCGACTGGGAGCTGCCCAAGCGCGGCGCCCTCGAAGCGCTGACGGCGCTGGTGGAGCTGCCGAGCAGCAAGCGTCCGGTGACGATCCTCACCATGACGGAATTCAGCGAGGACCAGTTCGCCCTCGCCAAGGCCGCGGGTGCGCGCCACTCGGTCATCAAGCCCTATGACAAGGCGGACCTTGCGGCGGCGCTGACCAAGACGGGGCTTCTCGAAGAATCAGCGGGCTGAGGGAAGCTTTCGGGCTTCGGCGAGGGAAAGCCTCAGCCCGGTTCTCACCGCCATGGTGCGGACCGTTTCGCGGTCCATCCCGGCAAAGAGCCGCCGTTCGGCGCGGGTTGCGTCCGGCCCGGCGATGCCGAACCAGACCGTGCCCACCGGCTTCTGCGGGCTTCCGCCGCCGGGACCCGCGACCCCGGTCACCGAAAGCGCCAGCGAGGCCTTCGCGGCATCTCTCGCGCCGTTCGCCATGGCCCAGGCTGTCTCGGCACTGACTGCGCCTTTGCTCTGCAGCACCGCTTCGCTGACCCCCAGCACGTCCCGCTTCGCCTCGTTTGCGTAGGTGACAAAGCCATGGGTGAAGACCGCCGATGCACCGGGTACGGACGTCACCGCCGCCCCGATGAGGCCGCCGGTGCAGCTTTCCGCCAAGCTGAGGGTTGCGCCCTTCTTGCTCAGGACGGCAACCAGTTCGGCCGCGAGACGTATTGCGATCCTGTCGGTCATGAGGCGGGCAGGGCGAGGGTGGCGATGGCCTGGGCGGCGATCCCTTCGCTACGCCCGGTGAAGCCCAGCTTCTCGGTGGTGGTCGCCTTCACGGAGACACGGGTCTGGTCGATACCGAGGATCTCCGCCAGCCGCGCCTGCATCGCGGCGCGGTGAGGGCCGACCTTGGGCGCCTCGCAGATCAGGGTCACGTCGCAATGGACGATCCGCCCGCCCCGGTCTCTCGTGCGCTGGGCAGCGTGGCGGAGGAAGACCTCCGAAGCCGCGCCTTTCCACTTGGCCTCCGAAGGCGGGAAGTGCTGGCCGATATCGCCTTCGCCCAGAGCCCCATAGATCGCGTCAGTCAATGCGTGCATGCCGACATCGGCGTCGGAGTGGCCCTTCAGCTTCGCCGTATGCGGAATGGTGACGCCGCAAAGCGTGACCGCGTCACCGCTTTCGAAAGCATGGACGTCGAAGCCGGAGCCGGTCCGCGTTTCCATGGTGCTGGCAAGGAATGTCTCGGCCAAGGCGAAATCCTCCGGGCGGGTGATCTTGATGTTGCGCGCGTCGTCCTCGACCAGCCGCACGCCCAGCCCCGCTTCCTCGCAGAGGCTCGCATCGTCGGTCATGTCCTGACGGTCCGCGTAGCGGCGGTGCAGATCGAGGATCGACTTCATGTGAAAGCCCTGGGGCGTCTGCGCGCGCCAAAGGCCCTGCCGGGGGACCGTCTCCGTCGCCATGCCGTCCCCCCGGTCCCGCTTGAGGGTATCATGCAGGGGCAGGGCGGCGATTGCGGCTTCGCCTTCGCCAAGCGCATCGATCACCTTGTCGATGGTGGCCGCGCTGACCAGCGGCCGCGCGCCGTCATGGATGAGGACCAGGTCGAAACCTTCCTGCTCCAAAGCCTCGAGGCCGAGGCGGACGGAAACCTGCCGCTCGCTCCCCCCGGTGATCGGCGGCAGGAGATTGGGCGCGCCCTCAGCTGCTTTTGCAAAGAGATCTGCGGCCCCGTCCGCGATCACCACGGCGACGGCATCGATGCGGGGATGATGCGCAAAAGCGGTGAGGGTGCGGCGGAGGATCGGCTCGCCGGCGAGGGAGCGGTACTGCTTGGGCAGGTCCCCTCCGGCCCTCACGCCCTTCCCGGCGGCGACAATGAGACAAGCGATTCGCATGGCGTCCCTTTCGCAGAAACCCTTCCTCACGGCGAGGGGATGAGGGGTCGACTCCACTTTTTTCCCCAAACGGTCTACATGTTAACTGCGAGACAGGCGTAACAGGGCGCGTTGGGGACGATCATGGTAATGATGGCCGGCATACTTCGCGGGGCGATCCTGACCCTTCTGATCGGCGCGGCATGCCTTCTTGGCGGCGCTGTTGCGGCGATGGTCTTCTGCAGCAGCGGCGGCTGCGTGGAGGCCTACGAGCTTTCGAACATCATGCTGCAACCCGCACCCGGCCTCGGCGGCAGCGTCAGCGCGCTAACGGTCCTGACGCTGCTCCTGGCGATCGGTCTGTGGATCTCGCTGGTCCCGCGCGACCCCGTTGTCATTCTTTCCCTCCTCTTCTCCCTGCTTCTCATCGCGGCGGGTTTCCTGATGTTCCTGCCGCGGGGAGGGGCGAGCGTGCCCCAGCCCCTCGACAACGGCTCCCCCGTGCCGCCAGGGCGCGAGGAGACGGTGCCCCCGGTCCTGGTGCAGGACCCGGTCGCGCGTGATGACCTCAAGCTCGATCCGGCCCCGGCCTGCCCCGTCGGCCAGTACCGCGAAGGGAATGTCTGCCTGCCCTGCGAGCGGCAGGTCTTCACCATTGCCGAGCCGCAGCTCGACTTCGCTCCGGTCGAGACCGAGGCGCATTGGGTCTACGCGCTGGCGGACCGTATCGAGATCGGGGATCGCGAGACGAGCGTGAACGGCTTTGTCGCCTCGCTCGCCCGGAGGCGTGATTTCTGCGATGCCTCGGCTGTTCTCGTCTTCGGCTCCGCCTCGTCCGACGGTGACAGGCGGCGCAACGAAGAGCGTGCCCAGACCCGCGCCAACAACCTCGCCGAGGCAGTGCGGCGGACCTGTGCCGGCGCGCCGGAAATCTACGCGCTGAGCCTTGGCCAGTCCGAAGCGCCTTCCGATGTTGCTGAAGACCGGCCGGTCTCGCTTCTCACGGTCGAGCCCCGCGGCAACAGCGAGATCGACGGCGAGATGATCCTCGAAGAGCTCGGTTATGTCCTGGGCGGCGGGCAGGTTCGCGTACCGCTTCTCGAACGCGGCAGCCGCTTCCCCCAGCCCTGGCGCGGCCTCGGTCAGGAAGCGACGCGGATCACGCCGAAGGAACGCCCGTCGCGGTCCGAGACCGCGCTCGCCCCCGGTGCCCCGCCAAGTTGCCGGGCGGGAGGGCTTGACGACCGGCCGCCTTTGCGACAATAGCCCGGTCTCGCGCAGGTGATCTGCGCCCTGTCGAAGACCGCAGGCACGGAACGGCTCGTTCCATCTAAGCCCTGCCGAGACGGCCATAGCCCCTCGGGCGCGCCTTTCTCCCCCAGGGGAAAGAAGCCGCGCCGCTCTCCGTCACGGCGTTGCCATCTGCACCCGGAATTTTAGGCGGAGTATCCCGATGCCCCTGAATAAAGAACAGAAACAGAGTCAGGTCTCCTGGTTCGAAAACGTCCTCAACGACAACGAAGTCATTGTCGTCATGAGGAACAGCGGCCTGACCGTTGCCGAGGTCACGGACCTTCGCAACCAGATGCGCGAAGCCGGCGGCGGCGTGAAGGTGGTCAAGAACCGCCTCGCCAAGATCGCCATCGGCGACCGTCCGGGTTCGGACGTGAAGGAACTCTTCACCGGCCCGACCGTGATCGCTTATTCCGAAGACCCGGTCACCGCGCCGAAGGTCGTCGTGAAATGGGCGAAGGACCACGACGCTCTCGAAATCCTCGGTGGACTGATGGGTGAGACCGCCCTTGATGCACCGGGGGTCGACAGCCTGTCCAAGATGCCTTCCCGCGAAGAAGTCATCTCCCAGATCGCCGCGTCGCTCACCGCGCCCGGTGCCAACATTTCCGCGGCGGCCGGCGCGCCTGCTGCGAACATCGCCGGTATCCTCAAGACGCTGGCGGAAAAAGAAGAAGCCTAAGCCTCTCCGTTATCTGACTAAACAAGGAAGACCAGAACCATGGCAGACATCAAAGCACTCGCCGAACAAATCGTCGGCCTCACCCTTCTCGAAGCCAAAGAGCTTCAGGACCTTCTCAAAGACGAATACGGCATCGAGCCCGCAGCCGGCGGCGCGGTCATGATGGCCGGTCCGGGCGGCGCTGGCGATGGCGGCGCAGCGGCCGAAGAGCAGACCGAGTTCGACGTCATCCTGACCTCGGCCGGCGACAAGAAAATCAACGTCATCAAGGAAGTCCGCGGCATCACCGGCCTGGGCCTCAAGGAAGCCAAGGAACTCGTCGAAGGCGCGCCGAAGCCCGTCAAGGAAGGCGTTTCCAAGGACGAAGCCGAAGAGCTCAAAGCCAAGCTCGAAGGCGCCGGCGCAGGCGTCGAGCTCAAGTAAGCTTCGTTCACCCGTGAACGAAAAAACCCCGTCCTTCCAGAGCGGAAGGGCGGGGTTTTCTTTTCGGGCAGGGAAAAGTGTCTCTCCCGAATGCAGGAACATTGCCGGGCGGGCGGAAACGACCGCGCATCCTGGATTGCACCTCAAAGAGGAACCGCTCAGCCGTGTTGCGGTTTCCGTTTCCTCGCGACGAGGGACAAGTAGCGGATCATCTTGCTGCCCGTTCTCTTGAAGAGGAACGGGAAGACGGCGTGCACCAGACAGCAGAAGCCGCCCGCGATCATAACCCCGCCGATCCGCGTGGCCTGGCGCGCGTGGCCGACATAGGTCTCCCCGACACTTTCGGGATGACCCTTGAAGGCGCGGTGCACTGTGCTTGTTTCACCCATGGACATGAGGCGAATTGTAGCACGGCGCTGCTGCCTGCGCGAGCAAAACAAGGCCCGGGAAGGTTAAGGGGAGGCAGGGAAGGCCCTGCCGCCTTCAGCCTGCCTTCAGTTCGAGGCGGGTCCGGTGGAGGATCGGCTCGGTGTAGCCCGAGGGCTGGTTCGCCCCTTCGAAGATCAGCTCGGATGCGGCGCGGAAGGCGAGCGAGCTTTCGAAGTCGTCCGCCATGGGCTTGTAGGTGGGATCACCGGCATTCTGCTCGTCGACCTTCACAGCCATGCGGCGGAGAGTGTCGCGCACCTGGTCTTCCGAGCAAACATTATGCTCGAGCCAGTTGGCGACGTGCTGCGAGCTGATGCGGCAGGTGGCGCGGTCCTCCATCAGGCCGACATCGTAGAAGTCGGGCACTTTCGAACAGCCGACGCCATGATCGACCCAGCGCACCACATAGCCCAGGATGCCCTGGCAGTTGTTGTCGAGCTCTTCCTGAATGTCCGCGGCGCTCCAGCTCTTGGGGTCACCAAGCGGGACGGTCAGGATATCGGAAAGGGGCGCGCGGTCACGTTTGGCAATCTCGTCCTGCACCTTGTCCACGTCGACAGCGTGGTAATGCAGCGCGTGAAGGGTCGCACCGGTGGGCGAGGGGACCCAGGCGCAGTCGGCGCCTGCCTTGGGGTGGCCGATCTTCTGCTGGATCATGTCCGCCATCAGGTCCGGCATGGCCCACATGCCCTTGCCGATCTGCGCACGGCCCTGAAACCCGGAAGCGAGGCCGTTATCGACGTTCCAGGCCTCATAGGCGCTCATGAAGGGTGCAGCCTTGATCTCGGCCTTGCGCTTGAAAGGGCCCGCCTTCATCGAGGTGTGGATTTCGTCGCCGGTCCTGTCGAGGAAGCCGGTATTGATGAAGATCACCCGGTCCTTTGCCTGGCGGATGCATTCCTTGAGGTTCACCGTGGTGCGGCGCTCCTCGTCCATGATGCCGACCTTGAGGGTCCTGGCAGGCAGGCCCATCGCCTTCTCGACATCAGTGAAAAGCCCGGCGGTGAAGGCGACCTCTTCAGGGCCATGCATCTTCGGCTTGACGATGTAGGTCGATCCGTGGACGGAATTCCGCTTCTCGCCGAGGTCGTATTTCGCCAGAAGGCCAGTCACGCAGGCATCGAGCATGCCTTCGAACATTTCCGAGCCGTCGGGCAGACGGACGGCGGGGGTGCGCATAAGGTGGCCGACATTGCGGATCAGCATCACGACCTGCGCCTTCAGGCTCAGGGAGGAGCCGTCGGCTGCGGTGTAGCGGCGGTCTTCGGCGAGACCGCGCTCCACCGTCTTGCCGCCTTTCTCGAAACTGGTTTTGAGGTCGCCTTTCAGAAGGCCCAGATAGTTGGCATAGACCTCGGCCTTGTCCTCACCATCGACGGCGGCGACGGAGTCCTCGCAGTCCATGATGGTGGTGATGGCGCTTTCGAGGTGGATATCCGCAAGGCCAGCCCGGTCGTCCTTGCCGACGGGATGGTCACGGTCGAAGCGGAGCTCCGCATGAAGATTGTTGTTCCGCAGGAGGATGGCTGACGGCTCGGACGCTTCGCCCTGATAGCCGCGGAACTTGTCACTATCGACCAGCTTCGCGGTGCCGGTCTCGGTCTTCGCGATCAGCGCGCCGTTCTCGACCGTGTAGGCCACCACGTCCTGATGGCGGCCTTCGGTCAGCGGGAAATGCTCGTCGAGGAAGCCCTTGGCGAAGGCGATGACCTTGCCGCCGCGCACCGGATTGTAGCCGCCGCCTTTCTCCGCGCCGCCCTCCTCGGGGATGGCATCCGTGCCGTAGAGCGCGTCATAGAGGCTGCCCCAGCGCGCATTGGCGGCGTTCAGGGCGTAGCGCGCATTCTTCACCGGCACGACGAGCTGCGGCCCGGCGATCTCGGCGATCTCCGGATCGACACCGGTGGTCTCGATGGTGAAGTCCGGGCCTTCCTCGACCAGATAGCCGATCTCGCGGAGGAAATCCTCCTGCGCCTCGGGTCCTTGCGGGCCGTTGCGTTCGTACCAGTTGTCGATCTGCTTCTGCAGCTTCTCGCGCTTTTCGAGCAGCGCTTCGTTGGTGCCCGTATGGGCAGAAGCGATTCGCGCCACTGCGCCCCAGAACTCGTCTGGCTGCATCCCCGCGCCGGTCGCCGCGCCTTCGATGAAGTCGAAGAGAGGCTTGGAAATGGTGAGGCCGGCGGCGGAGACAGTGTCAGACATGAAGACTTCCCGGTGACGAAGCGATGCGTTCCCGGGTGAGCTAATACGCTGCGGTGCGGAAGGCAAAAATCTTGACGCCCTGCAATGCGGTTTTCACGGCTTCGCAAAGCTCGCGAGGGCCTTTCTTGCGACCTCTTCGCCCCATTCCTGCACGAAATGGCCGGCTTCCTCGATGACCAGCGGCTCGGGACAGCCGTTGATCGTGCCGTGGAGGCGCATCATCGCCTTCTTGCCGAGAACCGGGTCCGCGCCGCCGATCGCCATGAAGCTTTCGCCTTCCCATTCCTCCCAGAACGCGATCGCCCGGCGTCCGATGTCGTAGCCGTCCATATCCTCCGAGAACGGGACCAATCGGGGAAAGACGATGGCGCCGGCCTTGTAGCTCTTGTCGGGGTAGGGCGCGTCATAGGCGGCGATTTCAGCCTCGCTCAGCTTCTGGCCGGAGCCCATGTTGAGGATCGCGCCGACGGGCATGTCGTCGGTTCGCTGGGAGACCGCGTGCCATCGGCCGAAGCCCGTCTTCCGCTCGTCCGCGGGACGGGCGAGGTCCTCAGCAATAACGCTGCTTTCCGGCTCGAAGGGCAGGCTGGTGTTCATCACGATGAGCCGCTGCCAGCGCTCGGGCGCCTCCATCGGAAGGGTGAGGCCGAGGACGCCGCCCCAGTCCTGGCAGACCAGCGTGATGTTCCGAAGGTCGAGCCGCTCGATCAGCGCCAGCAGCGCGTCGCGATGGAAGCTGTAGCTGTAGTCTTCCTGCCGGACGGGCTTGTCGGAGCGGCCGAAGCCGTAAAGATCCGGGGCGATGACCCGGCCGCCCGCTTCGAGGAAGAGGGGGATCATCTTGCGGTAGAGATAGGACCAGCTTGGCTCACCGTGGAGGCAGAGAAAGACCGGCGCATCCTTCGGGCCTTCGTCGATATAGGCCATGCGCAAGCCCTCATAGTCAGGCAGGTCATCGACGTAGGAGGGCTCATAGGGAAAGTCCGGAAGCTCACCGAAACGTTCGTCCGGTGTCCTTTTCGCGTCGATCTGCGGCATCGGGCCCTCCTTTTCGATCTTCCGGAAGGCTAGCTTTCGCCGGAGGTGGCGGCTAGCCGCGAAGGCATGAAACCGCAGGACGCCATCCTCGACCTCCTGAAGGAGCGCGGTCCGGGCAGGACCATCTGCCCGTCCGAGGCGGCGCGGCGGCTTGACCCAGAGAACTGGCGCGGACTGATGGATGCGGTCCGGGAAGCCGGGTCCGAGCTTGCGGCGAGCGGCGCGATCGAGATCTGTCAGGGCGGAAGCCCCGTCGATCCGGCGGATGCAAGAGGACCGGTCCGCTACCGGATGAAAGGCTGAGGACATGGTTGGCGCGAGAATGGACGAGGTCGAAGCCCTGATCGCCGAGGTGGCGGAGCGTGCGATCATGCCCCGCTTCCGCTCGCTCGACGATCACGAAATCAGCCAGAAGACAGGCGCCATGGACCTCGTCACGGTGGCCGACCAGGAGGCCGAGGAGCTTCTGACCGCTGCCCTCGAAAAGATGGTCCCGGGCTCCAAGGTTATCGGCGAAGAGGCCGTTTCGGCCGGCGCCGTGTCGCTCGACCTTCTGAGGGAAGACGGGCCTTTCTGGCTGGTGGACCCGGTCGATGGCACCTTCAACTTCGTTCAGGGCAGGGACCGTTTCGGGGTGATGGTCGCCCTCCTCGAGGGCGGAGAGGTGATCCAGTCATGGATCACGCACCCGGCCGAAGGGGTCTCGATCACCGCCGAGAAAGGCAGCGGCGCCTTCCTCGATGGCGACCGTCTGGAAGCGCCCTCGTCCACGCCTTTTTTCAAGGCGCGGGGCGATTACAGCCATACCTATGTGCAGGAACCCTACCGCTCGGCCTTCATCAAGGCCGTCGAGACGGCAGGGCCCGTCAGGCAGGGGAAATGCTCCGCCTACGCCTATACGGACCTTGCGCGCGGCAGGCTGGACTATGTCCTCCAATTCATCATGACGCCGTGGGATCACGCGCCGGGTCAGCTCATCGTCGAGGAGACGGGCGGGCGCTTTGCCTTCCTTGCCAAGGGCGAGCGCTACACGCCGCTACCGCGCAACGCGACGCCGATGCTGGTGACGGCGAACGGTGACGATTGGCCGGACTATGCCGAGCGCTTTTCAGCTGCACTCACTAATCAGTCCTGACCCGTCACATCGGCGATCCGCTCCCACGGCCCGCCCTTGTAGCGCCAGAGGGTGACGCCCTTCAGGCAGGCGGTGAACGGCTCGAACCCCTCTTCGATCACCTGGCGGCAGGCTTCGGCGGTCTTTGCGGTGACCTTGTTCTGCACCGTGACATGCGGACGGAAGCCCTGCCTGTCCTGTTGGGACAACTCCTCGCGGAAGGCTTTGGCGAGCCCGTCGCGGATGGCCTTCAGGGCAGGGGAAGCGGCGCGAATGGCTGTACCCTGACCAAGGGCGACGACCGCTTCGAACGCGACCTCGGACGGGGTGTGTTCTGAGCAAAATCGCGCGGCCTCTTCGCGCAGGGCATCCCCGCAACCCGCCGGCAGCTTGTGGAACAGCGTGATATGCGCCGGGATCACGTTCAGCTTCGGCGGGAACCAGTCGCGCCGGAGCTGATCCAGCTTCGACTGAGTCTCTTCATCAAAAAGCGCGGTGACGATGATCGGGTCGGACAAGGGTACCTCCTTGGCGCTGGGAACACTTCAGGTCAGTCCTCGTCCTGGAACTTCACCGTGCTCTGCCGCCGCCGGTCGACCTGGAGCTGGAAGATGTCGGGGCGGCTGTAATGCCCGGCGACGTCCATATTGTGCCGCTCGCGACGGACATGGGCGTGGTCGAGGGTCGCGACCAGAAGCGCTTCCTTCTGCGTCACCGGCGGGATGATCCACGAGCCGTCCGGCGCCGCGATGCAGGAGCCGCCGGAGGCGAGCCAGCCGCCCCGGTCCTTCATTTTCCCCGCGCCAGGCAGGCGAAGGTCGATGGTTGCTGCGCGCATGACGCCCGAAACCGAGAGCGCGAAGCTGCGTCCTTCCTTCGCCAGCATGGGGGTGATCTGTTCGGTGTTGTGCGGACCTCCCGGCCATACGGCTACATGGAGATCCTCGCCCTGCCCATGAAGCGAGGCCCTTGCGAGGGGCAGCCAGTTCTCCCAGCAATTGAGCCCTCCCGCCGTGAACGGGCCGAGGGGATGGGTGCGAAGACCATGCCCATCGCCCGGTCCCCAGACGAGGCGCTCCTCATAGGTTGGCTGCACCTTGCGGTGGACTGAAGCGATCTCGCCATCCTGTCCGATATGGACGAGGCTGGCGTAGAGCGTATGCCCGCCGCGGTCAGGCGCGCGCTCCATGATGCCGAGGTAAGCCGCCGTCTTCGCCTTGCGGGCGGCATGGCATACGGGCTTCAGATCGCCTCGCTCGATGACCACACCCTGGTCGAGGTAATGCGCGTACCAGGCTTTCTGGTCCGCATTCTCGAACCGTGCCCCGCCGGTATGTTCCACCCAGAACGGATAGCCGGGGAGAAGGGCTTCGCCGAAGGCGACAAGGCCAGCCTTCTCGTTCCCGGCCTGCTCGATAGCGCTGACGATCCGCGCGCGCGTCGCCTCGCGGTCGAGCCATGGGGGCTGGATCTGCGCGAGGGCCACGGTCAGCCGGTCGGCTTCGGCGATCTTTCCCTCGGTATCGGGACGGATGACGGCAAGATCGCTCATCGCTTTTTCGCCTCCTGCCAATAGGCTTCCAGTTCATCGAGCGTATGGTCCTCGAAGGGGCGGCCTGATTTGAGGACCGAGCCTTCAAGATCGCGGAAACGCTTTTCGAACTTCGCGTTCGCCTTGCGGGTCGCGGTTTCGGTATCGATCTTCAGACGGCGGCCGAAATTCGCGCAGGAGGTGAGAAGGTCGCCAAGCTCTTCCTCCGTATGCGTCATGTCACCGGAAGCGTAGGCTTCGCGAAGCTCGCCCAGCTCCTCCTCGATCTTGTCGAGGATGTGCTCGGGCCTGTCCCATTCGAAGCCGACCCGCGCCGCACGTTTCGTCAGTTTCTCCGCCCGGGTGAGGGCGGGCAGGCCGACCGGCACATCGGCGAGGATGCTCGGATCATCCGCCTTCTCGGCACGCTCCTGCGCCTTGATCTCTTCCCAGGCGAGGGTCTGGCCTTCCGCGTCCCGCCCGTCCGGCGCCTCGAACACATGGGGATGACGGCGGACCATCTTGGTCACCACTTCCTCGACCACGTCCTCGAAGGCGAAGGCCCCGCGCTCCTTGGCCATCTGGCTGTGGAAAACCACCTGCAGGAGAAGGTCGCCAAGCTCGTTCCTGAGGTCCGGGTCGGAGCCGCGCTCGATCGCATCCACCACCTCATAGGCCTCTTCGATGCAGTATTGGGCGATCGACCGGTGGTCCTGCTCGAGATCCCACGGGCAGCCGCCATCCGGGTCGCGAAGCGCTGCCATCAGGGCCTTCAGCCCTTCGATCGAACGGGGGTCGGAAGGGGGCATCTTTGCCATGGGGGCCTCGGGTCGGAACGGTCGGAAGGCTTCGCGTAACGCTTTTTTGCAGGACCCGCCAAGTCCGGGCGAAAACGCCGTCCTCTGCTCCGGCCGGAGGCTGGCAAGGCGATCTGTTCCAAGCGGCGTAGCCCCTCAAGGAACGATGCTGCGCCCACCGTTGCATTGCAGCATCGCCCCGGGGAAGCTGCGCCGTCCTATCGCTTGGCAGCCGTCCCGGCCTGGCTTAGAGCGCGGCGCGTATCGCAGTTTTTCGGAAGGACCTTCCCATGGCCGGCATCCAAGAGTCGAAGTTCATCTGGCGCAGCGGCGAGATGGTGCCATGGAAGGAAGCGACCACCCATGTGATGACCCACGCCCTTCTTTACGGCACCTGCGCCTTCGAAGGCGTCAGGGCCTACAAGACCCACAAGGGCACGGCGATCTTCCGCAACGATGCGCATATCGACCGGCTTTTCTATTCGGCGAAGATCTACGGCATTCCGATCAACTTCACCAAGGACGAGGTGATGGAAGCGGCCCGCCGTTCGATCCGGGACAATGACCTTGAGAGCGCTTACCTGCGCATCAACGCCTATCTCGGCTATGGCGAGTTCTCGCCCGCCGCCACGGGTTGCCCGCCCGAACTCGACATCGTCTCCTTCGCCATGGGCCAGTATCTCGGCGACACCGCCGTTCAGGAAGGCGTCGATGTCTGCGTCAGCTCCTGGCGCCGCCTCGCCCCCGGCACTATTCCGGCAGGCGTGAAGATGGCGGGCAACTACCTGTCGAGCCGCCTCATCACCACCGAAGCACGCGCCCGCGGCTGCGCCGACGGCATCGGCCTCGGCCATGACGGCCGGGTGTCCGAAGGCGCGGCGCAGAACCTCTTCATGGTGCACAAGGGCCGGATCATCACCCCGCCCATGGCCGCCTCGATCCTCGGCGGGATCACGCGGGACACGGTGATGACCCTGGCCCGCGACCTCGGCTACGAGATCGTCGAGCAGGACCTCTCCCGCGACATCCTCTACGGCGCGGACGAGCTCTTCTTCACCGGCACCGCTGCGGAGCTGACGCCGATCAAGGCGGTGGACGACATCGCGATCGGCGAGCCTGGCAACAAGCCGGTGACCAAGAAGCTGCAGGAGACCTTCTTCGGCCTCTTCGACGGCTCCACCGAAGACCGCCACGGCTGGCTCGATTACGTCGACGCCTGAGGATCGCCCCATGACGCCTGAGTTCCTCTACGATTTCGGCAGCCCGAATGCCTATCTCGCCTGGCGCGTGCTGCCGGAGATCGAAGAGCGGACCGGCACCCGG
This sequence comes from uncultured Caulobacterales bacterium, assembly GCA_964556115.1. Taxonomy (GTDB): domain Bacteria; phylum Pseudomonadota; class Alphaproteobacteria; order Caulobacterales; family Parvularculaceae; genus Parvularcula. The sequence goes on from CAZKVC010000008.1 coordinate 15,365, forward strand.
TTCCGTCAGATCCCGGTGCTTCTCGGCGGCATCTTCAAGGAGACCGGCAACCAGTCGCCGTTCCACACCTACGCGAATGTCCGCGGCAGGATTGCCTACGAACAGCGCGAGATCGAACGCTTCCTCGCCAGCCATGAGATCGCGAACTTCCGCTTCAACCCGGCCTTCCCGCAGAACTCCCTGCAGATGATGCGCGGCGCGGTGGCGGCGGCCGAGATGGACTGTTTGACCGCCTACACGGAGGCCTGCTTCCGCGGAATGTGGGAGGAGGGCCTGAAGATGGACGATTCCGACGTCCTGCATCGCCGGCTCGAGGAGGCGGGGCTCGATGCGACCCACATCATGACCCTCTCGGCCGAGGCGAAGACCAAGGCGCGGCTGGCGGAGAGCACGAACGACGCGGTCGCGCGCGGCGTCTTCGGCCTGCCGAGCTTCTTCATCGGCGACGAGCTCTTCTTCGGCAAGGACCGTCTCGGCCAGGTCGAGATCGAGATCCTGCGCCACAAAAACGACTGAGGCGTTGGATCTCGCGCTTCTCCTTCTCCTGGCGGACAGGGCAGGGACCTTCGTCTTTGCGCTCTCCGGCGGGGTGGCCGCGGTCAGGCGGGAGATGGATCTCTTCGGTGTCCTGACCCTCGCCTTCCTGCCCGCAGCGGGTGGGGGCACGCTGCGCGACCTTCTCCTCGGCCAGCCGGTCTTCTGGCTGGAGGACGTCTGGGTCCTCGGCTTCGCGGCTCTCGGCGGGCTCGTCGCCTTCTTCGCGGCGAGCGCTGTGGATGCCTTCAAGCCCCTGCGCTGGGCCGACGCCGCCGGGCTCGCGCTCTTCACCGTGACGGGCGCCGCGAAAGCCGCCGATCTTGGGTTCGGCCTGCCGATCATCCTTCTCATGGGGGTGATGACCGCCACTTTCGGCGGGCTGTTGCGGGATGTCGTGGCCAACCGCGAGCCATTGGTCCTGAAGGAAGACATCTACGCCACCGCCGCGCTGTTCGGCGCGCTTGTCTACGCCCTGCTGCGGCTCTCCCCGGCCACCGAGACCCTGGCGTTCGGCGGAGGGCTCGTCGCAGCCTTCGGCCTTCGCGGGCTCGCTATCCATTACCGGCTGTCCCTGCCCAAGCCGCGGCCTTGACCGCAACTGCGCTCCGGCCCAGTTCACATCCGTCAGGCGGCCAGACGACCGCGGAGCACTTGCTTCGAGGAAAGTCCGGGCTCCATGGCGGCAGGGTGCCGGATAACGTCCGGCCAGCGCGAGCTGAGGGATAGCGCCACAGAAAAGAACCGCCCGGCATGTTCCGGGTCAGGGTGAAAAGGTGCGGTAAGAGCGCACCGCCGCTCCGGCAACGGCAGCGGGTCGAAGGCAAGCCCCACCCGGAGCAAGACCGAATAGGGACGGCGCGCGGTCACCCGCAGGCCCGCCGCCAGGCTGAGCCGTCCGGGTTGGTTGCAGGAGCCTTCGCGCAAGCGTCGGCCCGAGATGAATGGTCGTCCGTTAACCCTTTCGAGGGTCGATCGACAGAACCCGGCTTACCGGCCGCCTGACGCTTTTTCCCTTTTCCACAACGCGCAAACCCCTGCTCAGCTTGGCTTGGCGTTGGCCTTAATGATTTATGCACAAAACCACTGTGTCATTGTTTCCCAGCACTGCCCATGCTATCCCGTTAACCAATCGAGAATTGGCTTCGATGCGGCTGGCAGAAGGCATCGCGCCGGTAAGGGGAGAGCGGTCTAGGCATGGCGATGGACGATGGTCAGGTCATGCAAAGGACCGCGGATGCGGCTACGAAGCCGCGCTTCACCGGCCGCTTCGCCGGCAAGGTCGACACCAAGGGCCGCATTGTCATTCCCAATGATTTCCGCCGCGAACTGCCGGGCCAGGAAGTGCACTGTTTCGTCTCTCTGATCGAACCTGCGCTGCAATGCGGGCCCGCGAGCCTTCTCGATGACCTTCTTAAGATGACCAGCGGACTCGACGTCTATGACGAGGAGCGCTGGGCCCTCGAAGAAGAGATCACCGCCGGGATCATGCGCCTGTCGATCGACGAGACCGGACGGGTCTCGCTTCCCAAGGCGATGCGCGAGGATGCGGCGCTCGACGGCGGGATCGGCTTCGTCGGCCGTGGCCGCCATTTCGTGGTGGCGGGCGAAAGCCACCTCGCGGCAAGGCGCGATGCTGCGAGGCGGGCCGCGTCCCACCACCGCGATACGCTCCGGGCACGGATGCTTCCCTCCGTCTCCGGCGGAAGGGGGGAGGGATGAGCTCAGGCCACCGCCCCGTCATGCTTGTTGAAGTGCTCGAGAGCCTCCGGCCCCAGTCCGGCGAGGTGATCGCTGACGCGACCTTCGGCGCTGGCGGCTACACTGCGGCGATCCTGGAGGAAGGCGCTCGCGTTCTCGCCTTCGACCGCGACCCTTCGGCGATCGCTGCAGGCCGCGAGCGCTTTTCCGGCAACGAGAACCTGACCCTGATCGAGCGCCCCTTCGCCGCCATTGGCGAAGAAGCGGCGGCGCTTGCCCCCGACGGGCTGGACGGTGCGGTCTTCGATATAGGCGTCTCCTCCATGCAGCTCGACCGCTCCGAGCGCGGCTTTTCCTTCATGCATGACGGCCCGCTCGACATGCGCATGGGCGATGGCGCTTCGGCGGAAGAACTCATCAACACAGCCGGGCGGGACGAACTCAAGACCATCATCTGGCAGTACGGCGAGGACCGCCGGGCAGGGCAACTCGCCTCGGCCATCGTCAGGCGGCGGGACGAGAAACGCATCACCACCACCGGTGAGCTTGCGGCTCTCGCGGGCCCCCAGCGCGCCAAGGATCCGATCCACCCCGCCACCCGGATGTTTCAGGCGTTCCGAATCTTCGTGAACGACGAACTCGGCCAGCTCGTCCGTGGCCTGATAGGTGCCGAGGCGGCGCTGAAAGAGGGCGGACGCCTGGTCGTCGTCACCTTTCATTCCCTCGAAGACCGAATCGTCAAGCGTTTCCTCTCGATAGCCGCAGGCAGGGAAGGAAGCGGGTCGCGCCACATGCCCGAGATCGATCGTCCGGATCCGTCCTTTCAACTCGATACCCGCCGTGGTCTTGCCGCCAGCGATGCCGAAGCGCGGGACAACCCCCGCGCCCGCTCGGCCAAGCTGAGAAGCGCCGTCAGAACCTCGGCCGCTCCGACGGAGTGGAGCGACGAACGCCTTCGCTCGCTCGGTGCCCCTTCGCTCGTCTTTTCCGATCTTCAAACACGATGGAGCCAGTCATGATCAGGCCTCTCATCCTCGCCGCCCTCATCGCCGCCGCAGCCGCCAGCGCCGCTTTCCGTCTTCATACGGAAACCACCGTGATGCACGAGCGAAAGGCCATCGGCAGGCTTGACCGCGAGGCTGCGAACCTTCGCGCGGAGATCGACCGGTTGAGTTTCGAGGTGGAAGTTCTGGAGTCCGCACCGCGACTCAATGAATTGAGTGCGGACCGTCTTCCCCTGGCGCCGGGCAGCGCGAGGCAGATGGCCGATGAAGAGGTTCTGCGCGAGGTTCTCGATCCCGCCCAGCGCCTGGAGGCAGGTCAGTGACGAAAACGAGCCTGGGCCGGTTCGAGGTCGATCTTCTGTTTGACGAGTGCAAGGCGCGGCGCGGAGAGAAGCTGCCCGACCGCGGGGAGCAGGAAGAGAGCATCCGCCGCCGATTGATCCTCTGCGGAACGGGGCTGATGGCCGCGTTCGCCATCCTCAGTGTACGCACGACGCAGCTCGCCCTCGATACCCCTGCGCCGGAATACCGTCCGGCCGTGGTGGAGGTGGCTGAGGGTGCCGCGCGCCTCGAAGACGCCGAAGGCCGGGCACTGGCGCTGAACGTCAAGGGCTTCGGTCTTGCCATTCATGGCCGGGAAGTCTGGGATGTCGAAGAGGCCGTGCGCGGTCTGACGGGGCTATTTCCCCATCTCGACGAGGCGAAGCTTCGCTCGCGCCTTTCCGCTGGCAACCGTGTGATGATCGACCGGGTAATCTCCGAGCAGCAGCGGGACGAGGTCCTGGCGCTGGGGCTTCCGGGGCTCGAATTCCCCGATGCCGAGCTCCGCGCCTACCCGCAGGGTCGCCTCTTCAGCCATGTGGTGGGTTATCAGATCCCCGGACGGGGCGGTGTCACCGGGCTTGAAGCGGCGATCACTTCGCAGGAGCTTTCGGGGACCAAACGCACCACGCTGAACGTCGCGGCGCAGACGGTTCTCCTCAGCGAGCTTCAGCGCGCCCGCCGCATCTACGAGGCGCAGGCCGCGTGGGGAGTGCTGATCGACGCGAGGGACGGCGGCGTCGTCGCCATGGCGAGCCTTCCCGATTTCGATCCGAACGCCGCAGGCGCCAGCCCTGCTTCGGCACGGCGTAACCGGGTCGTCTCGGACACTTACGAGCTAGGCTCTGCCTTCAAGGCGATGACCGTCGCGATGGCGATGGAAGAGGGGATCGCGCAACTCGAGACCCCCGTCGACGTGACCTCACCGCTGCAGGTCGGTGACTGGGCCATTGAGGATTATTCCGCAAAGGAGCCCGTGCTGACGGTCGAAGAGATCATTGCGGTATCCTCCAATATCGGCACGGCGCAGCTTGCGCTTCTGATGGGCGAGGAGCGTTTCACGGCTTGGCTCGAGACCTTCGGTCTCACCGAGCGGCTGACCACCAGCCTGCCGGAAGGGCGCAGCCCCCTCCTGCCTGCCAGTTGGGGACCGGCGGAGATCGCCACAGCCTCCTACGGGCACGGCATCGCGGTCTCACCGCTGCACCTCGCCACGGCCTTCACGGCGGTGGTCAATGGCGGTGAGTTCATCACTCCGCGCTTCATGACGGACGAGCCGGTGGAGAAACGCCGGGTCATCAGCCAGCGGACCAGTGCCGCCTTGCGCCGTGCCCTCCGCTCGGTCGTGACCGACGGTACAGGCGGCAAGGCGGAAGCGCCGGGCTATTACGTCATCGGCAAGACCGCCACCGCCGACAAGCCGGGGCGCGGCGGCTATTCCGACAAGGGCCCGCTGATCGCCAGCTTCATCGGCGCCTTCCCCGGCCACGATCCCCGCTACGTGCTCCTCGTCAGTCTCGACGAGCCCGTAGGCACGGCCGACACCTATGGTTTCGCCACCGCTGGCTGGACCGCTGCGCCCACCTTCCGCCGCACGGTGGAACGGCTGGCCCCGGTCCTGAACCTGCGGCCGAGCGAAGAGGACGAGGCGGCGGACGGCTTCCTCTCCGTCCTCGGCCAGATGCAAACCCCCGAAGACGTCGAGGTGACCCGATGAGGCTTCAGGACATGACGGCGCTCGCGCGCCGCCTCCCCGAAACGGAAATCCGTGGGCTGACGGCCGACAGCCGCTCGGTGAAGCCCGGCTGGCTCTTCGCCGCCCTCGAAGGAACCGCGGCGGACGGCACGGCTTATATCGGCGACGCGGTCCAGCGCGGCGCCAGTGCCGTACTGGCCAAACCGGGCACCGATGCGCCTGTTCCAGTGGTGGAAAGCGAAGCGCCGCGCCTGACCCTGGCCCAGCTCGCCATGGTCTTCCACGCAGGTCAGCCGCGGGTGATCGCGGGGGTGACGGGGACGAACGGCAAGACCTCCGTCGCAAGGTTCACCAGCCAGCTCTGGTCGTCGCTCGGCTGCCGTTCGGGATCGCTCGGTACTCTCGGCGCGTTTGCGCCGGGCTACGAATACGCGCTCAAGCATACGACGCCGGACCCGGTTGAGATCCACCAGATCCTCAGCAGCATGACGAGCGTCGGGACCACCCACCTTGCCATGGAAATCAGCTCCCACGGGCTCGCCCAGCACCGGGCGGACGGGGTGAATGTCAGCCTTGCGGCTTTCACCAATCTGACCCGGGACCATTTCGACTATCACGGCAGCTTCGGCGAATATTACGCCGCCAAGCGCCGTCTCTTCACCCAGCTCCTGCCGCGCGGTCATCCCGTGGTGATCCACAGCGACGGCGACTATGCCGAGCATGCGGTGGCCGATGCCCTGCGCGCAGGGCGGCGGCCGGTGACGGTCGGGCGCAAGGGCGCGCTCCTGCGGCTGATGGACATCCAGCCGCTGGCGACGGGGCTCCGCATGAAGGTGGAATGCTCGGGCCGGTCCTTCGACCTGCGCCTCCCTGTGATCGGCGCCTTTCAGGCGGACAATGCACTTGTCGCTGCCGGGCTCGCCATCGAAAGCGGCTGGTCGCCAAGTCTTGTCCTTCCGAAACTCGAGGCGATCAGCGCCGCGCCTGGCCGGATGGAGCTCGCAGCCGTCAAGAAGATGAAGGGCGGCGATGCCGGGGTCTATGTCGACTATGCGCACACTCCCGCCGCGGTCAGCACGATGCTCGCGGCGATCCGCCCTCACACCAAGGGCCGGATCATCGTGGTCCTCGGCGCAGGCGGCGACCGGGACAAGGACAAGCGCCCGGAGATGGGCAAGGCCGCGGCGAGCGGCGCGGACGTGGTCATCGTCACCGACGACAATCCGCGGACGGAGGACCCTGAAACAATTCGCCGCGAAGTGGCAGGGGGCGCACGCGATGCGCTGATGGTTGGTGACCGCCACCAGGCAATCCACGAAGCCGTGCGCCAGCTTCGCGCCGGTGACACCCTCGTCATCGCAGGCAAGGGCCATGAGCGTGGGCAGACGATCGGCACGGTCACCTATCCCTTCTCCGACGTCGAAGTCGCCCGCGAAGCGAGCGGCGAGGAGGGCGTCGCAGCATGAGTTTGTGGAAGACCTACCAGGTCGCCGCCGCGACCAACGGCGTGCTGCAAGGTGATGGCGAAACGCCGATCAACGGTCTGTCGATCGACACCCGAAGCCTGCGCGAAGGCGACCTCTTCGTCGCACTCAAGGCCGAAAGGGACGGCCATGAGTTTCTGCAGCAGGCCTTCGAGAAGGGCGCGGCAGCGGCACTCGTATCGAAACCCGTCGAGGGCGGCGGTCCGCAGATCGTCGCCGGAGAGACCCTGTCCGCTCTTGAGCGCCTTGCCGAGACGGCGCGGGACCGCTCCTTCGCGCCCCTTGTCGGTGTGACCGGAAGCGCGGGCAAGACCACGACCAAGGAGATGCTGCGCTTCGCGCTTTCTCCGCTCGGAAAGGTCCATGCTGCGGTCAAGAGCTTCAACAACCATATCGGCGTCCCGCTGACCCTCGCGGAACTGCCGCCGGAGGCGGATGCGGGTGTCTTCGAGATGGGAATGAACCATGCCGGGGAGATCAGGGGGCTGACGACCCTCGTTCGCCCCCACGTGGCGCTCATCACCACGATCGCCGAGGCGCATCTTGAATTTCTCGGTTCGATGGAAGCCATTGCCGATGCCAAGGCCGAGATTGCCGAGGGCTTGCGCGAAGGCGGGGTGATGATCCTTCCCGCCGACAGCCCCTATATCGAACGCCTGGAAAAGCGCTGCCGTGAGGCCGGCGTCGAGGCGCTGCGCTATTTCGGCAAGGCGGGCGAGGACGGCAAGCTGATCGCTGCCGAGCCCTGTCCCGAAGGCCTGAAAGTCAGGGCGCGGATCGCAGGGCAGGAGGTCGCCTTCACCCTTCGCGCACAGGGCCAGCACATGGCTTCGAACGCGGTCGCCGCGCTTCTGGCCGCTTCGCTCTGCGGGGTCGAGCCCGCCGAAGCGGCGAAGGCGCTCGAATCCTTCGCCAGCGGGGAAGGGCGGGGCGCGCGTTTCCGGCTCAAGCTGGGTGACAAGACTGTCACCATCCTCGACGAAAGCTACAATGCAAACCCCGCATCCATGCGCGCATCCCTTTCGGTTCTCGCCCACGAACGAGGACGCCGCATTGCGGTCCTCGGCGAAATGAAGGAGCTGGGCGAGACGGCGCCTGCGCTTCACGCCGGCCTTGCCGATGACGCCGCCGCCGCTGCCGATGTCATTCACACGGCCGGACCCCTTATGGCGCACTTGCGTGACTCCCTCCCGCCGGAGAAACGCGGCACGCACACGGATGAAGCGACCGGCCTCGTTCAGGTTTTGTTAACAAGTCTGAACGAAGCCGATACGGTGCTTTTCAAAGGGTCGAACGCTTCCAGGGTGGGGGCGCTTGTGGAGAGCTTGGTCTCGGCAGGGCAGAAGGTTTAATGCTTTATCATCTTCTCGTTCCGTTCGCGGATGAGTATCAGATCTTCAACCTCTTCCGCTATATCACCTTCCGGGTGGGCGGTGCGACGCTGACGGCGCTTCTGATCGCCTTCATCCTCGGCCCCGGCATGATCGACTGGATGCGTGCGCGTCAGGGCAAGGGTCAGCCGATCCGGACTGATGGGCCCCAAAGCCACGTGATCGAGAAGGCGGGTACGCCGACCATGGGCGGCATCCTGATTCTTCTCTGCGTGGTGGTCTCGACCCTGCTCTGGGCGCCTCTCAACAATGCCTATGTCTGGATTGTCCTGGGCGTCACCCTCGGTTTCGGGCTCCTCGGGTTCTATGACGACTATCTGAAGGTCAAAAAGCAGACTGCGGACGGTGTCATCGGTTCGCTGAAGCTCCTTTTCCAGTTCGCGATCGCCTTCGTTGCGGGCGCGGCGGCCGTGGCCGTCCTGCGCTCGAGCACGGGCGCGGATGTCGAGATGGCGACCGGACTCGCCATTCCGTTCTTCAGCTTCATCGTTCCCCTCGGCTTCCTGATCTTTCCTTTCGCCGCGATCGTGATCGTCGGCTCGTCCAATGCCGTGAACCTCACCGATGGCCTCGACGGCCTCGCCATCGTCCCGGTGATGATCGCGGCCGGCGCCTTCATGGTCATCGCCTATCTCGTCGGCCGGGCGGACTACGCGGAATATCTCGGCATCATCTATGTCCCGGGAGCAGGGGAGCTCGCAGTCATCTGCGCCGCGATCGTCGGCGCGGGGCTCGGCTTTCTCTGGTTCAATGCACCGCCCGCGATGATCTTCATGGGCGATACCGGCTCGCTCGCCCTCGGCGGCGCACTTGGCGCGATGGCAGTGGCGGTGAAGCACGAGATCGTGCTTGCGATCGTCGGGGGGCTTTTCGTCTTCGAGGCGCTGTCCGTGATGATCCAGATCGCCAGCTTCAAGATGACCGGCAAGCGGGTCTTCAAGATGGCGCCGGTGCACCACCATTTCGAACAGCTTGGATGGAAAGAGCCCACCATCGTGATCCGCTTCTGGATCATCGCGTTCGTCCTTGCCCTGATCGGGCTCAGCTCTCTTAAACTGCGGTGATGCGATGAGCGAGACGGCCTCCATTCCAACAACCGGTCTTCTCGCCTATCTGGGGCCGCCCCTGCGCGCCCATGCCCGCCTGGCGCTGGAAGCGCAGGGCTACCGCCTGCACGAGATCGACGCCGACGGTCCGGACCCCGAACTTCCTGAAGGCGCGGATGTCTTCGTCTACGGGCTGGGCCGGAACCATCCGCAGATTGGCCGTCTTCAGCACGAGGCGATCAAGCGCGGCCTTCCCGCCGTGACGGATCTGTCCATGCTGGGCGCGGCGGCGGAGGCCGTGGCGATCCCGTCCGAGAAGCGGGTCATCATCACGGGATCCGCAGGCAAATCCACCACGGCAGCGCTTCTTGAAAAACTTCTCGTCCAGGGTGGCGTGAAGGGCGAAGAGATCGACGCCGAAGCCGGCTATCTCAATGCGGCGGGACTGAATGCGGCGGTCCTTCTCCTGACGATCGCGCCAGCGCATCTTCGTTATGCGGAACGAACAGGCTGCGCGGGGGCGGTCCTTCTCAACCTCACCGAGGAAGACGGCGGTCCGGTCGGCGAGAAAACGCGGGAAGCCTGCACGGCGCTCCTGACGGCCGCCTCCTTCGGCATTCTCGGTACCGATGACACCGGCGCGCAGAGCCTTCTCATGTCGGTGCGCAGGCGCAGCCCGTCCACGGCGAGGGCGTTGATCCCCGTGTCGGGGAACGCGACCCTCTCGGATGGCTGGTTCGCTCTCGACCGTGCGATCTACGCTGTCAGGAACGGCCGCACACGGCGGGTCGCCGATTTTCATGACAGCGCGATCCTTCTCGGCGACCACCTCAGCCAGTGCGCCGCAGCGGCTTCCGCGCTCGCGGAACGGTTCGGAATCAAGGACGACCACATCGCAAAAGGCCTTCTGGCCTATCGCGGGCTCGAAGGGCGCTTCGACTGCATCGGCACCGAAGGGCGCATCGTCTTCGTCGATGACCGCCATGCTTCCTGCCGGGCCTCGACGGCGGCAGCCATGGCCACCTGTCCCGACGTCTTCTGGATCGGCCACCGCTTCGGCGATCTGACGAAAGCCGCGAAGGCTGCGCTCCGTTCGACATTCTATCTGACGCCGCCGGACGGCTCCGGCCCTCCGGTGGACAACGTCGTCACTTTCTCCAATGCGGAGGACGCCCTTGGCGCGGCCCTCGCTTCGGCGCAGGACCTGTTGCGGCGCGAACCCGCCGCCACCCCGGTCATCCTCTTCTCGCCGGGCTGCAAGGGCTATGTGCGCCAGGGCGACAGTTTCAAGATCCGTGCCCTGAGCTATCTTTCCGAGCGGAGGCGTTCGCATGGTTGAGGCGGTCTTCAGCAACCTCGAACGCAGCGCCCGGACCATTCGCGCAGGCAGCCTGAAGGGCTTCGACCTCACGCTGGTCTACTCCTTTGCAAGCCTCGCCCTCCTCGGGCTCGTCCTGTCCTTCGCCGCGGGTCCCGTGGCCGCGGCGCGGATCGGGATTGCATCGCCCTTCCACTTCACCGAGCGGCACGTGCTGTTCCTCGCGGTGGGGCTGGCCACAGTCGCAGGGACAATGCTGCTGACGCCGGTTCAGGCCCGGCGGGTCGGTATCATCACCGCCCTCGGCGCGCTTGTCCTGATCATCGCGGCGATGGCGTTCGGCCCGGAGATCAAGGGCGCGAAACGCTGGCTCAGCCTCGGCGGCTTCAGTCTTCAGCCTTCGGAATTCCTCAAGCCCGGCTTTGTCTGCATGGCGGCCTGGTTCCTGTCCGCGTCCAAGGAAGAGCCGTTCCCCGGCGCGGTGATGAGCCTCGGCCTCTACGGTATTTCCTCGCTTCTCCTGCTGATGCAGCCCGACTACGGACAATGGCTGCTATTGACTGGTATCTGGGCTGTCATGTTCTTCGTCGCCGGGTGGAGCTGGGCATGGATCGCAGGCCTCGGCTCGGCGGCCTCGGGGCTGTTGATGCTCGGCTACACGACCCAGGGCCACGTCCGCGCGCGGATCGACCGTTTCCTCGACCCATCGAGCGGCGACGCCTACCAGACCGAGAAGGCGGCCGAGGCGATCTCGGCAGGCGGTGTCTTCGGCCATGACCTCCACGAAGCTTCCGGCGTCAGGGCATCATTGCCCGACGCACATACGGACTTCGTCTTCGCCGTCGCCGTGGAGGAGTTCGGACTTCTCATCGGCGTCCTGATCATCGCGCTTTTCGCCGTTATCACCATCAGGGGCATTCTCGCCGCCATCTCGACCAAGGATGTCTTCCGCCGCACGGCGATCTCGGGCCTGACGGCGGCGATCGCCTTTCAGGCGTCGATCAATGTGGGGGTCAATCTGGGCCTTCTTCCGGCCAAGGGCATGACCCTGCCATTCATCAGCTATGGCGGCTCGTCACTCATGGCGATGGGTCTCACCGCCGGGCTGCTTCTCGTCTTTACACGGAAGAAGCGTCGGTGAGGATCGCGCTGGCGGCAGGCGGCACGGGCGGGCACATGTTCCCGGCTCAGTCCCTGGCCGAAGAGGCCAAGGCGCGCGGCTGGCAGGTCATGCTCCTGACCGACAAGCGGGGCCTGCGCTTTGCCGAAGGCTTCCCCCGCGACGAGGACGTCATTCTGAAGGCCGCGAGCCCGTCCGCCAAAGGCGCCTTCGCCAAGCTCGCGGCCGTCTTCGCGATCCTTGGCGGCATCCGTCAGGCCAGGCGCGCTCTCAAATCGTTCGGCGCCGATGCGGTGATCGGCTTTGGCGGCTATCCATCCGCACCCTCGATGATGGCTGCCCAGCGCTTGAAGCTACCCACCGGGCTTCACGAGCAGAACGCCGTTCTCGGCCGCGCCAACCGTTTGAGCGCGAAGAAGGCGGGCTTTCTCGCCCACGGTTTTCCGATCCTGATGAAAAAGCCTTCGGGCCTCCGCCACCTGACAGAGACCGGGAACCCGGTCCGGCAGGCCGTGCTCGAGGCTGCCCGAACGGCTTTCGAGGAACCAGGCGAAGGCCCACTGCGGGTCCTGATCTTCGGCGGGAGCCAAGGCGCAAGGCTTTTCGCACGGGTCTTCGCCCCGGCCCTCGCCGAGTTGCCCGAAGAGCTACGCACGCGCCTTGACGTGACCCATCAGGCTCATGACGACGACCGCGACGAGCTGGCTGGGCTCTACAAAGGCGCCGGGATCCAGGCCGAGCTTGCGCCTTTCTTCGCCGACCTCCCCCGCCGCATCGCCGAGAGCCATCTTGTGATCGCCCGTTCCGGTGCGTCATCGGTGGCTGAGCTCAGCGTCATCGGGCGGCCATCGCTTCTCGTTCCACTGAAGATCGCGATGGACGACCACCAGCGGATCAACGCGCAGGTCCTGACCGAAGCGGGCGCAGCGGACCTCATTCTCGAGGACGATCTCACCGCTGAAAGCGCCGCGCGGGCGCTCCTTACGCTCCTGTCAGACACCAGCCGTTTGACCGCGATGGCTGCTGCGGCAAAAGGACGGATGGCCGAAAACGCCGCCGGGGACCTTGCGGATCTGACCGAAGCCCTCGTTGCGGGGAAACTCTAGGCCTCGAAACAAGAAAGGCCTGCCCTTGACCGAGCGTGACATCTCCATCCGACTGCCATTCCCCGTCGGCCGTATCCATTTTGTCGGTATCGGCGGGATCGGCATGTCCGGTATTGCCCGCATCATGCACAATCTCGGCTACGAGGTCGGCGGCTCCGATATAGCCGAGGGCGACATTGTCGAGCGCCTGCGGGCCATGGGTATCGAGGTGACGATCGGCCACCACGCCTCGCATATAGACGGCGCGGCAGCGGTGGTCGTCTCCACCGCCATCGGTTCGGGCAACCCGGAGGTGGCTGCTGCGAGGGCGCGCCATATTCCCGTGGTGCGGCGCTCCGATATGCTGGCCGAGCTGATGCGCCTGAAATGGAACGTCTGCGTTGCAGGCACCCACGGCAAGACGACCACCACCTCGATGATCGCGGCACTTCTCGATGCGGGCGATCTCGACCCCACGGTCATCAATGGCGGGGTTATCAATGCCTACGGCTCGAACTCCCGCCCCGGGGATGGCGACTGGATGGTGGTCGAGGCCGACGAAAGCGACGGCACCTTCGTGCGCCTGCCCACCACGGTCAGCGTCATCACCAATATGGACCCCGAGCATCTCGATCACTGGGGCGATTTCGAAACGCTGCGCGCGGCCTTCGACCAGTTCATCGAGAACACGCCGTTCTATGGCTTCGGGGTCGTCTGCCTTGACCACCCCGAAGTGCAGGCGCTCGTCGGGCGGATCACCGACCGGCGGCTGATCAGCTACGGCATCAATCCGCAGGCCGATGTCCGTATCGAGAACATCCGCCGCGACGACCAGGGGCAGGTCTTCGACATCCATTTCCGCGAAAGCGCGGAGACCCAGCACCGGCTCGAGGGGCTTTCTCTCCCGATGCCGGGTCAGCACAACCTGCAGAACGCCGTCGCTGCCGCCATCGTGGCGCGTGAGCTTGGCGTGCCTGACGAAAGGATCGCGGAAGGCTTCAAGCGCTTCGGCGGCGTCCACCGGCGCTTCACCGAGACGGGGCGCTGGCGGGGCATACGGATCATCGACGATTACGGTCACCACCCGGTCGAGATCGCCGCGACCCTGAAAGCAGCGCGGGAAGTGGCGGAAGGCCAGGTGATCGCCGTGATCCAGCCCCACCGCTATTCGCGGCTTTCGCGTCATTTCGATGCGTTCTGTTCCTGCGCCAACGAAGCCGATCATGTCTTCGTCGCCCCGGTCTATGCCGCGAACGAGAAGCCCATGGAGAAGGCCTCCGCCGAAGCCCTGGTCACCGGCATGACCCGGGCCGGGCACCGCAACGCCCATCTTCTCGACAGCCTCTCCGACCTGCCGCTTGCCGTTCGCAAGACGGCGAAGGAAGGGGATATCGTGATCTGCCTCGGGGCCGGAGATATCACCCGCTACGCGCAATCACTGCCGGATGAGCTGGAGGCGATGAATGGCCCCGCCTGACCGATCCCCGGCCAAGCTCCGCGTGATGGAGAAGACGCCGCTGGCGCCCTTCACCTGGCTCCGGGTCGGGGGCCCTGCCGATCACCTGATCCTTCCGGCGACGGAGGAGCAGCTCGCCCATGCGCTCACCGATCTGCCTGCCAGCGAGAAACTGACAGTGCTCGGCGTCGGCTCGAACGTCATCATCCGTGATGGCGGGATTGAGGGTACCGTGATCCGGCTCGGGCCCGGCTTCGGCAAGGTGACGGTCGACGGCCGCCGCGTGACCGCCGGGGCGGGGTGCCTCGATGCGAAAGTGGCCCGGGAGGCGGCCAAGGCAGGGCTCAAGGGGCTTTCCTTCATGGCGGGCATTCCGGGCACCATCGGCGGCGCTATGCGGATGAACGCCGGGGCCTATGGCGGGGAGACCAGGGACCGCCTCATCGCCGCAAGGGCCATCGACCGGAAGGGCCGCATGGTCGATCTGGGTCCTGACGACTTCGCCTTCTCCTACCGCCACGCTGATGTGCCGGACGACCTTGTCCTTATCGAAGCCTCCTTCGAGGCGGATCAAGGCGAACCGGCCGAAGAAGTCGCCGCCATCGAAGAGATCATGGCAAAACGCGAGGCAACGCAGCCCATTCGCGAGAAGACCGGCGGCTCGACCTTCAAGAACCCCGACCCCGAACGCTCCGGCGGCCGCTCGGCGTGGCAGTCCGTGGATGCGGTAAGGGGCCGGGGCCGCGTGGTCGGCGATGCTCAGATGTCGGAGCTTCATGCCAATTTCATGATCAATCGCGGAAACGCCACGGCGGAGGACCTCGAAATCCTCGGGGAATCGATCCGCAGCGATGTCCGCCGTGAGCTCGGCTATGAGCTCGAATGGGAAATCAAGCGCCTGGGGAGGCCTTCATGACCAAGAAAATCCTCGTCCTGATGGGCGGCTTCTCCTCCGAAAAAGGCGTCAGCCTGGTGTCGGGCGAAACGGCGGCGAAGGCGCTTCGGGCCATTGGCGGCTACGAGGTCGAGAGCATCGACGTCACGCGCGAGGTCGACCGTCAGATCAGGGAGAGCTTCGGCGGCAAGGGACCGGACGTGGTCTTCAACGCGCTCCACGGCCCTTATGGCGAGGACGGAACGGTGCAGGGCCTTCTCGAGATGATGGGCATTCCCTACACCCATTCGGGCGTCCTGACCTCGGCGCTCTGCATGGACAAGGCCAGGACGAAGGAAGTCCTCGCCGCGCATGGCATCAGGGTGCCCGGCGGCCATGTCGTCGAGACGACCAAGCTCCACGGCATCCACCCCATGCCGGCGCCCTATGTCCTGAAGCCCATCGCGGAAGGGTCGACCTTCGGTGTGGTGATCATCCGCAACGACCACGATCCCGCTCCGCGTGCCGAGCTTCTGGACGAAACGGTCTATCACGGCCAGGCCATCGTCGAGACCTACATTCCCGGCCGTGAGCTGACCGTGGCGCTGAAGGGGACCGAGCCCCTCGCCGTCACCGAGATCAAGGCGGACTTCTACGACTTCGACGCGAAGTACTCCTCGAACGCGGCACCCCACGAGGTCCCTGCGAACATTCCGGACGAGGTCACCAGGGAAGCCCTCGGCATGGCGGCGAGAGCAGGCGAAATCCTGGGTTGCCGCGGGCTGTCGCGCGTGGACTTCCGCTGGAACCCGGCGCTTGGAGTTAACGGCCTGTTCATCCTGGAGGTGAATACCCAACCGGGTATGACGCCGACATCGCTTTCGGCGGAGCAGGCCGCCCATCGCGGCATCAGCTTCTCCGAGCTTTGCCAGTGGATGGTCGAAGACGCCTCGTGCCTAAGGTAGCCGCAAAGAAGAAACCCGTCCGTAGACCCGCCGCCAAGAAGCGGACGGTCCGCCGTGTCTCGCGCCGGCAGATGGGGACCATGGAGAAGATCGGCGCACGGCTCGATTCCAATGCCGGCGTTCTTGCTGCCACCGCGGCCCAGGTCGGCTTTCTCGTCCTGATCGCCGCCGCGCTTCTCTTCTTTCTCATCACGGTCTTCACCGGGCGCCTGCAGGACCTGCCGGGCCGCCTTGCAGTGATGCCCGAAGCTGCTGGGCGGAGCTTGGGCCTCAACGTCATGCGCGTGACCATCAAGGGCGGCATGCATCTCTCCGACCGCGAAGTCATGGCGGCCCTGCGCGACGAGACCTTCGGCAGCATCATCGGCCGACCCCTGCCGCTTCTCGACCCGGAGGAGCTGCGCGGCGCGGTCGAAGCGCTCGGCCCGGTCAAGAGCGCCGCCGTCCAGAAGCTTCTTCCCGACACGGTGCATATCTCCATCATCGAGCGGGAAGCACGCGCGGTCTTCCAGAACGCGGAAGGGTCCTTCTTCGTCATCGACGACGAAGGGGTCGTCATCCGCCCCTCCTCGGTGACCGAGAACACCGAATTCGTCACCATCTCGGGCACGGACGATCCCGCGGTCGCGGTCGGCTTCCTCAAGGAGCTGCGCCGTCACCCGGTCCTCTTCGCTCGCACGGCGGGGATCGAGGTGATCGGCGGCAGGCGTTTCGACCTTCGTTTCCGAAACGGCTTCGTCGCCAAGCTGCCCGAGGACGGTGTTCCCGCCGCCCTTCGCCGCCTGCAATCGCTCGAAGCGGGCACGGGCAGCCTCGCGGCCAATCTCGACTATATCGATCTCAGGGATCCCGACTGGGCCTATTACAAGCCAAAAGGCGAGTAAGCGGACGTGACCGCCACGCTCTTTCTGACCGACGAACTGACCGCGCTCCTGCGGCCGGGCGAGGGGCCTGCCCTTGGCCCTGCCATGGTCGGACGGCGCGGCGTCCTGAAAGCGGATGCAGCCCGGATCCTCGGTGAGCTTGGTGAGGGCGGCGAGGTCGTCGCCTGCCTGCCGCCCTCCTGGATAAGCTGCCAGGTGCTGCGCGTCAGGGCGACAATCGGGCGCCGGGTCACCCATACCGATGTCTCCGACGCCCTCGAAGCCGCGCTCAAGCGCTCGGGCGCGAAGGATATGGCGGTGGTCTGCGGCGAACCTGCGCAGATTTTCCTGGACGGCGAAGCGGTAAGGGGCAGTCCCGTGGGACAGTCCGGGCAGCTTCTCGAGGTCGAGGTCGCGGCGCTTCTCACATCGCTCGACAAGCTGAACGCCCTTGAAAAGATGACGGCGGAAGCCGGGTATGATCTCAAGGGTGTCATGGCCGCCGAAGAAGCCGCCGCCGCGGCGGTAACGCCCAACGAAGGCCAGCGCAGCAATCTTTGCATTCTGGATCGCTGGCACAGCAAGCTGATTGGCTTTCAGGGCGAAGCGCTCGCCATCAGCACCACGGTGGCGATCGGGGCAGGGCACCTGACCTCGGACGTGGCTGTCACCTTCAATCTCGATGATGCCAAGGCTGCGACCCGCGTCGACAAGGCGCTTCTCGGTCGGCTTGCCGAGAATGAGGGAGAGACCGACCATGTGGTCTCGGCGCGCCTTGACGAAATCGCATCGCTGATCGGCGAAGCGGCGCGGACCGCCGGTCTTGCGGAGACACCCAGCCTTCTCGTCGGGCTGCCCGTGACCAAGAAGGTCCAGACCGTCTTTGCAGCGCAAGGCCTCGCCGTCCGCGGGCCAAAGCTCGAGATCAAGAAGACCGATCCGCCGTTCCTCGCCTTTGCCGAAGCAGCGGGCGGGCTGGCCAGCGGGGCGGTTCCGCGCACGGCGGCGACGGCATTGCAGCTTTCGGCCGCAAGCCAGCGCAGCACGATCTGGGATTGGCTGAAACGCAACTTCTAGCCGGGCAGGGACGAGCCGGTCTAAGGAGCGTGCATGACTGAATGGACCGACAAGCTGCCGCCCCTTCCGCAACTCGGCGATGACATGCCGCCGCCCCGGCGCCGTGAGGAGGTGCTGGGCTTCCTCGCCGAGCGACGCTCCTCCACCGCCGCGCAACTGGGCGAGCCAGGGCCTTCGCCGGAAGAGGTGGACGCGCTGTTGCGCCTCGCATCGCGGGTGCCCGATCACCGCCGGGTGCATCCTTTCCGTTTCGTCGTCTTCGAAGGCGACGCACGCGCACGCTTCGGCACTGTTCTGAGGCAGGCCTTCGAGAAGGCAGAGCCCGGCGCGTCAGAGGAAGCAGCGGCGCTGGAAGCGGAGCGCTTCACCCGGGCGCCTGTCGTGGTCGCCGTCGTCGCCAGCCCCGATCCCGCGCACAAGACGCCTCTATGGGAGCAGCAGATGACGGCCGCGGCAGCGGCCCAGAACCTTCTTCTTGCAGCAGGTGCGGCAGGATATGGTGCGCAGTGGCTGACCGAATGGTACGCCTATGACGCCCATGTCGCAGACGGTACGGGGCTCAAGGCGGACGAGAAATTCGTCGGCTTCGTCTATATCGGGACGGCCACGGAAGCGCCCAAGGAGCGGGCCCGCATGGAGCCCGCCGCCCTTACCTCTCGTTGGAGCCGTCCCCGCTTCCAAGACTGAGCGTGTTGAAAGCCGTCGTCGTGTACTGATAGCCGGTGATGACTGTCAGCAGTGCAGCGGCCCAGAACAGAACGTAGCCGACACTCGAATCGCCGAGTGTGAGAAGGAACAGGGCCAGAAGCTGGATCGTGGTCTTCGCCTTGGAAAGGGTCGACACCGGCAACTCGCCGCCGCCTTCGATCAGGCCCTCGCGCAGGCCCGCGACCCAAAGCTCACGCATGGCGATGATGATGACAGCCACCATCAGCCAGCCGGTCAAGGTATCGATCGCCACGAGGACGATCAGTGCCGTGATGGTCAGCATCTTGTCCGCGATCGGATCGAGGACGCGGCCGAGCACCGTCTCTTCGTCACGCTTGCGGGCAATATAGCCGTCCAGCAGATCGGTCGCCGCGGCGATTGCGAAGATCACACCGGCGACCAAGCGCTCACCATCGAGGACAAGAGCGGCATAGGGGAAGACGAGAAGAGCGCGGATCAGGGTCAAACGGTTGGCCAGGGTCACGAGTTCTTGTCCTCTTGCGCAGCAAGCCACTCGCCGAGCCAATGGATGTGGTAGTCACCCCTCTGGAACTCAGGTTCCGCCAGCAGGCGCTCGAACAGCGGCACGGTCGTCTTGACGCCTGAGAGCACGGTCTCTTCGAGGGCGCGGCGCAGGCGGTTGAGGACCAGCTCCCGGTTGTCGCCGAAGACGATCAGCTTGCCGATCATCGAGTCGTAGTAGGGCGGAATGTCGTAGCCGTCATAGACCGCCGAGTCGAACCGTACGCCGAGCCCGCCCGGGGCATGGAATTCCTGGATGCGGCCGGGGGAAGGCGTAAAAGTCACCGGGTCCTCGGCATTGATCCGGCACTCGATGGCATGCCCTTCGAAGCGGACATCTTCCTGCTTGAAGGAAAGCGGATTGCCTGCCGCGATCGAGATCTGCTCACGGACGAGATCGATGCCCGTGACCTGCTCGGTCACCGGGTGCTCGACCTGAAGGCGGGTGTTCATCTCGATGAAGAAGAACTCCCCGTTCTCGTAAAGATACTCCACCGTGCCGACGCCGAGATAGCCGAGCCCCTCGATCGCCTTGCGCGTGGTCTCACCGATCTTCTCACGCTCTTTCTGAGTGAGGGCAGGCGATGGCGCCTCTTCGAGCACCTTCTGGTTGCGTCGCTGCAAGGAGCAGTCCCGCTCACCCAGATGCACGACATTGCCGTGGCTGTCCGCCGCGATCTGGATTTCAATGTGGCGCGGTTTCTTCAGGTAACGTTCGATATAGACCGAGCCGTCGCCAAACGCCGCTTCGGCCTCGGAGCTGGCCGCCTGCAATTGCTGCTCAAGCTGGCTCTCGTCCTCGACGAGCTTCATGCCGCGGCCGCCGCCCCCGGCCGCTGCCTTGATGAGCGCGGGATAGCCGATCTCCTGCGCGGCCCGGCGCGCATCGTCGAGATTGGTGAGGGCACCGTCGGAGCCTGGAACCAAGGGAATGCCAAGCTCTCCCACCGCCTTTTTCGCGGCAATCTTGTCGCCCATGGTGCGGATATGGTCCGGCGAAGGGCCGATGAAGGTGATGCCGTGAGCACCGACGATCTCGGCAAACCGGGCATTCTCGGAAAGGAAACCGTAGCCGGGATGGATCGCGTCGGCGCCGGTGATCTCGGCTGCCGAAAGAATCGCCGCGATCTTCAGATAGCTGTCTTTCGCCTGGGGTGGGCCGATGCAGACGCTTTCGTCGGCAAGACGGACATGCATGGCCTTGGCGTCGGCGGTGGAGTGGACGGCGACCGTCTGGATACCGAGCTCACGGCAGGCGCGGTGCACCCGCATGGCGATTTCGCCGCGATTGGCGATGAGGACCTTCTTGAACATCGCCCTTAGCCCTCAAGGGTGACGAGAACCTCGTCATACTCCACCGGCTCGGCGTTCTTGGCGAGGATCGCCGCGACCTTGCCGGCCCGGGGGGCCTTGATCTCGTTCATTGTCTTCATGGCCTCGACAATCATCAAAGTCTGGCCGGCTGAAACCTCGCTACCGACGGAGATGAAAGGATCGGAGCCCGGCGAAGGCGAAAGATAGGCTGTCCCGACCATGGGCGAGCGGACCGGCTCGCCGGTGACCGAAGGGGCTTCGCCGCTGGTCTGGGCAGCGCTACCGCCGGAAGGGGCGGCCGCGGCCTGAGGCGCCTGAGCCGGCATGGCAGCGGGCGCCGCCTCGAGCACGGTCCGCACCGGTTCCTTGGCGACACGCAGCTTCAGCCCGCCCTTTTCGAGTTCGATCTCGGTCAGTCCTGTATCGTTCAGGACCTCCGCCAATTCGCGAACGATCTGAAGATCATCATCGAGGCTCTTCGGCATTGTTCTTATTCCTCGGGGTTATGCTGCTGAGGCGGCTCACCGCCCGTTCCGGATGATGTCAAGCCTTCCGCATCAAGCAGTGCAAGGGCAGCGTCAAGGGCGAGCCGGTAGGACTGGGCACCGAAGCCTGCAATGACCCCTCTGCAGGCCGGTGCGATGACCGAATGATGGCGAAAAGGCTCGCGTTTGGCGGGATGGGAGAGGTGCACTTCAATGACCGGCGCTTCCAGCGTCAGAAGGGCATCAAGAAGCGCGACCGAGCTATGGGTGTAACCTGCCGCGTTGATCAGCACCGCGGCGCAGTCGCGGGCGCCGTGCACCCGGTCGACCAGCGCGCCTTCGCCGTTCTCCTGCACGAAGCGGAGCGAAAAGCCCTTCTCCTGCAGGTGATGACGGCACATCGCCTCGATGTCGCCCAGGCTTTCACGACCATAGATCTCCGGCTGCCGCACCCCCAGAAGGTTGAGGTTCGGGCCGTTCAGGACGGCGATGACGGGAGCTTGGCTTGCGGAGCGCATGACGGGCTTCTACCTGCGAAAGATGCAGAAGCACAAAAGGTTGAGTCAGGCTTTCGAGGCAATGCTGGAAATTACGGTCAATGGCGAAAAGCGCGAGATCCAGGACGGCCTCACGGTGATGGGGCTCCTGGAAAGCCTTGGGATCGCGAACGGCAAGGTCGCGGTGGAGCGAAACCGGGCGATCACACCGCGTTCGGCCTATGGCGAGACCGCCCTATGCCCTGGCGACGAGATCGAGATCGTGAGGTTCGTCGGTGGCGGGTGATTCGCAGCGGGACCGCGACGCGTTCATCATCGCCGGAAAGAGTTTCACCTCGCGGCTGATCGTGGGCACCGGCAAATATGACGACTACGCCCAGAACGCCGCCGCGGCGGAGGCTGCGGGCGCAGAGATCGTCACGGTGGCCGTGCGGCGGGTGAACCTTTCGGACCCCTCCGCCCCGATGCTGGTCGACTATCTGAAGCCAGAACGCTTCACCTTCCTGCCCAATACGGCTGGGTGCTTTACCGGCGAGGAAGCCGTCCGGACCCTGCGTCTGGCGCGGGAGGCGGGGGGCTGGAACCTCGTGAAGCTCGAGGTGCTTTCGGACCCGGAGACGCTCTACCCCGACATGGTCGAAACCCTTCGCGCCCTCGATATGCTGACCGAGGACGGTTTCGATGTCATGGTCTACTGTTCGGACGATCCGGTGATGGCGCGGCGCATCGAGGATGCGGGCGCGGCGGCGATCATGCCGCTCGGCGCGCCGATCGGCTCGGGCCTCGGCATCCAGAACAGGCTCAACATCCGGCTGATCGCCGAGCAGGCGCGCGTGCCCGTCCTCGTGGACGCGGGCGTCGGCACGGCGTCGGATGCGGCGGTTGCCATGGAGCTCGGCTGCGACGGGGTTCTGATGAACACCGCCATCGCCGAGGCGAAGGATCCCGTACGGATGGCAAGGGCGATGAAACTCGCCGTGGAAGCGGGCCGCGAAGCCTATCTCGCCGGCCGCATGCCGATCCGCCAATACGGCGCGGCAAGCAGCCCGCAGGCCGATTTCCAGAAGAACTGAGGGCTCCGGCCGCCGGCCAGCGGATCAGAACCAACCGGCTGCCCATCAGCAGACCGGCAAAAGAAAAGGCGGGCCGAGGCCCGCCTTTTCCGTTCGCAAGAACCGTAGTTCTTAGAACTCATAGTTCACGGCAATTTGGAAGTTACGCCCAATACCGCCAAAGCCGCGGCGGGGAGCCAGTTCCTTGTCCGTAAGATTGTTCACAACGAAGCGTCCGGTCAGACGATCGTTGAACTCATAGGCAAGGTTGTAGTTGTACGTGTTGAGCGAGGGCAACACGAAGTCACCTGCCTGATCGTTGATCTCAGCACGGTCGAGTTCAACGTTGTCGACGGTACCGGAGGTCCGGAACCACTGGAACGTGTGGGTCAGCGGACCAAGAGCGTGGCTCAGATCGAAACGAGTCTCGTAGCGAGCAAACCCTGGCTCACCAGCATCGGGGCGGAAAGTCTCGCCGTCGTTCGCAACATCATAGCGGTGGACGTAGTAGACCGTACCGTTAGTCGAGATCTGACCCCAGTTCGACGCCTTCGCACCAAACACATCCTCAAGATCGAACCTATAGTTGATTGACGAGTTGAGGGCCCGCAGCTCGGACACCGCAGAGTTGATGGTGGAGAAGAAGCCGAATGCCGGAGCACCAGCCTGCTGCGAGATCGCATCCGAACCAGGTTGCGCGATCGGGCTCAGAGGGCGACCGGTCAGCTCAAAGGTTTCCGGAACAACGAAGTTGCCAGTCCCGTCGTCAACTGCGAACGCCAGCGCCTCACACGCATTTGCACCGCCGACGATGACGTTCGGGAAGTCCGCGCTATCGAAGCAGGAGAACCCGATAAAGTCGAGGCCGATCTGGTCTTCGAGGTCGATGGCGTACCAGTCGGCCTGAAGGGTCAGATTGTCGACCCAGCGGGGCTCGTAAACGACGCCGAAGGTCCAGTTGTTGGCGACTTCGTTGGCGAGGTCGATGTTCGAAGCACCCGCAGCCGGAAGCGAGACGAACGGCGCCGTGAAGTCTGCGAGCGGCGTGGAGATGCCTTGAGCGTTCAGCAGCGTCTGACAGTTCGTCCGAGCCCGGTCGACATTACTGTTCACCGAACCGATGAAACGGCTGTCACAGGGGTGCGGAAGAGCCGCAAAACCCGTCACACCGGCACCGACCAGCTCCACAACGGAAGGCGACCGAACCGATTTCGACTTGGTGCCGCGGAAGGTCAGGTCGTCGATCGGCGAGTATCGTCCGCCGAACGAATAGGTGTTGTCCGTTGTCGGCTCAGCGAACTCAGCAGCCGGGTTGGAGTCGGACTCGATGTTCCGACGGACCCAACGAACAGCGCCGTTGATTTCCAACTCGTTGAGGAGCGGGAATGAGAAGCCGTTGCCGAACACCGGGACGATGAACTCTGAACCCCATTCGATGAACTTCAGTGTACCTTCAGAACCGTTACCGGAGGTCGAACGAGCCAAACCTTGTCCGAAGACGCGGCCGGGTTTGAACTCGTTGGTCTCAATCCGATGCTCGATTTGAGCGTTGAACGCCGCAGTACCTGCGGGAAGATCGATGATGTCACCACCGAATGATCCAGCGAAGTAAAGTTGCTCTGAGATGTTTTCCGAAACCAGCGGCGTTGTCACGTAGTCGATCGCAGCCTGGTTCGGGCTACCGAAGCCGAGAAGGTTCAACGGAACACACGAATCAACCTGCGCCTGGGTCGGCGTGATCGGCGAGGGCAGTCGGCTGTTCAGGTTCGAGAGGCTCGGATTGCGGTTTGCGATCGGTTCCGGCCCCGTCAATTGCTGACGGCAAACGACCTCTCCGGTTGCAGGATCACGAACAACGTCGGTGGCCAAGGCGAATTCGACATCAAGGACGTCGTCATCGAAGTTCTCGGCTTCCGAGCGACCGTAGACGACAGAAGCATCCCAATAGAATGCCCGGTCGATGAAGTCGAAGTCGCCTTCAACGACTGTCGCAGACCTGAAGGCCTGCTGTTCGTCACCACCGCGGGTGAGGCCCTGGATATCTGCAAGCGACCTGGAAAGATAGAGAACCCTCTTATCGGCCGTAAGCGGATCACCATCGTCGTCAATGGTGTCGATGTTCAGCCCCTGAGCCTCGAGTGCATCAATCTGAGCAAGCGCCGAAGGAGCGATAAAGGGGTTTTCGTCCAGATAGAGGGGCACGGCACGGCCGCCAGCCGTCGTACCGCCGAACGGCGTGTTGCTCGTAGGCGCACCCGTGAATTCGTTGGTGATATCAGCGAACAGCAGTTCTTGCTTTACGCGGATCCTGTCAGTGATTTCGTAGCGGCCGAAGGCATTGAAGCTGATGCGTTCCTGAGCCGAACGAAGCTGATTTCCCAGATCCTGCGGAATACCTTCAGAACCAATGGTATCAATGACCTGTGCTGGCTCCGGAGGGGTGATGTTACCAATATTGTAGGCCCGGAGCGTCCCATCAGGATTGAACCCCAGGGGCACAGCTAGACGCGGAAGAAATGGCGCAGTCGCAGGATCCGGGTTGTCAATAGTAAGGATGTTACCGTTGTTGTTGAACGACCCGACGTAGAGAAGGGAATTGATAGCCTGACCCTGAGGCGTTTGGTAAAATTCAAAAGGCGACAGATTGTTCGGGTTAAATGTGTCGCTTGAGAAGTTTGGGACCTGGTTGAACGGGAAGTACGGAGCCTGCGCACCGCCGCTATTCCCCGAACTACCAACGAGCAAACCGCCCGGTGCTAGGAACGGATTAGTCACGCCGGGGAAGTATACGTTGTTTGGCTGACCGTCGGTATCCGAGGTAAAGTAGGGGTTCTGAAAATCATCGATATTGCGGTCGATTTGACGATCGCCATCCGGGTCGTAATCGATGCTACCGGAGTCGAGATACTCGGCTGAGACCGTGATGTTAGCGCGGTTGTCGAGGAAGTTTTTGCCCCAGATGCCGTTGACGCGATAGGTTTCGCCGTCACCACGGTCAGTAACACCGTACTGGCCGGTGATTTCGGCGCCTTCATAGTCATCTTTAAGAATGACGTTGACGACACCGCCGACCGCATCCGCTCCGTAGATCGGCCCACCGGTACCGACGAGAACTTCAGTGCGCTCGACCATTGCAGGGTTAAGCAAAGTCAGGTCGACCTGAGCGCCGTTGGCGTTATCCGGAACGAACACAGTCGCTTGGTTCGAGGACACGAAACGACGGCCGTTGACCAGAGTCAGGGTTCGGTTAGTACCGAGGTTGAGAAGGTCCGGGAACGCGTTGTTACCGCCGTTCTGCCCAGTATTATCGCTTGTGAAGTTGTTGACACCAGCACCCGCGAGCGGAAGCTGTTCGACGCCTTCCAGCACGTTGGTGAACGCGCGGTTCTCGATCTCGACCTCGCCGATGATATTGACGTCTACGACTTCATCAGCCTCGCGGCGAATCCTGGAACCCGTCACAACAATGGTGTCGGCGCTTTCCAGTTGGTCTCCGCGCGCTTCTGCGATCGTTTCAGGCTCGTCCTGCGCATACGCGCTGGCGAGGGTGAGAGCCGCGAGGGACGAACCGACCGCGAGGAACGCGCGGCGGCCGATGCGGCTGCTGTGGTTGATGGTTTTCACTTAAGCTACCCCTTGGTTTCGCTTTTATGCAGTCCTGAAAGACGAAGGAGGCCATTTGATGGCCCATCCGCCTCCATTTCCTCAAACACGAACAGTCGAAACGGTCCGCGCCCAGTTCGAATACAGCTGCGGATGTTCGTTCGAGATGACGAAGAAAGGAAAAGACTTCCGTAACCACAAGGATCGACGCCTCAATCCCTATGGAGTTTCGGTCTCTCCTTGGCCACCCTCGAACCAAACGCCCCCGGCAATACCCATCCCGGATGCGGCGAGACTATGGATGGTGTCACATCACTGTCAATTCGAAAGCCCGGCGCGAATTATCGACAATCGATCAGCCGAAACGTTTTGGCGACTTGTTGTCTTTTCTGCCACACCTTTGTTGCACGCAACCGCGAGCGGACTAGCCGTTTCTGCTATTTTTGCGCTGGGATGCGCATGGTGAGAGGGATGCGGGGACGAGCGCGGGAGTTCACCCGGCATGAGCGATTCGTGCGCTTTTTCGGTCACAACGAGACTTCATGGCCTTGCCCAGCGGGCGCGCGAGGTCGAAGGATGAAACGATGACGCAAGAGTCCGGCTCGGTTCAAACTGCGCTTCAGAAGGCCACCGCAGCCCTTCAGGGCAAGCGGCCGGAAGAGGCCCTTGGCGCTCTGCGCGGCGCTGGCGATGGCCCTCAGACACTATACCTGCGGGCGCTCGCCCATTCTGCCCTCGGTCAGGTGGGCGAAGCGGACGCGGCCTTCGCTGCGGCCATCAAGGAGCATGCGCTGCCAGGCGAAGTCGCAGCCAATCGCGGCAATCTTTTCCGCCGCACGGGCGCACCCCAGACAGCACTTCAGCATTACGAAGAGGCCGCCGGGCAGCCCGGTGCGCCGACCAATCTTCCGCACCTTCGTGCCATGGTCCTGGTGGCCATGGGCCGCTTCGAAGAGGCCTGCCGTCTTCTCGAGGGCTATCTGCGGGGCAGTCCGGCAGATGCCGCTGCGTTCAACACCTATGGTCAGGCACTGATGGGAAAGGAAGCCTTCGCCGAGGCCGACCGCGCCTTCGCTGAGGCCGCGAAGTTGCAGGCTGGCGGCATCGCCGCGCTCCTCAACCGTGCCGAGCTCAAGCGCCTCATGGGTGAGACCGAGAGCGAGGGCCGCCTTGTGCGGGATGCGGCGGAACGCGCCCCCGAACATCCGGCCGTGCTTCTCGCCAAGGCCCGCTTCGCCGCCCGGCAGGGTCAGACCGAAGCGGCCGACGGGGCCTATGGCGAGTTTCTGAAAGCGGCACCCGGGCGAACAGAAGGCTACCACGAATGGGCCCGCTATCTTTGGGAGCAGGGCGAGACCGAGCGGTTCCTTCAGCCCTTTGCAAGTGTCCATCCCAGTCTTCCCGCGCCGCTGCGAGCAAGGATCTTCGCGGATGCCGGGACCCTGGCCCTGAAGGCGAAAAAGAACGCCGAGGCGCGGGGCTTCTTCGAGCGGTGCATCATGGCCGTCGCCGACCATCCAACGGGCTGGGCGGGGCTTGCAGAAACGGCCGAAGAAAACCGCAAGGAAGCTGCATGGGACGAAGCGCTTCGGCGCAGCGGGGGCGACCCAGGCGTCGCGCTCGGACGGGTCTGGTACCTTCTCGAAGAAGACCGCGCCAGGGATGCCGAAACGGCTTTGGAAAGGATCGACCCGCGCGGGACGGAGCAGCTCTTCTACGCCTATGATGCGACGGCGGCGCGCATGCTGGGCCGGGACCGCTATCTTATGTGGTACGATCTTGACCGGCTGACGGCGAAACGGCCGATCGAGCCGCCGGCACGCTACGGATCCCTGAAGAGCTTTCTCGAAGCCGTGGAAGAGGCGCTCGAGCCGCATTTTGCGCGCAAGAATGCCCCTATCGACCAGACCCTCTTCGGCGGCCAGCAATCACCGGGCGCCCTGTTCAGGACGGCCCATCCGGTCCTTCTCGAACTGCGCGACGCGATGGTTGCGGTGGCTGAGCGGTTCTGGCGTGAGCTATCTGCTCCGAAAGGCCACCCCTTCGAACATGCTCCGCGCGGAAAGCTGGCCATCAACGGCTCATGGGCGGTCAAGCTCGGCAGCGGCGGCGGCCACCGCGATCACATCCATCCGCAGGGGTACTTCTCCTCTGCCCATTATGTCCGTATACCAACTTATAAAGACAGTGGCCCCGGGCCCGGCAGCCTGCGCCTGGGCCGCCCGAACCTCAGCCGCCTCGACCTGCCACCCGAGCGGATCATCGCGCCGGAGGAGGGCAGCCTGATCCTTTTCCCCAGCTATATGTGGCACGGTGTCGAACGCTTCGAATGCGAGACCTCACGGATTACGACGCCTGCGGATTTCGTCCCGGGCAGCGCCTGATCCCTTAAGCGCTTCGTTATTCTGTTGCAGATTCACCACAATCTTTGAGAGGTTTCAGCAACTGCTTGACAGTTTCTTGACGGTTCGGCGGGACTGTCCGTACCTCGGTGGTGCGGTGGTCTAAGCGTATTTTCTTTCGAGATGGCACGTTGGGGCAGATTCATCGCGTACTCATAGCAGGGACGGACAGAAGGTTCGTCTAATTGGAGAGTCGAATGACAACCAACAAGGTTTGGAGCCGTTTGCTCCAGTCAACCGCGCTGGTCGGCGTTGCCGCTTTGGCGACCCCGGCGCACGCTCAGGACGAGCCGGACACCATCATCGTCACCGGTACGCTCATCAAACGTCAGGACATCGCTGCGCCTTCGCCCGTGACCTCGGTTTCGGCTGAAGAGCTGGCGGTCGTGAACACGGTCAACACGGAAGACTTCCTCAACACCCTGCCGCAGGCCATTCCGGGTTTCGACGCAACGTCGAACAACCCCGGTGACGGCGTTGCCACCGCCAACCTTCGCGGTCTTGGTGCAGTCAGGACCCTGGTTCTCGTCGAAGGTCGCCGTATGGTGCCTTACGACTCTCAAGGTATCGTCGACCTCAACCAGATTCCGGCTGCCCTGGTCGCACGTACCGATGTTGTGACCGGTGGTGCTTCGGCACTCTACGGCTCTGACGCGGTTGCCGGTGTCATCAACTTCGACCTCCGCGACGAGTTCGAAGGTTTTGAAATCAACTCGTCCTACGAAGTTTCCGAAGAGGGCGATGGCGACATTTTCCAGGCTTCGGTCATCACCGGTGGTGACTTCGCCGACGGGCGCGGCAACGCAACCTTCTTCGCCGCCTACACGGACCGTCAGCCGGTCTTCCAAGGCGACCGCGAATTCTCGACCATCGCGAATGACGATGCCGATGTCGGCGATCCGTTCACGCCCTTTGGTTCCTCGGGCGTTCCGGGCACGCGCTTCTTCGACACCTACGTCAACCCGAATGCCGCGCCGGTCTTCGACGGTGCCGCGGTCGATGCAGACGGTGACTTCGCAGGCGGCAGCTGTTCGGGTGAAGGCGTTGGCGTCGTTGACCCCGATGGCTCGCTCAGCTTCCGTGACGTGGATCTCGACGGTGAGTTCGGCGCTGGCGACACCGCCGGTTTCGTTTCCGGCGATGAAGTGTGCGGCGGTGGCTTCACCTTCAACCAGGCTGGCAACCCGATCCCCTGGATCAACTCCGGTGCCAACACCACGCGCTACAACTACGCCCCGGTGAACTACCTCCAGCTTCCGCAGGAACGCTACAACCTCGCCGCGTTCGCGACCTACGACATCGCCGACCACACCGAGCTGAAACTGCGCGGTATGTTCGCGAACAACGTCGTTGCGCAAGAACTCGCTCCGACGCCGCTGTTCGAAAGCTTCGACTTCAACATCGGCGATGATAGCGTCTTCAGCGACGAGGCCATTGCCGCGTTCACCAGCGCCATCAACCTCAACGTCGCCGGTCAGCAAGCGGCTATCACCCGCGCGCAACAGGACCTTGCCTTCGCTCAGGGTCTGACGGCAGCCGAGATCGATGCTCGGAACGCTGACGACAACGAAGACAACGACATCGACCTCGATGCTCTTGCTGCGGCACCGACCGATCTTCAGGACGGTCTGGACGACTTCCTTGCCTCGGTTGACACGGATGGTGACGGCAACTTCGACACCTATCGTGCTTATATCGGCCGGCGGATGCTCGAGACCGACCAACGGAACAGCACCCGTGACCAGGCTGCTGTCCAGTGGGTGGCCGAAACCAACACCGACCTCGGCAACGGCATGTTCTGGACGAATTACGCCCAGTACTCGCGGACCTTCGGTTCGCTCGCTCAGACCGGCAACGTGTCGCGTTCGGCCTTCCAGGACGCTCTGGACAACGGCTGTAACCCCCTCGGTGAAGGCGCCATCACGCCGGATTGCGCAGCGCAGTTCCAGCGGACCGGCATCATCCAGAACGAGTTCGAGCAGACCGTTGCAGGCACCCAGCTTTCGGGTGACTTCTTCGGCCTGACCCTTCCGACCGCTTCGAACTCGATCGGCTTCGCTGCCGGCGTCGAGTATCGCGAAGAGCGTACCCGGTTCCAACCGGACAGCGTTCTTGGACCGGACGTTGCTGGCTTCAACCAGTCGGCTCCGATCCGCGGTTCGTTCGACGTCATCGAAGGCTTCGCTGAATTCGCGGTCCCGCTGATCGAAGGCCGTCAGTTCTTTGACGAGCTTTCCTTTAACGGCGCGCTGCGTTTCTCGGATTACTCGACCGTTGGTACGCTGACCACCTATCAGGCTGGTGGTGCCTGGGCTCCGGCTCCGGGCTACACCTTCAAGGCCAGCTACAACCGTGCGGCTCGTGCGCCGAACCTGAACGAGCTCTTCGCTCCGGTGGTCAACGGCTTCCCGCAAGCAGATGACCCCTGCGCCATTCAGAGTGCAGACGGTGAGGCGACTGGCAGCCGTTCGATCTGTACCGCTGAAGGTGTTCCGTCCGGCGCCTACGGCACCACGGCGCTTCAGCCGAACTCGCAGATCGAATCGCTCTTCGGCGGTAACGAGAACCTCGAGGAAGAGGTTGCCGATACCTTCACCGCCGGCGTCGTTCTGCAGCCTGACTGGCTCGATGGCCTGACCCTGACTGTCGATTATTACGACATTCAGATCGAAGACGTCATCAGCACGGTTCCGGTGCAGGAAGTTCTCGACGGCTGCTATGTCGACGGCACGCAGAGCCTCTGTGATCTCGTCGACCGTTCGGGTTCGGGTACCATTCAGTTCATCACGCTGAACAATCAGAACCTGGCTGAGCTGAAGTATCGCGGTATCGACTTCGATGCCGACTACCAGTTCGACCCGGCCGTGTTCGGCTTCGACAACGTCGGTACCTTCAGCACCCGCTTCGTCGGTACCTACCGTATCGAAGAAAGCTTCACCGCGTTCGACGGCCAGCCGGCTGTCGACTGCGCCGGTACCTATCGTGGCCGGTTCGGTGGCTGCTTCATCGATCAGCCGAAGCCCGAGTGGAAGCACACGATGTTCCTCACCCACAATATCGGTGAGCTGAGCACCACGCTGCGCTGGCGGTATATCGGTGAAGTCACTGCCGACGACTCGGTCGATCCGTCGGGCAACAACGACGACTTCCGCGATCTTCGTGCAACGACGATCGATGCCTACAACTACTTCGACCTGAGCTCGAACTATCAGCTCACCGAAAACCTGCGCTTCGCCGCCGGTATCAACAACCTGCTCGACAACGATGCCCCGATCCTTTCGGACAGCTTCGCAGAGCAGGCCAACACCTGGCCGGCGACCTACGATCCGTTCGGTCGTAGCTTCTTCGTCAGCGCGACCCTCAGCTTCTAAGGGTCGTCACGACAGGTCTTCTGACCAAGGCGGCGCCTGCAGTGATGCAGGCGCCGTTTTTTATGGGTGGGCGAGGGTCGCAAGAAGCGGGCCGAGATGCTTTTCGTAGTTCCTCCATCGGCCGGACGACGTTCCGTAGAGTGATTGCCTGACCTGCCAGACGCTTGCGGTCTGAACGGCGTTCTTGCGGCGGTGAAACGCCAGCATCTCCGAACGGAAAGGCAGGCCCGCCCATTCGCAGAGCGGCCGCAAGGTCTCTTCGGGGCGGCCTACGAGGTCCTCATAGACGAGGGAGCGGACCCGGGCACTCTCCTCAGTCTGCCAATAATCCGACAAGTTCCGAAGTGTGCTCAGATGGCGTCCGATCGTCTCGAGGCGGAGGGCATAGGCCATCTTCGGGCCGAGCGGTGTCTGGAACAGCGACAGGCCGCAATCGCGGGGATCACGTTCGGTGATGATGATCTTCGCTGCCGGGAAGAGCCGGAGGACCGCAGGCAGCAGCAGAATATTGTCGGGCTGCTTGTCGGTGAAGACAACCGCCTGCTTCCTGATCGGCTGGATGGCCTCAAGATAGGCGGCCGCTGCCGCAGCGAAGGCCTCGTCATTTCCTTCCGCGAAGGCATCGTCGATCTTCAGGCCTGCCTCACGCATGACCTTCGGCAACAGGCGCAGCTCTCCGCCATTGCTGACGTCGGGGGAGCCGCCGAGGATCTGCTCGAGAAGGGTCGAGCCCGACCGATAGGCGCCGCAGATGAAAATCAGGCCTTCGCCCCGCCGCCGATCGGTCGCTTCATCGCGGGGGAGGGGGCGGCAGAGACCCTTCACCAGCCGGTCGAAACCCTCCGGCTGGTAGGGTCTGAAGCCGGAACCGAAGCTTGCCTCAAGGGCGCGATTGCCCTCCTCGAACCATCCGAAAGCCTCATCATAGCTTGCCGCGCGGTCGAGATATCTCCCGAGACCAAAAGCAAGGTCCGCCCTGTCGGCGGGATCGTCCGCTTTCTGAAGGGCTTGCCGAAGCTTCGCCGCCAGCTGCGAAGCGGCGTCCGCATCACGCGCGAGACCGGCAAGGCGGGCGAGGGCAAGCGCATCCTCGGGACGAATGTCGAGGGCCTGCCCGTAGGCTACCTCCGCCGCATCCCTCGCTCCCGCGTCTTCATGCAGATTCCCGAGATTGATCAGTGCCGGAAGGAAGTCCGGCTTGCGCCGAAGAGCGTCACGATAGGCGCTTTCAGCACCCTCATGGTCCTGAAGGGGTCCGGCGCGCAGGTTCCCGAGCCGAAGAAGCACCTCTTCGGGCCGGTCGTGCCCAGCCTTGAGCGCCCGGTGATAAGCTTCGGCAGCATGCTGAGCGTTTCCGCCCCGCGCCTCAAGCCGTCCAAGACGTTCGAGATCTTCGCCGGACAAGCCGCCTGCCTCGTCGAGGCGACGAAGCGCAAGGAGGGCGCCGCCGAGATCACCCGCGGCAAGCGAAGCTGCGGCCTGCCTTCTCAGTCTGTCGCCAGCGGACCTGTCCAAGACTTGCCGCGTCAGCCCTGCAGGCTGCTTATCTCCGCTTCGAGGTCCTCGGTACGGTACCCCTCGAGAATGCGGAAGGTGCCAGTATCGGGATCGGCGATGACGAAAAAGGGTGTGCCGCCGATGCCGAGCTCGCGTGCCAGCGCGATGGATGCTTCGAGGTCTTCGGACAGCCTCTCTGCTTCATCCTTGCGGATGGTCAGGATACGGTCGGCATCGACCTTCGCGCGGCGCAGCGCCTTGCGAATCGTCTCGTCGTCCAGGACCCCGCCGCTTTCCATCAGCGCCTTGTGGACCTTGCGATAGCTGTCCGGGCCCTCGGTGCCCGCAGCCAGAGCGGTCAGGGCGGCGGTACGGCTTTCCTCGCGCAGGATCGGCAGTTCGTGGAAGACGACGCGCAGTTTCGGATTGTCCTCGATCCGGGTCAGGACATCGTCCAGCGCCCGGCGGCAGAAGCCGCAGTGGTAATCGAAGAACTCCACGATGACCAGTTCGGCCTCTTCGAGGGAGGCACCGACCGCGTGACCGGCCTCGCCGCTCATCAGGGTGGGCAGCACCTGCCGTACCGCGTCTTCCGAAGCGGCGGCCGCATCGGCTTCCATCTTGTCGCGATAGGCTTCGATCGCTTCGACGATGAGCTCCGGCCGGCGGATCAGCGCTTCGCGAAGCCGCCGGTCGAACTCCTCGTCGCTCATCGTTGTGTCCTGCGCCTCGGCCTCGGAAGGCGCAGAAGCGCCGCAAGCGGACAGGAGAAGCAGGGCTGGCAGAAGGGAACGCGTGACCATCGGAACCTCGTTAGCGGCGGATAGCGCCGCGTGGGGCGCGCTGGGCCTGTTCGGCCGTCGCCAGGATAATGTCCAGCGCCTGCTGATGTTCGGGCGTGCCTGCCGTCAGGCGTTCCTTCGCGAGGGTGGCGAAGCGGTGCGCGTTGACGGCGTCGCCTGCATGGTAGTCCGACTCGGCCTGGGCCAGCAGCGCACGGTCTTCTTTCCCGCGGTGCGACAGGGCCTGGGCCAGGATCTGCCAGGCGAAGCTGTTGGTCCGTTCCTCACGCAAGGCAGCGTTCAAGACGCTGATCGCTTCCTCGACATTCTCGTCCCGGTCGGTCGCCACCAGTGCACGCGCGAGGTTGACCTTGAGAAGCGGCTCGTCCGGCGCAAGCTCCACAGAGCGGCGGTGCGGGGCGATCGCCTCGGCCACCTTGCCGTGCTCGAACAGCATCTGGCCGTAGAGCTCGTGGTAATAGGGGTTGTCCGGCTCGCCATCGAGAAGCCGGGTGATCTCCCTGGTGGCCTTCTCCAGATCGGAGTCGCGGTAATAGGCGACCGCCCTCGCATAACGCGCAGGCTCTGACTGATCGGCGAGGGGGTAGAGGCGCATGGTGACGTGCGGCTCGTTGAGGAAGCCCGAGATCTTGGCTTGGATAAGATGCAGCTGCGCCATCTCTTCGGGGCTGTCCCGATCGTCCCAATAGGGCGAGCTTTCCGCCCGTTGACGCAGCTTTGCGACGCGCTGCACGGCAAGGGGGTGGGTCTGGAAATAGGGGTTGGGTTGGCTTGCCCGGATAAGCTGCTGGTTCTTCAGGACATCGAAGAAATCCAGGAGCCCGCGGGTCGAGCTGCCCACCTCGTCGAGATAGGTCACCGCGGCCTGGTCGGCGGCGCTTTCCTGACCCCGGCTGTAAGCGAGATAGTTGTTCTGGGCGATCGACTGGCCAAGACCGATGGCGCCGAACCCTGCCTCCGGCGGTGCGCCGGCGGCAATCAGGGCCGCGCCCAGCGCGAGAGAGAGAAGGGCCGGCCTCGACGCCTTCGCCATGGCATCGCGACCTCGGGCAGAGTGGCCACCGGCCAAGTGCCCCGCCTCGTGCGCGATCACGCCTTCGACTTCATTCGGGCTGTCGGCGAGGGTGATGAGCCCGGTGTGGATACCCATCTTGAGGCCGCTCGACGCACCAGCGAAGGCGTTGGGCGTCGGGTCGCCGATCAGCCAGATCTCGACCCCGCCCTTCGGCAGGCCCGCGGCGTCGAAAATCGGCTCGGACATCTCATCGAGCCAGTTTTCGATCTCGGTGTCGCGCAGCATCATCTGCGCCGAAGCAGGCGCGACGCTCGCAACGGCCAACCCCAAGGCTGCGAAGCCCATGCTCAACCGGCGCCAAATTCCCATGCCTTGCCCTCATGCAACTCTTCGCAAGATGGGAAAGCCTAGCCTTTGTTCCATCCCCTGTCGCGCCTCTCAGGTGAAAAGCGTGACAGCCTCAATAGACAAGGCCGACAATCGCCCCGGATGTCATGGTCGCGAAAGTGCCCGTGACAAGCGCTTTGGGGGTCAGGGCGAGAATATCGTCTCGCCGCCCTGGCTCCAGTGAGGCGAAAGCGCCGATGACGATGCCGAGGCTGCCGACATTGGCAAAGCCGCAAAGCGCGTAGACCATCATCAGGGTCGAGCGGTCCGACAGGGTGCCGTCTTCCATGCCAGCGAGCGCCGCATAGGCGAGGACTTCGTTGAGAGCGGTCTTGATGCCCATGAGCTGGGCTGCCTCCGCCGCCTCGCCGAACGGGATGCCGATCAGCCAGACGAGGGGAAAGAAGACGAAGCCCAGAATGCGCTCGAGGGTCAGGGGCGTGCCCGCCACCTCGGGCAGGTTGGCGAGGAGGATATTGATGAGGGCCGCCAGAGCCAGAAAAGCGAGAAGCGCAACGACGATATTGGCCCACAACCGCCCGCCTTCGCTGGCGCCCCTCGTAAAGGCGTCCATCGTCCCCCGATAGGCGAGCCCGGCTTCGGCCTCGTCCACCCGGGTCGGCTGCTCGTCGCGCCCCGGGGGGACCAGGAGTTCCGAGTAGAGGAGCGCGGCTGGCACTGCGATGATCGAGGCGACGATGATGTGGCCCAGCATGGCCGGGCCCACCGGCTCGAGAATGATCGCGTAGAGCGCCATGACCGTACCCGCGACCGTGGCGTAACCGCAGGTGATGACCGCGAAGAGCTCCGAGCGGGAGAGGCTGGGAAGGAGCGGGCGGATCAGAAGCGGCGCTTCGGTCTGGCCCATCAGGACATTGGCCGCCGCGGAAAGGCTGACCGCGCCGCCGGTGCCCAGAAGCGCCGTGAGGCCGAAGGCGAAGGCGCGGATGATGATTTTCAGGATGCCCCAATACCAGAGGACCGCCGCCAGCGCCGAGACGAACACGATGAGGGGCAGGGCCTGGAAGGCGAAGATGAAGAACTCGCCGCCGCCATTCTCGGCCCCGGGAAAGGGCAGGGAGGAAGACCGCCCTGCATAACCGAACAGGAAGCTCGTCGCCTCTTCGGTCGCGTTGCGCAGCGCGAGGACCACCGCGTTCAACCCGGTCAGACTGTCTCTCGCCGCAGGGATGCGCAGGAAGACGAAGGCCATCGCGAACTGAAAGCCGAAGACCGCGAGAAAGCGGCGGACCGGCGGCAATTGCCGACGGTTCTCGGAGAGAAGCCAGGCGAGAAAGGTGAAGGCAAAAAGAGCCAGAAGACCTTGGTAGCGGCCCGGCGTGATCAGTTCCGGCACGGTGCGCGACGCCTTTCTGAACGAGGAAGCGGGACCTCATCGGTCCCGCCCCTTCGTGATTATGCTAGTTTTTCTGGAAAGCCCGTTGCCACCAGCCGACCCGGCGGGGCTCCTGCGGTGCGTCGTCCACCGAAGGGACAGGTGGCTCCTGCTGCGGTTCGGCTTCGGGTTCGGCCTGCGCCTCGCTGACGGAAGGCTCGGCGACCTCGGTTCCCGCAGCGGCGGGTTCCTCGGCAGCGGTTTCCTCAGCCTTCGCCGGTTCATTGGCCGGTTCTGCGGCCTCGTCTTCCTTCGTTTCCTCAGGAGCCGGCTCGGCTTTCGCCTTCCTGCTGGGGCGGGAGTTTCTCGAGCGCTTCGGCTTCGCCTCCGGTTGCTCGGCGGCTTCCTCTGCGCTCACGCCCCCCGTAGCGCCGGCGCCTGCGTCCTGCGGTTCGGCTTCTGGCTTGCCGTCGGAGGCGGAGGGAGCGTCACCTTCGGCATCATCCGCCTTGGCGTCGTCGCCGTCTTCACCGTTCTCAGCGCCTTCACCGTTCTCGGAGCCCTGGCCGGTACGCCGGTTGCGCCTGCCGCCGCGGCGGCCACGGCGGCGCTTCTTCCGGGCGCCGTCGTTCTGGCTGTCGTCGTCCGATGATCCGTCAGCGCTTTTGGCTTCGTCGGCGTCGCTGTCGCTTTCCGCATCGTCGTCAGAGCTGTCGGCGTCATTGTTGCTGGAGGATTCCTGGCCATCCTGGCCCTCGCCATTGCTGCCTTTCCGGCGGCGGCGGCGACGGCGGCGCTTGGGCTTGTCGTCATCGTCGTCGCTATCGACGCGCGCGGACTTCTCCTGGCTTTCCGGCTTGTCTTCACCCGGAAGCTCCGGCGCGTCGAAGTCGCTGAGCGGGCCTTCGTCGCCGATGGTCTCCCGCAGGGTGACGGCCTCGTTCGGTGCGCCAGTGCCTTGCACTTCGTACTGGTCGCCGAACTTCCCGCTATCGGCGAGAACGTTGGTCTTCACGCCGTTCACGCTTTCGATGCGCTCGAGCCAGGTCCGCTTGGTGTTGAGGATATAGAGGGCGACCTCGGTGGAGGTCTTCACCGTCACCAGGCCATGCCTGCCGGTGGCGGCGACGCCTTCGGCGGCACGCAGGATGCGGAGCGCGGCCATCTCGTGGCTGCGGACGTGTCCTGCGCCGTCGCAGATCGGGCAGGCCTGGGTGGTGCCATCGACAATACCCGAGCGGCGCCGTTGCCGGGACATCTCGAGGAGGCCGAAGGTGCTGATCGAGCCGATCTGGGTGCGTGCCCGGTCGGTCTTCATCGCCTCTTTCAGCTTCTTTTCGACCGCACGGTTGTTGCGGTTCTCCTCCATGTCGATGAAGTCGATGACGATCAGCCCGGCAAGGTCCCGCAGGCGGCACTGCCGTGCCACTTCGACAGCGGCCTCGGAGTTGGTCTTCAGCGCGGTCTGCTCGACATTGCGCTCTTTGGTGGAGCGGCCGGAGTTGACGTCGATCGAAACCAGGGCCTCGGTCTGCTGGATGACGATGTAGCCGCCGGATTTGAGCTGGACCGTCGGCTGGTACATGCCGTCGAGCTGCTCTTCGACCTTGTGCTTGAGGAAGATCGGCTGATCGCCCTTGTGCCGCTGCACGTATTTGGCATGGCTGGGCATCAGCATCTTCATGAAGTCCTTCGCTTCACGATAGCCGCCTTCGCCCTGCACGTGGATCGTCTCGGTATCCTTGTCGTAGAGGTCGCGGATGGCCCGTTTGATCAGGCTCGCTTCCTCGTAAATCAGGCAAGGCGCGACCGAATCGAGGGTCTTCTCGCGGATCTGCTCCCACAGGCGCGACAGGTAATCATAGTCGCGCTTGATCTCGACCTTGGTCCGCTTGGCTCCGGCCGTGCGGATGATCAGGCCCATGTTCTGCGGGATGTCGAGCTCGCTCATCGCCTTTTTGAGACGCTTGCGGTCCGCTTGCGAGGTGATCTTGCGGCTGATGCCGCCGCCGCGGGCGGTGTTCGGCATCAGGACGCCGTAACGGCCTGCGAGGCTGAGATAAGTGGTCAGCGCTGCGCCTTTGTTGCCGCGCTCTTCCTTCACCACCTGGACCAGCATGATCTGGCGGCGCTTGATGACTTCCTGAATCTTGTAGGCACGAAGGAGCCGGTTGCGGTCCCGCTTGGCTTCTTCGTAGCGGGCCCGAAGCTGTCGAAGCTCCTGCTCGGTCTGGGGGGTCTCCGGCTCGGATCCCTTGGCTGCGGGCTTATCGTCAGCGTCGTCGGCGTCGCCGGATTTCGCTTCGGCTTCCTTGTCACCCGAAGAGGCTTCGGCTTCGGCTTCGTCCGCGACGACACCTTCTTCGGGATCGCCCTCGCGGTCGGAACGGACGATCACCGGATCGGAGTCGTCTGTTTCCTGCGGCGCGTCTTCGGAAACGAGAGCGTCGTCATTCGAGGTTTCGAGGGCGGCGCTGCCGTTTCGGCGCTCGCCTTGTTCCTCTTCCTCTTCTTCTTCCTCGCCGCCGTCGCCCGCGGAGGGTTTGGCCTTCTTTCCGGCCTCACCCATCGCCTCGATCAGATCTTCATCGGCGGCGTGCCAGTCGCCTTCATCCTCGGCATTGTCGGTGGGCGCGACGAAGTCGGGCGCGTCTTCCTCGTCGAGGGAGCCGTTCGTGTTGTCGTCGCCATTGTCGTCCGCGCGTTCGTCGCCAGCCGCTTCGGCCGCTGCGTCGTCGTCGAGCGCGTCGCTGCCACGGCCGAGATTGTCCTCGTCCGGGTCGATGTCGTCATCGTCCTGGTCGCGCTCGGCGAGCTTCTGGGCGAGCTCCATTTCCAGCGCTTCGGCCTTGCGCAGGACATCGCGGTCCGCGACCGGGATCTGGTAGTAGTCGGGGTGGATCTCCCCGAAGGCGAGAAAACCGTGACGGTTGCCGCCATATTCGATGAACGCCGCCTGAAGGCTGGGTTCGACCCGGGTAACCCGGGCGAGATAGATGTTGCCGCGTAGGGGCTTACGCGACGCGTACTCGAAGTCGAAGTCTTCGACCTTGCCACCCTGGCAGACGGCAACGCGCGTCTCCTCCTGGTGGCCAGCGTCGATGAGCATGGTTTTGGGCATGAAGGGCTCCGCGGCTGCGGCATAGGGCCGGACCAGCCGTCATTGTTCTGTGGGGAATCGCCAATGACCGGTCAGCCGTCAGCCGCGCTGTGTCGCTCGAAGCGGGCGCGGATGAAGGTCTGACAGATGCCATTGCGTATCTTTCGGATGCGCCGGAGCCACGATGGGGGCGGCGCGGGTTAAGGGCGGCCCTTCCGAAAGGGAAAGACCTGGGGCGGACGCCCGCTTCGGGGCGATCCTTGCTCCGAGCCTCCGGTCCCGTCGCCGGGAACCGGGCGTGCGCCTGACCGGAGCGGGCCGGGCGGCTGGTGGCCTTGCAGCGCTGCGAAGATGAACATTCGCGAAGACTGGGCCACTTCAGGCAGGAAACCTTTGCGCGCTTTCGGGAAGAACTTCAAGAAGAGGCATGCGGTCTCCTTGCTGGAACTTTCCACGGGCATGCTTAACGGTGCCTTAAGTGGAGCCATGGCACCGCAATCGCTGGGGTTTCGGGAGTGATTATGCGACGCCTGCTCGTCCTGCCACCGATCTTGGTGCTTCTCTTGTGCGGCTTTCTGGCCGTTACCGAAGACGAAGGCCGCTTCGTGCGGATCGAGGCGGTGCGCCTTGGTGTCGATGCGGAAGGGCAGACCCGCGTCGTCCTCGACATGGACGGCCGTCCGAGCTTCCTCGTCGGCGCGGCCGGCAGCCAAACACCTGAAATCGTTGTGCATCTCGAAGGTGGCCAGTTCGTCATGGGCGAGCTTTCCGAAGGCGACACGCGCGGGCTTCTGACCGGGCGCGGCGATGGGCTTGGGCTTGTCGATCATTACGAATTCGGCCCGGGCGTGCTGCGAATCAGGCTCGCCGAGACCGCTCTTCCGGTGCGCAGCTTCGTCCTGCCGCCCAAGGGCAAGATCGACCATCACCGACTGGTGATCGATCTGGATGAGGCGACCCAGGCGGAATTCGCGGCCGCAACGGAAAGATACGAGGCTCCGGCCCTGCCCGCTCCCGTGGTGACCAAGCCCGAACCGGCCAAGGTTGCACAGGCCGAGCCTCGGCCTGAGACCCAGAAGCGGGCCGTGCCGCTGCCCTCACTCAAGCCCGAGAGCCAGCCTCTTCCCGCGATCGCCGCCGTCGACCTGCCTGCCGCGACCGAACCCCTGCGGAGCGCGCCCAAGTCGAGGCCGCTGATCGTCCTCGATCCGGGCCATGGCGGACGCGATTCGGGCACGGTGGGTCAGCACGGCACGCGCGAGGACGATCTGATTCTGCGCTATGCCCGGGAGCTGCAAAGGACGCTGCTGGCGCGGGGCTACGAGGTCATCCTGACCCGCGAGGACGACACCTATGTCGACCACAATCAGCGCATCGGTCTCGCGCGGGAGCGGCACGCCGATCTCTTCATGTCGCTTCACGCCGATGCCCATGAAGACCGCTCGGTCCGCGGCGCCTCTGTCTATACCCTCAGCCAGCGCCGCTCGGACCGGATGGAAGCGGAGATCAAGCAGACAGGCGA
Organism: uncultured Caulobacterales bacterium; assembly: GCA_964556115.1. Taxonomy (GTDB): domain Bacteria; phylum Pseudomonadota; class Alphaproteobacteria; order Caulobacterales; family Parvularculaceae; genus Parvularcula. Next base: position 56,914 of record CAZKVC010000008.1, read on the forward strand.
CTTCGTGCTCTACGATGTCGAGGTCAGCGAAGATGACGGCGTCGGCGATATTCTGCTCGACCTCGCCCAGTCCGCGACCCGGCAGAACTCCGACCGGCTGGCCAATGCCCTGATCACCTCCATGCGGCCGGTCATGCCGCTTCTCAAGAACCCCAAGCGGCGGGGTGCACTTCTTGTGCTTCTCTCACCCGACGTCCCGGCGGTCCTCGTCGAGGTGGCGTTCCTGTCGAACGCCAAGGACGAGGCGAATCTTACGAGCCCCGCATGGCGCCGTCAGGCCGTCGATGCGATCGCCAACGGCGTCGACCGCTATTTCGAGGAAGTGGGCATCGAACAACGCCTTGCAGGCGGCAACGCGAATTCGGGCTGATCCGGCATGATTGCCGGGGCGCCCGGGCCGTGGCAGAGGCCCCTGATGCAACACCGTTCCCTCAAGATCCTCGCGCTGGCTTCCAGTTTCGCCCTGACGGCCTGCGCCGGCGGGGCGCGCTACCAGAGTGAGCCTTCCGTCCTCGGCGCCTATCTTCAGGGACGTTACGCGGCGCAGTCCTATGACCTGCCCGCCGCCGAGGCAGCCTTCGAGGAGGTGGCCCGGGGGACCGAAGCACCGCGGGGCGCACGCACGGCCTTCGGCTATGCCCTCGCGCTGGGCGATATCGACGAGGCCGCGGCGCAGGCCCGGCGCATCCTCGCCGACGAGGCCGAGCGGCAGCCGAACGATGCCCCTTCCGAAAGCGGCATCGCCGCCGATCTTCCGCGCCTGACCCTGGCTTCCCAGCACATGGCGCGCGGCCAGGCGGCGGAGGCGGCGGCGCTTCTCGACGGGACCATGGCCTCATCGCTAGGCACCTCGCTCGGCGTCCTCCTGAGGAGCGCGGCGATCTTCGAAACCGATGGGCTGAAGGCCGCCACCGCCATTCTCAGCGAACAGGAGGCGGGGACATTCCGCGGCCTCGTTCCCATCCACGCGGCACTGCTGCTCGAACTTTCCGGTGATTATGACGATGCCGAAGGTGTCTATGAGCGCGCGCTCTGGCTGCCGCGCCGGGACATGACCGCCATCGCCTATGCCCGGTTTCTCGAGCGGCAGGGCCAGCGGTCCAAGGCGGAAAGCATCTACCGCACCATGGTGCGCGATGCCGATCTGCTCTCCCGCGCCGGACGCATGGGCCTGGCGCGGCTCGGCATGGTGGAAGGGGAAAGTGACGTTTTCCGCGACCGGGCCAAGCGGAGCCCCCGGCCGGTCGAGGACGCGGAGGGGCTTTTCGCCCTCGCGCTCGAAAACCTCGCCTGGCTCGGTTTCGAGCAGGCCGTGGCCACCCCGGCGACCAATTCGCGAGGTGAACAGCGCCAGCGGGCGGAGTTGATCGTGCCTCTCGGGCTCGCCAATCTGGCGCGCTATGTCGACCCGGACAGGAACGCCGCGGACTATCTCGCCGCGCTGATCTTCTCCTTCTACGGCACGCCCGAGATCGCCATCGAGGCCGCGGATGCCGTGCCGCCGGAAAGCTGGCTCTACGGCTATGTCATTCTGGAGAAGGCCAACGCGGCCCAGGATGCGGGGACGGCCGAGGACGCGATCGCAATCCTCAGGCAGGCTTCCCGCGCGGAGAAGCGGCCGGAGCCGCAATGGGCGCTTCAGCTTCACATCCTTCTCGCCGCCGAAGGGCGCTATGACGAAGCCGACGAGGCAGGCACGGTCGCGATCCGCGAAGCAGAGCGGCTGGGTGTCCTGCCGTCTTCCCTTTGGCGCTACTATTTCGCGCGCGGGGCCAACAGGCTCGATGCTGGACGTGACGAAGCGGCCTTCGCCGACCTTGAGAAGACACTTGAGCTTGCGCCCGATGAACCCATAATCCTCAACCACTTGGGCTACTCTTATGTGGAGCGGGCTCAACAGCTCGAGCGGGCCTTCGGCATGATCGAGCGGGCGGTGGAGATCGAACCGCAGAACGGCTCCATCGTGGACAGCCTCGGCTGGGCCTATTTCCAGCGGGGCTTCTACGACAAGGCGGTCGAGCGTCTTGAAGAAGCCGTCCAGCTCGAGCCCGCCGACGCCGTCATCACCGATCACCTTGGCGACGCCTATTTCATGACCGGCCGGTCCCGGGACGCGCAATATGAATGGCGCCGGGTCCTCAGCCTCGAGGACGCCGATGACGAGCTGAGATCCGCCGCTGCCGCGAAGCTCGAGGGGGATTATTCCTCATCGCCGACCCTCGAAGGTGTGGAGGCGCGCTGATGCTTCCCACCATTCTTGCGCCGGTGAAGATCAATCTCGCCCTCCATGTCGGCCCGCTTCGCCATGACGGCTACCACCCGGTCGATACGCTCTGCGTCTTCCCGGCCTTCGGCGACATCCTGAGCTATGATCCGGAGGGCCCGTTCGGGCTCGATTTCGGCGGGCCCTTCGGCGGCGCCCTCGGCGCGGAAGGAGCGCGAAGCAATCTTGTCATCCGCGCTTTCGCGCTTCTCGGCCTCGCGCCGCAGGGCCGCTTCTTTCTGACCAAGCGCACGCCCATCGCTTCGGGCATGGGGGCAGGGACGGCGGACGGCGCAGCGGCGATGCTGCTTCTGAACGAAGTCCACGGTCTGAGGTTCTCCGCCGATGAGCTGATTGCCCAGGCCGAGGGGCTGGGTGCGGACGGGCCGGTCTGCATGGCGGGCCAGATCCGGGGCGGCGGGCTTCACCGTGCGCAGGGAATCGGCGAGCGGTTGAGCTGGCTCGGCGCCTGCGAGGCCATGCCGATCCTGCTTGCCAATCCCGGGATCGCGGTCCCGACGGGCAAGGTCTTCAGACGTTTCGACGCTGACGAGCCGGGACCGCTCAGCCCGGTCCGTCTGGACGGAGGGCGAGGGCCGGTGGCAATCGCATCGGCGAACCGCAACGATCTCAAACCGGCAGCGGCGGCGACGGCGCCCGTCATAGGCAGCCTGCTCAAGCGGCTGGAAAGCCTGCCCGGCGTGCGCCTCGCGCGAATGTCCGGCAGCGGCGCGACGTGCTTTGCGCTCTTTTCGAGCCAGGCGAGCGCCGATCGCGCGGCGAGGGCGCTTCGGGCTGAAGGGCTTTGGTCCGAATCGGCCTTCATACTACCGGGTTGAAGCTTAGCGGAGGCGGCCCGGCAGGATGGCTGAGGGCGATATCATCTTTTCCCTGTGCGCGGCGGCCCTTTCGGGCCTCTTTGCCTATGGGCTCTGCATCCTCGCCATCAGGAGCGGGGTGGCGCTGGACGAGGTTTCCGAGCGTTCGAACCACAAGGTTCCCGTGCCTCGGATCGGCGGGACGGCGGTTCTGGTGGCGAGCGGGGCAGGGGTCACGGTGCTTTTCGCCACGGCCCTCGTGCCTTCCGAAGGCCTCCTCCTTCTCGCCTTCGCCGTAGCCGCAGGCCTCGTCGGCATCCTCGACGACCTGACCCAGCCGCCCGCATGGGTGAAGTTCATGCTGCTCGCCGGCCTCGCATGCGGGGCGGCGCTCTTTCTCGGTGGGCCGGAAAAGGTGCCGCTGCCCTTTCTCGGCTGGTCGGAGATCCCGCCGTTCATCGGTCTCGCCATCGCCGCATTCTGGCTGGTGGCGATCGTCAACATCGTCAATTTCATGGACGGGCTGAACGGGCTGATCGGCAGTTTCGCCGTGCTCGCGCTCCTCGCGGGGTCGATGATCGCCGCTGGGCTCGCGCCTGCGCTTCTCGTGGTGCAGGCGGCGGTCCTTGGCTTCCTTCTCTGCAACGTCTTCCGCGGCAGCATCTTCCTTGGCGACTCGGGCAGCCTCTCCTTAGGGTTTCTGATCGGCGGCCTGCCGCTTCTCGAAGGAAACGGCGGGGTCGGCTTCTGGCTGATGCCGCTCGCGACCCTGCCGCTGATCGCCGATGCCGCGCTGACCCTCGTGCGGCGTGCCGCGCGCGGCGCGCGTCTGACCGAGCCGCACCGCGAGCATATCTACCAACGGCTGAAGGCTTATGGCTGGTCGCACCAGGCCGTCAGCACGGCGATGCTGGCGAGCGGCGCGGCCGCGCTGACGATCGCCTTTGCGCTCAGGGGGCTCTGCGAGGACAGTGCCGCGGCCTATTGGCTGACAGCGCTTTTCATCGCGCTTTTCTGGGGTTCGGTGATGGCCGCGATGCTGACCCTCAAGACCCGTCGGCTCGGCCTAGAAGGGGCGATCCACTGAGGCTTCCGCCAGGCTGAGAAGGCAATCCTTGAGCGGGTGCTCGGGCAGCGGCTGGAGCGCGCTCTTCGCCCGCTGGGAGAAGCCGCGGGCGTGTTCCAGGGCGGTATCGCCGATCAGGTCGCGCTCCATCAACGCCTTCGCGCGCGGGAAACCCGCCTCGGTCTCGCCGTCCATGGAACGGCGCCAGAAATCGCGCTCGCTCTCGTCCCGCGCAGCACGGTAGGCGAGGATCACAGGCATGGTCATCTTGCGCTCACGGAAATCATCGCCCTCGTCCTTGCCGAGGCTCAGGGCCCGGTGGCCATAGTCAAGCGCATCGTCGACGAGCTGGTAGGCAATGCCGAACTGGTCGCCGAAGCTCGCAAGGGCCTCGGCATGAACGCTCGCGCCCTTCGCCATCGCGCCCGCGCGGGCGGCGGCGGAGAAGAGGGTGGCCGTCTTCGCCCGGACGACCTCGAGATGCATCTCTTCGGTGGTCTCGATATTGCCTTGGGTCTCGAGCTGCAGGACTTCGCCTTCGGAGATGGTGCAGCTCGCCCGGCTGAGGATGTCGAGAACCTCGATCTCTCCGGTCTTCACCATCAGCTCGAAAGCGCGCGCAAAGAGGAAGTCGCCCACGAGCACCGACTCCTTGTTGCCGAAGACCACATTCGCGGTCTTGAAGCCGCGCCGGGTGGCGCTTTCGTCCACCACGTCGTCATGAAGAAGGGTCGCGGCATGGATCAGCTCGACGGCCGCAGCGAGGTAGCGGGCATTGACGCCCCCTGCGCCTGCAAGCTCTGCCGAGGCGAGGGTGATGAGCGGGCGAAGCCGTTTGCCCCCTGCGCCGATCAGATGGCGCGCAACCTCCGGTATCAGGGGAACCCGGCTACCGACATGCTCGAGGATCACGGCATTGGTGGCTTCGAGTTCGTCCGCAAGAAGCGCCTTCAGTTCCGCCGCCGCCTCGGGGAAGGCGAGGTCGCCAACAGCTTTCCGCGTCTGCACCGCAACTGACATTCGCTTCTCCCTCGAAGGACCGCACCCCTCATTTGCGCATTCCCGTCCGGGATCGCACGCGGCAAAGCGCGCCTTAGCGAGTGGATCGCCGCAGTTGAACCGCAAAAGACCTTTGGCCTAGAGCCGACCTGAATGACACGCTTTCTTTCAGCCCTGAAGGCCCCGCTCCGTCTGTTCCGCCAGAATCGTCCAACCGTTACCGTTCTCGAGCTGCACGGTGCGATCGGCGTCGACGCGAGAGCGGGACGGGGACTTTCGGCGACCAGCGTCGAATCGAGCCTCAAGAAAGCCTTCAAGAACAAGCGCGACAAGGCAGTCGTCCTTGCCGTGAATTCACCTGGCGGCGCACCTGCCCAATCCCGCATGATCATGGAGCGGGCGCGGCATCTTGCGCGCCAGAAGCAGATGACGCTCCTCACCTATATCGAGGATGTCGGCGCGTCCGGCGGCTATATGATCGCGCTGGCTGGCGAGGACATCATGGCCGATCCCTTCGCCATCGTCGGCTCGATCGGCGTCGTCTCGGCCAGTTTCGGCTTTTCCGAGGCGATCGAACGGATCGGCGTCGAGCGGCGGGTGCATACGGCAGGTGAGAACAAGGTCCGCCTCGACCCCTTCCGACCCGAACGCGAGGAGGACCGCGAAAAGCTCGAAGCGATCCTCGACCAGACCCACGAGCTCTTCATCGACATCGTCAAGCGCCGCCGCGGCGACCGCCTGACGGCGCCTGACAACCAGATCTTCAACGGTGACTTCTTTCTCGCCGAAGAAGGCAGGAAGCTGGGCCTGATCGACGAGATCGGCGATCTGCGCACGTTGATGCAGCAGCGCTTCGGCCATGACGTGCGGCTCCGCAGTTTCAACGCCCACCGCACGGGACTCATCGGGCTTCTCAGCTACACGATGATGGGCGCGCTGATCGACGCAGCCGCCAGCCGCATCCGTCTGGAAGGGCTGATGGCGCGGCTGGGACGGTAGCGCCCGCTTTCCCGCGCTGCGGCCGGCTGATAGACTGGCCATCATGAACCCCATCGCCACCGTCCTGACGACCGCCGCAGTCACCGCCGCTTCGATCAAGGCTTACGGCTTTGTCCGCAAGAAGCTGAAACAGGCCGACCCGGCGACCAAGTGGCTCAAGAAACGCCGCTCCAAGCGGGAGGACGGCGTGGTGGTCGATCTCGAACCTGACGAGGCGACAGGTGTTTTTGCCATGAAACAGGCCAAGTAAGCGCCTGTTCTTCGAACCCTTTTTGCACTGGCGAAGAGGTTTGACCGGATCGTCGAAGACAGCAAGCAAGCGTTCCATGTCTGTCAGCGGAAGCGGTTCACCTGCTTATCTTTCCGTCATAGCGTGTGCGGCTCACCACGAAGCCTGGCCTATCGAGGTGGGCTGGGGGTTCGCTGACGGTGAGGTGCGCAGCATGATGATCGCGCCTGCCTGCGACTGGTCGCTCAGCGCCTGGGACAAGGGTGCGGAAGGGCGTCATCGCCTGGCGCTCCACAGCCTCCTGAGCGAGGGGAAGAAGCCTCTGGACGCCTGCCTCGTCCTCAACGCGGCGCTCGGCCAGTCCACGGTTTTCGCGGCGATGCCGGAACTCGAAAGCCTTTTCCTCTTCAAGCTCTACAAGGCGGCGGGGGTGAACCCGAATTACCGCCTGCACGGCGCCGAGCCCCGGCCCGAGCTGAAACCCCAGCGGGCGGCCGAGGGTGTCGAGCACTTGCGCAAACTGGCGGGTGCCGCTGAACCGGGCTGATGCAGGACCAGAACCTTCATGTTCGCCGCTGGCGCGAAGCCGGCCGGGCGGGCCGCTTCGTCTTTCTCCACGCCACCGGGCTCAACGGTTCGGCCTATGGGCCGCTTCTCGAAGAGCTGAGCTTCGACGGAGAGGTGCTGACCCCGTCCTTGCGCGGGCATGGGGCGAGCCGCCTTCCGGCCAACCCCAAGCGTCTGAAGAACTGGAAGATCTTCGCGAGTGACATCGAGACGGAGATCCGAAACCGCGAAGAGGTCAGGCCTCTCATCCTCGCCGGGCATTCGGCGGGCGCGGTGACGGCGATGCTGGCGGCGAAGGACCTGCGGCCCGAACGGCTTTTGATGATCGAGCCGGTCTGCCTGCCGGACCACATCTATCCCCTGGCGCGCACCCCTCTCTGGCCGTTTATCTCGAGAAACCTCGGCATTGCCAATGCCGCCGCCGCGAGGCGTCCTGCGTTTCCATCGCGCGAGGCGGCGGAGGCGAACTACCGCGACAAACCCTTTTTCGCCAGATGGGCGGACGGGGCGCTGGAAGGCTATCTGGACGAGGGGCTGCGCAAGACGGAAGAGGGCGTGGGCCTATCCTGCGAGCCGGCCTTCGAAGCGGCCTGTTTCAGGGCGCAGGGCCACGGTTTCTGGCCGCATCTCAAGACGGTGCTTGGCCTTGGCATCCCTGTCTCGATCCTCGCCTCGACCCGCGGGTCGACCTTCAAGGCAAAGTTCCACGAGCGGGCGCGTCGCCTCGGCGCGGAGGTCACTCAAGTGAAGGGCGGGCACATGATTCCCCTCGAAGATCCGGCCTTCGTGGGTGACTGGATCGAGGCACGCCTTAACTAAGGTCCGGACCCTAGCGGTTTCTTGAGGGTTTGACGCCGCAGCCAGCTTTGCTAACCGCGGCGAAGCTTTTAACATTCCGTAGCGAACCTTCAGGACAACCACATGAGCCAGACGCCTCCCGCCAACGCAGCCCCTCAGATCGAGGGGCAGATGTATCTCTTCCGCAAGGCGGAACTCGTCACCCGTGAGCAGCACGGCAGCATGGGCATCAAACGGCCTGAGCGGCCGCTCGCCTTCTGCGAGCACGCACGCGCCGTGCCGCTGACGCTCAGCGAGATCACCACGGCCATGCGCCACTACCCGGTGATCTTCGCATCGGTCGAGAACCCCGTGCCGCTGGCGGTTCTGGGCCTCGTGGACGACGAGAACCTTTTCGTGGACGAGAACGGCGAATGGGCGGCCGACTACTACGTCCCGGGTTATCTGCGCCGCTATCCCTTCGCGCTGGCGACGGACCGTCAGTCGGGCGATCCGGACAACCCGCGCATGGCGATCATCGTCGACGGCGCCTATGAGGGCCTGACCGACAGCCCCGAAATCCCGTTCTTCAACGGCGAGGAGCCCTCCGCCCAGATGAAGCAGGCGATGGAGTTCTGCCAGACCTATGAGCGGGACCGCATCACCACCCAGCGCTTCGCCGACACGCTGAAGGGCTACGACCTTCTCGCCCAGCAGATGGCGCAGTACACTCCCGAAGGTAAGGACGCGCAGGCGTTCGCGCGCTATATCGGCACAGAGGAGAAGCGCCTTCAGGAGCTCGCCGACGACAAATATCTCGAGCTGCGCAAGAACAACATCCTGCCGATCCTCTACGCGCAGCTGATGTCCATGGGGAACTGGCGGACGCTTCTCGACCGCCGTGCGCGCCGTCATGGCCTGACCGGCGATGAGGTTCTGAAGCCGCGTCAGTCGAGCTGAACCGAACACGAAAGAGAGTAGGGTGCCGTGACGAGCTTCATTGGGGTCTATCTTTGGATCTTGATCCCGATGACGTTGCGGTACCTGCTTCTCGCCTTCGCCGTTCACGGCTTTTTCTGGGGCAGGCGCAAACCTGCCTCATTCGCTTTTCAGCTCGCCGGAACGTCGCCGCGGAAGGAGCATCTCTGGCGCGAAGCGAAGACGGCGGTCGCCGCCTCGCTGATCTACGCACTGCCCGCGGCGCTTCTCATCCACCGGTATTTCGAGGGCGGGACGGCGCTGCATACGGACCGGCCGGACAGTATCCTCGGCTGGCTATGGCTGCCCGGCGCGACCGTCTTCCTGCTCCTCGCCCATGACGCCTATTTCTACTGGACGCACAGGGCGATGCACCTGCCGCGCTTCTATCGCGCGACCCATCACACCCACCACATCTCCAAGCAGCCCACGGCCTTCGCCAGCTTCGCCTTCCATCCGTGGGAGGCGCTGATCGCAAGCTGGTTCATCCCGGCGCTGGTCTGGGTCGTGCCGATGCACCTTGGCAGTTTCATCGCCTTTCTTGTGATCGCGACGATCTCGGCGGTCATGAACCACGCAGGCTGGGAAGTCTGGCCGCGGCGCTTCCTCGACGGGCCGATGGGCCGCTGGCTCATCACCGCCCGGCACCACAACCTTCACCATACCAAGTTCCAGCGCAATTACGGGCTTTATTTCCGTTTCTGGGACCACCTCATGGGCACCGACGACATGACCGGCGATCCGATGGCGCGCGCCCCTGCGCCCCAGGCGAACATGACCGCCGCCAACCAGGCGAAGCCGCGCCATGCCGCCCCTTAAGATCGACCTCGCGAAAAGGGCAGGCGAAGAGATCACGGGCCTGTTCGATCCCCACCTCGTGGCTTCGGTCAACGATGCAGCAGTGAAGATCGCCAAGTTCGGGCCCGAATTCGCCTGGCACGCCCACGAGGACGAGGACGAAGCCTTCCTGGTCCTTGAAGGCGAGATCGCCATCGACTTCTCCGACGGTACGGTCTGCCTTTCGGCGGGCGAGTTCCTGATGGTCCCGCGCGGCACCGGGCACCGTCCGCGCGCGCTCAGCGAAGCGCCGATCGTCCTGATGTTCGAGAAGGCGACAACGCTGAACACCGGCAATGCCGAGGCCAGCGAGCTGACGGTCAGGAACCTCAAGACACTGACGCCCTGAGACCCGACGAGGCTCTTGCTCTTTGCGGTCGGCTTCGCTAACCGCCGCCACTCTCACGCGTGGGAGGGCGCCACCCTGACCACGCTCACTTCGAACCACTGAGGTGCATCATGGCAAAGAAGATTGCCGGCTACCTGAAGCTTCAGGTGCCCGCAGGCGCGGCCAACCCGTCGCCGCCGATCGGCCCCGCTCTTGGTCAGCGCGGCCTGAACATCATGGAATTCTGCAAGGCGTTCAACGCGGCTACGCAGGAAAAGGAGAAGGGGATGCCGATCCCCACGATCATCACGATCTTCTCCGACAAGTCGTTCACCTTCGAAACGAAGTCGCCGCCGGCCAGCTACTTCCTGAAAAAGGCCGCCAAGCTGCAGAAGGGCGGGCAGACCCCCGGCCGTGAGGTTGCGGGCACCGTGACACAGAAGCAGCTCGAAGAGATCGCCGAACAGAAAATGGCGGATCTCAACGCGAATTCGATCGAACAGGCGGCGAAGATCATCGCCGGTTCCGCGCGGGCCATGGGCCTGAAGGTGGAGGGCTAAACGATGGCGAAACTCGGTAAACGGATGACCGCCGCGCTCGACAACCTCGACCGCGAGAAACTGCACACCATCGACGAGGCCTGCGCGGAAGTGAAAGAGCGCGCCAAGGCGAAATTCGACGAGACCGTCGAGATGGCGATGAACCTCGGCGTCGACCCGCGCTACGCCGACCAGATGGTCCGGGGCGTGGCGAACCTGCCCAACGGCACCGGCCGCTCGGTCCGCGTCGCGGTCTTCGCGCGGGATGCCAAGGCCGAAGAAGCCAAGGCGGCAGGCGCCGATATCGTCGGCGCCGAAGATCTCGTCGAAGAGATCCAGGGCGGCAAGATGGATTTCGACCGGGTCATCGCGACCCCGGACATGATGCCGCTCGTCGGGCGTCTCGGTAAGCAGCTCGGCCCGCGCGGCCTGATGCCGAACCCCAAGGTCGGCACGGTGACCCCCAATGTCACCAAGGCTGTCGAAGATGCCAAGGGCGGCGCGGTGCAGTTCCGTGTCGAGAAGAACGGCATCATCCATTGCGGCGTCGGCAAGGCAAGCTTCGACGCGCCGAAACTGGCCGAAAACGTCCGTGCCATGATCGACGCGGTCCAGAAGGCCAAGCCTTCGGGCGCCAAGGGCACCTACATCAAGAAGATCTCCGTCAGCTCCACCATGGGCCCGGGCATCAAGATCGATCCGCAAGACGCCTTTGGCGGCTGACGAACAAGGCGGTATCACCGTATTGAAATGCCCGCGTCTCCGGCGCGGGCATTTTCTTTTAGCTGCTCGGACAGAATGTTTAAGATGATCCATGCTCATCTTCATCGTTTCTGCCGCCTTCGCTCCTCAGCCTCTTCCTGCTGGACCGCTCGGCCGGCCTGCTCCCTGTGAGGGCGAGACCTACGAGGCTCAGTCGGCCCGCCTCGAGGCCTTGGCTGATGCAGACCAGGCCGATCGCGAGGGTGTCTTCAAGCCCGGTGTCGATAAGCGCGACCTCGAACGAAGGACGGAGGTCGGCAGGCTCTTCGCCTCAGGCTGTCTTCAATCTCTGCGGGACCATGCCAATGCCGCGCTGATCTATCAGCACGGAGACATACCAGCCCATTACTATCAGGCTTTCGTTTGGTCCAAGCGCGCCATGGAAATGGGCGGAGATGAAAGGGCGCTCTGGCTTCTGCCTCGCACTATCGACCGGTTCCTTCTGACGAGCGGCTACAGGCAGTTCTTCGGCACCAACGCTACGCGGGCCGAGAGCCGAACCGGACGAACAGAGTTCTGCATCATTCCGGTTTCGGAGCGCATCACTGATGACCAGCGCGCAAATTTCGGCATGGAAAGCCTCGATGCCACCTTCGCAAGACTGGCCCAGTTCAATGACAGTGGCGAAATCGACTATTGCGCCGAAAGATCGTGTTGAACCGCCGACGGACCTCTTCTCCGACGTTCTCGACCGTGACTGGACCGAATAGAACCCCCGGCGGACCGGAACGTACCTCACGAAAAGCAAAACCCGCGGAGGCTTGGCCTTCGCGGGTTTTTTCTTTGTCCGTCAGGTTTGGCGTGGGATCAGCCGGACTTCCGGCCGAACCAGCCGCTACGAGGCTTTCTCTTTTCGGCTTGGGCACCGGAGCAGGCGCCCGTCATGTCGTAGCGGGACGTGCCCTGATCATTGTCGTAAAGGGTGATGTTGACGTGGTTCTGGACCTGCCTGGTGCGAACCTGGCAGCCGCCGTCTTCCGGTACGCCGATATCGTTCGCCACCAGGACGGCCGTACCGCTGCCGAGCAGGATGCCGTTCTGGGTATTGTCGTGGATCATGTTGTTCTTGATCGACACGGCTTCGTGGGATCCCTGAATGTAGAGCCCGTTATAGCTGTTGTTCGAGATCGTGTTGCCCACGAACTGCGCGTAACCGCTGCCGGCGAAGACAATCCCGCCCATGCCGTTGGAGAGGACGTGGTTGTTGCTCATCACGGCATCGACCTCGCCCTTGATGACCACGCCAGCGCCTTCCATGCCGACGATCTGTGCGCGCTCGATCTCGACATGCTGATAGCCGAGCTTGGCGCTGCGCGGATCGACCAGGACGCCGGTGGTGCCGCCCTCGATCTTCCCGCCGCTGATCGTCACGTCGCCGCCGGTGATCGAGACGAGGGCGGAGGTGGTGTTGATCGCCTGATCGGGAATGAAGATCCCGTCCCCGGTGTCGATGTGATGCGCACCGGCGATATTGTGCCGCCCGGCGCGCCTGCCGAGGATCTGCGTGTTCACCATGTGCAGGCGGCCGCCGGAAACATTGATGCAGCTCGCGTCACTGTGGCTACGGAAGGTCAGGTTGCTGACCCGGGCCGAGACCGTCTCGCTCCCAAGGGACAGGCAGCCGTTCGACGCCTTCATCACCGGAGCATTGCCGTAATCGTCATCAAGGCCACGGATCGAAACATTTCTGCGAAGCGAGACCTTCTTGGGCAGGCGGTACTCACCCGGATGGATGACGATCTCGCCGTCCGGTTTGACCAGGTCCAGCGCGTCTTCCAGCGTCTTCGGGCCGGGGTGGCCGGCCTGCTGGTTGACATAGACGATCTTCTCGCGCTTGGGGCGCTCGCTCCTCTCTTCCTTCTTGATCGAGGTATCGAAGCCGCCGATCGTGTCCTGCGCATACGCCGTGCCGCTGCTGGAGAGCGCTGCGCCAGCGAGACCCAGAAGAACGGCCTTGCGAATGGTGAGGGTGTTCCGTGCCATGATCATCCGTCCCTTCCCTGTCACTTGCAATAGTCGCGCTGGGCGTCTTCCGCCTTCGCGTAATCGAGGACGGCGGCGCTGCGCAGGTGGAAGCAGGCTTCGCGTTTGCTCGGCCGCAGTGATTCGGTGGCGGTGATGCCTTCGATGTAGAAGATACCCGCCGAGTAGTGGGCGAGGGCGTAATCCTGCTCCGCCGCGGCGAGCAGCATCTCCATCGCCTCGCGGCCGTTCTTGCGGACGCCGATCCCGCGCCCCAGCATCACGCCGTAGATGTGCTGCGAGGGTGCGTGACCGCGCATCGCCGCCTGCCGCATCAGCTCAACGGTCTGAAGATCGGTAAGATCGCCGGTCGCGATATCGTTTGCGAGGGCTTCTTCTTCTTCGCTCAAGGGTTCGCCGATCCGGTCGGCGGGGCGGCCCTCCGCGAAAAGCGAACGCTGGAAACGCTTGACGGCGAGGTCGCGGTCGGTGGCGTCGAGCTTTCCGTCGCCGCGCGTGTCGTAGAAATAGCCGAGCGCCTTGAGCGCTTCGCTGGTGACCCTGTCGCCGCCGCGGAATTCCTTCTCCAGGCGTTCGAGATTGTCGCGCAGCTCCTGATACTGAAGCTGGGTCAGACGCTGTGCGTCGTTCCGCTCGTTCTCGGTGAGGAGCGCGTAGGTCTCGGGCAGGGGGGGTTGCCAGCCGTCGGAGAGGCGGCTCGCCATCTGGACGTCGCGGCGGACCATCACCTCTTCCAGCCTCTCGATAAGCTCGGCCGCGTCGGCATTGGCGCCCCGCCCGCGTCCCCGCGCGAGATAGAGGTACTTCAGTGCCTCGACATTGTTCTTCGAAAGCCCGTGTCCCGCCGCGCGCATCTGGCCGAGGCGCAGCAGATCGAAGGCGGACCCGCCGCCCAGAAGCTGCTCGACCCTCTCTTCGGCGGCAGCCACGGCAGCATCGCTCATGGAACGGCGCAGCTCGGGCAGGGCACGCTCGGCCATCGTCCGGGCCGCAAGCTCGGAAGGAAGCGGGTCTTTCTGCTGATAGGCGCTGAAGTCATGGGTCGCAGCCAGGATGTACCAGCTCAGCGCCTTGACCGGATCGCGCGAGACAACGCCTGTCTCCTCCGGCGCGAGATCGTCGTCGCGGCCCTTGAGAAGGTCGTCACGCCAGTAGAGATCGCCGAGGATCCGCGCCGAGCGCACATCACCGGCCAGGGCCGACTTCTCCCAAAGGTCGATCGCGCCGACCACGATGCTGCCGGGGTTCTCCGAATCGGTCGCCCGCAGATAGGTCTTCAGCGCATTCTCGTAATCGGCCAGCGCTGCCGTCCCTGTCAGGCACACCACCGATGCCGCCGCCGACAGTCCAAGCTGCCAAATCCTACGCCAAGCCACCATCTGCCTTGCTCCCCGCGCCAATGCCCGCAAGTCGTACCCGCCCTGAATACAGGCTTTATGAATCTATTAACAGTTATTCAGCCCCTCGCACATCCCCCAGCCGCATCTTTTGCCTAACGGGACTGTGATATCCTGAAAGCGAAGGCGCCCGCCGGCGCTTCTTCCTCCTTGCAGGCCCAGCCGGCTCCTCTTGCGGCATGGGGAAGATCGAGGCGGGCCAGGGGATCGTCGGCAAGGACCCTGAAGGCCTGATCGCCTGCGGCCTTACGCATCGCCGCTTCCAGTTTGAGGACGGGCAGGGGGCACCGCATGCCGCGCAGGTCGAGCAGGTCCATCACGCTGAAACCTCTTTGCTGAGCGCGTTAGGCACGATCGCCCCTCCCGGTGCCAAGACGCGGGAAATTGTGTTAAACGGTTCCCGTAAGGCGGTTTTCACGTTCGTGATCGGCATGGAATTCGCAAGCTTGGCAGGGTGTCTATCTGGGGTGTCCTCCTCAGACCACGCAACAGAAAGCTAAAGACCGATGGCGCAAGGGGACAGGAAGTCGGTGGCAGACGTTGTCGCATTGGACGACGCGCGGCAGCGGCGTCAGGCCGATCTCGACAGTGATCTGAAGACCGCAGGCGGCATGCTGCATGCGGCGCGCGATGCATTGAACCTCACGCGAAGCGATATCGCCCGCAGGACCAATATAAAGGAAGAGCACGTCGCCGCGATCGAAGCGATGAACATCGCCGTGTTGCCTTCGCAGCCCTACACCATGGGTTTCGTCAGGGCCTATGCCCGGGAAGTCAGCCTGCCCGAAGATGCCCTGATGGACCGCTTCAGGCAGCAGGCAGGCTACACCAAGCAGGACCTCGCCCCGGGAATCACCCCGGTCAAACGAAGCACCGACAGCGATGGCGGGCGCGAGTTGAGCGTGATTGCGCTTCTCGCGGTGCTCGGCGTCGTCCTGTGGATCTGCTGGCAGCTTCTGGTGAAGACCCAGCCCGGGGAAACCGAACAGAACGAGCGTTTCTCCTTCTCGGCCGACGACAGGGAAGTTGCGGTCACCGTGCCTGAGGAGCCCGAGGAAACCCTTGGTGAGCAGCGGGTCGAGGTCCCGGAGGCGACCTTGACTGACGCGCTTACGGAAGAGGGCGCCGTTGCCGGAGAAACTGGAGAAACGGCCGCCGACGTGCCTGTTGCGGCAACCCCGGAGACAAGCGAACCCGCCACCGCTTCCGTGACGGAACCGACCGAATCGGTGACGCCTGCCGCCGAAGAGCCGGCAGAGCTCGCAGCGCCCCAACCGCGTGCCGTCGTCCTTCAACAGACCGCCAGCGCGGAGGCGGGCTATCCGCCCCTCTGCCGCGGCATGGCGCAGGACGTCGAGACCGTGACCATCGCCTATAATGTCGATAGCGCAGGCCGGATCGCCGGGCCGCGGATCACCTCCTCGACCAATCCATGCTTCAACGGGGCCGCCCTTGCCGCGATCAGCCGCTGGCGATTTGATCCCGCAACGGTTACCCCCTCGAACAGCCGGAGACTTCTGACCAGATTCGTCTTCGACAAACCGGCGTGACGGATAAGACGACGGATAAGACGTTGAGCTTGGCCCCGGCGCGCCCTAACTGATGCCGAGGCGGCAAGCAGGACAGGCAGCACCATGAGCGTACGGCCCTGGCGAGATATCGAACGGCGCAAATCCCGGCAGATCATGGTCGGCAATGTTCCGGTCGGCGGCGACGCACCGATCGCGGTGCAGTCGATGACCAACACCGACACCGCGGATGCGAAAGCGACGCTGGAGCAGATCGAGCGCATCGTCGAGGCGGGCGCGGACATCGTCCGCGTTTCCTGCCCGACCGAGGCATCGACGGCGGCGATGAAGGAGATCACCAAGCACTCGCCGGTCCCGATCGTCGCCGATATCCATTTTCACTACAAACGAGGCATCGAAGCTGCCCGGAACGGCGCCGCCTGCCTGCGCATCAACCCGGGCAATATCGGCTCGGAAGATCGGGTGCGCGAGGTGGTGCAGGCAGCCAAGGACCATGGCTGCTCCATGCGGATCGGGGTCAATGGCGGCTCCCTGGAGAAGCATCTGCTCGAGCAATATGGCGAGCCTTGTCCCGAAGCGATGGTCGAATCGGCCCTCTTCCACGCCAACATATTGGAAGAACACGACTTCCAGCAGTACAAGATCTCGGTGAAGGCGTCGGACGTCTTCCTCACCGTGGCAGCCTATCACGGCCTCGCCGAAGCGACCGAAGCGCCGCTCCATCTCGGCATCACGGAAGCGGGCGGGCTGATGTCCGGCACCATCAAAAGCTCCATCGGGCTCGGCAATCTCCTCTGGGCGGGGATCGGCGATACGATTCGCGTCTCCCTATCGGCAGAACCGGAAGAGGAGATCCGCGTCGGCTTCGATATCCTCAAATCGCTCGGCCTCCGGCACCGGGGGGTCAACGTCATCTCCTGCCCGTCCTGCGCGCGCCAGGGTTTCGACGTCATCCGCACCGTCGAGAAGCTGGAGCAACGTCTCGCGCATATCTCCACGCCCATGTCGCTCTCGGTTATCGGCTGCGTGGTCAACGGCCCGGGCGAAGCACGTGAGACCGATATCGGCTTTACCGGCGGCGGCAGCGGCAAGGACGCAGGCATGCTCTATCTCGGCGGGGTTCCGGCCGAGAAGCTCAAGAATGACGACATGATCGAGAAACTGGTCGAGCTCTGCGAACAGAAAGCCGCCGAGATCGAGGCGGCCAGCGCGGCTGCGGAGTAGGGCGGGGGCCTTGTGCCCACAGCATCGCCGATTTAGGCCCACCGCATGATCCGCAACGTCATCGTCATCGACGAATTCCTCGACAATATCGCCGATCTTCAGGGCGCGGCGAAAAGAATTCAGTTTCCGGATAAAACCGAGGATACCAATTTTCCCGGGCGCAATTCGGACAAGGCCGTGGCCATCCACCAGCTCACCGAGATGGTCAGCCACATCGTCGGGGAGCGGCTCGCCCCGTCCTACCGGAACGCGCACGCGAAGATGCGGCTCACTCTCGCCGAGGATAAGGGCCTCGCCAACGTGCATGTCGACAATTGCTACTGGTCGGGCATCCTGTACCTCCGTGGACACGCCGATCCGAAGCACGGCACCCAGTTCTTCAGGCATAAAAGGACCAGCAGCGATCGCACGGCCATCCGGCCCAGTGAATATGCCGATTTCGGTGTGAAGAACGACGATGAACTCGTCACGGAGGTCATCGGCAAGGACGGGCTCGATCCTGATGCCTGGGACAATTACATGACCGTGCCTGCCGTCGAGAACAGATTGCTGCTGCTCAGGCCATGGATGTGGCATACGGCTGGTCCCGGCTTCGGAAACTCTCTCGATGATGGCCGGCTGATCTATCTTATGTTCTTCGACAAGGCCGCATGATCGAGCGGGCCTTTGGATTGGATATGACCGGGCGATGATTCCCCAGGAAAAACTCGACGCTGTCATCTCCCGCTTCAAAGCGGTGGAAGCTGAGATGCAGACGGTCTCGGACCCTGATGATATCGTTCGTCTGTCCAAGGAGCATGCGGAGCTGAAGCCCGTCGCTGATGCAGCGCGGGAGCTGTCCTCGGCACGCCGCGAGCTGACCGAAGCCGAGGAGATGGCGTCTGGCGACGATAGCGACATGGCAGAGATGGCGCGGGACGAAGCGGCTTCGCTGAAGGGGCGCATCCCCGAACTCGAAGAGCAGCTTCAGATCATGCTCCTGCCCAAGGACAAGGCCGACAACGCGCCCGCCATTCTCGAGGTGCGGGCCGGCACCGGCGGTGACGAGGCTGCGCTTTTCGCAGGCGATCTCTTCCGTATGTATCAGCGCTACGCTGCCGATCGCGGCTGGCGGATCGAAGTTCTCGGGGCATCGGAGAGCGGCGTCGGCGGCTATAAGGAAATCCAGGCTTCGGTCACGGGCGATGGCGTTTTCGGGCGTCTCAAGTTCGAAAGCGGCGTCCACCGGGTCCAGCGTGTGCCCGAGACCGAGACGCAGGGCCGTATCCACACCTCCGCCGCCACCGTAGCTGTCCTGCCCGAGCCCGAGGACGTGGATATCCAGCTCAGCGAGGCTGACCTCAGGGTCGATGTCTTCCGCGCGTCCGGCCCCGGCGGGCAGTCGGTGAACACCACCGATTCGGCGGTCAGGATCACCCACCTGCCCACCGGTCTCGTGGTCATCCAGCAGGACGAGAAGAGCCAGCACAAGAACCGCGCCAAGGCGATGAAGGTCCTCAAGGCGAGGCTCTACGACGCTGAGCGGGCGCGGATCGACGCCGAGCGATCCGCCGACCGGAAAAGCCAGGTCGGCTCTGGCGACCGGTCCGAGCGCATCCGCACCTACAATTTCCCGCAGAGCCGCGTCACCGATCACCGCATTGGCCTGACGCTCCACAAACTCGACAAGATCATCGCAGGGGAGGCGCTTGACGAACTGATCGACGCTCTCGTGCTTCAGGATCACGCCGATCGGCTCGCCGACATGAACGAGGGGGCATGATCACGCGGCGCGAAAACTACGCCCATGCTTTCGCAAGGGGGCGGCGGAGGCTGCGGGCCTCACCGACGCCGGAGATCGACGCGCGGGTCCTTCTGATGCTCGCCTCCGGTCTCGACCACGCAGGGCTCATCGCCCATGACCGCGACCCTGTCCCGGACGAGGTGCTGGAGCGATTCGCGGCGCTCCTTACCCGCCGCCGCGAGGGCGAGCCGGTGGCCTATATCACCGGCCGGCAGGAATTCTACGGGCGGAACTTCTCGGTCGAACCGGGGGTCCTGATCCCGCGGCCCGAGACGGAGCTCCTGATCGATGCGAGCCGCGGCAGCCATGCGGGGCGGGTTCTCGATCTCGGTACGGGCTCCGGCTGCCTCCTTTTGACCGCGCTTCTCGAAATGCCCGAAGCGCGCGGCATCGGCATCGATGCGAGCGCGGAAGCCCTGGCCGTGGCCGCGCGCAACCGCGAGGCACTGCGCCTGACCGGCCGGGCACGGCTCGAGAAGATGCGCTTTGAAGACGTGCCCGTGATGCTGCGGGGCGAGCTCTTCGACCTCATCCTCGCCAACCCGCCCTACATTCCCGAAAAGACCGAACTGCCCGCAAGCGTGGCTGGTTTCGAGCCGAAGGGCGCGCTTTACAGCGGGCCCGACGGGCTGCGGGATCACCGCCAGGTGGCTGAGGTCATAGCGAGAATGCTGGCGCCTTCGGGCTCTGCCTTTGTCGAGATCGGCTACGATCAGGAAGAAACCGCGCAGGCCATCTACAAGGAGAGCCTGCCGCATTTCGCCGTTTCGGTCGAAAAGGATATGGCCGGTCTTCCGCGCATGGTTGCGGTGCGGCCCAAGGGCAGCTTATAGCGCTCGCTGATCCGAAACGAACCTCTCCGAACCAAGAAAGTTCCCAGGCGATGCTCTCACTTTTTGCGCTGCTCGGCACGGCCGCCGCCCAATCCACCGCTGGCGAGGTCCCGCAGCCGAATTTCCTCATCCAGATCTTCCCCTTCCTCCTGATCATGGTGGTTTTCTACTTCCTGATCATGCGGCCGCAGCAACAGGCGCGGAAAAAGCATCAGGCGATGATCGAAGGGGTCAAACGCGGCGATACCGTGGTCACCGCAGGCGGTCTCGTGGGCAAGGTGGTCCGGGTCAGCGATGGTAACGAAATCACTGTGAAGATCGCCGAAGGTGTCGAGGTTCAGGTGGTCAAGGCCAGCCTTGGCGATGTCCGCACCAAGGGCGAGCCGGCAGCGGCGACCACCGACGCGCCGAAAAGCTGAGGATTATAACCGTTGCTCCGTTTTGAACGCTGGCAGACCATCGGCCTGATCGTGCTGATGTTGCTCGCCGCCTATGTCACCGTCCCGAATTTCTTCGCTGCGGACGAAGAGGTCCCCGGCTTTCCGGATACCGGCCTGACCCTCGGTCTCGACCTGCAAGGGGGGTCCTACCTCCTGCTGGGTGTCGGCACCGAGGAAGTCATCCAGGCGCGGGTCGACAACCTCCGCGGCGACATCCGGCGGGAGTTCCGGCGTTCGCCGCGGATCACCTTCCGCGGACCGGAGCGGCAGGGCGACACCATGGTCGTGCGGATCCCGGCGGCCGAAGACTTTCAGGCGGCCGAAGAGCGGCTCCGCCGCCTCTCGCGCCCCCTCAGCGGTGCGTCGGGCCGCGACCTCCGGGTCGAGGGCAATGAGGGCGAGCGGACCATCCGCGTCAGCCTGACCGAAGAGGCGAAAGCCTATTACGCGTCCAACGCGGTCGACGAATCGATCAGCGCCGTGCGCCGCCGGATCGACAATCTTGGCACCACAGAACCCTCGATCCAGCGTCAGGGCGAGGACCGCCTGGTGGTGCAGGTCCCCGGCGACAGCGATTCGGAGCGGCTGAAATCGGTCATCGGACGGACCGGCCAGCTCAGCTTTCACATGGTCGATGACAGCGTTACCCCGACCGACATCGCGGCCGGCCGTATTCCGCCGCGGCGCCTCGTGCTGCCGAACAGCGATACCGGCCTTAGCCTCGCCCTTTTCCAGACGGCGGACGTTACCGGGGACATGATCACCGATGCCTCGGCCCAGCCCAATCCTGATGGCGGCGCCTTCCAGGTCAGTTTCGCTTTCGACAGCCGCGGCCAGCGCCGCTTTGCCGATGTCACCCGCGAGAATATCGGCCGCCGCTTCGCGATCGTCCTCGACGAGCAGATCATCTCGGCGCCCACCATCCAGACCCCGATCCTTGGCGGTTCGGGCCGGATCACCGGGCGGTTCTCGCCCCAGGAAGCCACCGAGCTTGCCATTCTCATAAAATCCGGCGCGCTTCCCGCGCCGCTGACCGTGCTCGAGCAGCGCACCGTCGGGGCGGATCTCGGCGCCGACTCGGTCCGCGCGGGCACGATCGCGCTTCTGATCGGCTTTGGCCTCGTGGTGATCTACATTGCCTTCACCTATGGGCGCTTCGGCCTTTACGCGGATATCGCGCTGATCGCCAACGTGCTGCTGATCGCAGGCGCGCTGTCGCTTCTGGGCGCGACCCTGACCCTTCCCGGCATTGCAGGGATCGTCCTGACCATCGGCATGGCCGTGGACGCGAATGTCCTGATCTTCGAGCGGATCCGCGAAGAGATCCAGGGCGGGAAGGGCGCCGTGGCCGCCGTCGAGGCGGGCTACCGCAACGCCTGGTCGGCCATTCTCGATGCCAACATCACGACCCTGATCGCGGCGCTGATCATGTTCCAGCTCGGCTCCGGCCCCGTCCGCGGCTTTGCCGTCACTCTGGGGATCGGCGTCATCACCTCGGTCTTCACCGCTTTCGTCATCACCCGCGTCTTTGCCGGCGGCTATGTCCTGAAAGCCCGCCCCAAAACCCTCGCGATCTGAGGAGCGCGCCATGGCTTTCCAACTCGTCCCCTCCGACACACGGATCGACTTCGTCCGCTTTCGCGGCATCGCTCTCGTTGTCTCCGCGCTTCTCCTCCTAGGCTCCATCGCGGCCTTCTTCACCATGGGTCTCAATTTCGGGATCGACTTCCGCGGCGGCGTCACCGTCGAGGTCGGACCCGGCGACGGGCAGACCTTCGACGAGCAGGACCTGACCGATACCCGTCAGGCGGTCGGCGGCCTGGGCCTCGGCGATGTGCGGGTTCAGAACATTGCCGCCTCGGACGGCCAGCAGGGCATCGTGGTCTTCATCGAAGCGGTCGAAGACGGCGACGGCGACACCGAAGACGACGACACCCTTCAGAACCAGGTCGCTTCGGACGTGCAGGATGCCCTGCGCGCGACCCTCGGTGATGACATCGCGGTCCGCCGCGTCGACGTCGTCGGGCCCACGGTTTCCGGCGAGCTCGTCCAGCGCGGCATCACCGCCGTCGTGGTCGCGATCGGCCTGATGCTTCTTTACATCTGGACCCGGTTCAAATGGCAGTTCTCGATCGGCGCGATCCTGGCGCTGACCCACGATGTCATCCTGACCATCGGCATCTTCGCCGTGACCCAGCTCGAATTCACCCTGGCGATCATCGCCGCGCTTCTCACCATCGTCGGCTATTCGATGAACGATACCGTCGTCATCTATGACCGGATCCGTGAGAACTTGCGTAAATACAAGACCATGGCCCTGCGCGACATCATCAACATGTCGGTCAACCAGACCCTCGGACGGACGATCATGACCTCACTGACCACGCTTCTGGCGGTGGTCTCGCTGTTCCTTTTCGGCGGCGAGGTGCTGCGCGGTTTCTCGGTCGCGCTGATCTGGGGCGTGATCGTCGGCACCTATTCGACGGTCTATATCGCATCGCCCTTCCTGCTCTTCACCGGGGTCGACCGTGACTGGTCCGAAGGCGAGAAAGCAGGGGAGAAGGGGGCGGCCCGGGCGTGAGGCCGGAGCGCTTTGCGCCTCTCGGTTCCGATGGGGCGGCCTACCTCCTGAATGAGGTCGAGGCATTCGAGCCCGACCATCTTCTGGTTCTTCCCTATGTGCCCGACGAAAGCCGCGCTGCGTGGCTGGCCGTGCTGGCCTTCGCGGCGGAGGTGATCGGCGCGCCGCGCCGGGTTTCCAACGCCATGCTCGGCCGCATCCGGCTTCAATGGTGGCGCGATGCCTTGAACGAGGTGAAGGGTGAAGGGCCGGTGCGGCGCCACCCCGTGACCGATGCGCTTGCTGGAACGCTGGATCGGAGCAGCCCGGTTTTCCAGATCCTGCTGCGCCTGATCGACGGAATGGAAGCCTTCTTCGAGCCCGGGCAGGACACCGGCCTCGGTGATGCGCTGGAAGCGCGGCAGAAGGTTTTTGGCCACCTCGAGCGGGCCCTCGCGACTGTGCTTGGTGAGACGAGCGACGGGGAGGGCCTTTCCCTTCACGCCCTCTGCCGGATCGCACCTGATGCCCAGGCTTCTCCGCATGAGGACGGAACCGAGACCCCGGCCCGCCGTTTCGCGCGGAGCCTGGCTGCGAACCCGGAACTCGAAGGTGAACTGGCGAGGGAACTAGACCGTTTCCGCAAGGCGAAGGGCGTGCGCAGCAGTCTCGCTGCAGCACCGCTGTCGCTCTTCAAGCCGAGCGGCGGATCGGTCATCCGGCGGCAGAACCCCCTGATGCAGAAGGCCGCGGTTTTCCGCGCGGTCCTGACCGGACGGGCCTAGAGCACCGGACTGGTTCATGGAATCAGTCAGTGGCTTTTGGGTTTCAGTTTGGCAGCAACTTTTCACCGCGAACCGGTCCCCACTTCGCGGTCCGTTGCTCTATCTCAATCGGCCGAAGGCCGCCGTGCCGTGCCGAAGGGGAAGGCCACGACCTTGGCGCTTGCCTTCTCGGCGGTGGGGCAGAGGCTCGAAAGCGGGCAGGACGCACAGTCCGGCTTGCCTTGGTGGCACCAACGTGACGCCACCCGCGAGAGGCCCTGACCGACAAGCGCAAAATCAGCCGCACGCCAGTCCGCCGGTGCCCGCTCGATCAGCTGACGGGGCAGGGCGGAAAGGGGCGCCCCCGGCTCGGCAAGGCCCAGGCGACGCAGCGGCCGTGCGGTTTCGCGATCAACGGAGAGGACCAGCCGCTCACGCCCGGTGAAGGCAAGAACGGAGGCCGCGATCTCCTCGCTGACCCGCGGCAGTTTCGTCAGGAAGCGCATTGCCATTTCGGTTTCGAGCCGCGCCAGGGGCTCGAGCGTCAGGCTGCCAAAAGCGCTTTCGACAAGCCGCAGGATTTCGGGAATGGCAGCAGCCTTCAGCGCTGCGGCGGGAATGCCGACGAGCAGGGGACGCAGCTTTTCAGGGTCCGCATCGCGCAGGCTCGCAAAACTCGGGAAGGACCGCCGCAGCCTCTGATAGCTGGCCGTGGCGCCGGCGGAAGAAAGACCCTGCGCCACCACGCCGTAGAGCAGTTGGTCGAGGGGATTGGTGACCGCCTTCTGCGGCCTGGACGGAATGATCTGCCGCATACGATCCAGGATCTCAGGAAGCCGGTTGTCGACGGCAAAATGAAGAGGCGCTTGCATGGTTCCAACATAATGGAACACGAAGAGAACATCAAGGATGTTCTGCAGTTGTTCTGCAGCGCCCCCTCAGGGTCTCAGGCGAGACCCCGCATGGCCCGGCGGCGCTGGTGCTGCCTGACGAAGCGCAGGGCCATCGCCGCGCCGCCGATCACCGTGACCAGCCCGCCAAGAGCCAGCCATTGGGTCGCAGCGCCGCGATAAAGCACGTCGAGAAGGATCAGCGCGCCAGCGAAACCAGCCCCTGAGAGGAGGAGAAGCGCGAGTGTGCGGGGGGTGAGTTGTGAGCCTGCCATAGTCATATCTTAACAGAAGACTACCGATCTCACTACAATGTTATGCAGCTTTCGCAGATTCCCCCAACCACCCCTCAAGATCCACCAGCGCCCGCCGCGTCATCGCGCGCTTGCGGGCGCGGCCTTTCTCCTTGCCTTTCAGCCGGTTGCCCTCCGCATCGCGGGTCGGCTGCTCGATCTCGGGGAAGAGGCCGAAATTGACGTTCATCGGTTGGAAACTGCCCTTGCCGCCGTCGATATGGCCTTCGGTGATGTGGTAATGGAGTGCACCGAGGGCCGTGGTGCGCGGCGGCAGGCGGCCAGCCAGCCCCATCGCTTCCGCCGCCGCGAGCCGGCCGGCGAGAAGCCCGATGCTGGCGCTTTCGAGATAGCCCTCGACCCCCGTCACCTGCCCGGCAAAGCGGAACTGCGGGCGTGAGCGCAGACGCAGCTCTTCATCGAGGAGCTTGGGCGAGTTCAGGAAGGTGTTGCGGTGAATGCCGCCGAGCCGCGCGAAGCGCGCCTTTTCGAGCCCCGGGATCATCCTGAGGACATCGCCTTGCGCACCGTATTTCAGCTTCGTCTGGAAACCCACCATATTGTAGAGCGTGCCGAGCGCGTTGTCCTGGCGAAGCTGGACGATCGCATGCGGTTTGACGGTGGGGTTGTGCGGGTTGGTCAGGCCCACCGGCTTCATGGGGCCGAAGCGCAGGGTCTGGCGCCCGCGCCGGGCCATCTCCTCGATCGGCAGGCAGCCGTCGAAATATTGCGTGGTCTTCTCCCACTCCTTGAAGTCGGTCTTTTCGCCTTCGATGATTGCATCGAGAAGGGCGTTATACTGATCTTCGTCGAGGGGCAGGTTGATGTAATCCTTGCCCGTGCCCCCGGGCCCCGGCTTGTCGTAGCGCGACTGGAACCACGCTTTCGAGAAGTCGATCGAGTCCTTGTAGACGATGGGCGCGATCGCATCGAAAAAGGCCAGCTCCTCCTCGCCGGTCTCCTGGAGGATCGCCCTGGCGAGGCTGTCCGAGGTGAGGGGGCCTGTGGCGATCACCGTGGGGCCCCAGTCTTCGGGCGGAAGGCCGGTGATTTCCTCACGGGTGAGGGTGATCTTCGGATGGCTCTCGATCGCCTCGGTCACCGCCTCCGCGAAACCTTCGCGATCGACGGCCAAAGCGCCCCCGGCGGGGATCTGATGGCGGTCCGCCTCGCGCAGGATCAGCGACCCGCAGAGCCGCATCTCTTCATGCAGAAGGCCGACGGCGTTGTGCTCCTTGTCGTCCGACCGGAAGGAGTTCGAACAGACGAGCTCCGCGCAATGGTCGGTCTTGTGCGCCTCGGTCTCGCGCACGCCGCGCATTTCGTGAAGCACGACGTCGGCGCCCGCTTCAGCCGCCTGCCATGCCGCTTCGGATCCGGCGAGCCCTGCGCCGATGATGTGGATTTTGCTCATCGGAAGCGGTTAGCGCGTCGGCGGGTATGGGGAAAGGCGGGGGAGGAGGGGTCGTGCTCCGCTCCCCCTCCCAAGGGGGAGCTGCCCGAAGGGTTGAAGGGGCGCTGCTACGAGATGTTGTGTCTCCGGCCGTTCTTGTTATGTTCGCGTCATGCCGCACTCTACGATCGGCCGCGCCCGTTCTTTCCGGAAGGCCATGCCGTCGGCCGAGCGGCTTTTGTGGGCAAAGCCTAGAAGACGGCAGTTCGGGCATCTTTTTCGCCGCCAGCATCCGGTCGGTCCCTACATCGCCGATTTCGCCTGCCTGCCTCTCAGGCTGCTGATCGAGGTCGATGGCGACAGTCATTACCGCGATGAAGCGGCGATGCTTCGAGACAGGCGGCGTGAAGCCTTTCTCGAAGCACAGAGCTGGACTGTATTTCGCGCAACTAACAGCGAAGTCTACGGTGCAATGGACTATGTTTTGGCTGGCATCTGGCAGGTCATCGGGGCGTGCGAGACACGGTTGGCACAGGAACGTTGACCCCCTCCGCCCGCCTTGCGGGCACCTCCCCTCGTAGGGGGAGGAACGCTCCCCCTACGAGGGGGAGGTGGCGGCGAAGCCGTCTGAGGGGGCATCCCGACTTATCCACCCCTTCCAGACCTCACCTATGCTGACCGTCCTCTCCGCTGAGACAGGACAGGCCGGTCGTCGCGGCTTGGCGGAGGGGCGGTCACCTCGGCAGGGCTTCCGGATGACAACCGGGGGCCTCGGGGCGAGAGATTGAAGCGCTCCTTGGGGGCCTCTCGCAAATTGACCGGGAGCGGACGGCAGGTCTCGCAACATACTAAACCTTCAAGCGCGGCTTCGCCGTCCGCTTCACTCCTGCATCCGGAAAACCGCCCACGGGCGGGCTTTCGTGCTGCGCGCCCCCTCCGCCCCTTCGGGGCACCGCCCCCTGAAGGGGGAGCTGCCCGCAGGGCTGAGGGGGTGTCTTAGCGCGCTGGACGCTGGCGCGCCCTCGGGCCTATTCTCGTTCCCGCGAAACGAAAGGCGAGGCCGTGCGCATTGCGATCATCGGAGCGGGGAATGTGGGCCGGGCTCTCGGCAATGTCTGGCACAGGGCGGGCCATGAGATCGTCTGGAACCTGCGCGACCCGGACGATCCGAAATATGAGGATCTCCCCGGCGAGAAGATCAAGGCCATCGGCAAGGGGCTTCGAAAATCGGACGTGACCCTTCTCGCCGTGCCCTGGTCGGCGGTGGACGCCGTCACTGACGAATTGGGCGATTTCGGCGGGGTGCTCATCGACTGCACCAATCCGGTGGCCAGTGATCTCTCGGGCCTCGATTTCAAAGGGGCGGCATCCGGTGCGGCCTATCTCAAGAGCCGGCTTCCCCGGGCGAGGGTCGTCAAGAGCTTCAACCAGACCGGTGCGTCGAACATGGCGGATGCGGACTATTCGGGCGGCAGGATCGTCAACTTCGTCTGCAGTCAGGACGAAAGCGCGGCCTCATTGGTGCGCGAGCTTTCCGAGGACGTCGGTTTCGACACCATCCTCGTCCGCGGCATCGAGCACGCAAGGGCGCTTGAGGAGATGGCGTGGCTGTGGATCTCCCTGGCGATCAAGCAGGGCCACGGCCCTGACTTCGCCTACAGCATCCTTCGCCGCTAGAGCGACGGACCGCGAAGTGGGGACCGGTTCGCAGTGAAAAGTTGCTCCCAAGCGAAAACCCGGAGCACCGGACTGATTCCATGAAGCAGTCCGGTGCTCTAGGCCGCATCGGAGCGAAGCGGCGGCGCGACTTTCCCGCTGCCGACAGGGGCGCCCACGGCCTCGGCGAAATGGCCTTCGAGGGCCGCGGCGAGCTTGTCGATGTCGTGGCGCTCCTCGATCCGCCTGCGTCCTTCCCGGCCGAGGGCGGCGAGCTTTCCAGGTCCGGTCGCCATGATCCGGCGGATCGCGGCGCGCAGGTCTTCGGTCGACGAGGGCGGGATGATCGCGCCGCAATCCTCGTCTAGAAGTTCAGGGATGCCCGCAATATAGGTCGAGATCACCGGACGGCCGAGGGCCATCGCTTCCATGATGACGATGGGAAGCCCCTCGGCGAAGCTCGGCAGGAGAAGCGCCCGGGCCTGCCGGACCTCTTCGAGCACCTGCTTGTTGGCCATCCAGCCTTTCAGCGTCAGGTGCTTCTCGAGGCCAAGCCGTGCGACTTCGCTCTCGATCTCGCTGCGGCTTTCGCCGTCGCCGATCAGGACGACTTCGAGTTCGGGAAAGTCCCTGACGAGCGGCGCAATCGCCTCGGGAATGAGGGTCTGGCCCTTTTGCGGGCAAAGGCGCCCGACGCAGACCAGCCGGGTGCTTTCGGGCGGGGGCGGCGAGGGCAGGAACTCGGAAAGCTCCAGCCCGCAGCGGGCCACGTGGATCTTGTCCCGGTGCTGATGGCCGCCCCAGCGGATGAGCTGCATCCGCGCGAAATGAGTGATGGCGATGGCGAAAGCGGCGTGCTGGAGCTTGAGATCGAAGGCGAAGAGCCGGGCATTGTCGAATTCGTCCGGACCATGAGCGGTGAAGCTGTAACTCGGCCCGCCCATGATCCGCGACAGCATCGCGACCGCTGTGGCATTGGTGGCGAAATGGGTGTGGACATGGCTGATCCCCTTCGCCGCCGCGCGCTGTTTGAAGAGCGCCGCTTCGGCAAGATAGGCGAGGGGGCGGACGATATCGCCCTGCGCCCGGGCGAGGGTCAGGGCCGCGCGGCAGGCCTTCAGCCAGCCGCCGAAATTGCTCAGCTTCTCCCGGGCAGTGGCCTTGAGAAGCGCGGCCTTGTTGCCGGAGAGAAGATACTCCGTCCGCTCCGCTTCGGACCTGTCGCGGGGGTCGACCAGCTCCTCATCCCACCGCCTGACGGCGAAGCGCGCCACCTCGACCCCCCGCCGCTCCAGAGCCTCGATCTCGCGGCGGATGAAGGTGCTGCTGGTCGCAGGATAAGTGTTGAGAAGATAACCGATCGTCATTCCTCGTCGCCTCTCACAGGATCGCGTGGAGTACGTGTCCAGACCTTTGCACTGGACCGGCCAGTTTTCCCGTAGACCGCGAATTTCGACAGGACAAAAGGTCCAAGAGCGCGAATATCTGACTTCGAGAGCGTAGCCTGGCCGAAACGGAACCATCCGATGACCACCGCCGCGGCGGCTAGAAGAGCAGCCAGCGCGCTAGGAACAAGATTTGCCCAAGCTCCTGCACAGGCCAGAACGACGCCCAGAAGGAATGTACCCATCACCATCGCCATGAAGAGCGATAGAGGTGGGATGAGAATGTCGAGCGCGAGCCCCAGTTTCCACAGTTTGCGGGTTCGAAGCGCGTTGACCGCCAAGCTAGGTGCCCTCTTTGTCATCATGCGGAGCGAACCCTGCTCCCAACGAGCCCGCTGTACGGTTGCGGCGGTTTCGTCGGTGGGAAAGTAGCTCACAACGAGATGTTCGGACACGTGGATAGTTTTGATTCCCTCCTTCGCCAAGGTGATCGCCAGGTCGAGGTCCTCAACAATCTCAGGTGAGCCGAGTTTCAACTGTTGAGCAATCGACCATGGAAAGGCCTCACCGGCACCGGTGAGGCGCGCAGCACCGATGAGACGAAAAAGTCCAGACATCCTGACCTGAGTCATCATCAACCATGCAAATGCAGCAACGCGACGAGAAGCAGGAGCGTTGTCTCTCGCCTTCATCAGACAAAGGGCCTGGATAGGATGGCCAGAGCGCTCCGCGATCAATCCCATGCCCTCGACGAAATTATCCGAGTGCCAGCAATCCGCATCGGCGAAGATAACGCTCGTCGGCGGAGCGGCACGAAGATGATCAAGAGCAAACTGAAGCGCATACCCTTTCCCCCGTTCGGTATTGCTCTGCCGTTCGACCACTTTCGCGCCCTCGGTCCTGGCGATATCTGCAGTGTGGTCTGTACAATTGTCAGCCACCACGAGGAGTGTATCAATCTCACGGACCTGCGCTCGTAGGTTCTGAAGTGTCTCGGCGATACCGTCTTCTTCGTTGTGGGCAGGTACAATTACAGCAATCGGACCGGGCTCTCCGTGCAACGGTTTCCGCTCGCCCCGCCCCAAGGCAGCCATGACCTCGGCAAACAGCCATGCCGCCGGCAAAAGCAGCACGAGCGCGATCAGCCCGTGCGCTGCGGAGAGTATCGTCAGGATCATCAGCAGCACCTAAGCTTTCCGCCGCCCACGTCTAGCGTTGAAACAAGGCCTCCAGGCGGCCCAGATTGACCTCGGCCGAGAATTCTTCCCGGAGATGGGCGAGTGCCTCGTTCCTGAAGCTGTCCGCCCGGTCCTCGCTCTGCAAGATCGCCGCCATCGCGCCCGCGATGCTGAGCGGATCGCCTGGTGTGACCAGACGCCCGCTGACCCCGTCGGTGATCAGCTCGGACAGGGCGCCCAGCCGGGTTGCCACGACCGGCACGCCACGAGCCATCGCTTCGACAAGGGCGATGGGAATGCCGTCATGACGGCCTTCGCTGTCGGTCTTGCTGGCCAGAACGAAGAGATCGAGACTTTCGATCCACGCCCTGGCCGCCTCGTGATAGAGTTCGCCTTTGAGGCGTACCGCTTGTTGAAGCCCATGCTCGATGACGAGGTTTTCGATATCCGGCCGCAAGGGGCCTTCGCCGACGATCTCGAGGCAGGCTTCGGGAAGCTCGCGGTGGAGAAGCGCAAAGGCGGCGACCAGGTCGCGGAAGCCCTTGCGTTCTTCGAGCCGTCCCATGGCGCCGATGACCGGAGCGCCGGCATGGGCCCGGCGCGGGGGCAGTCTCTGGGGAAGGTCGGGAAGCGCGGCGCGAATGACCGCGATCCGTTCCTTCGGCAGGCCGAGCTCTTCGAGCTGTCGGGCATGGTGATGCGAAGGTGCCGCGACCATGGATGCCGCTCCGAGGCGGTCGACATAGCGCGGGCCCGACGCGCGGAGATCTTTGGTCCTGATATGCAGCGTCATGGCGAGCTTCGCGTCATCGGCCGCGATCGCGCCGATCCGCGCTGCCCCTGCGCCCGCGCGCACATGAAGGTGCTCGATGCCGTCGCGCCTGAGATGCTTGGCGAAGCGCAGGCCGGTCAGAACCTGCGCCGGCGGAGAGCCGATGGTCTCTTCGAGGTCGTCGCGCCCGCGAAGGGTGTCGCCCATTCCCTGCACGGCAAGACGAAACCCGCGGTCTGGGCGGGTCATGGCGGCGGCGACGCCATCGAGAAGCCGCCCGGAGGCCGCACCGTCCGTCAGCGACACGATCCTGTCCGCCGGCAGGTCCACTTCGTCCGCATCGCCGCGAAGCAGGTAAAGCGTGATCCGGTGCCCGCGCCGTTGCAGGCCGGTGATCTCTCGCCGCAGTGTAATCTTGCCCGTCTGGGCAACATCAGCGGAGAGATAGCCAAGATGCACGTGCTTTCCCCCTGTGATGAAAAAGCGGGAGGGCGGAAGCTTTGGGGCATAACCCCCTTTTCCGCAGAGTCCAGCACAGTGCGCTTTATGGAAAATGAAACAGCAGTGCTTCTCACGCGCCGGGTCGCGGCCTAACTGCGAAGACGGTGCAGGAACCCGAGGAAGGAACGAGGCGATCCGATGAGGCGAATTCTTTTCGTTGTCTTGCTGGCTGGACTTCTCATGCCCATGGCGGCTGAGGCACAGACCCGTCAGCCGCGCAACGATCTCGAACTGAAGGCCACCTACGCTCCCATCGTGGCCGAGACCGCACCGGCGGTGGTCAATATCTACACCAGCCGCACCGTGCGCACGCGCAGCGTCTTCGACGACCCCTTCTTCAGCCAGTTCTTCGGCACAAGGCCCGGGGGACGCGAGCGGCGGCAGAACTCTCTCGGCTCCGGCGTCATCGTCGATCCGAACGGGCTGATCGTGACCAACAACCATGTCGTCGAAGGCATGGACGAGATCCGCGTGGTCCTGAACGACCGGCGTGAGTTCGAGGCGGACCTTTTGCTGACCGATCCGCAGACCGACCTCGCCATCCTCAAGATCGAGACCGAGGACCCGCTGCCCAGCGTCCGCTTCGCCGACAGTGACCAGGCGGAGGTCGGCGATATCGTCCTCGCCATCG
Organism: uncultured Caulobacterales bacterium; assembly: GCA_964556115.1. Taxonomy (GTDB): domain Bacteria; phylum Pseudomonadota; class Alphaproteobacteria; order Caulobacterales; family Parvularculaceae; genus Parvularcula. The sequence goes on from CAZKVC010000008.1 coordinate 89,288, forward strand.
GCAACCCGTTCGGGGTCGGCCAGACAGTGACCTCCGGCATCGTCTCCGCGCTGTCGCGGACCAATGTGTCGGTTTCAGACTATCAGTTCTTCATCCAGACCGATGCGGCGATCAATCCGGGCAATTCGGGCGGTGCCCTGGTCGATGTCGACGGACGGCTCCTTGGCATCAACACAGCGATCTATTCGCGCTCGGGCGGATCGAACGGCATCGGCTTTGCGATCCCCGGCAATCTGGTGCAGCGGGTCGTCGCTTCCGCGGCGGGGGGATCGAACACGGTCCAGCGGCCGTGGCTGGGCGTTCTCGGCACTGATATCGACAGCCGCATCGCGACCGCTCTCGGTCTCGACCGGCCGAGGGGCGCGTTGATCAGCCGCCTCTACCCCGGCGGTCCCGCAGACAGGGCCGGGCTTCGCGAAGGCGACGTGATCCTGTCGATCGCCGGGCAGAACATTCTCGACGGGGAGGGCCTGCGCTACCGTCCCGCCACCCGCGAAGAGGGTGAGACGGTCGAGATCCGCTACCTCCGCGATGGGCGCGAGCGCCGCACCAGAAGCCGCCTCGAGCTTCCGCCCGAAATCCCCGCCGCCCAGGAAACCACGGTGGCCAGCGGGCCCTTCGCCGGGCTGACCCTCGCCAACCTCTCGCCTGCGCTGAACGACGAGCTCGGCCGCAATCCCTTCGACCAGGGCATTGTCGTCCTCAGCGGCACGGTGGTCGAGATCCCGATTTCCCGCCGGCGCTCGCGCAGGCTGGGTATTCCGGAAGGTTCGGTCATCGCAGGCGTCAATGGAGAGACCTTCGAAGGCGCGGCGGCGCTGGCGCGAAGGCTCGAACGGGGGGGCATCGGAACCCTCACCCTGCGCGACCGGCGCGGGCGGGAAGCCACCTACCGGCTGGCCGGATGAACCTCTTCGACCAGGCCGGACTTTCGGGCGGGCTGACCCGCCCCCTTGCCGAAAGGCTGCGCCCGCAGAGCCTCGACGATGTCGTCGGCCAGGAAGCGCTGCTTGGAGACAACGGCAGGCTACGCGTTCTCCTGCGGACCGATGCCCTGCCGTCGATCATCCTTCACGGGCCGCCGGGCACCGGCAAGACCACCATTGCAAGGCTGATCGCCACGGAAGCGGGCCAGGCCTTCGAGCAGCTTTCGGCGATCTTCTCCGGGGTGGCCGACCTGAAGAAAGCCTTCGCCGCCGCCGAGGACAGGCGGCTCGCCGGGCAAGGCACCGTTCTTTTCGTCGATGAGCTTCACCGTTTCGACAAGCGTCAGCAGGACAGCTTCCTGCCCCATATGGAAAGCGGCACCGTTACCCTGATCGGGGCGACGACGGAGAACCCGAGCTTCGCGCTCAACCGCGCGCTTCTCTCCCGGGCGGCGGTGCTGAAGCTCGAACGGCTGGATGAGGGGGCGCTGCGGACGCTTCTCGAACGGGCAGAGGAAACGCTTGGCAACCCGCTTCCGCTTACGGAGGAAGGTCGCCATTGGCTCATCGCCGCGTCCGATGGCGACGGCCGGGCGCTCCTTGGCCTCGCCGACCAGATCGCGGCGTCCTCAGGCGACGAAGCGCTTGGCCCGAAGGAACTGCAGTCACGCTTCTCGGTCCGCGCTGCGGCGGGGGACCGTGCGGGGGACATGCATTACGACTTCGCCAGCGTCCTTCAGAAGTCGATCCGAGGCTCGGACGACGATGCCGCCCTCTACTGGACCGCGCGGATGCTGGAGGCGGGGGAGGACCCGATGTTCATCTTCCGCAGGCTGACCGTCATCGCGTCGGAGGACATCGGCAATGCCGACCCCCGCGCCCTCGAACTCGTCGTCGCCGCAAGGGAAGCCTTCCGCCAGCTCGGAGAGCCGGAAGGGCACATCCCCCTCGGCCAGGCGGTCGCCTATCTTGCAACCGCGCCCAAATCGAATGCCAGCTACAAGGCCTTCAAACTCGCCAAGGCCACGGCGCGGAAAGGCGGCTCGCTGCCGCCCCCCGCCCATGCCGTGAACGCGCCGACCAGGCTGATGAAGGACGAGGGACGCGGCGAAGGCTACCGCTACGATCACGACCGGGAAGGCGGGCATGCCGGGCTCAGCTACCTGCCCGAGGGGTTGGAGCGGCGGCATTTCTACCAGCCTTCATCGCGAGGCTACGAGGTGCGGATCGCCGAACGCCTCGCCGCCTATCGCGCCAAACGCGGTGATAAGGGGTGACAAATCATCGGCTTCGGGCTTTGCTTGACCCCGGGCGCCTTTATACGGGACGAAAAAGGGAGGCAGGGCCTTGCGCTTCGTCATCTTTCTTCTGACCCTCGTTGTCCTCACCCTGGCGCTTCTCTACGTTCTGGGTGATCGGCGCCAGCCGCAGACCCGCACCATCACGCAGGAGGTCGAGCTTCCCGCTCGGCAAGCGCCATGAACCACCTTGCTGCCCTCGCCGCCGCCAGTCTCGCAACAGCCCTGAGCCCTGCCGCAGCGCAGGTCGAACGCGCCAGTTTCGACCAGAGCCCCTTCGCCCTCGGCACACTGACGGAAAGCGACGGCGCCTTGTCCCGCGACCTCTGGGCCGGTTCCGAAGCGGAAGCGGTAGGCGAGCAACTGCGCAATCTTCCCACCCGCTTCGATGACCCGGTCAAGCGGATGATCCTGCGCCGGGTGCTGCTTTCTCCCGGCGAAGCGCCCGAAGGCGCGGACAGCCAGCTTGCGGGCCTCAAGCTTCTGAAGGCGAGCGAAGCGGGCTACGCGATGGAAGCGGGGGGCCTCGCAGAACTTTCCCCCGGCCTCTCGACCCGGCCTTCATTGTCCCGCATCGCCGCGATCCGCGATCTCTACCGCGGCAGGATCGACCCCGCCTGCCAGCGCGGCGCCAGTCTGCGCGAAGGGCGGCAGGACCCCTTCTTCGTCCGCCTGCGGGCCTTCTGCTACATCCATACCGGAGAGCGCGCGGCGGCCGATCTGACGATCAGCCTCGCGCGGGAAGAGGGTGCGCTGAGTGCCAGCGACGAGCGGATGTTCTCCGCGCTTCTGGCAGGACGTCCGATTGCGGAATATCCGGAGAGCGGCCTGCAATACGCCGCTTACCGCAAGAACGCGGGCGTCTTCGCGCCCGGCGACATCGAACGGCTGGCGCCCTCGGTCGCGGCGGCCGTCGTCCTCGATGAAGGCATCGCCATTCCCGCCCGCGAGCAGGCGCTCTACCGGGCGGCGCGGGAGAGCCTCCTCGGCGACCGCGATCTTGGCGACGCGGCGGTCAATCTGACCGGGACCGCCGCTGCCGAAGAGATCGGCCGGATCAGAGGCTACCCGGAAGGTTTCTCGGAGCGGGAGGTCGCCATCGGCGAGGCGCTTCTGGCCGCAAGGTCGAACCCCGACCTTTTCCTTCTTTATACGAAGGTCTTCTCCAGCGAAATCGCCTCGCTGATGCCGCAGGAACAGACCGCGCCTTTCGCGGCGGAGATCGCGCTGGCTTCGCTTCTCAACCGCCGTTTCGAGGCAGCAGAGCGCTGGATGCAGCAGCTCGCCACCGAGCAGACGATCGGCGCGGAGCGTGCTTTCCTGAACCTTGCCAAGCTCTACGGCTATCTTCGTCCGGGTGCGGCGCAGCGGCTGGCCGGCGCGGTCGGTGCGGAAATTTCCGGCCCCAAGGTCGGCGAGATCCAGATCTATGACCCGCTGGCGGCACGCAGCGAAGACATCGAGCTGGCAGAAGAGACAAGCCGCGCCCTCCGGGCCGCGCGCAGCGGCAGCCGTGCGGCGATGCTCCTCAGTGCGCTGACGTCGGGCGCAATTGAGGCCGAGGGCGAGGCTGCGGCTATCCGCGACCGGATCGGCTCGACCCTCTACAGCGAAGCGAACGCCAGTGAATTCCTGCGCGAGGCGGCCTTCACGCGGGACGCTCTCGCGGCGGTGGCGTCCTTGCGGGAAAGCGCCATTGACGATGAGGCCTACGTGCCCCGCCTCAAACCCGGTCAGGGCCGCTGATGCAGCCAAGCGACCGGGGAGCGATCGACGACTTTCTGGAAATGCTGACGGTGGAGAGGGGCGTCTCTCCGCGCACTGTCCGCAATTACGGCCGCGATCTGGCGCGGGTCTCGGAATGCCTTGCAAAGGATGGCGAGAGCCTTCTCTCCGCCAACCGCGACGATCTGGGGCGTTATTTCGCTCATCTCGAGGAAACGGGCCGTTCCCCCGCCACGGCCGCGCTCTGCCTTTCCGGCCTCAGGCAGTTCTACGCCTTTGCCTTTGAAGAGAGCCTTCGCGGCGACAATCCGGCGATCGGCCTCGAAGCGCCGAAGAAGGCCAGGAGACTGCCCAAAGTCCTGTCGGTCGAAGAGGTAGGAGCGCTCCTCGATCTTGCAGCCGAAGAAGCCGAAGCGGGCGATGCCAAGGCCTTGCGGATGCAGGCGCTTCTTCAGGTCCTCTACGCTTCGGGCCTGCGGGTGAGCGAGCTCGTATCCTTACGCCTCGACAGCTTCCTGCCCGATAATCATTCGATCCTGAAGGTGCGCGGCAAGGGTGACAAGGAACGCCTCGTCCCCTTGACCGAAGAGGCCGAGGAGATGCTCGGGCTTTACCTGCGTGAGGGCAGGGAGACGTTCGTGACCGCCAAGGGCTCGGCGTTCCTCTTCCCCTCCCGCGGGGCAGAGGGGCACCTGACAGCAGCCCGCTTCGCGCAGCTTCTCAAGGAGCTGGCGACGAGGGCCGGTATCGCGCGGCAGCGAATCAGTCCCCACGTTCTTCGGCACGCTTTCGCAACGCATTTGCTGGAAGGCGGCGCGGACTTAAGATCACTGCAGCACCTTTTGGGCCATGCTGACATCACGACCACCCAGGTCTACACCCATGTCCGGCAGGACAGGCTGAAACGGGCACTGGAGGAGCACCATCCTCTGGCACAAGGACAAGGAAAGGCGCGCCATGCGGACCTATCTTGATTTCGAAAAACCGGTCGCCGAGCTGGAGACCAAGATCGACAGCCTGCGCGAGCTCGACGGCGACGCGCTGACCGAAGTGCAGCCCGATATCGAACGGCTGCAGGAAAAGGCGCAGAAACTGCTGCGCGACACTTATTCGAACCTCTCCCGCTGGCAGAAGACACAAGTCGCCCGCCATCCCAGCCGTCCGCATTTCAGCGATTTCACCGCCGCCATCGCGGAAGGCTTCACGGAGCTTTGCGGGGATCGCGCCTTTGGCGATGACCGCGCGATCATCGGTGGCCTCGGTCATCTCGGCAAGCACCGGGTCGTCCTGATCGGCCACGAAAAAGGCACCGACACCGAAAGCCGCCTGACCCACAACTTCGGGATGGCCCGGCCCGAGGGCTACCGCAAGGCGATCCGCCTCGTGGAGATGGCAGAGCGTTTCGGCCTTCCCGTGGTCACGCTCGTCGATACCGCCGGGGCCTATCCCGGCCGCGGCGCCGAAGAACGCGGCCAGGCCGAAGCGATCGCTTCCTGCACGGCGAAGTTCCTCAACGCATCCGTGCCGGTGATCTCGGTCATCACCGGCGAGGGCGGCTCGGGGGGCGCGGTGGCGCTGGCCGCGGGCAACAAGGTGATGATGCTCGAGCACTCCATCTATTCGGTGATCTCACCCGAGGGCTGCGCCGCGATCCTCTGGAAGGACGCGATGGCCAAGGGTGAGAACAAGGCGCCCGACGCCGCCGATGCGATGAAGATTTCGGCCCAGGATCTGCTCGAGCTGAAGGTGATCGACCAGATCATCTCCGAACCCACTGGCGGAAGTCACCGCGCGCCGGGCCTCGCCATGGCTGCGGTGAAGGAAGCGGTCTGCGCGGCTCTCGAGGCCCTCGACGAGCTTGGTCCCGCCGATCTGAAAGCCCAGCGTCGCGGCAAGTTCCTCGCCCTCGGACGGGCGGGTCTCGAAAACGCCGCCTGAAAGAAAAGCCGCCCCGGACGGGACGGCTTTGGTCCTGAGAAGCTCGTGAGCCTCAGGCGGTCTTGCGCTTGCGGCGTGCTGCGGCAGCGAGAAGGCCCGAACCCATCAGGAGCGCAGCACCCGGGACCGGCACTTCGTTGACGCCGACAGCGTCCACATCGAAGCCGTCGAAACTGGCGCCGTTCGGGAAACGGGTGCCGCTGGTGTCGATCAGCGCGATATAGGTGAAGTTGCCCGGAATGAGGATCGTCTCACCGTTCTGGGCGTCACCGTTCAGGATCTCGCCGGCGAAGGTGAAGTCGTCCAGCACATCCGAAAGGTCGTTGGTGCCGAAATCATAGTCATTGCCGTACCAGACATCGAGGCTCTCCGAATAGGAGCAGTGGCCGCCCGGCATCTGCGAGCAATTGAACGTGACTTCGAAGACCGTGGCATCACCGGCCCAGAAGCTGGACGCGTTGTTGAACGAGAACACGGCAAAGCCGACATCGCTCTGGTCCGTGGTCTGCTGGTAGTCGACGGTGGTCAGGCCAAGGGCGAGGAAATCGCCGTTCGGGTTGCCGAGCGCGTTCGTCTCATCGTCACGGTTGTTCAGATTGGTGACAGTCCCGTTGTTCTGCCAGTCGATCGCATCGGCCCAGAAGGTTGCGGCATCAGCAGACGCGCCAAAAACCGCAGCCGCGCCGAGCAGCGCAGCAAGCTTGTTTTTCATAAGGGTTACCCTCGTTATTCCGAGCACCCCCCAGCGGGACGCCCACCACACCACCTCTGCAAAGGCGATGCCCCTAGGCGTGATTTTATTCAAATTGTTTAGATCGCGTCAATCTTTCTTCAGATCAGCCAGAACCGCGAAGGGGCTGTCGGGATCGGCTTCCTTACGCTTCTTCGGCCCCGAGCTGAACTGCCTGGGGCCGCGGTCGCCTTTCGGCGGCCGTTTGCCCTTGCCGCCGGGTTTTGCACCTTTCGGGCCACGCTCACCGGGCTTGCCGCGAGCAGGCCCGCCCTTGTTCTGACGCGCCCGCGGAGGCTGGAAGCGCCATAGGGTCACGGTTTCCATCTCAGGCGTGCCCGGCGTTTCCTCAGAAGAGCCCGGGGCATCGCCTTCCGCGCCAGCCTCGGCCATCTCGGGTTCTTCAGGCGCTGAAGCAGGGGGAGGGGTCTCGGCGGCAGCTTCGGCAGGCGCAGCCTCGCTGGCTTCGGCAGGCGCAGCCTCGCTGGCCTCGGCAGGCGCTGCTGCCTTCTCGTCCTGGGGCAGGGTGCGCGCGGCGGTGGCGGCGGGATCGTCCACAGTCTCGGACGCCGGGTCGGCGACCACGGGCGCGATGGGGATCACCTCGCGCTCGACGGTCTGCTTGCGGTAGCCGAGGTTCTTCAGGATCTCTTCGAAATCCTCGCCGGAGACGCCGACGAGACTCATCATCCGCTGATTGGTCTCGAAGCCCTGCTTCGATGCGCCTTCACGCGCCTGCCGGATCTCTTGGGCGAGGCGTTCGAGCATGTCGATCCGCACGGCGCGCTTTCCGCTCGGCCGGTAGCCGACCGCGTACCAGAAGGCGTGAGGAACCGCCTCGTCGGCGGGCACGGAGGTCGCCCCGGCCTGGGGGAGGGGGAAGCGCTCGGGATCATTACCGCTCCACAGCGCCCAGAGGAGCCCGAGAAACTGCGCGGGCGCGGGCTTCAGGAGGGCGGGCATGTGAAGCGTGTATTCGCCGAAACGCACACCGAGCTTTCTGAGGCCCGAGCGCTCGTCCTGGGTCAGGGCGCGCACTTCCTCCGCCACTGGACGGCGGGAGATCGCGCCGAAGTTCTCGACCAGGCGGAAGGCGACGCCGCGGGCGTTCGGCTTCAGCCCTTCGGGATCGTCCGAAGGGCGGTTGAGCGCGCGCTGAAGCTGGACCAGCGGACCGGCCAGGCCTTCGACGCGGTCGGCGATGAAGCGCCTGATCCGCTCGTCGATGGCAGCAACGGCGCTTGCCGGCATGTGCTCCATGGCGACGAACTTGAAATCCGGCCGCAGGGGCTGCGGACCCTTGACGAGCCGCGCCACGGCTCCCTGGCGCCACCAGATGGTGCCGTCCGGATGGAGGGTGAAGGCATCTGCCTGTGCCGAAGCGAGAGCCGACGCACGGGCCATCAGCTCAGGCTGAAGCGCCTTGAGCGCGGCGAACCGCACCGCTTTCTCATGGGGTCCTTGGACCTTGGGATCGAGGATAAACTGGAAGCCCAAGAGCCGCCCGACGAATTCGCCTTCCACGACGACCTCTCCATTCTTGCGCACGCCCGCCAGGAGGGGGGCGTCGTCCTTCAACCGTTTCAAGAGGACTGACGTTCTGCGGTCAACGAAGCGTTGCGTCAGTCTTTCGTGCAGCACATCGGAGAGCTTGTCCTCGATGCGCCGCGCTTCGTTCTGGAAGAAACCCGAATCGTCAAGCCACCCCGCACGGTGACTGAGATAGGTCCAGGTCCTGACATGGGCGATCCGGTTCGAAATCGCATCCACATTGCCTTTTGTATTGTCGAGCTTGGCGAGCTGGTTCGAGGCCCAGTCGCGGTCGATCCGCCCCCGGTCGATGAGCTGATGGTATAGCTCGCCGAGCATCAGGGCATGCTGGTCGGGCGTGACTTTGCGGAAATCCGGGATCTGGCAGACTTCCCAGAGAAGCCTGAGCGCCGCGCCGCCGCGCGCCGCCTCGCGAATGTCATGACGCGAGAGCAGCCGCCGCAGGGCGCCTTCGTCGTCGTCCATCCGGGCCCGGACCAGCGCGTCCTCGATCGGCGGCGCCTCGAGGCTGTTGAAAAGTGCAGGCACGCTGTCGAAGCGCAAGGATGGGTTGCGCCACTGAAGCGCGCGGACAGGTTCGAACGCGTGCTCCTCGACCCGCTCGATCACCTCTTCATCGAAAGGCCGGCAATCCGCCGTGCTGCCCCAGCTTCCGTCCTTGACGTGCCGTCCTGCGCGACCGGCGATCTGCGCCACTTCGGCAGGGGTCAGGTCGCGGGCGTTGCGGCCGTCGAACTTGCGGCCCTGGGCGAAGGCGACATGGTCGATATCCATGTTCAGCCCCATGCCGATCGCATCCGTGGCGACGAGATAGTCGACCTCGCCCTCATTGTAGAGCGCCGCCTGGGCGTTGCGGGTCCTTGGGCTGAGCGCGCCCATCACCACCGCCGCCCCGCCTCTTTGCCGCCGGATCAGCTCCGCTATGGCGTAGACGTTCTCGGTAGAGAACGCGACGACTGCGGAGCGGGGAGGGAGCCGCGTGACCTTCTTGTGGCCTATGAAGCTTAACTGGCTGAACCGCTCGCGGCCAAGGAACTCGATCTCGGGGATGAGGCGCTTGAGAACCGGCGCCATGGTGTCCGAACCCAGAAGCAGGGTCTCGTGCCGGCCGCGGGCATGGAGAATGCGGTCGGTGAAAATGCGTCCACGCTCGGGATCGGCGGCGAGCTGGACCTCGTCGATAGCGAGAAAGCTCACTTCACGCTCGAGCGGCATCGCTTCGACCGTGCAGACCCAGTAGTTCGGGTTCGGCGGGATGATCTTTTCCTCGCCCGTGACCATCGCCACGGCCCGCTCGCCGCGGCGATCCACCATCTTCTGATAGACCTCACGGGCCAGAAGCCTCAGCGGCAGGCCGATCATGCCGGAGCTATGCGCCGCCATGCGTTCGAGCGCGAAGAAGGTCTTGCCGGTGTTGGTGGGACCGAGAACCGCCGTCACCCCTTGGGGCCCGAGGCCCGACGGCACGCTGAAGGCGCGGGACATGGCGCAAGGTGAAGCAGGCTTTGGCTTCGCGGTCAAAGCGCCTTAAGCTCGCGAAATCGAGAGCACGGGAAGCGGGCAAGGGGTTCGATGACGAGGATAGGACAGTGGGCCGCTATGGGCGGGGCCCTTCTGCTGATGGCCCTTGCCGGTTGCGGCGAGAGCGAAGAGCGGCGCACCGCCAGGGAACGCGCGGCGATCGAGCGCAATCTCGAAATGCCGGCAGGCGAGGAAACGCCGGAAAACCCGACCCGCAGCGCCAAGTGCCTTCTCTGGCCAAACAATTTCCGCGGAGCTTGCGTCTTCACCCCTATGGGCCGGGGCTCTTTCATGATCACCCGCGATGGCGGCGAGCCCTTTTATGACGAGGTCAACGAAATCATCGTCTTCGTCTACACCGCCGGGAAAGCGGATGTGCGGACCAAGACCGCTTCGGGGGAAAGCGTGCGGCTTGGGGAAGCAGAGCGGTCCGAAACCTATCCGGCCTGCTGGATCGGCGAAGGTTTCTCGGTCTGCGCCTACTGACCGGCGGAACCGGAGCCCGCGAAGACCTGTCCTGACAAGGACGCACAGTTCGGGCAGATTGGGATGATGCAAAGCGCTGCCGCTACGACACTCTCTGCCGAGCTTCTCGAAGGCAGGCCGGAAAACATCGCCATCGACGGCGAGCGGTCGATCAGGATCGCCCGCTATGGCGACCCGCATTCCAAACGTATCATGCTGTTCGATCCGGGGTCTTTCGGCATCTACGCCGATGCCTTCCATTTGAGCCACGCCCTGGCGGGGAGGGGTTGGTACGTCATTGCCCAGACCCGGGCGGGCATGTTCGGCAGCGATCCGCTCCCCGACGACCAGCCGCCGGTGCCGAGGTTTCACGTGGAGGACATGCGGCGGCTGCTCGACCGTCTGGAGATCGACCGGCGGATCATTCTTGCAGGGCATTCCATGGCCGGGGTCCGCCTTCACACGGCTGGCTGCGCCATGCCCGAACGGCTTCGCGGGTTGGCCCTCCTCGATGCGGTGTGCCCGGCCCTGATGAGCGGTCTCACCTGGAAGGGCTGGATCGCCTGGGCGACGGGGATCGGCAAGACGGGTGCCTATGTCGCCGGGACGACGGCCAGCAGCGTGATGGAGCTGATCCATCCCAACGGACTGAAACTCTCGGGCTATGCGCGGCAGGACAAGCTCGCCTCGATTTCCTCATCGGCGCATCTGAAAACCGCCGCCGCCGAAGTTGCCGCGACGGAGAAGCGGCTGATGGAGCACGAAATTCAGGCGGCCCTGGATATCCCGTCCTTCATCGCAACCGCCACCCCGGTCAGCCAGCGCACGACGAAGCTTCTCGCCGAATATGAAAAGCACGGCACATGGGCGCGCAGGCTGCATCTGCCGAAGGACGGGCATATGTCGATGCTGACCCCGCCCTCGGTCACCAAACTTGCGGACGGGATCGAGACTCTCTGGACGAACGGTCTGAAGGACTGAGCCCCGTTCAGCCCACCCGGCCGATGCGGACGGTCTCGCCATCCGCCGGGATCGGGAATTCCGGATCGGCGACGACCAGGCGCGCTTCCACTGGAAGCCCCTCCACATAGAAGCCCTTCTCGGTGGTCGCGACCACGGTGACAGGCACGGTCTTCAGGGTGCCCACAGGCCCCGATCCGGTGACGATCTTCGCCACCATGCCGAGCCCCGGATCGAGCGAGAGGCTGCGGAAGGGAACGTGGATCGGCAGGATCTGCTCGGTCCTCATCTCGATCACCGCATCGGCGGAGAAGGGCGGCGCCGTGCCTTCGGGGATCGCCGCCTCGAAGCTGCGCGCGCCGTCCGTGCGCAGATCGGCGTCGGGGTAGACGACACGGAGGTCCGTCTCGACGGCCTGGGTGCCGCTGGTGACAGTGACCTTGTCGCCGGGCCTGATGATTTCGGCATGCCGCTCGGGCATCGCGCCGCGCGCCACCATGGTCGACATGTCGGCGAGCGACACGCAGGGCTGGCCGTCCGCAACGACGGTCCCCCGCTTGCCGTTGATCGAAGACACCGTCGCCGCGATCGGCGCGGAGAGGGTATAGCTCGACTGGTCGGAGGTCCGGCGCAGGGTGCAGAGCTCTTCGCCCGCGCGCACCGTTTGGCCGACCTCGGCGCTGACCGTAAGGATGGTGCTGTCGCCATCGGCCCGCAGCACGGGCTGGCGTTCGGCGACGATGATGCCGTCATAGCCGACCGTCCGCTTCGCGGTCTCGGCGCGGGTAAAGACGACGGCGACCGAGGGATAATAGGAGGGCTTCGCCCGCTCGATGGCATCGGGGATGATGAGATCCGAGCGGAATGCGAGCACGCCGACCAGAAGCACGAGAGGGGCAAGAGCGGTCATGACCGTGCGGAGCTTCAGCCCGCCATAACCATCATCCTCTTCCTCCAGATGATCCACCGTTATATCCATCGCCGTGCTCCTTAGAGCGCGGACGTCTCCTCGCCCGCTCCCGCGGAACGGATGGCGTCCCTTTCGGTCCCGCTCTCCGCCCTTTCCCAGAGGAGCTTCTTGCACACTGGGCCTAAACAACCGGAAACAGCGATCGTATCATCCGAAATACGTTCGAGGCGGGCCCGGTAGGTGCGGCCGTTCTTGGGATTGTAGATTTCGCCCTGCCGCCACTCTTCGGCACCGCGCTCGAAATTGGCGAGGAGCTTCACCCCGTGCATCGAGCGCCCGCGAAGCGCGTCTTCGGGATTGTTGACGTCGTGAGTGATGCCGCCCTCAGGCTCGACCCATGTGATGACGCCGCAGGGCGTGCCGTCACCGCAATCCTCGATCGTCACGATGGCCTTGCGGTCGGGCGTGTACCACGCACCGCTCACGTCGAAAGCTGAGAAATGGCTGGTCCCGGCCAGCAGCAAGAAGATGGTGCCGATCATCAAGCAGTCACGCCCCTGACTGTCCCTGCCGGGTAGAGTGCCCGCTGAGGCCTCGCCTGCCAAGAGAAAACCGCGTCAAAGGATCGCGTTTTTCCAACCCCTGGGTCTTTCAAGGGAAGACTGGTCACGGCCGCCGGCCATTGCTAACCGCCGCCGCGCCGACAAAGGACGGGAAGGACGCCCGATGAGCGTGAGCAAGGTCAGCCAAAGCGACGACGAAGGCCGTATCCGCCTCGCGGTTCAGAAGAAAGGACGTCTCGCCGACGAGACCTTCGATCTCCTCAAACGCTGCGGCCTTTCGGTGAGCCAGGGCAGGAACCGCCTCCATGCCAGGGTCGAGGAACTGCCGATCGACGTCCTGCTCGTCAGGGATGATGACATCCCCGCGCTGGTCGCCGCCCGGGCCAGCGATCTTGGCATCGTTGGGGGCAATGTCTTCGAGGAAGAGCGCGCGGCAGGCCGGATCGATAAGGACCTGCCCATGGTCTTCCCCCTGGGCTTCTCACGCTGCCGCCTCTGCATCGCGGTGCCCAAGGAGGTGGACTACAAGGGTCCCCACGATTTCAGCGGGCAGCGCATCGCGACGTCCTATCCGGCCCTGACCTCGGGCTGGCTCAGGGGGCAGGGGGTCGAGGACGCTTCCACTGTGGTGATGAACGGGGCCCACGAGATCGCCCCCCGGCTCGGGGTGGCGGATGCGATCTGCGACATCGTCTCCACCGGCGGCACGCTGGACAGCAACGGGCTCAAGGTCGCCGAAACCATCTACCGGTCCGAAGCTCTCCTGATCGGAGGGAAGGTCGAGGGCCGCAAGGCCGAGATCGCCCGCGCGCTGAGGCTCCGCATCGAAGGGGTCCAGCGCAGCCGCGATGCGAAATATGTCATGCTGAACGCGCCGCGGAAGGCGATCGACGAGATCACCAGCGTCCTGCCCGCCGCGGACAAGCCGACCGTCCTCGAACTCGCCGGAGGCGGCGACATGGTGGCGGTGCACACGGTCTGCCGCGAAGAGGTCGTCTGGGAACAGCTCGAGGCCCTCAAGCGCCTCGGCGCCAGCGGTATCCTCGTCCTCGACATCGACAAGATGCTGGCCTGAGCCTCAGCGCAGGAAGCGCCGCGCCGCCAGGGCGAGAACAACGTCGAAGCCCATGCAGAGCTCAGCCCACAGGATCGGGGCGTGGAGCCCTGCGGTCCACGCGGCGAGGTCGAAGACTGCGTGCGCGAGGATCGCGGCTGAGAGAAAGCCGCTGCCCTGCCGATAGCCGAGAAGGGCGAGGAGGACGAAGCCGCCTACCGCGGGAAGCTGCCAGAGCGCTTCGTCCACGGCCATCCGCTCCCAAGCGAAGACAGGGTAGAAGCTGGCGATGGCGATGAGCATGGCAGCATAGAACGCCCGCTCCCGGTGAAGGCCCACCGCCGCGCATGCCGCAAGAAGAAGCGCCGCGAGCCCCGCCCCGGCCAGAACCGCAAAGATCGCCATGGTTCCCGCTTGGCAAGCTTCGCAAACTTTGAACAGAGCCGAGATGCCGCTGCCCGGAGCTCGACCGGCAAATGCGAGGCGAAGAAAGAACCCACCCGAACCGGCAGGCGCGCAAAAGCTGCAACCGCGGCTCGGCCGGACAGGCCGCCCATCGGAGGCGCCGCACGCCGTCAGATCGAAGAATGGTGCTGCCGGAGAGATTTGAACTCTCGGCCTCTCCCTTACCAAGGGAGTGCTCTACCCCTGAGCTACGGCAGCGTTGAGGACGGGTTATTGGCGAGGGTTTTCGCTGGCGTCAACATTTTGTCGGCCCAAAAACGCGAAAGCTTTTCGACACGCCGCCGGCGCACTTGAGGAAGGGAGGCGGGCGTGCCATCTCCCCGCGATGGCTGAACGCAACGGGCGAGACGGAAGCGGCGACGGGCTGCACTCCAAGAGCAAGGCCGACAGGAAGAAGCCGAGCCGGGAAGACCGGCTCGCTCAGGCGCTGCGTGACAATCTCAGACGCCGCAAGGCGAAGAAGGACTGACGGCTTTGGACAGACTGGCGATCATCGGCGGACGTGAGCTCTACGGCGACATGAAGATCGCCGGGGCGAAGAATTCCGCGCTCAAGGTGATGGCAGCCTGCCTTCTCACCGATGGCAAGCTTGTCCTCGATGAGGTGCCGGACCTCGCCGATGTGCGCCAGCTCCTCACGCTTCTCGAAAATCACGGCGTTGCCTGGTCGCGGGATGGCGACAGGCTGACCCTTGATGCGGGGACCATCACCTCGACCCTCGCGCCCTACGATATCGTCAGGAAGATGCGGGCGAGCTTCAATGTCCTCGGACCCATCCTGGCGCGGGAAGGGCGGGCGAAGGTCTCGCTGCCTGGCGGCTGCGCCATCGGCGCGCGCCCGGTGGACCTGCACCTCGATGCGTTGAAAGCGATGGGCGCCTCGATCGAACTCGATGAAGGCTATGTGGTGGCCGAGGCGCCAGGTGGTCTTCAGGGTGCAGAAGTTTCCTTCCCCTTCGTTTCGGTCGGCGCGACCGAGCATATCATGATGGCCGCCTGCCTCGCCAGGGGCCGCACGATTCTCGATAATGCCGCGCGGGAGCCCGAGATCGTCGATCTCGCCGACTGCCTGCGGGCGATGGGCGCACGGGTGGAAGGTGACGGGACCGGCACCATCACCATCGACGGTGTCGAGCGGCTTTCGGGCGCGACCCATGAAGTGCTCCCGGACCGTATCGAGATGGGCTCTTACGCCATGGCCGTGGGCGCCGTGGGCGGTGAGCTCTTCCTCAAGCGCGGGCGCACGGCACTTCTCGGCGCGGCGGCGGAGACCTTGACCCAATGCGGCCTCGACATGCGCGAGGAGAACGGCGGCCTCAGGGTTTCGCGCTGGGGTACGCCGACGGTCTCGACCAGCATCACCACCGAGCCTTTCCCGGGCTTCCCCACCGACCTTCAGGCCCAGTTCATGGCATTGATGGCCAAGGGTGACGGGACCGCGACCATCGAGGAGACGATTTTCGAAAACCGTTTCATGCATGTGCCGGAGCTTCGGCGTCTTGGCGCCTCGATCGAGGTCGATGGCCGCAGCGCCACCGTGCGCGGTGTTCCCCGTCTGAAGGGCGCGCCGGTCATGGCCACGGATCTTCGCGCCTCGATGAGCCTCATCATCGCTGCGCTCTGCGCCGAAGGGCAAACCATGATCAGCCGCGTCTATCACCTCGACAGGGGTTTCGAGCGGCTTGACGACAAGCTGCGCGGGGTCGGCGCATTGATCGAACGCGTAAAGGACGAAGACTGACGATATGGCAGCCTACAAGCAATTGTCCCTCATCGCCGGTGACAAGGACGACCTCGAAGCAATCTCGGCCCTGATGCAGGATGCGATCGTCAAGATCGGCGACACCGCCTTTCTCGAGAAGGAGCGCCGCTTCGCCCTGATGGCCAACCGTTATGTCTGGGAGAAGGCCCGGCGGGGCCTTTTCAGCCGCGGCATGCGCGTGCGCAGCGGTCTTCATTTCGACGACGTCCAGGCCGTCAGGGCCAAGAATGTCCGTATGGACGCGGCGGACGCGGTCATCGACATCCTGTCGATCGCCTATGAAGGCGGCGAGGAGGGGGGCACCGTCACCCTGCACCTCGCCGGCGGCGGCGAGATTGCCCTCGACGTGGAAGCAGTGAACGCGACCCTTCGGGACCTCTCAGAGCCCTGGAAGGCCTCGCGCAAACCCGATCACGGTACGGACCAGTAATGCGCCGGCTATCCACGGACGGGCCCGGCTTCGACGAGGCGCTCGCTGAGCTCCTGACAAGAAGCGAAGACGCGGTCTCGGGCATCGCCGAGACCGTGCGCGGCATCATTGCCGATGTCAGGGCCCGGGGCGACGAGGAACTGATCGCGCTATCCCAGCGCTTTGACGGGACGGACCTTTCCTGCGGCCTGCGCGTCACGGATGCCGAGATCGAGGAGGCCATCGCAAAGGTCGACGGGGCGACCCTGGGGGCGCTCGAAGAAGCGGCGCTGCGCATCGAAGCCTATCACCACAAGCAGCGCCCGGAGGATGTGCGCTGGACGGATGATCTCGGCACCACGCTGGGCTGGCGGTGGACGCCGCTCGATGCGGTGGCGCTTTACGTTCCGGGCGGCACGGCAACCTATCCTTCCAGTGTGCTGATGAACGCGATCCCCGCCAAGGTCGCCGGGGTCGAGCGCATCGCGATCTTCACCCCGGCCCGGGACGGGGTCATCAATCCGCTGGTGCTCGCCGCTGCAAGGCGCTGCGGCATCGACGAGATCTACAAGGTCGGCGGCGCCCAGGCCGTGGCCGCCGCGGCCTACGGCACGGCATCGGTCGCGCCGGTGGACAAGATCGTCGGCCCCGGCAACGCCTTCGTCGCCGAAGCCAAGCGGCAGGTCTTCGGCCATGTGGGCATCGACTCGATTGCCGGGCCCTCGGAAATCACCGTCATCGCCGATGAGGCGGCGAAGGCGGACCAACTGGCCGCCGATCTTCTCAGCCAGTCCGAACACGACAAACTCAGCCAGTCGGTCCTGATCACGCCGTCAAAGGAGCTGGCGGACAAAGTCGCTGAAGAAGTGACCCGTCAGCTTTCGGACCACGCGCGTAAGGCCATCGCCGAAGAAGCCTGGCAGGAGCAGGGGGCGGTCATCCTCTGCCGCGACCTCGCCGAGGCAGCGGCGGTGAGCAACCGCATCGCGCCCGAACATCTCGAGCTCGTGGTCAAGGACCCCGAAGCGCTGCTTCCGGCGATCAGGCACGCAGGCGCCGTGTTCCTCGGCGCTTTCACCCCCGAAGCCATCGGCGACTATGTCGGCGGGCCGAGCCACGTCCTGCCCACGAGCCGGGCGGCGCGCTTCAGCTCCGGGCTCTCGGTTCTCGACTTCGTCAAACGCATGTCCGTCACGGGCTGCTCGAAGAAAGGTTTCGACGCCATCGGTCCTGCCGCCGCGACCCTTGCCGACATCGAGGGCTTGCCGAGCCACGCAGCATCGGTGAGGCTGCGGCTTGGCCGCTGACGAAGAGAACCCGGGGAGGGTGGCGATGACGCTTCAGAACAAGCGCCTCGGCGAGGTTCATCTCGACGAGAAATCGCTGGGTACCGCCCCCGCCGACATCGACCACGAGCGCAAGGTGGCGATGCACGACCTCCTGCAGGACAATGTCTTCGCACCCTCCGGCGCCACGCGCGACGGGCCTTACAGCCTTCATCTTTCCGAACAGGAAGGGCGCCTCGTCTTCGATATCAGGACCGAAGGCGGAGATGACCTTGTCGCCCACCACCTGTCGGTCGCACCGCTACGCAAGACGATCAAGGACTACTTCCTTCTCTGCGAAAGCTACTACAACGCGATCCGCGCCGCCCAGCCCGAGAAGCTGGAGACCATCGATATGGCCCGCCGGGCGGTCCACAACGAAGGCACGGAGCTCCTGCTCGCCCGGCTCGAAGGCAAGATCGACACTGACTTCGAGACGGCCCGGCGCATTTTCACGCTGATATGTTCACTGGCAAGCCGCCTTGGACGGCGCGGGGGAAGCAACTGATGACACGCTCGGTTCTCTTCGCCTGCAACATGAACTCCGTCCGCAGCCCGATGGCCGAGGCGCTTGCCCGGCATATCCTCGGCGAGGACTGGAAAGTGGCGAGCTGCGGTGTCTATCGCGGTGCCATTGATCCCTTCGTGCAGGATGCCCTGCGCGAGGCGAAGATCATGCCACCGGCCAGCGAACCTCGGGAATTCGGTCAGTGCAATATCAATGCTTACGAGGTGGTCGTGGCGTTGACCCCGGAAGCCGCTGCCGAAGCCCGGCGGGTCCATGACAAGGTCGAGTTCTGGGAAGTCGAGAACCCGACCGACACCCGCGGAAGCGAAGCTGAGCTCCGCGCCGCCTATGGGCGGCTTCGTGACGATCTCACTGAGAAGATCCGCGAACGCTTCGGCCGCTGAACGCTATTTTCTGAGCGAAACTGTCTATTTTAGCTGTTCCGCTAAGACCGCGGTAAGCAGAGCCTAGCCGGATCGTCCAATTACGCTCATAGATATGGCCGATACTGGCTCCTACCGCGCATTTTCCTTGCGTTTTCGCTTCCACACGTGAATGAGACCGTTTTTATCGCGTGACAGGTTTGTGTCATCGACACGACATCTGTATGACAGCTCGATGACGTTCAGATGACAGTTTTCGTACAAAGGAGATGTCTTCTCATAGAAACCAACGTCAGAACGAAAGGAACAACCATGAAAAAAACAACAAAAACAACACTTTCCGCTTTCGTCCTGGGCACGGTCGTCGCGCTTCCGATGGCAGCTTCCGCTCAGTCCGTTGATGAGTTCGCGATCGACGTGATTCTCACCGAACTCGAAGACGAGCGCAGCCACGAGGCCTTCGAAACGCGCCTCGAGCGCGAGGCGCGCAGCTATTGCCGCGTCAATTATCAAGGCTCCGACCTGCGTGGTCTGAGGACCTGCCAGACCGCCGTCGTCGCTGCGGTCGAAGACGCGCTCTATGACAATCAGGGCGATCTGCAGATGGCTTACGGCGCTCCGAACCTCTAAGGTTTTCCGACCACGGCATCTTGACCATCTGCGCTCCCCAGCGCAGATGGCATGTTCGCTCGCAACCAAGGGTGCCAATGGCCAAAGAAGAACTGCTCGAGTTTCAAGGAACTGTGGAGGAACTCCTCCCCAACGCGAACTTCCGCGTGAAACTCGACAATGATCACGAAATCATTGCCCATACCGCAGGCAAGATGCGCAAGAACCGCATCCGGGTCCTCGCTGGTGACAAGGTTCTGGTCGAGATGAGCCCCTATGATCTGACCAAGGGCCGCATCACCTACCGCTTCAAGTAACGATCATGCCCCGGCTGATTCTGGCCAGTGCCTCGCCGCGCCGCCGGCAGCTTCTGGAAACGATCGGCTATGTGCCCGATCTGATCGAACCTGCGGACATCGATGAAACCGAACAGCCCGGCGAACTTCCGCGCCCGCTCGCCGAAAGACTGGCGAGGGGGAAGGCGGCCGTCGTTCGGGCCCGCTACCCTGACGATGTCGTTCTTGCGGCCGACACCGTCGTCGCCGTCGGGCGCCGCATTCTGCCGAAAGCCGAAGCTCGCGTGCAGGCCGAGGAATGCCTCAGGCTCCTCTCCGGCCGGGCTCACCGCGTCTTCACCGGGATGGTCGTCGCAGGGCCGGGCGAGATCGTCAGAACCCGCGTCACAGAAACCCGGGTCAAGGTCCGCCGTCTGACGAACGACCACATTGCCGCCTATCTCGACAGCGGCGAATGGGAAGGGAAGGCTGGCGGCTATGGCATTCAGGGCGCTTTCGCCGCCCATATTGTGGCCCTGACCGGAAGCTACACCTCCGTCGTCGGACTGTCCCTCTACGAAGCCGAGAACTGCCTCTCCTCCGCCATGGGTGTCTCATGACCTGCGAAGCGCTGATCGACGAAAGCCCCTTTGGCCTGCGCCTGCTGATCAGGCGGGAAGGGCGCCCGGTGGGGCTCTTCCACAGCCTGCCGCATCGCCGGGAGGCCGAACTCGGGCAGCTCTTCGTCGCTAAGGCGAAGCATCAGGACAAGCGCCTCGGCGGGCAGATCTTCGATCTCGGCGCGTTCGGGGAGGGGTTCCTGCCCAAACCGAAGAGGCCCTACGGTCAGGGCGAGAGCGTCCTTCTGGTTGTCCGCCGCGAGGCGATCGGCACGAAGAGGCCTGTCCTCGCCGAAAGGCCGCTCCTCCGCCTGCCCACGGTCGCGATCGACCCCGTCAGCTGTGAGACCCGGCCCGGTCCCATCGCTGGAAATGCCGCGACACCGGGCATCAACGGCGAACCGCCGCACGAGCCCGGTCTTTTCAGCCCGATCGACGACGCAGCCCGGTTCCTGGGCAGCACGCTGCCCTCCGACACGATCAGCCTCCTGACGGCCAGCGGCGCGCTCGCGGCGCGGCTGCGCCCTTTCTTCCCTGAAGGTTTCGACCTCGCCTCGGCGGAAGGCGTCAGCCCGCTGATCGACGAAGCGGAGGAGCAGGCGCTCGCCCGCACCGCGCCTCTGCCTGGCGGGGGCGCCATGGTGTTCGATGAAACCGAAGCCCTGACGGCCATCGATATCGACCTGGGCGCGGGGCAGGGCCAGTCCGGCAAAGGCGCGGCGGAAAGCCTCAAGGCGCGGGTCTTCGACCATCTCGCGCCCGCCCTGATGCTGCGCGGAATTGGCGGGCAGGTCGTCCTCGACCTTCCCCGCGCCGCGAACCGCGCTCCGAAAGTGCTGCGCGATCAGCTCAACTCCGCGCTCAAGCGAAGCGGCCTCGTCAGCATTCCCGCCGTGACCAAGGACGGCCTCGTGGTCATGCAGTTCGGCCGGGCCCGGCCGAGCGTCCTTGAACGGATGACACGCGCCGAAGGCGGCGCTGTCCGGCCGGCACGGGTCCTGCGCGCCGATCACCGCGCAACTTCCGCCTACCGCCGGGCGACCGATGAGCTCGACCGCGGCAGCCGCTCGTCATTGACGGTCGCGCTCGACGAAGAAGCCGCCGCGATCTGGCGCAAGCTTGAAGTCAGCGACGCGATTGCCAGGCAATATGGTCTGGTCCCGACGATCGAGACACGGCAGGACCAGAAGCCATGACCGAGCGATCCACCGAAAGCTGCCCGATCTGCGCGAAACCGGCCAGCGGCGCCTACAAACCTTTCTGTTCGAAACGCTGCGCAGATGTCGATCTCAACCGCTGGCTCAGCGACGGGTACGCAGTGCCGGGAGCCGACGACGATAGCGAAGGTGCTGACGAAAGCGCCCTGCCGCACTGACAGGCCGAATTTGCGACAATCCCAATTGTACGCTTAGCTCAACCGGGGCGGCCTAGCCTTTGGAGTCCGTCCCGCGAAAGCCTGTGCCGACGACATACATTTCCGCCGAATCCGAGCGGCTGGCGTCGGGCTTGGCGTGAGCGACCTTGGCGAAGTTACGCTTGAGCCGGTCGAGCAGATCTTTCTCCGAGCCGCCTTGCAGCACCTTGGCCACAAAGCTTCCGCCTGGCGCGAGGACTTCCTCGGCGAAGCCCAGCGCTTCTTCCGCAAGCGCGATGATCCGCATGTGATCGGTGGCCCGATGGCCGGTTGTGGGCGCGGCCATGTCCGATAGGACGGCGTCGGCCGGTCCGCCGAGAAGCGCCTTCAAAGCCTCCGGCGCTTCGTCATCGAGAAAATTCATCTGGAGGAGTTCGGCGCCATGGACATCTTCCATCTCCAGATAGTCGATGCCGACCACCTGACCCTTGCCCTCGGTGCGCTGGACGGCGACCTGGCACCAGCCACCCGGCGCCGCGCCAAGATCGACGATCCGCGCGCCCGGCTTCAGGATGCCGAATTTCTCGTCGAGTTCGATGAGCTTGTAGGCCGCGCGGCTCTTGTAGCCTTCCTTCCTGGCGCGGGCCACGAAGGGGTCATTGAGCTGGCGTTCGAGCCACAGCTTGGAGCCGATCTTGCGGCCCCGCGCGGTCTTCACTTTGACGGTGAGTTCGCGGTCGGCGACCGTCTTCGAGCCCTTCTTGAGCCGCCGGACCTCCGGTTCATCGCCAAGGGCATTGGGTTTCGAACTTCCCTTGCCGGGCTTCTTCGGCATGGATCACTCCGCAGGCTGGACGACAGGCTCGAGACGCCGCGCCTGACCCTGACCCTCATGTTGCGCGATCAGGCTGACGATCAGACCTTCCCGAAGGCCACGATCGGCGACCCGCAGGCGTTTGAGACCCGTGGCTTCCAGCACCCCTTCCAGGATGGCGCAACCGGGCATGATGAGGTCCGCGCGGCCTTCCCCGATGCAGGGCTGCACGCGCCGGCCATCATAGCCGAGGCCTTCGAGGCGCCGGGCGAGGGAGCCGACCTCGTTGGCGCTGAGCCAGCTTCCGTCGACTTCCTTGCGGCGGTAGCGGCGCAGCCCCTTCTGCATGGCAGCGAGACTGGTCGAGGTGCCGGAGGTGCCGATGAGATGGTCACGGCGGCCAAGGGGGTCCAGGCACCCCTGCCCCGCCTGCCGGACACTGTCGGCAACCCGCCGCGCGATCAGCCGATAATGCTCTCCGGCGAAGCCGCCCGCACTCAGCCCGTCACTGAGGCGCACCACGCCGAAAGGCAGCGAAGCGACAGCGCAGATCGTCAGCTGCTGGCGGCGCTTGCCGTCCCGTCCGACCTTGACGAAGCTGAGCTCCGTCGAGCCGCCGCCGATGTCCATGACGACGATCTGGCGGGCCTTCGCGTCGATCAGGGACGAGGACCCGCGAAGCGCGAGATCGGCCTCCATCTCGGGTCCGATGACCTCGAGGACGAGCCCCGTTTCCTGGCGCACGCGCTCGATGAAGCTGTTGCTGTTGGACGCTGCCCTCGCTGCTTCGGTCGTCACCGCATGGACGGCGCGGACGTCCCAGCGGGCGATGATCTCGGTGCAGCGCTTGAGCGCCTCGATCGTCCGCTCCTGCGCCGCATCGGAGAGCCGCCCGGTGGTGGTGAGCCCTTCGCCGAGGCGGACGATCCTGGAGTAGGTATCGACAACGCTGTAGCCCCCGCGCCGGGCACGGGCGATCATCAGCCGGCAGTTATTGGTTCCCAGATCCAGGGCCGCATAGGTCGGACGGCCCTTGCTGAGGGCGCGTTCGGCACAATTTGCGGTCGTCCAGGTCATTTGGGTGCGAATGTCTCAACTCGGGGCTTGCGGACAAACAGGCAGTCGCGGCAAAGGGCCTCGCTATGAAGCTCGACCAGATCGACCGTAACATCCTGTACCATCTGCAGCACAATGCGCGTATTACGAACGCAGAGCTAGCGGAAAAGGTCGGCCTGTCGCCGACCCCTTGTCTGCGCCGCCTTCGCCGGCTGGAGACCGAGGGCATCGTCAAAGGCTACAGGACCGAGGTGAACCGCGAGGCGGTTGGCCTGCCGGTGACCGTCATCATTCTCGTCAAACTCGAGAAGGAAGACGAAGGCAGTCTGCGTGAATTCGAGGAGACCGTGAAGGCGCGCCCGGAAATCATGGAGTGCCTCCTGGTGACGGGCAAGTTCGACTACTACCTGAAGGCGGTGCTGCCGACCCTCGGCAGCTACGAGGCTTTCCTGTCGGACAGCCTGCTGCGCACCGAGAACGTCGCCACCATCGAGTCGAGTTTCATGCTGCGTGAGGTTTCAAAGCGCGCCAGCCTGCCGACACTCTGAATGATCGACGCGCCACGCGCGAACCAGGGGAGGATGCCGTGAACAGGTCCGCCATCTGAAAAACCAACCATTCAGATCGCTATCCAAGGACTGCTCATGCCCTCCGCTACCCCCAACCGCTTTCCGGCGCCTCAGACGGCGCATCCCATCGCCCTGCCCGACGGCTCGGCCTATAAGGGCACCGTCTTCCTGAATGCCGTGATCGACCATCCGCGATGGTCGATCGGCGACTACAGCTATGCCGCCGCCTTCGAGCCCCCGCAGGACTGGGCCAGCCGCCTGGCGCCCTACCTCTTCGAGCAGTCGGCCGAACGGTTGGTGATCGGCCGCTTCTGCCAGATCGCCGATGGTGTCCGGTTCATCACCGCTTCGGCCAACCACCGCTATGACGGGTTCAGCAGCTACCCCTTCGCGATCTTCGATGGCGGAAGCATGGCCGACGGCCGGCCTTCGCTGCCGCCTGGTCCCTTCCCCGATACGGTGATCGGCCATGATGTCTGGATCGGCCAAGGCGCCACCATCCTGCCCGGCGCGCGGATCGGCCACGGCGTCATTATCGGTGCAGGCGCCGTGGTCGGCGGTTCGGTCCCCGACTACGCCGTCGTCCGCGGAAACCCCGGGCGTGTGGCCCGAATGCGGTTCGACGACCGAACGATCGGTCGCCTTCTTGATCTTGCCTGGTGGGATTGGCCGATCGATCGGATCATGGCCCATGAAACGGCGATCTGCGGCGCGGATCCCGCTGCGCTGGAGGCCGCAGCCGAAGGCTGAGGGCCGGTCAGCTCGTCCGACCGGCCTGCCAGTCAAGAAGCGCTTCGAGCACGTCCGCACGCTCGCCCAGGGGGGCCAGCGCGGCGCGGGCTTCGTCATTGACGGCGGCCAGCTTGGCGCGGGCACCGTCGACGCCATGAAGACCGACGAAGGTCGCCTTGCCCTGGTCCTCATCGCGGCCCGCCGGCTTGCCGATGGCGGCCGCATCGGCTGTCACATCGAGAAGGTCGTCGGCGATCTGGAAGGCCAGGCCGAGCTTCCTCGCATAGGTGGTGAGGGCCGAGGTTTCCGCCTCGCCCGCCCCGCCGACGATACAGCCCATCCGCGCTGCGCATTCGATCAGCGCCCCGGTTTTGCGGGCCTGAAGCGAGGCGATCTCCCGTTCGGTTTCGCCAGCCGGGTAGAGGTCCATCATCTGGCCGCCGACCATGCCTTCCATGCCGGAAGCCTCGGCGAGAACCCGGCAGAGCGGCGCCGCGGTCTCGTCCGGGTAGCGGCAGAGAACGAGGAAAGCCTCGGTCAGGAGGGCATCGCCGACCAGGATCGCGATCGCCTCGTCATAGGCCTTGTGCACCGACGGTTTGCCGCGGCGCAGATCCGCATCGTCCATAGCGGGCAGATCGTCATGAACGAGGCTGTAGGAATGGATCATCTCGAGCGCGACCGCAGCGTTCATCGCGTGATCTTCAGTTGCACCAAAGATGGCTGCACACTCAAGAACAAGGAAGGGTCGCATCCGCTTTCCGCCGGCCGTAAGACCATAGGACATGGCATCCTGAAGACGAGCGATCGCCTTTTCTTCGTGGCGAGGTTGTAATGCTGCGATCAGCTCTCTTTCAACGGCCTCGGCACGGTTCTTCAATCTTTGCGTGATATCGACTTTGTTTGACGTCATAGGTTTGACCCCAGGTTGGATCGGTGGGAACTGGCTGCGGTCCGATGGCGTTCTGTTCAGGAGTTCCATGATTTTGTACCGGTTGCTCCTGGCCCTGTCTGCCGCCGCTTTGATGGCCGTGTCCGTCGCGTCCGCGCAAGGGAATCTTGCCGTCAGCGTGGATATAGAGGGCGTCGACCGGGAGCTGCGGCGCGAGCTGCGCAAAAGCTCGGCGCTGGCGCGCAATTCCAAGGATTTCTCCGCCCTCGCCCCGATCCGAAGAGCGGCCAACACCGACGCCGAAGCGTTCCTCGCTGCACTTCAGAGCAAAGGTTTCTATGCCGCCCGGGTCGAGCCCCAGCTGATGCGCGACAACAACGATGTCACGGTCACCTTCACGATCGACCGCGGCCCGCGCTTCGACATCACCGACTACGAGATCGTCTATGTCGATGAGCGCGAGGAGCCGCGTCCGCAGAACTTTGCCGAAGCCGACCTGGAGGCCGAGGGCGCGCCGACCGGCGAAGCGCTTCAGGAGCTCGAAGCGGGACTTCTCGAGAGGCTCTGGAACCGCGGCTATCTCGGTGCCGAGGTCACGAACCGCGCAGTCCTGTCCGACTTCTCCCAAGGCACCGCCACCGCACGCTTCGAGGTGCGCACGGGCGCCGAGGCGCATTACGGCCAGATCACTGTCGAAGGACTGGACAGGACCGACCCCGATTATATCCGGATGATGCGGCCCTTCGAGACCGGCGACCTCGCCCAGCGCGAGGATCTCGACGAATACCGTGAGCGGTTGATCGAAACTTCCCTCTTCAGCGAGGTGGAGGTCCTGCCCTCCCTTCCTGCCGAGGACGGGACCACCGACATCCTCGTGCGCCTCAATGAGCGTAAGCGGCGGACCCTCGGCGGCGGCGTTGCCTATTCGACCGATATCGGTCCGGGCGTGAATGCTTTCTGGGAGAACCGGAACCTCCTGCGCCGCGGCGAGACCCTTCGCATCTCGGCCATCGCGTCCGAGCCGCTGCAGGAGCTTGGCGCCAATTTCCGGAAGTGGCGGCCGCAGCTTCCCGGCTACTACACCCTTTCCACAATCGCCCGGAACGAGGACACGGACGCTTTCAACGCCCAGACTTTCGAGGTCGGCGGAGCGATTGCGAAACTCTGGTTCGACCGGAACCTGACGACCGAAGGCGGGCTTCGGTACCAATATTCGGACATTGAAAGCTTCGACAGCCTCGGGGAGGACCGTGACCGGGACGCCCGTATTCAGGATGTCCTCTTCCGGGCTGTCAGCATCCCTCTCACCGTTTTCTGGAACAGCCAGGTCGCGCCGCTGGACCCCCAGCGGGGCTTTCTCGCCGGGGTGACAGTGACCCCTTTCTTCGGAACCGAAGATTTCACCCGGATCGAAGGCACCTACACCGACCGCGTCTTCTGGGGCGAAGACGATGGCGGCACGCTTGCCGGGCGCATCATGCTCGGCGCGATCTACGGCGCGGACCGGGGGCAGATCCCTGCAACCGAACGTTTCTATGCGGGCGGCGGCGGGTCGATCCGCGGCTATGCCTTCCAGGAAGCGAGCCCGGTCGATCCCCGCACCGGCGACATTCTCGGCGGCGCGTCGGTGGCCGAGTTCAACTTCGAGCTGCGCCAGCACGTCACCCGGTCCATCGAGCTGGCCGGTTTCGTCGATTTCGGCAGTTCCTTCGAAGCCAACACGCCGGATTTCGACAATGTCCTCGTCGGCGCAGGTCTCGGCATCCGCTATCACACACCGATCGGGCCCCTGCGCCTCGACGTGGCCATGCCGCTCGACCGGCGCGAGGTCTTCATTCCCGATACCGACCGGGATGACGACCTCGAACCCGACCGCGTTTTCCAGGACACGGCCTTCCAGATCTATATCGCCCTGGGGCAGCCGTTCTGATGCGCCGTGCTCTTTCCATTACCGGCTGGGTCGTTCTCGGCTTTCTTCTCACGCTCATCGTGACGCTGGTCCTGCTGACCCAGACGACTCTAGGCACGAAGCTCGTCGACCGCTTCGGCAAGCCGGTCATTCAGGACATCGTCGAGCAGCAGCTCGGCTCGACCATCGACTGGGACGTGCTGACGGGCAAGCTCGGCAGCACGCTGGTGATCCGTGACCTCGAGCTTTCGCAGGATGGAGAAGTCTGGGCCGAGGCCGAGCACCTGACCCTCGAATGGAAAGCGCTCGATCTTCTGTCCGGCGAGATTGACATCACCCAGATCGTCCTCGCCGACGGCGCCTTCTACCGCGTACCCGATATTCCCGAAAAGGAAGAGCAGCCGCAGGAAGAAAGCGGCCTGCCCAATCTTCCCGACATCCGTCTCGACAACCTGACGATCAGCGATTTTGTGCTCAGCGAAGAGGTTGTCGGTGACCGCTACACCCTCTCCCTGCAGGGCAGCGGCGTCTATCTCGACCCGCGCCTGACAGTGAACCTGCAGGCGCGCACGGCCGAAAGAACGGACGAGGTCCTTGTCGATTTGAGGTTCAATGATGGGGTGGTCGATGTGGATCTCTCCGTCCTGAGCGACGAGGGCGGGGTCCTTTCCGGACTTATTTCCGCGGAAGGCAGCACCGAGATGCGGGCCCGGGCGCAGGGGCCCCTCGAAAACCTCGAAGCCCGCCTCGCCGCCCGCGCAGGGCATTACGGCGAAGTGACCGGCACGATCGGCGGCTCCATCGACGAGACCGACCGGGTCACCGTCGATCTCTCCTACCTTCCCGGCCCGTTCCTTCCCGAAGACGCGCAGGCGGCCTTGGGCGAGGAAGTTATTCTGCGCGCCAATCTCCAACGCGACGGCGACGGAGGTAAGGCACTGATCGACGAGCTGACCGGCGCTTTCGGCAGCATCGCTGGGGCGGTTGAGGCGAGCTGGGGCGAAACCCTCTCCGCCGAGGCTGAGCTCGCTGGCCGTATCGAAGGCGCAGCCCTCGAACCTTATGGCGCGGAAAGCTTCAGCGGCGCGTTCGGCCTGACGGCGGAAGGCCGCGAGACCGAAAACGGCTACGCTTTCTCTGGCGAGCTGAGCGCAGGAACGCTCAAGGCCGCCGTCGCCGATGGACAGTCCACCGATGAGGTTCCTTTCAGCGGCGAGGTCGATCTGGCGCTGAAGGGCTACGAACTCGGCGATGAGCGCATCGACCTCCTCCTCGCCGAAGGGGTCACGCTGAGCGCCGACGCCCGCTATTCGACCGACGGACGGGTCCGGGCGAGCGATCTCGACGCGACCCTCGGCACGACGACGGGCCGTCGCCTGCGGTTGACCGGTGAGGTTGCGGCAGGGCTTGAAGACGAGGACCTCAACGCCTCGGTCCGCATGGTAGCGGGACCGCAGCTTGTCGGCCTCTTCGCCGAAGGCCTGGAGCTTGGCGGAGCGGTGACACTCGTCGCCGATGCCGAAGGCAGCTTCGATAGCTTCTCTGCTGAAGGACAGGCTGACCTCCCTTCGGGCAGCATCGACGGGCAGGCGTTTCCGGCAGGACGCCTGGTCGCCGACCTCTCCGGCCTACCGGCGAAGCCTTCCGGCTCGGTCAGGCTCGTCTCGCAGGACGGCAGCTATGACGGCCAGGCCGCCTTCGTCTGGGAAAACGACACCATCAGGGTCCCCCGCCTCGATCTCGAAGCGGGCGGGCTCTCGGTCGAAGGCAGCGGCCGCTACGACACCGCCGCACGGGCGGGGCAGGCCCAGCTGCGCCTTGACGCGGAGGACGGGACCACACTCATCACCGGCCAGACCCTTGGCGGCAGCCTTTCGATCGACGCCGAGGTCGAGCCTGATCTCGGACCCGTCAACCTCTCGCTCACCAGCGAAGGTCTTTCCTTCGAAGGCCAGACCATCGGCAGCCTGAAGCTCAACGCCCAGGGCCCGCGCGAGGCAATCAGCTATGACCTGACGGGCCGGGACATCTCGGCAGGTGATCTCTTCTTCAAGGAGCTCAGGAGTACCGGCGCTATCGACCTCGCCGAAACGCCCGAAGCGGCCATCGACAGCCTCGTCCTCTCCCTGCCCGGCGACGAGGACGACGTGGTGCGGTTGAGGGAGCCGACGCGGATCAGCTGGTCGGACGGCATAGAGCTGGCGCCGACCGAGATCGAGTATCTCGGCGACGGCGTGCTGACCGCCGAAGCGTCCTTCGCCAATGACCGCTGGCAGGCCGATCTGTCCGGTCGGGACATTCCCCTGCCCAAGGCCGAGGGCCTCGGTGACTTCGATTTGACCATCGACACCGAGCGCGCCGAGGTCGGGCGCCTCGATCTCACTATTGAATCGGCTGTCGAGGACCAGAACTACAGCATCGACACCGATGCGGTCTGGGACGGGCAGACCGTGCGCTCCGAAAGCCGCGTGGTTCGCGGCGACGGAGAGGAACTCGGCACTGTCAACGCCTCCATTCCGGCAACCCTCACCCGCTCCGAAGGCCTGAGCATCGACTTCCCCGAGGAAGGTCTCGACGTGCAGCTGGACTATTCGGACCGCATCGGGCCTCTTTACGCCTTTCTTCCGATCGACGGCCAGCCGGTCACCGGCGTTCTGGATGCACAGATCTCGATCACCGGATCGACCAGGGCGCCGATCACCGAGGGCACGATCCGCCTGACCGATGGCCGCTTCGAGGAGCGCGACATCGGCATCACGCTGACCGAGCTGAACGGTGCGATCACCTTCGATGCGGGACCGGACGGCACCCGGGGAGAGGTGAACATAACCGGATCGGGTGCGTCAGGCCGCGACGAGGCCGTGCGGCTCTACGGCACCCTCGCCACGACGGGGGACCAGTCGAGCATCGACCTCAATCTCGATCTTGATCGCGCCCAACTCGCACGGGGCGCGGAACTCGAGCTGAGGGTCACGAGCGAACTCGACCTGCAAGGTTCCTTCGAGGAAGTGACCCTATCCGGCCCGATCAGGCTCGACGAACTCGATATCGCCATTCCGGACACCGGCGGCGGGTCCGACGCGCCGAGCTACGCTCCGGTCAACGTCGTCAGGGTCGACGGACCGGCGCGGGAGCGCGCGGGCGAAGTCGATGCGCCGGACGAAAGCCCGATCACGGTCAATCTCGACCTTTCAGTGCGGGCCGGCAACGGCATCTTCATCCGTGGGCGCGGCCTGACTTCCGAATGGAACGCCGACCTGCGGGTCACCGGCACGACCGATGATCCGCGCATTGCGGGCACGATCGGCCTTGAGCAGGGCGAGCTCAACCTGGCCGGGCGCAGCTTCGAGCTGACCGAAGGGCAGATCGGCTTCCAGCGTTCCAGCGGCCTGAACCCGGTGATCGACCTTCAGGCGCAGACCACCGTGGGCAGCGGCGCCGACGAGGTAACGGCAATCATCAATGTCGAAGGCGAAGCCGACGATCCGAACATTTCCTTCGGTTCCAACCCTGCGCTTCCCGAGGAGGACGTCCTCGCCATCATCCTCTTCGGCCGTCCGGCGACGGATCTCGGCGCGGCGGAAGCCCTGCAGCTTGCTCAAGCTGCGGCGACCGTCACCGGGACGGCAGGTTTCGGGGGCGCAGGCGGTATCGGCGGCTCGTTGCGGTCGGGGTTGGGTCTCGACAGGCTCAGTATCGACCCATCGACCCGCTCGGTGACGGTCGGCAAATACATCTCCGAAGACGTCTATGTCTCCGCCCGGCCAAGTATCGGTGATACGGGTACCGTGATCAGCGTGGTCTATGAGATCTCGCGTTTCTTCAACCTGGAAACGATCCTCTCACCTGACCGCCAGACCCTGGGCGCAAACTACAAGCGCGACTATTAGAACGCCTGCGAGAC
The DNA here is from genome assembly GCA_964556115.1 of uncultured Caulobacterales bacterium. Taxonomy (GTDB): domain Bacteria; phylum Pseudomonadota; class Alphaproteobacteria; order Caulobacterales; family Parvularculaceae; genus Parvularcula. The sequence continues at coordinate 120,514 of CAZKVC010000008.1, forward strand.
GCCTTGACGATCGCGAACACACCGTAAGCCAGGGCCGGAATGCCCGCGACGAAAAACCAGAGGATCGGCAGCATGGCAAAGCCTCCGATCAGCGAGATCTCGGCGAGATAGGCCAGGAAGCCGAAGGCATCACCGCGTTCGCAGGTGATCCCCGAGCCCATGGCGCCTCGGCACCCGCCCAAGTCGTAAAGGCCGAGGGCGAGGATGAAGAAACAGGCGAACACCGCCAGCGGGCCGAATGCGATCGAAAAGGCGAGAAAAAGCCGCCCCGCCAGGGACGACTTCATGGACTGGGTCTTCATGGTTCCAGTTCGGTATCCCAATAGAGATAGTCCTGCCAGCTTGAATGCAGGTGATTGGGCGGGAACCCGCGGCCCTTCTCATTGAGCTCGAACATGTTGGGCTGACGCGGTGCCTGGGCGGGCCACATGCGCGCATCTTTCGGCATCTTGCCGCCCTTGCGCAGATTGCAGGGGCTGCAGGCCGCCACGATGTTCTGCCAGGTGGTCTTCCCGCCCTTGGAGCGGGGAACCACGTGATCAAAAGTCAGGTCGTCGCGCCCGGACTTGCCGCAATACTGGCAGCTGAAGCTGTCCCGCAGGAACACGTTGAACCGCGTGAAGGCAGGCTTACGCGCATGATTGACATAGCTTTTGAGCGAAACCACCGAAGGCAGCCGCATCGACCGGCTGACCGAATGGACCTCGGTCTCGTACTCGGCGACCACGTCCACACGGTCGAGGAACACCGCCTTCAGCGTGTCCTGCCACGACCACAAGGAGAGAGGGAAATAGCTCAACGGTCTGAAATCGGCATTCAGGACCAGAGCCGGGCACCCGTCTGGGGCGTGGCGGACGACTTGCATGGCGGTTACCTCCTGCACCCCCGGGGTCCAGGCCACCGCCATCGCCGGCCTATTCGGCCGGTGACGAAGGGTATCATATGTCGGTCAGCGATGCTGAAAGCGCCTGTCTCCCGGGACCTTCCTGACAAAGGACTATTCCACAAAACCTTAGCCGATTCTATGTGACAGAACGATCACGGGATAGGGGAAATCGCGCGGACTTATGGTTGCGCGGTGAACTTGGTCTGTGAGCCCTGAGTGATCGTAGACTTGCGCCCGACGCCGGACGAGAGTGAAGAGGCCGCTTGGCCAGCCGTTTGGAAGCTCTTGACCGGCGGCGGCTAAAGCGGTGCTCTTCCTCTTGCCCACGCGATCTGACCCCAGAGGATGTGGGCGGCGGTGCCTCGGTGGGGGGCGTAGGTTTCTTCCGCCCACGCATCGAATGCCTTGATTTCGGACCGCTCGAAGCTGCCTCCCGCCATCTTGTGGGCGGCGAGAAGGGCGACGTCGCCCCTTGGCCAGAGGTCGCCGCGGTCGTCGCAGAAAAGAAGATAGACCGCCGCTGTCCAGCGGCCGACACCGAGGAGACCTTCAAGCCGCCCGGCAGCTTCCTGATCGCTTGCGCCGGCCAGCTCGTCGAAGCTGAAACGGCCCTCCCGAATGTCGGCAGCTAGGGCTTTGAGGTAGCGGATCTTCGGCCGTGAGAGGCCGAGGGTCCGCATCTCGTCTTCCTCGGCCGCGAGGACCGCTTTGGGGTCGAGACCATGAAGCGCATTCTGGCAGCGCAGGAGAATGGCGTTGGCGCTGGCCACCGAAAGCTGCTGTTCGATGATGATGCGGGCCAGACCCGGATAACCGCCCTGCCTGGCGCGCCAGCGCGGCGGCCCCGTCCTGGCCAGGATGTCGGCGATGACCGGGCAGCGCCGGGCGAGGGCCGCTGCCGCTTCTTTCGTATCCCGGTCGGCGCCTTTCAATCCGCTCACTGAAAGGCGTAACGCTCGAACAGGGCGCGCATGTCGGCACCTTCTTCCACATCGCGGAGGAGCCTGCAGGAAAAGCTCTCTCCGGTGTCCACGATGTCGAAGAGCGGCTTGAGGAACCCGGTCTCGTCATTGCCGGCGCCGTCCCGTGCGGCGCGGCGGCGGAGGCCATCGCGGCTGAGGCGAAGGGCTTCTGCGGCGAGATCGGCAATGACGATCGAGCCGACCTTTCCCTTCATTCCGTCCTTGGCCGCGGCCGGGCGGAGCGCCGCGCGCTCATCGGCGCTCCAGTCCTTCACCAGGTCCCATGCTGCATCGAGGCTCTCCTGATCGTAGAGCAGTCCCGTCCAGAAGGCCGGTAGCGCGCAGATCCGTCCCCAGCTGCCCGAATCCGCGCCCCGCATCTCGAGGAAGGTCTTGAGACGCACCTCGGGAAAGGCTGTGGACAGATGGTCCTTCCAGTCCTCGATATTGGGCCGCTGGCCCGGCGCCGCGGGAAGCTTGCCGTCGAGGAAATCGCGAAAGCTCTGCCCCGTGGCGTCGTGATAGACCCCGTCGCGCCAGACGAAATACATCGGCACGTCGAGCATATATTCCGTATAGCGCTCAAAACCGAAATCGTCTTCGAAGACGAAGTCGAGCATGCCCGTCCGGTCCGGGTCGGTGTCGGTCCAGATATGAGCGCGCCAGCTCTTGAAGCCGTTCGGCTTTCCCTCCGTGAAAGGAGAATTGGCAAAGAGAGCCGTGGCGATGGGCTGAAGGGCGAGCGAGGTGCGGAACTTCCTTATCATGTCCGCCTCGTCCGAGAAGTCGAGATTGACCTGCACCGTCGCCGTTCTGTGCATCATGTCGAGGCCGAGGGAGCCGCGGGTCGGCATGTAGTCGCGCATGATCCCGTAGCGGGGCTTGGGCACGCGCGGCATCTCCTCCCGGGTCCAGCTCGGTGCGGCGCCGAGGCCGATGAAACCGACATCGAGGGGATCGGCGACGGCCTTCACCTGCGCCAGGTGGTCATGCACCTCGTTGCAGGTTTCCTGGATGGTCCTGAGGGGAGCGCCCGACAGCTCGAACTGTCCGCCGGGTTCGAGGGTGATCGAGGCGCCGTCCTTCTTGAGGGCGACGAGCTCCCCCTCCTCCTCGAGGCGAACCCAGCCGAACTCCCGCGACAGCCCTTCAAGAACCGCCTGTATCGAGCGCTCGCCGGCGAATGGCAGGGGTTTGATGCTGTCCCTCAGAAAGCCGAACTTCTCGTGCTCCGTCCCGATGCGCCAGGCATCGCGGGGCTTGCAGCCGGAGGCGAGATAAGCCGTCAGGTCGGCAACCCCTTCGACGGGTTCGAGATTGTCTCTAGTGCTGGCGTCGAGCTGGGTCACGAAACGGGCATCCCTTGGCAGTCTTCCTCATTTTGGTCGTAGCGGCGGTTGAGCAAGCTTCGAGCCTTGGGCGAAGCCTTTTTTCCTGCAAGGCCCGTGAGGTCTTCTGTCACCCTTTTGCCGCGAGGTCGCCAAAACGGAGCTGCCATAGGGTCAGCGCCGCAATGGCCGCTGTCTCGGCGCGAAGGATGCGCGGGCCGAGGGAGATCGGCAGGCTCGCCTTATCGGCGCGAAGGGTCTCGCGCTCTTCGGGGGTAAAGCCGCCCTCCGGCCCGATAAGGATGCCGCGGGGCGTCGTCGCGACCGGGCCGAAGACCTGATCGGCCAGGCCAGCCCGGCCTTCTGCGCCGCCCCAGGGCTCGTGCGGATCACCGCCGGCTTCATCGCAGAAGACGAACCCGTCGCAATTGAAGAGAGCATCAAAAAGGGCCTCGGGTTCGCTGATCGAGGGGATCGACAGGCGCTCGCACTGCTCTGCGGCCTCGGCGGCGATGGCTTCGAGCCGGTCGAGCCGGACCTGGTCGCGATTGGTCCTGGCGGTGATGACAGGCCGCAGGGAAGCAGCGCCGAGTTCGGTCGCCTTCTGGACCAGAAGCTCGGTCTGGGTGCGTTTCACCGGAGCGAAAAAGAGGATCGGGCCGAGGTTTGCTTCCTCAGGGGCCCGGCGCTGTTCGACCGGTTCGGCCACGCCCGCGCGTTTCGCGATTCGGCTGATCCGGTAGAGCCATTCGCCCGCTTCGGCGTTGAAGAAGCGTACCGAGTCGCCTTCACGCAGCCGCAGGACACTGCCCAGATACCGGCTCTGCGCGGGATCCAGCGGCAAGGCCCCTGTGCCCAGGGACCCCGGGACATGGAGACGGGGAGCGGGACGCATGGGTTAGTCCCTGCAACCGGTCTCAGAACGGGATGTCATCGTCCAGATCGTAATCGCCGCCGCCCTGGCTCTGGCCCTGGCCCTGGCCGCTCGGTGCGCCGCCATAGTCATTACCGCCGGAAATCTGCTGGCCATAACCGCCGCTCATGCTCTCGCCGCCGGCGCGGCCGTCGAGCATGGTCAGCTCGGACCGGTAGGGACGAAGCACGACCTCGGTGGTGTAGCGGTCCTGACCGTTCTGGTCCTGCCATTTGCGGGTCTCGAGCTGGCCCTCGATATAAACCTTCGAGCCTTTCTTCAGGTAGTTCTGCGCCACCCGCACCAGCGGTTCGGAGAAGATCGCCACCGAATGCCACTGGGTGCGCTCGCGGCGCTCACCCGACTGCTTGTCCTTCCAGCTTTCCGATGTCGCGATGCGCAGGTTGCAGACCTGCCCGCCATTGCCGAATTGCCGGACTTCAGGATCCTGACCCAGATTGCCGATCAGGATCACCTTGTTGACACTACCCGCCATAACCCACGAACCTCCAAATGAGCGTTTCCGGCCTAATGAGCTTCGCCGGCACGCCCAACTGTATCTTTTCCACCACGCTCACTGGCGTTCGCACAATGTTCCTGCATCGTCAAATGGCGGCCACAGTTTCGCGTATTATATTCCCATCCAAGCAGAACAGGGCTCATCATCAGGATGGGTCCGTCGCTGCGGAAGCCAAGGAGAGCTTCATGAAAAAGTCCATTGCCGTGCTGACTGCCGGCCTTCTTCTTTCAACCTCGCCAGCCCATGCCGCCAACCCCTATCTGCAGATCCATGGCGGCTTGTTCCAGCAGACCGGCGAACAGATCGACTTCGATGACCAGCAGATCATCGATGCGATCGACAGTGTCGATCCCGACGCCGAGCTGGGTTTCGCGCTCGGCGGCCTCGTTGGCACTTACGTCCTGCCCTTCCTCGCGCTCGAGGGCGAGGTAACCATGCGGACGGCCCAGTTCGACGACGTATCGATCGAAGACCTCGGTGACGCGTTCGAAGACGACATCCGCACGGTTGCCTTCATGGGCAACGCAGTCTTCCGCCCTGAACTCAGGCTGCCGATCCTGCCCAACCCCTATATCGGCGTCGGCGCAGGCTACATGACCAGCAACCTCGACAACTTCCGCAACGAAGACGTCGACGGCAGCTTCGCATGGCAGGTCAAGGCCGGGATCACCTTCGACCCGCTGCCGACCCCCGGCAATATCGGGCTTGAGGTCAACTATATCCAGGCCGATGACTTCGAGATCGAGAACGCTCCCGAGCTCGATGTCCCCGATGCGAACTTCGCCTATTCCGGCGTCACGGGCCTCGTGACCTGGAAACTGGGGTTCTAAGCCCAACGAAGCTGTCACCGGACCGCGGCCGTTCGCCCCTTGTTCTAGGGGGCGGCGGCCCTTACAGCCCTAGCTCTTCAAAAAGAGCGAGGAGTGGCGCGTGGCAACGAAGAACATCACGGTATCGGGTGCGCGGGAGCACAATCTCAAGGACATCACTGTCGAGATCCCGCGCGACGCCCTGACCGTGATCACCGGGCTGTCCGGTTCCGGCAAGTCGTCGCTCGCTTTCGACACCATCTATGCCGAGGGTCAGCGCCGCTATGTGGAGAGCCTCTCCGCCTATGCGCGGCAGTTCCTCGAACTGATGCAGAAGCCCGATGTGGACCAGATCGAGGGTCTCTCGCCCGCGATCTCCATCGAGCAGAAGACCACCTCGAAGAACCCGCGCTCCACCGTCGCGACGGTGACGGAGATCTACGACTACATGCGCCTTCTCTGGGCGCGGGTGGGCATCCCCTATTCTCCTGCGACTGGAGAGCCGATCACCTCCCAGACCGTCTCGGAGATGGTGGACAGGCTGATGAACGAGGGGGAAGGCAGCCGCTTCTACCTTCTCGCGCCGATGATCCGGGGGCGGAAGGGCGAATACCGCAAGGAACTCGGTGAGCTGATGAAGCGCGGCTTCCAGCGCGTGCGGATCGACGGCGAATTCCATGACATCGCCGAGGCCCCTGCCCTCGACAAGAAGTTCAAGCACGACATCGACGTGGTGGTGGACCGGGTGGTCATCAAGGATGGCATCGAGAGCCGCCTTGCCGAAAGCTTCGAGACCTGCCTCGACCTCGCCGACGGGATCGCTGTCGCCGAAAGCGCGCCGCGCGGCGACGAAGAGCCGAAGAAGATCACCTTCTCGGCGAA
>CAZKVC010000009.1:0-103096 GCA_964556115.1 uncultured Caulobacterales bacterium
TCTCCACCCCGATCTCGCGCAGGACCGCGATCGAGGCGGTGCGCATCTTCTGGTATTCCTTGTCGGTCAGGGTCATGGCCGGGGCGACGGTGATCGAGTCGCCGGTATGAACCCCCATCGCGTCGACATTCTCGATGGAGCAGATGATGATGCAGTTGTCTGCCCGGTCGCGGACAACCTCCATCTCGTATTCCTTCCAACCGAGAAGCGACTCGTCGATCAGCACCTGGCCCACCGGTGAGGCATCGAGGCCGGCGCGGACGATCTCGTCATACTCCTCGCGGTTGTAGGCGATGCCCCCGCCGGTGCCGCCAAGGGTAAAGGCGGGCCGGATGATCGCGGGCAGGCCGATCTCGTCCAGAGCCTTCATCGCCTGGCCATAGCCCGTGATCCGGTCGTAGCCGGTGATCTTGCCGTTCTCACCCCTGATCGGCGGCGAGGAAGCGATGGCCGAGCGGGGGTTTTCGAGCCCGATCTTCTCCATCGCGATGCGGAATTTCTCGCGGTCTTCCGCCTTGTCGATGACATCGGCGCGGGCGCCGATCATCTCGACACCGAAACGCTCCAGCGTGCCGCGCTCTTCAAGCTGGAGCGCACAGTTCAGCGCCGTCTGCCCGCCCATGGTCGGCAGAAGCGCGTCGGGGCGCTCCTTCTCGATCACTTTCTCGACGAATTCAGGCGTGATCGGCTCGACATAGGTGGCGTCGGCGAACTCGGGATCGGTCATGATCGTGGCGGGGTTCGAGTTCACCAGGATCACCCGGTAGCCCTCTTCCTTCAGGGCCTTCACCGCCTGCACGCCCGAATAGTCGAACTCGCAGGCCTGACCGATGATGATCGGCCCCGCGCCGATGATGAGAATGCTCTCCAGATCGGTGCGTTTGGGCATGGGCCTTGGCTCCTCAGCGCTGGGGGTAAACGGCTGAGCGGATAGGCCGCGCTGGGGGGAAGATCAACGGTAAATGGCGCGGGTCAGGTGGTGAGGAAGATAATCCCCATCACACCTGCCGCCAAGAACAGCAGCTGCCGGAGTTCGGTCATTGGCTGGAAAGGGATATGGTGCGACGCCAGTCGGAGCATGACAGGAACCTGAGGCAAAGCCCCAAGAGCGAAAGCATAGATCGCCGCCGTCGGCCCACAGAGCGCGTTCAAGACGAAAGCGGCTGCGATAACGACTGGCGCAGATGCAATCGAAATGAATGAGAACCCTCGGCTATCGCCCGAAGAAAGAACGACAGAGGAAACGAGTTCATAGGGAAGGCATAGGATTCCGAGAGAAAGAATCCGAGCGAATTCAATAGCCCCGATATATTCGGGGGGATACATGAATTTGATGACGAGAGTGACCCCAATATTAAATGCCAAGAAAATCGCGAGGCATAAGAGGTCGACGATCAGTCTGTATTGTCGATAGAACCTAATCGCCTCTTCGCGCCCTGATCTGAGAGCTTCGGATATCGCGGGGAACGCAATTTGCTGGAGAACCTGTAGCGATACGCCAAATGCTGCCGCGTACCACGTGGCGCCGATGATGAAGACCGAGAAGTTCGTGGCTGCCATCCAGAAGCCGAGCAGAATTTTGTCGCTTTGTTTGATCAGGAACCCACCGATCGAGGCCGGAACCAACCATTTGCCGAAGTGGAAAATTTCCACGAAGCACCTGCGGTGGAATTTGAAAGCGGCAGGCGCACCACTGAGGACGACATGGGATGCGAGGATGTTCGAGATCTGGGCAGCGATCATGCCGAAAACCAGCGACCACACACCCCACCCGACGGCGGCCGCTCCGAGAGTTACGAGCGTGCCTATTATTTGGGCGACGAACTGGATGCTGGCAACTTTCCCGATCAGAAGCTTTCGTTTGGCAATCCAGAGGTTTGGAGAAACAAGACCAAGGCCGAGAACCTGTAACCCGGCAACGGCAATCAGCGCGGGAGCCTGCTCGCTCTGCAAAATGGTGCCTTCAGGCATCAGACCTTGGTTGAGCCCGACGGTGATGCTCAGGAGCCCGATCAGGACATAAAGCAGGATATTCAGGGAAAAATTGGCCGTGAATGCGGTCGAGTAGAAGGCGCGCCGATCGCCGTTCGGGCTGCGTATGACGCTCTGCGGGATACCGACGTCGCTGAACATGACGACGGCCTGGTTGATGGCGAGGGCAACCCCGAAAAGCCCGAACGCCTCGGGGGCGACCAACCGGACGAGAACGAGGTTCGAGGCCAAACGAAGAACGTTCTGGGCCATCTGAACGGACGCTACGACAGCCGAGCCCCTGACCGTACGGGCCATCAGCCCATCGGAGAGCAGTTTCTCGAGGCGCATGAGCGTCGCCAGCCTACCCATTCGTTCGGCCACAACGCCTCTCATAACGCTTCCTTCAGCCGTGTAGCAAACCCAGTGGCCCTAAATGCTGTGGCCTTCATCTTCGTTAAGTGTATCTCGATGACAATCGGGCGAAAACGAGCAGGCCAATCGGACGACGATGCAACCGACCTACATCATACAAACCGTTGCTTTCCTGCTCCCCATTTTTCTCGCGTCATGGGTGCTCCGGCCCCGGTTGGAGGAATGCGGCGACGAGATCAAACTGTTTGTGGGATGGGTGCTGGCTACCTTGGTGGGCTTCACCCTCTTGCCCGGTCTTGGCCTCTTTCTGCTGTTCGCGCTGATCCTTGTTGCCTGTGCGCCTCGCAAGAGAGTGAACCTTGCGTGTTACCTCATCGGAATGATCCTTGTCCTCCCGGACGGAATTCAGTGGCAGGTGCCGTTCCCTGGGGTGAACTATCTTTTCACGATGAGCCCGCTCTTCGTCGTCGTGGTCGTCGGTAGTCTCCTGGTCAACTTCCGTGAGAAACCTGTCTGGAAACTGAGTGGAGGCGTAGGCAACCTTTCACGCCTCGTCGGCCTGTTCTTCGTGCTGCGTCTTCTCCTCGACCTACGCAATCCATCGACATTCACGAACGAGCTGCGGGATATCTTCACTGGAAGCATCGAGACTTTGGGTCTCTATTTCCTACTTGCAGGACTGCTGACCGGTCCCGCTTCTGAGCGAACCTTCCGCTCCATGTTCCTGCTTTCGCTCGTCCTGATTTCCGGCCCCGCCGCGCTCGTCCTTCTCAAGGGTTGGGACGTCTACGGGGCAATCGACAATCTCGAATTCGGCTACATCGCAAGAAGCGGCAGCCTCCGCGCAGGCGCCCAGTTTTTCGAGACAATGCTCGGCACGCTGATGGTTGTCTTCGGCTATACGCTCTTCTTCTACAGGAAGTCCATCCAGCCCAGAGTGGTCTTGTTGGGTTGGCTCTTGATGGCGATTATCGGGGTGAAGGTTAGCGGCACACGCGGCGCAATCTTGGTGGCGATGGTGATTGGAACCGCGCATTTTATCCTGGCGACGAAAGACGGAAGTCGGCAATTCATGTTGGCAAGCATCGCGGGCCTGGCCGCACTGGCCGGCTTCATCTTCCTGACCCAGATCGGTCTTGATACTGTCGATCCCTACGGCACCTTCAGCTACCGCCAGAAGCTTTACGAGATGTCCTGGAGCAAATTCCTCGGCAGCCCCATTCTGGGCGATGCCAGTTTCAGCTCCGACCCCTTCTTCGAACCCCTTCGCCAGGGTCAGGGCATTATCGACTTCACGAGCGTCTTTGTCGTCACCGCGTTGGGTATGGGTTCGGTCGGCTTGATCCTTTTCGTGTCGATCTTCGGAAATGCCATCATCAGAACCATGAAGCTTGCCAACCAGCTGGGCAAAAGAGGCTCTGAACGGGACATCGAGATGTGGAGATACGGCCGCTGGCTGACGGCCATCATCGCTGGTTATTTCGTAATGATGGGAACGGTGAGCGGAATCACCAATATCTACGAATTCTTTTTCATCCTCGTCGCCGTGGCCCAAGCCTATATCGTCCAGGCTGAGAAGATGCTCGCAGGCCAAACCCAGCATCTGAATGAAGCATACCCTTCACCGCTGCTAAAACCGTTTGGTGCACCATCGAATTCCACGTAGTGAACAGGACGTAGATGCCCGGTGAACGCCAATATTCGGTTACAGCGTAGAATATCGATGGGTTAAGGGCCGAGGTCTCCAGCGCCGTGAGAAGGTACTGGGCATCCGATCAGCTTGGACTGATTGCCCAGACAAAATCCTGCCACCGGAAGTTCTCGATAAGCTGCCCTCAGTCACGAGCAAACAGGCTCAAGCGGACGAAATTGACTCAATCGACAAAGCCGCTTGGTAGGTTCCCCTACTTGAGCAGCGCCTTCACCTGATTTGTTCAAGCATTCAAAGCAGCGTCGCCTACAAACGGGTTCGAGCGGCGCTCATCGCCGAAGGTGCTCATGGGGCCGTGGCCTGAGACGAAGCGGGTTTCGTCGCCGAGGGGCCAGAGCTTTTCGGTGATCGAGCGGATCAGGGTCCCATGATCGCCCCTCGGAAAATCGGTGCGCCCGATCGAGCCCTTGAAAAGAACGTCGCCGACAAAGGCGAGGGCTGCGTCCTTCTGGTGGAAGATGACGTGCCCCGGGGTGTGCCCGGGGGTGAAATAGACGTCGAAGGTGACGCCGCCGATCTCGACCTGGTCGCCATCGTCGAGCCAGCGGTCCGGCACGACGTTCTCGCCTTCCCCGCCAGCGCCGAAGCGTTTGGACTGCTCGGCGATCTGGGAGAGCCAGAAGATCTCTTCCTCATGGGCGCCCTCGATGATCGCGCCGGTGCGGCGCTTGAGCTCCATCGCCCCCGAGGCGTGGTCGAGATGGCCATGGGTCAGCCAGATCTTCTTGACCGACGCCTCCATCGCCTCCGCCGCGGCCAGGAGCCTGTCGACCTCGCCGCCGGGGTCGATCACGACGGCATCGCCGTTGGCCGCCCGGATGATCGAGCAGTTCTGCTGGAACGGGGTGACAGGGACGATCTGGACGGTGAAAGGGGGCTGTTGGGTCATCATGCTGAGCTAGCCTCTGCCGCCGTCCCCTGCAAACAGGGGGGAGGGACGCACGAGCCGAAGGAGCCGCCCATGGCCGATCTCAGAACCTGGTGGAGCGAAGTGCCCGATAAGGAGAAGCCGGGCCTCAAGACCCTTTTTGCCATCCTGCTTCTTGCGCTCTGTCTCGGAGCTGCAGCGACCGCCTACAATCTTCTGGCCGGATAGAAAGCGCGCCTATCGGTGGTGCTCGATATGGCTGTCCACCAGCGCCTTGTTGTAGGTCCGCAAGGCACGGATCTGGGTGAGGGTGCCGAGGAGCTTGTCTTCGCCCTTCTGCGCCGTCACCGGCATGGCGTCGACACCGAGGCGCGCCATCTCGGCCAGCGCCTCGCCGAGGGTCTGGTTCACGAACAGGCGGTCGGCCGCCTTCTCGATCGGGGCTGCGGTCTCCGGCACCGGGCGCATCACGTCGCGCACGCGGATGGTCTGCAGGATGACACCCTGCGGACCCTCCGACAGATCATAGCCGCGCTGGTTGAGCTGGAAGTGGAACCAGCTCGTTCCGAAGAAGATCTGGGTCATCACCGTGGCGAGCCCCACGGCGATCATCAGGGCGGCGGTCATGGTGTAGTCGCCCGTCAGCTCGAAGATGATGAGCGTTGTCGAGATCGGCGCGCCGATGATCGCGCCGGACACCGCGCCCATGCCGATCATCGCAAAGAAGGTCGGCGAGGCGACGAAGGGCCCGAACCATTCCTGCGCGCCGATGCCGAAGGCTGCCCCGGCCATCGCGCCAAGATAGATGCCGCCCGAAAAGACACCGGTTCCGAAACGGCAGGAGAGGCAGAGGACCGTCGCCAGGATCTTGCCCGCCAGAAGAACCAGCAGCAGCGGCAGGGCGTAGCGCCCGGCAAGAGCTGCGCTCGTCGCTTCGTATCCGAAGCCCAGAAGCTCGGGCAGGTAGATGCCGATCACCCCCATCCCGGCCCCTGCGATCACCGGCAGGACGGCGGGGGAGAGCCTGAGCTTGGCCATGGCGCTGCGGGCCAGTGCCCGGCCGGACGCGGCGCAGACGAGAAAGGTGATCGCCACTAGCCCCGCCACCAGGCCGAAGCCGCTGCCAAGGGCGAGATCGAGCGGCGCGGCCCCGCCGTAATCGGGGATGGTGAAGCGGTGAAGATCGCCAAGATGCGACCGGGTGATGAGGGTTGCGGTGATCGACGAAAGCGCGATCGGCGCGAAGATCGACAGCGCGTAGTTCGACAGCACCACCTCGAGGGCAAAGAGGACGCCTGCGATCGGGGCGTTGAAGGCGGCCGAAACCGCCGCGGCCGCCGCGCAACCCAGAAGGGTGCGGCTTTCCTTGCCGCTGAGGCCGAAATGCTTGGAAAGGAAGACCGAGACCGCGCCGCCCAGAAGAACGGCCGGCCCTTCGCGGCCCGCGCTCGACCCTGTGCCAAGGGCGATGGCGCAGATGGCGGTGTTGGCCAGGCCCGCAGGCAGGCGGATCGCCCCGGGGGGGCGGGCCCGCGCCTCGATCACCTCCGCGACGCCCTGGCAGCGCGCATCTGGCAGGATACGGATCCGGCGAAGCCCCCAGAGAAGTCCGCCCACGGCGATGCCCCCAAGGAGCGGGACCAGGAATGCCCGCAGCGGATCCAGCCTCTTTGCGCCCTGCGCCAGCATGGCGGTGGGCGAGCCATAGGTCTGGACCGTGATGAGCTCGATGAGGAGCGAGAAACCGATGACGCCGTAGGCTGTCAGTACGCCGGTGACGGCAGCGAGGGTCCATAGCTTGAGGTCCGTCAGGGCGCGTGCCCTCTCGGCGGAATTCTCAAGCCAGGTCTGAAAGCGAACCGCGGACGTGTCGGACATGCGGGGGCGCGCTATCACCGTTTTCAGCCCAAGTCAGGATGCCCGCGCCGTCAGGTTCCTCATTTTTTGCTTCGCTTTCATGCAAGAAGGGTTCTTGGCGGGGGAAAACTACGCAAAGACGGAAGCCTATGCTAACCGCCTCGGCGGAACGCCAACGGCCAAGGGAGGCTCAGGGATGACATTCAGGGCAGTAGGATGCGCGGTGCTGATGCTGGCCGCGGCAGGTTTGCCGCTCGACGCGTCGGCGCAGGATCGCCGGACCGACCGGCGGATCGCCGAACTCGAACGCCAGCTTCAGGATCTGCAGGGCGCCGTCTATGGCAGCGACCCGAGCGGCTCGCCGGTGCGCTTCCAGGGGGCGAACCCCGAAGGCAGGCCCGCGGCTGCCAGCCAGGCTGTCGAACCTGCGGCCACCGCTGCCCTCAATGTCCGCCTGGGCGCTCTCGAGCAGGAGATGCAGCGCCTGACCGGCGAGATCGAGCGGCTGACCTTCCAGATGAACCAGCAGCAGGACCAGATGAAGCGTCTGGTGGCCATGGCCTATCCTGAATATGAGGGCGATATCGGCCTCAGCCTGCAGAACCAGCGCGACGTCGTCGCCTCCGGCGGCACGGTCAATACGCAGCCGACCCCGGGCGGCGGGCCCGTCGATCTCGTGGGCGGGGGCAGCGCGGGCGACGCCCTTCCCACTTATGCCGATGCAGAGACCGCCTATGCCGCCGGCCGTTCGGCGCTTCTCGAAGCGCGTTACGCCGATGCCGAGCGCGCCTTCCTCGCGCTGACCGAAGCTTTCCCGGACAGCGACCGTGCGGGGGATGCGAGCTATTACCTCGGTGAGACCTATCTCGCCCAGGGCGATGTCGGCGCCTCGGCGCGGACCTTCCTCGATTTCATCCGCAATCACGGCGACAACCCGCGCGCTGCCGAAGCGCACCTGAAGCTCGGCCAGGCTTTCGCGCGGGCCGACAAGACCAATGAGGCATGCCGTGTCTGGCAGCGCGGCCTTCAGACCTATCCGCAGATGGACGGCTCGCTGAGGGACCGCATCACCGACATGCGTGAGGCCACCTGCGCTTAAGTGACCGGACCCGATCTTAGCATCGCATGGCCGTTGCCTCCCGGTGAGGCGGCGGCCATTGCCGTTTCAGGGGGCGCGGACAGCTTCGCGCTCCTCAGCCATGCGGTGAGGGAAGGGCACCCGGTGGTCGCCCTCACCGTGGACCACGGCCTGCGCGAAGGCTCCGCCGCTGAGGCGCAGGCTGTCAGGACCTGGTGCTCCGAGCGGAACATTCCCCACGAGACCCTGATCTGGCGCGGCGAGAAACCATCGAGCGGCATTCAGGCGGCCGCCCGCGAGGCGCGCTACCGCCTTCTCTGCCAGGCCTGCGAGCGGATGGGGATCGGGCATCTCATCACCGCCCACACGGCGGACGACCAGGCCGAGACGGTCTTCATGCGCCTGAGAAGGGGCGCGGGCCGTGGCCTCGCCGGGATCCCTGCAAGCCGGAAGATCGCGGCAGGACCGGGCGAGCCGATCACCCTCTGGCGCCCGATGCTCGGCATCAGGCGGGACGAGGTGCGGGGTTATGCCAAGGAGCAGGCACTGCCCTTCGTGGACGACCCCTCGAACGAGGATGACCGCTTCGAGCGGGTGCGCGTACGGGCGTTACTCGGAGCGCTAGAGGAGCAGGACCTGCTGACGGTGGAGGCGCTTTGTCGGACGGCCCGCGACGTCGAATCCCTGCAAACTGAGCTTTGTCTTGCGCACTATTGGGACGACTCTGAATACGAGTACGAGTTCGCACCGGACGGGTCGCTGAGTGCTTGGGACAATCAATGGATCGATGGCTACGACCTGCATTCACCACATTTCCAAGCCGAATGGCACCATGCCCGGGAATTTCTCCGAAAAGCGACAATGACAATCTCCGGTGACGGGCCAATCAACGCCGAGAAAATCCCGCTGCCGGTTCCGGAACGGAAGGAGGCGGCATTCGGTGTGGTCTATCATTGGAGCGTAGGGCAGCTTCACTTGCTCAGAGAACCCGCCGCCCTTCTCGGCCGCGCCGACGGCACCCCCGGCTTCACCCCGCTCCCCGCTGCCCCAGGCTCGAAGCACCTCTACGACCGCCGTTTCATCGTTTCGGTGCCGGAGGATGCACCGGAGGGCCTCCACCTCCGTCCCCTCGGGCAGCTCCTGCCGAAGGACATCGCCACCTCGACCCTGGCGCGGCAACGCATCTCCACCTTGCCCTGCCTTGCACGGGGTGCGACCCCGACCCACCTGCCTGAACAAGCTGTCGATGCCGTGACAAACGCACTCAAGGGCTGGAAGGGATGTGACAGCTTCTTATCTGCCATTAGCAGCACATTTCCTGCACGCTCCTTGTTAGCGGAGCGGTTCGCTGGTGATGTGATCCGATATTAAGGGTGCTCCCGTAACAACGGGCGCAACACTTCGAAGGGATATCCTATGAACGGTCGCCACTGGATGGTCTGGGGGATGATGCTCGTCGTCGCCCTGATGCTCATCTATTTCTTCTCCTCCGCGACCCCGGCGCAGAGCGTCGACCAGCTCAGCTACAGTCAGTTCCGCACCCAGGTGGAACAGGGCCAGGTCGAGCGCGCGCGCATCGAACAGAACACGGTGACCGGCGAGCTTTCGGACGGCGACCGCTTCGTGGTCAGCGTGCCCTCCGGCGCCAATGCGGCCGAGCTTCTCTATGACAGCGATGTCGCCGTGGAAGTCGTGCCCGAGCAGGACCCGCCGCTTCTTCTGTCGGTCTTCCTCAACCTCCTGCCGGTGCTGCTGATCGTCGGCCTGATCTTCTTCGCCATGCGTCAGATGCAGGCGGGCTCGGGGAAGGCCATGGGCTTTGGCAAGTCCAAGGCGAAGCTTCTCACCGAAAAGCATGGCCGCGTGACCTTCGAAGACGTGGCCGGCATCGACGAGGCCAAGGAAGAGCTAGAGGAAATCGTCGAATATCTGCGCGATCCGATGAAGTTCCAGCGCCTCGGCGGCAAGATCCCCAAAGGCGCGCTTCTCGTCGGCCCTCCGGGCACCGGTAAGACGCTCCTTGCGCGCGCGATCGCGGGCGAGGCCAATGTGCCCTTCTTCACGATCTCCGGTTCGGACTTCGTCGAAATGTTCGTCGGCGTCGGCGCGAGCCGCGTCCGCGACATGTTCGAACAGGCCAAGAAGAATGCCCCCTGCATCATCTTCATCGACGAGATCGACGCGGTCGGCCGCTCGCGCGGCGCGGGCCTCGGTGGCGGCAATGACGAGCGTGAGCAGACCTTGAACCAGCTCCTCGTGGAGATGGACGGCTTCGAAGCCAATGAGGGCATCATCCTGATCGCGGCGACCAACCGTCCGGACGTTCTCGACCCGGCGCTGCTGCGCCCCGGCCGCTTCGACCGGCAGGTCGTCGTCCCGAACCCCGACCTTGTCGGCCGCGAGAAGATCCTCGGCGTTCACATCAAGAAGGTGCCCCTCGGCCCCGATGTGAAGGTCCGCGACATCGCCCGCGGCACCCCGGGCTTCTCGGGCGCGGACCTTGCCAACCTCGTCAACGAAGCGGCGCTTCTGGCCGCCAGGCGCGGCAAGCGGATCGTGACGAACAAGGAGTTCGAGGACGCCAAGGACAAGATCATGATGGGCGCGGAGCGTCGCTCCACTGTCATGACCCAGAAGGAAAAGGAGCTGACCGCCTATCACGAGGCCGGTCACGCCATCGTCGCACTCAACGTGCCGTCGACCGACCCGGTCCACAAGGCGACGATCATTCCCCGTGGCCGCGCCCTTGGCATGGTCATGCAGCTTCCCGAGCGGGACAAGTTCTCCATGTCCAAACAGGAGATGACCTCGCGCCTCGCCATCCTGATGGGTGGCCGCGTGGCGGAGGAACTCAAGTTCGGCAAGGAGCACGTCACCTCCGGCGCGTCCTCGGATATCGAGCAGGCGACCAAGATCGCGCGGGCCATGGTCACCCAGTACGGCCTCACCGACGAACTCGGTCCAGTCGCCTATGCGGAAGACCAGGGCGAGGTGTTCCTCGGCCAGCAGATCGCGCGCTCCGGCTCGATCAGCCCCGATACGGCGCGCAAGATCGAGGATCTGGTGCGCCGCCTGATCGACGATGCGCACCAGACCGCGCACCGCATTCTCGGCAAGTCCAACAAGGACGATTGGGAAACGCTCAGCCAGGGCCTCCTCGAATACGAGACCCTGACCGGTGAGGAGATCAAGGCGCTTCTGCGCGGCGAGCGGATCATCCGCGACGAGCCGGAAGAGCCCTCCGGTCCCCCGCCAAGCTCGGTGCCGAGCGCGGGTCATCAGAACCCCGGCCCGATGAGCGGCCCTGAACCGCAGGGCGCCTGACGCGGCCACATGACAAAGAGAAGCCCGGCCACCGTGCCGGGCTTCTTCGTAAGGGGACCAGCTCGCACATGGCCGTCTTGCGGCGCGCCCGCCTCTTCGCCATGCTCGGCCTCAGGGAACGACGGGGCCAGCCATGACAAGATCCTTCAACAGCATCGAAGCGGTGATGTTTGCGCTGCGCTTTATCGGGCAGGCCTTCGTCACGTTCCTGCGCCTTGGCTGGATGGGTCTTGGCGTCATGATCGCCGGCTGGGCGCTTATCGTCGAATCGGGCGGCAGCGTCAGCTTGGGCGGTATGACATTCGGTACCCGCGCCAAGGAAGGCGTGATCGAAGCCGGGTTCAGCCAGTCGGCCGGCGTCTTCATGACTTTCGGTCAATCGCTCCTTCTCAGCACGGTGGGAATCGTCGTCATCCTCATCGGCTTCCTCCTTCTCGTGCCGGCCGCCACCGCTGTGGTCAGGCGGGCGGCGGGGGCCGAGCCGCGAAGCGGCTTCCTGCCGCGTTTCGGCGCCCATGAGATCAGCTTCCTTCTCGCCAATCTCATCATTCTCGGCGTGATCGCGATCGCTTCGATCTTCATCGCTGTCTCCGCCGTTCTGGGGCTCGGCTTCTATTTCTCAGGGGGGGCACAGGTCCTTCAGGATCTGGATGCGACCGGGATGACGATCGTCCTGCTGATGTTTCTGGCACTTGCGGCAAGCCTTTGGGTCGTGATCCGCTTCAGCCTGTTCCCGGTGCACGCCGCAGTGACAGGGCGGTTATCGGTTGGTGAGGGGTGGCGTCTGACGAAGGGCCGGTTCTGGAAGCTCTTCCTCACCTATGTGCTCCTGCAGATCGTCTTCTTCGCGATCGAACTCGGGCTGGGCTTCCTCGGCATCGCGCTCATCGCCGTCGGGCTGACCCTGGTTTCAGCGCTTCTGAGCCTTGCGTTGCAGCTGGCATCCCAGCTCGCCTCGATGAACCTCGCATCGGACATCTTCCGCCAGATGGAAAACAGCCATCCCGAATGACGGGCAGGCAAGAAACCGGCTCGGAACGGGTTCCCTCCGCGCTCTCTGAATGTTAACGAAGGGTTAGCAGGTGTAGGGCGTTCAGGGGGCCATTGGGCATGAACAACAAGGTACCGGTCGTGCAAACGGCTGTCGAAGCGTTCGTTTTCGCATTCCAGAATTTCGGTTCGATCCTTCGTATCGGCTGGTTCCCGGTCTTCCTGGCCATCGCGCTTCTTCTCGGCGCGCTCGCTTCCATGGCGACAGGGGTCCTCGCCCTCCATGAAGCTGTGATCGTGCATCCCGAGTTCATGGTCGTGCCTGCCCCCATGCTGGACAGCGCGGTCGCTTTTATCGACCGGCTGCCATTGCCCCTCTTCACCGCTCCCGAAGCGATCCCGGCCCAGGCCCTGGCCTTTGGCGGGTTCACAGGCACGCTGCTTCTCTTCATCGCGGCGCCCATGGCGCTGATGCCGATCCAGACCCTTCTTTACGAAGTCTCCGGCGGACGCCGCGGCTGGCCGGGCGGAATTCTCTTCTTCCGCTTCGGCATGCGTGAGCTGAAGCTTCTCTTCGCTCACTACATGGTCGGCGTGGGCGCCGCCGCCTTCACATCGGCGATCATCCCGCCGCTCTTCCTTCTGGGCTTCTTCGGCGCCTCGACCCTCGAGCCGGTTATCATGGTCGGCACCCTCGTCCTTTGTTACGGACTCTTCTTCCTGGGCCTCATCTGGTTCTCGCTGCGCAGCATCGCGATCCCGGCAGCCGTGGCCGCCGAGAACCGCCTGATGTTCATCGAGGCCTTCAAGGCGACGGGCGGCAATGTCTGGCGCATCTTCTTCGCACTGGTCGTCATCAGCATCATGCTGGTGGTCCTTCAGGCGATCGCCGTCGTGGTGCTCGTCGCCCTTGGCGCGACCATCGCCTATGTGCCGCAAGCGGTCGCCGTGTTCGTAGGCCTCGTCATCACCCTCCTCGCCATCGCCGCCTTCATTGTGGTGATGACCATCGAAGTCGCCTTTGTCGGCCGCATCTGGTCGGCGGTCCGCGGCAAGGTCATGGATGAGGACGAGCCGTCCCCTGCCGATGCCGTCTTCGCCGAGGAAGCCGAGAAGAGCGATTTCAGCGAAGACTTCGCCAATGATGGCTACGATCCCGCTTCGGTCTCGGGCGAGGCTCCGGCCCCCGTCAGCACCATGGCGCGGGAGAGCGATGCGCCGATGACCCGTGCTTTCGCGGATGCTCCCGCCGCGCGGTCCGCGGCCCCGGCCGAAGAGCCGGCTGAGAAGCGCTCGATCGGCTTCATGCGGAGCCGCTTCCGCTAGAGCTTGAGGCCGAAGAGCGCTAGGCGGCTCGCTGTCATGCGCATCTTCGGCATTCTCAACGTCACCCCCGACAGCTTCTCCGATGGCGGCCGTTTCGCGTCCCGCAACGCCGCCACCGATCAGGCCCTCCGCCTCGAAGACGAAGGCGCTGACGTCATCGACATCGGCGGCGAAAGCACGAGGCCCGGCGCCGACCCCGTCCCTGCCGAGGAGGAACGTGCCCGCGTCCTCCCCATTATCGAGGCGCTCGAACCCCGCCTCTCCGCCGCAATCTCCATCGACACGAGAAAGCCGGAGGTGGCGCGGGACGCGGTGGCGTCGGGTGCTTCGATCTGGAACGACGTCACCGCGCTCACCCATTCCGGGGAAAGCCTGCCCCTTGCCGCGCAGCTTGGTTGCGAGGTCGTCCTGATGCACATGAAGGGCACCCCGGGGACCATGCAGGACGCGCCGCGCTACGACGACGTCCTTTCCGAAGTGACGGCTTTCCTCGGCCAGCGCATTGCCGCCTGCGAAGCGGCGGGTATCCCGCGCACCAGGATCACCGCCGATCCCGGCATCGGTTTCGGTAAGGCCCTGACGCATAACCTTGCGCTCTTCCGCCGTCTCGAAGACTTCAAGACACTCGGCACGCGCCTGATGATGGGGGCGAGCCGTAAGCGTTTCATCGCCGTCCTCGACCGCGACGGCCCCGCCGAAGAGCGCCTCGGCGGCTCTCTCGCGGCCGCGCTCAGGGCCGGGGAGGCGGGTTTCACGGACATCCGGGTCCACGATGTTGCCGCGACCCGTCAGGCCCTCGCCGTGGCCAACGCCATTCGCGCGGGTGAATAGCCGGCCTTCTTCTCCCTTTTAAAGAGTTGCGCTATGCGGGGCGCCAACAAGGAGAAGAGCACATGGCGCGCGACGAAACTCCCCGGCAACGCAAGGTCTTCGGCACGGACGGTGTCCGGGGCATGTCGAATGTGGGAGCGCTGACGCCCGAAGGCGTTCTCAAGCTCGGCATGGCGGCGGGCCGGGTTTTCCGCCGGGGCTCGCACCGCCACCGGGTGGTGATCGGCAAGGACACCCGCCTGTCGGGCTACATGATCGAACCTGCTCTCACGGCGGGCTTCATCGCTGCGGGAATGGATGTGCTTCTCTTGGGCCCTGTGCCGACCCCGGCCATGGCCATGCTGACGCGCTCGATGCGCGCCGATCTCGGGGTGATGATCTCGGCCAGCCACAACCCCTTCCACGACAACGGGCTGAAATTCTTCGGCCCCAATGGCTACAAGCTCTCCGACGAGACCGAGCTCGAGATCGAGACGCTGATGGAGGAAGGCCCCGCCATCGGCCTTGCCGAGGCAGGCAAGCTCGGCCGCGCCAAGCGGATCGACGATGCCGGCCCGCGCTATATCGAATTCGCCAAGGCGACGCTTCCCCGCCGCCTCAATCTCGAAGGCATCCGTGTGGTCCTCGATTGCGCCAATGGCGCGGCCTACAAAACGGCGCCGGTGGTCCTCTGGGAACTCGGCGCCGATGTGAAGTCGCTCGGTGTCGAACCCAACGGCTTCAACATCAATGAAGGGGTCGGCTCGACCCACCCGGAAAAGCTTCAGGAAGCGGTGCGCGAATACCGCGCCGATATCGGCATCGCGCTGGACGGTGACGCCGACCGGGTCATTATCGCCGACGAGAATGGCGACCTGATCGACGGCGACCAGATCCTCGCCACCATCGCAACCTCTCTGAAAGGGTCGGGACAACTCAAGGGCGACGGCGTCGTCAGTACCGTGATGAGCAATATGGGCTTTGAGGCCTACCTCAAGGACCAGGGCCTCAAGCTCCACCGCACCAAAGTGGGCGACCGCTACGTCGTCGAGGCGATGCGCCGGCTCGGCTGCAATGTGGGCGGTGAGCCATCAGGGCACGTCATTCTCTCCGATTTCGCCACCACCGGCGACGGTCTCGTGACCGCGCTTCAGGTGCTGCGCGTCGTGCGCGGTCAGGACAAGCCGGTTTCGGAAGTCTGCCGCAACTTCGATCCCTACCCGTCCCTTCTCAGGAATGTCCGCTACAAAGGCGGAAACCCTCTCGAGGCAGAGGACGTCAAGAAGGCGATCGCAGCCGGCGACAGGAAGCTCGGCGAGAAGGGCCGCACCGTCATCCGCAAATCCGGCACCGAACCCCTCATCCGCGTGATGGCGGAAGCGGAGGATGAACGCCTGGTTCACGAAGTCGTGGGCGACATCTGCGAAGCGGTCGAGCGGGCGAGCTAAGATGAAAGGCCGCGTCCTGATCATCGCAGGGTCGGATTCCGGCGGCGGGGCAGGGATCCAGGCCGACATCAAGACCGTCACGGCGCTCGGCGGCTATGCGGCAACGGCGGTGACGGCGATCACCGTTCAGGACACGGCCAAAGTCCACGAAGTCCATCACCTGCCGCCTGCGCTGATCGAGCGACAGGTGGATATCGTCCTGGCCGATATTGGCGCTGATGCGATCAAGGTCGGCATGATCGGCACCCTTGAGGCGGGGCGTGCGGTGGAGCGGGCGCTCCTGCGCGCCAGGGGCATTCCGGTGATCCTCGATCCTGTCCTCGTCGCGACCAGTGGCGACTCACTGGCGGCGGACGAGCTTTCCACCTTCTTCTGTGAGCAGCTTGTTCCGCTGACCGATATTCTGACCCCGAACCTTCCCGAGCTCGCCGCCCTCAGCGGCAGGCCGGTCGGCGACGCTTCGTCGATCACAAGCGCGGCGCACTATCTCCTCGATTGCGGCGCGAAGGCGGTCCTGGCCAAGGGCGGGCATGGCGGCACGAAGACCATCGAGGATCTCCTCGTAACACCCTCCGGCGTCCGCAGCTTCAAGGCGAAGCGCATCGAAACCGGCAGCACTCACGGCACGGGCTGCACGCTGGCAAGCGCGCTTGCGACCCTCACCGCGCAAGGGATGCCGCTTGAACAGGCGGCGGAGAAGGCCATCTCCTTCGTCCGCGCTGCGATCAAATCGGCGCCGGGTTATGGCCGCGGGTCCGGTCCCCTCAATCACGGCGCCTGGATAGAGACGGCGCAGGACGTCTAAAGGCCGATATCGCCCGCAGCCGCGCCGATGACATCGTCGAACATCTCTTCGGTCAGCCGACCCGTATTGGTGTTGTAGCGGCTGCAGTGATAGCTCGACCGAAGTCGCAGCGGGCCGTTCGGCCCCTCCACCTTATAATCCGTGCCATGACCGAAGGGGTGTCCTGCAACCCGTGCGCCGAGCGCCCGCAGGGTTGCATCATGGCTGACCTTGCCGAGACAGACGAGGGTCTTGAGCTTCGGCAGGGTCGCGATCCGCGAGATCAGGAAAGCCCGGCAGGTGGTGACTTCCTTCCCCGTCGGCTTGTTCTCAGGCGGCACGCAGCGCACCGCGTTGGTAATCATGGTGCGGCGTAAGGCGAGGCCGTCATCGGGGCGCTTGTCATAGCTTCCCTCCGCAAGGCCGAAGCGCAGGAGCGACGCATAAAGAAGATCGCCTGCCCAGTCGCCGGTGAAGGGGCGCCCCGTCCTGTTCGCGCCCATGCGCCCCGGCGCGAGACCGACGATCAGGAGCTCCGTACACGCCTCGCCCTCGGCCGGCATGAAGCTCGGCACCGCGCCGTTGAACCAGTGGGGCTCGGCCGCCTGGTTCTCTTCGCGGTAGGCCACCAAGCGGGGGCAGAGCGGGCAGTCCGGCGGCGCCTCTGCCGGCGCGCTCACTCCTCCTCGCCGAAGGTCTCACGGGGCTTTCTCGCCACTTCCTTGCGGGCGATGACGTCCTCGAGTTCGGTCAGGTCCACGAAGAGATCAGCCTGCCGACGGATATCGTCCGACGCCATGGGCGGCTGGCTCTTGACGGTCGACACACAGATCACCCGGCAGCCCTGTTCCTGGACCTTGGCGATGGCGTAGCGGAAATCCGCATTGCCGGTGAAAAGGACGAGGCAATCGAGCTTCGATGCCATCTGCACCATGTCCACGGCCAGCTCGATATCGGTGGACCCGCGATAGCGCTTGCGCCCGTCCTGGCCGGTGAACTCCCGCGCGGGCTTGGTCACCATGGTGAAGCCGTTATAGTCGAGCCAGTCCACCAGCGGGCGAAGGGGCGAATAGTCCGCGTCCTTATCTTCCTGCATGGTGGTGTAGTAGGACGCGCGCACCAGCCTCGTTTCGCGCCTCAGCCGCGCGAGAAGGTTGCGGTAGTCGATATCGAAGCCGAGGGTCTTGGCGGTCTTGTAGAGATTGGCGCCGTCGATATAGACGGCGGTCTTGTCATCGGGGTCGAGCCCCATCCAGTCAGGCATCATGCGCTCCGGCTTAAGCTATGCCGCGAATCAAATCGGCTTTGAAGCTAGCAACGAGTTCATGTTATGACAAACACGGCGCTTATCGGTCTCGGTGCGAACCTTCCCTGGCAGGGCCGGGGCCCCGAGGAAAACCTGCGCCGCGCCGCAGCTGCCGCCGGACGGCTCGGCACGGGCGCGCGGCTTTCGCGCTTCTACTTGAGCCCGGCCTGGCCCGATCCTTCGGCGCCTGAATATGTCAATGCGGTGCTGGCGATAAAGACCGCGCTGGCCCCCGAGGCGCTGCTTGCCGCGCTTCAGGCGATCGAGGCCGCGTTCGGGCGGGTGCGCTCAAGCGATCCTGCCCGCCGCTATGCGCCGCGGAGCATGGATCTCGACCTCCTCGCGCTGGGCGAAGAGGTGCGGGAGAGTGAGACGCTGGCCCTGCCTCACCCGAGGATCGCCGAGCGGGACTTCGTGCTCCTGCCCCTCGCGGATATAGCGCCCGCGTGGCGCCATCCCGTAACCGGAGCGGGGACCGAGGCGCTGATCGCCGCGTTGCCGAAAGTCACCGCCCGCCCGCTCTAGCCTCCGGCTTGCACCCTTGGGCATCGCCACTATGGTGCCCGCCAAACCGGAGAGGCCCGATGCACGACATTCGCTGGATCAAGGAGAACCCCGAAGCCTTCGACGCCGCGATGAAGCGGCGCGGCGCGGATGCGCGGGCGGAGGGGCTCGTCGCCCTCGACCGTCAGCGCAGCGAAACCGTCAAGGCGATGAACGATGCGCAGGCGGAGCAGAAGCAGGTCTCCAAGACGATCGGCGCGGCCAAGGCGAAGGGCGACGAAGCCGCCGCCCAGGACGCCATGAAGGCTGTCGGTGCCCTGAAGGACAAGGTGAAGGAGCTCGAGGAGGATGAGCGCAGGCTCTCCGCCGAGCTTCACGAAGCCCTTCTGCCGATCCCCAACCGGCTGGCCGATGACGTGCCGGACGGCGCGGACGAGGCGGACAATGAAGAGCTCCGCCGTTGGGGCGAGCCGCGCAAGATCGAGGGCCCCCGCGACCATGTGGACCTCGGCGAAGCCCTCGGCATGATGGATTTCGAGGCGGCGGCCAAGCTCTCCGGCTCGCGCTTCGTGGTCCTGAAGAAGGACCTCGCCAAGCTGGAGCGGGCGCTGGCGACCTTCATGCTGAACCTGCATACGGAGGAGTTCGGCTATGAAGAGGTCTCGCCGCCGGTGCTGGTCAACGCCGAGCCGCTGGTGGGGACCGGGCAGCTTCCGAAGTTCGAGGAGGACTTGTTCCGCACGAAGGGATTGTCTCGAGCTGATCTCATCGCGCAGATTGAAGAGGATGTTGACTTCGCAAAGACAGAAAGTGGTTCGATCAGGCGCGACATCCTAGAGATCATTCTTCGTGAAACTACTACCCTGGCACAATACCTCACCCCCACCGCCGAGGTGACCCTCACCAATCTCGTCCGTGAGGAGATCCTTTCCGAAGAAGAACTTCCCAAGCGGATGACCGCCTGGACCCAGTGCTTCCGGGCCGAGGCGGGCTCGGCAGGCCGGGACACGCGCGGCATGATCCGCATGCACCAGTTCTCCAAGGTGGAGCTCGTCTCGATCACGACGCCCGATCAGTCAGCGGACGAACATGAGCGGATGACGAATTGCGCCGAAGAGGTCCTGAAGCGGCTGGAGCTTCCCTTCCGCACCCTGACCCTCTGCTCGGGCGATACCGGTTTTTCGGCGGCCAAGACCTATGACATCGAGGTCTGGCTGCCTGCGCAAGGCCAGTACCGCGAGATCAGCTCATGCTCGAACACCCATGACTTCCAGGCGCGGCGGATGAATGCCCGCTTCCGCCGGGAAGGGCAGAAGAAGCCCGAATTCGTCCACACGCTGAACGGCTCCGGCCTTGCGGTGGGGCGGACCATGGTTGCGGTGCTCGAGAACTACCAGCAGGAAGACGGCTCGATCGCCGTGCCGGATGTCCTGAAACCTCTGATGGGCAAGGACCGGATCGAGCGCAGCTAAGCCCGTGCCGGACCGGGCACCGACCTTTCAGCGGCCCGTGTAGCCGGCAAGCCGCTTGGCGTTGCTGCGCAGGGTCTTGCGGCCCGGCGCGGTGAAAGCCCCCATGGGGTTCTCCCAGCATTTCCGGTCGCCCATCATCAGCCCGAAGGTGAGGTTCAGATAACCCTGGGTCATGGCGGTCATTTTCTCCGCCACCATGAGTTCGGCTTCCTTCTGCGCGCCGGCCGAGCCGAGGGCCATGCGCCACATGCGGCTTTGCACGACGAGGCCAGCCATCATCATGTCTTCGAAACTTTCGGAATCCATCATCGACGGCCCTTTCAATGGTTCTCCAACACCCCTGCCGGATGTTTGTTGCACCGCAACATGGCAGGATGACGGCAAGGACATGGCGCTTTGTTCTTGTCGCCTGTCGGCGTTAAGGAGAGCTTCATCCTGCCGAACGGAGCTCCCATGCGCATTCTCTGCTGTAACGACGACGGTATCAACGCCAAGGGGCTTCAGGCCCTCGAAGAGATTGCCCGGGAGCTGAGCGATGATGTCTGGACCGTGGCGCCGGAGGTCGACCAGTCGGGCATGGCCCGCTCGATCACCCTGACGCGCCCCTTGCGCATCCGCAAGGTCGCGCCCCAGCGCTATGCCGTGGACGGAACGCCGACGGACTGCATCCAGCTGGGGGTCGAGCACCTCCTGAAGGACGAGAAGCCCGACCTGATCCTCTCCGGCGTCAACAACGGCGCCAATGTCGCCGAGGACGTCACCATGTCCGGCACCATCGCCGCCGCCTTTCAGGGCATGACCATCGGCATCCCTTCGGTCGCCTTGAGCCAGGTTCGCCAGGACCGGAACAAGCCGCCCTACGACACCGCCGTGGCGCTCGCCCCCGATATCCTCCGTAAGCTGCTGGACAAGGGTTGGGACGACAACGTGGTCATCAACCTCAACTTCCCCATGTGCGCGCCGGACGAGGTGGAAGGCGTCGAGCTGACCCGTCAGGGGCGGCGGGAGAATATCGAGCTCTTCGTCGAGGAGCGGATGGATATGCGCCAGCGGCGCTATTACTGGTTCGGCTTTTCCGGAAAGCCGCAGGAGCCGGACGAAGGCACGGACCTTCACGCGCTGTGGAACCACAAGGTGTCGGTAACGCCCCTCCACCTTCAGCTGACGGACGACCGGACGATAAAGCGTTTCTCCGGCGCTTTTTAGGACAAAGACCAAAATGGTGATCCTTCGCCCCCTCGAACCCGCGCTCGACGCCTTTCCGCTGCACGCGGTCTATGGTGACGAGGCGTCGAGCCGCTATCTCCTCGATCCTCCGACGGCCAGCGTGGCGGAGACGGAAAGGCGCCTTTCGCGCTGGTGCAACGACGCGCAGGGTACGGACTGGGCCATCCTGACGGAGGAAGGGGGCGAGGCGAAGGGCCGGGTCACCGTCTTCAAGAAGGACGGCGGGGAGTGGGAAGCGGCTATCGTGATCTGTCCGGCGGCCAGAGGAAAGGGCATCGCTTCGCGCGCCCTTGCCCAAGCCATCGACCTTGTCGATGCCAAGGCCGGCCCGCGGCGCATCATGGCCGATATCGACCCCGACAACCGCCCTTCGATCAAGCTGTTCGAGCGCCTCGGCTTTCAGCATGAAGGCCGTCTGCGGAAGGCTTTCGAGACCCATATCGGGGTCAGGGACGCGGTCTACATGTCGCTGGTCGACACCGACCCGCGGCCATGGCGCGCGGGCTGATGCCGCGCGGCTCCCTCAGCCGCGACCTTGCGGCACGTCAGGGTTTGCAACCCGCCCCTGCCTGAGGTGTTGACCAGACACACCCCTTCAACAACGGGAGCGTCTGGTTTGCTTTATTTCTTGATCCTCGCCATGATCTACGGCTGCGCCTTCGGTCTGCCCTTCGCGACAAAACGGATGGATGTCTCCATCATCTTCTTCGTCGTTTCCGTCATCCTTTTCATCGGATCGCTTCAGCTGGGCAGTCTCGCCCATGACCCCGAACGCGAGTTCCTGTTCCTGAAGATCTTCGCCTTCTCCGCCATCCCCTTCGCCGCAGGCGCCCTTGCAAGGGTCGTCAGCCTGCGTTTCTTCGCGAACAGGGACCGGGAGTGGATCTATGTCCTGCCCCTCGGCATCGCGACGAGCGTGCTCTTCATGGGGATCACCTACCTGTCGCTGGGCGTCATCCTCTAAGGAAGGAGATCACTCCGCCGGGACACGCTCCTCGGTCAGGTGGCGCTCGACCTCGTGCTGTTCATCGGCAGCGCCCTTGCCGAGCTCTTCCTGCGCGGCGAGATATTTCTCCGCTTCCAGCGCCGCCATGCAGCCCATACCGGCCGCGGTGACGGCCTGGCGGTAGGTCTCGTCGGTGACGTCGCCCGCCGCATAGACGCCGGGCACGGAGGTTGCCGTCGAGTCGGGCGCGGTGATGATGTAGCCCGAAGACTTCATCTCCACCTGGTCCCGGAAAAGCTCCGTCTGCGGCGCATGGCCGATGGCAACGAAAAGCCCGTCGATGGAAAGCTCCACGGCGTCTTCCCCGGTCGTAGAGGCAAGGCGCACACCGGTGACGCCCTTGGGCGTCTCGTCACCCAGCACCTCTTCGACCTCGCGGTTCCACATGACCTCGATCTTGTCGTGGGCAAGCAGGCGCTTCTGGAGAATCTTCTCAGCACGCAGACTGTCGCGGCGGTGGACCAGGATGACCTTCCTGGCGAAATTCGTCAGGAACAAGGCTTCCTCGACGGCCGTGTTGCCGCCGCCGACGACCACCACCGTCTTGTCGCGGTAGAAGAAGCCGTCGCAGGTCGCGCAGGCCGAAACGCCGAAGCCCTGGAAATGCTGCTCCGAAGGAATGCCCAGCCACTTCGCCGAGGCGCCGGTGGCGATGACCACCGCGTCGGCGGTGTAGGTCGTGCCGCTGTCGCCCTTGAAGCTGTAGGGCCGCCTGGAAAGATCAGCCTCGATGATGATGTCGGTGATCATCTCGGTGCCCACGGCCTCGGCCTGTTTCTGCATCTGCTCCATCAGCCAGGGGCCTTGGACGACATCGGCAAAGCCCGGATAGTTCTCCACATCGGTGGTGATGGTGAGCTGCCCGCCGGGCTGCAGGCCATGGACGATGGTCGGCTTCAGCATGGCCCGCGCCGCATAGATCGCGGCCGTATAGCCCGCAGGCCCCGAGCCGATGATCAGCAGTTTGGAATGTTTCGTCTCAGCCATGACCGTTCCGTCCCTTGCGCTTTGGAAGGGCCGATATGTGAAGGCTTGGGGCGATTCCTTCAAGGCTTGGGCGACGCGGCAAAGAAAAAGGCGGCGCCGAAGCGCCGCCTTTCCTGGTCGGTGATGGTCTGCCGGTAGGCTTAGTAGCTGCCCTGCAGCCCGACGAAGAAGAACCTGCCGACTACGCCCGCCGGACGAACGATGGTGCCGGTGAAAGGCCTGCGGTCAGAGAGGTTGTTGATCCCGAAATAGATCTGATTATCGCCGCCGAACTTCTGCAGGTCGTAGCTCACCCGCATGTCGTGGACCCAGGCATCGCCCGTCTGGTTCGGGAAGACCTCGAACTCATTGCCTTCGAGGTCTTCATTGTCGATGCCGGGCAGGAGCTGGCTGCGCTGGAAGCGCGACTGCCAGGCCAGGGTGAAGTTGTCGAGGCGGTAGTCCGCATCGAGATTGACGATCCATTTCGGGATCGCGAACTCACCCAGGTTCTCCTGAACCTGGTCCGGGAACTCCTCGAACGGGAAGAAGTCGTTCTTGAGCTGCCGGTTCGCCGTGATGCGAAGGTCGGCCTCGCCGGGGATCGGCAAGCCGTAATCTTCGAACATGAAGTTGTAGCGTGCCGTGATGTCGATGCCCTCGGCCTCGAGGGAGGCGACGTTCTGCTGTCCGGACCGGATGGTCAGGATGTTGCCGGTTGTCGCGTCGCGATCGACCTGCGCGCAGAACGAGTTGTCGAGATCGGTCGCATCGACACAGTTCTCGGCAACCGTGATCGGTTCGATGACAGCAACGGCATTGTCGATCTCGATGTTATAGTAGTCGACCGCGACCTGAAGGCCATCGAAATAGGTCGGCTCATAGACCGCACCGATGGTGTAGGTCTGGGCTTCCTCTTCCTCGAGATCCGGGTTGCCGCCAACGCTGCTGGTGACGCGGGCCGTAAGGGTGGACTGGAAGTCCGAGCCGACCAGCGCCGCGCAGTTGGCGACACGGAACTCGGAACCCTGATTGATGTTGCCGGGATCGCAGGGGTCGGAGTTCGCACCCACCGAGAAGTCCGGCTGGGTCGGCGAGAAGAGTTCGTCGACATTGGGTGCCCGGATCGCAACGCCATAGGTGCCGCGGAGCCTCAGGTCATCGACGATCTGCCAGT
Source organism: uncultured Caulobacterales bacterium (assembly GCA_964556115.1). Taxonomy (GTDB): domain Bacteria; phylum Pseudomonadota; class Alphaproteobacteria; order Caulobacterales; family Parvularculaceae; genus Parvularcula. Next base: position 24,201 of record CAZKVC010000009.1, read on the forward strand.
TGGTCGCTGCCGACCAGGTCGTGGTTTCGCCGACGGTGGAGTAATCGGCAAAGCGGACGGCCGCATCCACCGTGAGGTCCTGGAAGAAGGGTTTGTCGCTGACGACCGGGATGCTGACCTCGCCGAAGAATTCGGAGACGTCGAACCCGCCAGCCACGGGCGAGGTCGCCGCGCTTGCCCCTTCGAACAGGAAGCCCGCCTGGTCGAACTCGGAAGGCGTGAACTCTGAGGTCTCCTCTCGGTATTCGTAGCCAACCGCAAAACCGATCGGGCCGGCAGGGAGGCTGAACCAGTTCTCGGTATCGCCTGCGAGCGTGGCGAGGAAGACCTGCTGGGTCAGCTCGCTGTTCTGCGTCAGGGCCGGGAATGCGAAGCCTGCCGCGCCGGAGTTGATGGCATTCACACCGAAGATGCTGGTCGGCACGCAGCTGTCGTCACCCGGGATATAGGTCTTGGGCGTCGTGTCCGTACCCGGGAAGCTCGGCGCTGGGGGGTTGTCGATGTCGACGCCCAACCCATCCTGAAGTTCGCCGCGGCAAACGATGTCGCCGACCTGCGCCGTGTCGAGGGTGATGAACGTGGTCTCGCCATTCCGCAGGGCCTGCGCGGTGAAGTTCTCGTCCAGATTCGTCAGGTTGTCGGACGTCAGTGCCACCGCATCGATCGACGCGAAGAAGCGGTCTTCCACCCGAACATTGCCGAGGACATCGTTCGCTTCGTTCCGGCCGTAGTTGTAGGAGACTTCGTAGGAGAAGCCGTTGTCGAACTGACCATCAAAGCCGAAGACGCCGCGGAAGGTATACCGATCACTTTCCGTGGTGCCCTGCGTTGACGCATCGAGCGTATCGCGGGTGACGAAGATACCCGGATTGGTGAAGCCGTCGGCGATCGCCTGAAGCTCGCTCGGGATGAAGGGGTTGTCCGCCTGGATCGGGATGAAGTCGTTGAAGCCGTTCACCCCCAGGGCATCTATGGTGTTGGTGTAGACGAATTTCGTCTCGGCGAAGAAGGTCAGCTCCTGCGCCAGCTCGTAGCGCATATTGGCGTTGACGTTGAAGCGGTCGAAGTCGGGACGAATCAGCTCCTCATCCTCGATAAGCTGGATGCCGTCGCCTCCGATGCTTTCGAACGGGCTGCCGGTGGCGAGGCCGAAATCATAGGGCCGGACGGTGCCATCGGGCTCTACGTAGAACGTGCCGCCGCCATCATCGGCGAAGATATCCACGGCGCCGCCAGCCGACGAGAACGGAAAACGCACGTTCCCGGCAAAGGTGTTCGCCGTTTCCGGCGGCAGGCCGAGAGCGTTGATGATCTCTTCGGTGGTCTGGATCTGCGTGAAGAAGCCCGCATTGGTGGCGAAATCACGATCCCTGCCGAACAGGGCTTCACCGTGGGAATATTCCGCGGAGATCACCACGTTGCCCCGGTCGTCGGCGAAATTCGTACCGCCGGTGATGGCTGCGAAATACTCTTCCGCATCACCCTCGTCGGAAATGCCGCCCTGGACCCGGTAGTCGAGACCTTCGAAGTCGTCTTTCAGGATGAAGTTGACAACACCGGTCACGGCGTCCGCACCGTAGATCGACGAGGCGCCGCCGGTGAGAACCTCCACCCGCTCGATAAGGGCGATCGGGATGGTGGCGGTGTCCACCGATGCGGTACCCGCAACACCCGCAACGTGGCGGCGGCCATTGACCAGGGCCAGCGTCCGGTTCGCACCCAAACCGCGCAGGTTCAGGATGCCGACGCCGTTCGGCGCGGTGGTGTTGGCCGAATCGTTTGCCGTCAGAGTATTGTTGAGAGCCGGGACTTCTCGCAGCAGCGTCGCAATATCGACTTCGCCCGACTGGGCGATGTCTTCGGAGCCGACATACTGGATCGGCGCGGGTGCGGAGAACGTATCACGCTGGATACGCGAGCCGGTGACGACGATGGTGTCGCCGTCGTCGTCAGTATCTTGCGCGTAGGCTGGTGCGACGCTTGTCAGCGCGGTAGCGCCGAGCAAGCCGAGAAGCATGGTCTTTTTCACGAGTAGGTCCCTTCCACTGCGAAGGGAACGGTAACCAAACCGTCACAAGCCGCAATGCGTGGATGAGCACAATCTCAGCTTTGAAGGACGCTGAGCCGCATATTATGCTGTGGTGCAGCATTTCTGCCACAGCTTATGCCGCTATCGTTGCTCACGCACCCGATTCAATCACGCCCCGGATGGCCAGTTTCTTGACGATGGCGTCGGCGACGCGGTCGGTTTCGCGCAAGGGTGCGTAGCTCCATTCTTCCTTCATCGGCGCGCCGGGGCGCAGGACCCCGCGCTCGATCAGGGCGTCGTGGAAGCGGTCCCATTTCTTCCCCCCGCCCTGTAGCGTCATCAGGTGGACGGGCTTTCCGGTGAAGGCGGCCTCTGTAATCATGTTGGCGCTTTCCTCGGTGACGAGAATGCGCTCGGCCATGCCCAGCATGCCGAAATAGGGATTGTCGATCGGCCCCACTTCCTGCCCGTCCCACAGCCACAGCTTGCTGGGCTTGAAGGCGTATTGCAGCCGCTCGCGGAAGGCGGGCGGGGTGCGGCGCGAACAGGTGGCAAGAACGAAGAAGCCCGCTTCGATGGCCGAGGCGATGGAGGAGAGGATACCCTCCTCGACGCCTGGGTTCCAGCGGTAGGACTTGCTCGGCCCGCCGATCAGCGCGGCGGCATAGGGATCGCGGAACTGGATGTCCCGGGGCAGCGACATGGAAAGAAGCTGCGCTTCCATCTTCAGCCGCTCCCTGGTCAGCCGGTTGGGGCTGCCCTGGATCGGCAGGACGCCCTGACCGGAAAGACCGTCATGGACGGGAGGGACCACCATGCCGAACTCTTCGGGCTTGGCGCGGGGGTCCTGGGTCTGGACGGTGAAGCAATGCTGCCTCAGCGCCTTGGCGAAGGGGACCACCCGGCGGCCGCAACCGATGAAGAGGTCGGGCCAGGGCGGATCCAGCCTGTCACCTTCGAGGCTGAGGCGCGAGAAGGGGTTGCCCCAGAAGAACCGCGGCAGGTTCTCGACCTTGGGGTCGATCTGGATGCGCTTGGTGACGATGGATGCAGGGATACGGCGCTGGACGGCTTCCGCGAGACCGAGAACCTGGTTCTCCATGCCTGCGCGACCGTCCGAGACGGCCCAGATGACGATACGGCGCATTTCGGTCACCGAGACCGGCCGCCGCCGTGGCGCGCGCGAGATGCCGGTTCCATGCTTGAGCGAGCCAAACTTCTGCATGCCGCCCTCTCCTTCATATCATCGTCCTTGCCGCGGACGCTTCGGCCCTCTTTACCTGCAAATGGCAGAGAACTCGTTAACCCTGACAGGCCGTTCACCATGACCGATGTCTATTTCTATCACCTGGAACGCTCTTCGCCGGAAGAGGTGCTGCCGAGCCTCCTCGAGAAGACCCTCGCGAAGGGCTGGCGGGCCATGGTGCGGACCTCGGGCCGTGAGGAGCAGGAGAGGCTCGACGAGGCGCTCTGGACCTATCGCGACGAGAGTTTCCTGCCCCACGGCACCTCCGGCGCGGATCAGCCCGTTCTGGTCACACAGACCGACGAGGCTGAGAACGAGGCCAAGGCGGCCTTCCTGATGCCCGGCGCCGATATGGCGGACGAAGCGATGAAAAGGTTCGAGCGCTGCGTTCTCTTCTTCACCGGGGCCGAACGCGACGCCGCGCGGGCGGCCTGGACACGGTTCAAGGAGGCGGGCTTCGCCGTCACCTATTGGAAACAGACACAGGCTGGCGGCTGGCAGCGTCAGGGTTGAGCGAGCCGTCATTGAGAAGCGCCAGCGGCAGCTGATCGAGCGAGGCCGGGGTCACGATCGGCGCGCCCACATGCATCGCCGCATCGAAAAGGGCGGGTACGGAGCGCGGCTGGCCGATCGAGGCGAAGCTCGTGACGCCGCCGCGGGTCAGATCATCCGCAAGCTGTATGCCGAGAGGCAGGCCGGTCAGCCGCGAGCGGTAGACCTGCGTGTTCTCGAGAACCCGCATCACGTAATTGCGGGTCTCGGAGAAGGGGATCAGCTCGATCCAGTCGATCGGGTCAATGTCCGCATCGCGGGGGTCGCCATAGGTCCTGACCCACTGATCCACCCGGTGGGGGCCAGCATTATAGGCGGCGAGCACCATCACATAGCTGCCGCCGAAACGCTCCAGAAGATGGCTGAGATGCATCGAACCCAGGACCATGTTGTAGTTCGGGTCGGTGGTCAGCCGGTAGGGATCGTATTCTGCCCCTTCCTTGCGGGCGGTGAGGCGGGCCGTCGAATCGATGAGCTGCATCAGCCCCTTGGCGCGGGCCGAGGAAACGGCGTCCGTGCGGAACTCCGATTCCTGCCGGGAGAGGCCGAGGATCAGCGCTTCCTCAGCATACTCCTTGGCCTGTCCGGGCACCGGATAGAGGGGATAGATCACCGAAGGCACCGTAGCGCCAAGCCCCCTCGCGGTCTTGCCGCCGCGCACGATGAGATCGAACTGGTCCGCATCCCGCACCAGGTCCGCATAGAGCCGCACTTCTCCTTCGGAGGTGAGCTGATCGTCGAGGGCCAGCGCGAAGCGCCGGAACGCTCCGTATTCGTCGATATGGTCGAGAATATGGAGCGCCTGGACCAGCTCGCGCGCCTCGAACTGTCCGCGCTCGAACTTTGCGGGGACGACCTCGTCGGGGAAGCCGTAGACCGGCGCGCGGGGGCCGAGGGTCTCGATGGCGAGCTGGCCGTAGAACGTATAGGGATAATCGGCGGCCACAAGGTAATGCGCCCGGGCCCTGCTCTCGTCGCCCATGGTCTGGTAGGCCCGGCCGAGCCAGTAATTGCCCCTGGCCAGGCTGATGGGGGAGCTCACCCCGTCGGTGAGAAAGGCGAAATGTGCCCGCGCCCTTTGCGGGTCGGCGAGGAAGCGCAACGCCACCCAGCCCGCCATGAACTCCGCTTCGGCGAAGTCCGCCCCTTCCTTCAGCCCCGAATAGGCCGACAGGGTGTAGGCGTCGGTGAAGCGCCCCTCTTCGAGGGCCCAGCGCGCGAGGAGCTTGCGTTCGTAATGCCATGAGCCGGGGTCGCGCAGGGCGTCAGGATCGAGAGGCGCAAGACCCGCAAGCTCGATGGCTTCTTCTTCGCGGTCATCGCGGCGAAGATAGCGGACCACCGCGTGAAGGACGCCCGCATCGCGCTTGCTCTCTTCGGGCAGGGCGTTGAAGAGCCGCAAGCCCCGCTCGCGGCCGCGCAGCAGTTCCTTGCGCGCCTCCACTTCGGCGGCGCGGGTTTCGGAGAGCAGCCCGCCTACATCCTCGGTCCCGCTGGTCGACCGGCGAAAGAGGGCGCGGTCGGCCTTGGCGAAGTGGTCCTCCTCGGTGAGGTGGTCGCCGTAACAGCGCAGGATGTCGGCGCTGTCGGCGGAGGTGAAATTGTGCTCGGTCCACGCCTTGCGCAGGCTGTCGCGGCCTTCGGCATCGCGTCCGACCTCGAAGAGCGCGCGGGCGAGGTGGAGCTTGCCGAAACCGGTGTGCGGCTCACGAACCGCGAAGAAGGACAGGATCGACGCCGCCGGGGTGTCGTCGTCGATCAGCGCCTCGCCCCTGTTCTGAAGGGTGTAGCTGTTCGGCCAGCCCGGATTGTCGTGCAGAAAGCGCTCATAAGCCTTGAGCGAGATGCCGTCGGCGCCCGAACGCAGCAGCGCCCAGGTGCCGATCCTCTTCGCCAGCGGGTCCTCGAGCGCAAAGAGCGCGCGCTTCGCCGCCGCGTAATCCCGGTCGTCCAGCTCGGCGAAGAGGTCCGAAAGGAGCGCAGCCTGATCCCTGGCGATATAAGGCGACACGGGCGCTTCGGGCTTGAGGGACGGAGGCAGCACATCGGCCCGTGCGGGCAGGGCAGCCATGAGGAAAAGAGCGGTGAAAAGGGTCACGAAACGGAGAACCATGGCCCCATCCTTAATCAAAACTGAAAGGAAGGCACCCTTCATCTTCCGTGCCGCAGGGCTGCAGCTTGTGAAAAAACCCACAGGCGCGTAGCGGGCTCTCTTCCGCGACGTGACGCAACAAGGAGGTCCAGCCCGTGTCCCTGTCCTGGCTTCAAGGTTCGATGGTCGCTCTCGTGACGCCCTTCAGGAAGGACGGCGCGGTGGACGAGGCTGCGCTCGAGCGCCTCATCGAACGGCAGATCGAAGGCGGCACCCGCGCGCTTGTGGTGGCAGGCACCACCGGCGAGGCGGCAACCCTCACCGAAGACGAGCATATCGGCGTCATCGCCGAGGCCGTCCGCCTTGCGAAAGGCAGGGCCGCGGTGGTCGGCGGCGTCGGTGCCAATGTCACCCGGGACGCGGTCGCCCTGGCGAAGGCCTGCGAGAAGATCGGCGCCGACGGCCTGATGGCGACCACCGGCTATTACAACAAGCCGAGCCGCGCGGGGCTCCTGGCCCATTATACGGCCCTCTCCGAAGCCGCCTCTTTGCCGATGATCCTCTACAACGTCCCCGGGCGTACCGTGACGGACCTCAAGGAAGACCTTGTCGCCGAGCTGGCCCGGCTGCCCCATGTCGCGGCGCTGAAAGACGCGAGCGGCGATCTTGCCCGCATGGCCCGCCACCGCATCACCTGCCCGGAAGGCTTCACCTTCCTGTCCGGCGAAGACATCACCGCCGTCGGTTTCAACGCCATGGGCGGGCGGGGCTGCATCTCGGTCAGCGCCAATATCGCGCCGAAGCTTTGCGCCGAGATGCAGGAGGCCTGCCTTGCGGGCGATTACGCCCAGGCGCTCGGCCTTCAGGACCGCCTGACCGCGCTCCATGACGCCATGTTCTGCGATGCCTCACCGGCGCCCGCGAAATACGCTCTTTCCAAGCTTGGGCTGATCGAGGATGTCCTGCGCCTGCCCATGGTCCCGGCGAGCGAGGCCGCGCGGGCGAAGGTTGACGCGGCCGTTGCGGATCTCGATCTCTAGGTCATGGCCAAGAAACCAGAATCCCGGCGCAAGCAGATCGCGGACAACCGCCGCGCGCGCTACGAATACAAGATCGGCGACGTGATCGAGGCCGGGCTTGTTCTTCAGGGCACGGAAGTGAAAGCCCTGCGCGAAGGCAAGGCGAACATCGCCGAGAGCTATTGCAGCCCGGAGAACGGACCGAACGGAACCGAGATCTGGCTGATCAACTGCAACATTCCACAATATTCAGGCGGCAACCGCGAGAACCACGAGCCGAAGCGGCCGAGGAAGCTCCTCCTCCACAAACGCCAGGTGGCAACCCTCACCGGCGCGGTGGAGAAGAAGGGCAACACCATCGTGCCCCTCAAGCTCGTCTTCAACGAGGACGGCCGGGTGAAGCTCGATATCGCCGTGGCCGAGGGCAAGAAGCTCCACGACAAGCGCCAGACCCAGAAGGACCGCGAGTGGGGCCGTCAGAAGCAGCGCCTGATGAAGGACTTCAGCTGACGCCCCCTTTTTCCTGAGTTTATTCCGCTTTCCGAAGGACCAGCGGATAGGAATAGGCACCCCCCGAACGGCCCTCTTCGGGCCGGCGGTTGATCCGCATATTGCCAATCATCTCCTCGCCCCGGCGTTTCACCTCGAAGCCGATACGATAGCGAATGTCGTCCGTTTCCGGAAGGTCGACCTTGCCACCTTCGGTGGTGATCATCCAATAGCCTTCCGAGGTTGAAAGGCTGCGGAAGGGAACGCTCTCGCCACCGATCGTCGCGACCGGCTCATCCGTCGTCATATGGAGGGTGACAGGGTAGGCACTGCCGTCGGAAAGCTGCGCCTCGCCCCGCCAGGCTCCTCGCGCCTCCTCGGGAACGGTGATCGGTGAGGTATAAAGTGCGAGGCGCGGATCAATGGCCGCCATGACGTCCTCTTCGAACCAGAACTCCGTCGTCGAATCCTGGTGGTTGAACAGAAGCGCATAGGCGATTCTCTCCTCGGGAATGATCCGCAGACGGGCCTTGATGCCCGGCATCGACCCGCCATGGGTCGCGGTCAGGGTCCCGTCGCGCACGCCGCCGAAAAGGCCGTGGCCGGGATATTCGTCGGCGTCATTGCCCAGGCCGTTCTCGGTCATCAGCCTGGCCATTTCCCTGGAAAGACGATCACTTTCGCCATGCCAGGCTGCGATGATGAACTGGCCGAAGCGGGCAAGGTCTTCCGCCGTCATGAAAGCCGCCGACGCGCCGCGGTGAGGGGTATCGTTGCCGGGCACCGATCGTCCGCCCGTGGTGTAGCGCTTGGCCGCATTGCGCGGCGCCCTCCTGGAGGTAGCGATGGTTGCGCTCGCGAGCTCGAGCGGCTCGAAGATGCGTTCGCGGATGAAGTCTTCATAGGCAAGGCCCGAGGCTTCCTCGATCGCCAATTCGAGCGCGCCATAGCCGAGATTTGAATAACGCTCGCGGTCGCCGGGAACCACCGTGGTCACCCCGAACCGCTCGATCATGGCCTGCGGGCTCATCCGCCTCTCCCGCTCATCCGCATAGGTCAGATCGTAGAACAGCGGCAGCCCGGAGGTGTGATTCAGGACCCGGCGAACCGTGATCTCTTCGTCCGGACCAAAACTGTTGCGGACCCGCAGCTCTCCCAGATAATCATTCAGCGGAGCATCAAGGTCGATCGCACCTTCCTCCGCCAGCATCAGAATGCCGACGGCGGTAAAGGTCTTGGTCACGGACGCCAGCCCGAAGGGCGTCTCCGGCGTTGCTTCCCGGCGGCGTTTCACATCAGCCATGCCGAAGGCCGCGCTGGCGGCCAACTCGCCATCCTCGATCAAGGCGAACGAGAGGGCAGGAATGCCTTCGTCGATCCGGCGGTCATCGAGATGGCCGAGAAGGTAGCGGGCCTCGTCGTCTGTCAGGAGGGGTTCGGGCTGAATGACGGCCGAGCTGGCCAGAAGTGCGAAGGCGGAAAGCAACATGGCGGCCTCTTTGATCACAAACGTGGGCAACGCCTAGCGCAAAGCCTGCTGCCGATCTCGCTTTATTAATGCGCTAGACCGGCGATATTCGCCGTTGTAGGTCTGCTGCATGCCGAAAATCGCCGCACTCGACAGCTTCGACCGTGCCATCCTGACACTGGTTCAGGCGGACAACCGGCTGACCCATGAAGCGATCGCCGCCAGGATCAGCCTTTCGCCGAGCGCGGTCAGGCGACGGCTGCAGGAGCTGCGCAGGAACGGCGTCATCGAGAAAGACGTGGCGATGCTCTCCCGCGACCGGCTCGGCTTCACTGTCATCGTCGGGGTCCGCTGCGCGCGGGAGGACGAGGATGTCTACGAACGGTTCAAGGAAAGCATGAGAGCCTGCCCGGAGGTCGGGCAGTGCTATTCGGTGTCCGGCGACCACGACTTCATCGTCGTCGCCCACATGCCGGACATGCCGCGCTACAACGCCTGGCTGAAGCGTTACATCATCGGCGATCCGGACCTGAACCGCTGCGACACCCATTTCGCCTTCGAAACCGTGAAGTTCGAAACGGCTCTCGATCTCGAAGGCTACCGTACGGACTAAAGCCCGGTAACCGTCACCGTCTTGCGGTTCATGAAGGCCATCATGCCGTCCTTCGCCAGCTCCCGTCCGTAGCCGGAGGTCTTCACCCCGCCGAAGGGGAGCCTGGGGTCCGAGGCGACGATGCGGTTGACCGCGGTCGCGCCTGCCTCGAGCCGCCTGACGGCGTGATCGACCTCGCCCTTGTCCCTGGTGAAGATCGCCGAGCCGAGTCCGAAAGGCGTATCGTTGGCAAGCTCGATCGCTGCATCGAGATGGGGCACACGGAACAAAAGCGCAACCGGGCCGAAGACCTCGTCGCGATAGGCCGGCGCGGCTTCGGGGATGTCCTCGAGGATGCCGGGCCGGAACCAGTTGCCGCCTTCGAAGCCGTCCACCGAAGCCCGCTCGGCGCCGGTGACGCGCCTGGCGCCCTTCTCGACCGAAGCCTCGACCTGGCCGACCACGTCCTCGACCCCGTCAGGGGTCGCAAGGGGGCCGATATCGGTATCCTCCGCCATCGGATCGCCCAGCTTCATGGCGGAGAATGCCTCTTTCATCTTGTCACGGAAGGCGTCGTAGATCTCGTGGTGGACGATGAAGCGCTTGGCGGCGATGCAGGACTGCCCATTGTTAAGCGTCCGTCCAAGCACGGCGGCTTTCACCGCGGCATCGAGATCGGCCGAGGGCATGACGATGAAGGGGTCGGAGCCGCCAAGCTCCAGAAGCGAAGGCTTGATTTCCTCGCCCGCGACCCGCGCCACTGCCTCGCCGGCAGGGCCGGAGCCGGTGAGCGTCACCCCGCGGATCCTCCGGTCACGGATCACCCCTTCGACCTTGTCCGAGTCGATGAGAAGGGTCTGGAAGGCGTGCTTCGGAAAGCCGGCTTCGGCGATCACGTCCTCGATCGCAAGCGCACAGCGGGGCACGTTGCTGGCATGTTTGAGAAGCCCTGGATTGGCCGCCATCAGCGAAGGCGCGGCGAAGCGGAAGACCTGCCAATAGGGAAAATTCCACGGCATGACCGCGAGGATCGGGCCAAGGGGCAAATGGGCCACATAGGCCGAGCCGTCGTCGATCTGCACCGGCTCGTCGCGCAGGAACTCCGGTCCGTGTTCTGCATAGTAGCGGCAGACGAGGGCGCATTTGTCGACCTCCGCCTTGGCCGACGCAAAGGTCTTTCCCATCTCCTCGGTGGCGATCCGCGCCAGCTCGTCGCGCCTCTCGCCAAGGCGGGCCCCGAGCGCGTTCAGCGCGTCGGCCCGGTCGCGCTTCGGCATCAGGCGCAGGCTCTCGGCCGCCGCCTCGGCGCGGTCCAGTTTTTCGTCGATGGCTTCGTCGGTGAGCGGGTCGAAACTTTCGATCAGCTGACCATTGGCGGGGTTGCGGCTTTCAATAGGCATGGCTTCAGCTAACACATGCCCCTTGGCCGCCGTCACCGCTTTGATGCAGAAAGCGCAGCATGACACTCTGGGAACGTATTGCCGCCATCGTCGATGCCGCGCGGGAGCGCACGCTCGGCGGGCTCATGGAAGCGATGGAGGAGCGCAAGAGACGGCGCGACGCCGCCGTCTTCTCGATCGCGCTGATCGCGCTTTCTGCGAAGATGGCCAAGGCGGACGGCATTGCCACGGCCGACGAGTTCGCCGCCTTCCGCCAGTTCTTCGCCATGCCCGAGGCCGAGGAGGCCAGGGTGCGCATGGTCTACGACCTCGCCAAGGCGGATGTTGCGGGCTTCCACAGCTACGCAAAGCAGGTCGCCGCGCTTTTCCGCCAGGAGCCGGCGGTGCTCGAGGACGTCCTCGACTGCCTTTTCTACGTGGCGATGGCGGACGGGGTGCTTCACCCGGGCGAGGAGAGGCTCCTTGAAGAGACCCGCGACGCCTTCGGCCTCAGTGCCGCCTGCTACCGCCGGGTCAAGGCGGCCCATGTCGAGCTCGAGGATGACGACCCCTACGAGGTCCTCGGCCTCGAACCGGGCATCGGTGACGACCAGCTCAAGGCCGCCTACCGCAAGCTGGCCAAGGACCATCATCCCGACGCGATGCTGGCGCGGGGCGTGCCGCAGGAACTTCTCGCCATCGCCGAGCACCGCATGGCCGCGATCAATATCGCCTATGAAAAACTGACCGCGGAAAGGGGCATCGCATGACCGCCCATGACTATCTGGTGATCGATGCGTTCACGGATCGCCCCTTCGCGGGAAACCCCGCCGCTGTGATGCGGCTGGATGGCTTCCTGCCCGACGACGAGCTTCTCAAGATCGCCCAGGAGCATAATCTCTCCGAGACCGCCTTCCTCGTGAAAAAGGGCGAGGGGCGCTACGATCTTCGCTGGTTCACCCCCGGCAAGGAGGTGCCGCTTTGCGGCCATGCGACCCTCGCTTCGGGGCATGCGCTCCTCAGCGAGTGGGAGGAGGCGGGCGATGAGGCGGTGTTCGAGACCGCATCGGGCACCCTTGCCGTCAGGCGCGAGAACGGCCGCTACCGCCTCGACCTGCCAAGCCAACCGCCCCAGGAAGTGAAGGACGCGCCGGACCTCACCAAGGCGCTGGGCGTTTCGGCGAAGGCGGTCTTCGAGGGGCAGTTCTGGCTTGCGCTTCTCGATGACGAGGAGGCCGTGCGCGGCGTCCGCCCGGACCTGGCCGCGATCGAGGCGCTGCCCGTGCCCGAGCTGGCCATCACCGCGCCGGGGCGGGAGACCGATATGGTCAGCCGCCTCTTCGCGCCGCAGCTCGGCATCCCGGAGGATCCCTTCACGGGCTCCCTCCATGCCATGCTGGTGCCGTTCTGGGCCGAACGCCTCGGCAAGACCGAGCTTACCGCCCACCAGGCGAGCGCCAGGGGCGGGGACGCGCTCTGTCAGCTTTCCGGCGACCGGGTCTTCCTGTTCGGAAACGCCGTGACCACGATGCGCGGCCAGATGGTTTTCTGAAACCTGACGAAGGACCGCTGGGTCAGCGCGATCCCGAAGAGGATCGTGGCCAGTCCCGCCACCTGATAAATGGTCAGCGGCTCGGCGAAGAAGACGATGCCGAGCACCACCGAGATCACCGGCGCCAGATAGGCTGAGGTGGAAAGGAACGAGGCGCCCGCCCGTCTGACCACCGTGACGATGGCGATGGCGGTGAAGCCCGTGGGCCCGAGCCCCAGGAACAGGATCGCAAACCAGCCCTGCGAGGTGACCTCGCTCGTCCCCTCGATCAGGGCGAGGGGCGTCGTCATCACCGCCGCCGACAGCATCATCACCGCGGCGAAGCTGCGCGCGGGATATTCCGGCGCGCGGCGCATCACCACGCCCATGGTGGCGTAGCCCATCACCGCCAGAAGAAGCAGTCCCATGCCCACCAGCGTCCCGCTCGCCCCGGTGAGGACCGCAGGACCGATCAGGATCAGGACCCCTGTCGTGCCGAGAAGCACGCCGGTGATCGACCTTCTGGTCAGAGGCTCGCCAGCGAAGAGCGCGGCGAAGAGGACCGAGAGCACCGGCAGGAAGCTCATCATGATCCCCGCCATGATCGAGGTCACCTGAAGCTGCGCCAGCGGGAAGAGGGTGAAGGGCGCCGCGTAGCCGCAGAAACCCGCCGCCGCGCCGTAAGCCCAGACCCGGCGGCCTTCCTTCGACCAGGGCGCAATCAGGCTGCGGCCGGTCGAATAGACGAAGACGGTGAGAAGCAGCGCCGCCAGCCAGATGCGGAAGCCCGCAATGACGAAGGGCGGCGCGCCTTCGATGGCGAAGTTGATCGCAGCGGGCGCCGCGCCGCCGAGAACGGCGACCAGGGCCCAGCCCGCCCAGTCGGCGCGGCCCGGCTCCTGCGGGGGTGCGATGGCAGGCTGGCTCATAGAAGGCCCCTCTGGCCCCCGCACCCCCGGCCCGCAAGCGCAAATTCGCCGCTACCGCGCAGCCCATCTCCTGTATTGCGGCAGGTAGGGCGAGGCGGGGTCGAAGAGTTCGATCAGCTCCGGCATGGCCCGCTGCGCGGTTTCATTGGGTGCGTTGATGAAGATGATGAGCCCGTCGCCGCTTCCTTCGAAGAGATAGGCGATGGTCAGCTGCGTCCAGTCCCAGCCCCCATGGCCGATCATCCGGTCGTTCTCGAAGGCGATGACCTCGAAGCCGAGGCCATAGCCCTGGCCTTCCGGGCAGGGCAGGACATCCGATGCCTCGGTCTCACAATGGATGACCCGGTCCTCGCCTTCGAACGGGGTGATGATGCGGCTGCGCGCCTTGGCCATGCCGGGGCCGTAGCCCTCTTGGGCCCTGACCACGCCGAGGAAGGCGGCGTAGTCGCTCACCGTACTCGCCATGCCGCCTGCCGCGGAATAGCTGCCATGCTCCTCGCAGAGGCTGCCCTGATAGGGCGGGCGGCAATAATGGCCGTAGAAGGTGCCATCGGTATCGCGGGTCTCGGCGATCATCGGGAAGGCTTCGGGATCGACGGTGAAGGAGGTGTTCTCCATGCCGATCGGCGCGAGGGTCAGCTCTTCCACCAGCTCGGGGAAGGGGCGGCCGAGCTTCTTTTCGGTAAAGCGCGCGAGATACTGCATCCCCTCGCCCGAGTAGGTGTAGCCGCTGCCGGGCTCTTCTTCGAAAACCAGCTTTCCGTCGGCGCGGAAGAAGCGCCAGTTCGGAAAGCCCGTGGAATGGCTCAGGACGAGGCGCGGGGTCAGGCGCATCAGGTTCGGATCATCCGCGATGTCCGGGTCGACATGGTAGCGCGCCATCGGCTCGTCGAGATCGATCAGGCCCTGTTCGGCGAGGCGAAGCACGGTCTCTGCCACCACGGTCTTGGTGATCGAGGCGGTGTTGAAGCGCGTCGTCTCGGTTGCACGCTTGCCGGGCGCGCGTTCGCCGAAGCTTGCCTGCCAGACGAGTTCACCATCCTTGATGACGCCGATCTGCGCGGTGTTGATGCCGCGGCTTTCGAGGATCGCTCCGGCGCGCGCTTCTGCGCTTGGCCCCGGCACCGCGATTTCGCCGAAGGCTGGCGACCCCTGGTGCGCGGTTGCGCAAGCCGCCAGCCCTGCGGCGAGGCAACCCGCCGCCCATCCTGTCCATGACCTGGGCATTTCGCCCTCCCTCTGTCTGATCGCGGCGGCGGATAGGGTCCGGCCGTACGCTCTCTTACAAAAAAGGGCGAATGAGCGTCTTCAGGGGCCGAACGGTCACTTACGAGGCTCAAACGGCAAGCGCCTTGATGGCCGCCGCGCCCTTCCGGCTGGTGGTGACGGTAGCGCCATCGGCAAGATGGAGGAGCAGCACACCATTGCCCGCAGGCTCGGCGCCGAGGACCGCGCCGAGGCGGACAATGGTGGAGCGGTGCACCCGCACGAATTCTTCGGGCCCGAGGATCTCCTCGAAGCGGGAGAGGGGCGCGGCGCTCTGGTAGCGGCCGGTCCGGGTGCGCACGGCGGAGCCCCCGTCCTCGGCCCTGATCGAGACGATCTCATCGCAGCGCACCGGGGTCAGCTCACGGTCGCGCTTCAGGAAGAGGGAGCCGGGGCCACCCGGCTGCCTCGTCTCCTCACCGCGGAGCGCTGCCGCTTCCGCGCGCGCCTCTGCACGGCGCCAGAGGACGAAGAGAAGGACCATGGCGTAGACCGTCACGCCTTGGAAAAGCTGCCAGGTCAGCGCCACCGGACCGAAGGGCGCGGCGGCGAGGCCCTCCCGCACGGCGCCCGCCGCAAGGCTCACCCCGATCAGAACCGAAAGATACCAGAGAAAGGCGAAAAGCGCCCCGAACCCGCCCTGAAGAAGAACGCCCCGGACGCTTCGAAGGCCCAGCGGTCTGGCGCGGAGAAGCCGCGCCGCTCCGAACGCCAGAAGCCCGCCGGTCACCGCATCGAGGGATGCGAACCACAGCGCCAGAAGGAAAGGATGCCCAGCGACGATCAGGAAGGCCGTAAGATAACCAAGCAGCAGCGCCGCTGTCAGGGCCAGGGCCGCGCGGGCGTCACCGGGTAGCTGTCGCCACGCAGCGCTGGCTGCCGCAAGGCCCGGAAAAGCTGAAAGACGGTCGGATAAAGCCTGCGCCACGGCCCTTTCCTAGCTTCCTTCCGCCAAGGCATAAAGCTTGCGGCTTCCCCTTTTCGCGCGACTGGCCTAGGCCCCGCCTTTTCGAGTGGAGGCTTTGGCAGCATGGCGCATGTGGCGGTGATCGGTGCCCAGTGGGGCGATGAGGGCAAGGGCAAGATCGTCGACTGGCTCTCGGCCCGGGCCGATGTGGTGGCGCGCTTTCAGGGCGGGCACAATGCCGGCCACACGCTGGTCATCGACGGCACGGTCTACAAGCTCTCGCTCCTCCCCTCCGGCATCGTTCGCGAGGGCAAGCTTTCGGTCATCGGCTCGGGCGTGGTCATCGACCCCGAAGCCTTCGCCAGTGAGGTCGCACGCCTTGAGGGGCAGGGGGTGAAGATCACCCCGCGCAGCCTTGCCGTGGCCGAGAACGCCTGCCTCATCCTGCCGCTTCACGGTGAGCTGGACCGCCTGCGCGAGGAAGCAGCCGGCGCGGGCAAGATCGGCACCACCGGGCGGGGCATCGGCCCTGCCTATGAAGACAAGGTCGGCCGCCGGGCGATCCGCGTCGCCGATCTTCGCGATGCGTCGGGCCTCGAAGCGCGGATCGACCGCCTCCTCACCCATCACAATGCCCTCCGGGTCGGTTTCGGCGCGGCGCCGCTCGAGGCTTCCGACCTGCGTGAGGCGCTGGAGAAGGCGGCGGAGACGCTTCTGCCTTTCGCAACGCCGGTATGGCGGCTCCTCAACGAGGCACGCCGGGCGGGCAACCGCATCCTTTTCGAAGGTGCGCAGGGCGTCCTCCTCGATGTCGATCACGGCACCTATCCTTACGTCACCTCGTCGAACACGGTCGCCGGGCAGGCGGCGAACGGCACCGGGCTCGGCATGGCCGGACAGGCCTACGGTCTCGGCATCGTCAAGGCCTACACCACGCGGGTCGGCTCGGGGCCCTTCCCGACGGAGCTCAGCGACGAGAACGGCAAGAGGCTCGGCGAGCGGGGGCACGAATTCGGCACCGTCACCGGTCGGCAGCGCCGCTGCGGCTGGTTCGATGCGGCGCTCGTGCGGCAGAGCCTCGTCATGGCGGGCATCGACGGCATCGCGCTGACCAAGCTCGACGTCCTCGACGGCTTCGAGACCCTGAAGGTCTGCATCGGCTACCGCATCGGCGGCGAGGAATATGACTACCTGCCCGCCGGAATGAGCGAGCAGGCCGAAGCGGAGCCGATCTACGAAGAGCATGAAGGCTGGAGCGAAAGCACCGAAGGCGCGCGGTCCTGGGCCGAGCTTCCAGCGGCGGCGGTGAAATATGTCCGCCGCATCGAGGAACTGGTGAACCGTCCGATCACCCTTCTTTCGACCTCGCCCGAGCGCGAGGACGTCATCTTGATGAAGGACCCCTTCGAAGGGTGAAAAGCCCTGAAGCCTGAGGGCCTGGTTTTCAGAGACCCTTAAGAGCGTTCGTGTCAGGACCGAGGTAGAGGAGCCTCGGCCTTGATGAACAAGGATGACTTCGGATGCTGCGCGCGGGGAAAGCTTGAAGCGATCAAGCTGACCATTGATGCGCGGGAAAGCCAGTTCACCGCCCGGCTCTTCATCGCCGGGATCGGCGTGATGTTCCTTTGCAGCGGCTACGACCCCATCTACCCGGCGCTCGTTTTGGCGATGGTCATCGTCAGCCAGATCGGAGATCTCTTTATCCGGCGCGCCATCGTCCCGGTGGGCAGGGAACGCCCGCTCGAGCGGTGGGAAGACTTCGCGCTCGCCGTCTGCAACATCCAGGCATCGACGATCTATGGAAGCGTCGCCGTCCTCGCCTGGTTCGCACCGGACGAAGGTTTCCGCATTTTCGCAGGTTTCTGGCTGTCCGGCTCGATGGTCCACGTCATCCTGCACATGCACCATCACAAGCCGACCTTCATCACCAGCTTCGTTCCGCATGCGGTTCATGTCGTGGGCCTTGCCGCGACCAGCCTCTTCATGCGCGACGGTGTGATGGTCACCAATGCCGCGCTTCTATTCGCAGGCTCGATGTTCATCATCTACGCGGTCACGGCCTACAGGGCCTGGGGAAAGGCCAGCGGGGAGCTTCAGCGCGCCCGAGCCGAGGCCGAGGAGCGCCGCGCCATCGCCGAGCAGGCCAGCGCCTCGAAGAGCACCTTCCTCGCAACCCTCAGCCATGAGATCAGGACACCGATGAACGGCATTCTCGGCATGGCTGCCGCTCTCGAGGAAAGCGATATCGGCCCCGAGGAGCGCCAGAAGGTGCGTGTCCTGCGCCAGGCGAGCGACCTTCTTCTGGTTCTTCTCAACGACGTTCTCGACATGTCGAAGATCGAGGCGGGCAAGATCGAGCTCGAGGTCAAACCCTTCCATATCGGCGAGGTGATCGAACGCGTCGCCGCCCTTCACGGCACCGAGGCGGAGCGGAAGGGACTGATCTTGCGCTCCGAGCTTTCCGCCGCCATGCCCCTGCGCTGGATCGGCGATGAGCACCGGATCGTCCAGGTGCTGCACAATCTCACCGGTAATGCCGTGAAGTTCACCGGCGAGGGCGAAGTTGTCCTCGGCCTTGCGCCCCTCGAGGAAGGCAAAGGCATCGTTCTGACCGTGCGCGATACCGGCATCGGTATGAGTGCTGAGGAAAGGGCGCGGGTCTTCGAACCCTTCACCCAGGCGGACAGTTCGACC
The DNA here is from genome assembly GCA_964556115.1 of uncultured Caulobacterales bacterium. GTDB lineage: Bacteria > Pseudomonadota > Alphaproteobacteria > Caulobacterales > Parvularculaceae > Parvularcula. The sequence goes on from CAZKVC010000009.1 coordinate 42,394, forward strand.
ACCCGCGTCTATGGCGGCACGGGGCTTGGCCTCACCATCACCAACGGCCTCATCGAGGCGATGGGCGGAACCCTCTCGGTGGAGAGTGAAAAGGGCGAGGGCACGACCTTCATCATCCGTCTGCCGCTGATGGGTGCGGATACTGAGCGCACGCCCGCCGCCGCGACCACCGAACCGGCTCAGGGGCTCGATGGGCTGCGTATTCTCGCGGTGGACGACAACCGGGTGAACCTCGCCGTTCTCGACACGCTCCTCAGCCGGGAAGGCGCCCATGTGGTCCTGGCGAACAGCGGGCAGATCGCGCTCGAACTCTTCGAGCCAACAAGTTTCGACCTTGTGCTCCTCGATATCTCCATGCCCCATCTTGACGGGCCGGAGGTCCTTCGCAGGCTGATGGATACCTATTCCGGCGGGAGGCTGCCACCTGTGATCGCGGTGTCGGCCCATGCCATGCAGGAGGACATCGACCGTTTCCTCAGCGAAGGCTTCTCGGGCTACGTCACCAAGCCCGTACGCATTGCGGCGCTGCGCAATGCGGCCACCGCGGCCCTTGGCCTGGTGGGCGAAGCTGAAGCTTCGCCCACGGAGCGCCGCAGCTAGAGCGGCTGGCCGTCGGTGCCGAGCTCCGTCATCTCGCCGCCAGCGAAGGCGCGGACCGCCTCGCGCTGGGTGGCGCCGTCACCAACCACCACATAGACCATGTCGTCTTCGGTGAGGTAGCGTTCTGCGACCTCGCGGAAATCGCCGACGTCCATCGCAAGAAGGGTGTCCTGCGCCTCCTCGAGATAGGACGTAGAAAGATCATAGCGCGAGATCGACTGCAGCATGCCGAGCTTGGCGAAGAGGCTTTCATAGGCGCGGGTGTTCGCCTTGACGACCTTCTGCTTGGTGATCTCCGCATCCTCCTCGTCGAAGGTCTCGGCATAGGACGCCACCATGTCGCTGATGATATCGAGCGACGGGCCAGTGGCGTTCGAGCGGACGCTGGTGCCCACGGTCCAGGGCTGCGGGTAGCTGCCCTCGCCGATCCAGGACTGAGCGCCGTAGGTATAACCCTTCTCGATACGGAGGGTCTGGGCAAGATCGCCGCTGATGCCGCCGCCGAGCTTTTCGTTGGTGAAGTCGATGAGCCGGTAGGCGTCGTCGGTGGTCGGCACCGAAAGCTTGCCGGCGTAGATCACCGACTGCTTCGAGCCCGGAACGTCGATGAAATAGACCCGCGAGGCAAGATCGGTAGCGGGCACTTCGGGGATCACCTCCTCGGCGGACTCGCCGGAGAAGCTGGCGGCGATCGGGGCGAGGCCTTCTTCGGCGCGGGGTTCCTCGACCGCGCCGACCAGATGCATGCTGACCTTCGATTGCAGCAGTTCTTCGTGAAGCCTGCGCATGTCGGCGAGGCTCAGGGTCTCGACCTCGCCCGCAATGCCGAGCGAGGGACGGCCGGCTGGATGCGCGCCGTAAAGTAGTCCCTTGTAGGTGTCGAAGGCGACCGCGCGCGGGTTCGCCTCGTTGCCCCTGATCGAGGTCAGGAGCTGCCGCTGGACCTTGTCGAATGCGGCTTCCTCGAAGCGCGGCGTCCGGACCATCTCCTCGACCAGCGCCACGGTCTCCTCGAAATTGCGGGCGAGGGTAGTCACGGAGATGACGAGATCCTCCGCCGCCGCCGAGACCGAAATGGTCGCGCCGAGAAGCCCTGCGGCCTGCTCGAATGCGGCGGCGTTCCTGGCTGCCGTTCCTTCTTCGAGGAGCCCCGCGAAGAGATTGGCCCGGCCGCTGGCACCCATCGGATCGGCGATCCGGCCCCCGTCGATCACCACATCGAAGGTGACGACCGGCGTCTCGAAGCTCTCGATACCGAGGAGTTCCGCTCCGCCGGCAAGCTCGGCCTCGTAGATGTCGGGCATCTCGAAAAGCGGAAGCTCACCGAAATCAGGCTCCGAGCGATCGATGCGGCTCGGGGTCTTTTCATACTCCGCAACCGCGCCTGCGCTGACTTCCTCCGCCTCCACATCATTACGGACGACCTCAACAGCGACTTCGGCGGGGCTCGATCCTTCGAGGGCGAGCCCGACCTCGCCCTTGGGCACGAAGCTGGTGATGACCGCGGGCTGGCCTTCCACGTGCTCGCGGAAGACGCGCATGACGTCATCGGCGGAGAGGGCCTGGAGGGCTTCGGCCTGCTTCACCGCATAGGCGGGATCGCCGAAGAACTCATTGTCCGACGCAAGCTGGTTCGCCTTGCCCAGAACCGTGGAGACCGACGCGTAGAGCGCGGTTTCCTGCTCCGCCTTGATGCGTTTGAGATCGACGGGGTCGACACCCTCTTCGGCGAAGCGGGCAAGACCTCTTTCGATTGCGGCCTTCACCTCGTCGAGATCCGTGCCCTGATTGGCGCGCACCTTGATGACGAATTCACCGGCGATCTCGGAGCTCGAATTATAGGTGGTGACGCCGGGGGCGAGCTTTTCTTCCTCGACGATCACTTCGTAGAGCGGCGCACTCTTGCTGCCGCCGAGGACCGCGCCGAGGACCCTGAGCGCAAGCTCGTCCGGGTGCCCCGCTTCCACCGTGGGCATGGTCATGGCGAGCTGCGGAAGGGTCGCGAAATTGTCTTCCCAGTAAAGGCTCTTGTCCGCTTCCAGCGTGACCGGCATCGGCTGAAGAGCGTTGATGCCCGGCCCGCGGCGGATCTCTCCGAACCATGTCTCCACCTTCTCGCGCATCTCGGCCGGGTCGAAATCCCCGGCGATGGCGAGGGTCGCGTTCGATGCGCCGTAATAGCGCTCATAGAATTCGGTCAGGTCTTCGAGGGTCGCGTTCTGAAGATCTTCGAGCTGACCGATCACCGACCAGCTATAGGGGTGGCCTTCGGGGTAGAGCGCGGCGCGGGTGATCTCGCCTTCGAAGCCGTAGGCGACATTGTCCACACGCTGACGTTTCTCGTTCTTGACGACCTGCTTCTCGCGTTCGAGCGCCTCTTCGGTCACCGTCTTGATCATGTAGCCGAGGCGGTCACTGTCGATCCACAGGATCTTGTCGACCGTGTCCTTGGGCACGACCTCGTAATAGATCGTACCGTCCGACCACGTACCGCCATTGCGCTGCCCGCCCCATTCGGGAATCTTCAGCCGGTTCCAGCCGCGCGGCACATTCTCGCTGTCGTTGAACGCCATGTGCTCGAAGAAGTGCGCAAAGCCCGTACGGCCCGGCTTCTCGCGGTTCGAGCCCACATGCACGACTGTCGAGAAGGCGACGATGGGATCGGATGTGTCCTGATGAAGAACGACTTCGAGTCCGTTATCGAGGGTGAATTTCTGATAGGGCAGGTCGAAGGCGGCAGCACTTTCGGCCTCGGTTCTCGCCTCCATCTCTTGCCCGCCGGGTCCGGCGCAGGCCGCCATCACGAGAGCGCTGACACCGAGCAGAAGATGACGTGAGACCATGTTGCATTTCCTCGCCTTATCGATTTGCGGCGAAGGTGCCGATAGAGATCCGAAAAGGCAAGCTCTGGAACTTGAGCTTTGACTACATATGTGAGAGAGCCTCGGACGAACGCAAAGGTGCCTTATGACCTTCCTGATCCTTGCCTCCCTCGCCCTCGGCGCCGCGGGCCTTCCCGGCGCGGTGACGCCTGCGCAGACCCCGATCGAGGTCGATGGTGACCTTGCCGACTGGCCGGAGGACGCGCTCACCCTTCCCCTTCATGACGGGGAGGGAAAGGAGGCCGCAGGCGAGATCCGGCTCCTCCACGACCCCGAGGCGGAACGGCTCTATCTTGCGCTCTCGGTGCCATACGCGGTGGAGCGGCAGCAGCTCCTCCTCGATCTCGATGCGGGCGACAGTCTCGACCGGCCCGCGGACCTCACCTTTTCGGAGGGCGAGGTCAGCGTCACCCAGCTTCGCCACCAGAATCGTGCGCAGGTCCAGCGCGCCGAGGATGGCCGGACTTCCGAATGGTCCCTCGATCTTTCGGGCCTCGCGCCGGACCGCAGCTTCGCGCTGCCCGCTTCCTTCGGTCTCGCCTTCGAGGCGGAGGGCGAGGGGACGACCCTGCGCTGGGGCGATACCGGCGTCGGCTGGGAGAACAGGCGGCTTCTTTCCCCGCTCTATCTGGTAGAGAAGAGCACGGCCTTCGGAACCCTCCGTGGACGCACCGCCTGGTCCAAGGCCGAAGGCGCGCCGGACCGTGTGCTGATCAGGCATGACGAGGCGGATCTCCACGTCACGGTAGAGGCCGAAGATGGGGGCTTCTTCGAGGTGCACCTTCCGCAAGGACGCTACACTGTTGCCGCCGATGATTCGCGCACCGTTCCGTCCCTCACTGCGCAGAGAAGCGTCAGTGTCGAGGCGGGCGAGCCCGCCATGGCGGGGGTTCTTCCCGCCATGAGGGCCCGGGGCAATTTCATCGACCTCGCCGAAGCCGTCCGTGAGCGTCACGCCATCAACGCCGTCGCCTTCGCTTATGCCGACGAAGGGCGCCCGGTTTCCGCTTTCGCCAATGGGGTCGACCCCGAGGGGAACAGCATAGGCGATGATGCGCTTTTCCGCATGGCGTCGGTGTCGAAGCCCGTCGCGGCCATGGTCGTCCTCAGGCTCGCGGAAGCTGGCCTCTGGGACCTCGATGAGCCCCTGTCCGCCCATGCCGTGCCCGAACCGATCGCGGACGATCCCCGCCGGGACAAGGTCACCACGCGGATGGTTCTTCGCCACCTTTCAGGACTTCCCAACACCCATAGCGGCGAAGGCGTGACCTTCCTTTTCGATCCGGGCACGAAGCAGCACTATTCCGGCGAAGCCTTCTACTGGCTGCGCGACGCGGTGGAGGCGAAGTTCGGCCGTCCCTTCCAGAGCCTCGCCAAAGAGCATCTCTTCGCCCCCGCAGGCATGACCGCCTCCAGCTTCAGCTTCCCCGAAGGAGGCGAGGCGCTCTACGTCGGCAAGCTTCACGGCGGCTATCTCTTCGACCGGCCCGAGGACTGGGACGAGAGCAAGATCGTGGGCGGCCTCGTGACGACCGCGGATGATCTCCTGCGCTTCATCCGTTTCATGAACGACCGCGCGGGCCTTTCGGACGAGCTCTGGCAGGAGATGACCACGCCGAATGAGGTGGACCTTCTCGAAGAGGGCGAAGAGGACCGCTTCGGCCTCGGCTGGGTCATTTCGGACGAAGGCCCGCTGGTTCTCAGCCATGGCGGCAGCGAACGCGGCGCACGGACTTTCCTGGCCCTTCTCCCCGAAGAAGGCGCGGGCGCGGCGGTGGCCACCAATGCCAGCGGCGGTGTGCCAGCGATCCGCACCCTCTTCGAAGCCAGCCTCAAGAGGACCCGCGACCTTCCCACCCTCGAAGCCGAGTTCGCTGATTGGGAAAGCTACGACTGGTAGGCCAATCGGCGCTGTTTGATGCCTGCCGCGGCGCGCAGGGCCCAGCCGCCCAGGATGACGCTCATCACCACACGGGCGGGAAAATAGATGAGGGCCGGCAGGCCGAAGATCCAGCGCACGACCTCGACCGGCATCACCGCCTCCGCGACAGCCCTGATCCAGTAGAGAAAGGGCAGGTGCTCGCGAAGATGGGTGTCGACCGTGATCGCCGGATCGGCACTCTGGAACAAGGTCAGCCCAAGGAGCATGATGGCGATCACCCCGTCGCAGATGCTACCCACGAAAGACGCCCATCCGAAGACCAGAAGAAAAGTTCTCATGTGTCATTCCTTTCGATCAGCGCGGCATGAAGAAGGCGAAGCTCGCGCAGGATCCGGGCCGTTTCGGTCCGCTGGGCAAGGCTCGTCTTGAAATAGACGGTCAGGACCAGCGCGCTGAGGCAGCCCGTCGCCCACTGAACCGCATAAAGAATGCTTTCTGTCGTCAGAAGGCGAAACCCCGCGAAGAGGAACAGCGCGAAGAAGGCGATATTCGCGGCGTAGGTCAGGGTGAAGACCCAAGCCCCTGGTCCGGTGAAGTTGGCCTTCATCTGGCTGAGAAAGCCTGGCTCGGGACCCAGCCTTTCGGCCAGCTGACGTTCGCCCTCCGTCAGAATACGGTCGATTTCATCGTCGAGGCGGCTCATTTCGGTTCTCCAAGGATGAATATTCTCACGCGTGCCCTGCCGTGAAGCAGGCGGGTCTTCACCGTGCCAGCGGGAACGCCGAGAACGGCGGCGATCTCGGCGATGGACAGGCCATCGACATAGAAAAGCTCCATCGCCATCAGCTGTGGCCTTGGCAAGCACGTGAGCGCCCGCCGGACCGTTTCGGCATCCATCCGGTCCTCTGCCTGCTGCACAAGTTCCGGGCTGAGTTCCGCAAGAACGGTCTCGGCTTCAAGAGCTGTCTCGGCGGCACGCTGGCGGTAGCGCCGGCGAAGGCGGCGGTGGCACTTCCTCGTGATGATGCGGTAACCCCATACCCCGAAGAGGGAGCGGTCATTCAGCCGTTCGAGGCTGCGGACGATATCGGTCCAGCCGTCCTGGCAGGCATCCAGCGCTTCCTCGGTCTCGCTGAGGAGCCTCGTCGCATAGCGGACAAATTTCGGGTTCCAGCGAACATAAAGACTGCCGAACGCCTCGCGCTGGCCTGCAAGCCATGCCGAAACGAGGGCCGCGTCCTTTTGCCGGTCTGGCGTCTCCATAAGCTTCCGTCTGCCCGAGCCCCGCTTTTGCCCAGCGGCGCTTTTCCTTTGCCATGGTTCCAAAGTGCCGTCCGGGCGATGGATGGTTCAATGCCGGACCAGTTTTTTCTTCGCGCCTGCCGCGGTCGCCATGAAAGCCGGGTTTGCATCGTGCGGCCTCTGTCGCTATCTCTCCACTTCAATAGCCGAGGGGCACCCCGCTTTGGGGTTGAGACGCACCCTTTGAACCTGATCCGGTTGAGACCGGCGTAGGGACGGCGCTTTGAGGGCGAGGGTCTTCGCGGCATCCGTCACCTGCGTTTCGCACGTGGAGGAGCTGCCATGAACAAGCCGACCAAACAGTCCGAATTCGAAACGCCGAAGGTCACCACCGGCCCGCTGCCGTCCTCGCTGAAACGCTATGTCCAGTCGGAGCGGTTTGGCGACGTGAAGGCGCCGGTGCGCGACATCATCCTGCACCCTTCCTCCGGCGAGGCGCCGCTGCCGGTCTATGACCCTTCCGGTCCCTATACGGAGGACGGCTTCACGCCCGATGTCGAGCGCGGCCTGCCCCCGGTCCGCGCGCCCTGGATCGCGCGGCGCGAGCAGGAGGGCTATGAGGGCCGTGACGTCAAGCCCGAGGACAATGGCGGCGCCAAGGGCGATTATCTCGCGCGCGCTTTCCCGAACGTGCCCCAACCCAGGCGCTATACCGGCAAGATCCGTACCCAGCTCGAAGCGGCGCGGGCCGGCATCATCACCGAGGAGATGGAATATATAGCCATCCGCGAGAACCTCGGCCGCAAGGCCGCGGCGGAGGGCGCGGCCCTGCGTCAGGCGGACGGCGAGAGCTTCGGTGCCTCGGTGCCTGAATTCGTCACCCCTGAATTCGTCCGCGACGAGATCGCAAAGGGCCGGGCGGTGATCCCCGTCAACATCAACCACCCCGAGGCCGAGCCGATGATCATCGGCCGGAACTTCCTTGTGAAGATCAACGCCAATATCGGCAACTCGGCCGTCACTTCCTCGGTGGAAGAAGAGGTCGAGAAGATGGTCTGGGCCACCCGCTGGGGCGCGGATACGGTGATGGACCTCTCCACCGGCAAGAACATTCACAACACCCGTGAATGGATCTTGCGCAACTCTCCCGTCCCCATCGGCACCGTGCCGATCTACCAGGCGCTGGAGAAGGTGGGCGGCGTTGCCGAGGACCTCACATGGGAGGTCTACCGCGACACGCTGATCGAGCAGTGCGAGCAGGGGGTCGACTATTTCACCGTGCACGCAGGGGTCAGGCTCCCCTATATCCATCTGACCGCGGACCGTGTCACCGGCATCGTCTCGCGCGGCGGATCGATCATGGCCAAGTGGTGCCTCGCGCATCACAAGGAGAGCTTTCTTTACACGAACTTCGCCGAGATCTGCGAGATCATGCGCGACTATGACGTGACCTTCTCCCTGGGCGATGGCCTGCGCCCCGGCTCGATCGCGGATGCCAACGACCGGGCCCAGTTCGCCGAGCTCGAGACCTTAGGCGAGCTGACGCAGGTCGCCTGGGACCACGGCGTTCAGGTGATGATCGAGGGCCCCGGCCACGTGCCGATGCACAAGATCAAGGAGAACATGGACAAGCAGCTGCGCGAGTGCGGCGAGGCGCCGTTCTACACCCTAGGGCCCCTGACCACCGACATCGCGCCGGGCTATGACCACATCACGTCAGGCATCGGCGCGGCGATGATCGGCTGGTTCGGCTGCGCCATGCTGTGCTATGTGACGCCCAAGGAGCATTTAGGTCTTCCGAACAGGGATGACGTCAAGGTGGGCGTCGTCACCTACAAGCTCGCGGCCCACGCCGCCGACCTCGCCAAGGGCCACCCCGCGGCGAAACTCCGCGACGACGCCCTCTCAAGGGCACGCTTCGAGTTCCGCTGGGAGGACCAGTTCAACCTCGCCCTCGACCCCGAAACGGCAAGGGACTTCCACGACCAGACCCTGCCGAAAGAGGCGCACAAGACCGCCCACTTCTGCTCCATGTGCGGGCCGAAGTTCTGCTCCATGAAGATCACCCAGGACGTTCGGGACTACGCAGGCGGGCTGAGCGACAACGAGAAGGCGGACCTCGAACGCATGAGCGAGGAAGAACGTCAGCGCGGCATGGAGAAGATGAGCGAGAAGTACGCTGAGGTTGGTGGGAAGCTCTACGTTGCGCCGGAGCGGGTCGAAGACGAAAAGGTGACGGCGGAGGATGTCTGATCGTATGCCGTAGGGCGGACCGTGAAGCGATCCGCCCTACGGAGCAGTGGCAGTAGGAAGGGAGATTCAGGCCCCTCCCCCTATATTACTGCAGGAGCTACGTGACATGCACGACCCCTGCATTGCCTATCATGTCACTCCGGGACAATGATTGGCCATGCCTTTAAGCCGAACGCTTTCGCGAACAGCTTCTGGCCAGTTTTCGGGCACTTCCGCCACGGGCGGAAGATAACCTTATGGCCAGCAGGCGGTGTTGGATAGCTTTTCTTTGTAGCCATCGTAGCGCCTAACGCCGGGGCGATGTTTGCCTTGACTTCGCGGACCCTATGTGATTCGTATCAGTACCACCTGCGAATCGTGTCCAGTCCAGGCTTCCACATCGGCGAGCCCCGACCCGGTGCCCGATGCAGAATAGTTAGGCCCGCGCCTCGCGCGGGTCTAATTTTCAAATTAGCCGTTTCCTCCAAAGGTAGTCCAGACGAAACCTGGCAGCCATCCGAGACACTCCGTGCCGGTCTATGACATCGTCGACCGTGTCGTTAGGACTGAAGAACTGCACGGGCATCAGTAGCTCTGCAGCGTACTGATTCGCTTGTTTCTCGACACAGCGAAATGCAGGCAATTCATCGCCGTCCTGAACCCGTTTGAGAGAACTTCCAGCGTGCAGATCGAAGTGCCCAAGTTCGTGAGCGGCCGTAAATCGTGCCCTACCTTGTCCGCCGAGAGCGTCTTCGTACACATCTTCGCGTAGCCTGATGAATTCGCCGTGCGGGCATGTCTCGCCCAAGATTCCCGGCATTTCATCGACGGATCCGATTTCGAAAGATATGACATGCGGATCCAGAACTTCCTCAAGTACTTGGACAATCGGAAAGAATGGCTCGCTCTCTAGACGAAGGGATTGTCGAAAGCTATCGGCGCGCTTTCGTATATCGGACCAAGGCATTGGCGGCCCTGCGTAGTTCACATGTGACATCAGTCGTCTGTTTTCCTTCTAAGAACGCCGATAATCTCCTCGAGTTCTTCGGCAGAAAGGCTATTGATCCTTCGTTGTAGCAAGCCTGTAGCATCTCTTGCTTGTTCAGTCTCGGGCCGGACTGTGAAGCTTTCTCTTGCTCTATCTGCCGCCGACCGTAGATCCTCGGACTCAACGTCAGAAAGGCTGTATAGAACGGCGATCTTTTCTTCTATACCTTCGGGTGGACTCTTCTTACCTTTCTCGATTGCCGAAAGAAAGGACGACGAGATTTCGAGTTTTCTTGCCATATCCAGCAGTCGTTCATCTCGATGTATCCTTAGCATCCGTAGTGCTCTTCCAAGCGAACTCAGCATAGCGTATCCATGGTCGGCCCCCTCTAGACCCAACTCTAACACCCTTCAGGCCAAGAAATCAACCTAGCTAGGTGATAAAACGTTCGCCACGCTAAATTCGTGAAAAGTTCCCTCTTCATGGTTGGCACACCTTGTAGAATGGCCAGAATGTTGAATACCCGTTGCACCCAACGAAGGCCGCCCCACAATGACCTATCCCCGCCGCACCAACCTGCGCTATTCTCCCGGTATCAGCAGGAGCAAGGGTTCGGCGTATACGCCGGATGGGTCCTTCTCCTTGTCCGCCCACTGATCTATGGGCCGCCTCAGCAACCCTAAGGTGGATGTAGTCGGATACCCAATCCACCTGTCCAGCGTACCAACGGTGCATTGCGGCCCCACCTCCATGCACCCGACTGGCTGCGGGCGCACCCCGCTCGCCTTCGCCCCACCGCCGCCTAGGCCCGATCAGTCAGGCTGCACGCTTTTCTCCAGCTCGTCGTAATTCGTCTCGCCGCTCAGCATCAGCGCCATGGCGCGCAAGGACGGCACATGGGCGAGGCAGATGACGAGGAGCACCGTCATCGGCACGGCGATCAGCGCTCCGCCGATGCCCCAGATATAGCCCCAGACGAGGATGGACATCAGCACCACCAAGGGGGAGAGGGACAGCTCCCGCCCCTGGAGCTTCGGATCGACGAAGTTGCCGATGATCTGCTCGATCACGAGGAGGCCGGCGCCGATCAGGAAGGCCGTCACCAGGTCCTTGGTGGCCAGGGCGACGAGGAAGGGCAGGAGCCCAGCGATCAGAGAGCCAAGGGTCGGTATGTAGCTCAGCAGGAAGGTCAGCACGATCCAGACGAAGATCAGCTCCAACCCGAAGGCCCACAGCCAGAGGCCGTAAAGGACGGCCGTCACCACGCCGAGGCCCGTGCGGACGAGCAGGTACCAGCGGAAACGCTCTCCCGCCGCCGCGACGATATTCGACAACTCGCGTTCCCGCTCGCCCCACGCCCCGCGCAGCTTGCCGCGCCAGGTGGGAACTTCGGTCAGCATGATGAGCGCGAAGAAGAAGATCAGGGTGACGAGGGAAAGGGTCGCTCCCATGGACCGGACGATCGCCCGCAGTGCGTTCAGCAGCAGACCGGAGAGCCCGCCGCCCGGCTCGCCTCCATCGCCTGGGGAGCCGACGGCGTCGCGGACGACGCTGCTCACGCTGCCGCCGGAACCCGGCATGGAGAGCTGCTGCAGCTTCTCCTGAAGGTCCGAAAGGACAGGCGGGAGTTCGGCAACCAGACGCTGGGCCACAAAGCCGATGCCGAGAACGAACAGCGCGATCGCGAGAAGGACGAGAACCATCGCCGCAAGGTGCCCCAGCCATCCGAGCCGGCCGGGCGCGCGCTGCTGGATCAGGCTGTCCACCGGCCAGACGACCAGCGCGACGAAGAACGCGAAAGCCAGGGGCATCGTGATGAGCGACGTGGCTTTCAGCGCCCAGCCGATCAGGATCACCGCGATGACGGCGAGCAGGATGTTCCGCGCCTCCGGTTTGTCGCCTGCCCGTCGTTCCGCAGCCTGGTGCGCGCGCTGTTCCGCCATGGTTTCCTCATCGGCCTCTGACCGAAGGGAAACAGCCGAACCCGAGGATCGTTGCAGGAAGAAACCCGGCATCTCCATGGGTCCGCCGCATCCTGTTCACGGGTGCAAGGGCAGGGGACCCCGGCCCGGACCCGCTATCCTCCCTGCCCGGTTGCAGGCGCCGGTCCCAGTGCGGCGGATCACCTTTGGTGTTCCGCCCTACGGTTTGGTGGTCTAAAGCCCGCCCATGACCAAGGATATCTACGAGGGCCGGGCGGAGCTTGGCCAGGAAAGCCGGCTGCCCGCTTCGCCGGAGGAGGCGGTGCTCGACCCGGTGCCGAACCCGCATCCGGACACGCTCTATCTCGCCCGCTTCGTGGCGCCGGAGTTCACCTCGATCTGCCCGGTGACGGGCCAGCCGGACTTCGCCCATCTCGTGATCGACTACGCGCCCGGTGAGCATCTGGTGGAATCGAAAAGCTTCAAGCTGCTCCTCGGCGCCTACCGCAATCACGGCGCCTTTCACGAGGACTGCACCATCGATATCGGCAAGCGGATCATCGACGCGGTGAAGCCCCGCTGGCTGAGGATCTGCGGCTACTGGTACCCGCGGGGCGGCATCCCCATCGACGTCTTCTGGCAGACCGGCCCGGCGCCGGAGGGGCTCTACGTCCCCGACCCTGGCGTCGCGCCTTACAGGGGGCGGGGATAGGGCGCCCGGCCCTCCGCCTCAGTCCTCCAGCACGAAAGTCACTTTCAGGGTCACGCGGTACTCGGTGATCTCGCCTTTCTTGACCACGACCTTCTGGTCCTGGACCCAGGCGCCTTCGATGTTGTTCAGGGTCTTGTCCGCGCGCTTGATGCCCTTCTGCACGGCATGTTCGAAGCTTTGCTTGGATGCGGCGATGATCTCGGTGACGCGTGCGGTGGCCATGGGTCTTCTCCTTGTTCGTGCGGCAGGAATGAGGGCCGCTCAGCGCCAGAAAGGCAAGCGGCTTGCGCAGATGGCCTTCAGCGGGCGCGTCGCCTACAAAAGGGGCGAACAAGCCTGAAGGACCCGCGCCCATGATCGTCCTTGAAGCCGCCGAGCCGCCCCGCACCGTCGCCGAGATCATGGAGAGCGCGCCGGATGATGCCTGGCGGACGATCGACCCTGAAAACCTCATGCTGATCGAAACCGGGGAGGGGACGATCACGGTGATGCTCTCCTCCGCTCTGGCGCAGGACCATGTGGCGCAGGCGAGGCTCCTGGCGCGTGCGGACTATTATGAGGGGCTCAGCTTCTACCGCGTGATCGAAGGCTTCGTCGCCCAGGGCGGTGACCATACGGACGAAAAGGACAAGGGCGGGGCGCAAAACCCTCTTGGGGCGGAGTTCGAGGAGCCTCTGCCCGAAGGCGTCGGCTTTGACATGCACAACGCGGTGGACGGTTATGCGCCGCAGGTCGGATGGGTCGGCGGCATTCCGGCTGGCCGCGACCCGGAGGCCGGGACAGCGTGGCTCGCCCACTGCACGGGCGCCTACGCCTACGGACGAAACAACGACAAGGACAGTGCCTCGACCGAGTTCTACATCACCTTGCAGCCCCAGCGCTATCTCGACCGCAATCTCACGGTCATGGGCCAGGTGATCGGCGGCATGAACGTGGTCCAGGCGGCGCCGCGCGGGGTGGTCGACGCCGATCCTGAGACGGATGATTTCGAGGAGCGCCTGCGCCTTGAGGGCATGACCATCGCGGCAGACCTTCCGAAGGATGAGCGCCCGGCCTGGCAGATCATGGATACGGGGAGCGAGACCTTCCATGAACTCGTCCGTGCACGAAGCGCAAGGCCCTCGGAATTCTTCTATCACCGCCCGGACCATGTGGACCTTTGCGCGATGCAGGTCCCGGTGCGCAAGACATCAGGCTGACGCTTCCTTCGGGAAGGGCATGTAGCGCGCCTCGAACCGGAAAGGGCGCTCCTCTTCGTTCGGGACGAGGTGGATGCGCCGGTCTTTGACGGGTGTCACCGCCTCGACCTCGGCCACCGCGTCGCGGTGGGGCGAGGCCCAGCCCTTGGCGAGCCTGAGCGCCCGGGACTTCGCCGCCCGTGCATCCTTCGCCGCGACGAAGACCTCACGGTGAAGCTCTCCGAAGACGGACGGGTCGTAGCCGCCGAGATGGACGAAGAAGAGCCGCGCCTCGCTCGCGCCGGCGGGCGGCTCGTCGGCGATGACGATGTCGTGCCCGTCCGCCCATTCAAGCGCGCCGAAGGCATCGAGGTGGAAGCGGTCCTCACCGCCCCACCATTCGCGCTTGAGGGTAGCGAAGGTGTCCTCCACCCGCTCGGCCACGTGAAAGCGGACGTCGTGGACCTCCAGATGGCTGCCGGGCGGATAGCCGCCGACCATGATCACGAAAAGCTTCACGCCCGACCCTGCCCTCTGGCCTCCTGCCGCCCGAAGGCTTAGGCGCGGCGCCATGAGCGTCAAGACCCACGGCCCCTGGACCATCCTGAAGAGCGAAGAGCGCTTCCGCACCGCCTGGATCGTGGTGGAGGACCATGAGGTCACCCGCCCCGACGGCCAGCCGGGTCAGTACGGGGTGGTGCGCTTCCAGAACCGCGCCATCGGCATCCTGCCGCTCTTCGCGGATGGGACCGTGCCCATGGTCGGCCAGTTCCGCTTTCCCCTTGGCCGTGAGACATGGGAACTGCCCGAAGGCGGCGGGCCCCTTGCCGCCGACCCCCTCGGCGCGGCGCAGAGGGAGCTGAAGGAAGAGACCGGCGCCGCGGCCGCCAACTGGCACGCTTACGGCGAGGCGGACCTTTCCAACTCGGTCACCGACGAGCGGGCGCACCTCTTCCTCGCCTGGGACCTCACCGAAGGCGAGGCCGAACCGGAGCCCGACGAGATCTTCGCCTACCGCCGGATTTCCTTCGCCGATCTCCTTGCCGAGATCCACGCGGGAAAGGTGGACGACGCGCTGACCCAGCTTCTGGTCCTGACCGCGCTCAGCAAAGCGATCAGTGGGGAGTTGCCGGATCGCCCCCGCGCTATCATCTTGAACCAGATCCGCCGCCCCTGACGAGGAGCCCGACATGACGCAAAGCCCCGCAAGGGAGGTTCCGAACCTTCAGACCGTCGAGAACGTCTGGTCGCGGATGCGCGTGGAAAGCGCGGCGGATGCGGCGCAGGAGCCGATCCTCGCCAGCTTCCTCTCGGCCACGATCCTCAACCACCGCGATTTCAAGGCGGCGCTCAGCTACAGGCTGGCGCAGAAGCTGTCGGACAGCGAGATGAATGCCATGCTGTGGCGTGAGGTGATGGACGACGCCTATGCCGACGATCCTGGCATCGTTCTCGCCGCGCTTGCCGATGTGCAGGCCTATGTCGACCGGGACCCGGCCTGCCGGACCACGGCGCAGCCTTTCCTCTACTTCAAGGGCTACCAGGCGATCCAGTCCCACCGCATTGCCTGCTGGTTATGGAAGAACGGGCGCGAGGCGCTGGCGCTCTACCTGCAGTCGCGGATGTCCGAGCTTTTCCAGGTGGACATCCACCCGGCGGCGGAGCTCGGGCGCGGACTGTTCTTCGATCACGCCACAGGTATCGTGATCGGCGAGACGGCCCGGGTCGGGGACAATTGCTCCTTGCTTCACGGCGTGACCCTCGGCGGGACGGGCAAGGAAAAGCACGAACGCCATCCCAAGCTGGGGCGCGGGGTCCTGATCGGCGCGGGCGCGAAGATCCTCGGCAATATCGAAATCGGCGACGGGGCCAAGGTGGCTTCCGGCTCCGTCGTTCTCGAGCCGGTCAAGCCGTTCTGCACGGTGGCCGGTGTCCCGGCCAAGCCGGTGGGCCGGTGTGCTGAAGCCGCTGGCGAAGCGATGGATCAGGGCCTAAACGAGGTGCCATGATGAAAAGCGCTCTTCTCTTCCTTCCCCTCGCCCTTGTCGCAGCCTGTACGGATGATACGATCATCCAGCGTGACCAGACCCAGCGGTCGATCACCGTCGTGGGTGAGGGCAGTGTTCCGGGTACGCCGGACCTTGCCCTTTTGACGTTCTCGGTCCGCCAGCGCGGGGAGAATGCGGGTAACGCCTTCACCGCCACCAGCCGCGACATGACCGCCGTCATCGAGGCACTGAAGGAAGGGGGCATCGAGCCGCGGGACCTTCGCACCGACTCGATCGCGCTCAACCCGATCTACGGTCGCAATGACCGGGGCGTGACCAACCGCGCCAATGTCGTCGCCTATGAGGGCTACCAGGCCCTCAGTGTACGGCTTCGCGATATCGCATCGGCGGGGCAGATCATCGACACCGCCGTCGAGGCCGGGGCCAACGAGCTTCAGAGTTTCCAGCTCACCTTCGACGACCCGGCCGCCCTTCAGGAAGAAGCCCGCATTGCCGCTGTCCGCGACGCGCGAGGCCGGGCCGAGCGCATGGCCGCTGCCGCCGGGGCCAAGCTTGGCGAGGTCATCACCATTGGCGAGGACATGGGCAGCCAGCCGCGCCCCTTTGCAATGCGGAGCATGGCGATGGACGAAGCCCGGGTCGAATCCACCTCGATCGAAGTGGGCGAGCGGGACACCACCATGCGCGTCTCGGTGACCTTCGCTCTTCGCTAGGGTCCGGACCCCAGGGCGGTTCAGCCCTTCATGCGGGCGGCGATGATCGCCTGCATCTCCTCCGAACGAAGGCGGCTTGCGAAAACCTCGAGCTCATGCCGGGTGTGCGGAATGATGTCGCCCAGGTCTTCCTGCATCAGCTTCTTGGTGTCGCGCATGGCCCTGGGCGGCAGCTGGGCGAGGCGCTCGGCAGTGCGTTCGGCGGCGGCGATGGCCGAGCCGTTCTCGACGACGTCGGTGATGAAGCCGTAGCGATGCGCCTTCTCCGCCGAGATGACCTCGGAAAGAAGCATCATCTCAGCCGCACGCTGACGGCCTAGCCGCCGGGTCAGGAGGCGCGAGGCTCCCGCCTCCGGAACGGCGCCGAGCTGGGTGAAGGGCATGTGGAACTTCGCGTCCTCGCCGGCATAGATGAAATCCGTATGCAGCATCATGGTCGCGCCAATGCCCACGCACCAGCCTTCCACCGCAGCCACGATCGGCACGGTGGCCTTGAGGCCCCGCTCGATCAGCGACAGGACCGGCGGGTCTTCGGCGTCCGCCTGGTCGAGGGTCAGGACGGCGGCGAAGGAGGAAAGATCGTTCCCGGCCGTGAAGCTGTCGCCTTCGCCCGATAGCAGGAGAACGCGGATGTCCTTGTCTTCCTCGGCCTCGCGGTAGGCGTCGGACAGGCCGCGATACATGGCGTCCGTCATGGCATTCTTCTTGGCGGGGCGGTTGAAGCGCGCGTGCAGGATATGCCCTTCGCGCTCGACTTTCAGCTCATCGGTCATCGACAGTTCCTCCGGTTGCCGCCAATGAACCCCTCGCCGCAGGGAGGTGCAAGCGTTGCGACTGATCATTGCCGAAACCGGAAGGCCGCCTGAAGAGCTGAGAGCCTCCTACCCGGACTATCCCGAGATGTTCCGCGCCATGCTGGCCGAGGTCGGGTTTCGTCCCGAGGTCGACGCGGCGGCTGTCATGGACGGCGAAACCGTCGGCGTACCCGAAAAGGGTGATGCGCTTCTCGTCACCGGCTCGGCCTTCGGGGTCTATGAGGAGCATGGCTTCATCGCGCCTCTGGAAGGCGCAGTGCGCCGATTCGCCGAGGCTGGGCATCCGGTGGTCGGTATCTGCTTCGGCCATCAGCTTGTCGGCCAGGCCTTTGGCGCGCCGGTTCAGAAGTCAGCCAAGGGCTGGGGCGTCGGTGTTCACCGCTACACACTCACCGAAGTGGGCAAGGCGCTATTCGGCGAAGAGGAGGTGAGCTGCGCGGTCTCGCACCAGGACCAGATCCAGGAGCTGCCGCCAGGATTCGAGATCGTGGGCGGCTCGGCCTTCTGTCCGCGCGGCATGCTGCGGCACCGCGAGCTGCCGGTGATGACCTTTCAAATGCACCCTGAGTTTTCGCATGATTACGCGTCGGCGCTTCTGAGCCTGCGGCGTGACCGCATCCCGGATGACAGGGCGGAGCCCGGCCTTGAAAGTCTGAAAAAGACGTCGGGCAGACTTCGGATTGCCCGCTGGATCGCCGATTTTCTGAAAACTGCGCCCTGAGGGCGAAGGGTCAGGGTCCGGACCCTAGTGGCATTTGCGGCAGGTGCCGCGGATCTCGATGCGGATGAGGTCGGCGTCGAAATTGGCTTCGTCCGCCGCCTGCTGGGCGAGCTGGACGATGGTCGGACCGGCTTCCTTGACCTCTTCCACACCCTCGCAGGTCCGGCAGATCAGAAAGGCCTCGACCTCGTGCGGCGCGCCATGGTTGCAGAGCATGAAGGAACCGAGGGCGTCGAGCTTGTGCACAAGCCCCTGTTTTTGAAGGCGGTCCAGCGCGCGGTAGACGGTCATCGGCGCGCCGACGCCCTGGCCCTTCAGGCGCTCCAGAAGGTCATAGGCCTTAAGCGGGCCATCGGCATCCTCAAGGGCGCTCAAGACGAGACGGTCGTTCTTGGTCAGCCGCTGCCGCTTGAATTCGCCCTGAAAATCCGCCGGATTGCTGAGGGTCGCCATCTGCCCGCGCCTTCCCTAAACGTTCCCCTCAAGTCCCAGCGACTCAAGGCCTGCCCGGTATGAGGGTGAACCAAAACGACTACCGAGACAACCTCGTTGTCACAAAACTGGACGGAAAGAAGGCAGAATATGGCGGGAACCATCCTGATCACCGGCGGGGCCGGCTATATCGGCAGCCACACAGCCTATGCGTGTGTCGATGACGGGCTGGACATCGTCGTTCTCGACGACCTCTCCACCGGGGTCCGCGATGCCATTCCCGCCCAGGCTGAATTCATCGAAGGCAGCGTTGCGGACCGTGCCCTCCTGAAGCGCATCTTCGCCGAGCGGGACATCGCCGCGGTGATGCATTTCGCCGGACGGATCGTGGTGCCCGAGTCGGTGGAGAACCCGATCAAGTACTACCAGGAGAACACTGTCACCTCCCTCGGCCTTCTTGCGGAGATGGTCGAGGCGAAGGTGCCCGCGATCCTCTTCAGCTCGACGGCGGCGGTCTATGCGCCCGACCCCGAAGGCAGGCCGCTGCCCGAAGACGCGCCGAAGGTGCCGCTCTCGCCCTATGGCCAGTCCAAGCTGATGACCGAAGCGATGATCCGCGACATCGGCTTCGCCCACGGACTGTCGGCGGGCATCCTGCGTTATTTCAACGTGGCCGGGGCGGATCCTGAGGGCCGGGTCGGTCAGTCCACGCCCAATGCCACCCACCTTCTCAAGATCGCCAGCCAGGTGGCCACGGGCAGGCGCGATCACATGGCGATCTTCGGCACCGATTACGACACCCGCGACGGCACCTGCATCCGCGATTACATCCACGTCTCGGACCTCGCCAGCGCCCATGTGGAGACCCTGAAGCACGTCCTTAAGGAGGGCGGGCAGGTCACCATGAACTGCGGCTATGGCCGGGGGTCGACCGTGCGCGAAGTCATCAAGGCGGCGGAGGAGGTGACCGGCTCCTCGATCGACGCGCGGCCCACGGACCGCCGGGCGGGCGATGCGCCGGCGCTGACCTCGGACAACAGCCGCATCCTCAGCACACTGCCCGGCTGGAAGCCGAAGCATGACAGCCTCGAGGAGATGGCCCGCACCGCCATCGCCTGGGAAGAGAAACTGAAGGCGAAGGGCGCCTGAGCCTCAGCCGGTCAGCTCGAAGGCCTCGAGCCCGGAAAGCCGCATGGCCGGGGCGATCTCCGGTACGCGGCGGGGGGGCATCCCCCGGACCGCTTCGGCGAAGGCCCGGATGTGATCGGGGGTGGTCCCGCAACATCCGCCGATGATGTTGAGAAGCCCCGCCTCCGCCCACTCCTTTATGTGGACGGTCATGCTTTCGGGCGTCTCGTCATAGCCGCCGAAAGCGTTGGGAAGCCCCGCATTCGGATAAGCGTGGACGTAGCCCTCGACGATGCCTGACAGCTCCTGAACGTAAGGCCGCATAAGGTCCGGGCCAAGGGCGCAGTTGAGCCCCACGCAGAAGGGGTCCGCGTGGCGTACGGAATGATAGAACGCGGTCGGCGTCTGTCCTGAAAGGGTGCGGCCGGACTGGTCGGTGATGGTGGCGGAGAGCATCACGGGCAGGCTCTCGCCCCGATCCTCGAAAAGCTTCATGACCGCGAAAAGCGCGGCCTTGGCGTTCAGCGTGTCGAAGATCGTCTCGATAAGGAGGATGTCCGTCCCCCCTTCGATCAGGCCCTCCGCTGCCTCCCGGTAGCTCTCGGCGAGCTCTTCATAGGTCACGTTGCGCGCGCCCGGATCGTTGACGTCGGGGCTGATCGACGCGGTCCTGTTGGTCGGGCCGATAGCGCCCGCGACGAAGCGGGGGCGGCCGTCTTTCTTCTCAAAGGCATCAGCCGCTTCGCGGGCCAGCCGCGCGCCTTCGGCGTTCAGCTCCCGCGCCAGCGCTTCCATGCCGTAATCGGCCTGGGCGATCGCGGTGGAGGAGAAGGTGTTGGTCTCGATGATGTCGGCGCCTGCCTCGAGATAGGCGTCGTGCATCTGCCTGATGACGTCGGGCCGGGTCAGGTTGAGAAGGTCGTTATTGCCCTGAACGTCCTTTCGCCAGTCAGCGAAGCGTTCGCCGCGATAGTCCTCCTCGGTCAGCTTGTGCTGCTGGATCATCGTGCCCGCGCCCCCGTCGAGGACGAGAATGCGGTCGGACAGGGCACGTTCGAGGCGCTCGGCAGGTGTCATGGCGGCTTCTCCAGCTTACGCAACGATCAGGAAAGATCGTGACGGTTAGACTTGCCCACAGGGCTTGCGTCCCGCAAGCTCACACAACTGTGATAACCCGGGGCAGGGTCCATGAATCCGACTTTTCTCAATGACATCCTCAACGACCTTCGGTTTTCCTTCGCCAGCGTGCTGGCGATCTGGTTCTCGCTGTTCGTTCCGACCATGCTGATCGGCGGCGGCATTGTCGCCCTGGGCGGCGGCTGGCGTGAGTTCGGCGCGGTCGTGTTTGCGGCAGCGGTCTTCTCCGCGGCCGATTGGCTCTATCTCGTGCTGCGCTTCGCGGACGATGCGGACAGCATCGACGGCGCCGAGCTCGACGAGCTGATGGACAGCCCGGTCCTCTCGATGGCCCGCTTCTTAGGACGCCGTTACCTCTAAGCGCCCCGAACGCCTTCACCCTCTCCCGTGTTTGTGCGTGAGCGCGACATGGGAGTTGTGACATGCGTTTTTGGATTTTGGCGTCGTCGGCGCTTCTTCTGGCAGCCTGCGAAGGCGAAGTGACGGACGGGGGCACAGGCTCCGACACCGATTTCGAAGCCCTCGACGAGCAGGCGGAAGGCGACGGCATGACCGAGGCCGAAGAGGCCCGGGCAGCGGACCCGACCGCTGGCGGCGGCGAAGATCCGGCACCGCGCGCCGGTGACTATCCCCGCCCCGGCGAAGAGACCACGGCCAACCCGATCGAGCCGGGCGTCGAGGAACCGGGCGGCAAGGACATGCTTCTCGAAGACGAAGCCGAGGAAATCGCCGAGGACGGCGCCGAAGCCTATGACGACGAAGACGAGATGGAGGGCGAGGACCCGCCCCGCCGCTAACCGTCCCCTTCAGCCGCCGCGTTTCTCGACACGTTCCAGAAGCTGAAGAAGCGCGGCGTGCACCTTGTCCTGGGTCGGCTGGTCCTCGAGATAGAGGCAATGGGTCGCTTCTTCGATTTCGGTCAGTCGGCAGTTCGGCATGTTGTAGCGGCATAGCCGCGCTGCCGCATCGTTGCGGACAATGACCTCCCGCCCCGCGATCAGCATGGCCACCGGCTTGTCGAAGCGCCTGAGCGCCGTGCTGGTCAGCATCTCCTCGCCGGACGTGACCATGCCGTGGGCGAAGGCGTTGGTGATGCCGCCCACCCTGAGATCCTC
Organism: uncultured Caulobacterales bacterium; assembly: GCA_964556115.1. Taxonomy (GTDB): domain Bacteria; phylum Pseudomonadota; class Alphaproteobacteria; order Caulobacterales; family Parvularculaceae; genus Parvularcula. Next base: position 64,102 of record CAZKVC010000009.1, read on the forward strand.
GCGCAGGGTCATCAGGGCCGCGTTCTTGAAATTGCGGTCCTCGCGATCGCCGCAGAAGGCGTAGTCCTCGGCCCTGAACTGGCCGGGCCGCCAGGGCCCCGAGCCGTCCATATAGGCATCGCCGGCGCCCATCAGGATCGCCAGTCCAGCAAATGCCTTGGCCACGGGAAGCGGTATCGCCCCGGTCTCGGGCAGGACGGCGGGAACCAGCGGGAAAAGGGCATCGGCGCGGGAAAGCCCGCCATCGGCGGCGGCCCGCAGGACGGCATGCCCGCCAAGGCTGTCGCCCGCGACGATCACCGGGCCTTCGCTCTGCCGCACATTCAGCAGACGGCTGAGGGCCGTGCTGACCGCCTCGCCGTAAAGCCCGTAATCGCCCGAATAGGTCTTGTGGGGGTCGTCGTCCCGCCTGACCGAGCCGCCCTGTCCGGGAAGATCGACACTCGCCACCTCGAAGCCCAGTTCATGCCAGCGGGCGAGAAAGTCCGAGGCCAGCTCGGGGCTCGATGTGTAACCCGGCACGAAGAGCAGGGTGGCTCTTCCGTCCGCGCGCGGCGCATGGCCGACTCGCAGGTGCAGATCACCGGCAAAACCGATCCGCTCGAACTGCCAGTTGGCGGGAAGGGGGGTGTTGTTGGCCTCGAGGAAGGCTTCGGCGCGGGCCCGCTCTTCCTCCGTCGGCTGGCGTGCCCTCTCGACCCCGCCGGAGCCGCCGCAGGCGGCAGCTCCGATCAGGATCAGGCAGGCGGCGGCCTTACTGGCCGTCGCTCTCATTACCGCCTTCAGCCGCTTCGCCCTCGCTGACGCTGACAAGCTCGACGTCGAAGACCAGCGCCTGGTTCGGGCCGATCGGTCCGCCGCGGGTGCCGGTCGGGCCGTAGGCGAGATCGGACGGGATGTAGAAGCGGTAGGTGTCGCCGGTCTGCATCAGCTGCAGGCCTTCGTTCCAGCCCGGAATGACCTGGCCGAGGGTGAAGCTCGACGTGCTGTTTCGGCTGAAGGAGCTGTCGAACTCCTCGCCGGTGGGCAGGGTACCGCGATAGTGCACTTCCACCGTGTCGCCGATCGAGGGGCTTTCGCCCTCGCCGCTGTCCACCAGCACCTCATAGACGAGGCCGCTGTCGGTCTGGGTCGTCTCCTCACGCTCCGCCTGGGTCGCGATGAAGAGCGTCGAGCGCGCGCGGTTGGCGGCGCCGATCGCAGCCTGCGCCTGCTGGGCGAGGGTCTGCTGGCGGGTGGCCTCGGCGGTGAGCTCCTCGATCTGGCCCTGGGCTTCGGCGGTCAGCTCATCGAGCGAGGCCTCGTCGCTTGCGTCATAAACGCGCACGAGTTCGACGTCGTAGATCGTCACCTGGTTGGGGCCCACCGGGCCGCCCGGCATCCCTTGCGCACCGAAGGCGAGGGCCGGGGGCACGGCCATGCGCATGATGCCGCCTTCGCGCATCTGCGGCAGGCCTTCCGCCCAGCCTGGCAGGGTCTGGGCCGGGGTCACCACCACCGGCATGCCGTTGTTATAGGTGCTCTCGAAGGGTTCGTCCGAACCCTCGACCCGGGCGACGAAGTTCATCTTGACGATGTCATTCGCGTCCGGCGCCTGGCCGTCGCCTTCGCGCAGGGGGATCAGCACGAGGCCGCTCTCGGTGCGCGTTGCGCCTTCCTGACTGGCATAGTTTTCAAGAAGCGCCTCGCCGCGCCCGTCCAGCGCCTGGGCATTGGCGATCACCGCAGGCACCTCAGCGCTCATGTCGCTGCTGCCGCCGCCGGTCTGCATCGCAGCCTCGGTCCGGGTCGTTGTGGTGTCAGTCTCGCCGGCATCGTCGCCGCAGGCCGCAAGGGCCAGCGCGGAAAGGGCAGCGGTGAGGAAAACTCGATGTTCCATATTTGTTCCTTTTAGGGTCTCATGTCCACGAATCTCGAAGCCCTGCCTAGCGCGCTGAGGGATTCTGTAAATGGATGGTGAACGCCCGCTAAAATTGTCTCGTTGACGGCAGCTCGCGATTCATCTTGAAAACTAAGTGTAGCTTCCTGCCGGATCATAACCCCAAGATATGGTGTCTGTGCAGGGCCAAGCCGAAGCCCGCAAGAGTTGGAGAGAACCCGCCATGAGCGTCACGGAAACGACCGTTTCGAAAGCGACACCGGCCCTAGCGCCTGAATCCCGGGCCAAGCCCGACCTCAAGCTCGTGCCGCAGATCGTCACCGATCCCTCGCGCGACGCGCTTCTCACCGACTTCGGCAAGAAGACCATGGACGACCGCTATCTCCTCGAAGGGGAGAGCTATCAGGACATGTTCGCCCGGGTCGCCACCGCCTATGGCGACGATCACGAGCATGCCCAGCGCATCTATGACTACATCTCCAAGCTCTGGTTCATGCCGGCGACGCCCGTTCTCTCCAATGGCGGCGCCAAGCGGGGCCTTCCGATCTCTTGCTTCCTCAATGCCGTGGATGACAGCCTCGACGGCATCGTCAACACCTGGAACGAGAATGTCTGGCTCGCCTCCAATGGCGGCGGCATCGGCACCTATTGGGGCGGCGTGCGTTCGATCGGCGAGACGGTGAAGGGCTCGGGCCAGACCTCGGGCATCATCCCCTTCATCCGCGTGATGGACAGCCTCACCCTCGCCATCAGCCAGGGCAGCCTCCGGCGCGGCTCGGCGGCGGTCTATCTCGACGTTCACCACCCCGAGATCGAGGAGTTCCTCGAGATCCGGAAGCCGTCGGGCGACTTCAACCGCCGCTCGCTCAACCTGCATCACGGCCTCAACATCACCGACGACTTCATGGATGCCGTCCGTGAGGGGCGCAGCTTCGCCCTCAAATCGCCCAAGACCGGCGAGGTGATGAAGAAGGTCGACGCTCGTGAGCTGTGGCAGAAGATCCTTGAGATCCGGCTTCAGACCGGTGAGCCCTATCTCATCTTCTCGGACACGGTGAATGGCGCCATGCCCAAGCACCAGAAGGATCTTGGGCTGAAGGTCTCCACCTCGAACCTCTGTGCGGAGATCATGCTGCACACCGGCGCGGACCATCTGGGCAATGACCGGACCGCCGTGTGCTGTCTTTCCTCCCTCAACGCCGAGACCTTCGAGGAGTGGCAGGGCGACGAGCAGTTCATCGAGGACGTGATGCGCTTCCTCGACAATGTCCTGCAGGACTTCATCGACCGCGCGCCGGACGACATGGCCAAGGCGAAATATTCCGCCGCACGCGAACGTTCCGTGGGCCTTGGGCTGATGGGCTTTCACTCCATGCTCCAGACCCGGAACATCCCGTTCGAAAGCGCCATGGCCAAGTCGTGGAACATGCGCCTGTTCAAGCATATCCGCGCCCGCGCCGACCAGGCCTCGGTCAAGCTCGCGCAGGAGCGCGGGCCCTGCCTCGACGCGGAAGAGCGCGGCATCATGCAGCGTTTCTCCCACAAGCTGGCGATCGCGCCCACCGCCTCGATCTCGATCATCTGTGGGGGCACGAGTGCCTGCGTTGAGCCGATCCCGACCAATTACTACACCCACAAGACCCTCTCGGGCAGCTTCGCGGTCAAGAACCAGGCCCTGCAGGAAGCGCTGGCGGACATCGGCTGCGACGACGACGACACCTGGGCGTCGATCCTCGAACATGGCGGCTCGGTGCAGCATCTCGATTGCCTGAACGAGCACCAGAAGGACGTCTTCAAGACCGCCTTCGAACTCGACCAGCGCTGGGTGATCGAGCTCGCCGCCGACCGCGCGCCCTTCATCTGCCAGTCCCAGTCGATCAACATCTTCCTTCCCGGCGATGTCGATAAATGGGACCTGCACATGCTCCACTGGACCGCTTGGGAGAAAGGCGTGAAGTCCCTCTACTACTGCCGCAGCCAATCCGTTCAGCGCACGTCCAATGTGGGCGGCAAGGAGAAGGAAGCGAAGAGCACGGACGGCTTCGTCATCGAGAAGACGGATTATGACGAGTGCTTGGCTTGTCAGTGAGGTGCTTGTTCCAATTCTATGTGACCTGACGGAAGATTCTGTCGTCACATACGAGAAACTCGTAGCGCCGGTAAGGCAGTACTCTCATGACGTGAGCGAGAATATTGTCAAGTGCTTCGTTTTATTTGATACGGAGAAAGCCCAGCTTTCTCCGACAATACAAGTGGGGTTCTCTTCTCAATGTACAGAAGACCTTATAAGAAAGATAGAATTACTGGTACTGAATGAGGTCTCAGACAATCCTAAATTTGTACAATCATCGAATGAAGTTGTCGAAGGTCGATATTCTAGGGAGCAAAACGAGCTTAGCGTGCGAGTACATGTTGCTCTGGTGGAGTTGACGCGATTTCTAGCTCGAAAGGCAGCAGCTATAAAACTTGCTTCCAGCCAAAGCGCCGGCCTAGAGCAAGGTGAGCAATTTCATGGGCATATAGCACTACTTGCAGCTTCGCGATCTGCTGAGTTGATCGGTACAGCTATGTCACTAAACTTTCAATCGCGATATATAGAGGGCGCAATCCTATTGCGATCCTACGTCGAGGAAATATTCTGGATTGGTAGGCTTCTCGATGTTGCTGGTGATTGGAAAAAGAATAGTTACGCTAAAGCTAAAGATTGGGGGAAGGGAAAGCAGAAAGAGCTGTATGGGGTCTATACAGAACTTTCTGGCTTTACACATTTGAGCCAACAATACCGTAAAATCATCGCCGGTGATAAAATTGAGATCGGATACGGCGAATACGGAATTTTATTCAATCTATTGGCACTCAGTCTCGTTTGCGACATGACAGACATAACGACACAATTGGCTTCTTTGGAAGTTAGAAAAAGATATAGAAACTTTTGTAGAGAAATGCGCTGGCAGTCAGTCAACCTCCAAATGGAACAAAATCCAAAGACATCATCTGATCTGATGGAGTTGATCAAGAGATATCGGAATGAAGACGTGCGGTTGTTGAGTGGTCCCGCTTGATTCAGAGATCAGCGATTCGCCATGGCGGTTGGTCCTGATGCGACCTTTGGACGGCGGATCACCTCTGGTGTTCCGCCCTACGGGCTCTCCGCTCACAGGGCTGTGGACGGTGGAACGTTGGTTCATCCTCCGCCGCTTTTCCGGGGCAGGCGTAGCCTGAGCCCGGAACCCAGAGCTTACCGCGCTGAGGGTTGAGCGCGGTCCTTTGGGATGCCCTCCCGATTTTGGGTTCCGGGCCCGCTCTTCGGGCGCCCCGGAAATGCGGCGCTGGGGACCTCTCCCGCCGTTTGATCCCGCCGCTGCACCCAACCACCCCTTCAAACGAACCACATCCGCCCGGCCCTGTTCGGCTCTCATGCTCAGCCTTCTTGCCGCCCTTCTGCTCCAGTCGGCCTTTCCCGCCCTCGATGCCGAGACCCTCACAGGCGAGGCAGTCTCCCTCCCCGAAGGGCTGCCCGGGCCGACGGTCATGGTGGTCGGTTTTCAGCGCGATCACGATGACGAGCTTCTCGGCTGGGTCGAGGGGATGGGCCTCAAACAGCCGGACGCCGCCCCCTGGCGCCAGCTCACCGTGCTCGGCGAGCGGCCGGGCTTCGTGAAGTTCTTCATCGAGAACTGGATGGAGGCGAAGATCAGCGAGGAGGGCCTGCGCGAGCGGGTCATCATGCTCTACCGCGACCGGGAGGAGACGGCGCAGAGCCTCGGGCTTTCGGGAACGCAAGACGTGGCCGCCATGGTCGTCTCGCCCGGCGGCGCAATCCTCGCCCGCGCCGAAGGGCCCTTTACCGAAGAAAAGGCCGCCGCCTTGCGCCGCGCCCTGCAAGAGGCGCGCTGACGCCGCGTAGGCGCGCCGCGCATCCTGCGGCCACTTATCCCCCCGCCCGTAGAACCCGCTATAACGCAGTCATCGGCAGGACCGGGGCAGCCGGACGTCTACGGAATGCCTGCCGTGATGCTGTGTCTCCTCTGGGACGTAGCCTTGGCGGGCGTGAGCTAGGGATTGGCCGTTCGCCGGGGAGTGAGCACGCATCCCCGCGCGCAGGCGGAGGCGGTGGGACGCCTTCATGCTGCGGCACCCCTTTTTTGTACCCATACGCTGCGGCAACGCCGCGCGCGGGACCCCGGCTCTTTTTAGTGTGCTACCGCTTCGCTAAATGAGCACTTTTGAAGTGTGCTACCGCTTCGCTAAATGAGCACTTTTGAAGTGTGCTATCGCTTCGCTGCCTGAGCACTTTTGAAGTGTGCTATCGCTTCGCTAAATGAGCACTTTTGAAGTGTGCTATCGCTTCGCTGCTTGAGCACCTGACAAAACCGCCCACGGGCGGCTTTTGGTGCTGGCACGGAAAAAGGCGGATGCCGGAGCATCCGCCTTCCCCTCGTTCAGATTGACAAGGCCCTGCGGCTCAGCGCGGATTGCCGCGCGTGCGCAGGTCGCCATTGGCGTAATAGGTGTTGCCGCTCGCCTGGTCGTAGAAATAGTAGCGGTCCTCGGTGCGGTCGTATTGGCGCTCGGCCTCGACCTCGCGGCCGCCGACAAAGCAGCCGCCCTGCTGGCGGCACCCGGTATAGGCGCCGATCGCCGCGCCTGCGAGCCCGCCGATCACGGCGCCGGTGGTCTCGTCTTCGGCCACGGCCGCGCCGACAGCGGCGCCCGCGGCGGTGCCGATCCCGGCATTTCTCTGGGCAGGGGACAGGCCCTGATTGGCGCAGGAGGCCATCATCAGGGCGGAGGAAGCAAGAGCGGCAGTGCGGATCATCGTCGAACTCCTTTGATCGAAACGTCTTCGGCGGGAGTGACACCGCCCGGCGCAGGAGAGTGCCGCCGCGATCAAGGAGGTGTCATCGCGCTCACAGAGGGGTGACAGGCTTGCTCGCGGCCGCGCGCCGCCCATCTCCTCAGCCATGCTTCGATTTTTCAATGCCCGGAACCGGGCGCTCTACCGCTATGCCCGCTCGAAGTGGGACGACATCCAGGAAAGCCCCGAAGAGGTCGACGCCGAGATGGCGGAGGTCGAGCGCGGCTTCCACGAGAAGCTTCTCGCCGTGGCCGGACGGCTCGCCGAAAGCGTGGTGGAGGACCTGCTGGTCGCCTATCTCGTGATGCGCGACCCCGAAACGCCCATCCCTGCGAAAGCCGCGCTGGCGGGGGCGCTGCTCTACTTCATCAGCCCCTTCGACGCGGTCTCGGACTTCATGCCCTTCGGGCTGGCCGATGACGCGGCGATCCTGGCCGGGGCGCTCGGCCATGTCAGCCGTCACATCAAGCCCCGCCACCGCGAGGAGGCGAAGGACCGGATCGACGGTATCCTGAGGCGTGCTAAGAAGGCCTGAGGGACGGGGCTATCCCATCGAGATGGGGTTCATCCGCTCCTCGAAGCGCTTTTGGTCCAGTTTCCAGATGCCCCAGGTGAAGGCGCAGAGCCCGAGATAGAGGACGCCATTGACGATGGCGGTGGCCCAGCCGGGGATCGGGCCGATGTGAAGGCTCTGGAAGCTCACCCCCTCGTTCGGCCCGCCGAGAAGCTTGCCGTAAAGGGCCATGGTCTGGACGGTGAAGATCCACAGGTAGTTCCGCCGCAGCCGCCTGCCGAGTGCCCTGCGGAACTCGATATGGTGCTCGGGCCGCTCGTAATCCTCGGCCAGCCGCTCCATCCAGGGGCGGTGCTCGACTTGTTCCCGCTTGAGAAGCCGGGCGTAGAAATGGATCTCGAGCCAGCGGGCCCTGGCGCGCCAGACATTGAAGTACCGGTAGCGGCGGGCTTCGAGATAGAGAAAGACGCCGATCAGGAAGGCAACGAGGAACAGGGGCAGGGCGGAGCTTTCGGGCGACTGGTAGCTGATCGTCAGGGCCAGGCCGAGGCTGACCACCGACCAGTTGGTCGTCGCATCGAGGCGGGTTCGCCAGATCGTCGAGCGGTAGACCTCGCCGCGGTAGAGGTGGGCGAGGGCGCCGTATTCTGGGCTCGTCAGCTTGCGGCAGGTCTCTTCGCCGCTCTCTTCCGCCGCCATGCCTCAACGCTCCTCTCAGCCGCACGAAAGGGACCTAGAGCGAAGGGGTTAACTTGACGAGATCGTCAGCTTCCGAAGGCGCGGGGCGCATCGGTTCCGGGCATCGGCGCGGCCCCGGGAAGGACCAGATCGCCGCTGCGGAACTCACCATCGGCGTAGAAGGTCCGCCCGGTGCCGGGATCGAGGAACCAGTGCCGTCCGGTTTGCGGCTCGAAGCGCAAGGTCGCCTGCACCGGCCGTCCGACGACGTAGCAGCCGCGGGTTTCCTCGACGCAGCCCGTGATGTCCGCCGGCAGACCGACGAGGTCCCTGCGGGCATAGTCGACAGCAGGAGCGGCGATCACCGGCTCGGCTTGCTCAGGCGTGCTTTCGCAAGCCGTCAGAATGAAAACAGCACCCGCAACGAAAAGAAGACGCCCCAACTTATACCCTCCGGTACTCGACTGCCTTAGACATAGACCGAAGCACCGCCCGCATCCGGTTACAAGCTGCCAAGCTGGAGGCGGAGAGGTTCAGGCGATGATATCGGGGAAAAGCCGGTCCCTCAGTTCCTCGATCTGGTCCTTCAGGATCAGCTTGCGCTTTTTCATCCGGCCGATGGCGAGCCGGTCATAGGGCATCCGCTCTTCCATGGTGAGGATCGCCCGGTCGAGATCGCGGTGCTCTTCCTCGAGCTCATTGATCTTGAGGTGCAGCGCCTCGTCATTGGCGCCCTCGGGCCGGGGCACGTCTTCGGCGTCATCGCCATCGCCGTCGATGACTTCGAAGGGGGGACGGTCGTCAGCGCTCATGGTCCATCATCCCGGGCTCGGTCGCGGATCTCGCCGAACAGGGCGAGGGGGCTTTGCGGGCCCTCCTCATCGGCGATCATGACGGGCATGTCCATGTGTTTGCGCGCAAGGGTGAACAGGCGCTCGGCCCGCAGGGTCATGTCGTCCAGGGCGTCGTTGCGGGAGGCGGTGGCCTGGGTCACCTGATCGAGACGCCTGAGCACGATCTCCTCGCTCGCAAGCTCGATCTCGAGCACCCGGTCGCGCAGCTTCTTCAACTCGTCAGCATCAAAGCCCGCCCTCGGACCCGAAAGGAAAAGGCGCACGACGCGCAGCGGTCTGGTGGTGTGCCGGGCCATCTCGAAGACCGAATCGAGGACCAGGTCGACTTCATCATCCTCGAGCTGGAAGCCGTAGCGCGCGGCCCAGAGGCACCAGAGCGCGGAGTTGACGTCGATGCGGAAGCGGTCCTGCAGCTTGAGAAGGCCCTTCTCGACGCCGGGCAGGGCGTAGACCTTCACCGCATAGTCCCAGAGCGGCATCATCAGCGGCGCCCTTTCTCGAGGTCTTCGCCCCAGCGCTTCACCCCGGGCGCTTCGACACCGAAGAGGTCGAGGACCCGGCCGACGGACTGGTCGACCATCTCTTCGATGGTCTGGGGCTCGGCATAGAATGCGGGGATAGGAGGAACGATGCTCGCGCCCATCTCAGCCAGCGCCGTCATGGTGCGAAGGTGCCCAAGATGCAGCGGGGTCTCGCGCACCATCAGCGCCAGCGGCCTCTTCTCCTTCAGGCACACATCGGCGGCGCGGGTAAGGAGGCTCGAGGTGACGCCGGTGGCGATCTCGGACATGGTGCGTACGGAACAAGGCACAACGACCATGCCCAGGGTCCTGAAGCTGCCGGAGGCGATCGGCGCGCCCACATCGCCGATGCCGTAGGTCATGTCCGCCGCCTCGAAGCGGGCATCCTCGCCCATCTCATAGGCGAGGGTCATCCTGGCCGCCCGGCTGACCACCACATGGGTCTCAAGGCCGGCGCGCTTGGCAGCCTTCATCAGCCGATCGGCATAAATCATCCCCGAAGCGCCGGAGACCCCTATAATGAGGCGGCGTTCATCCATGGCGGGTTGTCCCATAAGCGCCGGTAACATGATCTGCCAAATAGCAGCGCCGGCACGGCAGCAAGTTCCTGGAAATCATAAGATCGGTGTAGGGTCTGCTTTTAACCAAGATCAAATCTTTCTTAACGGGGCCGTTCGTCCGGTGACTTGGGGCGGCGAAAGTGCTTCGATTTTCATGTCGCCCATTCCGGCGATGTCTTTTGAAAGGAGATCTCCATGTCCATTCAAGCACGCTTAGACACCCTCACCGAGCGGCACCAAGCCCTGGATGCGGCGCTCGCGCAGGAAAGACGTCATGCGGCGTTTGACGACCAGAGAATCGCCGAGCTGAAACGACAGAAATTGGCCATCAAGGATCAGATCGAAGGTCTGAGATCCGCCACCCTTGGGCATGGGCGGAAACCCAGCTAACGGACCTGATCCGAAGATGCGCCCCGGCCCCGCTCGGGGCGCTTCGAACGGACGGCTTTCTCAGCGGGGATCACCATGACCAATCGCACCGTTATCGTCACCGGCGTCGGCGCCAGCCTGGGGCGGGCTGCGGCATTCCGCTTCGCGCGCAGCAAGGACCGGCTGGTCCTGACCGACACCGACCGCCAGCGCGGCCTGGCCGTGCGGGACGAAGTCGAAGCCCGCGGGGCGGAGGTCAGCTTCATCGCAGCGGATCTCGACGAGGCTCTCGACGTACACAACGTCCTGGCCGAGGCCCTCGATACCTTCGGTCGGATCGACGTTCTTGCTCATTGTGCGCATTATTATCGCACAGCGCCCTTCCTTGAAATTTCCGAAGAAGAGTTCGACGACATCATGGACAAGAACGTCCGCGCCGCCTTCCTCATCAACAAGGCCGTGGCGCAGCAGATCATTCGTCAGTCCGCTGAGGTCGATGACGGCGGGGTGGATGTCGCGAGGTCCGGCGCGATCGTCAATGTCGTCTCCAACGAAGCCGTGACCGCGAATGAGGAAGACGCGATCTTCGCCGCAAGCCAGGGGGCGGTGGTCCAGTTGACCAAGGCCGTCGCCATGACCCTCTCCCCCTACGGAGCAAGAGCGAACGCGGTGGGCATATCGGGCGTGAAAGAAGTCCTCGACGAAGCGCTCGTGACCACCGCCGCCCAGCGCAAGGCCTCGATCGGGATGACCCCGATGGGGCGGCGCGGCGAGCCCAAGGAAGTCGCCAACGCCATCCACTTCCTCGCCGCCGAAGAAGCAAGCTTCATCACCGGTCAGGTCCTGTTCGTCGATGGCGGCCGCCTTGCGGTCTCCAAAACCCTCGCCTCGGAAGGGGAGGAGAGCTAGAGCAACGGACCGCGAAGTGGGGCCCGGTTCGCGGAGAAAAGTTGCTCCAAAACACAAATCTAGCGCATCGGACTGATTCTATGAAGCAGTCCGATGCGCTAGGCCTTCTCCTGTTTCTTCAGCCAGCGGAAGAACCAGCTCTCTTCTGCCGAAAAGCCTTGATAATGCCTGCCGATCCGGTGACTTGCGGCATCGCCCTCGAGCGATCCTTCCTTGACCGCGTCAATGATGGCGGGGTGGATATAGCTGTTGCGGACGATCGCCTTCGTGTTGCCGAGCCGCTGGCTTGCCGCGCCCAGGACATCGTCCACCTTCGCGCCCTTCTCGAGGCCCCGGGCGAAGGCAGCGACCGAGCCGTGCCAGGTGCGGAACGTCTTGGCACTGACATCATCGCCGAAAAGGCCGTGGAGGTAGGCGTTCACCTCGCCTGAGGTGATGCGGCGAAACTCCCCCTCCTCGTCCTGATACTGAAAGAGGTGCTGGCCGGGGAGGTCGGAAAGCCGCCGGACGAGATTTCTCAGCCGTACATCGTCGATTGAAACCTGCCGGTCCTTCCCCGATTTCCCGGCAAAATGAAGGACGGCGCCGTCATCCTCAACGTGCCGCATGCGTAGCGTCGTTGCGCCGAAGCTGCCATTCTCCTTCGAATAGGCCTCGTTGCCGACCCGCAGGGCATGGTGGTCGAGAAGCCAGAACATCGCCGCCAGGATCCGCCCCTGCCGCGGCGCAAGACCGCGCCGCTGCTCTTCGTTGCGTGCCCGCGCCGTGCCCAATTTGTCCCCGAAGTCCAGAAGCGCGCTATACTTCTTCTGGTTACGGAAGGCCTGCCAGTCCGGATGGTAGATATACGCCTTGCGGCCCCGCGCATCGCGGCCCGTGGCCTGAAGGTGACCCTTGGGGTCCTGGCAGATCCAGACGTCCTCATAGGCCGGGGGCACCGCCAGGCCGCGGCAGCGCTCCTTGATGGAATTCTCTACGATCAGGTCGCCGGAGGGCGCATGGAAGCTGAAGCCCCGCCCCCGCCTCATGCGGGTGATACCCGGCGCCGCACTGTCGGCGTAGCGCAGCCCGGCGCGGTGAGCATCTTCTTTCGCGGTCCTGACGGCGGCCATGGTCATGGCAGCGGAAAGGCCCCGGGCGCTGAAAACGTTCCCGACGCCACTTGTCGCGGGAACGGCCAAGGGGCCTTCATCGTTAGGCAGAAAGGGTTCCACACCGGGCGGCCCGTTGCCGTGTTCGGGGCCTGACGCAGACGTGAAGCCGAAGCTTGTCCATTTGGACGGCAGCCCCGATAAGTTCCATGCCAGACGACTGGAGAGTTCCATGCCCCGCTATCTGAGACGAAGCCTGATTGCCATCGCTTGCGGTTTGAGCGGCTTGGCCGCCTGTACCTATAACGAGCAGCTGGGCCGCAACCAGCTTCTCATCGGCAACAGCTCGTCCCTCGCTTCAGCTGCCGCGCAAAGCTGGGAGGAGCTGAAGCAGAAGCAGCCGGTCTCTAGGGACAGCCGCTATACCGCGCGGCTCAACCGCGTGGCGCCGAAGGTTCTTCGCGCCGCCGGCGAGGACCCATCGCAATGGGAGTGGCTGGTCTTTGAAGATGACAGCCTCAACGCTTTCGCCCTGCCGGGCGGCCGCTTCGGCGTCTTCACCGGCATTATGGACATCATGGAGAACGACGCCCAGCTCGCCACCGTGGTCGGTCACGAGATCGCCCATGTGAAGTTCAACCATGCGCAGGAGCGCTCCAGCCAGGGCACCTTTGCCCAGCTCGGCCTCGGCCTCGGCGCGGTGCTGGCAGGGGCGGGCTGCGACGGCAGCGCGGCCGAGCGCCGGGCTTGCGAGCAGCGTAGCGGGGCTTTGGTTCAGGCTTTGGGCATGGGCGCAATTTACGGCGTGATCCTGCCCTATAGCCGCAAGCATGAAAGCGAATCCGACGTCTTCGGCATCCGCTACATGGCACGGGCCGGTTATGACGTCTGCGAGTCGATCGATTTCTGGCAGAACATGGCCCAGGCCTCCGCCGGACAACAGCGCCCTCCCGAGTTCGCCTCCACCCACCCTTCCGGCGAGACCCGGATCAGCCTGCTGCGGGCCGAAGCCCAGCAACTTGGCCGGAACTGCGGGTAGCCGCATCGGCAAAAAGGGGGTGACGGGCCTCGCCGTTTTGGCTATGGCCCGCCCCTCACCGGCATGCCGCCTTAGCTCAGTTGGTTAGAGCGCTTGATTGTGGATCAAGAGGTCGCTGGTTCGATTCCAGCAGGCGGTACCAACAAAATCAAAGGCTTAGATAGCTTTCTTTCATAATAGAAATTTAGCTGGCAACCATATGGCAACCACTTCCAGCGAAGCCATGGGTAACCATTGGTATCGTCGAAGCGGTCAGTCAACGGCCCTGCCTTCAGGGTTGGTTGCCAGTCATTGACGTTCAGACGTGCTTCGTCTCCGGCATTCATCGACATACTCCGCCAAATCACTGCGGCGGTAGCCCACGGTCCTTCGGCCGAGTTTCACGAAGGTCGGCCCTTCTCCAGAACAGCGCATCTTCGCGAGGGTCGAAACCGAGCGGTTCAAAAGCAAGGCGGCCTGTTTCGGTGTCAGAAGGTCACAATTTTGATGCATACTCTGCTGCGGAGTGACGGCGCTCAGGAACTCGTTCAAGGCCTTGAGAACGAGCTCATCAGGCGAGACGTCGGTCAAAACCGCCGCCTTTTGGATCGCGGTCCGATAACGATGTGGAAGATGAGCTGCGTAGCGCGTGTCCGATTGAGGGGATTTGATCGTCATGTGTGCGTCGTGATCGCGACGACGAAAGCCTCTGTACTTTTGTCAGGACTAGAGGCGCTCGGCTAGGGCTACGTCGGTATCCGGTTCATTTCAGAAATATTCTTTAAACCAAGCAATTTGGTCAAAATGCAACTATTTCGGCTTGTTATCTCCAGCGAGGGGAAAACCATGTCCGCATCAGACCAAGCCGGCGACGGCAGTAGCGAGCAGAGCGATGACGTCGCGCGCTCTAGCCTCCCGTTTTTTCCGCGCCCGAAACCGGAAGCGATTTCGGACTACGACGAACTCGATGCGCCAATCGTCCGTATCGCGAGTAAGCGGGGGCACTGCCGCCTTGTCGGGAAGGCATTTAACCATTCCACGCTGTACTGGGATGTGGTCAGCATCGCCGGAACGGGTTTGGTTACGCGCCGCGTCGCCAAAGCCAAGGCTCACACGATGCCATGTGCGGAGTGCCCTGCTGATATCTAATCTGCGCGTGGATCTGAAAGAAGCAGCCGCATCATCCCAGCCATCAGGTCTTCCGGATCGAGATGCTTGATCTGCTCGGCGATGAGTTTTCTGAGCGCGGCGTCCGAGGTGATGAGCGCATCGCTTTTGACCAAAGCCTTGAGAAGCGAGGCATCGACACTGTCAGGCGATGACGGGCTCGACGGAGTCTGGCCTGGTAGGCCGGTGACAAACCGCTCGAGCGGGAATTCGAGAAGCGCCGCCATCTTGACCAGAAGACATAGCCCTGGGCACCGCTCGCCCGCTTCGAAACGCTGTATGGTCGAGCCGCTTTTGAGGCCGACCTCGCTCGCCAGATAGGACTGGGTCAGTCCCTTCTTCTGCCTGGCGAACAGCAATTCATTGCCCAAAGACTGGGCCAGTTGCGGCTCTTCGAAACTATCCTTGCAAAACTCCATCTCACTCACTCCCACAAGCCCTGTGGTGAAGTGATTGCATCACAACATTTATTGCAGTGCAACAAAAATCATTGGTGACAGATTGTTAGCGGCAAAGTTGCTTAACGGGAGCGATTCGCCTGCTTCGATGGATGGGTGACCTGCAGGGAGCGCAGCGTGTCGTCCGGCGCTTCGGCGAGGGATAGGATCGCAAGGTGCGCGATCGTGCGAAGGGGGAGTTCAGGGGCACTGAGAGCGATGAGCTCTCCCCGCAAACGCTTGAGTGCCAAGGCATGGCGACCCCTCAGCGCCAAGTAAGTAGCGTCCGGAGCCTTCGCTCTTCGGCTGAGGTCCTGGCAGCCGCCACGCTGGTACAGAGCGAGCACGGCAGGAGCCGTCGCCGCACCGACGGCCAAGGAGCCGATCTCCGTTACACTGCCGGTGGAAATACCCATGGCGCAGGCGCGGATACGGAGCTCACGGAGTTTCTTCTGAAACTCCGGATCCCCGCTCAACCTGATCTGGTGGACGTCGGCCATCGAAGCCCCAGTGCTACTTTTCTACGGCAGCGCCTAAATCAGATTGGCTTGCCCGATCCTTAAAATTGACAGGGTCCAGCTTACCGAATGTTGACATTGCCAATCCGGCAAGACCGATGCTGTGGTGGCAATTGGCTTGCCAGCTTGGCGTAGCCTCGATGCCGATACGGGCGGTTCCTCGACCATGGGTAGGGGTCGCCTCGCGCTAAGCACGTCCACGGAGAAACGATTGCGTTCCCGGCAAGACGCTTGCCGATCTGGCACCATTACAACCACTGCCTACGGATTGATCCACTTGGGTTTTTCCGGCTTCGTGGCGAGGTCATCGATTGGCGGTGACGTCAGCAAACGGAGCTTCTATGCAGCTTTCTCTTTCCTCTCCTCGCGCTGAGCGATCTCTTCAGGGGATCGTCGGCGCAGGGCTAACCCTCGCGGGTGTCGCCGTGATGGCGGGCTCGGCCATGGCCGGTACCGATGCCACGTTCGACACGGCCGTGACCACGGTGGCGGGCTATATCAATGGCTCTGCGGGTAAGCTCGCCGCCCTTGTCTCGCTCGCTTACGGGGTCGTCCGTATGGCGACGAGCGGCTGGTCTCTTGGCCATGTCGGCGTGCCGATGGCCGTCGGCGTCGCCGCCGGGATCGGTGGTCCCATCGTCCAGTCGTCGGTTTCGGCGATCATCTAACAAGTTCCAACTCTAACAAGGGAGCGTGATCGAGCACGCGGTTGAAAGCAGACGGCTCCGGCCCTCGGCAGGGGGAGCAGTTTTCATGAGCCCAATCGTCCGTGTCAGGTCACGATGAAGACAAAGATGGCTACGGCTGATCGCCACCGCATACCTGCGACTTTGGATGACCCTGAGAAGCTTGCCTTCTGGACGCTTGATGAGTTCGTCCTGCTGGTCGGCGGTTTCATGCTCGGTATTGTTCTTGGCCGGTTCGTGGAAGGCATCCTGGCGGGCTTCGCCGGCGTCTTTCTGATCAAGCGCTTCAAGTGCGGTGAAAGCCTCCAAATCCTGCGGTTCGCTGCCTATTGGTACTTGCCCTCCGGCCTCTTCTCCTTCGAGCGGACGCTCGCCTCTCACAAACGCGAACTGGCGGGGTAGGAAGCATGGAAGCGCAAGTTGCCTACACGCGGCTGAGGTCAACCATCCGCCAGCGGAACATGCTGGCCGTCGCCGGGCTCACTCTATGCCTTGGGACGGTGCTTCAGTCCTATATGCTGATGACCAGGCAGGAGAGGGTTATCCTAACCCCGACCCTACGTTCCGACGCGGCGATGACCGCCGATGCGCCGAGCGCTGAATATCTTGAGCAGACCACCCGCGATGTCGCGGGCCTCTTCCTCAACCGCCACCCCCACAATCTCAGCTATTTTCGCGACAACATCCTGCGCCTTGCGCATCCGACATCCCACGGCGAGATCGAAGCAGCGCTGATCGCCACCGAGCGCAGGCTGCTCGCGACCAAATCCTCCACCGTTTTCTACCCATCGGAGATCTTCGTCGATCCGGTGGGCCTCCATTCTGAAATCCGCGGCGAGCTGCACACCTATCTGGGGCCTGATCGGGTCAAATCCGAACGCGCCATCTACGCTGCGGATTGGCGCTACGGCTCGATGCGGCTCTGGCTCGAAGACTTCTATCCGATCACGGCCGATGAAGCCGAGGCAAGCGCAGCGCCGCTCTTCAAGACAGGAGAGGTGCCCCAATGACCTCGAACGCCTTCCTCGCCATCGCCGCTTCGGTCTGCGTGATCACGGCAACCTGCCAGGCGCAGCAGATCATCGAAGTGACCGATGACGGCGTCGTTTCTGGCGCACTCAGCAGCGACGGCGTCACCCGCATCAGCTTCCTTCGCGACGGCGCGGCCTCGGTGCAGATGCAAAGCGGCGGTGCGGGTCCGGGCTTCAGCATTGCTCACGAACCATCGACCGGAGACCTCTACCTCACCCTCGACGGTCAGGGGCCGCAAAAGCGGTTCGGCGCTGCCAGCTTCTTCGTCACCACCGGCAAGGGTCACACCTACCAGGTGGAGCTGGAAGCCAAAGCGATCCCCTCAACCCAAATCATGATCCGCAATCCTGAGATGGGCAGGGCGGCTCCTGAACGCCCGATCAAGCTCGGTGCCCGTGATGATGAGATCATCGCCCTCACCAAGGCGATCTGGGCCGGTGCGCTGATCGACGGCTACGAGGTGAAGAGACAGCCCTCTCGCGAGCGCGCCGTCGGTTCCGTCCGTGTCCGGCATCAGGTGACGTACCAAGGCGCGCGCTGGACCGGGCATCTTCTCTCCGTGAGGAACCCGGCGCCCGGTTCGGTGCGCTTCGACGAAGCGTCCTTTCTGGCGCCAGGAACCGTGGCCGTCACCATCCGCGGGCCGCGGGAGCTTGAACGCCGCGGCCGGTCGTCCGTGATCATCATCGAACGGAGCGGTTCATGAGCGCGGCCAACAAAGAGCGCCTGACGAGGCAGCGGCTGCTCCTCGGCGGTGCGGCAATTCTCGCTGTGACCGCGGCGGGCTTCTGGATCTTCTCGAGCGATGGCGGGGACAATCAGTCCCGTGCGGATGATCTTCGCCGCCGCCGCGCCATGACCGACGTCATCAATCCGCCTGGACTTGGTGATGACTTCCTCTCCGAGACCGGCACGAGGCTCGCTTCGGTGGAAGACTCGGTGGCTGGCCTCGAAGAGCAGGTGCGCCGCCTCTCGGCCAATCTCGAAGCGAAAGAGCTGGAGCTCGCGGGAACGCGGGCCGAACTTGGCAAGACCCGCGATGATGCCATCGCGATGGTGGAAGACCTGGCGGCCCGCGTTGCTGAGAAGCCTACCGCCCAGAACCCCGTAGAACGATCGCCGGAAGCCCTTAGCCCTGTCGGCGGCGATCCGTTCCTGCGGCAGGGCGCCGTGCCGGGGAGCTTCGGCTCCCCCGGTGCGGTGCCCGATCCCTTGAGCCCGCTGACGCCGAAAGAGGTGACGATCCTCACCTTCGATGGGGGAGGCGATGGGGACCCTGAAGTCCGTCAGCCTGCAGTGTTTCACCCGGAAGATGGCTCGTACGTTCCGCCCAATGCCCATGCGACGGCCCATGTCCTGGTCGGCGTCGACATGTCGACCGGGGTGAGGCTGTCTGCCGATCCCAAGCCGGTCCTCTTGCGGATCACCGGGCCCGCCTATTCGGTCGCGGGTGAGGGTGATCGTCAGCTGACGGACCTCACCGGATGCTTGGTCAATGGTGCGGCCCATGCGGAGCTGGCGTCCGAGCGGGTCTATGTCCAGCTCCAGAAGATCACCTGTGAGAGGCCGGGCGGCGAAGTCGCTGAAACGCAAGTCCAGGGTTATGTCGCGCAGCTCGGCAAGGTCGGCATAAGGGGCCGGGTGGTCAGCCGGGAAGGCGACATCGTCGAGAAGGCGCTCATCGCCGGCGTGATCGGCGGTTTCGGACGCGGCGTCTCGCGGAACACGGACCTCGTCCTTGGCGGCGGCGCTTTGGGCGCTGGGAACACCATCCTTTCGGACCGCGAGCTCTCCGCCGGTGAGATCGCCGCGGGCGGGTTTGGTGAAGGCCTCTCCACCGCCGCCGACACGGTCTCCGATTATCTCATCGACCGGGCCGAACAATATCAACCCGTCATCGAGATGCCGACAGGCATCGATGTCGAGATCGTCTTCCTTTCAGGTTTCTTGGCTCGGGGGACCCAGCGATGACCGACGAGAGCCAGACTTGCCTTCGCCTCGCTGGCTCGCCGGTCTTTCACCAGACCGCTGGGCTCTCCCCTTCGCAGGACGCGGCGCCGACGCCCTCCCATGAGGCGGCGTCACTGCCCCGAACGCGCCGCCTCGCGCGCCGCGTCCTGCGATCCCTGGCCCTGACGGCTCTGCCCATCCTGATCGGGCGTTTCGGTCAGGAGGTGCCGCGCGCGCCCGCCGATGTGCACCGCGCCTTCCACCGCGGCGCGTCCCTCGTTTGTTTTTCAGCCCAGTCACGGAGGATCCTATGGACCGTCTGACATCATGGCTCCGCCGTCAGCCTAAAGACGGTCTTATCGCTCGGGGGGTCGGGGTCAGCCTCACCGCCCTCATCATTCTTACGTCAGCGAGGGCCGAAAGTGCCGCAGCATCAGATGGCGAAGAGGTGAGAGAACGTGCCGCGGCACGCTTCGAGGGGAGCGCTCTCGATCAGGTCGACTGCGAGGGCTATGGCCCCCTCTGTCAGATCATCTCGGGACAGACGGTTCTCTATGTCGACGAGGAGGTGCGCTACGCCTTCATCGGTCGGCTCTATGACCTCGACGAAGAGAAGGATCTGACGGCAGAAACCCTCGCCCTTCTCATCCCTGAAGAACCGCCGCTCCTTCGCGAGGCGGGTACGGAGGGCGACGCACTGTTCCGCTTCGATGATCTTCCCATGAACGCGGCCATTACCCGCAATGAGGGCGGCCGCCGCAAGGTCGCTGTTTTTTCCGACCTTCACTGCGGTTACTGCCAACGGCTCTCTGCGGCACTCAGCGAGGCGCCCGATATCCAGGCGCACGAGTTCCTCATCGCGTTTTCAGGTTCTGAAGACGCGAGCCGCAAGATCGGCTGCGCGAGGGATCCCGAAGAAGCGATCAAGGACTACTACCGGACCCGGACGCTTCCCAAAGAAGACTGTGACCACGACATTGTCAGCCCGGCCAGGGACGCTGCCACGGCGCTCGGGATCAACAGCACACCGACCTTTGTCCGCCCTGACGGGGCGATCATGAGCGGGTTCCGGGATCTCGAAAGCCTCCGCGCCTGGATCGACGAAGGACGGATGAGCCAAGGCGAGAGCGACCGATGATCCGCCTCCTTTCCCTCGGTGCCGCTTTCGCGCTCGCGTCCTGCGCAAGCCCGGTGAAGCTCCAGAACGTGGCGGGGACCTGGTCGTGCCCTCGGGTCGACGGTGTCTGCGCCACCACCGAGGTCCTCGACCGGCAGCTCACCGAAGCCGCTCCAGATCCAGTGATGATGACTCAGTCTACAGAACTGGTCGGTATGGCAGGTCCTGATGCTGAAACCATGGGCCGTACCTACGATCAGGTCGCCCGGATCGTCTTCGCCCCCCTGGTCGATGATCAGGGCCATTATCACGAGGCGCGGGTCATTCATGCCGTCATGGCGCGGGGTTCCTGGCTTCCTGCGCTAGCAAAAACCTCGGACACCGAAGAGGGCGCGGAATGATCAGCTCTTTTGCCAGCTTCACCGAGCGCGTTGGCGCGGCGCTGACGGGCGAAGGCTCGCTCTATGACCGCGTTCAGCGGGAGACAAGCCTCGACCGCTTGAGCGAGCTTCTTCCCTACCGTCTTTACACCGATGAAGAAGGGCTGTTCCTCAACGCCCGTTCGGCAGGCTTCGTGCTCGAGATCGTGCCGCTCCTCGGTGCCGATGACACGGTGATCGGCGTTCTGTCGGAGCTTCTCTCCGACGGCATCCCCGATGGCGCCTCGCTTCAGATCATCTCCTGGGCCAGTCCTCGCATCGGTCAGGTCCTCGACCATTGGGCCGCGGCGCGGGGCGGAGAAAACGATGTCTTCGACAAGCTCGCCCTTCACCGGGCCAGGCACCTGAAACGCGGCGCGTTCGAGGGCCTCTCGGCGCATGCGCCCTTCTTTCCGAGGCGTTTCCGCGTGTTCCTCGCTTTGGGTCTCCCCGGGGATGCTAACCAGGAGACCCGCGCGCAGCTGACGGCTCTCAGGAGCAACATCACCCAAGGCCTCAAATCCCTCGGCGTGGCGGCGCGCAATGTCGGCCCTCAGGGACTCATCAGCTTCCTGAGCGATGTCCTCAATCCGCGCGTCAGTGCCTCGGAAGATCGGGCCCGCTACGACGAAGCCGAGCTCATCGACCGGCAGATCGTCAGCTCTGATACCGCGTCGACGGTGGAACGGGACCGAATCCTGTTCGAGACCATCGCCCCAAGCGAGAAGGGCTTCAATCCCCTCGGCTATGAGACCCATCGCTTCGAGGCTCGGTGCTTCTCCGCAAGGCGGCTTCCGGAACGGTTTCATCAGGGGGAGATGGCGGGTGCCATCGGTCATCTCGTCAATGACCAGCTGCGGCTCCCCTGTCCGACCCTAGCGTCCCTCTGCCTTCAGTTCGGCTCCAAGGAAGGAGCCAGCGATCTCGCGGGCGCCAAGTTTGCAAGGGCCGAACAGCAGGCTGGGACCAATTTCGCGCGCTTCATGCCCGAGCTCACCGAGAAGGCGGAGGACTGGAAATGGGTCCGCGAGCGGGTGCGAGAAGGCGCACGGCTTGTGCGCGGCGGCTATTTCGTCACCGCGATCACCCGTGAGACCGAAGCTGAAAGCGCGGAACGGGCGATCAGGTCGATCTACCGCGGCATGGGATGGGAGCTCGCCAAGGATCGGTTCGTCAGCACACAGACGCTGGCGGCCTGTCTTCCTCTGACCCTGGCCGATGGCCTTGCAAGCGACCTTCAGAAACTCGGTCGCCTCCGATTCCTGGTGACGGACACCTGTGTCCAGATCGCGCCCCTTCAGGGCGAGTATCTCGGGGTGTCACGGCCGGATCTTCTGCTCCTCGGGCGAAGGGGCCAGCCTTTTTACTGGTCGCCCTTCGGCAATGAAGGCGAAGGAAACCACAATGTCGCGATCATCGGATCGTCCGGGTCCGGTAAGTCGGTGCTGATGCAGGAACTGGTCACGGGCCTCAGGGGCGGGGGCGCATCGGTGACGGTGATCGATGACGGCGAGAGCTTCAAACATATGTGCGAGGCCCTTGGCGGGCGACATGTGAAGTTCACTCTTGATGCCGCGATAGGGCTCAATCCCTTCTCCCTCCTCGATGAGAAAATGGCTTCTAAGGACCGGGACTACCAGGCCGAAAGCCTCACCCTCGTGCGGGCGATGATCGAACAGATGGCCAAGGGGGAGGATCGCGCGACCGCCGAGGAGCGCGGCCTGATCGACGGCGCGGTCGCTGCCGTCTGGAAGAAGAAGGGCATCAAGGCGGGCGTCGATGACGTGGCCGCGCGCCTCAAAGCCGAGGACGTCTTGGGCGCGTCCCTCGCCAATGCCCTGAAGCCCTATACGAGCGCCGGTCTCTACGGTCCGTTCTTCAACGGCAAGGCCACCCTTGCCCTCGATCATCCGCTCACGGTCTTCGAAATGAAGGAGCTCGACGGCAAGCCCGAACTCCGGGCGGTCGTCATGCTCGCTCTCATGTTCCTCCTTGGGCAAATGATGACCAGGGATCGGCGCCAGAAGAAGGCGCTCGTTATCGACGAAGCATGGGCGCTCCTCGGCAAAGGCGCGGCAGGGGATTTCATTGCGGGCTTTGCGCGGCGCTGCCGGAAGTATGGCGGGTCCATCATCACGGGGACCCAAGGGATCGACGACTATTACCGGACCGAGGGCGCCCAGGCCGCTTTCGAGAACGCCGATTGGGCCATCATCCTCAAGCTCAAGCCCGAAGCTGTCGCCCAGGTGAAGAAAAGCGAGCGGCTCAGTGTCGATGAGACCTCCGCCGACCTTATCCGCTCCTTGACGGTTTCGGCCGGTGAGTATTCCGAAATGCTGATCATGGGGCCCCACGGCAGGCATGTGGGCCGCTTGGTCCTCGATCCTTTCTCGGGCACGCTCTTCTCATCGGACGCCAGGGTCTTTGCCGAGATCGAAGCCTTGACGGCGAACGGTGTACCGATCGCCGACGCCGTGGAGCGGATCGCCTTTCGACACAAGGGAGGTCGTCACCATGCTGAACAGTGACAGTTTCAAAAGATCGCGGCAGGTTGCTGGGCTCTTCTTGGGCGAAGCGGCCCTTTCTGCCCTCATGGCCGCTGGGATTGGGGTTCTGTCTCTTCTGATCCTGACAGGGTTCAGCGGAGAGAAGCTCATCCTCTTCCTCCACAATTTCACGAGCCGGGCAGTCGCCGCGGATAGCGAGCGCATGGCCAGCTTCGGGCACGGCCTCCTCGCCATTTGGGGCCTTCTCGCTTGTCTCACCGCTGCTGTTCGCTTCCTGGACAGGCGCTTCTTTGGGAGGCCTTCATGACCACGGCTCCTATGATTGTCCGGCGGGCGGCTGATCCCGTGACCAAACTCCTCGCCGGAGCGGCTCTCCTCTTGAGCACCTTGGCCTTCACCGGCGACGCAAGGCGCCCCGAATCGCCGCTTTTCGTCTCGGTCTCGATCAAGACGCTGATCGAAGAGCATATGGTCTCGATGATCGGGAGAGACATCACCCAAGGTGAGGCCCGTCAGTTGACGGAGGACTATATTGCCTCGCTCGAGGCGGCGATCGCGTCACTCGCAGAAGATGACGGCGTGATTGTCTTGGCCGGAGAGGCTGTCCTCGGCGGCGGTGCGCCCGATTTCACGGGCGACATCAGGGCCGAGGCTTTAACGCAAGCTTCAAGGCGCGCCGAAGCCCGGGGCCTTGAGTTTCCCGAACCCGGCGGTGCTTCGGCCATGACCCGCGAGCTCGATCGGCTTTCGGCGGCCACGGCAGACCTTGGCCTACAGATGCAGGGACAGCCATGAGCTCAATGAGCAGGCTCTCCCTTCGCCGCACCTGGCTGCGCCTCGGCGCGGCGGCAGGCATCATCGGGCTCGCAGGGTTCGCGTCCTGGGCGGGCGGCCATCAGCACGCCTACTATCTTTCGGTCAACTGGACGGACTCGCTTCCTCACTGGGCCTTCCTCATTCAACGCGGACGGGAACCCCGGCGCGGTGATCTCATCGAGTTCATCCCACCCGAAAACGCCTTCTACCAGGACGTCGCGTTCGTGAAACGCGTGGTGGCGGTTCCCGGCGACAAGGTCGCCTGTTCGGGGCGGCAGTTCCTGATCGACGGCTCGGTGGTGGCGACCGCCAAGCAGACGAGCCAGAGCGGCGTGCCTCTCGAGCGCGGCCCCTGCGGGGTGGTGCCTGACGGGCACGTCTTCGTCCTGACGCCGCACCCTGACGGTTTTGATTCTCGGTACAAGGAGATTGGCTATGTGGCGCTTAATCGCGTGCGCGGTGTCGCTCACCCTATCCTCTGAAGTGGCGGCTCAGGATCTTGGTGTCCGGGGACCGCTCTTCGAGATTGAGGAGCCGAGCCTCTTCGAGGTGATCGCCGAGAAGTATCGCGCGCTGGAGGCGTCAGGAGAGGCCGCGCGGATGAAGGAGCAGCTTCGCGAGCGAACGCTGGCCAAGGTTCATCGGCCAAAGCCCGTCGAAGGGATACAGCGTACGGAAAAACCGCGGTCCTGGCGCTTTGATCCGTCGATTACCTTGGCCCGTGACATCACGCTTCCCGATGGCCGAACCTTGGGAAGGCGAGGGGAGAAGATCAATCCTCTTCATCACACGCCAATGGCGCAAAGCCTTGTCTTCTTCGACGGTGACGATGAGGATCAGCGCGCTTGGGCGCGCAGTCTCACCTTGGGCGACTCGCTCATCAATCCCATCCTCGTCAACGGCCCCGTCATCGAGCTCAGCCGCGACTGGAAGCGCCAGCTGTTCTTCGACCAGGGCGGCGTGCTGGCCACGAGGTTCGGGATCACCCAGGTCCCCGCTCGTGTAACGCGCGATGGCGATCACCTCCTGATCGAGGAGGTGTTGCCATGAAGCGTCTTCTTCTCAGCCTTTTTGCACTCGCCTTTTCCGCGTCCCCGGCGCGGGGAGAGGCGCCTCAATGTGGGGGCACCTTCGTCAATCCGGTCACTGATATCTGCTGGTCATGCCTCTTTCCGATCTCCCTCGGCGCCGTGCCGATCTGGCCATCGGACCGGCCTGACACCCGCAATCCTGCGAGTCCCGTCTGTACCTGCCCCATCAGTGTGCCGCCTTTCTTTCGTATCGGCCTCAGCATCGGCTATTGGGAGCCGGTCCGGCTCATCGATGTCACCAAGAAACCCTATTGCTTCGTCAATCTCGGCGGCACGCGGATCGATCTTGGTCTCGGGATCGGCACCAAAGGGCAGGGGCAGTCCGACAATGACGACGATACCGGCTCCTGGCACGTCCATCATTACATGTACCCGCTCATCTACTGGCTCGAGATCCTGACGGATTTTGCCTGCATGCAGACGAGTGATTTCGACCTCCTCTATCTGACAGAGATCGATCCCCTCTGGAACAATGACGAGCTGACCTTTCTGCTCAATCCCGAAGTGGTTCTCTTCGCCAACACCCCAGCCATCGCGGCCTGCGCGGCGGACTGTACGGCCGCATCGGCGAAGCTGCCCATCGATGAGCTCTTCTGGTGCGCGGGATGCCATGGCGGAATGTATCCCATGAACGGGAACATCTCCGCTGAATATGGCCATGTGCAAGGCGCCTCGCTGGCGGCCGAACGGTTCCTCTACAAGCTTCACCGGCAAGGCCTCGCCTGGCAGCATTCAGGCAGCGGTCATGTCTGCAGCAATCTTCCCTCGCCGCTTCTCAAAAAATCCGAGCACAGACTGCAGCTCGTGAACCCCGTGCCGAACGTTGCGGGCCGCTGGGCCTGCCCGACCCTCGGCGCATCGAATGTCCTCTACGAGGCCGGCAAGACCATCCCCGTGATCGGCGAGGACTACGGCTTCCTCCTCTGGAAGAAGGAGAATTGCTGTGTCTTTTGATCCCAAACTCTACGCAGCGCTCGCGACGCTCGCAATGGGACCCGCCGCTGCGCAGGAGGTGGACCAGGGGGCGATCGAAAGGGAAGTGGAAGAAGCACTTCCAGAGGTCAGAAGCTTCGCCGCGGAGGTCGCTCTTCGCGCCGATGCCTACGCTGCCGAAGCCCAAGCACTGACCGAAGAAGTCTTTGGTCGGAACGCTCTACCAAACGATCTTGGCGTCACTGGGCTCACATCGTTTGATCTTCCGGCCCTTGATGAAGGGGTAGCGCCGATGGGTGCCGCGCAAGTCTATGTCTTCGTCAGCCTCGGCATGCCTGAAGCCAGTCTTCGGCCGTTGATCCGGGATGCTGCTACGGCCGGTGTGCCGGTGCTGTTGCGGGGTTTCAAGGGCGGCTCTCTTGCTGAGACGGCGAAGTCGCTCAGGGCGCTCCTCGGAGAAGAGGGCGGCAGTGAGCCCCTCGGCGGCGTACTGATCGATCCGCGCGCCTTCTCTGTTTTCGGGATCGATCGAGTACCGGTCTTCGTCGCTGCCGCAGAAGCACTTCCCCAATGCCGCGGCCTTGATTGCTCCGTAGGCGCACCGGCCCATGACCGTGTGGCGGGAAACATGTCCCTTATGGCAGCTCTTCGAATCCTTGCCGCCGAGGGCGCGTCCGCAACGCAGGCTTCAGGGTCCGCGCTTGCTCGGTTGGAGGAGGGGCCATGATCGAGCGTTGCCTCTGCCCTGAGGGCCTGCTGCTTATCGGGCTCTTTGTCGGCGGCCTCGTGGGTTGGCGCGCGAGCCACCCTCAGCTGCCCATGCCCGCTGCGATCTGCCAGCTCTTGATGGCCGGATCGCTGGCGGCCTTTGTTTGGCTCGTCCCGGCCGCGGCACAGCCCATGGACCGGGAGGAGGCAGAGACCGAGGCGGAGGACCTGGCTGAAGGTCTGGAAGAGGCGCTCGAAGCAGAAACCACCGGAACGGTGGATGGCGACCGGGTTCCAGGGTTCACCACCGACGATCCACCGGAGACGGCCTATCACGGCGATCCCACCAGTCTCGAAAGCGATGGCTTCGCAGCCTCGCTGCTTCACGACGGAGCCCAGAGTATCCACTCCTCCATGACCTCAAGGCCCATCGTCACGCCCGAGGAACTCGCCACATGGACGGCGAATGGCCTCGGCATCGAAGCGGATGCCACGTCCATCGTCTCTGAATATGGCGGCACCTATGGCGACTGCACCGTCACCGTGGAAGGCGGCTCCGAGGTCACCTACAGCTACAGCTGCAATGAAGGCGAGACGCTGATCGACTATCAGACCAGTTGCGACGCGGCTTTGACGGTCACACTTCCGGTTTCTTACGTGCACGAATGTTCGTGGACCTATCTCGACGGTGACCTGAGCTGGGAGCCGGGTACGCACTGTATCGACATCGCGGCGGAGGCGAGCTGCGGACCGCTCACCCCGGCGGGCGGCGGGTCGTGTTCACCCGCACGGGATGGTGAAAGGCCCACATGCACGGAGCGCCGCTTCCGCGCCACCTGCGACGTCCCCGAGATCGCCGGTGTGCCGGCCGTTCAGACCATCAAGGGTGATCCCGAGGAGAGCTGGGACGCGAGCAGCTGCGCGCCGCACGAAGGTGACCCCAACTGCGTGCTCCTCTCCGAAGTCTGCACCGCCCCGAACGAAACCCGCCTCATCGACGGGGTGCCCGTGACAAAGGCTTGCTGGAACTGGGAGCGGACCTACCAGTGCCAAGGGCTTGGCGGCGTGACATCGGATTGCGACGTGCCGCCAGACTGCACGCTTCAACGTTCCGAGTGCCTGTCCACCGATCCGGGCACCGGCGACTGCCGGACCTTCGAGCACACCTATCAGTGTACGGTGCCAGGATCGCAGCCTGCAGCGACCGGATATTGCGACGAGGACGTCTATTGCATTGCTGGCGACTGCAACAGCGTGACGAGGCCCCAGAACGACGAGTTCCCCGATGCCGTCTCTGCGCTCGGGGCCCTCGGATCTCTCGCGAAGGATGTGGACCCCGATACCCTCGAGATCTTCCCCGGCAGTTTCGATCGATGCGACCAGATCGTCGGCGGGCTGAAAAATTGCTGCTCCAACGACGGTCTTCTCACCGACCTAGGGCTTGAGTGCTCGGCCGAAGAACGTGCCCTTGCCGATCAACAAAAGGCTGGGCTCTGCCATTATGTCGGGACCTATTGCCGGACCAAGACCCTGTTCGGGATCTGCCTCAAGAAACGGAAGACCTTTTGCTGTTTCCAAGGAATTCTCGCCCGGCTGATCCATGAGCAGGGGCGACCCCAGGTCGGATGGGACTGGGGCAGCACGATGACCCCGGACTGCTCGGGCTTCACCGTGGCGCTCTTCCAAGCGGTCGATCTCAGCGAGATGGATTTCTCGGAATTCTACGACGGCGTGCTCACTGACTTTGTGTTGCCCGATGGCGAGGCCGCAGCCGATGCCATCACCACACGGATCCTCGAGACCTATGCCTGTCCTCCCAATTGCTAGCGCCGCGGTCCTCGGCCTCGTGAGCGCAACGGCTGGCGAGGCGTCACCGCGCCAGGACCCATTCTATTGCGCCGAGCGATCACTCGGGCGCTACTTCTACTGCGCGTCGCCCCTTGAGGAAGAGCTGCCGCCGGCCGAGGCAGAGACGACGGTGACGGCTTCGCCGTCAGCGACAGCGGAAGTGGAAGCGATCCGTACTCAGCTTGAGGAACTGCGCGCTGAAGCCGTCCTTCGTCCGACCCCGGAGAGTGTGGCGTCCTACATCCGTTTCCAGAGGGAACAGCTCGACCGCGCCAGCACCTTCTCCGACATGTGGCGCCGTGCGCTCTGGATGGATCCGAGCCTCGACTACAATCTTGAACGACCGGCTTCGGGTTTTGCCAAGCGCGCATGGCTCGATGGTCGGAAGGACGAGCGGCAACAAGCGCTCGCGGGTCTTAAGGACCGCTACGGTCTCTTCTATTTCTACGCAGCCAGCTGTTCGGCATGCCAGACTTTCTCGCCGGTGCTTCGCGGGCTGGCGGATGCCCATGATCTCACCGTCAAAGCGGTGAGCACCGATGGTGGTCCGAGTGCGGCCTTCCCCGCTTGGGTGCGCGACAGCGGCCAGAAAGAGCGTCTCGGCTTCGCCGATGCGCCGGTGCCTGCGGTTATTCTCTTTGACAGCGAGACCAAGGAGGTCACGCCGGTGGCGTTCGGCGTCACGAGCCAAGCGGAACTCGAAGAGCGCCTCTTCATCCTCACCCAAAAAGAGCCGGGAGCTGATTATTGATGAGCGTTTACGCCCAAAAACATGCTGACCGAAGCGAGCCCACCCGAATGGAGCAGCTCGGGCTGTCGCTGGTGGTCGAGCCCGGACGGTGGAGCGACGGCAATTCCCTTGAGAGGCGGGAGCGCCTGACAGCCCGCGTCGAAGCGTGGCTCGAAGGCTGCGCGTCGGGCCAGCGTGAGGCGGGGCTGGCGCTCAGAAACAGTCTGAAGGCGGAGGGCGTCAGACTAATCGATGGATGGGGCGAACCGGTGTTCGAAGAGGAATGACCCCATGCATCTAACCCTGAAAGCTGCGGCGGCAGCGATTGCTATCGCGGCAGGAGCCCCCGGCATCGCTTCTGCACAAGTAAGCGATCACATGGACGATTTCTGGGACGACCTAGGCGTGGCTGCTAACGTAACGGGCCCATCGTCTTTCGAGGGGCAGCGGGCCGGGTACTACACCCTCGGCAATGTCTATGTCCGTACACCCCAGAGGAGCCTCAACCCGGTGAATGTGCAGTTGCCGGGCTACCGGGCAGGCTGCGGCGGGATCGATATCTATGGCGGCGGGTTCTCCTACGTGAACTCGGCCCAGCTCGTCGCCTTCATGAAATCTGTGGCGAACAACGCGGCGAGCTTCGCATTCCAGGTCGCCCTTGAAACCATCAGCCCGGTGATCGCGGAGAAAGTGGGTGAACTTCAATCCGTCGCCCAGCGGATCAACCAGTTCGCCATGAACTCCTGCGAAAGCGGACAATTGGCGGTGGCGGCGGTCTGGCCGAAATCGGACCAGGCGAGCCGGGTGATTTGTGAAGCCTCCGCCGCCCGCCGCGGCATTTATCCCGACTGGGTGGCAGCCCGCCATGGCTGCGGTGCGGAAGGGGGCAGGACCAGCGTCCTCGCCGGTGCCAGCGCCGAAGAGACCGCAAGCCTCCCCCAGAACATCAACATCGCCTGGGACGCCTTGAAGAAGCACCCCGTCATCTCCAGCGATCGCGAGCTGATGCAGTTCTTGATGACGCTCTCCGGTACCGAAATCCTGCGTGCGGGCGCCGATGATAATGCCGCTCAGAGCTATCAGTTCCTGCCCTCCAAGATGCTGGACCCCGGTGTCATCGCCGCGTTTCTCGATGGCGGCTCGGTAGACATTTATGCATGCGAGGATGACGGCAACGCCGATCGGTGCCTCGCGCCAACGGCGGGCGGCGCGGTGACCATCGACGCCGATGATGGCCTCAGGGCCCGGGTCAGCCAGATGCTCGCCGACATCATGGCAAAGGTCCGGACCCGGACGGCCCTCAATGCCGAGGAGCGGGAGTTCCTGAACGTCACCTCGCTGCCCGTCTACAAGATGATCAACGTCCACGCCGCCTATGAGGGCGTTTTCGCGGACCAGACCATCCAGGCCTATGCCGAGATCATCGCTGTCGATCTTCTCTACGGGCTCTTCGATGACTTCGCCGAGCTTCTGTCCGAGGCCGGATCAACCGCGACCTCGGGCGATCGCGATGCGGTGGCCAACTGGCGCGCGCAGCTTCTGAAGCAGCGGGAGTTCCTGGTGCAATACCAGATCGAGAACAACGCTCGGGCTGAAGTGATCGAGCAGGTGATCGCGCGAACCCAAGGGATCGAGCGGCAGCTCGCCGGGCGGCTCTCCAAGGACCTCGCCGACGCCTATCAGTTCTCGCGCAACGCCGCTTACTGAGGAGCCTGCCCTCGTGGAAGTCATCACCTATGGCGGCGGCGCCTTCATCCGGGATATGTTCAACGCGGTGGCGGCGATCGTCGGGCTCGGGAGCTTCTCCTCGATCCTGAGGCTCTCGCTTCTCATCGGGCTCCTCTTCGTTCTCTTCCAGACCGCGTTCTCGATGAACTTCATGACCACGGTCCGCTGGTTCGTCTCCTCCCTGATCATCTATCTCTGTCTCCTGGTGCCCAAAGTGGAGGTCCAGGTGGTCGACCGCTTCGACCCTGGCCTGCCCGGCGCCAATGTCGAGAACGTGCCCCTGGGTCTTGCCCTTATCGCGAGCCTCACCACCACCGTCGGTGCCGAGATCACCGAGCAGACCGAGACGGCCTTCGGGCTCCCTGATGACCTCAAGTACCAGGAGAACGGGTTCATCTATGGCTCGAAGATCTTCAAGGACGCGATGAGCTTCCAGGTGACCGATGCCACCTTCGGCCAGAACCTCTCGGGCTTCATCCGGACTTGCGTTTTCTACGATGTCCTCGAGCATCGCTATTCGGTGACCGAGCTTCGGGAAACGAACGACCTCTGGGTACTTGTCACCGAGACCTATCCTCCGAACCCGGCGCGTTTCTATGAATATGTCACCGGGCCGGGCACCACCGAGGTCCGCGATTGCGAAACCGCAGCGACGGATCTCGGCGCCCTCTGGGAAGCCGAAGCGGACCGGATCGCGACGATCTACGGCAAGCAGATCGCCCCGGAAATGACCGAAGCGGCGGCCCAGGCGTTGATCCTAGGCTCCCTCACCGACGCCCATGACTTCTTCCTGGGCTCGGCGCGGGACGCCGGTGATCAGATCAAGCAGGCAACCCTTGGCAATCTCATCGACAAGGCGGTGCGCGACCAGGGCGCGGAATTGGGGGCCGATGCGCTGCTTGATGCATATAGCCAGGCCCGGACCGAAGCCGAACAGGGAAGGGCGATCAGGGAAGGGGCCCGGCTTGCGGAGCGCTGGGTGCCTCTCTTCAGGACCGTGGCGGAGACCCTCTTCTACGGCCTCTTCCCGATCCTCTTTCCGCTCTTCCTCCTGCCCGAGGTCGGCTTCCGTATGCTGAGGGGTTATGTCAGCGGCTTCGTTGTGCTGATGGCCTGGGGGCCGCTCTATGTCATCCTTCACCGGATCATGATGGGCACCGCCAGCGCGAGGACATTGGGCGCGGCGTACACGCCGACTTCCGGTGAGGAGATCACCTTGGTGACCCAGAGCGGTATCGAAGCGGTCCATGCCGACATTGCCATGATCGCAGGCTACATGACGCTGATGATCCCCTTCGTCGCCGGGGCGCTGGGCCGAGGGGCAGGGGCTGCGTTTTCAGGGCTTTCGCAGACGCTTCTCCATCCTGCGCAAACCGCGGCCCAAGGCGCCGCCCGCGAGGTCTCCACCGGAAACCTGAGCCTCGGAAACACCCAATTCGACACCCACCGGTTCTCGAGCGTCGATGGCAACCGGCGGTCCACGTCCGGCTTCGTCGATACAGGAGAGATGAGCTGGAACACCTCCGAGGGCGGACGGATGCGGCGTACCGCGTCAGGCGCCTCGGTTTATGATGGCCGCAGCGCGATTTCCACCGGCGGCACCCATCTGGACTATTCAGGGGGGCTCGCCACGGCGCTTCAGTCCGAGGCAAGCCTTTCCCTCGAAGAACGGGACGCAGCGGCGCAGCGATCCTCCACCGCGGTGTCGGCGCTCGCCCACCAGATCGGCGATGTGGGTTGGCAGGTGAGCAATGGCCGGTCCTTCGAAGACGCCACCGGCTTCAGCCTCGATACGCGTGGCACCAAGAGCTTCAACGAGCTTGTGTCGAACGCCAGCCGGTTCGCCGAACGCTTCACCGAAGGCACTGACCAGGAGTTTGCTTTCCAGGCCTATATGCAGGCCTCGGCCTCCAAGCGTTTCGGCGTGCCGCTCGTCGGCGGGCTCAAGGCCGAAGCCGGTGCCCGGGGTTCGGCCGGATGGTCCGCGCGCCGGGGCGAGATCTACGAAGCGGCCATGGATGCCTCGCGTACGGACACGTCGGCCAAGGCCTATGATGATATCCTCCAGACCTTCGACCGCGACAGCACCTCGGAGACCTCGAGCCAGTCGTCGAACTGGCGCGAAGCCTTCGCGGCGAACTTGCAGGAATTAAGCAGCGCGTCCCAAGATCAGGAGCACTACACGGCACGTTCCGAAGCCGCGCGGGATCTTGCAAGCCGCGTCGAGCGGGAAGGAGCCGGGTTCACCGCGAATTGGGACAATGCCTTCCTTCAGCACATGGCGGACCAGGACCGCGGCGATGGCCATGCGGTCGGCATGGAGGAAGCCAGCCGTCGCTGGACCTCGGGTGATCTTGGTGACCGCATGTGGGTGGAGCGTCAGGCGCGGGAGTTTATCGATACGCAGGCTGACCAGCTGCTCGAGCTTCCGGAAGTCGATGGGTATGCTGGCCCCGCGAGCCTGCCCGATGCTGCCCCGGCTTCGTTCGATGATGTCCGGGCGGTAGGTGCCGACAATCTGGGCGAGGCTGAGAGACGGCGCGCCAATCCGCCTGGCGAAGAACTGTCCTCCCCTGAGTTTGACGAGCGCCGTGCCGACGCCACGGCTCGAGGAACTGCTGCTTCCGCCGATTTCAATCGCACGATGGTTGAGCGTTCGTCCGATGACGGAGAGAGGACGGGACAGCTGCGCAAGTTCACGGTTCAGTCGCGGGTTCAGGATGGGCGTGATGGCGAATGGGATGCGTTCGCGCGAGGCGAGCCTGACGAAATGCCGGAGGACTATTCGGACATTTGGAGGAAGTCGAAACGGCTGCCGGGTCTAGGAGGCGCCCCGATAGATGGCGATAGTCAGCAAGCCGATGAGAATAGGATGCCGAGAGAGCAACGGATGAGTGGCTCTGATCACTACGAGACTGGAGCTTTGCTTCTCGGGGAGGATTAAGCTGCTGGATCATCGAGCGACGCTGTATCGATCCGCAAGTTTGAGTTCGGCTTCATGGGCTCGCTTCATTGCAATATGAAACGCCCCGAAACAGAAAGCTCCGACCGCCAGCGGCAAAGTCGATCCTAACCAGAGAAGCCAGTTCGCGCTTTCGCCAGGCCCCTGAACCAGCAAAACGATTCCGCCAACCGTTGCGGATAGCGATGCCGCTACAAAGCCCCACTTGAGAACCCAGAAGAACCACACCCATAAGATGCCATACTTCGCGTACTTTGCATTCCATGCGTAACCGGCGTGGAGCGAGGTCTCGATCTGATCGCGAAGGACGGGATCGAAGCCGTCGGGGCTTGCGCCTAGCCGCTGCAGCCGTTCGGCTTCCTCAACGATCTTGTGCTCTTGGCTCATACTCTTGCCTACCACATCAGGCGATGAAAACAAAACCGGAACGCCTCGCTAAAGGCTGATCTCCGCGCCAGCTTCGGGTTCGTCACGATCGGCTGCCGGTGGTTCTGTTGTGCTCATGCTCGGTGCGGCTTCACCATCGTTACTGGCCTCGGCCGGGTCCGCAGGCCCTGGCTCCTGGTCCAGCCCGGTCAGCTCTTCCATCCTGGCACTTGCTTCGATAGCGGATGTCTTCAGCCCAGTGTTTCGATGGAGGGCATCAAGCGTTCGTTGCTTGTCATCGACGATGACCGACAGGGTGTCCGCGGACCGAGAGGTCCCGACATAGAAGGCGGTCTGGCTCGTGAGCTGGCGCTCCGAACTATCGATCACGGTGATGACGTCTTTTGCGGTCTGTCCCTGGGAG
Source organism: uncultured Caulobacterales bacterium (assembly GCA_964556115.1). Taxonomy (GTDB): domain Bacteria; phylum Pseudomonadota; class Alphaproteobacteria; order Caulobacterales; family Parvularculaceae; genus Parvularcula. The sequence goes on from CAZKVC010000009.1 coordinate 98,792, forward strand.
GCGTGGGAGGTGACAGCGTAAGCGTGGGTCAGCGCCTGGAGCGCCGGCTCCGATCGTTCAAAGACACGCGGCTCGCCATTGGTCTGTAGAGTGATGGTCTTCTCGTCGAAGCTGAGTACGGTCGCTCGGTCCAACGCGGCGATCCCGCTCGATGGATCACTCCGTGTAAACATCATACGATCGCCTTCGCGGAGGTCGAGCTTTGCCCGTTGGAACACCGAATAGGGAAGGGCGTCTTCTTTTCCGGTGAGTTTGCTGAGGGGAAGCGTCTGCTGGCGCCCCCGGCTGTTGACGAGGGTCACCGTGCCCCGCTGCTCATCGACGGAAACAACTCTCCGCTGGTGCCCGGGTTTCACATTGAGCTGGTCAACCCGCCGGTGAAACTTCAGCACATCGCCCGGATCGTAGCTCCTTGTGCTTTCCGCTTCTGCCCGTGTCATGTCCTTTTGAAGCGCCACGTCAACGCTGGTGGCTTCAGAGCCAAGCCGTCCATCTTCGATCATCGCGTCCCGGATCTGGGCGTTGATCGCGCCTCGCAACCTGTGACCCGGCGCCACGATGAGGGCGGCGTCCTGCCTCTCTTTCGGAAAGGTTTTCCACGCTGACGCCGCCGTCTCCGCCAGAGCGCCCGGGGCCTCGACGATGTTGCCCTCGATCCGCTTCATCGCCCTCGCGACGTGGCCCTCAGCAGCAGCTTCGACGGCGCGCCGTTGGTTTTGATGCTGAGCGTCCCGGGGGAGGCGGACGACATCCTTCATGACGGCCGTGGTCATTCCGCTCCTCTGGGCCTGATCGAAGGGCCGCCCAGCCTCGATGGCACCGTGCTGCCTCCGGTCGCCGAGAAGGACGAGACGCGAAGGCTCCAGGGCAAGCACGCGCTCGAGGACCAGGTTCATCGACTTGGTCGAGAGGAACGAGCTCTCGTCCACCAGGACGATCCTTCCCGCAAGTGAGCCTGGACCGCGGCCTTGTTTGAGGTCGGTCAGGAAGCGCGCGACGGTCTGGGTTTCGATCCCTCCGCCTTCGGAGAGGCTGCGCGCTGCCGAGTGGGTGGGTGCGAGACCGAGCATGCCCGGCCCCTCGCGCCCCGAAGCCTTGCCCAAGTCGCGGGCCAGCTCCGACGCGTGGCGCATCATGGTGGTCTTGCCTGTCCCCGCATAGCCCTGGACGCCCACCAGGCGATCGGTGCCGCCGAGGATGGTGGTGATGGCCGATTTCTGTCCGGGTGTCAGGGACGTTTGGCTGAGAGCGCTTTCGAGCTCCGAGCGGCCGACGAGCGGCTCGGTCTTTCCCGCTCCCCGGACGAGAGCATCGGTGCGCTCTTCCTGCGCGAGACTCCTCGCGGTGGTGGTTTCGGCGTCAGGGTCAGCGGCGTTCACCCGCACGAGCTTGCGTTCCCGCAAGGCCATCAGTTCACGGTCGATATCCTTGAGCGTCAGGCCATCGGCGCCGTGTTCCAGCGCTGCGCGCCGTACATGCTGCGCTGAGAAAGCGGCTTCGCGTTCCTCCAAATGCCGGATACCGAAACTCACCGCCGCACGTGCAGCCTCGCTTCGTTCGCTGGTGAACCCGCGGCTGCGGTAGGGATCGTCAGCTTGTGAACTCAGCGATCGGCTTGGCTTGAAAAAGCGGTGCCGGAGCTCGGCGAACGCAGCGGCCAGAGGACCCCGCGGGGCTTCTTCACTGAGCGGCCTCTCGATGTCGCCGTTTCGCTGCCGGTGCACTGCCGCTTCCGCGACGCGATGAAGCTGGTCCGTCCACGGTGCGCCGCGCTCTTGCCACGCAGCGGTGCGGTCTTCCTGGGAAATCGTCGTCTTCGATGGGCGGGATTTGAGAGCGACGGCTTCCCGTGTCTTCGGGGTGTCGTGGTCGAGCTCCTTCGATATGCTCCTTATACGCTCTGCGCCGCGCGAGAATTCCGAGCGTGCCTCGGCGGACACCCCTTCAATCGAATAGGCCCCCGATCTGCCGTCCTCGAGTTTGACCTTGTAGCCGAGCTCCCGGAGTTGCTCCCGCATCGCGGCATCGTAAGCGAGACCGGCTAGCTTGGCGTGACGGAACATCGGGTCATTGTGGAGGGCCCGCCAGCGGCCATCCTTCGTCTGGGTCATGTTCGCGATGACCGCATGGGTGTGGAGTTGCGGGTCCTTCTCCCGCGAGATATCGTGCTCGAACTTCGCGACAACGAAGTTGCCGGTCCTGATGGGGACGGGGGCTTTGCCCTCCTCACGCACGCGGGCGGCGGCGAGGTTTCGTTCCGTCCATTCGAGGGTCTGGTCCACCGCTGTCCGGTGCGCCTGGAGAATTCGCTTGTCACCGCCGAGATAGAGGAGGAGCGAAACATCCTTGGGCGGAGAGAACGTCAGGTCGATGCCCGGGCGGTGGGCGCGAGCTGCGGCGGCCTCAGCGGTTTCATTCTCGCGCTGGCCGACCCTTCTTCCGTCGAGGGTTTCGCCGCGGAGGATCCGCTCGAACGTTTTCGTGTCGACCGGGCCGTTGAGTCCAAGCGTGCTGGCGCCGCGACCGAACCAGGCTGAGGGTTCAGCGTCATCCTTGTCCTGCGCATAGTAATTGTCGCGGCCGTAGTAGGATGCGCCGGCGGACGCTGAGCTGATCCCGGAAATCGATGCGACCATGACGGACTTGGATGGAGCGCCGGTGAAGCAGGGACACCGTAGGCGGTCGCACGGCATGGGGAGCGGGCTACGTCCGGCGCTGCTGTAGCGTCAACGGCGGCCGCCCCCGCCTTGCTCTGCAAAAAAGCAAGAAAACCGCCATTCCTTGTTTTTTGACAGGCCGCGTGCTATCTCCGTTCCAAAGGGAGACCGCGATGGAACTGGTCCGTGAAGCACCGAGCCGTGTTGATGACGACCCTTCCGCTATCAGTGATGAAGGCGGTGCCGCGATGGCGCGTGCCTCGGTGAACCTGTTCCGCAAATGGGGGCTCACCGACGCCGAGGCCTGCACGCTGCTCGGCGGTATCTCGCCCAGCAAGTATGCCAAGTGGAAACGCGGGGAGATCGGCCGTCTGGGCGTCGATCTCAAGACCCGGCTCTCCCTCCTCATGGGCATCCACAAGGCACTGCGCATTCTCTTCACCGAGAACGACCGCGCCTATGCATGGGTCAGCACGCCCAACAGTGACTTCGAGGAGCAGCGCCCGCTGGACATCATGCTGCGAGGCAGCCTGATGGACCTTTACGCTGCCCGCCAATATCTCGACGCCGCCCGCGGTTGGTAATGTCCGGGGACAGTGCGGGAGAACAAGGAGATCCGCCGGTCCGCCGGGTCCGGTGGAAAGACGCCCGGCGGATCATTTCGACGAGGCACCCGCCGGTCGATCTCTTCGAAGACATCGCCGACCCGTCGGACTGGGACCTCATCGCCGCTGAGGAGGCAAAGACCAACCCGCGCCTGATGGAGCAGATCGGACGATTGGCCCTCGTTCCTCCGGAGCGCCGGGTCAGTGGTCCGGGGGCGTCGTACCTGATGGCGCCGTTCGTCCATATCAGCCCAGATCACGCTGGACGGTTTGATGACGGAACATTCGGCGCGCTCTATGCGGCCAGGTCGATCGAGACAGCCATTGCCGAAACGTGCCATCATCGCGCACGGTTCTACCGCGCCTCGAAGCAGAGGCCAGGATGGTTCTCCCAATTCAGGGAACTGATCATCCCGATCGATCACAGGTTCCATGACTTGCGGGGCGAAGCTGGCTTCGCCGATGCACTGAGTCCTGACGATTACACGGTTTCGCAGGCCTTGGCCCGGCGGCTCAGAAGCGGAGGATCGGACGGGATTGTGTTCCCGAGCGTCCGTGACGCTAACGGTGAGTGCGTCGCCGCTTTCTGGCCCGACGTGGTCAGCCTGCCGACGCCGGGCCGTGCCTTTGCCTACCATTTCGATGGATCGATCATCGATCTTGTCCGTGATGAGACTAGCCGAGAGGTCTGGCGGTTAGAGCGGACCAAATGAATTGGATTGAGCGTGCCATCGACCGGGAAGATTCGAAGGCCTCGGACCGTCGGTTTCCCCGCCACTTTTCCCCGTACTGAGCAGGGCCCCGCTTGCTCATGCCGGACCTGTCCAATTTGAAGCACGGCAACGGCTTATGTGAATATGTCTCAAAATATCCAAAAGCGGATATAAGAGGGCGAAGACCAGTCAGCCCGAGAATCTTCCGGCACTTCGCGGTAATGGCCGCCACGATCTTCGCAAGGCTCGCCGCGCCGCTCAATGGGTTGCTTCGGCTAGGGAAAGAAGTGGGTCACTGGAGGGCGTCTCTCGTATCTTCAGCTATTGAAG
>CAZKVC010000010.1:0-96025 GCA_964556115.1 uncultured Caulobacterales bacterium
TGGAAAGGTCGTCGTAGACGATCACGGCGTGCATGCCGTTGTCGCGGAAGAACTCGCCCATGGCGCAGCCCGCGAAGGGCGCGAGATACTGAAGCGGCGCCGGGTCGGAGGCGGTGGCGGCGACGACGATGGTGTATTCGAGAGCGCCGTTGTCCTGCAGCGTCTTGACGATCTGGGCGACGGTCGAGCGCTTCTGGCCGATGGCGACATAGATGCAGAAGAGCTTGCCCGAATCGTCGGCTGCGGCCTCGTTCGGCTCTTTCTGGTTCAGCATCGCATCGATGCAGATGGCGGTCTTGCCGGTCTGACGGTCGCCGATGACCAGTTCGCGCTGACCCCGGCCGACGGGGATCATCGCGTCGATGGCCTTGATGCCGGTCTGGACGGGCTCGTGCACCGATTTGCGGGGCAGAATGCCCGGCGCCTTGACATCGACGAGGCGGCGCTCGGTCGATTCGATTGGGCCCTTGCCGTCGAGCGGGTTGCCGAGGGGGTCGACCACCCGGCCAAGAAGGCCCTTGCCGACAGGGACGTCGACGATCGCCTCGGTCCGCTTGACCGTCTGGCCTTCGGCGATGCCCGAGTCGCTGCCGAAGATCACGACACCCACATTGTCCTCTTCGAGGTTCAGCGCCATGCCTTTGATGCCGCCCTCGAACTCGACCATCTCGCCCGCACGGACATTGTCGAGACCGTAGACACGGGCGATCCCGTCACCCACGGAGAGCACCTGGCCGATCTCGGAAACCTCGGCGTCGCGGCCGAAATCCTTGATCTGGTTCTTCAGGATGGAGCTGATTTCCGACGCGTTGAGTTCCATTTACGCCTCTTTCAGTCGGGCGCGCATCCGCGCCAGTTTGGTTTTGAGCGATGAGTCGATCATCCGGCTGCCGATCTTGACGATCAGCCCTCCGAGAAGATCGGGGTCAGTGCGGGTGTCGAGGGTCACATCCTTGCCGATGGAGGCGCGGATCTGGGTTTTCAGCTCGGTGAGCTGATCCTCGGTCAGGGGATGGGCGGAAACCACCTCGGCCGCTACCTCGCCGCGGTCTTCGGCGGCGATGCGCTTGAAGGTGGTGATGACCTGCGGAAGAACGCCGAGGCGGCCATTCCGGGCAAGGAGGCGCCCGAAGTTCTGGGTCAGCGTATCGGCCTTGCCGCCTTCGAGGATGGCGGCGATGCCGGCCTGCTTCTGCTCGGAGGAAAGGGCCGGGCTTTGAACGAGGCGCCGGAAATCGTCGCTCTCGCCATAGGCTGCCTTCAGACTGTCGAGGTCGGCTTCGACCGTGTCGGCACGCCCCTCTTCCTTCGCCAGCTCGAAAAGCGCGCTGGCGTAGCGTTCAGCGATTTCAGACCGTGAATCGGCCATATTCTCTTCTCTCTCCGTCGCGGGGTGCCGCTGCCAGGAACAAGGTGTCAGGCGGACGGCGGCGGATGCGAAGTGACCATGTCGATCAGGGCCGCTCCGCTGGGCGCGGGGCGCGCTAGCACGCGTTTTTGAGGGGCGCAATGTGTCAGTGGCGATCTCTTGGAATGGGCTCTCCGGCAAGCCGAGGAAGGGTTCACCGCAGCGCCGTCACGCTGACGGGCGAGGGCGTTTCAACGGCGTCCCCAAGCTGAAGAGGCCCTTCCGCAGTTTCAGCTGCGCCCTCTAGTCGGATGTCGCCGACGAGGCGAGACGGCCCCTGATGATGTCGGCGGCCCTCTCGGCGATCATGATGGTGGGCGCATTGGTGTTCCCGCCGACGATCTTCGGCATCACCGAGGCGTCGATGACGCGAAGGCCTTTTACGCCGCGCACTTTCAGATCGGGCGTCACCACGGCACCCTCATCGCTTCCCATGCGGCAGGTGGAGGTGGGATGATAGACGGTCTCCGCCGTCGCCTTGATGAGGGCATCGATCTCTTCGTCGCTCTCCCCTCCCCGTTGCGCCTCGCGCGGGTGGGGGGCGTGCTTCTTGAGGGCCGGGGCTTCCGCCAGCCTCTGGCAGAGCCGGTAGCCTTCCCGCATGCGGCTGAGGTCGCCAGGCGCCGAGAGATAGTTCGGGTCGATGAGCGGGGCATCTTCGGGGTCGGGTGATGCCAGCCTGATCTCGCCGCGGCTTTCGGGATAGAGAAGGCAGGCATGGAAGGTGAACCCGTGACCGGGGATCTGCTTTCTTCCGTGATCGACGAGGATCGAGGGCAGGAAGTGAAGCTGAAGGTCCGGACGCGGCTGATCGGGCCTGGACCGGACGAAGCCGCCCCCTTCGGCGATGTTCGACGTCAGCAGCCCTTCCCGCTTCGAGAAATATCTCCAGGGCTCAGCGAGCGAGCGTGCGGCAAAACGCAAGGAGAGACCGTAGCTCTGATGGCTTTCGGTCTTGTAGGTAAGGTGCGCGTCGAGATGGTCCTGGAGGTTTTGTCCGACCTCGGACCGGTCGGCGACCACCGGGATGCCGTGGCTTGCGAGATGCTCCGCCGGGCCGATGCCGGAGACCATGAGAAGCTGGGGCGAGCCGATCGCGCCCGCGCAAAGGAGGATCTCGCCGGGCGTGGTGACGGTCTCCACTTCGCCTGCGCGAACATATTCGACGCCGCTGGCGCGCGCGTTCTCGAAGATGAGGCGCTGGACCTTCGCGCCGGTGATGATCTCGAGATTGCTCCGTTGGCGCACGTCTTCGCAAAGGTAACCTTTCGCCGCCGAACAGCGCTGGCCTCCGCGCTGGGTGACCTGATAGAGACCGAGCCCCTCACGCTCGGGAGTGTTGAAGTCACGGATATGGGGGATCTGAAGCTCTTCGCCCGCTTCGATGTAGTCGCGGGTGAGGGGGTTGACGTAGCGCAGGTCCGAAACCCCCATCGGGCCGCCTTCGCCGTGCCATTCGTCGGCGCCGCGCTCGTTGTCCTCTGCCTTCCTGAAATAGGGAAGGCAAGCCTGCCAGTCCCAGCCCGTCGCCCCCTCTTCCGCCCAGCCGTCATAATCGGCCGCGTCGCCGCGGATATAGCACATCGCATTGACCGAGCTCGACCCGCCAAGGGTCCGGCCGCGGGGCCAGTAGAGCGTTCTGCCGCCAAGGTGCTCTTGGGGCACGGTGTCGTAGCCCTGCACGATGTCCGGCATCCGCGCCATCATCACAAGGCCAAAGGGGATATGGATCGCGGGGCTCTTGTCGGGGGGGCCGGCTTCCAGCAGGGTGACGCGGGTCTTCGGGTCCTCGGTCAGGCGGCTCGCGAGGACAGCGCCCGCCGAGCCGCCGCCAATAACGATATAGTCCGGTTGCGCCATGACCCTTCCCCCTCATCCGACAGAACCGCCAGAGTATTCGCCGGAGAGCGGCACGGCGCAACTTCGGATAGCGGTGGACGGCCTGATCGACGGGTTCGCTGTCAGCGCGGATGGCACCATCACCCCCCTTGAGGATGCGGCCTCCGCCGAGATCCCGAAAGACGGTTTCGTCTGGCTGCACTTCTCTCTCGACCATTCGGCGGAGGTGATCAGGAACGGCCTCGGCCTTGACCCGATGGTGAGCCGGTCGCTTCTGGCGCCGGAGACGAGGCCGCGCTGCGGCCATCTTGGCCACGGCGTCATGCTCAACCTGCGCGGAGTGAATCTCAACTCGGGCGAGAGCCCTGAGGACATGCTGTCCTTGCGCTGCTGGCTCCAGCCGGGAAGGCTCATCACCGTACGGAAGAGAAGGAGCGTTGCGGTCGAAGGCCTGCGTGAGCGTTATCAGCGCGGAGAGGCCCATGATGGCCCGGGCGGGCTTCTGACCGAGATCATCACCCGCCTGATCGACCTCATCGATCCTGTTGCGGACGGGCTGGCGGACGGTCTCGACCCGCTCGAAGCGCGGGCGGCGCGGCACGGCGACGATGATGCCCTTCGCGACACCATTTCAGCGATGCGGCACGACGCCGTGATTTACCGGCGCTATATCGGACCCATGCGCGATGCGCTTCTCAAGCTGTCGAGCCGCCCGGTCCCGAGCCTTTCCGAACGGGACCTCGTCGCCATCCAGGAAGAGGCCGACAGGGCAACACGGATCGTCGAAGAGCTCGACATCTCCATCGAGCGCGCTTCGGTGATCGTCGATCAGATGGCCGCCGCCCGCTCCGAACGGATGAACAGGAACATGATGGTGCTGTCGGTCGTCAGCTTCATCTTCCTGCCGCTCTCTTTCCTGACCGGGCTGCTTGGCATCAATGTCGGCGGCATCCCGGGGGCCGGCACGCCCCACGCTTTCGCTATTGTCCTGACGATCTGCATCGTTCTTGGCGGCGCGGCAGGCTTTTATTTCAAGGCCCGCGACTGGATCTGACCGGGGCCGCACCTCACGTAAGCGTGAAAGCCGGGCGGCCTTGCGTTGCTGTAACCTCTGTTGGAGGCGCGTTTTTTTGCCGCTACCCTGGAGCATGGCTGCGCTTCCTTCCTTCTCCCCTCCGCCGTTCATGCTGCGCGGAATGGTCGACCAGAGCCGCATGGCGATGATCGCTGTCGATCCGCATCAGGACGACCAGCCGATCGTTTTCGCCAACGAGGCCTTCCTGACGCTCACCGGCTATCCGGAGGAAGAGGTCCTCGGGCGCAACTGCCGTTTTCTTCAGGGTACGGATACAGACCCTGAAGCCATCGAAGCGATCCGCGAGATCATCAGGGCACGGGCCTTCGGGCAGGTCGAGATCCTGAATTACAAGCGCGACGGCACGCCGTTCTGGAACGCGCTTCACGTCAGCCCTATCTTCAGTGAGGCGGGTGAGCTTGCCTATTTCTTCGGCTCGCAATGGGATGTCAGCGAGAAACGCCGGGCGATTGATGCGGTGGAAGGCAAGGCGCGCCTTTCCGACCCGGACCTGCAGCGCGCGATCGACCGCAACCGGGAACTCGAATTCGCGTTCAACCAGATCAGCGACAGCGTTCTGATGACGGAATATGCGCCGCTGGGCGAGCCGGGTCCGAAGATCACCTGGGTGAACAACGGCTTCGAGCGGATGACGGGTTACAGCGCCGATGAAGTGATAGGCCAGACCCCCCGCATCCTTCAGGGCCCTGAGACGAGCCGGGAAGAAATCGAAAAACTGCGGTCGTCCCTTCAGAAGGGCAAAGGCCACGACCGTGCACAGACGGTCAATTACCGGAAGGATGGCACGCCCTTCATCATCGAATGGTCAGTCTCGCCGATCCACGATCCCGACGGCAAACCCCTGTCGTGGCTGGCCGTCCAGCGGGACGTCACCTCCCGGATGGAAGCGGAAGAGGAGCGTGGCCGGTTGATCGCCGAGCTGGATCACCGGGTCCGCAACCTCTTTTCCACGGTGCAGGTTCTGGTTCGAGGCGCCGAGGATGGCGATGGCAGCGCCGATGCCTTGCGGCGGCGCATTCTCTATCAGCTCGAAGCCCTGAACGCGGCGCATGGCGCGGTCTTCCAGAATACCCAGCACCAGCCCCCAATGTCGGAGATCGTCGAGGCCGTGCTCGCCCCTTTCGATCCTGACCGAACAAAGGTCAGGCGCGAAGGCGACGAGGGACGGTTCGAAGCGAAGCAGGCGATCAATGTCGCGATCGTGGTCTACGAGCTCGCCCGCCTCTCCTCCGAAGCCGGAGCGATCAGAACCGGCGCTCCAGCTGCGGTCACCTGGAAGCAGGAGGGCGATGAGCTTCGCATGACGTGGAGCGAGGATGCCGCGCCGCCCGATGAAGGCCGGTTCGGCTTCAGCCTCGTGCGGAGCTTCGTGCGGAGCTCACGCTGGGACGAAGCCGGCATCGATGTCGGCGACGACCGTTTCACCGTAAGGCTCAGCCTGCGGGCCGCCTGAGCGAAGCCTTCAGGACGAGAAGAAGCGCTCGACAAGCTTCGCCATTGCCAAGACGAGAAAGCCAATCGCTGCGGCAACCAGGGCAATACCGTAGAAGCCTGCCCCGGCAGTTGCGCCAAGCGCGCCGGCCACCCAGATCGCCGCACCTGTCGTCAGGCCACTGACTTCGCCGCGATGGCTGATGATGGTGCCGGCCGCGATGAACGCCACGCCGCTCGTCACCGCTTCGACGATCCGCCCGGGGTCGAGGACGACCATGTCGTCCACCGTCCAGGCTGAAGCGAGTTCGGACATCATGATGGTGAAGAGGGCCGCCGCCAGCGCGACCAGCATGCAAGTCCTGAGGCCCGCCTGTTTGCCGCGTTTTTCGCGGTCGAAACCGATGGCGCCTCCGGCGAGGATTGCCACGAGAAGACGCACGGCGACCGTCACCAGACTCAGTTCTGAATCGGCTGCGCCCAACATGACATGACCAACGGGTCATGGCAGGCGCTGGTTCCATCGCCGAGGGGCGTCAGGCGTCGTCCATCTTGAGCGCCTTGATGAAGGCCTCCTGCGGGATCTCGACACGGCCGAACTGGCGCATCTTCTTCTTGCCCGCTTTCTGCTTCTCGAGGAGCTTGCGCTTCCGCGTGGCATCGCCGCCATAGCATTTCGCGGTCACATCCTTCCGCATGGCGCCGATGGTCTCACGGGCGATGACCCGGCCGCCGATCGCGGCCTGGATCGGAATCTTGAAGAGGTGGCGCGGGATGAGGTCCTTGAGCTTCTCGCACATGGCGCGGCCGCGCGCCTCGGCCTTCGTGCGGTGGACGACGATGGCGAGGGCATCGACCGGCTCCTCATTGACGAGGATCTGCATGCGGACGAGCTCGCCGGCACGGTACCCCAGGATCTGATAGTCGAAGCTGGCGTAGCCCTTGGTGATCGACTTCAGCCGGTCGTAGAAGTCGAAAACCACCTCGTTCAGCGGCAGCTCGTAGACCACCATGGCGCGGCTGCCCGCATAGGTCAGGTCCTGCTGGATGCCGCGGCGGTCCTCGCAAAGCTTCAGAACACCGCCGAGATATTCGTCAGGGACGAGAATCGTGGCCTTGATCCACGGCTCTTCGAGATGGTCGATATGCACCGGGTCCGGCATGTCGGCCGGATTGTGGAGTTCCTCCATCGAACCGTCGGTCTTGTACATGTGGTAGACCACGGAAGGCGCGGTGGTGATGAGGTCGATGCCGAATTCGCGCTCGAGCCGCTCACGGATGATTTCGAGATGCAGGAGCCCGAGGAAGCCGCAACGGAACCCGAAGCCGAGCGCGGCCGAGGTTTCCATCTCGAACTCGAAGCTTGCATCGTTCAGACGCAGCTTGCCGATGGCGTCGCGGAGATCCTCGAAATCGTTCGAGTCGACGGGAAAGAGGCCGCAGAACACCACGGGCTGGTTCGGCTTGAAACCGGGCAGAGGCTTGTCCGTCGGACGTTTCTCATCAGTGATCGTATCGCCGACATTGGTATCGCCGACTTCCTTGATCGAGCCCGTGAAGTAGCCAAGCTCGCCCGGCCCGATCTCGTTCATCTCTGTACGGAGCGGCGTGAACTTGCCGACCGTGTCGACCTGGTGGGTGGCCTTGGCCGCCATCATGCGGATCTTCTGACCCTTCTTGAGGACCCCGTCGATGACCCGGACGAGCACGACGACGCCCAGATAGGTATCGTACCAGCTATCGACCAGCATCGCCTTGAGCGGCGCCTCCCTGTCCCCGCTTGGTGCCGGCAGGCGCTTGACGATGGCTTCGAGCACATCCTCGATGCCCAGACCCGTCTTGGCGGAGATCAGCACGGCCTCGGACGCATCGAGACCGATCACGTCCTCGATCTGCTCCTTGATCCGTTCGGGCTCGGCGGCGGGCAGGTCAATCTTGTTCAGGACCGGGACGATCTCGTGATCGACCTCGATCGCCTGGTAGACATTGGCGAGGGTCTGCGCCTCGACGCCCTGGCTGGCATCAACCACGAGCAGCGATCCCTCGACCGCGGCAAGGCTGCGGTTCACCTCATAGGCAAAGTCCACATGTCCCGGCGTGTCGATGAGGTTCAGCTGGTAGGTCTCGCCGTCCTTCGCCGTGTAGCTCAGGCAGACCGTCTGCGCCTTGATGGTGATGCCGCGCTCGCGCTCGAGCTCCATGTTGTCGAGCACCTGCTCCTGCATCTCGCGTTCGGTCAGCCCTCCCGTGACCTGGATGAGGCGGTCGGCAAGGGTCGATTTGCCATGGTCGATATGGGCGACGATGGAAAAGTTGCGGATACGGGAAAGCTCGGTCATGCTTGCGCTAATAGGCGGGGCGAAGGGCGCCGTCCATGTGCCATGTTGCGGCCTTCGGGCCACAGGATGCGAAAGGCGGGCGAAGACGATGAAAGCTACGAAACTTGCGGCACTCGCCGCCCTTGCGCTCGGTTCCCTGCCCGCCGCTGCCGATGCCGGTGTGACCAGGGACGATGTCCGCCGGCTCATGATGGCGCGCAGCATCATGCCGATCGCCGAGCAGCAGCCCGACGCCAATGTCAGTGTCATCCTCGGGGTTGCGGGAACCGGGATGCCCGTCGCCGTCACCAGCATCGACTTCAACGCCGACGGCCCGGCCGAGCTTCTGCTCGTCATGACCATGCTGCCCGTGAACCAGCCGCTCGGCAGCGCGGCTCTCAACAATTTCAACAGCGAGACCGCCTCGAAGATCTTCTACAAGGACGGCCAGGCCGGGATGGCGCTTCCCATCATGGCCGCAGGTCCCGTGAGCGACGACACGGTAGGCTTCGGCTTCGACCTCTTTGGCGCCGAAACCGAGACCTTCCTTGCCGCGATCGGCCCCTTCACGGGGTCCGCGGTCAATGTTTCCCTCGGCAAGGCCGATCCCAAGCGGCTCGACGCAGGCCTGAGCCGCGCCGAAATCTCGGCCCGCGACAATGCCTACACTGCGAAGCTGAACGGTGGCCATATGGGCAGCTCGGCAGCCGGTGAAGGCGGCGATCACCAGGCCCTTTTCGACGAAGCCGCGGCCGCAGCCCGCCGCATCATGGGTCAGCGCTGAACTTTCGGCATCACCGCAACCAATAGGAAACCACCGGCTTGGGCAAGGCTCAGGAGGAACCGGCCCTGCATGGCGGCCGCCTCTGAGCCGAAGCTGTGCCAGAAAGGCTGGAAGGTGACGGCCAGCGTCACGAGCACGGCCGCGAGGACCGCCGCCAAAATCCGGTGGAGAGGCGCTCCGACAACGATCCAAACGCCCGTCAGGACCTCGGCGGCGAGGATGAACGGGAAAGCTTTGGCGAATGGCGCCGAGGCTGCCGCTTCCTTCGCCGCGCCCCAGTCGAGCGCAGCCAGTAAGGCGGCCCCGAGAAACGGCGCGACGATCAACAAGCGTGCGGCAATGATGAAGACAGCCTGCATCGTAGAATTCCCCCCGGACCTGCTTCGTTGAGCCTAGCAGACGGAACGGGGGCCGTCACCGCGCCGTGAAAGCCGTCAGCGCTTGTCCTCGAGCATGACGCTGCCCTTCTTCTGAAGCTGGCCCGCCACCTTCTCGGCCATTCCGGCGAGGATGCCCGGCAGCCAGACGGTGATCCTGACATGCTGGGGGAAGAGCTCGATGGTGCCGTGCACCTTCTGCATCATGGCGCGGGCGTCGAAGTGCAGGGTTTCGCCTTCCCAGCGGCGGTTGACCTTGAGGGAGACCTTGCCGGCAAGGCCGGAGGTCAGTTCATCGAGGTTCTCGTCGATACGGCGCTTCAGCTCCTCGGGCTCTTTGTCGTGGTCGAGGGTCACGGTGACGGGTTTGGACATGGGAGGGCACATAGGGCCGCCGGCCCCCCGGTGCCACCACGGCAAGGCGAATTGCGCACTGCGAAAGCAACCGCTGCCGCGTGGACTACCCTAAACAGAATGTTAAAGTGTCGCGGCCGTAGCAGGACGGCAGCATCAGGTTCTTTGGGGGACACCATGAAAAAGCTCATCACCGCTGCGGCTGGCGCCGCGGCTCTCTTCGCAGGCATGGCGCACGCAGCCTTTGTCGATCTTTCCGGTTCGATCGCGACCAACAGCGGAGGCGGCGAGACGATCGTCGCTACCGACAACTCGTCAGCAAACGGTCCGGTGGACATTTCGCTCGAAGCGGCATTGGTGTCCGGGACCTTCGCGAACCCGAACTTCACCTCCACCGGTGGGCTCGTCGGTTATAGCAGCGGCATCGGTATCAATCGTGCGCTCGATTCGCACACGATCGACGGCAGGCTGGGCAACGACACGGTCGTGATCCGGGCGCGCCAGGGCGGTAGCTTCGTCGACATCCAGCTTCTCAGCCTTCAGTTCGCCTCCGTCGACAGCAATGACGAATTCACCCTCTGGGTCGATGGCGCGCTCAACACGCAGGACCAGAACATCTCGGCCCAGAACCCCGCGCTTCTCGGGGTCATCGGACCGGTCTTCCAGATCGCCGCGATCGAGAACAATGACGACTTCAAACTTGCTGGCTTCACCTACAACCTCCTGCCCGACGTTCAGGAGGAAGTCCCGCTGCCCGGCGCGCTGCCGCTGATGGCAACCGTCCTCGGCGGATTGGCGATGCGCCGCCGCAGGAAGTAAGAGCAGCTTCGGCACTTGTGCTGTGAGGCCCCGCCGGTCACAACCGGCGGGGTTTTTCCATGAGGCTCGCTCTTGCTTCGCTCGCTTGCCCCGATACTCGCCTCCCTGGTCGTTGCAGGGTGCAGCGCTATGCAGCCGTCGCTCGAGACGCGCGCTGCCATCGCTCTTCCGCCGAACTTCAGCGGCGTCGTTCTGACCGGGGACACGGGCGGCGTCACCGGCCGAACGGCCAGCGACGCGTTCGAAGGCGAAGACAAGCTCTGGCGCTGGGCTTCGGTCAGCAAGCAGATCACCGCGGTCCTGGTCATGCAGGATGTCGAGGCAGGGCGCGTCTTCCTTGACGACAGTCTAGCCGATCTTCTGCCGCAGGCTGATGAGCGCCATTCCGGCGTGACGCTACGCCACCTTCTTCAGCACACCTCCGGCATGGCCCATCCGGGCGGGCTTCCGCCCGGGGATGACGACAGGGCGCACTACTGCCTGACCGGTATCGGGGAAGAACCCGGGACCTCCTTCAATTACAACAACTGTGAAACGATCCTCGCTGGCCTGGTCCTCGAAGAACTGCACGGCAAGCCTGTCGGTGCGCTGATGGATGAGCGCATCTTCAGGTCAGCGGGAATGCGTTCGGCCTACCTCAAGCAAGCTGATGATCCGTCAGGGGAGGTGCGCGGTTTCCTGTCGGCTGACGAACCCGAACCGATGATCGACGTTACGCCCTTCGGCCCGGCCGGAGCGGTGATCGGCAAACCCCAGGACCTCGTCCTCTTCAACGCCGCCCTGATGCGCGGAGACCTCCTGGGCCCCGAAGCGCTCGAGACCCTCTGGGAAGGCAACCCCTCCATCGGCTATGTCGCCCTCGGTGTCTGGAGTTTCTCCGCGCCCCTTGCCGGCTGCGAGGAACCGGTGCGCCTGATCGAAAGGCGGGGCCATATCGAAGGCATCCAGTTGCGCAACCTGATTGCCCCCGGCCTGGAGAGGTCGCTGGTCGTCTTCACCGACCGTGGGGATTTTCCCTTCGGCGAGATCTGGCAGGCCGGGGGCGCCGCCTATGATCTTGCCAGCCAGGCATTTTGTTCCGCAGACGGCTGATCAGCTCTCGCAGGGGGCCGCCTTCTGATACGCCTCTCGGTAGGAGAGGCCGATACAGGAGAGAAGCTGTTCGACGACGTTCAGGTTCTGCGGCTGGTCCACAAAGCCCTCGGGAAAGTTGATGTTGGGGTTGTCAGTCATCATCTTGCGCCGGGCTGCCTGTTCCTCCGCACTCGGACGCAGTTCCGCCAGTGCATCCCGCGTCTCCTGTAGCTGCTCCTCGTCCGTTTCGATGAAGGCGATCGTCGCGTCGACATAGAGGTTCCAGGCCTTGCGCTTGGAAACGTCCTCATAAGCCGCCCTGAAAAGCGGCAGGGCAGCCTCCTCATGCCCGGCCGAAGCGAAAACCTGCCCGGCGTGCCAGCGCAGGATGGAAAGGTTCTCCGGCGCTTTGGGTTTCGAGTAGACAATATAGGCCTTGATCAGCTCGCCCGCCGCCACGCCGCAACCGTCTCTTGCCGCGACGGCCCGCCAGCCGCCAGTGAAATCCTGATCGAACGCCTTCTGCTCAAGGTTGATCAGTCGTTCGAACTCCCCGGCGTCGACCTCGCAGGAGATGAGTTCCTCACGGACTGACGGGTGCAGGACGCCGAAGGCGGTCTGTAGCAGAACCATGGCAGGTAGAAACATGAGCATATCTCCGTTTCTACATCCTTAGATGATGACAAGAAAAAAGGCAGCCCCGAAGGGCTGCCTTTTTTCAGCTCTATGAGGCGTCAGCTCAGGCGGCGAGCTTGCGGATCACATATTGCAGGATGCCGCCATTGCGGAAGTAGTCGAGCTCATCCGCGGTATCGATGCGGGCGAGGAACGTGATGTCCGTGGTCGAACCATCAGCCTTGGTGATGGTCGCCTTGACGTCCTGCTGCGGCTTGAGGCCTTCAATTCCGTGGATCGACACCTCTTCGGTGCCGTCAAGGCCGAGGCTCTTCCAGCTCTGGCCTTCCTGGAACTGCAGCGGGAGGACGCCCATGCCGATCAGGTTCGAGCGGTGGATACGCTCGAAGCTGGCGGCGACCACGGCCCGGATGCCCAGAAGGATCGTGCCCTTCGCGGCCCAGTCCCGTGAGGAGCCGGTACCGTATTGCTCACCGGCGAAGACAACCAGGGGCGTGCCCTCGGCCTTGTACTTCATCGCGGCATCGTAGATCGGCATCTGCGTTCCGGTAGGTACATACTTCGTGTACCCCCCTTCAACGCCGTCCAGCATCTGGTTCTTGATGCGGATGTTCGCGAAGGTGCCGCGCATCATGACTTCGTGATTGCCGCGGCGCGAGCCGTAGGAGTTGAACTCCCGCTCAGGCACCTGATGCGATTGGAGATACTCGCCCGCCGGGCTGTCCTTCTTGATCGCGCCAGCGGGAGAGATGTGGTCCGTGGTCACCGAGTCTTCGAGAAGCGCGATGATCCGTGCTTTCTCGATCGGCTCGGGCTCACCCGGACGCGCGCCCATGTCCTGGAAGTAGGGCGGGTTCGCCACATAGGTCGAGGACGGCCAGTTGTAGGTGTCGCCGCTGCCACTTTCGATGGCCTGCCAGCGGGCGTCGCCTTCGAAGACTTCCGCATAGCGTTCGGAGAACATCTGCGGGCTGACATATTCGCGGACCATCTTAGAGATCTCGTCCTTGGTCGGCCAGATGTCCTTGAGGTAGACGTCCTCACCGCTTTCGGTCTTGGCGATCGGGTCGGTGGCGACGTTGATGTTCATCGAGCCTGCGATGGCATAGGCGACGACGAGCGGCGGCGATGCCAGGAAGTTCGCGCGGACATCCTGGCTGATCCGGCCTTCGAAGTTCCGGTTGCCCGACAGGACCGACGCCACGGCGAGATTGTTCTCGTTGATGGCCTTGGAGATCGGCTCGGGCAGGGGGCCGGAATTGCCGATGCAGGTGGTGCAGCCATAGCCGACGAGGTTGAAGCCGAGGGCATTGAGATCGTCCTGCAGGCCGGAGCGCTCGAGATAGTCGGTGACCACCTGGCTACCCGGCGCCAGCGACGTCTTCACCCAGGGCTGGCGGTGAAGACCAAGAGCGCGGGCCTTCCGTGCAACGAGACCCGCAGCCATCAGGATCGACGGGTTCGAAGTGTTCGTGCACGAAGTGATCGCGGCAATCGCGACATCGCCGTTGCCAAGAGTGTATTCGGCGCCTTCGACGGGGACCTGCTTGTCCTTCTCGTCGAGAAGATCGTATTCCTTGTCGAGAGCTTCGAGGAACTTCTCGGGCGCCTCGCGAAGGAGGATACGGTCCTGGGGCCGTTTCGGACCGGCGATCGAAGGTTCGACCGTGGACAGATCAAGCTCGAGCGTGTCGGTGAAGACCGGCTCGACGCAGTTCTCCGGCTTGGAATAGCGCCACAGGCCCTGCTCACGCGCATAGGCTTCGGCGAGGGCGACCCGCTCGGGCTCGCGGCCGGTGGCTTCGAGATATTTCAGGGTCTCTTCATCCACCGGGAAGAAGGCGCAGGTCGAGCCGAATTCGGGCGACATGTTGCCGATGGTCGCGCGATCTTCGAGGGTGAGGTGGTCGAGACCGGAGCCGTAGAACTCCACGAACTTGCCGACCACGCCCTTCTGGCGCAGCATCTGGGTGACCGTCAGCACGAGGTCGGTGGCCGTCGCGCCTTCGGGCATGCGGCCCGTCAGCCTGAAACCGATGACTTCGGGAATCAGCATGGAGATCGGCTGGCCGAGCATCGCCGCTTCCGCCTCGATCCCGCCGACGCCCCAGCCGAGGATGGAGAGGCCATTGACCATGGTGGTGTGGCTATCGGTGCCGACGAGGGTGTCGGGATAGACGTAGGTTTCGCCCTCATAGTCGGCGGTCCAGGCGGTCTGGCCGAGATATTCGAGGTTCACCTGGTGGCAGATGCCGGTGCCCGGCGGAACCACACGGAAGTTCGAGAAGGCGCCCTGACCCCATTTGAGGAACTGGTAGCGCTCCTTGTTGCGCTCATACTCGCGCTCGACGTTCTTTTCGAAGGCGTCTTCGGTGCCGAAATAGTCGACCATCACCGAGTGGTCGATGACAAGGTCGACGGGGACCAGCGGATTGATCTTCTGCGGGTCTTCACCCAGCGCCTGCATCGCGTCGCGCATGGCGGCGAGATCGACGACCGCGGGCACGCCGGTGAAGTCCTGCATCAGGACCCGCGCGGGACGGTAGGCGATCTCGACCGGGTTCTTGCCGCCGTTCTTCAGCCAGGTGCCGAAGGCGTCGATCATGCCGGTATCCACCGAACGGCCATCCTCGAACCGCAGCATGTTTTCGAGGAGGTATTTCAGCGAGACCGGCAGTCTGGAAAGATC
Organism: uncultured Caulobacterales bacterium; assembly: GCA_964556115.1. GTDB lineage: Bacteria > Pseudomonadota > Alphaproteobacteria > Caulobacterales > Parvularculaceae > Parvularcula. The sequence continues at coordinate 14,826 of CAZKVC010000010.1, forward strand.
GCCGAGCCGCTCTTCGGCTTTCTTCAGCGAATATATGGCGTAGTTCTTTCCACCGACGGAAAGCGCGGATTTGGTCTTCAGGCTGTCATGACCAGGAATCATCAGCGGCTCCTTTACTGAGAATCGTTCGCAAGTATGCGGAATGTTTCGTTCGCCTTATGGGCGTGCGCTCGTTCCGTTGCAATGCGGTCCCGCCGCGGCGTTGCGATCCGGTGCATCTGGTTTGTCGGGGAACGGGCTGCTTCCCGATTTTGTTACCGCCTCAATGTCTTCTACCAGCGATTCCGACACCTCAGACCTGAAACGCTCCGTCGGGCTTGTTGGCCTGACCTTCTACGGCACCGGCACCATTTTAGGGGCGGGGATCTTCGTCGTGATCGGCGAGGTGGTGGGAGAGGCAGGCACCCTCGCGCCCCTCTCCTATGTCCTTGCCGGGCTGGTCGCCGTCTTCACCGCCCTCTCCTTCGCCGAAATGGGCGCGCGGGTCCCGACGGCCGCGGGAGCCATCGACTATGTCGAGAAGGCCTTTGAGCGGCGCTGGCTCGGAAATCTGGCCGGTTGGCTTCTGACTGTCGCGAACATCGTCTCCGGCGCCACCATCACCACGGGCTTTGTCAGCTATCTCTCGAGCTTTGCGGACGTTCCCTCATGGATGGCGACAGTGGGCCTGGTCGGTCTCCTCGGCGCCATCGCCATCATCGGTATGAAGCAGTCGGCGGTCTTCATGACGATCACGACCCTGATCGGCATTGGCGCCCTCCTCCTGATCCTGTGGCTCAGCCGCGAGAGCCTGATGGCGGCCCCGGGCAAGATCATGGACGATCTGGGCAGCTTCGACGGCTCCGCGATGAGCGGGCTCTTCGTCGGGGGCTTCCTCGCGATCTATTCATTCATCGGCTTCGGCGACATGGCGCAGACCGCCGAAGAGACCAAGAACGTGCAGAAGACCCTGCCCCGGGCCATCATCTTCGCGATGATCATCGTCTTCACCTTCTACCTCCTGATCGCCGCGAGCCTCGTCGGGCAGGACAACATGGAGGAGATCGCGAACGCCAAAGCGCCGCTGGTGAAAGCGATCGAGGGGAAGGGCTTTCCAACCCTGCCCATCGCCATCGCCAGCCTGTTCGTCATCGTCAATGGCGGGCTGACCCAGGTGATCGCAGGCTCACGGCTTCTCCTCGACCTCGGCCGCGACGGCCGGTGGGCGCCGGGCATCTTCGGCCGCGTCAATGAGAGCACCCATACGCCGATCGTCGCGACCCTCGTGGTGATCGGCATCGTACTCGCCCTGGCCCTCTTCGTGCCGCTGAAGAACCTCGCCTCGGCGACGAGCTTCACCATTCTTCTCGTCTTCACCGGTGTGAACGGGGCGCTCTTCCGGTTGAAGGCGAAGGAACAGCCAGACGGCGTTCCAAACATCCCGCGTTTCGTTCCGCTGCTCGGAATTGTTTTCTGCCTTATCGCCATGGCCGGACAAATCTGGCTATGGATCAGCGGCGGCTGACCCTAGAGGCAGCGGCCTGAGGCAGGAAAAGGCGGACGATGGCATTCGAGATGGCGCTATCGGTAGACGATCTGGCGGTCAGGCGCGCCGGACGGCTGGTGGCGGCCGGGGCCAGCTTCTCCGCTGAACCCGGCGCGGCCCTGATGCTGCGCGGCGGCAACGGCACCGGCAAGACCTCGATCCTTCGCGCGGTGGCGGGCCTCGCCCGCTATGACGGCGATGTGCGCTTCACCCGCGGCGTACAGACCCTCGACCCCGGCTTCATTCGCAGCCATCAGATCCACTATGTCGGCATGGAGGGCGGCCTCAACCCACGCATGACCGTTGAAGAGACCGCCCGTTTCCTCGCCGCGTTCTACGGCGCCGAAGCGGGCGAGGCGCTCGCCGATCTCGGCCTCTCTAGCCTCGGCGAGCGACAGGTGGGGCAACTCTCGACGGGCCAGAAGCGCCGCCTTGGCCTCGTCAAGCTCCTGATCCTGCCCCGTGCCCTCTGGCTCCTCGACGAGCCTTTTGCAGGTCTTGACGAAAGCGGCGCGCGTATCGTCGGCACCCTTGTCGAAGGGCACAGGGCGAGGGGCGGTGTGGTCCTGTGCGCACTCCACGACGCAGCCGACCTTCGCGATGCCGCCACCTTGCGGCTGGAGGCAGCATGACGCCCCTGCGCGCCCTGTTCGAGCGAGAGTTGCGTCTGCGCGCCCGGCAGGGCGGCTGGGCGGTCGGCGCCGGGCTTTTCGTGGCTCTCGGCCTTCTCGCACCGCTGGCGATCGGGGGTGAGCCCCAGCTTCTGCGTGATGCGGGGCCGGGACTTCTCTGGCTGATCCTGGGGGTCTCGGTCTTTCTCGGGCTTGAAGGGCTTTTCGAGGACGATCTCAGGGCGGGCGTGATCGAGGAATTCATCCTCTCGCCGGTCAGCCTGCCGGTGGTGATGATGATCAAGCTGACGGCTGCTGCGCTTTTCCTGATGGTGCCCCTTCTCATCGCCATGCCCTTCCTGCTGATCGCCTATGGCGGATCGCTTTTCGGGATCCTGGCTCTCTTCCTCGCCGCGCCTGGCCTCGTCTTCACCGCAGGCACGGTGGCAGCGCTCGCCAGCGGCCAGAGACGCGGCGGGCCTGTCCTCGTCTTCTGCGCCCTGCCGCTGATCATTCCCGCCCTGGTCTTCGGACCGCAGGCCGGAACCGGCGGCGGGCTGGTTCCCTTCCTCATTCTGGCCGCCTACAGTCTTCAGGCGGTGGCGTTCTGCCCCTTCCTCACCGCGGCCGCGATGCGCACCCAGCTTACCTAACGGTCATCCGAAGAGACGCTTTGCCAAGCCGCCAAGGCGCGGCATAGTCCACCAGCAACACCAATTCAGGGAAACGCCATGAGTCTTCTCGCCCTCCCCTTCGTCCTTATGTCCGCAGCCTCGCTTCAGGCTGGTCAGCCGGAGCAGGTGGCGACCTATCAGGACTGGATGGTCTTCACCTATGGCAGCGGCAGCGACCGCATCTGCTACGCCGTGACCGAGCCGGAGGATGTCTCCCCTGCGTCCGCCAACCACGGCGACGTCTTCTTCTCTGTCGCCACCTGGCGTTCGGGCGCGGCGACCAACCAACCGAGCTTCATGGCCGGCTACCAGCTCGAGGACGGCTCGGAGCCGAGCGTCCGGGTCGGTTCGGACCGCTGGGAAATGTTCGCCGCGGACAAAGAAGGTTTCATTGAAAGCGCCCGGCAGGAAGAGCGCCTGATCGACGCCATGCGGCGCGGCCGCGAGATGCGGGTCTCCGCCACTTCGGCGCGATCGACGGCGACGAACTACACCTTCTCGCTGCTCGGTATTTCCAAGGCGCTCGAGCGGGTCGAGGAAGCCTGCAAGTAAGCGCAACCAGCCGCGATGGATAGTGGCCAAACCACAACCTCAGATTGGTTTCCATATCTTTCCAAATAGTTAGCTTGCCCGTGAGGGAACTTTTCTGGGCAGGCTTTCATGCGTTCGAAGGACGGCGCGCGGCTTATCGCTTGCGCAATGGCAGCACTGCCGACACTCGCGCATGGCGGCGCGTGGCCGCTCTCCGACTTCAAGACCATCGACATCCAGTCGGTCGAGGCGACCGTTTCGGACAGGGACGACCGCCGCTTCCGGCAGATCGCTTTTCGCAATTACGGTGAGCTGGGGCTGCCCGGACCCTTCACCCTCGGCGGCCAGCTCAGCCATGTGGAGCAGCGCTTCGAGCAGCCGGGTTTCGTCGACAATGCCTCAGGCGTTGCCGATGCCGAGCTCTTCCTTCTCACCCATCGCCAGATCGGCGAAACAGGCGCCGCTGCCCTCAAGCTGCGGGGACGGTTCGCCACCTCGAAGACAGCCGGTTTCACCCGCCTGATGGGGGAGGATGCGAGCGTCGGTGCTTCCTTTCTTCGCGGTATCAATCTGCAATGCGGCTTTCTTCAGGCCGAAGCGGGCTATCTTCGCAGCCTCGGTGAGGATGCGGACAGGGCGAACCTCGATCTGACCTGGGGTCAGAGGTTCGGTCCCATGACCCTCCTTGTTCAGAGTTTCTCGACCAAGAGCCTTCTTCCCAAAAGCGAAGGTGGCCTCGACTTCGACCGGCACCAGCTCCGCGCCTCGCTTCTCGTTCCCCTGCGGAAGAAGCTGAGGCTCGAGCTTGGCGGTCGAGCCGACATCGCGACCCGCGGTTTCGATGAGAGCCGCGGCGCCTTTCTTTCCTTGTGGTGGACGACATGACGCTTGCTTACCTCCTGACCAGCCTGGTGACCATCAGCGCGGTGACGACCTTCGCCTTTGCGATGGGCTTCGAGCCGCGGATGATGCAGGACTGGCCCTGGACCAGTATCTTCTTCTGCATCATGCCGTTTGCCGGAACGGCGATCCTGCGGCTTGCAAAGGCCCCAGCGGAGAAAGCGTGACCGGGAAGGCAAACCTTCCCGGCGGCGGCGCAGCGCACCGTCTGTCGTTCGCGCAGAAGGTGTCGGCGGCGCTGCTCCTTCTCCTCGGCGCTTTCGTTCTCCGGCAGGAACCGGCGGCTTTCCTGCGGGCATTGGTGATCGTCCATATCGCCTACGCCGCGCTGTTCGTCGGCGCACGGCTGATCGCGCTGATCGCCACCATCAAGACCGAGGCACCGCGTCCCCGCCCGGCGCCGATCGGGCACCTGCCTTCGGTCAGCCTCCTCTGCCCGCTCTACCGTGAACCCGAAAGCGTCGGAAACCTCATTGGCGCCCTCGCGCGCCTTTCCTATCCTTCCGACCGCGTCGAGGTTCTGCTGCTCCTCGAAGCCGACGATGACGAGACGTCCGCCGCTATCGGTCGCCTGCCTGACGGCTTCCGGGTGGTACGGGTGCCCGCCGGGGGGCCGCGCACCAAGCCCAATGCCCTCAACCATGGTCTGGCCGCCAGTTCTGGCGATCTTGTCGGGGTCTACGACGCGGAAGACCGTCCTGAGGCGGACCAGCTTCGTAAAGTCGCCGAGCGGTTTATTTCCGGCCCGGAGGATCTCGCCTGCGTTCAGGCGCAGCTCAATTATTACAACCGCGACGACGGCTTCATTCCGCGCATGTTCGCGCTCGAATACGCGCTCCACTTCGACTGGTTCCTTCCCGGCCTGTCGCGCTGTGGCCTGCCGCTGCCCCTTGGAGGCACCAGCAATTTCGTTCGCCGGGACGCGCTTCTATCCGTAGGCGGATGGGACGCACACAACGTAACCGAGGACGCCGATCTGGGCCTGCGCCTCGCACGGGCAGGCTATCGCCTCGAGGCGATCGACAGCACCACATTCGAGGAAGCTACCGATACCCCCGCCCGTTGGGTCAGGCAACGCTCGCGCTGGATCAAGGGCTTCATCCAGACAGGGCTCGTCCATATGCGTAGGCCGATGGGCTGGAGAACCGCCCTGACCCTTCATGCCGCGATCCTTGCCGTGGTCGTCAGTGCCCTTCTCAACCCCTTGTCGTGGGGTCTCCTTCTGGCACATCTCATGGGCTGGCCGGTACCGGGAGAGGGCGTCTTCAGCGGCGGCCTGGGCCTTGCTTGCCTCGTTCTCTTCGTGGGCGGCAATCTCCTGCATGTCTGGCTCTTCATGGTCGCGCCGCTGACCCGAGGCTGGTACGCACTGACGGCAGCGGCGCTTCTCCTTCCCTTCTACTGGCTCCTGCAGTCGGTGGCTGGCTACAAGGCTCTGGCAGGCTTCCTTCTGCGTCCGCATCATTGGGAGAAGACGGACCACTCTGCCGGCGAGGACAGTCTGCGCGAGGCGGCGGCATGACCGCCCGTGCCCTGCCGCTCATCTTCCTTCTCGCCGCGGTCATCGGCCTTGGGTTGGAAAGCCCGCTGCCTGGGCTGACAGAGGCGCGGAGCGAAGCCGTTCTCGCCCTGGGGCAGACGGATATCGGCCTCGTCCTCGCCCATCTCTTCGGCAAGCTGGGTGTCGCCCCAGGAACCGCTCTCGTCGCGACGAGTTTTCTGGGCGCGGCCTTCGCGCCCGGGGTCCTACTCTTCTCAACCCACCACAGGCGTTTTGCCGCTTTGGCGTTTCACCCGGCCTTTCTCCTTCTCGCGGTGACCGGATATGGTGCCGCCGCAAGCGGGCTCCTTCTTTTCATGGTCAGCTTGGGGAGGCTGGCCGAAACCGACGAGCCCGGACATGTTCCGCTTCTCGCCTTCGCGCTGGTCGGGCTGGCGGCGAGCCTTCCTTCCTTCGAGCTTCTGGCCCTCGCTGCGGTCGCGCCTCTCTTTCTCGTGGCGCCGAGCGCCATGGCCGAGCGCCATATGACCGTCTTCTACGTGGTCGTTCTGATGCCGATGATCTGCTTTCTAGGTTTGAAAGCGGCATTCGGCGGTCTTGGATCGCTCTCTTCGGGGGGTTCTGAGCCCGGCCTTCTCGAAGCGGGGCTTCCCGTCGCGATCGGCCTGCCGATGCTCGCGCTCCTCCTGCCGGCGCAAAGGCGCTGGCGTCTGGTCCTGCCTCTCCTGACGCTGGCGGCAGGGATCGTCCTCTCGGCCTCGGGCTCGCCGATCCTTGCAGGTCTCCTCATCTCGCTGATGGCGGCTTTTGCCTTGAGAACCATGCGTGCACCGCTGATGGAGGCGGCAGCCGCCTTCGGTTTCATGCTTGCAGCCATTGCCGCGTGATCGCAGATCATCCGTGATGACCGATCATCCGCTCGATACGCTCAGTGGCCAGCCCTTTCTCGTCATGGACGGGGCTGGAAACGACTTCGTCATTGCCGATCTGAGGCAGGGCGGCTCGATGACACAGGATGCGGCGCGGTTTCTCGGTGACCGCAAAGGTCCTTTCGGCTGCGATCAGATCATCACCCTCGAGGCCCGCGATACCGGCCCTGCCATGGGCATCTTCAACGGCGATGGCAGTCTCGCCGGGGCCTGCGGCAACGCAGCCCGGTGCATCGCCTGGCTTCTGATGAAGGAGAGCGGCGAAGATACCTGCGCCTTCCAGAGCCCGTCGGGTCCCTTGCGCGCTTGGAAGGCAGACGGTGTGGTGACCGTGGACATGGGACGCCCGCGGCTTGACTGGCAGGACATCCCCCTGGCGCGGGCCATGGGGGATACGGCGCAGTTCTCAGTGGACCCTAAGGTCGAAGAGCGTTTCGCGCTGGGGCCCGCCTCGGCCGTCTCCATGGGGAACCCCCATGTCATCTATAGAGTGCCCTCGGCCAAGAACGCGCCGCTTCATGAAGTAGGACCGCTCCTGACCGGGCATCCGCTCTTTCCCGAAGGGGTCAATGTCTCGGTCCTCGAAGAACGGGGGGACGACCTCGTCATGCGGACCTTCGAGAGGGGGGCGGGGCTGACGCAGGCCTGCGGAACGGCGGCCTGCGCAGGGCTCGTCACCGCCTGCCGCCTTGGCCGGAAAGAGCGTTCGGCGTCGGTGCATCTGCCCGGCGGCAGGCTGCGGATCTCCTGGGACGAAGAGGGCAGCCATGTCGCGATGGGAGGGCCCGTCCGCCTCCATCAGCGCGGGACCTTCGAAAGCTAGAGGGGTTGCCGAGTCCGCGCGGCACACGCACATGGGCGCGATGACCCAACCGCGCGCCATCAGCGTCAATCTCGGCTGCCGCCTCAACGCTTCGGAAAGCGAAGCGATGGCGGAGCTCGCCGAGAGCGCAGGCACCGCCCCGGTCATCGTCAACACCTGCGCGGTCACCCGGGAGGCGGTGCGGCAAAGCCGTCAGGCCGTGCGCCGTGCCGCGCGCAACAATCCCGGCCGTCCTGTCATCGTGACAGGCTGCGCCGCCGACCTCGAACCGGAAAGCTTCGACAGCATGGAAGAGGTCGCGCTGCGGCTTCCCAACCAGCAAAAGCTCGACCCCGCGCTTTGGAAGTTGCCCGAGGACAAGAAGGTCCGCCCCCGGTCCATCGATGTCCGCGCGCCTCTCGCCGTCCAGAACGGCTGCGATCACCGCTGCACCTTCTGCATCATACCCTATGGCCGCGGCGATGCGCGTTCCCTGCCAATCGAGCTGGCTGTCGAACGCGCACGGGAACTCGTCGGGCGCGGCGCCGAAGAGATCGTCCTGACCGGTGTCGACCTCACCTCATGGGGCCCGGACCTTGGCGAAGGCCTGAGCCTGGGGCACCTGGTCGAGGCGCTCGACGCGGCGCTGGACGACCATGTCTGGTTGCGCCTGAGCTCGATCGACGGAGCGGAGATCGACGAGAGGCTCTTTCGTCTGATGACGGAAGTTCCTCGGATCGCACCCTATGCGCATCTTTCGCTTCAGGCCGGCCATGACATGATCCTGAAGCGCATGAAGCGCCGCCACAGCCGCCAGGATGCGGTGACACTCTGTGAGCGCCTGCGCGAGGCAAGGCCCGACATCGCCTTCGGCGCGGACTTGATCGCGGGTTTCCCGACGGAGGACGATGCGATGTTCGAAGCTTCGGTCAGCCTGATCGAGGCATGCGGGCTTTCCTACGTCCACGTCTTCCCCTTCTCGCCGCGTGAAGGGACGCCGGCGGCGCGCATGCCCCAATTGCCCCGAAGCACGGTCAAGGCGCGCGCGGCCCTTCTGCGCGAGGCGGCCGATGAGGCCCTCACGCGGCATCTTGGCGCGAAGGTCGGAAGCGAAGGCACCGTGCTGATCGAAGAGATCAAGAACAACGTCCCCCTGGGCAGGCTGGCCGATTTCACCGAGGTGCAATTGCCGCCGGGCGGAGGCATGGCTGCTGGGCAGCGTTGTCGCGCCCGCCTGATCGGTCGTAACGGACGCCGTCTTGACGCTGTTCCCATCGGAACGGCGCAATAAGGAGAAACCATGGCCGAGAAGAAACAGGGTTTGATGTCGAGACTTTTCGGGCGCGGCAAAGGCCATGACCCGGTGGACGAGCCTTCGACCGAAAAGGCCCGAAGGCCCGACGACAGCCCTTCCCCCACGGTTCCGGAAGACAGGTCGAAGGACCTTGGCCGGGGCGGCGACCGCGAACGCGCAGCCGCCACCGTGGAGGAAGACAGCGAGGCGGGCGATGACCGCTTCCTTCATGAAGAACCCGTGGAAGAAGGCGGTCTCGCTGAAGAGGATGACGACGACCCCCGATCTAGCGAGCCGGCACAGGAGGCCGAAACCGCCCCCGTGCCGGCGGACCCAACCCCTCAGCCTTCGCCCGCCACGAAGAAGGGCCTCTTCGGCAGGCTGAGCGAAGGTCTCGCGCGGACATCCTCGAAGCTGACCACCGGTGTCAGCGACATCTTCACCAAGAAGAAGCTCGACGAGGAGACGATCGAGGAACTCGAGGACCTCCTCATCTCCGCCGATCTCGGGATGGAAGCGACCGAGAAAGTAACGTCCCGGCTTCGCAAGGAGCGGGTCGGTCAGGACGTGAGCGAAAGCGAGGTGCGCCAGATCCTCGCATCGGTGGTCGCGGAAAGTCTTGAGCCGCTTGAAAAACCCCTCACCGTCGATAGTGGGCACACGCCCCATGTGATCCTCGTGGTCGGCGTCAATGGGGCCGGCAAGACCACCACCATCGGCAAGCTTGCCTCGAAGCTGATCGCGGAAGGCCGCTCGGTCATGCTGGCGGCTGGCGATACTTTCCGGGCCGCAGCGGTCGAACAGCTCGCCGCGTGGGGAGAGCGGGCCGGTGCTCCTGTCCTGACCAAGCCCCACGGCGCGGATGCCGCCGGGCTCGCCTATGAGGCGATCGAGGCGGCGAAGCGCGATGGCCACGACGTCGTTCTGATCGATACGGCCGGGCGCCTTCAGAACCGCAGCGAACTGATGGACGAGCTCGGCAAGATCGTCCGTGTCATCAAGAAGCTCGATCCGGACGCGCCGCACGACGTGCTCCTCGTTCTCGATGCGACGGTCGGACAGAACGCGATCAGCCAGGCCGACACCTTCACTGAAGTCGCGGGCGTCACGGGTCTCGTCATGACCAAGCTCGACGGCACTGCGCGCGGCGGCATCCTTGTCGCGCTCGGCGACCGCTTCGGCCTCCCCATTCATTATATCGGCATCGGCGAAGGTATCGACGATCTTCGACCCTTCGACGCCAAGGCCTTCGCGGCCGCTTTGACCGACAAAGTCTGATCCTCAATCCTCACCTGAAAAGAGCGAACGCTTATGGAAACCGCGCCTGGTACCGGCCCCGTCAAACTTGCTGGCAACGAGAAAATGGCCGTGGAGCTTGGCCCCATCGCCTTTCTTCTCGGCGGTTATGTCCTGAGCGGACGTTTGGGCCCGGTGCTCGACCAGCTTTTCGGAAGTGCCCTCTTCGGTGCTGAGGACGGACGTCTTTATACCGGGCTCGCCTTGTTCATTCCTGCCTTTATTGTCGCCTTCGCCTATTCGGTATGGCGTACGAAGAGGGTCGCGCCGATGCTCGCGGTGACGGGCGTCCTGGTCATCGGCCTCGGCATTCTCACCTTCGTCTTCCAGGACAAGCGCTTCTTCTATGTGAAGCCGACCATCGTCTACGGAATGACCGCGGCGGCGCTTGCAGGCGGGCAGCTTTTTGGCCGCAACTTTCTCAAGATCCTCTTCGACGGCGCCTTCGAGATGCCTGATGGCGCGTGGCGCACGCTGACCTGGCGCTTTGTCGGGTTCAACGCCGCCGCCGCGATCGCCAACGAAATCCTCTGGCGGTCGCTGACTGCGGGATGCGTCGATGGCCAGGAATGCGCGGGCGAGGGCTGGTGGCTGGCCATCAAGGGCTTCGGCTTCACCCTCGCCTATCTCGTCTTCATCGCGGCCAACGCCCCTCTCATCATGAAGCACATGCCGACCGAGAAGAGCGGCGCGGCCTGATCATCAGACCCCGTCGATCGGATTGGAGAAGGGCGGGAAGCCCATCCTGCCGATCACGGAATGGTGATGATTGAGGGCCCAGTAGACTGTGGGGAAGGCCAGTTCGTCCCACGGCAGATCATCCCACGCAAACAAGGCCACTTCGCGGCTTTCCGGCCCGGCGCCGATGGTGTCCGGGTTCAGGAGCTGTGCCCTGAACATCAGCTGGACCTGCCCGATACGCGGTATGGAATAGGCGGCGAGGAGCTGGTCGATTTCAAGCTCCGCCAAGGCTTCCTCACGCGCTTCTCGGCAAGCTGACTGTTCGGCCGTTTCCCCAAGCTCCATATAGCCTGCAGGCAGGGTCCAGTAGCCCGAGCGCGGCTCGATCGCCCGGCGACAGAGAAGAATCCGTCCGTCTTCCACAGTTGCGACCGAGCCCGTGACGATCTTCGGGTTCTGGTAGTCGATGAAACCGCACCTTGTGCAGACCTTCCGCTCCCGGTCGTCCCCTTCGGGGACTTTCTGGATGAAGGAGGGGGGCTGATTGTCGGTATTCCCGTTCATAATTGCGTTTTCTCGTCAGGATTCGTCAAATCCATATCGTTTCGGCAGCAAAAAGTCTTGCTTCCGTACGCGAAGCACTCAAATTGGCAAGCGTTCATTAAGAACGCCGTGCCAGATGTCACAACAGAGGGGCCATCAGCACGCGATGTTCTTACTCTGAACTGAAGCGAGGTGCGGCCTCGATTGTTTGAACCCGGCGCGGTTCCCCGCGCCAAAGACGTCAGAAGAGAGTGACATCATGGCGAAATACGCGCTGGAAGAAAGCCCGGGCCATCTGCTTCGCAGAGCTCAGCAATATGCAGACGATCTCTACAAGAAAGAGGTCGGCAATGACGGTCTGACCGCTCGTCAGTTCACCGTCCTTCACGCGATCAGCGAGAAGGAAGGCCTGTCCCAGACCGACCTCGTGCGCCGGACCGGTATCGACCGCTCGACCCTCGCGGACATGATCGCGCGCCTGAACAAGAAGGGCTATGTCGCCCGTCAGCGCACGAAGGATGACGCCCGCGCCAATTCGGTCAAGCTGACGGCTTCGGGCAAGAAGATCCTGTCGAGCCACGAGAGCAAGGTCATCAAGGCCGAACAGGAAGCCCTCTCCATGCTGCCGAAAACGCAGCAGGGCACTTTCATGAAGAGCCTGAAGTCCTACGCCGAGGCGCTCGACAAGATCGAAGCCGACCAGATGGCGCCGAAGCGTCAGCCTGCGGCGAAGAAAGCCACCAAGAAGGCTGCGACCAAGAAGAAGGCGCCCGCCAAGAAGGCTTCCACCAACAAGAAGGCTCCGGCCAAGAAAACGGCTGCGAAGAAGGCTCCTGCCAAGAAAGCCGCCGCCAAGCGCACGCCGGCCAAGAAAACGGCCCGCAAGAAGGCTGCCAAGAAGTAAGGTCGATATGGGCGGATGGCTGACCATCCGCCCCGCGATCACTGGCCCCCGAAGCTGTCCGCGAAGGACCGTTCGGGGGTTTTTTACTTGAGACCGATATCGAAGCTGACCGGCGCATGGTCGGAGGGTCTTTCCCAACCGCGCACATCGCGGTGGATACGGAAGGCGTTCTCACCCCCGGTGTGAAGGCGGTCGCTGAGAGGCTCGCTGACCCAGATATGGTCGAGCCGCCGCCCCCGGTCGGAGGCAGCCCAGTCCTTCGCGCGGTAGGACCACCAGCTGTAGAGCTTCTCCTCAGCGCCATGAAACCGCCGTGCCACATCGAGAAACCCGCCATCGGCGATCAGGCGGCGCATGGCATCGACTTCGACCGGCGTATGCGAGACCACCTTGAGAAGCTGTTTGTGGGACCAGACGTCGTTTTCTTCCGGCGCGATATTGAGGTCTCCGACGACGATCGAGGGCCGCTCTCTTTCGCTTTCGAAGAAACTCCGCATCTGCTCGAGGAAATCGAGCTTGTGGGCGAACTTGTCGTTGAGCTCGGGGTCCGGAACATCTCCGCCCGCAGGAACGTAGAAATTGTGGAGCACGACATCGCCGGGCAGCACCGCCGCGATGTGCCGCGCCTCGCCCTTGCAGCAGAAGGACGCCGGCTCAAGCGGGCCTAGCGGGACGCGCGAGGCGATGGCGACGCCGTGATAGCCCTTCTGCCCGGAAATCGCGAGATGAGGGTAGCCCGCCTTCTCGAACGCCTTGCGGGGAAACTGGTCGTCATGACACTTCGTCTCCTGAAGGCAGAGGACGTCGGGCGCTTCGGTTTCGAGGAAACGGCGAACCTGATCGATACGCAGGCGCACGGAATTGATGTTCCAGGACGTGATCCGCATGGGGTCAGGCGCGCCGGGGGTCCGTCGAGGCGACGGGCTTTTCGGCGAGAAGGTGCTCGGTCAGGGATGCAGCGCGGGCCGCCTTGTCCTTCCACGGCAGGTCTTCGGCGAGGCGGAAGCTCAACCAGTCCGCGGTCGCCGTGATGGCAAGCGCACTGAAACCAGGCTGCTTCTCATTGGCCCGTCCGGCAGCCTCGTTCAGGGCAGGAAGGGCATGGGCGATACCTTCCAGACGCCGCTTCTGCCAGCGCGCGGAACGGGTCGCGGGATCATCCCGCATGACCTCGAGCCGGAATGCGACGCCAAGATCAAGGATACCCATGGCCAGGGCCACATCCGCCTCCTCCTGAAGGCGCGCCTTCGTGTCCTGCGGCAGGAGGTGTGTGGCCCCAAGGCCGTCGATCGTCCTTGCGATGAGGGTCGTCTCGAGAAGGGCCGGGCCGCCTTCGAAGATCAGCGCCGGGACCTTTCCCAGAGGGTTGATCCTGCGGATATCGTCATCGAACGGATTGGCGACTTCGAAGGAGACGCTTTCCTCCGCCCCCGCGTAATGCCGGACGAGGCGGCAGAACCGCGCATAGGGCGATGTCAGGGAACCGTAGAGGGTCGCCGCGGTCAAAGCTGCGCCTCGCCGCCCCTGGCGCATGCACGGTGGACGCCCACCGGCCGCACGTCCCTCACCTGAAGGTCTTCGCCCTGACGTTCCAACAGGCGATTGATCGCGGCGCGGACATCCGCGTCCTGATTGGACGAGAGCGGATCAGCCGTGATGCCGAGGAGGAGCGGCGCAGGCTCTTCGTGAATGGTGAGCTCCATTGCCCGCAGGCGGACGGCTTCGTTGTGGTAGTCGGCAACAGCTTTCGCGTGAGCCCGCGGCTTCTTCGCGTTCTTTTCAAGCTCCCCGAACTCAGAGCGCGCAACCGCAAGCCTGGCAATCATCGCTTCGTCGAAAAGGGCGCTTACGGCATAGACCCGTTCGCTCGTTTCGCATTCGCTCCGGTCACCACCGCTGAGCTCCGCGATGGCGAAGTCGCGAAGGCGCTCCGCCCGTCGGCGCGCTCGAAGGTGGGCCTGCTCGGTGATGTCATCGCGGTAGCGCTGCTCGACCGCAGCCAGCTCCTCTTTGCTGAGAGCTTTGGCGGAGCTGTCAGCCCGGCGTTTCGCCTCGAGCACGTCCTTCTTGCGGGCTTCGAACTCCTGCTGGTTGAAGCTCGGCCGGGCCGTGCCGAGCACCAGGAAGCCGTCATAGGACGCGCGCCTCATCGTTTCGGGCCGGGCGAATGAAACCTGCTGGCCGAGCGCCATCGGCGCAGGTTGGCTGGCAGCTTCGATGAAGGTGGGAGCCTTCTCGGTCCAGACCGGGCGGAGCAGCATGCGGTCGTCATAGGTAAGACGCAAAAGATCGAAGCGAACCGCCGCATCGCGCGCGCAGATCTCGAAATAGCGGTCGCTGATCGATCCCTTCTCGTCGCAATAGGCGCTGACTTGGGGTGCTGGCGTACGGGGAGCCCTGGCGGCGACCGCGACCGCCGTCGGCGCTTGGGCGCCCGATGCCGCAGGAAAACCTGCCGTGACGGCCTCTGAGCGATCGGAAAGATGGGAGAGACCGTTAAGGCCGGTCACCGCGGCCGCGGCGACGATGACCACGAGAAGGCCGGTGCGCACCCAAGTTCCGCCGAAGGCATACCGCTGCGCAGGCTCGCTTTTCCGGCCCACCAGTTGCGGCGGCATAAGGGGCGGCGGCGCCGTATCGAGGCGGCCCTCCTCAACCCGGTCTCGCGTGTTGCGGCGCAGACCGTCCCAGAAGACGATGATGAACAGCGCCGCGAAAGCCAAGGCCGTGAGACCGAGCGCGGTCTGGCCCAGAGGCGTTTCGAACACACCGATGATGCGAGGGAGAAGATCCGCCATGCCTGCCCACCTTCAGGAAACCTTACCGAAGTCTTAGCATGGCGATGCCGGGCTGCCTAGAAGGTCAGGACAGCGGGCCTTTGACCCCGTGGTGGAACCTCTATAGCGCTCGAAACCTATGGCTGACCTTGCGAGCGCGGACCCTTCTTCACTGGCCTTCTGGCTGATCGCAGGCATCAGCCTGGTCGGCTCGGCGATGACGGCCGCGTTCTCGATCGGCGGCGGCTTGCTCCTGATCGGCTTGATGAGTGCGGTCCTGCCTCCTGCGGCAGTCATCCCGGTTCATGCGGTCATCATGGTCGGCTCGAACGGCGGGCGCAGCGGGCTCCTGATCCGGCATGTCGACTGGCCGATCATCGCCTGGTTCACCGCCGGAGCTGTCATCGGCGGCTTCATCAGCGCACAGATCGTCTTCGACCTGCCGCCGCGCATCCTGCGGCTGAGCGTGGCGGGCTTCATCCTCTTCACCCAATGGGGACCGAAGCTGCGCCTGCCCTTCGGGCCACCCTTCTATGCGATGGCAGGTGCGTTCTCGATGTTCCTGACCCTGTTCGTTGGGGCATCCGGGCCGTTCATCACGGCGATCCTTTCCCGCCTGCCCGACTTCTCCCGCCTCGCACTGATCGCGACGGCAGGCGCCTGCATGACTTTGCAGCATGGGGGAAAGGTGGTGATCTTCGGGCTCGGCGGCTTCGACTACGGCCCGTGGCTTCCGCTGATGGGTACAGCCTTGGTTTTCGGTTTCGTCGGCACCTTCCTCGGCACCCGCCTTCTCAAGCGTCTCAACGAAGCGCTCTTCCGCAAGGTGCTGCGTGTGGTGCTGACGGCGCTCGCGGTTTGGCTCGTCTATCTCGGTCTGTCGTCAGAATAAAGAAAAGCTCGACCCCACCACGGAAACGGGCCATCGGCCAAGCTCGAACAGGCGCAGCTTATGGGTGAAGGCATGGTCCGACACGTCAAGCTCGGGGTCGGCCTGGCCGGCGATGACCGTGAGCGCCGCATTGGCGGCCGTCTGCACCGCCGCGCCGATGGCTATGGTGCGAACGGTCTCGTCCCCGATGTCCCAGATCTCCGCCTCATGTTCCATCGCCTCCCTGGCGGTGCTGCCGGCCTTCGCGGTGACGAGTTTCAGAGCGATCTCCAGCGCTTCTTCGGAGAGGACCTCCAATGCCCTGGCGGTCAGGTCGGCGCGCAAAAGCTCTTCCGCCTCCCAGGCGGGGCTCGCCCAGTCGAGGGTCTCGGCCGCGGCAGCGGCATCTTCCGGGGTCGGCAGGACCGCAAGGTCGGTGTCGGGAAAGCCGAGGCGGTCGAGATAGAGGTCGCTGACCTTGCGCACGGCAGGGCTCGGCGGCTCGCCGAGATGGGAGAACCAGTCGATCCCGTCGAGGCCATCGGCCAGCTTGCGCGCACCCATGAGGAGCGGGATCTCCCGCTCGAGTTCAGCGAACATCTCAGGGTCGATCGTTTCGGAAAAGTCGTCGTCTTCGCTTTGCATTGATACCACCACATAGAGGCGCCCGCCTCCTTGGAACCGGAAGCGGGCGCGGTCTAGGGCGTCTTCCGAGCCTTGGGTTTGGGAAGGCTCGTCCAGTTCAGGCTCGGGGGGGCAGAGTGTGCCTGAACTGTCCCTGAAGAATATCCCGAGAGCGATTTTTCTTCGAGTTACCTCGCGGTAGGAATTGACTGTTGTAACGTTACAACAATACGCACGCCTAATTGTCGGACAGGAACAGCCCGCCCGCCTCAGGCACCCGGAACAGCCGGGCCGGGTTGCGCCGGACTTCCTCCACATTGTCGAGATCGACGATGGTGGTCTGACCCTTGTCATCCACGAAGGACCACCCCGACAGCATAAGGCTTTCACTCTCGAAGAGCAGGGACAGGGTCCCGCGGAGCTCCTTGTCCTTGGCGGCGAGAACGATCATCAGCCCGTGCTCGTTTTCCGCCACTTTCAGGACCTGGGCTGCGTCGAGATCGAGCTCCTTGGTCAGAAGAAACCGCATCGGGGTCTGGCCGACCGGGTAGCTCTCCACATTGTTCATCGCCCGATCGTGAAGATAGACCAGGCCGCCGGTGGCGACGATCAGGAGCGGACTCGGCTCGTCATATTCGAACCGCAGGCGGCCCGGGCGGGACAGGTAGAGCTTACCGGTGGTCACGGTGCCGGACGGCGCGCGCTGGGTGAAATCGGCGCGAAGGTGTCCGATCGATTCAAGACCCTCCGCCGCGCTGCGCAGAAGGCTCTCCTGGCGCGGCCGCGCTTCTTCGGCTTCCTGGGTGATTTCCGCGCTATCCTGCACGGGAATGGCCCAGAAAGCGGCGGCGGCGATGACTGAAGAAAGAAACGACAACACGACAAAGTCCCTGCATTGGTCCCGGTAATGTCCACCTATCGGCTGGTTCGATCAATCCGAAGTGTCGAAGAAGAAAGCTAGTCCGCGCTAAAAGGCCCAAGGTCTGCTGCAACGCCCGGATTGCGGCGCCGGCAGGCCGCGGAATCGGCTAGGATGGCGCTATGCTTGCGGTGAATGACGACATCCTTTTCCAGGCGCTTATCGACCGCGATCCGCGCTTCGACGGGCGGGCCTATGCCGGGGTGAGGACCACCGGCATTTTCTGCCGCCTCACCTGCCCGGCGCCAAAGCCGAAACGCCAGAACGTCTCGTTCTTCGAAAATGCGGGCGCGGCGATGGCGGCAGGGTTCAGGGCCTGCAAGAGGTGCAGGCCGCTGAAGGCCGCGGGCAGCGAGCCCCTTGTCGATGATCTTCTCGGCAGGCTCGATGCCGAACCGGGCCGAATCTGGCGAGAGGGTGACCTCAAGGCCCTTGGCTACGACCCTTCGACCGTCAGGCGCGCCTTCCAGCGTCAGTTGGGCTGCACCTTTCTCGGCTTCGCGCGAAGCCAGCGTCTTGGCAGAGCCGCCGCAGGGCTTGGGAAAAGCGCGGTCATCGAAGCGCAATTGGATGCCGGTTTCTCAAGCGCCAGCGGCTTTCGCGCAGCCATGGCGAAGCTCTTGGGCCGTCCGCCCGCTTCCCTGCAGAAGCCAAGCGGCCTTAAGGCCGGGTTCGTCACCACGCCGCTCGGCCCGATGGTACTGGCGGTCCACGGCGGAGACCTGGTCCTGCTCGAATTTATCGACCGCAAGAACATGGCCGGTGCCCTCGCCTTTATCGAGGAGAAGACCGGCGAGGCGATTTCGGTCAGCGACGACCCTTCCCTGAGCGCCGCGAAACACGCCGTTGCATCTTATTTCGATGGCGAGACGAAAATGATTGACTTGGCATTTCGGTGGTTTGGGACCGATTTCACGCAAGACGTCTGGCGCGCCCTTCGCTCAGTCCCGCCCGGCGAGACCCGCAGCTACGCGGAGCTTGCAGCCATGGTTGGGCGGCCGAAGGCCATGCGTGCCGTGGCCCGTGCCAACGCTTCGAACCACCTTGCGATCGTCGTGCCCTGCCACCGGGTCATCGGAAGCGACGGCAAGCTGATGGGCTATGCCGGGGGCGCGTGGCGGAAAGCCTGGCTTCTGGAGCATGAGCGGAGCGCCGGTTAACCGTTTCGAAAGTTCCGCTAACGAGACCTTTCAAATTTGATATAATATCTCGGCAATCTCAAATAGGGGAGCCGAGCGCTCATGTTCAAACACCTCGTCACCGGCGCCGCCATCGCAGCTGCCGCTTCCGCAACCGCCTTCGCCGCGCCTTACCTTCTCGAGCAGGAGCAGACGGCGGGCGCAGGCGATTTTGCCGCTATCGGCATCCTGAACAGCTTCGACCTTTCATCGACTTCCGCAGCCGATGCCTACGGCTTCCAGCGCGACGAACGCTGGAGCTATGACGGCGACGCCTCGGGTCTTCCGGCTGCGGAAAGCGGCAACATTCTTCTCTTCATGACCGAAACCAGCGACGGTCCGTCGCTCTTCGTTGTCATGGACCAGGCCAATGACGGCACGAGCGGGCAGGCCGACAGCACGTGGAATCTTTCCGGCGACACCACCGCCATTCTGGTGCGCGACGATGCCAATGGGAACGACAGTTACTCCGGCGACGGCACGAGCTTTGACTTCGATCACCAGTGGAACGCATGCTGCACGGACGGTTTCGTTCTCGGCTCGCTTGACGGTGCATTCGAACTGATCGGCGGGTTCGATCGCTTGCGGAACATCGACGCCTTCTTCGCCCTCGGCGAGAATGGCCAGCGCCTGGGCCTCAATGGCGATGAGGGCTTCCGCGTCCGCATCACCGGCCTTGAAGACAACCTGGCGGAAGTGCCGCTTCCGGCGGCGTTCCCGCTCGGCGCGCTTGGTTTTGCCGCGCTGACCGGCATGTCGGCCCGCCGCCGTCGCCGTTCGTAAGCTCATTGGTCAAAACAGGTGGGAAGCGGCCCTCTAGGGGGCCGCTTTTTCATGCGGCGTCTTCACCGATGAGGATCTCGCGCTTGCCCGCATGGTTGGCGGGCGAGACGATCCCCTCGTCCTCGAGCTTTTCAATGAGGGAGGCTGCACGGTTGTAGCCGATCTGAAGGCGCCGCTGCAGATAGCTCGTCGATGCCTTGCGGTCGCGGGCGACGATCGCCACCGCCTGGTCAAAAAGGGCGTCCCCGGAAGATGTGTTCCCGCCAAGATCGAGGCCCAGCTGGCCTGCCGCCGCCCCGTCCTCGTCATCGCCTTCGGTGACTTCCTGAATGTAGTCCGGCTTGCCCTGGCTCTTGAGGTGATCGACGATCTTCTCGACCTCTCCGTCGGCAACGAAGGCGCCGTGCACACGGGTGATGCGGCCACCCCCGGCCATGTAGAGCATGTCGCCCTGCCCCAGGAGTTGCTCCGCACCCTGCTCACCGAGAATGGTGCGGGAGTCGATCTTCGAGGTGACCTGGAAGGAAATCCGTGTCGGGAAGTTCGCCTTGATCGTCCCGGTGATGACATCGACGGAAGGGCGCTGGGTCGCCATGATGAGGTGGATGCCAGCCGCCCGCGCCATCTGCGCAAGACGCTGGACCATGGCCTCGATATCCTTGCCCGCGACCATCATCAGGTCCGCGACTTCGTCGATCACGACGACGATGTAGGGCATCTTCTCTTCGTCGAGGATCTCCTCCTCATAGACAGGTTCGCCGGTCTCGCCGTCGTAGCCGGCATGGACCTTGCGGGTCAGCGGTTCGCCCGCGGCGTTCGCGGCACTGACCTTTTCGTTGAAGCCGGTGATGTTCCGCACGCCAACCTTGGACATCCGGCGGTAGCGCTCCTCCATCTCCCGGACGGTCCATTTGAGCGCGACCACGGCCTTGCGCGGGTCGGTAACCACCGGCGCGAGAAGATGCGGTATGCCTTCATAGACCGAAAGCTCGAGCATCTTCGGATCGACCATGATCATCTTGCACTCTTCAGGAGGCAGACGATAGAGCAGCGAGAGGATCATCGTGTTGATCCCCACCGACTTACCGGAGCCGGTGGTACCCGCAATCAGGAGGTGGGGCATCTTGGCAAGGTCGGCATATTGCGCCTCGCCGCCGATATCCTTGCCGAGGGCGAGGGTGAGGCCCTTGCGGGTCTCGAAACGCTCGGTGCTGAGCATCTCGCGGAAATAGACCATCTCCCGGTCATCATTGGGAAGCTCGATACCGATGGCATTCCGCCCCGGCACGACGGCGACCCGGCAGGCGACGGCGGACATCGAGCGGGCTATGTCGTCGGCGAGCCCGATGACCCGCGAGGACTTCACCCCGGCGGCAGGCTCGAGCTCGTAGAGCGTGACCACGGGGCCGGGGCGGACGGCGATGATCTCCCCGCCAATCTTGAAGTCCGAGAGCACGCGCTCGAGCATCCGGGCGCGTTCTTCGAGGTCGGCGTCCGCCAGGATCTTGCGGTCCTTGGCCGAGGGCGCCTTGAGAAGCTGGACGCCCGGGAATTCGTAGGCGTCGCCGGGCTGGCGCACGCGCAGCCGCTTCTTCGGCGGAACCTTGCGCACCTCGCGCTTGACCCGCGGCTGGACGGGGATGGTTTTCTCAGGCGCGGCGGGACTTTCGGCAGGTGGCGCTTCGGCGGGAGCTTCTTCTTCCGGCAAGGCCTCTTCCGCGACGGGTTCGTTGGCGGCGGCAGGCTCTTCGGTCGCCAGAGCGGCAGTCTCCGGCCGGGGCCAGCGCCGGGCGATCTCGTCGGTCAGTGTCTCATAGGAGAAGACGACCGCATCCCAGGCGGCGATCGCATGAAGGGGCCTCACACCTCCGGCGAAAGCCAGAAGAACCACCGCGCCGAGGGTTGCGAGGCCAGCGCCGAGCATGCGGGGGAACGGTAGCCAGACGGCCCGGAGAAGCTCGGCGATGGCGCCGAGCGTACCGTCGCCGGCCAGCCCGCCGAGCCCGACGATGAACGGCCAGTCGAGCGGTCGCGCCCAGGCGGCCATGGAGGCGGCGGAAAGAGCCCCGCCAGCGATCAATGCACCGGCCTTCAGATAGGCGGAAAGGTGCGTCCTCGGATTGGTCCCGTAGAGGATCGCGTCCACCCCCCAGAGGAGAAGCACGAGCAGCACCGGCACTGCCGCACCGCCGAGCGATTGCAGGAGCACATCGGAAAGAGCCGCGCCAAGGCCCCCGCCCACATTGTGGATCGCTTCGCGCGGGGTGGCGGTCGAGAGGCTGGGGTCGGAAACATCGAAGCTGGCGATCGAGAGGATGCTGAAGACCGCGAACAGGACCAGCGATGCGCCGCCCACGCGCGACACGAGCCGCCTGATGGCAAGGCGCAGCTGTTCCTTCGGGTCGGGTTTGCGGCTGGTCTTGCGGCGCGGCACGGCGCGGGTCCCTCATCTCGGTCGTGGACCGAAAGAAGCGCCACCACGGTTAAGCCTCCTTTAAGCTTAGGAGCCATCGCCGCGGCGCTGTGCAGCCCTTGCCAGTAGCGCGGCGATCAGAAGCATCGGCAGCGATGCCCAAAGACCGAGCTGGGAGGGCGGGACGACCTCTCCGAAAAGGCCGAGTGCGATGACCCCGAGCTGCGCGCAAATCGCAAGCGCTATGACGGACTTTTCGGTGGCGGAAAGTTTCATGTTCAGGGCTCCTGGCTCTGCTTCGCGAACAATCAGTCGCACGGGCAAAAGAAGTCTTACGCAAGCCGGGACGCTCCGTCCGCTTGGCAGAGGGTAGGCCGACCGCCTATGGCAGCCCCATGAGCGATCTTTACGACGTAGCCATTGTTGGCGCGGGCCTGACCGGGCGGCTGATGGCCGCCGCTCTCGACCATTGCGGTTTCTCCGTGGCTCTCATCGATCGGGCCAAGGAAAAGGCTGAAGTCACCGACGGGCGGACGACAGCGATCGCCTTCGCAGGGGCCCGGCTCTACCAGCGGCTCGGGCTCTGGGAGGCCGTCGAGCCTCTGGCCGAACCGATCACGGACATCCTGGTTTCAAACGGGGAGCCATCGGGCCGCTTCGAACAAGGCGGCCTGACAGGCGGGCAGCTCCATTTCCCCTCCTCTCTTCTTGGCGGCGAAGAGGCGCCCGAAGGCGTGGCTGCGCTGGGCTATATTGTCGAGAACCGCGACCTTCTCCGGACCAGCCTCGAGCATCTGAAGCAGGGGGGAGTCGACCTGCGCTTCGAAACCTCACTGGACGCCTATGAAGCCTCTCCGCAGTCGGGGGCTGGTCGGCTCGAGCTCTCGGACGGCTCGAACATCGAAACCAGGCTTCTCGTGGCAAGCGACGGACGCGGCTCCCCCCTTCGGGCGGCGCAGGGCCTTCAGGTCCTCAACTGGCGCTACCGGCAGACCGCGATCACCTTCAACATCGCCCATGAGTTGCCCCATCACGGGGTCGCGCACGAAATCTTCTACCCGGACGGCCCCTTCGCCATCCTGCCGATGCGGGACAATCACGCCTCCATCGTCTGGACCGAGCGGGAGGGGCGCGCCGCGAGCTTCCTTGCGATGAGCGACGACGCGCTGATCGGGGCAGCACGGGAGAGGATCGGCGATCACCTGGGTGATTTCTCCCTCGCAACGAAGCCGCAGAGCTTCCCGCTTTCCTTCCTCTACGCACCGAAGCTGACAGCGGAGCGCTTCGTCCTCGCAGGCGACGCGGCCCACGGCATCCATCCGATTGCCGGGCAAGGGTTCAATCTCGGGATCAAGGACGTGGCCGTCCTGGCCCATGTTCTCAGCGAAGCGCGAGACACGGGCCTCGATATCGGTCATGGCAGCGTTCTTCAGGACTATGACCGATGGCGGCGCTTCGACAGCGCGGCGCTCTGCTTCGGCACCGATGCCCTGAACCGTCTCTTCTCGAACAGCTTCGGCCCGCTCCAGCATTTGCGTGGCCTCGGTCTCGGTCTCGTTCAGCAGTCGAACCCGGTCCGCCGCTTTTTCATGCGCGTCTCGGGCGCCGATCTCGGACAGCTGCCCGCTTTGATGCAGCCGCTCTAATTGCCTACCGTCTCGGTGTTCACCCACGCCGCATAGCTCGGCGATGCGCCCGCTGCATCGAAGACCAGAAGCTCGGGTTCATCATAGGGATGGATGTCCGTGATCTTCTGCAGGAGGGCTCCGATACGGGCTTTGTCGGTCTTGATGTCGAGCCGGAATTCCTCGCCGTCCTCGATGGCGCCTTCCCAGCGGTAGACGCTGCGGCAGGGGACGATCTGGACGCAGGCGGCGAGCCGTTCCTCGATCAGGACCTCCGCGGCGTTCCGTGCATCCGCCTCGGTTTCGAAGGTTGTCATCACCAATGCGATCGTCATCCCGCCTCCGCTTGAACCTTTGCCTTCGCGGACGTACATGCCGCGCTCTTCCGAACCCATCAGACGAACGGACGCCCCATGAGCGATAGCAACGCCCCTGACAGATCCTCGCCGAAAAACGACGCTGCCGAGGACAGCTCCGAGGTGCAAGAGGCGCAAGCCGAAATGGAGATCCCCGATCACCTGACCGACGCGGCGCTGGACGGCGGCAAGATCAAGGAACTGGCCGAAGCTCGGATCGCCGAACTCGAAGCGCAGGTGGAAGCGGAGAAGGAGCGCGCTCTCCGTTTCGCCGCGGAACTCGACAACACCCGCCGCCGGGCCGAGCGCGAGAAGAGCGAGACCGCCCGCTTCGCAATTACCGGTTTTGCGCGGGATCTTCTGTCGGTTGCCGACAATTTTGCCCGCGCGCTGGAGCTTGCTCCCGACGACCCGGCCCAGATGAGCCCCGAGGGCTTTCGTGGCCTTCTCAACGGCATGCGGATGACGGAGAAGGAACTCATCACCGTCTTCGAGCGCAACGGCATCCAGCGGATCAGCCCGGCCGGTGAGAAGTTCGACCCCAACATCCACCAGGCGATCGCCCAGGTGCCCGGCAATGGCGAGCCCAAGGACCATGTGGTCGATGTGGCCGCCCCGGGTTTTGTCATCGGCGACCGGGTGATCCGAGCGGCGATGGTCACCGTGTCGACTGGCGCCGGCGCGACCTCTTCGGAGGGCTGAGCCTCCCCCGGGAAAGTCTGCCGCCGGGGCCGCGCCTTGCGCTGTCCCGGAAGACCCAAGGGTCAGTTCCGTGGATCGGAGGAGGCTTGAAGGCGTCGGCTTCCCGGCCCTCGGTGAAGACAACACTGAAAAGTTTTCTTCACAGCGTCCCCGGGGGCGTTGCATCCCGGGAGCTCCTTACCCACATCCGCTTCGCAACCGGGTCCTTCCGAGGGCCCAAACCATCATGAACGACGAGTCGAACAAGGGGTTTCGACGTCCGGGAGCCTCGGCAGGGCCCGGCAAGGAAACCCGCTAGAAGGAGACTGAACGACTATGGCCAAAGTCATTGGCATCGACCTCGGTACGACCAACTCTTGCGTTGCCGTCATGGAAGGCGGCGAGGCGAAAGTCATCGAGAACGCCGAAGGCAACCGTACCACGCCCTCCGTGGTGGCTTTCACGGATGAAGGCGAGCGCCTGATCGGCCAGCCCGCCGTCCGTCAGGCCGTCACCAACCCCGAGAACACCTTCTTCGCCATCAAGCGTCTGATCGGCCGCCAGTTCGGCGACCCGACGGTCAAGAAAGACCAGGAGATGGTCCCCTACGCCATCGTCAAGGGCGACAATGGCGACGCATGGGTCGAAGCCAAGGGCGAGAAATATGCGCCTTCGCAGATCTCTGCCTTCGTCCTTCAGAAGATGAAGGAAACCGCCGAGCGCTATCTCGGCGAAACGGTCACCCAGGCCGTCATCACCGTTCCCGCCTACTTCAACGACGCCCAGCGGCAGGCCACCAAGGACGCGGGCAAGATCGCCGGCCTCGAAGTCCTCAGGATCATCAACGAGCCTACGGCTGCGGCTCTCGCTTACGGGCTCGACAAGCAGGAAGGTAAGACGATCGCGGTCTACGACCTCGGCGGCGGCACCTTCGACGTCTCGATCCTCGAGATCGGCGACGGTGTCTTCGAGGTGAAGTCGACCAATGGCGACACCTTCCTCGGCGGTGAGGACTTCGACCTCCGGATCGTCGATTACCTCGCCAGCGAGTTCAAGAAAGACCAGGGCATGGACCTGCGTCAGGACAAGCTTGCGCTGCAACGCCTCAAGGAAGAGGCCGAGAAAGCGAAGAAAGAGCTCTCTTCGGCCAGCCAGTACGAGGTGAACCTTCCCTATATCACCGCTGACGCCACCGGTCCGAAGCACCTGAACGTCAAGCTGACTCGGGCCAAGTTCGAAAGCCTGGTCGAAGATCTCGTCAAGCGCACCATCGAGCCGATGAAGGCTGCGATGAAGGATGCCGGGGTCTCCGCTTCGGAGATCGACGAGGTCGTTCTGGTCGGCGGCATGACCCGCATGCCGAAGATCCAGGAAACCGTGAAGCAGTTCTTCGGCAAGGAGCCCCATAAGGGCGTGAACCCCGACGAGGTCGTGGCGCGCGGCGCGGCGATCCAGGCGGGCGTTCTTCAGGGCGACGTCAAGGACGTGCTGCTTCTCGATGTGACCCCGCTCAGCCTGGGGATCGAGACCCTGGGCGGCGTTTTCACCCGCCTGATCGACCGCAACACCACCATCCCGACCAAGAAGTCCCAGGTCTTCTCGACCGCCGAGGACAACCAGTCGGCCGTGACTATCCGGGTCTTCCAGGGCGAGCGCGAGATGGCGGCAGACAACAAGATGCTCGGCCAGTTCGACCTCGTCGGCATTCCGCCCGCACCGCGCGGCGTGCCGCAGGTCGAGGTGACCTTCGACATCGACGCCAACGGCCTCGTCAATGTGTCCGCCAAGGACAAGGCGACCGGCAAGGAACAGTCGATCCGCATCCAGGCCTCGGGCGGTCTTTCCGACGCTGATATCGAGCAGATGGTCAAGGATGCCGAGGCCAATGCCGAGGCTGACAAGTCCCGCCGCGAGCTCGTGGAAGCGAGGAACCAGGCCGAGAGCCTCGCGCATTCGACCGAAAGCTCGCTCAACGAGCATGGCGACAAGATCGGCGACGCTGAGAAGAAAGCCATCGAGGAGGCGATCGCGGATGTGCGCACCACCCTCGAGAAGGATGACGTCACCGCTGACGAGGTCAACCAGAAGACCCAGGCGCTGGCGACGGCTTCCATGAAGCTCGGCGAAGCGATCTACGGCGAAGGCAACCCTTCGGCCGAGCAGGACGCGGCGGCTGCCGATGCTGCTGCCGATGCGGCCCAGGACGCCGAAATCGTCGATGCCGACTTCGAAGAAGTCGACGGCGACGAGAAGAAGTAAGACCGGGAACGGGGGCGCGGCGCCAATGCCGCGCCCCTGTCTCATCATTTGAGGTCGCGTTCGATGCAACGATCCGTTCCGGCTGCGCTTGGCGTGGTTCTTCTTGGCCTGGCGTCGGCGCTGGCCAGCGAACCGTCGTCTTCTGGCGCGCCTCCCGGGTACGCCCTTCAAGGGGAATGGCTGATCGACCTCAGGCCAACGCCCGCCGACGGGCCTTATTCTCAAACCATGGTTCCGGCTCGGGATGAGCAGGGCGAATGGGGCGGAAGCTTCTACGGCACCCCGTTGGCGAACGTGACCATCAACACCGACTGGGGGGAGCCGCGCATCGCGTTCACCACCCAGGACCAGACAACGCTCTATGTGCATTCGGCCAGGCTGAGCACGCAAGGCCGCGAAGTTCCTGAAGGGCGTACGCACGCCCTCGGACGCGGCTTTCTCGCCATGTGGACGGCCGAGCGCCAAGGGGCAGTGGGCAGCGACCAACCATGACGCAAGACTATTACCAGCTTCTCGGCGTGGAGAAGAGCGCGGATCCGGCGGCGATCAAGTCGGCCTTCCGCAAGCTCGCCATGAAGTACCATCCCGACCGCAATCCGGGGGATGAGGAAGCCGAGAAGAAGTTCAAGGAGATCGGCGAGGCCTATGAGGTCCTTTCCGATGAGCAGAAGAAGGCGGCTTATGACCGCTTCGGCCATGCAGCCTTCCAGAACGGCGGCATGGGCGGTGCGGGAGGCGGCATGGGCGGCTTCCAGTCCGGCGCCTTCTCCGACATCTTCGAAGACATCTTCGGCGATTTCATGGGCGGCGGGGGCGCGGCGCGCGGCGCGCGAGGACGAAGCACGGCCCAGCGCGGCGCGGATCTCAAATACGACCTTTCGATCTCTCTTCGCGAATCCTTCGAGGGCGTGAAGAAGAGTGTCACCATCCCCTCCTCCGAAGCCTGCGATGTCTGCGAAGGCTCCGGCGCGAAACCCGGGACCAGCCCCAAGACCTGCAACATGTGCCAGGGCGCGGGCCGGGTGCGCGCGCAGCAGGGCTTCTTCACGGTCGAGCGGACCTGCCCGACCTGCCAGGGGCAGGGCGAGGTGATCGCCGATCCTTGCATGAACTGCGGCGGCCAGGGCCGGGTGCGCAAGAACCGCACGCTCGAGGTCGATGTTCCGGCGGGGGTCGAGGACGGCACCCGCATCCGCCTCACTGGCGAGGGCGAGGCCGGCCTGAGGGGCGGGCCCTTTGGCGACCTCTATCTCTTCATCGGTGTTGAGGATCACGAGCTTTTCGAACGGGACGGCCCTGACCTTTACTGCGACGCCCATGTCCCCATGGTGACAGCGGCGCTTGGCGGCGAAATCGACGTGCCGACGATCGAGGGCGGGCGGATCAAGATCAAGATCCCCGAAGGCAGCCAGAGCGGGACGAAGTTCCGGCTTCGCGGCTCGGGCATGTCCCAGCTTCGGCGCAAGACCCGCGGCGACATGTTCGTCGAACTGCGCGTCGAGGTACCGACCAATCTCAATGCGCGGCAGAAGGAACTCCTGCAGGAGTTCTGCGCCGAAGGGGGCGGCAATGACTGCCCGAAATCGAATGATTTCGTCGGCAGGGCGAAAGGCTTCTGGGAGCGCCTCAACGGAGCGGCATCGTGAAGATCGCGGTCAACGGCATCGAAGGCAGGATGGGCCAGGCGCTTGCCGGACTCGCTGACGTCCAGCGTTTCGAGCCCGCTTCCGCCGAGAAGCCTGACGTGGTGATCGACTTCAGCAGCCCCGAGGGCACGCGCAACGCGGCCGCCTGGTGCGCGAAAAACAACGTTCCTCTTGTCACCGGCACCACGGGGCTCGACGAGGAGGACTACCGCGCCATCGACGAAGCGGCGACATCCGCGCCCGTCGTCCAGTCGGGCAACATGTCGCTCGGCATCACCCTCCTGCAGGGTTTGGTGGCGGAAGCCGCGCAGAAGCTTGAGGGTTTCGACATCGAAATCCTCGAGACCCATCACCGGCACAAGAAAGACAGCCCCTCCGGTACGGCGCTTCTCCTCGGTGAGGCTGCGGCGCGCGCCCGGGGCAGCGCTCTATCGGAAGCAGCACGTTTCGGGCGCCATGGACGCGACGATGCACGCAAGCCCGGCGAGATCGGCTTTGCGGTCCGGCGCGGCGGCGGCGTCTTCGGCGAGCATGAAGTCGCCTTCTATAGCGAGGGGGAGACTGTCAGCCTCGCCCACACCGCGCTTCACCGGGAGGCTTTTGCCAAGGGCGCCCTGGTTGCAGCCCAATGGGTCACCGACCAGCCGCCCGGGCTTTATTCCATGGCCGATGTTTTAGGCCTGAAGCCGGGTCAGTGAAGCCCAGACGAGAAGTGCCCAGCCTGCCAGCATCAAGAGCCCGCCGATCGGCGTGACTGCGCCGAGGAACCTGGGCGCCCCGAGCGCCATCGCGTAAAGGGTTCCTGCGAAGATCCAGGCACCGGCAATCGCGAGCCATCCGGCCAGCATGCCGCCCCGGTAGAGGCCGAGAGCCGCTGCGAGAACGGCGTGGGTCAAAAGGTAGAAGGTCGCGGTCTGCCACCAGTTGGTGCCCTCTTCGGTCAGCCTCCCTTCGAGGCCGTGGGCGCCGAACGCACCGAAGGCGACCGCGAGAAAGCCGCTGATCGCAGCGATTGCCGTCAAGTTCATGTTGAGCTTCCCTACAAAAACACGCTTTAGCCCCGTATCTGACGGGCAGGCACCAGACAGGACAGTGATTTTGGAGAATAGCGGCTTTCTGGCGATCGGCACCCTCGCTCTGGTGGTCCTGTTTCTCGGGCTGCGGAGCTTTGACGAGGATGGCCGCTTCAACCCCCTGCGTGAGCCTGCGCCGACCAGCGTGCAGACCATCGAGGGCGGTCCCGATCAGATCATTGTCGAGGCTCGCCGGGACGGGCACTTCCTGCTCGATGCGAGGATCGAAGGCCGCGCCACGCCCATGCTCGTCGATACCGGTGCGAGCATTGTGACCTTGCGCGAAAGCGATGCCCGCAAGGCCGGTATCAAGGTCCGGCCGCGGGACTTCCGCATCCCCTTCTCCACCGCCAACGGGCAGATCTACGGCGCGCCCGCGCGCCTGCCGGAACTTGCCATCGGCACTGTGGTGCTGCGCGATCTCGACGTGGTCATCCTGCCTGATGGCAAGCTCGAGATGAGCCTTTTCGGGGTCAACGGCCTCAACCGCTTCGCCAAGCGCGAGACCACGTCGGACCGTTTGATCCTCTACACCAGCTAGAGCAACGGACCGCGAAGCGGGAACCGGTTCGCGGTGAAAAGTTTCTCGAAAACAAAAAACCTCGAGCACCGAACTGATTCGATGAAGCAGTCCGGTGCTCTAGCGGACCATCCTCGAGACGAGCTCCGCCGTGTAATCGACCAGAGGGATCACCCGGCCGTAATTGAGGCGGGTGGGTCCGACAACGCCGAGAACGCCGATGATATTGGAGTCCCGGTCCCGGTAGGGCGCTGCGACCACCGAACTGCCCGACAGGCTGAAAAGACGGTTCTCGGCACCGATGAAGATGCGCACGCCGTCGCCCTGCCGTGCGGCCTCGAGAAGATCGAGAAGCCCTTCCTTGCGTTCGAGCTCATCGAAAAGCTGCTGCACCCGCTCGAGATCGTCACTCGCCCCGGCGAGGAGATTGGCCTGCCCCTTGACGATCAGTTGCCGGCCGCCGCTCGCCGGCAGGTTCGCGAGCTCCGCCACGCCGCGGCGGGCGAGCTCTGCCGTCAGATCGTCGAGCTGGGTCTTCCGTGCGGCGATCTCTTCGAGAATGACGGCATGGGCGGATTTGAGGGTCCGGCCGGCAAGTTTTGCGTTGAGATAGTTGGCCGCTTCGATCAGCGAAGAGGCGGGTAGGCCCGGCGGGAGCGCGATAAGGCGATTCTCTACGTCTCCGGCCTCATCCACGAGAACGGCGAGGGCGCGTGCCTCGTCGAGGCGGACGAATTCGAGATGCTTGAGCGGGCGGTCCGCCTTCGACGCCATGACCAGGCTGGCCATGCTGGTAAGCCCTGAAAGCATGCCCGCGGCACCATCGAGCATCGCCTGGGCGTCGCCGCTTCCCGCCTGCTCTTCGAGGGCCTTGCGCTCGGTAGCGGTCGGCTCGCCCACTTCCAGCATGCCGTCCACGAAGAGGCGTAAGCCCCGCTCGGTCGGCAAGCGGCCTGCAGATGTGTGCGGCGCATCAAGAAGGCCAAGCTCGGCTAGGTCCGCCATCACGTTGCGGATCGTCGCGGGCGAGACGCCGACGCCGGCGCGGCGCGAAAGCGTACGGCTGCCCACCGGCTCCCCGGTTTCGAGATAGGTCTCGACCAGTTCCTTGAAGATGCTGCGCGAGCGCGCGTCGATGTCGGTCAGCTGGGTCACGGCGACCTGTCTAGCGGCTGCGCGACCGGCGGTCATCCCTCAGAAAAGGATGGCTAGCTCGCCGCCCGGCTTCGGGTCTGCATCTGTCTCCACTGGGTCGGCCGATGGCGGATCAGCATGTCGGCGAAATCGGCAAGGCGCAGGGGTTTGCTGAGGTAGTCGTCCATGCCTTCGGACAGGTAGTGTTCCCTGTCCCCGGGCATTGCATTGGCCGTCAGGGCGATGATCGGCACTCGGGAAGCGGGGGCGGGAAGCTCCCTGATCAGGCGCGTCGCCGCGACCCCGTCCATGCCCGGCATCTGGATGTCCATAAGGATGAGATCGAATGCGTAAGGATCGATCCGCATGTGGTCGATGGCCTGCTGACCGCTTTGCGCTTCGACCGCGTCATGGCCGAGCTTCTTGCAGAAGGCGCTGACGATCTGCCGGTTCACCTGATGATCGTCGACCACGAGAATGCGCATCGGCGCGGCATCCTGTTCTTCGGGGGCGTCCTTGGACGGATCATATGGAATGACGTCAGCTTCGGCGACCGGAAGTGTGATAGAAAACCAGAAGCGGGAGCCTTCGCCGACACGGCTGTCACAACCGATCTCGCCGCGCATGGCGGTGACGAGTTGCCGGCAGATCGCAAGGCCGAGGCCTGCGCCGCCATGCTCCCGCGTGGTGCTCGAATCAAGCTGCGAGAAGCGCTTGAAAAGTCGCTTGTGCTCCGTCTGAGGAATACCCTGTCCACTGTCCTCGACAACGACTTTCAGCCGCTTTTCGGCCTCTCCGGCATCACTCACAATCATACGGATGGTGACATGCCCTTCGTTCGTGAACTTGATTGCATTGGACACGAAGTTGAGAAGGACCTGACCAATGCGGTCCTTGTCGCCCACGAGGTTTGGCACGTTGTCGGGGACCTCGACTTTCAGGACCAGCCCTTTTTCATCCGCCTTCGGTGCAAAGAGATTTCTTGCTTTCTCTAGTGGAACGAGGGGGCAGAACGGCGCCTGCTTGATCTGGAGGCGCCCCGCCTCGCTGCGCGAATAGTCGAGAATGTCGGTCAAGAGGCCTGAAAGACCGATCGCGGAATTATGCGCGATGTCGAGACAGCGGCTATGCTCGTCCTGGACCCCTCCGGCGAGCATCAATTCCAGCATCCCGACGATTCCGTTCAAGGGCGTGCGGATCTCGTGGCTCATCGTCGCAAGAAACTCGGCCTTTGCCCGGTTGGCTGCTTCTGCCTTTTCTCGCTGCTGCTGCAGCTCGAGGCGGCGCGCATATTCTTTCGAGCAGTCCTGGAAAGCACCGATCACCCGGCGGACCTTACCGCCTTCGAAGAACGCGCAACCGATGGAACGGACCCAGATCTTTTCACCCGTTCGCGTGCAGAGCTCACCCTCCACATCGAACGGTTCACCTTCCCTGGCGCAGCGGCCGAAAGCCTCCTTGACGACGTCCTGACTTTCCGGCGCGTAGAACCCGATCGCCTCCTCGACGGTCGGCTGGTAGCCTGCGGGGACACCGTGGATGCGTCGGGTTTCGTCAGACCAACTT
This sequence comes from uncultured Caulobacterales bacterium, assembly GCA_964556115.1. Taxonomy (GTDB): domain Bacteria; phylum Pseudomonadota; class Alphaproteobacteria; order Caulobacterales; family Parvularculaceae; genus Parvularcula. The sequence continues at coordinate 47,442 of CAZKVC010000010.1, forward strand.
ACGGTCCTCGTCACCAGGTCGAACTGCCAGGCACCGATCTGCGCCGCCTTGGCCATGGCCGAAAGGAGAAGGTCGTGCTCTTCGGCCTGATGGGCGCGGGCCTCGGCATCGGCGAGGGCCTGCTTCAGAAGGTCCTGGCCCTTGTGGTGGCGGAGCGCGTCCTCGACCAATCCCCCCAGATGGTCGAGATGGACGAGGTCTTTCTCGCTGATCGATCTGGGTTTCCGGTCGATGATGCAAAGCGTGCCGAGCCGCGCGCCGCTCGGCCCGGCGAGCGGCCTTCCTGCATAAAAGCGGATGTGCGGCGCGCCGGTGACGAGCGCGTTGTTTTCGAATCGGGGATCGCTGAGGGCATCCTCGACGACCATGATATTCTCGGTGCGGATGGCGTGGTCGCAAAAGGCGACATCGCGCGGGGTCTCGCAGACATCGAGGCCGATCACCGATTTGAACCACTGCCGGTCACGATCGACCAGCGAGACCGCCACGATCGGCACGTCGAAAAGGTCTGCCGCCAGGCTGGTGATCCGGTCGAATTGCGGATCCGGTGCCGTGTCGAGGATCTGAAGCGCATGGAGCGCTGAGAGGCGGTGTTCTTCAGGCAAACCGGAACTTAAAGACACGGGCTCTTCCACACGCTAGGATTGCAATGAAGGTCCAGAGCAACAACTTTAACCGTTGGTCATTGAAGCCGCGAAATATCACTGATCCATGAACAGTTTAGGAGCGACGTGTGACGGAGTTCGGTGACGCCGCGGTCGCATCATGTTGTGAACTCGACGCCAAGCCTGGCTACCGCTAGGGCGAGGGAACTGAACAAAGGAAGCCCCTATGCGCCCGTCCGGAAGGACCTTCAACGAACTCCGCCCCGTCAGCATCGAAACCGGTGTCAGCCGCCATGCCGAAGGCTCCTGCCTGATCCGCTGTGGGCATACCCATGTCTTGTGCACCGCGAGCTGGGAAGAGAATGTCCCGCCGTGGATGAAAGGCCAGGGCAAGGGTTGGGTCACGGCGGAATATTCGATGCTTCCCCGCGCGACCCACACCCGTGGCCGGCGCGAGACGAAGAACGGTCCTTCAGGGCGGACCCAGGAAATCCAGCGCCTGATTGGACGCTCCTTGCGGGCCGTGGTAGACTTCAAGACACTTGGCGAGCGCCAGATCATGATCGACTGCGACGTGCTGCAAGCCGACGGCGGTACACGCTGCGCCTCGATCACGGGCGGTTTTGTCGCCTTGCGCGAGGCAGTGCGCTGGGCCCTGAAGGACGGCGTGATCACGAAAGACCCCCTTACGGGCTCGGTCGCCGCCGTCTCCTGCGGGCTTTATGGCGGAGGCCCCGTTCTCGACCTCGACTATGACGAGGACTCCAACGCTCAGGCTGATGCGAACTTCATCGTGACAGGCAGCGGGGGGCTTGTGGAGGTGCAGGCGACCGCAGAGGGTGAGCCGTTTTCGGACGATCAGTTCACCGCCATGTTCTCACTGGCCAAGCAAGGCTGCGCCGAACTTACCGCGAAGCAAAACGAGGTCTGAAGCTCTTGAGCGAAGCCACGGAAAAAGAAGCCGACGTTCCCCCGGCCATGCTGGGCAGCGATGCCAAGCCCCTCCACCCGGAGAGGAGCGAGGCCGATCGCGAGATCTATGAATGGCAGAGTTCGTCGGCCTATTACGTTCCGCCTGCAACCGATACCGGCCATAACACCCGGCATCAGCACGTCGTCGACATCCTGATCCGCGAACGTGCGCAGAAGCTTTCGCGCAGCACCTTCTGGCCGCTTTACCGGCTGACCCTCAACGGCCTTCTGGACTACCGCAAGGCTGTCAGGATGGTCGACGAGGCGGGGCGCATGGATGCGACCGAGGCCTTCGGTTATGCGTCGAACATGCTGGACATGAAGCTCGAGGTCGATGGGATCGAGCACATTCCCGCCGACGGCCCCTGCATCATCGCCTGCAACCACCCCACGGGCATCGCCGATGGCCTGGCGCTCCACGACCTCGTCTCGAAGGTCCGTCCCGACCCGATTGTGTTCGTCAACGCCGATGCGATCAGGCTCAACCCTCGGCTTACGGATAAACTGATCCCCGTCGAATGGCGCGAGACCATGAAGTCCCGGGCGAAGAGCCGCGAGACCCTGAAGGCGACGAAAAAGGCGTTCGACGACGGACGGTCGATCATTCTCTTCCCGTCCGGACGCCTCGCCTATATGGACGACAGCAAGACCCTTCAGGAGCGCCCATGGATGACCACCGTGGCCGCGCTACCGAAGCGCTACAAGTGCCCCATCATTCCCGCGCACCTCGTCAGCCGTAATTCCTGGCTCTATTACTGGTTCAACAATATCGACGAGGAGCTTCGCAACATGACGCTCTTCCACGAGCTGATGAACAAGAAGGGGCAGACCTTCGACTTCAAGATCGGCCCACCGATCGCGCATACGGATCTTCTGCCCAATGACCAGGAAGCAGCCGACGAGCTCAAGCGCTATGTCTGCAGCGGGGTCCGGGACGGGCTGAGCCTCGCTGAATGGCGCGAGCGGCAGAAAGCCGGCTAGAAGAGGCCTTCGAGGTCCTGAACGATCTGCCGCAGTGCCGCTTTGGGCTCGGGCGCCTGGGTGACGGGGCGGCCGACGACCAGGTGGCTCGCGCCGTTCCTGATCGCATCGGCAGGGGTGACGACCCGCTTCTGATCCCCAAGGGCGGCGCCGCTCGGCCTGATCCCCGGGGTGACGATCAGGGGTTCGTCGCCGAAACGTTCACGCAGCATGGCAGCCTCACGGGCCGACGCGATCAGACCGTCCGCACCCGCCTCAAGAGCCATTTCCGCGCGGCGCATCACGAGAGCTTCGATGCTTTCGCTGATGCCGTGGCGCGCGACCATGTCCTGATCCCAACTGGTCAGCACCGTGACGGCAAGGATCTTCAGATCGCTGTCGCCCCGCCCCTGCACCGCGCCTGCGATCGAATCGGGATCGGCATGAACCGTCAGGTACTGCGCGCCCAAAAGGGCGATGCTCCTGACGCCCTTCTCCACGGTCGAGCCGATATCGAAGAGCTTGGCATCGATGAAGACGTCCTTGCCCCTCTCCACCAGACGCCTGGCCATGCTGTAACCGGAAAGGGGGAAAAGCTGATAGCCGATCTTGTAGGCTGCGCCCTCGTCACCGAGAAACGCGACCAGGGTCTCCGCTTCCTCAGTGGTCGGCATATCGAGGGCAATGAAAATGCGCTTGCTGGACATTATGCGAGCTTCTTTCTTGGCGACTTCTTCACGGTCTTCTTGGCGGCAGGCTTGCGGGCCGCTTTGGCACGCTCCTCGGGCGGGGGTGTCTTCGGCTTGAAGCCGCAAAGATCCTCAACCGGGCAGCGCCAGCATTCAGGCGTGCGCGCCTTGCAGACGTAGCGCCCATGCAGGATCAGCCAGTGATGGGCATGCTGAAGATAGGCTTCGGGCGTGCGTTTGACGAGCTTGTCGGAGACCTGGTCGGCCGTCCTGCCTGAGGCGAGGCCCGTCCTGTTCGAGACCCGGAAGATGTGGGTGTCGACCGCGATGGTCGGCTGGCCGAAGGCGACATTGAGAACCACATCGGCGGTCTTGCGCCCGACACCCGGCAGCTCCTGCAGCGCCTCGCGGGTCTGGGGCACCTCGCCCCCATGCTCGTCGAGAAGCTTGCGGGAAAGGGCGACGACGTTCTTGGCCTTGTTCCGCCAGAGCCCGATCGTCTTGATATAATCGCCGAGGCGCTCTTCCCCCATGGCAAGGATCGCTGCGGGGGTATTCGCCACCGGGAAGAGGTTGCGCGTCGCCGCGTTGACGGAAATGTCTGTCGCCTGGGCGGAAAGGGCGACAGCCACCAGCAGCTCGAACGGCGACTGGTAGCTCAGTTCGGTTTCGGGTTCGGGCATGGCTTCCGCGAGGCGTCCGTAGAACGCCTCGATGGCAGCCCGCGTCATCGGTCTCGGCATGGGCCGGGGCCTAACGGCCCTTTTCAGATCTTGTCCAGCGTCCCGGTATGCTTGGCGACGAGATAGTAGAAGGGGACCCGGTGCTTGTTGCCGCCGTCACCGGACATTTCCTCACAGACCTTCTTGAGGACATCCATGATCTCGTCGTCCGAATGCTGGTCATCAAGGCCGAGGGTCTTCTTGCAGAACCCGTCGCGCACGGTCCTCAGCTCGGAAGGGTCCGAACAGGCCACCGTCGAGCTGTCGCGGTTGCGAAGCGCGATACCAAGCCTGTTGGCGAGCTTCTTCACCGTTTCTGGATCGGCGCCGTCGTCATATTTGCGGACCTTGGCGAGATATTCTTCGTGGTCGCTCATCTCTTGCTCTTCTCCCCTATTGGAACCAATTCGGACAAACTCTGGGCGGAGCCGCCCGGGCTGAGCAAGTCGTGAACGCAGTGGCCCGAGGCGCGACAAGGCTTCCCGTTGCAAACGCACTTTGCTCCGCGCTTGATGGGTCATGGCCCGCACCCAAGTGATCGAGACCATGGCGCCGACGGTTACGGGGCGCGCCGCTGATACCAGGCCCGAACCGCTCGAGGCGGATGACGGGGCGCTTTTCCGCGCCCTCCTCTTCCCCAACCGCTCCCTTTCCGCGGACGGGTTCAAGCGGGTGCTCGCGGTGGTGATCGGGGTCAATCTTCTGAACGGGTTCATCTATCTGACCCTCGGCGCCTGGCCGGTGGCGTTCTTCTGCGGCATCGACATCCTGATCGTCTGGTGGGCTTTCGAGCTTTCCTACAGGCAGGGCCGCCGCCACGAGCGCATTCACCTGACCGAAGACGCCCTCTGGGTCTCGCGGGTCCTGCCGTCGGGCCACGAGACCCGATGGAAGCTCAGCCCCTACTGGACGGACGTGAAGATCGACCGGCCCGTCGAACATGAAACCCAGTTGCGGCTGATCGAGAAGGGCCGGGTCCTGATCCTCGGCAGCTTCCTCTCGCCGGAGGAGCGCGGCGATCTGGCCGATGCCCTTCAGGCGGCGCTGCGCAAGGCCGCCCGGTCTTGAAGTATCCCGAGACCCCCGATGGCCGCTATTTCGTGGCCAGGGAGCGGCTCTGGAGAAAGACCGATCCCTGCCTCCCCGAGGACGAACGCCAGCTTTGGGTAAAGCGCCTCATGGAAGCCCGCCGGGCGGTGAAGGACGCATCCAGCGACGAGGTGCGGAAAGCCGCGCGGGCGAAGGTCCACGAAGCCAAGCTTGCCCTCGGCGAGCGCGGCCCTGTCTGGTGGGACGACGGCGCCCCTGACGAAACGAGGCTCCATCCCAAGAACTCGAGCTATGCCGGTTGGTGGGCCGGCGTCCGGCAGGATTGAAAGCGTGGCCGCCGACAGAATAACGCGCGCCAATACGCCCTTTGCATCCTCGTCTTAACTCGCCTAGCTGCAGGGTAGCACGAAGCGAAGCATTCAGGAGCCCTGCCAACCCATGGTCGAACTCACCCTCCCCCGGAATTCCAAGATCAGCGGTCAGGGCAAGCAGTACACCGCCAAGACCGAGGGGTCGGACGCGGTTCTGCGCAAGGTGAACATCTACCGCTACGATCCCGACAGCGGCGAGAATCCCCGGGTCGACAGCTATGAGATCGACGTCAGCGGCGTCTCGATGGTTCTCGACCTTCTCATCAAGATCAAGTCGGAGCTCGATCCCACCATCGCCTTCCGCCGGTCCTGCCGGGAAGGCGTGTGCGGATCCTGCGCCTTCAACATCAACGGCAAGAACGGTCTTGCCTGCACCACCGGTCTCGACGAGCTCGGCAAGGGCGACATCAACGTCTATCCCCTGCCCCACATGCCGGTGGTGAAGGACCTCGTCACCGACCTGACGAAGTTCTACGAGCAGCACGCTCAGATCCAGCCTTTCCTTCAGTCCGAAGACATTCCGGAGAAGGAGCACCAGCAAAGCCCCGAAGAGCGCGAGGCGCTTGATGGGCTTTATGAGTGCATCCTTTGCGCATCCTGCTCGACCGCCTGCCCTTCTTACTGGTGGAACGGCAACAAGGAAGGCATGGAAGGCGAGGAGCAGAACGAATATCTCGGCCCGGCCGCCCTTCTCCAGGCGCATCGCTGGATCAAGGACAGCCGCGACGACAAGACCGACGAGCGGCTGGCGCAGCTCGACGACACCTTCAAGCTCTATCGCTGCCACACCATCATGAACTGCGTGCAGGTCTGCCCGAAGGGCCTGAACCCCGCCGCCGCGATCGCCGAGATCAAGCGGATGCTGGTGGAGCGGTCAGGCAGCAAGAACTGACCGTCCTTTCCCTGCCGGTACGAAAAAGGGGCCCCGCGGGGCCCCTTTGCTTATTGGCGATGCAAGAGCCGTCTTAGAACGGATTGACGTTGCGGGTCGGCGTGAACTTCAAATATTCCACCGAAACGCCAGCGCGTGCGCCGATGCCCGAGCGGATCGGAACGATGGTGGTGCCGTTCTGGGTCATGGCCTCGCCGCCGACACCGCCGACGAAGTAGATGTTGCCGCCGCCGCCGGGGAAGCGCTTGTAGATATTCTCGGTGGCGCCAAGCCCGTAGACGGGAATGAAGACCTTCGAGGCGTCCGCACCCAGGTCGAAGCCAAGGCTCGGGCCCTGCCAGTAGATTTCGACAGGCTCCTGGTTCGGACGGTAAAGATAGCCCTTGCCGTAAGTGACGCCAACGCCGACGGCGCCGCCAGCTTCCTCACCGGCGATGAACGCCTGGGGACGGCCATTGCGGTCGAAGACATTGTCGATGACTTCCGCCATCTCGGCCGAGAGCTGGCCGAAGGCGTTGCCGGCTTCCTGCGCGATCGTATCCTGACGATAGGTGGGATATTCGAAATCCTGTTCGACTTCGTCGTTGGACACCTGCGTTGAGGCGGACGTGGACTGGTTGCCCACGGTGCTGCAGGCCGTCAGTGCGGCGGCCGAGATGCCAAGGGCAGCGAGTTTGAACAGTTTCATAAGACTAGGTTCCGTTTCCCGGGCGGCTTTGCCCGCAAGTGTGGAACGAACGTCTCGAAACGGGTTTGGTTTCAGCGCCCGTGCAGTTCGGCGGGGCTGTCACCTTTGCGCAACGCTTCGATCATGAGGGCGGGATCGACATTACCTCCTGACAGGACAATGGCCGTGCGGCGGCCTTTGGTGGCGATCTTTCCTGTCAGAACCGCCGCCAGGGCGACCGCGCCGCCGGGCTCCAGAACGACCTTCAGCTCCCGCGCCGCATAGGCCATGGCGTCCATCGCCTCGTCATCGCTGACGCTGACCCCTCGTGCACCGAGACGTTGAAGAACCCCGAAAGGCAGGATGCCCGGGCTTTCCACCATGAGCGCATCGCAGATCGAGCCGCCGCGGCGTTCGTTTCGCTGCCTCTGGCCTGTCTCCAAAGAGCGCGCGAGATCATCGAAACCGTCCGGCTCCGCCGTGATGATAGCGATGTCCGGGACATGCTGGCGCATGGCGAGACCGATGCCGGCCGCGAGGCCCCCGCCCGAGGCGCAGATCACGACCTGATCGGGAGGAGCCGGAATGTCTTCGGCGATCTCGATGCCAGCCGTGCCCTGCCCCGCAACGGTGAGAAGGTGGTCGAAGGGCGGCACCAGTTTGGCGCTGCGCTCCTTCGCGATGGCCGCGCCGATCTCTTCGCGGCTATCCCGCTCGCGGTCGTAAGAGACGATCTCGGCGCCGTCCCTTGCCGTTCGCTCCCGTTTCGCCCTCGGAGCATCGGCCGGCATGACGATCACGGCGGGCACGCCAGCGATCTTAGCTGCCCGCGCGACGCCCTGGGCGTGGTTGCCCGAGGAATAGGCGACTACCCCGCGCGGCTTCTCCTCATCGGTCAGCGAAAGGATATGGTTGAGCGCGCCGCGCAGCTTGAAGGACCCCGTACCCTGAAGGCATTCGGCCTTGCAGAAGACCTCGCCCCCTGCCGCCTCGTCGAGAGCATCAGCGCGCAAGAGCGGCGTGCGGACGATGTGGGAGGCGATCCTGCCGCGCGCCTCTTCGATGTCCCAGTAGGAAAGAGCGGCATTGTCAGTCATCGGTCAGGTCCTTATCCGGGGCGCATCATGGCGCGCACTCTTGAGACATATGACCGTCTGGTCGCCGAAGGAAAACTTAGGCCAGACCCTGCCCAGAAGCGGGCGGCCGAAACGCTGGGCGCCTTCGAGGACGCCCTGCGGTCCGAGAAGAAGCGGACCCTTCCATGGCAGAAGCCGCGCGAGGCAGGCGGCATCTACCTTTATGGCGGCGTCGGAGCGGGCAAGACCCTGCTGATGGACCTTTTCGCCCGGTCCGCCCCGGACCTTCCGACCAGGCGGCTTCACTACCATGTCTTCATGGAGGAGATGCACGGCTTCATCGCCGACTGGCGGGACTTGGGAGAGCAGGAACGGCGCAAGCATCGCCACCGCGCCCGTAGAGCAGGCCTCGACGACCCGATCCCCCATGCCGCCAAAGCAGCGTTCACACGCGGTGCGCTTCTCTGTCTCGACGAGATGCAGGTGACCGATATTGCCGATGCGATGCTTCTGGGGCGCCTGTTCGAGCAGTTCTTCGAGCGGGGCGGGCAACTCGTCGTCACTTCGAACAGGCGCCCGAACGATCTTTACAAGGACGGGATCAACCGCGAACTGTTCCTGCCGTTCATCAGTCTTCTGAGCGAAACTCTGGACGTCCATGAACTCGGCGCGGCGGAGGATTACCGGCTTGCCGGGCTGCGCAAGCATGGCCTCTATTTCTCGCCTCTTGGCGAAGATGCCGACCAGGCCATGGACCGCGCCTTTCAGGAGCAGGCCAAGGGCGAGAATGTGGCGCGCGAGGAGATCCTGCTGTCGGGGCGGCGTCTCGTCATCCCCGAAGCGGCAGCCTCGGTCGCAAGGGGCAGCTTCGCGCATTTCTGCGAGAACCCCCTTGGAGCCTCGGACTATCTTTCCGTCGCCCGGCGCTACCCGACGGTCTTTCTCGACCGGGTTCCCCTGATGTCACCCGAGAACGCTGATGCGGCCGCACGCTTCAGGACCTTCATCGACGCGCTCTACGACCACCGGGTGAAGCTCGTCTGTTCGGCCGCCGCGGAGCCGGACCAGCTCTACACATCGGGCAAGCTCGCCTTTGAATTCGAGCGCACGGCCAGCCGGCTCTTCGAGATGCGCAGCGAAGCTTATCTCAAATTGCCGCACCGCGCAGACGAAGACGACTAGGGCCCGGACCTGTAAACTCTCGTGTCTTTGGTCGAGGCGTCCTGACGTTCCTCAAAAGAGCTGGACCGCAGGGGTCGCCCCGCTACCTCAAGGTCCAGCGACGCAGCAGGGGCGCCAGGACGCCCGATCCGAAGGACGTCCGACCCACGCTGCCCGGACGTCGTCGCGCAAGCACTGAAGGAGCCGGGCTATTCCAGCCCTTCCGCTCCTGGCCGGACAGCGGGGGACCGGACGCCAAAGACGAAAGAATTTACAGGTCCGGACCCTGGGGCTTCTCAACTGGACAAGAGCCGGGGTCGCCACTAGCGTCCGGCGCTTTGAAACAAACCAGTTCGGATCCTCCCGCACCATGACCTTTGAAGCCTTCGTCAACGCCCTTCAGGCCGTGAACGCCTTCGTCTGGAGCATTTTCTTTCTCATTCCGCTCCTGCTCCTCACGGGCATCTATCTGACGATCGGCATGCGCTTCATGTCGGTGCGCAAGATCCCCTTCGCGGTCAGCGAGATGTTTCGGAAGCGTCCGAACCAGGGCGAAGGCGAGGTCTCGCCTTTCGGCGCGCTGATGACCGCCCTCTCCTCCACCATCGGGACAGGCAACATCGCCGGCGTCGCGGCGGCCATCGCGATCGGCGGGCCGGGTGCGGTCTTCTGGATGTGGGTCACCGCCATCGTCGGCACGGCCACCAAGTTCTCCGAAGGCGTGCTGGCGCTGAAATACCGTGAAACTGACGCCACCGGCGCCCATGTCGGCGGGCCGATGTACTACATCAAGAACGGCATGGGGCCCAAATGGATGTGGCTGGCGGTACTCTTCGCCGTCTTCGGCATGTTCGGCGCCTGGGGCACCGGCGCACTGGTTCAGTCCAATTCCATCGCTGACGGCCTGCGTTCGGCCTACGGCATCAATCCCCTTATCACCGGGGCGGTCGTCGCGGTGTCCGCCGCCCTTGTCATTCTCGGCGGTGTGAAGCGGATCGCGGGCGTCGCTTCCAAGCTCGTCCCCTTCATGGCGGCAGCCTATCTTCTCGCAGGCTTCATCGTCATCGGTGCGAATATCGAGCAGGTTCCGAACGCTTTCGTGCGGATCTTCCGGGGCGCTTTCGGGCTCGATTCGGCAGCCACCGGGATCTCGATCGGTCTTCTCTTCCTTGCCATGCAGAAAGGCGTCGCGCGCGGTATCTTCTCGAACGAAGCCGGCCAGGGCTCCGCGCCGATCGCGCACGCGGCCGCCAAGAACGCCGATCCGGTGAACCAGGGCCTCGTTGCCATGCTCGGAACGGTAATCGACACCCTGATCGTCTGCACCATCACGGCGCTTGTGATCCTGACCTCGGGCGTCGTCGGAGATAACTGCATCCCGGCCATGGCCACCCTGGAAACCTTCGCGGGAGGACTTCAGCCCGCCGGTTGCGATACGGGCGTTCCGCTGACCGCTTCGGCCTTCGATGCGACCCTTACGGGTGTCGGCGAGCACATCGTTTCGATCAGCCTGGTCGTTTTCGCCTTCACCACGATCCTCGGCTGGTCGTACTATGGCGAGCGCTGTTGCGCCTTTCTCTTCTCCGAGAAGGCCATCCTTCCGTTCCGCATTTCGTGGGTGGTGGTGGTGTTCATCGGTTCGGCCCTGATCAGCTTCCAGGACCGGATCGCCGGGATCGTGAACCTCGTCTGGGTCTCAGCCGACACGCTGACCGGCCTGATGGCGGCGCCGAACCTCGTGGCCCTGGTGGTCCTCAGTCCGGTCGTCTTCAAGATGACCCGTGACTATTTCGCCGCCCGCAAGGAAGGCACTGTGCAGGACGCGATAGACGCGAGCCACGACGCCGCCGAGGAAGCAACTCCGCTGGGCGAGTGATCAGCGGTCGATGGTCAGGGGCTCGCCGGCCTGGCGAGCCTCGTGGCGCCGCATCAGCTCCCGCTTGAGGAGCTTGGCATTCTTGCGGTTCGCCTTGAAGAAGAGGTCGAAGACGTCACCGATCACCGGCACGGAGCCGATGGTGGCGTCGATACCGGCATAGGCCGCCATCTTTGCAAGGGTGCTTTTCCTGGCTCCCGCCCGCGCGGCCTCGATGATCAGATAGCCTGACATACCGAGGGCGGCCGCGTCGCCGACCACCGGCACGAGGCCGAGAATGCTGTCGAGACCGAAGCGGATGCCAAGGAAACTGAAGCGCGAATCCATGAGGTCCGCGATCCTGTCGACCCGTTCCACCTCCGGCGGCAGCGGGGCGTTGGCCCCCACCGAACGCGCCGGCCGCCGGAGAGTGAAACGTTGCTTGGACACGGGTTCGAAACTGTGACTGCCGTCGGGCATGGGTCTTAGCGGGTCAGGATGACGTAGACGGCGTGGATGATCGCCACGGGCCAGCCGACAACGGTGATAAGAAGGATCAGGTTGATCCAGAAATGAAGGCCGAGACCGACCTGCAGGAACACACCGAGGGGCGGCAGAATGATGGCAGCGATGATGCGGAGGATGTCCATGGGGAACTCCCTTTGCGTTTGAATGTCACCAGTGGAAACGGAGAAACGCCCGCCGTCGTTCCTTAAGCATTCTCGCATTTGCGTGGGCGCGGCTGCACAGGAAACCTTGCGTGACGGGTTCGCAGCCATACCTGCACCCCGTCCCAGCAGCGAAGGTTCCCGATGATACCGCCCCGCCTCCTCGCCCTTGCCCTTCTTGGGCTCAGCGCCGGCTGCACCTCAGTCTCGCCGCCATTTCAGAGCCCCGAAGATGGAGCGGTCGAGGCGTATTTCGATGCCCTGACGGCCATGGATCAGTTCAACGGCGTGGTCCTTGCCGCGAAGAATGGCGAAGTCGTGCATCTCGCCGCTTACAATATGGACCGGCCCGACCTGCCTTCGCTGGCGGTGACAACGGAAAGCCAGTTCGACCTGCGCTCGGTGACGAAGCTTCTCGCGAGGCTCGCCGTCTATCAGCTTGAAGCCGAAGGCAGGCTGGAGCTCGACGATCCGGTGTCGCGCCATATCGACGGACTGCCCTACGGCGACAGGATCACCATCCGGCACCTGATGACGAACAGCTCCGGGCTGCCGCGGGAATTCACCACCCTGAAGAAACCGCCCAGCGCCCTCGGCCCGGACGATATCCTGCGCGCCCTCGCCCGCGAAACACTCGCCTTCGAACCCGGCAGTCAGAGCCGCTATTCGAACACCGGCTTCCAACTCCTCTATCTCCTGATCGGAGAGATCGCCGGGGAAAGCTTCGTCTCCTACGTCGAGGACGCCATCTTCGAGCCTGCAGGCATGACCCGTTCAGGCGCTCATTTCGGCGGCGAAAGCGAGGCGGAGGATTATGCCTTCGGCCATTATCTGAAAGACGGTACCCTCACGCCGGTCCTCGATTTTCCCGAGGAGGATATCCGCACCGCGATCCACTATTCGACCGCCCGGGACATGCAGAAATTCCTGCGGTTCGCGGCCGAGGGGCCCCATGCCGACAAGCTCGCCTCCGACGGCGTCATCGCCCATGCGGGCGGGACGCGCGGCAAGCGGGCCTATGTCGAGACCGATCTTGGCGAAGCCATCAGCTTCGTCGTCCTCGCCAATTATGACGGCATTCCCTTCTCGCAGATCAACCGGGACATGCGCGCCATGCTGACGGGGGGCGAATATGAGATCCCCGCCCCCATCAACCGCACCGCAATCAGTCTGCCGCCCGAAACCCTCAGCCGCTATGAAGGGGTCTATACCTTCAGGGAAATCGAGAACCTGCAGCTCGTCTTCCGGGTCGAGAGCGGGCGGCTCGTGGTTTACCAGAACGGCGAACGCGCGGGCGTGCTGAAGCCCGAAAGCGAGACGGTCTTCTTCGAGGATCCCGAAGCCGCCGAGAGCATGACCTTCGAACAGGCCGATGGTGGAAGCTGGGACGTCCTGATGGACTGGCAGGGCGTAAGGTGGCGCGGCGAGCAGCTTTGACTCCCGCGGCTGCCGGTCCTGCGTTGCAGTGCGGCAGGAGGGCAGGTAGAGCGCCGGAGATTTCCACGACGACCTCAAGGAGAACTCCATGGCCCGCAAAAAGATCGCCCTGATCGGCTCCGGCATGATCGGCGGCACCCTCGCCCATATCGCCGCGATGAAGGAGATGGGGGACGTCGTCCTGTTCGACATCGCCGAAGGCATTCCCGAGGGCAAGGCGCTCGACATTGCCCAGTCCGCCCCGGTCGACGGCTATGACAGCCGCCTCAAGGGTACACAGGACTACGCCGATATCGCAGGCGCCGATGTCTGCATCGTCACCGCCGGTGTGCCGCGCAAGCCGGGCATGAGCCGCGACGATCTCGTCGAGATCAACCTCAAGGTGATGAAGGCCGTGGGCGAGGGCATCAAGAAGCATGCGCCGAACGCCTTCGTCATCTGCATCACCAACCCCCTCGACGCGATGGTCTGGGCCCTGCAGAAGTTTTCCGGGCTGCCGACCAACAAGGTCGTAGGCATGGCGGGCATTCTCGATTCCTCGCGCTTCCGGCATTTCCTCGCCGAGGAGTTCAACGTCAGTGTCGAGAGCGTCACCGCCTTCGTTCTCGGCGGTCACGGCGATACCATGGTCCCTTCCGTCCGTTACTCCACGATCGCGGGCGTGCCCCTGCCCGACATGATCAAGATGGGCTGGACCACCCAGGAAAAGCTCGATGCCATCGTCGACCGCACCCGCAAGGGCGGCGGCGAGATCGTCGGCCTCCTGAAGACCGGCTCGGCCTATTACGCGCCTGCCGCCTCGGCCATCCAGATGGCGGAGAGCTACCTGAAGGACAAGAAGATCGTCGTGCCCTGCGCCGCCTATCTGAACGGTGAGTTCGGCGTGAAGGACCGCTATGTCGGTGTGCCGATCGTCATCGGTGACGAGGGCGCCGAGCGCATCCTCGAGATCGAGTTCACCGAGGAAGAAAAGCAGATGTTCGAGCACTCCGTCTCGGCTGTCGAGGACCTCGTCGAGGCGTGCAAGCGCATCGAGCCGAGCCTCGGCTGATGAAACTTATCGCGCCGGGCGCTGATGTTCTCCAGACGGAGCGGCTGACGCTCCGGCGCTTCATCATGGCCGACATTCCGGCCTATTTCGAAATGATGAACCAGCCCGCCGTCGAGCGCACGCTGGTTCCCGGCCCAGCCTCGCCCGAGCAGGCCGGGCGCGAGATCGCCATGATCGAGGGGCATTGGCCCCTCGTCGGCTTCAGCTTCATGGCGGTGACCGAACGCTCGACGGGTCTTCTCGTCGGGCGGGTCGGGCCGTGGCAGCCTGCGGGCTGGCCGGCCTTGGAGATCGGCTGGACCATCCACCCGCGCCGCTGGCGCCGCGGCTATGCCGTGGAAGCGGCCAAGGCCGCAGGCGCATGGATCCTGAAGCGCAAGCCTGACCTCGACCAGCTCATTCATGTGATTGCGCCGAACAATGTGGGCTCCCAGGCGGTGGCAAGAAAACTCGGTGGACAGAACACCGGGGCTGTCTTCCGCCATCCGATTGCAGGCGCGCTCGATATCTGGACCACGCCGCGCAGCGCCTTTATTCAGGTCTGAAGCCGGTCAGGTAGGCGTGAAGCATGAAAGCCAGAGGCTCGGCCCGGGCTTTCGGCAGCACCCGCTCCGCGAACGCTCCTTCAGGGGCAGAGCCGAAGACCTTGTCGAGGAAGAAATTGTTGAGCGCGAGGCTGACGATCCGCGCCGCCTCGTCGAAATCACGGACCGCCATCTCATCGCGGTAGGCTTCAAGGAAACCCTTGAGCCCTTCGAAGGCCTCTTCCGCCAGAAGCTCCGCCTGCTGATGCTTCTCCCCGCGCCTGAGCCGGGCAAGGGTCTGAAGGGCACGGATGATATGGCCGTCCGCCTCCACCTGTTCTTCGGCTGAGCGGGCGGCGGCGAGAAGGGCCGAGCGGAGGTCTGGATAGGGGCGCGGGTTTTTCGTCAATGCCGCCCCCTGTTCCTCCACCCGTTGCCTCAGGATTTGCAGCCTCTCATCGAGCAGGGCTTCGAGGAACGCTGTCTTGTCCTTGAAATGCACATAGACCGAGCCCGTGGCCATGCCGGCTTCGCGCGCGATGTCCGTAATGGCGATCTGCTCGAATTCGGCTTCGCGCAAAAGGACGTCGAGGGCATCGAGAAGCCGCGCTTTCGTCCGCGCGGCTTTGGATTGCGGCCTGCTGCTTTTTGAACTTGAATTCATATTCATTTCGTAGAACAGGATAGTCGGGCAGACAAGCGGAAAGAGCAGCCATGATCGAAACCATTCTGCAGAACGCGGCCGAAGTCGGCCTCGGCCCCATCGACCTTTGCGCGCTGGGCCTTCTCCTCCTCATCCTGCCTGTCGAGGAGTTCCTCTCCGCCCCCCGCTTCAAGAAGCGCATGGCAAACCTTGCCGACGGTGAGCGGGTTCCGCGCTATTTCTGGGCCAGCCTCAAGCTTTGGACCCTCGCCGCGGTGGTAGGGAGCGCCTGGCTTCTGGGAGGGCGAAGCGCTGGGGAACTCGGGCTTGGCCCGTGGGAGATGGATCTGCCCGCCCTTGTCGCCATGGGGCTCGGGGCGCTCCTCGCCGCCTTCTTCCTCTACCAGTGCGCCGCCATGATATTCAGCCCTGGTGCTCGATCCGCCTATCGCGAGGGCGTCCTGGAAGGCGGCGCGGACCTCGCCTTTCTTCCCAGAACGGCGAGCGAGCGCTCCGCTTTCACCTTTCTCGGCCTGACGGCAGGGGTCACCGAAGAGGTGATCTACCGCGGCTATCTCATCTGGGCCTTTTCACTCATCATGCCCCAATGGGGCGCTGCCCTCCTGGCTCTGGTCGCTTTCACCTCGATGCACGCCTATCAGGGCCCACGCGGCATCCTGCCAGTCGCCATGGCTGGCGCCTTCCTGACGGTCCTTTATCTGCTGACAGGCTCGCTCTGGCCCGGGATCGCGCTTCATGCGTGGCTCGATATCGTCAACGGACAGACCGCCTATCTCGCGCTCTCGGACCGCGGCCTCGCCCGGCGTCAGGCCGCCTGAACCATCGCTGCAATTGGCGCGCTTGACGCGAAAGGAGAAACAGGACGTTCTTGGCCGATGCGTCGCTTCATTGCCCTCTCCAGCCTTCTCGTCTTTCTCTCCGCCTGTTCCGGGCCGCAGCTCCTCAATCTCGTCGCGCCCAAACTGCGCGGCGAATGGGAGCGGCAGACGGATATCGCCTATGGTCCTCTCGAGCGGCAGAAGCTCGATATCTACAAGCCCGCGAGCGAAGGCCCCTATCCGGTGCTGCTCTTTATCCATGGCGGGTCTTGGGAGCGCGGCGACAAGGAGGATTACCCCTGGCTCGGCCGCCGTTTTGCCTCTGAAGGCTACCTCACCGCGGTCATGAACTACCGTTTGGCGCCCGAGTTCGGCTATCCTGACTTCATGGCGGACGCGGCGAAGGCGGTGGCCTTCATCCACGAGAACGCCGGCCGTTTCGGCGGCGATCCGGACACCCTCTTCCTCGCAGGTCACTCCGCCGGCGGCTACAATGCCGTGCAGGTCGCCCTCGCACCCGAGTTCCTGCAAGCGGAGGGGACCTCGCCCGAAATCATCGACGCTGTGGTCGGCATTGCGGGGCCCTACAGCTTCCTGCCCCTTGACGGCCGGGTCACCAAGGCGGCTTTCGGCATGGCCGAGGACCTCGAAGCGACCCAGCCGGTCAACCGCATCAGCGCCGACGCGCCGCCCATGCTGCTGCTCCATGGCCGCGACGACAACGTGGTCAAACCGCGAAACGCCGAGAGGATGGCTGAGCTTCTCAAGGAAGCGGGCGTCGAGGCCGAGGCGATCCTTTACGACGACATCGACCATATCGAGATCATCGTGGCGGTGGCTCTGACCGGCAAGGCGCCGGTCGTCGCCGACATGAACCGCTTCCTTGCCGAAGCATCGCGCCCTTGACCTTCACGGCGGCAGGGCGAAGGTGCTGCCCATGAGAACGCTCCTTCTTGCCGCCGCCGCTTCCCTCTCCATCGCCCATGCCCAGGCCATTCCCGAGGACGTCCTCCAGACGGCCGACGAGCTGATGCGCGAGGCGCTTTCGGATGAGACGGGCTATAAGGTCACCGAGAGCCTGACCACCGAGGTCGGCCCGAGGCTCGGCGGTTCGGAAGCCGAAGCGCGCGCGAGAGCCTGGGCGGAAGCGAAACTCACGGAACTCGGCTTCGCCAATGTCCGCACCGAGACCTTCGACATGCCCTATTGGGAGCGGGTCCGGGAGGAGCTGGTCATCACCGATCCCTTCCCGCAGCCCCTCGAGATCACGGCGCTGGGCAACTCGGTCGGCACAGGGCGCAGGGGCGTGACCGCCGAGGTCGTACGCTTCGAAACCCTCGACGATCTCATCGAGGCGCCGATGGATCAGAGCCTTCAGGGCAAGATCGTCTTTGTCGATGAGGGGATGACCCGGACCCAGGACGGCTCAGGCTACGGCGTGGCCGTGCGTAAACGTTCGGGCGCAGCCAATGAGGGGGCCAAGCGCGGCGCTGTGGCAGCGCTCATCCGCTCGGTCGGCACCGACCAGCACCGTTTCCCCCATACCGGCATGATGCGTTACGATGACGAGGTCACGGCGATCCCGACGGCGGCCCTTTCCTTCTCCGACGCCGAACAGCTCGCCCGCGCGATGGAGCGGGGCCCGGTCACCGTGAAGCTCGACATGGCCGTCCGCACCCGCAAGACCGTCGAAAGCGGCAATGTCATCGCTGAGATCCCGGGTGAGACCGACGAAGTCGTCGTGATCGGCGGACACCTCGACAGCTGGGACCTCGGCACCGGCGCGGTCGATGACGGCGCGGGCATCGGCATCACCACCGGCGCCGCCAAGCTGATCCTCGACCATGTGAACGAGACCGGCGAGAAGCCCCTCCGCACCATCCGCCTCGTTTATTGGGGCGCGGAGGAAGTCGGCCTCGTCGGCGCGCGCGCCTATGCCAACGCCTATCGCGACAGCCTCGACAAGCATGCGGTAGCGGCTGAAAGCGACTTCGGCGCCGGGCGGATCTATCAGCTCGATACACGCTTCGGGGAAGGCCGCGAGGAAGCTGCGAGGCAGATGGCGCGGGTGTTGCGTCCCATCGGCATCGCGCCCGGCAACAACATGGCATCGGGCGGTCCGGACGTCAGTCCCCTCCGTGCGGCCGGTGTTCCCGTCGTCACCCTGAAACAGAACGGCTGGGACTATTTCGACCTTCACCACACCGCCGACGATACGCTCGACAAGATCGACCCCGAGGCGCTGGCGCAGAACGTCGCCGCCTATGCCGCCTTCACCTGGATGGCCGCCAACGCGCCCGAAGGCTTCCGGAAAAGCGAAGACGACGCCGACCCCGCCTCTTCGGAATAAAACCGTCACAAGATGGCAGTAGAGGCGAAGCGATGAGAAACCTTCTTCGCCTCGCCCTCCTGCCGATCCTCGCCGCCTGCGCAAACGCGCCCGAGCTGGCGGTCGAACCGGCCCCCATGCCCTCAGCAGCGATCGCTGAGGATAAGGTCCTGACACGGATCGCCTTTGGAAGCTGTCTGGACCAGACCATTCCCATGCCGATCCTCGAGACGATCCGCGCGCGGGAGCCGGACCTCTTCGTCCTTCTCGGCGACAATGTCTACGGCGATGTCGAGGACGAAACGAACCCGCGCATGCCTGAGCTTCGCGAAGCTTACGCGGCCCTTGCCGCCGTGCCCCGCTTCGCCGCCCTCCGCCGCGATATCCCGTTGATGACGGTCTGGGACGATCACGACTACGGCCTGAACGATCAGGGCGGATCATTTCCTCTGAAGGAGGAAGCGGAAGCGCTGTTCGAAGATGTCTGGGCGCTGCCGCAAGACGACGAACGGCGCAGCCGGCCAGGCGTCCATACCTCGAAGATTTTCGGCGAACCTGGAAAGCGCGTACAGGTCATCCTTCTCGACACCCGCTACTTCCGGGACGATCTGAGGCCAACCGATCAGACGGGCGCTCCGGGCAAGGAACGCTACCTTCCGAAGATGGATCCGGACGCGCAGATGCTCGGTGCAGACCAGGAAGCGTGGCTTGCCGAAGAGCTCAAGAAACCCGCCGAGATCAGGCTGGTTATCAGCTCCATCCAGATCATCGCCGAAGGCCATGGCTGGGAAGCCTGGCGGACCCTGCCCGCCGCGCGCGCGAGGTTGATGGACATTCTGGATACGGCAAACGGCGAGACGATCCTCATTTCCGGCGACCGGCATTCAGGCGGCATTTATGTGCGGGGTTCGGACGAGTTCGCCGAGCGGCAATATATCGAACTGACCGCCTCGTCGCTCAACAAGCCCGCCAGCACCTGGCGCGAGCAGGGCGGGCGCACGGACCACGAGCCGGGACCCCACCGCCTCGGCGACCCGGTCTATACGGAGAATTTCGGTGAGCTGAACATCGACTGGCAAAGCGGCGCGGTCAGCCTCGCGGTGGTCGGAATGGATGGACGGCCCCTGCGGCAGATCAGTTGGGCGCGCGGGCAGGGCGTGCAGTTGATACCAGCCGCGCCGCGCTGACCGTTCGGTTCGTCAGCTAAGGTCCGGGACCGGCCCGGTCGGCTCCCAGATCTCGACGCGGACGCCTTCCGGGTCGGTGACCCATGCGAACTTGCCGTAGCTTTCGTGGATGATCTTTTCGGAGACCTCGCAGCCGTCCGCGCGCAGCTTGTCGACCAGGCCTTCGATGTCCTGCACCACGAAGTTCAGCATGAAGGCGTGGCCGCCCTTGCCGACATAGTCGCTGTCTTGCTCGAAGAAGGCGACCAGCGACATGTCCTGGCGGTCGGGCTCTTCGGGGCGGCGCCAGCGCATCTCCACACCCTGATAGCCGTCCCCCGGCTTCAGCCCGAGCTTGTCGCGATACCAGGCCGTCTGGGCCTCGGGGTCCTTCGCCTTGTAGAAAACACCGCCCAGTCCAACGACGCGCGCCATCGCTCTCTCCTTATCAGGAGAACGAGAGCAACAAAAAAGCCCGGTCGCAGCAACGACCGGGCTCAGATGAAAAGCAGTGGGGCGCCTTAGTCGGCAGCCTTGGCCTTCTTGGCCTTGGCTTTCTTCTTCTCGAGAGCCGCTGCCTGACGTTTGGTGTCGACCTTCTCGGCGATCCGGGCGGACTTACCCTGGCGACCACGGAGATAGTAGAGCTTGGCGCGGCGGACCCGGCCACGGCGCACGACCTCGATCGAGTCGACCAGCGGCGAGTAGATCGGGAAGACCCGCTCGACACCTTCGCCGAAGCTGATCTTGCGCACGGTGAAGCTCTCGTTGATGCCGCCGCCGGAGCGCGCAATGCACACGCCCTCGAAGGCCTGGAGGCGTTCGCGCTGGCCCTCGCGGACTTTCACCTGGACCCGCACGGTGTCGCCGGGGGCGAAAGCGGGGACTTCGGGTTTCAGCTCCTTGGCGAGTTCCGCCTCGAGCTCCTGGATGATGTTCATGTCTCGTCCGTCTCGTTATCCGGCGGATTGGACCGCGCCCTCTTCCGCCCCCCTTCGGAGCCAGCGAGCAAGTCCGGTCGTCGCGCACGCGTCAAGGCGAGGGCCTGTTCCCTGCGCCACTGGTTGATCTTCTTGTGGTCGCCGGAGAGCAGCACATCGGGGATGGGCTGGCCTTCGAAAACCCTCGGCCTCGTGAACTGGGGATATTCGAGAAGGCCGTCCCTCTCGAAGCTCTCGTCGTCCCGCGAAGCGAGCGCGCCCAGTACACCGGGGAGAAGCCTGACGCAAGCTTCGATCATGGCCATTGCTGCGACTTCGCCACCGGCCAGGACGAAGTCTCCAAGCGAGACTTCGCGCAGGTTTCGCCCCCCGATGACCCGCTCGTCGACGCCCTCGAAGCGGCCACAGACGAAGGTGGCACCGGGACCCTCGGCAAGCTCATGGGCAAGGGCCTGACCGAAGGGTTCGCCGCGTGGGCTGAGAAGAAGTTTCGGACCCGGAACGTCACCCAAGCTGTCTATGGTTCGGGCCAGGACATCGGCCTTCATCACCATGCCCGGCCCGCCGCCTGCCGGGGTGTCGTCCACCGTCCGGTGCTTGTCTCCGGCGTGGTCGCGGGGGTTTTCGACCCTGTAGCTCCAGAGCCCATCCTTGAGCCCCCGGCCGAGAACGCCGACACCGAGCGGCCCAGGAAAGGCATCCGGATAGAGGCTGACGATCCCGCAGCGCCAGCTCACCGCTTGCGCCTCGCCGCGAGGGAAAGAAGCGCCCGCTCGGCGATGGCCCGGTCCGGCGCGCCGGTTCTCTTGCAGGCGGCTTCGGCGCGGTAGAGGGCTTCGAGCGCCTGCTCGAGCCGGGCCAGCGGCCAACGCTCCAGCTGGCGGCGCACCTGCGTGTCCTCCTTGAAGAAGACGGGCGGCTTGATCTTCTTGATGGCCGCGCCGACCCCCTCGCCCCTGGCCATGGCGGCTGCGGCGGGGAGGAGGCGCAGGAGGCGGTTCTGGCTTTGCCGCAGGAGGCCGACGACGGAGCTGCCCTGCTGCTCGGCATCGCGAAGCGCGCGGGACAGGGCGGAGGGGTCGCCATCGAGGGCGAGGGAGGCGACCGCGAAACTGTCTTCCTCGGCGCTGTCGCTGAGGCAGGCTGCTGCATCCTCCCCGGTGATGGTCGGGTCCTGCCGCTCTTCTCCGGCGGGTCCTTTGAAAAGGACGAGCTTTTCGACCTCACCCCGCAGGAGACCCCGGTCATGGCCCGCTGCGGCGAGGATCATCTCCATCGCTTCATCGCTGACCTGCAAGCCATCGGCGGCGCATTGTTCGCGCACCGCCGTTCGCTGGTCGCGCTCCCCTTCGGGATAGCAGGCGATGGCGGCCGCCACCGGCGAGGTTTCGCAGACCTTGCGTAGGGCAGCGGTTTTCTTGAGGTCGCCGGCTTCGACGATGACGAGAGAGGCAGGCACGAAGCTTCCCCCCTCAACCCCCTTGAGAAGGGAAGCCACCGCGGTGCCGGTCTGGGCGCCCGAGGCGCGCAGGCGAACCACCCGCCTTCCGCCAAGGAAGCTCTGCTGCGCGGCTTCGTCGGAGAGCCTGACGGCATCGCCCGCATCCTCATCGTTCAACGAGGTGACCTGCCAGGGGTCTGCGAGGTCGGGCACCACCGCCTCCACGAGGCGTTTGGCACGCTCGCGGACCAGTCCCTGCTCGGGCCCGTAGACCAGGGCGAGGGCGATTTGCGGGTCGGGCGCCTTGATGAAGCGCTCGATATCGCGGCCCTTGAGAGCCGTCACTGCGGATCACCGATCAGGACGGGTGCGTCCTCCTGCCGGCGGCGATCGGCTTCGGCGTCCCGTTCGAGCGTGCGGAGAGGGTCCTGGTCGGTGGGCGTGTCGAGAAGTCCGCCATCGGACGTTTCGGCAGCGCCGCCATTGGCGTAGAGAATGGCATCGACTTCGATCTTGCGCGAGAGGTCGAGGACCGCGCGCCTGATCGCGTCTTCCCGGCCCACAAGGGTCGCATACTGGCTGGGGACAACCGCGTAGGAGACGATGCTTCGCAGGTTCTGCACACGGACCTCATTGCTTTTGCGGTCGGTATAGCGGATCTGTCCGGAGAGGGAGTAATTGAAGCGCCGCGTGTTCGAATCGATAGTCACCGAGACGCCCTGGTTCCGCTCGTTGAGACGCACCTGCATCGTGTACCGAGCATCAGAGCCCGGGTCCGCGAAACGCTCCGGCAGCTCTTTCGCCATGATGCGCGTGGCCTGGGGCGCGCGGGGGCCGGTAACGGCCTCGACCGCGATCGTCTTCAAGATCGCCTGCTGCTCGCTTCCCTCAGCCGGCACGGCGTAGAGCGGCCGGAACCCGCAGCCCCCGAGGGCGAGGCACAGGAGCGCCGCCGCCTGAAGACGCATCATCCGGCCACCACATTGACGATCCGGCCAGGAACGACGATCACCTTACGGACGGACTTGCCTTCCATGAAGCGGGCAACGTCGGGCTCGGCCAGCGCCGCTTTCTCGATCTCGTCCTTGCCGAGGCCCGGGGCGACCCTGATCTCGCCGCGCCTCTTGCCGTTGACCTGGACGGGCAGGGTGATGACGTCGTCGGCGAGGAGCTCTTCATCCGCCTTCGGCCATTCAGCGTTCACGCACAGGCCCTCGCCGCCAAGAAGCGCCCAGCATTCCTCCGCAAGGTGCGGCATGAACGGGGCGGTAAGCTGGGTGAGGACGCGGAGCGCCTCTGCCGCGACCGGCGCCGCATCGCCTTGCGTCTTCAGACCCTTCAGGGCGCCGAGAAATTCGTAAAGGCGCGCGATCGCCTTGTTGAAACGGAAATGCTCGATGTCGCCGGTGACGCCCGCGATGGTCTTGTGGGTCGTGCGCCGCAGGGCCATCAGATCGTCAGGCAGCTCAGCGGATGGCTCGCCTGCGGACTTCAAAAGCCCCTCGCCCTTGGCCACCGCTTCGTAGACCCGGTTGGCAAAGCGCCACGCGCCCTCGACGCCGGCGTCGGTCCACTCCACGTCGCGTTCGGGCGGGCTGTCCGACAGCATGAAGAACCGGGCGGCATCCGCTCCGTACTGGTCGGCGATTACCTCCGGCGCGATCACGTTCTTCTTGGACTTGGACATCTTTTCGATGGAACCAATAGCGACTTCGGCTCCGTCCTTGAAAGCCTTTCCGCCCTTCATCTCCACCTCATCTGGGAAGAGCCAAGCACCGCTTTTGTCCTTGAACGTTGCATGCACCACCATCCCTTGCGTGAAGAGATTGGTGAAGGGCTCATCGACATCCGTGTACCCGCAATCCTTCATGTTGCGCATGAAATAGCGCGCATATAGAAGGTGGAGGATGGCGTGCTCGATGCCGCCGATATATTGCTGGACGGGCAACCAGCCGTCAGCCTGCTGTTTGTCGACCGGAGCGTTTTCCGGCTGGGAGGCGAAGCGGGCGAAGTACCATGAGCTGTCCACGAAGGTGTCCATGGTGTCGGTTTCGCGGCGCGCATCCCTGCCGCAAGCGGGACAGGAAACCTCGCGCCAGCTCTTGGTCGTTTCGCGGTCCAAAGGGTTGCCGGGGGTCTTGAACTCCGATGCGTCGATCTCGGGCAATTGCACCGGGAGCTGATCGTCCGGCACGGGCACCGCGCCGCAGGCGTCGCAGTGGATGATGGGGATCGGGCAGCCCCAATAGCGCTGACGGGAAAGCCCCCAGTCGCGCAGGCGGTAATTCGTCGTACCCTCGCCCTGGCCCATTTCCTCGATCCGGGCGATCGCGGCTGGCAGCGCTTCGTCCACGGAGAGCCCGTCGAGAAAATCCGAATGGATCATCGTGCCCGGACCGGTATAGGCCTCGGTCCGCCCATCATCGGTCGGGCAGGAAGGCTGGGCCGTCGCCTTCAGATCCGTACCGTGACCTTCCGAAGGCTCGATCACGGGCTTGACCGGGAGGCCATATTTGCGGGCGAAATCGAGGTCGCGCTGGTCATGGGCCGGGCAGGCGAAGATGGCGCCCGTACCGTACTGCATCAGGATGAAGTTGCAGGCATAGACCGGCAGCTCTTCGCCCGTGAACGGATGCTTTCCAGTCAGGGGAAGCGGCACGCCCTTCTTTTCGGCCTTTTCGATATCGGCCTCCGAGGTGCCTTGCGCCGCGCATTCTGCGGCGAAGGCCGCAACCTTCGGGTCCTTCTCAGCGTAGTGCTTCGCGATCGGATGATCAGGCGCCACGCCGAGGAAGCTCGCGCCGTAGAGCGTGTCGGGCCGCGTGGTGTAGATCGGCAGCTCGCCTTGGGGCAGATCATCGCCCGACAGCGCGAAGGACATCCTGAGGCCTTCGGACTTGCCGATCCAGTTGCGCTGCATCTCCTTCACATGGGCGGGCCAGCCTTCAAGACGGCCATCGTCCAGGGCGGCGAGAAGATCGTCCGCGCGGTCGGTGATCTTGAAGAACCAGGTGGACATCGACTTGCGCTCGACTGGCGCGCCGGAGCGCCAGCCCTTGCCGTCCACCACCTGCTCATTGGCAAGGACTGTCATTTCCACCGGGTCCCAGTTCACGAGGCTTTCGCGGCGCTCGACGAAGCCCTTCTTCAGGAACTCGAGGAAGAGCTTTTGTTGGTGGACGTAGTATTCAGGATCGCAGGTCGCGAATTCGCGGCTCCAGTCGATGGCGAGGCCCATGCGTTTGAGCTGCTGCTTCATCACCTCGATATTGCCGTGGGTCCATTCCTTCGGATGCCCGCCGGTCTGCATGGCCGCATTCTCCGCGGGCAGACCGAAGGCGTCCCAGCCCATGGGGTGCAGCACCTCATAGCCCTGCGCCCTTTTGAACCGCGCAATGACATCGCCCATGGCGTAGTTGCGAACGTGGCCGATATGGATGCGCCCCGACGGATAGGGGAACATCTCGAGGACGTAGTATTTCGGCTTGCCGCTTTCGCTGTCGGCTTCGAAGCAGTTCTCTTCGTCCCAGCGCTTCTGCCATTTTTCTTCGGCAGCGCGGAAGGCGTATTTGGCCATGGATCGGTTACCTTCGCAATTGAGGTCAGCCCACGAGCGTTAACCGTCATCTGCGGGCGTAGACAAGGGAGAGCCTGTCCTTGCGGGAGCAAGGCAGCGCGAATGGTCTTTCAGGGAAGGGCGAGGGCCGCCCCGAAGCCTCAGCCCAGAGCGTTGAGCCGCAGCTCCCGCGCGCGGGTCAGGATCGCGTTCTCGATCTCGCGGGCGGTGTTGGGATTGATCGGCGCGTCGACCCATTCGGCGTTCGGCTCGGGCTGGACCTGCTTGAAGACCCGCACCTTCAGCGCATCGGCCCTGAGCGCGGAATCGAGGACCAGGACATTCGTGCGGAACCGTTCGTCAGGAGTCGCCGGATTGGCGTACCAGTCGGTGATGATCACCCCGGCGATCGGATCGACACTCTGAAGCGGCATGAAATCGATGGTCTCGAGCGATGCGGTCCAGAGATAGCGATTGACGCTAGCGGTCTGGGCGGCGTCACCGCCGACACGCAGGGCCTTGGACCCGCCGGTATCGGCGCAAGCCGCAAGAACGGCCGCCACCAAAGCGGTTCCAAAGATCTTCACCAGCCGCAATCTGTCTGAACGTACCATGTTGCCCTTACATCTGTCCGCGGCGGGAACTAGCACCACGAAACGTCCTTTCAAACCCCTGCGGGGTGAGATGGTTGCATTCCTGCCGCACCATGGATCAAAAACCCATCATGAAGGGTTCCTAAGGCAGAAACGGGCTGGGCAAGTCCCTATTTCGTTGTCAGAAAAAGCCAACCTACTCGTCGGAGATCCAAAACCTCGTGCGCAAACTTCTCCTCTCGGTTGCCTTCCTGGCCGCCCCGGGCATCGCCTGGGCGCAGGATGGGCCCGTCGTGGTGGAAGGCGACCTGGTGGCAACGGCCGGGGTCGCCGACGACGAGGAGGCTAGCGATCTCGACGGCCGCCTGACGGTGACCGGCACGACCAACGCGACCCGCGGCATCGAAGTCGGCGCAAGCGCAGGCGTGCGGTTCGATACCGACCAGCCCGCCCAGCGGGCGACCGGCGGGCGCTACTCTTCCCTCACTGCAGGGGGCATGCGCGGCATTGGCGGCAGCGAGAGCGATCTTTATATCGACCGCGCCTTCGTCTTCGCCCGCGGCGGCTTCGGCAGCATCAGCGTCGGTGCCCAGGAAGGCGTGGCCGCTCGTCTGGCGGTGACCTCGCCCAACATCTTCCGCGCGCTCGGCGTCAATGACTGGCGGGCCGACCCGACCGGTCTCAACGACGTCAACACCGTCAACGATTTCTCCGGCAGCGCGCCCAAGATCACCTACATGCCGCCGCCGGGCTTCCTTGGCGGCCTCATCGGCAATGTCCAGATGGGCGTTTCCTACGCACCGCAGATCGACGGCTGCAGCAATGAGAACGGCTGCGCCCCGCTCGACGGCTTCGTGCTGGGCAATGATGGTTCCGTCATCCTTGCCGATCAGCGCTGGCGCGCGGTCTCCGAAGGTGCACTCTACTATCAGAACGGCCTCAGCGTCGGCAGTGACCGGTTGATGGTCGGCCTCGGCGCCAGCTTCGTCCGCGCCGAAGAGGAGCAGCTCAGCGCCCTTTCCGCCGAGGACCTCCTCGAGGACTACCGCGCAGTCTCGCTCGGCCTGAACCTCGCCTATGGCGACCTGACCATCGGCGGATCGGTCAAGACGACCAACGCAGGCCTCGATGCAGCCGAGCTTTCGAGCGATAGCGACTATCTCGCCTTCGACGCCGGGCTGACCTATTCGGCTGGCGACTGGAAAATGATGCTCGGTTACGGACAGGCCGACGCCGAACGTGATGCGAGCCTCCTCGTCGGGCCGGTGATCGACGTGAACATGCCCTTCGCCCTCGACCGCAGGACCCAGACCGCCCAGGCCGGCATCGCTTATGCCCTCGGCCGCGGCGTGACCCTTGGTGCGGCTGCGCAATATGTCGACAGCGACAAGCCCGGCCTGCTTGGCGGCAAGACCGATGCTGCGGCAGTGATGATCGAAAGTTCGATCCGCTTCTAACCGGTGAACGCGCCGATCGCGCCGAGACCTTGAAAATCCGTTCCCTCCAGCTCGGCGGCTCCGGCCGGCGTCATACCCCCTAAGGCAAAGACGGGAAGCCGTGCAGCCTGGGCCAGGGCGACGGCTCGGGCGCGGCCGAGACCCTTGGTGTCGGGGTGGCTCAGCGTGGGGAAGATCGGCGAAAGGAAAGCCGCATCCGCCCACAAGGTCGCCTCGGCCAGTTCGGCCTCGTCATGGACCGGCGCTGTCCTGGACCCGGCACCGCCCCCATGCGCATGGGCGCCGTCAGCGCCCTCGAGGTCGGCCCGCGCCATCAGGAAGAGATGCCCGGTCTCGCGGCACGCAGACATGACCTCGAGCGCGAGTTCCTTACGCGTTTGCGGGCCGAGGCCATCATGACGGAAGATGACGGCGATGGGAGGCTCACCCTTCGGCAGAGCGCGTGCAGCCCCAAGGATGTCAGGCAAACGTTTCTCATCCGAAAAGAGCGCGAGCGCAAAGGGGAGATCGCAAGGCTTCCGCGCGGCGCGGCGCAGGCGCCAGGCGGCCCTTGAGAGAGCGATGACACGGTCCTGAAACTCTGCCACGGAAGGGCCATGAACCCGAGCGAGATCATCCGCAAGACCGAGGACGCCAAGGCCCGTATCGCGCGCGCCGCCGAAGAGGCCGGCCGCTCACCTGGCGACATCACCCTGACGGCGGTTTCCAAGACCTTTGGTGAGGAAGCGATCCTTCCCCTGCTCGAGGCCGGTCACCGGGTTTTCGGTGAGAACCGGGTGCAGGAAGCTCAAGGCAAATGGGTCTCGCTGAAAGAACGCTTCCCGGCGACCCAATTGCGGCTGATCGGTCCCCTCCAGTCGAACAAGGCAGCGGACGCAGTCGCCCTCTTCGACCTCATCGAGACCGTGGACCGCCCCAAGATCGCCAAGGCCCTGGCCACCGAGATGGAAAAGCAACACCGTGCGCTGCCAGTCTTCATACAGGTCAACACCGGCGAAGAGGCCCAGAAATCAGGGGTCGGCCCCGACGAAGCTGCCGATTTCGTCGTTCGCTGCCGCGAGGAATACGGGCTCGACGTTCAGGGCCTGATGGCGATCCCGCCGAAGGACGCGGTCCCTGCCCCCCATTTCGCCCTTCTACGCCGCCTCGCTGACAGGCTCGGCCTTCCCCGCTGCAGCATGGGCATGTCAGCGGATTACGAGGCGGCAGTCTGTCTTGGGGCGACCGAACTGCGCCTGGGCAGTGCGCTCTTCGGTGAACGGGGCTAGAGAGCTCACAGCTTTGTGATCCGATAGACCTCGCGCCGAATCAAAGTTTTGGGCGATCATGTCGGCGCCCTACTTTTCTTGTGATGGTTTAGGAACCACCCGGGCGCATGGGACGTTGGCCGATCAATAGCCAGTGAGGGCATGGTCCTGAGGCAGTCGAACCGTCCCTCCGATCACGGTCGGCATGAGGGCGAAAGGAAGAGTACCGGACCTCACCGGTGCGAAAGGGCAAAAGCATGACGCGTGCTGCAAAAGTATTGCTGGTCGAAGACGACGAAATCCTCGCCAATGCTCTGAAAGAGCAGTTCGAAGGCCATAGTGAATTTCAGCTCGGCGTCGCGAGAACCGCTGGCGAGGCGATCGACCGGCTGACCGAAGAGCAGCATATCGACCTGGTTCTTCTCGATGTCGGCCTTCCGGACATGGATGGCCGCGACGCCTGCCGGAAGCTTCGCGACAATGGCTTCAAGTCGCCGATCATCATGCTGACCGGGTCCGATACCGATGACGACGTCATCAACGGCCTTGATTCCGGCGCCAATGACTATGTCACCAAGCCCTTCAAGTTTGCCGTTCTGCTGGCCCGCCTCCGCGCTCATCTGCGCAGTCATGAGCAATCCGAGGACGCCGTCTTCAAGATCGGCCCCTATGAGTTCAAGCCCGCGGTCAAGATGCTGGTCGACCCCAAGGATCGCCGCATCAAGCTGACCGAGAAGGAAAGCTCGATCCTGAAATATCTTTATAGGGCAGGCGGCCAGCCGGTCAGTCGGGATGTTCTTCTCAACGAAGTCTGGGGCTACAATTCCGGTGTGACCACCCACACGCTGGAAACCCACGTCTACCGCCTGCGCCAGAAGATCGAGCCGAAACCCGGAGAAAATGCGCTACTCCTCACGGAGAGCGGCGGCTATCGCCTTGCGCTCGAAGAGCCCACGCCAAGCGCCTGAGCCCCTCTTCGAGGCACGAAACCGAAGGCCGCCTTCCGCAACGAGAGCGGCTGTCCTCATCTCTCTCATCTTGGCCTGAAGGCGACCGCTTCGGACGCTACTCTTGCATGCGCTGATCGCATCCGTCAGGGCCGCGTTACGACAAGCGAAAGAGAGATTTTCGATGAAGCAGGCACAGCAAGGCGACACGGTCGTCCTCAACTACACCGGCTCCTTCTCCGACGGCTCGACCTTCGACAGCTCGGAAGGCCGCGACCCGCTGGAGTTCCAGCTCGGCTCGCAGCAGGTGATCCCCGGGATCGAGAAGGCCGTCACCGGCATGACCGTCGGCGAGAAGAAGAACGTCACCGTCACCCCGGACGAGGGCTATGGCGAGCGGGACGAGACACGTCTTCAGGACGTCCCGCGAACCCAGCTTCCCGCCGACCTTCCGACCGAGCCCGGCACCCACCTGGCCATGCAGACCCCCGATGGGCAGACCGTGCCGGTCACCGTGGCGAAGGCCGACGATGAGACGGTCACCCTGGATGCCAACCATCCCCTGGCAGGCCGCGACCTGACGTTCGATCTCGAACTGGTCGGCATCAAGTAAGATTATCGGGCGGCGAGGCGGTCCCGCGGGACCCCTCGCTGCCGCGCTCTTCCCCCTCGTTCCACAAGCGCACGTCCGACGATTTGATGTGCAGGTCGCGCTGCGGGAAGGGGATCTCGATGTCTTCGGCCTTGAAGGCATCCCAGATCTTGAAGAGGATTTCCGATCGCACATTGGCGATGCCGTTCGGCGGATCGGTGATCCAGAAGCGCAGGTCGAAATTGACCGAATTATCGCCGAATTCCATGAGATTGCAGACCGGCTTCGGCGTTTCCTGGACCCGGGGGGTCTTCAGCGCGGCTTCGACGGCGATCTGCTGCACCCGGCGCAGGTCGGAGGTCCCGTAAGCAACGCCGAAGGGCGCGTGGCAGCGGACGTTCCTGTCCTTGTGAGACCAGTTGACGACCCCGTTCTCGATGAACTCCGCGTTCGGGATGAGATGCTCGGTGCCGTCCCGGGTCCTGATCGAGACGTAGCGGGACTTCATTTCGGTGATCCAACCGAAGGTGTCACCCACCTGGACGGTGTCGCCCGGCTTGATCGACTTGTCGGCAAGAAGGGTGAAACCGGCGAGGAAGTTGCCGATGATCTTCTGAAGGCCAAGGCCGATACCGAGACCCACGGCACCGGAGAAGATCGCAAGGCTCGCCAGGTTGAACCCGATCATCTGAAGGGCGAGGATCAGCGCCACGATCGGCATCAGGAAATTGATGATCTTCGAGATCAGCGCCTTGAGAGAGGGGTTGATCTCGTCGGTCTTCTCGACCTGCCCGACGATGACCGAGGAGAAGAGCTTGGCGAGCTGCATGAAGATCGCGAAGATCACCGCCGCGCGCAGCACGTCGTAGAGGGTCAGCTGCACCACCGAACGGTCGTCGGTGGCAGGCGAGATGACGAGGCTGACCTCGCGCATCCAGTCGAAGACGTCCCCTAAGACCCCGAAGGCATCGAGGGCCGCGATCGGCCACGCCACATAGAAGGCCACCCGGCTCCAGAAGGGGGAGCGGATCGCCAGGGTGACCAGCCGCACGACGATCCATGCGGCCAGAAGGCTCTGCGCGGCATCGATGAACTGGTCGCGCTGGCCGAACCCGTCCTCAAGAACAGCGGCGAAGAGAGTGAGGGCCAGGAACGCCGCGATCGGCGTCGCAAGGGTCGCGATCGCCAGCGCGAGCCGCTGGGCGAGCCCATCGGGCAGGCGCCGTGAGAGGTGCCTGAGGATGAAGACCTTCAGGCGCGGACCGAACATCACCGCCGGGATCAGCGCACCGAAGACCAGGCCGAGCTGGATCAACGAGTTCCAGGTGAGAAGCTCGGTCCGCGACCACACCACGAGGTCGCCGAGCCATTGACGGATCTGCTCGCTGTCGACGAGTTCCGCCAGGGCCGAGCCCTCGCCGGCCACATCCTCGACAGCATCGACAGCTTCGCCTTGAAGCTCCTCCGCCTCCCGCACGACCTCGTCCAAAGCGTCCCCGACGGACGACGATTCGGCTGTAGCCTCCTCGGCTTCGCGCGCCTTGATGATGGCGTCGATCTGCTCATCGGTGAGCGTGATCTCGAGGCTGTCGACTTCGACCGTCGCGCCCTCAGAGGCGTCCTCGGCCGTCTGTGCATCGTCCTCGGCAGGAGGCTGCTGATCGTCTTGAACCATGCGCCTCTCTGGAAGTTCTGGGCCGGGCTGCCGATCTAGCCTATCGGACCGGCGGAACCAACCAGCCTGAGCGACCGCCGGGCTGCGGCGTGACGCGGCAGGCAGGCCGGGCTGTTCTGCCGAGCGCTTAGAACTCGCCCTTGCATGGATCGGCGGTTACATGGACCGGATGGCTCTCTTCCGTTCGGTCCTCGTCTTCCTTGCCGCCGCCTTCCAGTTCGCCGCAGGCTTCTCGCCTTCCCTCTTCGAGGTGGAGCGGAGCGTCGGGGAAGCCGTCGAGCCCTATCGCACGGCGCTGGTACCGGCGGGCTGGGCCTTCTCGATCTGGGCGGTCCTCTTCAGCCTCCTTCTCATCTTCGCCGTCTGCCACGCGCTTCGGCGGAACGATGGGCGCATGGCGCGCGCCGGATGGCTGATCGCCGGTGCGATGACCGCCAATGGCGCCTTCGCCATCGTGCAGCCGCTTCTCGGGCCAGGCTGGGAGAGCTTCGCGCTCCTTGAGATCTCGCTGGTCCTGAGCATCCTTGCGGCCATAGCCCTGCTGCCCGAACGGGAAACCGCACGGGTCTACCGGATCAGCTTCCTCGCCGTCGCGGCGCTTGCCGGCTGGCTCACGGTTGCGACCCCGGCGGGGCTGTCGATCGGGCTTCGTTTCGAAGGGCTGGTTCCGGGCGGCGAGGTCGGGCTCCTGACGGATCTTGGCATCCTCGTCCTCTTCACCGCGATCGTCCCCTTCCTCGCCCGGGCGCTGGCGGCGTGGGCCTATGCGCTGCCGATCCTCTGGGGCCTTTTCGCTGTCGGAATGGCCGGGCGGCTGCCGGAAGCGGCATTTGCCGTTCTCGGGCTGACCAGCGCCCTCATCATCCTCGCGACCTTCCGGGCGAAGCGCGCCGGATAACACCCCTCTAGCCTACGTAAAAGAGAGCATTCCCTGCGCTTCTTGCCCCGCTGACAGTGCCCCTTCCCCCTGCTATGGGCCGCCGGTGAGCACCACCGAACAGACCCACCCGAAAAAGCGCGTCCATGTGAAAACATGGGGCTGTCAGATGAACGTCTATGACAGCGAACGCATGACCGGCCTCCTGAAACCTCTCGGCTATGAGACTGCCGAAAGCGCCGAGGAAGCCGATCTCGTCATCCTCAACACATGCCACATCCGAGAGAAAGCGGCGGAGAAGGTCTATTCGGAACTTGGCCGCCTGAAGGACGTCAAGGAACGGGGCGGTACCATCGCCGTGGCCGGGTGCGTGGCCCAGGCGGAGGGTGCGGAAATGCGAACCCGCGCACCGCAGATCGACTTCGTCATCGGCCCGCAAAGCTACCACAAGCTGCCCGAGATCATTGCAAGATCGGCCCGCGACAGCGGCGAGCACCTCTTCACCGACTTCGACGTCGAGGAGAAATTCGACCGCCTCGCCGAAGGCCGTCAGGTGGAAGGGTATTCTGCCTTCGTCACGGTGCAGGAGGGGTGCGACAAGTTCTGCACCTTCTGCGTCGTCCCCTACACCCGGGGCGCGGAGGTTTCCCGCCCGGCCGACGCGATCACGCTGGAGGTCCGCCAGCTCGCCCAGCAGGGGGTGCGCGAGATCACGCTTCTCGGTCAGAACGTCAACGCCTGGCATGGCGCACCGCCGGTCGGTAGCAGCAGCGAGGGCTGGGGCCTCGGCGAACTCGTCCGGCACCTGGCCAGGATCGACGGGATCGAGCGTATCCGCTTCACCACCTCCCACCCGCGGGACATGGATGACGGGCTGATCGAGGCCTTCGGCGAAGAGCCCAAGCTGATGCCCTATCTGCACCTTCCGGTGCAGTCGGGTTCGGACCGTATCCTCAAGGCGATGAACCGGGGGCATACGGCCGAAAGCTATCTTCGGCAGATCGAAGCGGTCCGTAAGGCCCGGCAGGACATCGCGATCTCGGGCGACATGATCGTCGGCTTCCCCGGCGAGGATGACGCTGCTTTCGAAGACACGATGACCCTCGTCCGCGAGACCGGTTACGCAAGCTGCTACAGCTTCAAATATTCCCGTCGGCCCGGAACGCCGGGCGCAACCATGGCCAAACAGGTGTCCGAAGGCGTCAAGACCGAAAGGCTCGCGCGGCTTCAGGCCCTTCTGGCCGAGCAGCGACTGGCTTTCGACGGAAAGCAGATCGGCCGTGAGCTGAACGTCCTGCTCGAAAAGCCCGGACGCAGGGAAGGCCAGCTTCTTGGCAAGTCGCCCTATCTTCAGTCCGTGCACCTGAAGGCGGATCGGGACCGTCTTGGCCAGATCGTTCCCGTGCGTATCGAAAGCGCAGGTCCCAACAGCCTCAGCGGGGTTCTGGTTTGACGGACGAAACCCTCGTCTTCGACGACGCTGCGCTGGTGCGCGATCTGGTCGGGCCGACCGATGCCAATATCGTCCTCATCGAGAACGCCCTGGGCGTGCGCATCGACGCCAGGTCGAACGAGCTGACCCTGCGCGGCGGCGGCCATGCACGGATGCAGGCCAAGGCGGTGCTGGAGCAGCTCTATATCCGGCTTGAAAACGGCCAGAGCGTCACCACCGCCGATGTCGAGGGCCTCTTGCGTATCGAACGCGCCCCTGCCCCGGCGAAGGCCAAGCGCGAGATGGGCGGGCAGAGCCTTGTTCTTCCAAGGCGCACCATCGCGCCGCGGTCAGCAACGCAAGGGGAGTTCATGAGCCAGCTGGCCAGCGACGAGCTTGTTTTCGGTGTTGGACCTGCCGGCACCGGCAAGACCTACCTCGCCGTCGCCAGCGCCGCCTCTATGCTGGTCTCCGGCCAGGTGGAGCGGGTGATTCTCTCCCGCCCTGCCGTCGAGGCGGGCGAGCGGATCGGCTTCCTGCCCGGCGACATGAAGGAGAAGGTCGATCCCTATCTGCGGCCCCTCTACGACGCGCTCTACGATGTTCTGCATGCGGACTTCGTCGACAGGAAGATGGCGGCGGGCGAGATCGAGATCGCGCCCCTCGCCTTCATGCGGGGGCGGACCTTGTCCCGGGCTGCAATCATCCTCGACGAAGCCCAGAACGCAAGCATCCAGCAGATGAAGATGTTCCTGACCCGGCTCGGCGAGAACTCCCGCATGGTCATCACGGGCGATCCTTCCCAGACGGACCTTCCCGACCCCAGGCAATCGGGCCTTGCGGATGCCCTGACGCTTCTCAGCAACATCGAAGGCGTATCGGTGACCCGTTTCACCGGCGCCGATGTCGTGCGTCACCGGCTGGTGGGTGAGATCGTCCGCGCCTATGACGCGCGCGACACCGTGAGGGTGCCCGGCGCGTGACCGAGACCGTTCCTGAAGCCGACCTCCTCATCGCCGATGAGCGTTGGATCGGTCTTGATCCCGAAAAGCTCATCGCGCGCTGCCGCCGAGCGGCTCTGGCCGAGACGGGCGAGCAGCGCCTTCGGCGGCAGCTTTCGGTCCTTCTGACCGACGACGAAGGCGTCAGGGTGCTCAACCGCGACTATCGCGGGAAGGACAGGCCGACCAATGTGCTGAGCTTTCCCGCCGACCCCCTGCCCGGCCTCCCCGAAGAAGGTCAGCCGCTCGGCGACCTCGCCTTCGCCTACGAGACCTGCGCTGGTGAAGCCACAGACAAAGGGCTGCCCATCGAGCATCACGCGAGTCATCTGATCGTTCATGGTCTTTTGCATCTCGTCGGTTATGATCATATCGGCGAGGACGAGGCCGAGGCCATGGAAGCTCTCGAAATCCGCGTTCTCGCGCGTTTGGGCATCGGCGATCCCTATGCCGAGGTGCCCGGCAGTAGATAATGGAGACGACCATGCCCGACGGCTCGACGCCGTCCCAGATCGCCGCCCGGTCGGCAATGCAAGAGGAGAGCGCGGAACCAGGAAGTCCCGAACGCTCTCATCCCGGCGGATCACGCAGCTTCAGCCTCCGATCCTTGTTCCGGAAACGCTCGTCACGCTCGAATGGTGAAACCCTGCATAGCGGTGAAGGCCGGGAGCGACCGCTTTCCCAGGCCGAACGGGCGATGATCGAGCGCGTCGTTGCGCTCGAAAGCGTCAGGGTGGGCGATGTCGCCATCCCGCGCGCCGACATCATCGCCCTCGATCTCGAAGAGGGCCTTCACGAAGCGCTCCAGACCTTCGCCCAAGCCGAGCATTCGCGGCTGCCGATCTATCGCGGCGATCTCGACGACCCGGTGGGCTTCATCCACATCAAGGACGTGGTCGGCGAAGTGGCGCGGACCGAGGACGCCGAAGCGCGCAAGCCCCTCGCCGCCCTCGTCCGGAAGCTGCTCTACGCGCCCCCCTCCATGCCGGTGGCGGACCTCCTCCTTCGCATGCAGGCCCAGCGCATTCACATGGCGCTGGTCATCGACGAGTTCGGCGGCACGGACGGCCTCGTCACCATCGAGGACCTGATCGAGGAGATCGTCGGGGACATCCGCGACGAGCATGACGAGGCCGAGGAAATGCGGTTGCGCCAGACCCCCGGCGGGCGCTGGGATTGTGACGCTCGGCTCGAACTCGAAATCCTGGCAGACCGATTGGGTATCGACCTGCGGCTCGAGGAGGAAGAGGCGGACACCCTCGGTGGCCTGGTCTTCAGCCTGGCGGGCCGGGTTCCGGTGCGCGGCGAGATCGTGCCGCACCCTTCCGGCCATGAATTCGAGATCGTCGATGCCGACCCGCGCCGGGTGCGCCGGGTCCTCATTCGCCTCAGATCGGCCGAAAGCGGAGCTCGAACCGAGGCGTGACCCCGCTTTCACGGCTGAAACGCGGCGTGCACCGCATCGAGAGGCTGCACGGCTTCTGGCGCTTCGCCGCCGCCTTCGGCTTCGGGGCGTCGAGCGCCCTTGCCTTTGCGCCTTTCAGCCTGCCTTTCGCGCTGATCATCGCCCTTTGCGGCCTGGCGCTCCTTCTCGAAGGGAGCCTTGCGGCAGGAAAGCCGAAGCTCTCGGGCTTTCTGACAGGCACGGTCTTCGGCGCCGGGTTCTTCGCGGCGTCCACCCTGTGGCTCGCCAACGCGTTTCTCGTCCAGGCCGAGGCCTTCGCCTGGATGATACCCGTGGTCCTGCCGATCTTCTTCGCAGGAATGGGGCTCTTCTACGGCCTCGCGAGCCTTTTCCATATCGTCCTGCGGCAGAAGATTCCGCTGTCCGGCCTTGGGAAGATCCTGCCCCTCGTGATCGGGCTCGGCCTTGCCGAATGGCTGCGCGGGCATGTCTTTGGCGGCTTTCCCTGGAACCTCCATGCCCAGGCCATGGCGTTCCACCCCGTCGCCCTTCAGCCGCTGGCTGTCCTCGGGCCCTATGGATATGGCCTTGTCATCAGCCTTCTGATGCTGCTTCCGGCGGCGGCGCTTCTCGCGCCTGAGCGGGCCGTGCGGGCCGGCGTCCTCTTTGCTGGCCTCTCCGTCCTCATCGCCGCTTATGGCTCGGTCCGGATTGCGGCGGGACCGGACGGGGTGAGGAGCGGGGCTCATGTCGTCCTTGTCCAGCCCAATGTCGCCCAGCGCGACAAGCTCGACCCTGAGAAGACCGCGGCAGCCCTGCGGCGGAACCTCGAGGTCACGGCCCTCGAGACCAACAGGCTGCCCGCGCAGAGCACGATCTACGCCGTCTGGCCGGAAAACGCCTATCCCTTCCTCGACCGGATCGCGGACCTGCCTCCCTATCTCGCCCGCCGCCTGCCGCCTGACAGCTATCTCGTCTCCGGCTCCATTCTCGAGCGAGGCGGCGCCTACACGAACGGCCTGGCGGTCTTCGGCCCGGCCATGAGCGGATCGGAACTCGCCGCGAGCTATGACAAGCACCGCCTCGTCCCCTTCGGCGAGACCCTGCCCTTCGCTTCGGTCTTCGAGGCGCTCGGCATCGAAAGCCTCAGCCCGGCGGGCGGGGGCGGTTTCATGCCGGGGCCAGGACCGGTGACCCTGAACCTTGGCGACGCGCCATTCGCGCCGCTGATCTGCTACGAGGACATCTTCCCTTCCGCCCTCTATCCAGATGGCGAGCGGCCAGACTGGCTCGTGGTGGTGACCAATGATGCGTGGTTCGGCGACGCGGCGGGTCCGCGCCAGCACCTCGACATTGCCAGGATGCGTGCGGTGGAGACCGGCCTGCCCGTCGCAAGGGCTGCCAATACCGGTATCTCCGCCCTGATCGATGCCAGCGGGCGGATCACGGCTGCCCTGCCGCTTTACGAGCGAGGGGTGATCAGCCGGGCGCTGCCCGAGAAACGCAGCGAGACCCTCTATTCAAGCTTCCCGGAATTGTTCGCTTTCATACTGTTAAGTCTGCTTGTAGTGCCCATTTGCCTGCGAGGGTTGCAAGCAAGGCGCGCCGCAAGCAACTATGGCGGCTAGCGAAGGGCAGAAGACACGTGGACAAGAAGCCTCCTGAGAACAAACGGGCGCCGCACCCGATCGATGTGCATGTCGGTAGCCGCGTGCGTTTGCGCCGGATGATGCAGGGCATCAGCCAGGACAGGCTGGGCGAAGAGCTGGGTCTGACATTCCAGCAGGTGCAGAAATACGAGAAGGGCGTGAACCGGATCGGCGCCTCGCGCCTTTACGAGATTGCCCGTATCCTCGATGTGCCGGTGCAGTTCTTCTACGACGACTACGGCGACGGTCCGGAGACCTTGATCGGCTTTGCCGAAACCCAGCGCTCCCTCGGCACCCCCGCGCAGGATGACAGGGCCGATTTTCTTGCAACATTGTCGACCCCTGAAGGCATGCAGCTCTGCCGCGCCTTTGCAAAGATCAAGGATTATCAAGTCAGACGCCGCGTGCTCGACCTTGTGAAGACTTTGGGCGACGAAGCCGCCGAGTAAACCTGAAATCCGCGACGACTTCGGGCGACAAGTCGGACTGGACCTCCTATAGCCACAAGACTGCCATCTTGTGTTCGAAGGAGGTTTCATGCGTGAACCCCGCCCCCATCATTTCGGTTTCACCGAGCCCTATGCCGAAGCCGACGAAGTGGTCGTCCCGCGCCTGATGCAGGCAGCGCGGCCTGCCGATCGGGTGCATGATCAGGCCGCACGGCTGGCCAACGGCATGATCGACGGCATTCGCAGGCGTACCCGCGGGGGCGCGAACCTCGATGCATTCCTGCGTGAGTACGGACTTTCCACAAAGGAAGGCCTTGCCCTCATGGTGATGGCCGAAGCGCTCCTGCGCGTGCCCGATGCTGCAACCCAGGACCAGCTGATCGAAGACAAGATCTCTGCCGGCGATTGGGTCCACAACGACAAGAAGTCCGACAGCTTCTTCGTTGCGGCAGCAGCCTGGGGGCTTGGGCTTTCCAACCGCGTCATCAGGCCGGGTGAGACCCCGCAGAATACGGTGCAGAGCCTCGTCCGGCGCCTTGGCATGCCGACCGTGCGCATGGGTGTGCGCCAGGCCATGTCCTATCTCGGCCATCAGTTCGTCCTTGGACAGACCATCGAGGAGGCGCTGAAGCGCGCCCGATCCGCCGAAAAACAGGGCTACCGCACCTCCTACGACATGCTTGGCGAGGGTGCACGGACGATGGCGGATGCCGAGCGCTATCTCGGCGCCTATCACGAGGCGATCGTCGCCATCGGCAAGGCCGGACACAAGTCCGAGGGCGTCAACCCTCAGGGCATCTCGGTCAAGCTGTCGGCGCTCTATCCGAACTATGATCCGCGCCACTGGGACGAAGCGGCCGACTTCCTTGTCCCCCGGGTGATCGAGCTGGCCCAGGCGGCCAAGCGTCACGACATGAACATGACCATCGACGCCGAGGAGGCCGAGCGCCTCGAAGTCTCCCTTGACGTCATCCAGCGCGTCTATCGCGACGACAGCCTTCGCAGCTGGGGCGGTTTCGGGCTTGCGGTCCAGGCCTACCAGAAGCGCGCCATGGCCGTCTGTCAGTGGACGGCAGAGCTGGCGTCGGAGAAGTCGGACCGCATGATGGTTCGCCTCGTCAAGGGCGCTTACTGGGATACGGAGATCAAGCTCGCGCAGACCGAAGGGATCGACGACTTTCCCGTCTTCACCCGCAAGGCC
Source organism: uncultured Caulobacterales bacterium (assembly GCA_964556115.1). Taxonomy (GTDB): domain Bacteria; phylum Pseudomonadota; class Alphaproteobacteria; order Caulobacterales; family Parvularculaceae; genus Parvularcula. The sequence continues at coordinate 87,582 of CAZKVC010000010.1, forward strand.
GCAACCGATCTTTCCTATATTGCCTGCGCGGCGAAACTTCTCGAAGCAGCGCCTACGGTCTTTCCGCAATTCGCGACCCACAACGCGCTGACCGCGGCGACCATCATCGAGATGGCCCATGAGGCGGATTCGCCCAAGGACTTCGAGTTCCAGCGCCTTCACGGCATGGGCGAAAGCCTTTTCGAGCAGATCACGGAGCAAGGCATCCACACCGCCCGCGGTGTCGAGACCTATCCCTGCCGCATCTATGCTCCCGTCGGCGGGCACCGCGATCTTCTCGCCTATCTCGTCCGCAGGCTGCTGGAAAACGGGGCCAACAGCTCCTTCGTCGCCCAGGTCCATGACGAGACGGTGGCGGACGAAACCCTTCTCGAGCAACCCCGCGCGCGTCTCGAAAGGCTTGGCGGCTATCGGCACGCTTCGATCAAGCGGCCTGCCGATGTCTTCGGTGAACGGCGCAATTCCGTCGGCCTCGCCTTTGGCGACACCAAGGCTGTCGATGCGCTTCTGAAAGGCATGGCCGAAACCGATCTTGGCATGCCGAAGCTTGCCAGCATCATCGGCGGCAAGGAACGTCCGGGACCGAACGGCCGCCCCCTCGTCAGCCCGGTCGAAGGCAGCGAGCTCGCCGAACTCCACGAGGCGGACGAACAGATCGCCGAGGACGCGGTGAAGGCGGCCTCCCAAGGCTTCGCCGAGTGGCGCGACACCCCCGTCGAAGCCCGCGCCTTCGCGCTGGAGAGAGCGGCGGACCTTCTCGAAGTGAACCGCGACCGGCTGATGGCGATCCTGGCGCGCGAAGCGGGCAAGAACATTCCCGACGGCATCGCCGAGATCCGCGAAGCGGTAGACTTCTGCCGTTTCTATGCCGCTGAGGCCCGGCGGCTCTTCGTGCCGCACCCCCTGCCCGGTCCGGTCGGCGAGGAGAACCAGCTGCGCCTTGAAGGACGCGGCGTCTTTGCCGCCATTGCGCCCTGGAACTTCCCGCTTGCGATCTTCGTGGGTCAGGTCGCGGCAGGCCTGGCGGCAGGCAACAGCGTGGTTGCCAAGCCTGCCGAGCAGACACCGATGATCGCGACCGAAGCCATCCGCATCCTGCACGAAGCAGGCGTTCCGGCAAGCGCGCTCCAGCTCGTCCTCGGCGACGGGGTCGCGGGCAAGGCGATCCTCGACCGTCCGGAGATCGCCGGCGTCGTCTTCACCGGCTCCACCGCTACCGCCAAGGCCATCCAGCGGCAGCTTGCGGACAAGGAAGGCGCGATCCTGCCGCTGATCGCCGAAACCGGCGGCGTCAACGCCATGATCGTCGATGCAACGGCCTTGCCCGAACAGGTCACCGACGACGTTGTCGCTTCCGCGTTCCAGTCGGCGGGTCAGCGCTGTTCGGCCCTGCGCATCCTCTACGTTCAGGAGGACGTGGCCGAAACCATGGTCAGGATGATCGAGGGCCGGGCCAGAACCCTCGTCATTGGCGATCCTTCCGAGCTGACCACCGATGTCGGTCCGATCATCGATCGGGAGGCGCAGGAGAAACTCCTCGCCTATACCGAAGGCGTCTCGAAGCTGCGTTGGAAAGCCGAAGCGCCGAGCGAGGGGACCTATGTCGCCCCGCATATCGTCGAGATAGGTCAGGATGAAGTTCTACGCGAAGAGCATTTCGGTCCGATCCTGCACGTCAAGACCTACAAGGCGGGCCGCATGAACGATGTGCTGGAGGAGATCAGATCGTCAGGCTACGGGCTGACCTTCGGTATCCACACGCGGATAACCGAAGTCGCCCAGCGCCTCGCCGAAGCGGCCCCTGCGGGCAACGTCTACGTCAACCGCAACCAGATCGGTGCAATCGTCGGCTCCCAACCCTTTGGCGGCATGGGTCTTTCGGGAACCGGGCCGAAAGCTGGCGGGCCGCATTATCTGCTGCGTTTCGCCGAAGAGCGGGTGATCTCCACCAACACGGCGGCAGCGGGCGGCAACGCATCGCTGATCGCCATGCAGGATGCGGAATGAGGTAAGCTCAGTGCAGCAGCGGCAAGGTGAGCGTATAGTGCGTTCCCTTGTCGCTGCTCTTCATGCTGACTTCCGCACCTGCCTGGGCTGAGAGGCCGTTGATGATACGGCTGCCAAGGCCGCTCCCTTGCGCGGAGGGATCGGATGCCTCCATCCCGACGCCATTGTCAGAGACCTCGATGGTCGCGCCGTCGCCCTCCAGACGCACGCCGAGGGAGATGACGCCCGAAGCGCCATCGGGAAAGGCGTGCTTGATGCTGTTGATCATGACCTCGATCACAACCAAAGCGATGGGAACGCTTCGGTCGAGGGATGTCACCATGCCCCGCTCGACATCAGCTTCGAAGGTGATGCGTTCACCGTCACTCATAAGGGCGATCGTCTTGTCGCCGAGATCCTCCAGAAGTTCGCTGAGATCGATCCGGTCCTGAACATCGTCCTGGTAAAGACGTTCGTGAATCGACGCGATCACCTGCACCCGCTCCTGCGCCTGCAGAAGCGCACTGCTGGCATCGGCGCTTTTCGCTTGCCGTCCCTGAAGGCCAAGAAGTGCGGAAACGACGGCGAGACTGTTCTTCACACGGTGGTGAATTTCGCGCAGCAGGAAATCCTTTGCGACCAGCGCTGCCTTGAGCTCCTCGTTCTGCCGCTGGTTCTCTCGGATCAGCCGCCGCTCATCGGTGACGTCGCGGATCGCCGCGAAGAAGAAAGGCTGCCCGTCCGCCGGGATGAGCTGAAGATGGACCGAGACGTCATAGCAGCTTTCATCCTTGCGCTGATGAACGGTCTCGAAGACCATCTCGTTTTCATCGCCGCTGAGAAGCGGCGCGATCAGGTCCTTGAACTGCCGCTCGGTAAGTTGGGGCTTGATGTGCCAGGGCGTCAGCCGCCTGATTTCTTCGGCGGTATAGCCAAGGTTCTGCCGCGCCCCGCGGTTGACCAGCAGGAACTCGAAACTCTCGGAGTCGAAGATGTAGGTCTCACTCGCCGACCCTTCAACAATCTGACCAAGCTGCTCGAGGGTGAGCGGACTTGCATGGCGCTTGGGCATGACCACTCCGGTAAATGCGGCCGCTGTGCAGACCGGCGGGGTTCATCCCTAAGGGTTCGGCGGCAGCCTGTCATGGGCAAACCGCTGTGAGGTCATTCAGCGCCGCCTTCCGAAACGCACGCATCATGCGGCCAGACCCTTGCCCTTGGTTGGCGGGGCGGACATAAGGCTTTCTTTATATCGTTTCGAAGGGGCTGCCGCGTGACCCGTCAAAACTATCATTTCACCTCTGAATCCGTGTCCGAAGGCCACCCAGACAAGGTCGCGGACCGGATTTCCGATGCCATTGTCGACCTTCACCTCACCAAGCAGCCAGAAGCGCGGGTTGCCGTCGAGGCGCTGACCACCACCAACCGCGTGGTGCTCGCCGGCGAGACCCGCTGCGAGCCGAAGGTCGAGGCCGAGGAAATGATCGAGACGGCCAGGGAGGCCATCCGCTCGATCGGCTATGAGCAGGAAGGCTTTCACTGGAAGACCGCCGAAATCGAATGCCATGTGCACGGCCAGTCCACCGAGATCGCGCAAGGGGTCGATGCGAGCGGTGACAAGGACGAGGGCGCAGGCGATCAGGGGATCATGTTCGGCTTTGCGACGGACGAAACCGAAAGCCTGATGCCCGCACCGATCGCCTTCTCCCATGCGATCGTCGGCTCCCTCGCAGCGGCGCGCCACGCTGGGGAGCGCGCCGAGCTGCTGCCTGATGCGAAGAGTCAGGTTTCGGTTCGCTATGAAAACGGCCGGCCGGTGGGCGCCACGTCGGTGGTGGTCTCGACCCAGCATATCGACGGGCTCAGCCAGTCCGACGTCAAGGAACTGGTCCGGCCCTTCGTCGAGAGGGCGCTTCCCGAAGGATGGATGCCGCCCGAGGACGAGTTCTACGTCAACCCGACGGGCAAGTTCGTGATCGGGGGGCCTGACGGCGATGCGGGCCTGACCGGACGGAAGATCATCGTTGATACCTATGGCGGCGCGGCGCCCCATGGCGGGGGCGCGTTTTCAGGCAAGGACCCAACCAAGGTCGACCGCTCGGCTGCCTATGCGTGTCGCTATCTTGCCAAGAACGTCGTCGCGGCAGGGCTTGCGAAGCGTTGCCTGATCCAGGTCAGCTACGCGATCGGGGTCACCAAGCCGCTCTCGCTCTTCGTCGATTTCCAGGACACCGGCGAGGTCGACGAGCTCGAGCTCGAGAACAAGCTCCTCGACATCATGGATCTCAGCCCGCGCGGTATCCGCATGCATCTGGGCCTCAACAGGCCGATCTACGAACGGACCGCCGCCTACGGACATTTCGGCCGCACGCCGGAAGAGGATGGCGGCTTCTCCTGGGAGAAGACCGACCTCGTGGGCGAGCTCCGCCGGGCGTTCTGACGGGCGATGCCTGACAACGAGACCCGTCCCCCCTCGGAGCATCACGGTAAACCCGACGGGCGCCTGTTCGGCAGGCGCCAGGACCGCCCCCTCAAGCCGCGTCAGGCCCGGCTGGTCGGCGAGCTTTTGCCGAAAGTGGCGTTCGGCGAGGCGTCAGTGCGGGAACTCGTCGAGAGCCATCAAGGCCCCGTCCGCTTCGAGATCGGGTTCGGCGGCGGGGAGCATCTCGCCTGGCAGGCCAAGCGCGACCCTTCCGCGCTTTATCTGGGTGCGGAACCCTTCATCAACGGTGTGGCAAAGCTCCTGACACGGATCGAAGAGAACGGGATCGGCAATATCCGTATTCTTGAGGGCGACGCGCGCCCCGCTCTCGACCGGATACCGGACAGCGCGCTCGATAGCCTCTACCTGCTGCAGCCCGATCCGTGGCCCAAGAAGCGGCACCACAAGAGGCGCATGGTCAGCCAGGGTTTCTTCTCGGGCGCCGCAAGACTTCTGGCGCCTGGAGGCGAGCTTCGGATCAGTTCCGACATCGCCGACTATATCCGCTGGACCCTGATGCACTGGCAGATCTTCGAGCGGGAGAATGGCGGCTTCGAATGGATGGCCGAGAGCGAGACGGACTGGCTGACGTCGCCGGACGATCTGCCGAAGACCCGCTACATGGAAAAAGGCGAGAAAGCCGGCCGCCCGGTCACCTATCTGCGCTTCAGGCGACATTAGCGAAGCGGTTTCGCTGGAATCCCCCCAACGACTGATTGAGCTGCAACGTTCTTTGTAACCACAGCGTTTGCACCGACAACTGCACCAGCTCCGATAGTTACGCCGCCAATGATTACGGCTCCAACCCCGATGTCGACACCATTCTCGATGACAGGCCAAGCCAGTTCTTCATCAACTCGCCTGATGCCGAAAGTTGTATTCTGACGAATGGTAACGTCATCGCCAATGCTTTCTGCGACAAGCACCATTCCGCCCGAATGTTCAATACGCAGACGCCTGCCGACCTTGGTCGAATAGGGAAGGTCGATCCCATGCGTGAGTTTCGCTCGACGATAGAGAACTCTGTAGATTAGCGTGCAAACGGAACGAAGAGGGCTTGGCACCCCCATGCGCCAGTTGCCAAACCGATGACCGAACAGGGCGAAGAAGCCTGACGACCAAATTCCGAATTCTTGGGTTCGCGCGTCTTCGGCAACCAGATCCCAGAAGCCGATACCATTGGGATTTGCGTTTGTTTTCCCTCTCATTTCTCGGCTCCGCGCAGGATGGGCCAGAGGCATAGCAAGACGAAACGGCGCAGGGTTGGTCCGCTCGAGCCACGCGAATGACTGAAGGTTCGCCGAGCCCGGCCTGTCAGCAAACCTGCCAAGAACATCACCGCTGCCAAGATGGCTTCCGGTCGAGTTCGGTTCCGGGTCCAGAACCTTCGCCAGCTTTCATACCAGTATGGGGGCAGATCAGTACGCACCGATTTGTTCGCCACAACTCCCGTCGAAGCACCTTCGATATGTTCCACCGTAGCCCCACCGTCAGCAAGTATCTCAAAACCTGTAGCACCGATCTTCTCAAGCCAGTCGGTCTCCTCGAAGTAGAGAAAATAGCCTTCGTCCATACCCCCGACGCGTTCGATGACTGCCTGCCGCACAAGCATCGCGGCGCCAGGTATCCACGTGGTCTGACGAATCTCATCGGCCTCGACGACCTCGACCCGACTACGCATACGGAGGAGGTTCGGAGCTGCACCGCCCCCGGCGACGTATTCCTCCCATGGGCGAGACCTTGCAAAAGCGGAGGCCCGTACTTCCCCTTCCGCACTGACGAGGAGCGGCCCTACCACTCCAGCCTTGTCATGCGCCAAAAGGGTCCGCGCCATTCTCTCGACAGAACCGGGGCGCGGCCGCGCGTCCGGATTGAGCAGGAAATAAAGATCAGTCGAGCCAGCAGCTTCCAGACCCCGATTGTTACCGTAAGCAAAACCGCCGTTTCTCGGTGCTTCGACAAGCTCGACGGATTCATAGGCCGTTGCCAGCTCCCGCAGCACTTGTCGATCGTCGCCCGGTGAGGCGTTGTCGACGATGACTACGCGAAAGGACGCGAAGCAGGCGAGCTCGGCCAGGATACCGTCGATGTTCGCTTCGATCAGATGGGCGGCATTGTAGTTGACGATGACGACGGCAATCGACTTGTTTTCGATTGCGTCACTTGCAGCAGAGGACATGACAAACCCATCTGAAGGTGCTACCGCCTTCTCATAGCTTGAAAGATTTTCGCAAGCGGCCCCGCGGGGCCGCTTTTTTGTTACCTGAGGATCATGGCCAGTTACGACAACCGGATTAAGGACCTGCTGACGCCCGTCATCGAGGAGGCGGGCTTCGAGCTTGTGCGCATTCGGGTCACCGGCTCGCAGAAAAAGACCCTGCAGGTGATGGCCGAACGCCCCGACGGCACGATGAGCGCCGAGGACTGCGCCGCTCTTTCCCGCGCGATCTCTCCTGTTCTTGAAGAACAGGACCCGATCGAGGGCGAATATGTGCTGGAGGTCTCCTCGCCGGGGATCGACCGGCCGCTGACGCGGCTCAAGGATTTCGAGCGCTGGGAAGGTTTTGCCGCCAAGATCGAGCTGACTCAGGCGGTGGAGGACCAGAAGCGCTTCCGCGGCCACCTCGCAGGCGTCGAGGAGGACGATGTCCTCTTCGACATCGAGGGCGAGGAGGAGACCGCGGTCATCCCCTTTGGCCTCATCGCCTCGGCGAAGCTTCTGATGACCGATGAACTCATCGAGGAAAGCCTCAAGCGCTCGAAGGCGGCGCTGAAGGAAGGTGACGCCGAGTGGGAGCCCAACCGCGACGGCGCGAGAACGAACAAGATCTGACCATGCAACCTCGCCATAGCATGACGAATTTCCCCGAGAACCAAGCCGCGGCGACCCCCGCGCCCTACGGAGTCTGAACCATGGCCGTCACAGCCAACAAACTCGAACTCATGCAGATCGCCCGCGCCGTGGCGATGGAGAAATCCATCGACATGGAGATCGTCATCGAAGCGATGGAGGACGCCCTCTCCCGCGCGGCGAAGTCGCGCTACGGGCAGGAGACCAATGTCCGGGTCGAGATTGATCCCAAGACAGGCGAACAGCGTCTCTGGCGGCTGATGGAAGTCGTCGAGGACGTCGAAAACGACTCCACCGAGATCAACCTCAAGGCGGCGCAGCGTTCGAACCCCGAAGCCGAGGTCGGCGACTTCATCTCCGACCCGCTTCCGCCGGTTGATTTCGGCCGCGTCGCAGCGCTTTCGGCCAAGCAGACCATCACCCAGCGGATGCGCGACGCCGAGCGTGACAATCAGTTCGAGGACTACAAGGACCGGGTCGGCGAGATCATCTCCGGCATCATCAAGCGCCTCGAATACGGCCACGTCATTGTCGATCTGGGCAAGGGCGAGGCGATCATCCGTAGAGACCAGCAGATCCCGCGTGAGCCGCTGCGCCAGGGCGACCGGGTCCGCGCCTATATCGCCGATGTCCGGCGCGAGCCGCGCGGGCCCCAGATCTTCCTCAGCCGCAACCATCCGCAATTCATGGCGAAGCTGTTCGAGCAGGAAGTGCCCGAGGTCTATGACGGCGTGATCGAGATCAAGGCCGCCGCGCGTGACGCAGGCAGCCGGGCCAAGATCGCGGTCCACTCCAACGACAGCTCGATCGACCCCGTCGGCGCCTGCGTCGGCATGCGCGGGAGCCGGGTCCAGGCCGTCGTCGGCGAGCTCGCCGGTGAGAAGATCGACATCGTTCCGTGGTCCGAAGATACTGCCACCTTCGTCGTCAACGCCCTCGCCCCGGCCGAGGTCGCCAAGGTCGTCCTCGACGAGGAGATCGAGCGCATCGAGGTCGTGGTGCCTGACGAGCAGCTTTCGCTCGCCATCGGCCGGCGCGGCCAGAACGTCCGCCTCGCCAGCCAGCTGACGGGCTTCGAGATCGACATCATGACCGAGGAGGAAGAGAGCGAGAAGCGGCAGAAGG
>CAZKVC010000011.1:0-85688 GCA_964556115.1 uncultured Caulobacterales bacterium
CACCGACGGCCAGATCTTCCTTGAGACCGATCTCTTCTACCAAGGCATCCGCCCCGCCGTGAATGTCGGCCTGTCAGTCAGCCGTGTGGGCTCGGCGGCGCAGATCAAGGCGATGAAACAGGTCGCGGGCAAGATCAAAGGCGAGCTTGCCCAGTACCGTGAGCTTGCGGCCTTCGCGCAGTTCGGCTCCGACCTCGATGCCGCGACCCAGTCGACCCTCAACCGGGGCGCCCGCCTGACCGAACTCCTCAAGCAGCCGCAATATTCGCCGCTGCAGGTCGAAGAGCAGGTGGTCGTCATCTTCGCCGGGACCCGCGGCTTCCTCGACAAGATCGAGACCGCCCAGGTGCAGCGCTTTGAGGAAGAATTCCTGCGCCACATGCACAGCCAACACTCGGACGTCCTGACCGCCATCCGCACCGAGAAGAAACTTACGGACGAGATGGACAAGAAGCTGACGGGCATTCTCCAAAGCTTCGTGAAGTCGTTCGCGTAAGGAAACTCGGCCACTTTTCCGGCCAAAATGGACAGAGGAGCCGGGGCCCATGGACCGGTTCTCGGGACTGACGGAACAGGGTCACCGCCAGGCCATGGATCCCGGACATGCCTGATGGCATTCCGGGAAGACGGAGCAAGAAGAAGCGATGCCTAGCCTCAAAGACCTCAAGACCCGCATCGGCTCGGTGAAGTCGACGCAGAAGATCACCAAGGCGATGCAGATGGTCGCCGCTGCGAAGCTGCGCCGCGCCGAGGAAGCCGCCAAGGCAGGCCGCCCCTATGCCGAGCGGATCGAGACGGTTCTGGCGAACCTCGCTGGCGGCATGACGCCCGGCGCGCCCGGGCCGAAGCTTCTGACCGGCACCGGCGAGGACCAGACCCATCTTCTGGTTGTCGCTACCGCGGATCGCGGTCTTTGCGGCGGCTTCAACTCCTCGATCGTGCGGCTGGCGCGCGAGCACATCATCCGCCTTCAGGGCGAGGGCAAGACCGTCAAGGTCATGACCGTCGGCAAGAAGGGCTATGAGCAGCTCAAGCGCCTGTATGGCGACCTTATTGTCGAGCGGATCACCTTCGAGGACGTCAAGAGGGTCGGCTTCGAGCAGGCCGCGGACATCTCGTCGAAGCTCCTGTCGATGTATGAGGAAGGCGCCTTCGACAAGGCTTTCGTCTTCTACGGTGCCTACAAGTCGGTCATCTCGCAGATCCCCACTGACCAACAGATCATTCCGGCCGAACCCCCGGCCGCGGATGCAGTCGGCGGGGCCAATAGCGACAAACCGCCATACGAGTACGAGCCCGACGAAGAGGCGATCCTCGAGACCCTGCTGCCGCGCTACGTCGCGGTTCAGGTCTTCAGGGCGCTGCTTGAGAACGCCGCTTCCGAACAGGGCGCGCGGATGTCGGCCATGGACAACGCGACCCGCAATGCCGGTGACATGATCGACAAGCTGAACCTGCAATACAACCGCGCCCGTCAGGCGCAGATCACCACCGAGCTGGTCGAGATCATCGCAGGCGCCGAAAGCGTCTGACCGCCATCAAGTCTGACGGCTCGCAGGCTAATTGGCAGCGAGCCGGTTCTTGAGCTTTCGCGCCAGGCCGATGCCGGGCAAACGACTGAGAAGCGAGGGCTCGTCCGCGATGTCGCTTTTGGATGAGCGCTGAACGACGAGTTCATCCTTCGTGATCAGGGCCCGAAGCTCCGGATGAGCTGCCCTGAACCAGCAATAAGCGCCGTCCACATGCATTGGACCGCCTTCCGGGCTACCGCCGGGCCGGGCCTTCATGGCATGAAGGTACGGGACGACCTTCTCCAGGGCCCTGCGGCTGAAGGCTATGGCATGGCTGTTCTGCACCCGCTCGGTGCTTTGCAGCTCGAACAACGCCTCGTCGCTCGAAGGCTCAAAGTGCTTCAGACCACCGAGATAGGCGATGTCCCAAGGCTGCTGTTGAAGCGAGTCCGCGATCAAGGGCCCCCGGGTTTCGATGTCCCGGGCAAAATCGGCATCATCTTCGAGAATGAGCAAGGTCTGGGCCCGGGCGTTGAGCGCGTCTTCCAAAGCACCGAGATGGCTCATGAAACAGCCATGGGCTCCTACCGAGGGGAACGGCGCCGCTTGATCGGGGCGGTAAGCGTCGAACAGGTGAACTTTGGGGCTCTCGTAACCGAGCCCGACCTTCGCGAGCTGCCGTTCCACCTCACGCCGGCGGTCGAGCCGGGTCTTCAGGCTGATGATCGTGAGGCGCTCGAAAAGAGCGAACAGCTTGTTCATACGACAGGGCTACCTGCTCATGTTGAATGAAGTTTCAAGAGAACCGAACAGGGGTAATAGATTGCAGTTCCCTCCAGCACAAACGCCCCCAGCCGAAGCAAGCCGCTTCGGCGCCTTGCGCCAGGTGATCCTGCGGCAGCGCCACCGTCCCATCGTGTTCGTCCCCAATCCCGGCAATGCCGGGGACAGTCTGATCGCCGAAGCGACCTATCAGTTTCTGGACGGGCTCGATATTGCCTATCGCACGTCCCCGGTCGGTCTTGATGTACCGGAGGGGGCCTGCGTTCTCCTCGGCGGCGGCGGCAACCTCGTCGAACCCTACCCCAACCTGGCCGGGTTTCTCCGCCAGCAGGAGGCGCGGATCGGCCATCTCGTCATCCTGCCGCATTCGGTAAGGAGCTATGCCGACGCCATCCGTCCCTATCAGGGCCGCGCCGCTATCTTCTGCCGCGAGGAAGGATCGATGGCCTATTGTCAGGCCGAGCTGCCTGAGATGGACCTTTACCTCGCTGATGACATGGCGTTCGGGTGGAGCCGTAAGGCAACCGACGAGGCCTCGCGTCTTGCGGCCCCCGAGCTGAAGAGCAGCTTTTCTCTCCTCAAACGCGAAACCAAGCTCCAGTTCCGCCGCAGAACGCTGGCGTCTAGGAAGCCGGTTCTCGACGCCTTCCGCACCGATGTGGAGGGAACCGGAAAGGACATACCCGAGGGCAATCTCGACCTTTCCAGTCTTTTCGCCACCGACAGCATGGAGCGCGCCTATGCCGCGCGTGCGGTCAAGCACCTCGCGGACTTCCTCGCCCGCTTCGAGGCGGTGCGAACGGACCGGCTCCATATCGCCATCCTCGGGGCTCATCTGGGCCTCGATGTCGAGATGCACGACAACAGCTACGGCAAGAACGACGCGGTCTACCGCTACTCCATGGCAGGCCGCTTTCCGAACGTCCGTTTCATACCCAAGGAAGCAGCTTCTGAGGGGTAGAAATCCCCGCAAGGCCAAGCTAGGGGGCCGTTCGAATTCTCCAGTCAACGAGAAGAAAGAACGAATGGCACAAGGACGTATCGCGCAGGTGATCGGTGCGGTCGTGGACGTCGAGTTTGACGGCCACCTCCCCGCGATCCTCAATGCGCTCGAAACCGACAATAGCGGTAACAGGCTGGTCCTCGAAGTGGCGCAGCATCTGGGCCAGAACACCGTGCGCACCATCGCGATGGATTCCACCGAAGGTCTCGTGCGCGGTCAGGCCGTGTCGGATACCGGCAGCGCCATCAAGGTGCCGGTGGGCGAGGCGACCCTCGGCCGCATCATGAACGTCATCGGTGAGCCCGTGGACGACATGGGTCCGATCAACGCCGAAGCGACCCGGCCGATCCACGCCGAGGCGCCGGCCTTTGTCGAGCAGTCCACCGAAGCCGAGATCCTGGCCACCGGCATCAAGGTCATCGACCTTCTCTGCCCCTACGCTCGGGGCGGCAAGATCGGCCTCTTCGGCGGTGCCGGCGTCGGCAAGACGGTTCTCATCCAGGAACTCATCAACAACATCGCCAAGGTGCACGGCGGCTACTCGGTCTTCGCCGGCGTCGGCGAGCGGACCCGTGAGGGCAACGACCTCTACTGGGAAATGATCGAGTCGAACGTGAACAAGAACCCGGCGGAGAACAACGGTTCGGCCGCGGGCTCCAAGGCGTCCCTGATCTACGGCCAGATGAACGAGCCGCCGGGCGCGCGTGCCAGGGTCGCGCTGACCGGCCTGACCGTGGCGGAACACTTCCGCGACCAGGGCCAGGACGTTCTCTTCTTCGTCGACAACATCTTCCGCTTCACCCAGGCGGGTTCCGAGGTCTCGGCCCTTCTTGGCCGTATCCCTTCCGCGGTGGGCTACCAGCCGACCCTCGCCACCGACATGGGCGCGATGCAGGAGCGGATCACGACCACCACCAAGGGTTCGATCACCTCGGTCCAGGCTGTCTACGTCCCGGCCGATGACCTGACCGACCCTGCCCCCGCCACCACCTTCGCCCACCTCGATGCGACCACGGTTCTCAACCGTGCGATCTCGGAGAAGGGCATCTACCCGGCGGTCGACCCGCTCGACTCCACCTCGCGGATCCTCGACCCCCGCGTCGTCGGCGAGGAGCACTACGAAGTCGCCCGCGGCGTTCAGACCATCCTGCAGCGCTACAAGTCGCTTCAGGATATCATCGCCATTCTCGGCATGGACGAGCTTTCCGAAGAGGATAAACTGACCGTGGCCCGTGCCCGGAAGGTCGAGCGGTTCCTCTCGCAGCCCTTCGACGTCGCCGAGGTCTTCACCGGTTCGCCTGGTATCCAGGTTCCGCTCGAAGACACGGTCCGCTCCTTCAAGGGGCTGCTCGACGGTGAGTACGATCACCTGCCCGAGCAGGCCTTCTACATGGTCGGTTCGATCGACGATGCGGTCGCCAAGGCCGAGCGGATGGCTCAGGAAGCGGCCTGACGTACAAACTTCACACAACCTAGAGGGAGCGAACCATCCCTCTAGGCATCGTCTTTGCATCCCATACGAGTGTCGTATGATTTGGAGACGGTGTTATGTTGACGTTCCTCGATCGCGTTTGGATGCAGCTGGGTTTGCAGCAAGAGGAACTGGTCAGGGAGAAAGCCCGCGGCGTTGTCTATGCGGTCCTTCTCCTTTCGGGATCCATGTCGTTCTTTCTGGCGACGGATCTGGTCTTGAACATGACGGGCCGCTTCGGCTGATAGCGCCGCTGCGGCGGGGATGAACCTGATGTCGCAGTTTTCCTTTTCTCTGGTTTCGCCCGAGCGTGAGCTCTTCAGCGGTGAGGTGGATGCGGTGGTCATCCCGGGCACCGAGGGCAGTTTTGAAGTGCGCGAGGGCCATTCGCCCCTGATGGCGACGCTCTCTCCAGGCTTCCTCGAAGTGCACAGGGGCGGCGATGTCACCCGCACCTATGTGCGCGGCGGTTTTGCCGACATCTCACCCACCGGCCTGACCGTGCTGGCGGAGAAGGCGGTGATCGAACAGGAGTTGCAAGGCGACGTCCTGACGGCTGAGCGCGAAGAGGCGCAAGCAACCCTTCAGGACAAGACGGTTTCGCCCGACCTCCTCCTGAATGCGCAGCGTGCCATGGATGCCCTGGCGAAGTACTGACCGGAGCGATCCCGAGCGTTTCTGAGAGCAGCCCGCATCCCGTTTCGGGATAGCGGGCTTTCTTCTGCGCGCAGATCAGGCGGTTTTCCCTCCGACCTTGCCGATCGTCTTGTCGCGGTTGGCGGCGGCTTCCACCCCTGGCGCCACACTGACAGGCTTGCCTTCCTTCAAGGCCCGGCGCTTGGCCCGCCGCACCCCCATGTTCAGCCCCTCGACGAGGGCCGAGAACCCCATGGCGGCGTAGATGTACCCCTTCGGCACATGGGCGCCGAAGCCGTCCGCGATCAGGGTGACACCGATGAGAAGCAGGAAGCCGAGCGCGAGCATGACAACGGTGGGGTTGCGCTCGATGAAATTGGCCACCGGATCGGCGGCGACCAGCATGACGATCACCGCGATGATCACGGCCACATACATGACCGGCACGAAGTCGGTCATGCCGACTGCGGTCAGGATCGAGTCGATGGAGAACACCGCATCAAGCAGCAGGATCTGAACGATCACCGAGGTCACCGATGCGGTCGCCACCTTGCTTCCCGCTTCATGGGCGATGGCATGTTCCTCAGGGTCGGTCTTCTCATGGATCTCGCGAGTGGCCTTGAAGACAAGGAACAGGCCGCCAGCGATCAGAATGATGTCCTTCCAGGAAAAAGCGTGCCCGAAAGCGTCGAACACACTCGCTTTCAGTCCGATGATGACTGTCACGAGGCTCAGGAAGATCAGACGCAGGACGAGCGCGCCGCCGATACCGATGCGCCGGGCGTTCTTGCGCTTCTCCTCCGGCAGCTTGTTGGTGAGGACCGATATGAAGATCAGGTTGTCGATGCCGAGTACCACCTCCATCACGATCAATGTGAGAAGGGCTGCCCAAGCGGCAGGGTTCGACAGAAGTTCGATCATCGGGGCCTCCGGGAAAAAGCAGGGTGGTCCGGGAAGATACGGCGCGGCGGCGCCGGGACAACGCATCCGCGCAGGGGAATGGAAACAATCGCCGCGTGTTTCCCAACTGTGCCCGATGCAATCTCAGACAGCCGCCCGTCCTCTTCGCACGATCAGGGGTCGTCCTCCGGAACCGGCAAGCGGGGCCGGATCGAAAGGCGGCTCGAGCGCGCTGTCGGAACCAAGCATTTCGTCGTTTTGGCGTGGATCGCAATCTTCGGCTGCGCTGCTGTCATCATGGCCGACGTCACGATGTGGTTCCTCGTCGAGGGCTATGATCCAATCGCCCAGACGATCAGCGAACTCGGCGCCGGGCCTCATGCGTGGTTACAGGATACCGGGCTGACACTTTTTGCGGTCGGTGTCGCGGCCCTTCTCGTTGCCTTCGCGCTGGCCGAGGCGGGGAGCCGCAACGGGTGGATCACCCGCGTGGCGCTCGGCGCTCTGGCGGTTGCCATCACGGTCATCGCGCTTCGCAACGCTTATGGCGACAACATCGCCAATCAGTGGGAAGTGCACCGCGAAATGGTCATCCTGACCGGGCTGGCCGTCCCGGCGATCCTATGGTTCGCGCCGAAAACATTCTCGGCCGATGGACGGGTCGCCAAAGCCTCGCGGATCGTCGCGATCGTTTGGCTGATAGCGGCGCCGCTTTTCTTCTTCATGCCCGAAGACATCAACGGCATCTATGAGCGCGTGCTCGCCGGGGTCATGGTGGCCAGCGTCCTCGTCGCGGCAATCAGCCTGCTGCGCTACGCCGACGAGCTGGAGCCTGACGGGCTGGACAAAAGCGGCGATTGAACGAATCTCTCCTCACCGATGAGAGAGAGGTTTCGACATGAGCAAAAGCACGCGCATCACCGAAGGGCGAGGCCGTCTTTACGACAGCATTCTCGAGACCGTGGGCAACACCCCGGTCGTCAGGATCAACCGGCTCGCGCCATCCGGTATCGACCTCTTCGTCAAGGCGGAGTTCTTCAACCCCGCCGCCAGCGTCAAGGACAGGCTGGCCCTGGCGATCATCGAGCATGGCGAGCGCACGGGGCAGCTCAAGCCCGGCCAGACCGTGGTCGAGGCGACCTCGGGCAACACCGGGGTCGGGCTCGCCATGGTCTGCGCGGCAAAGGGCTATCCCCTGGTCATCACCATGGTGGAGACCTTCTCGGTCGAGCGGCGCAAGCTGATGCGCTATCTCGGCGCCAAGGTCGTCCTCACCCCCAAGGCCGAAAAGGGCATGGGGATGGTTAGAAAGGCGCAGGAGCTTGCCAAGGAGAACGGCTGGTTTCTCGCAAGCCAGTTCGAGACCGAGGCCAATGCCGACATCCACGAAATGACCACCGGGCGCGAGATCCTCGCCGATTTCGAGGGTCGGCCCCTCGACTATTTCGTTACCGGGTTCGGCACCGGCGGGACAGTGACTGGCGTGGCGCGGGTCCTCCGCAAGGAGCGGCCCGACTGCAAGATCATCCTGTCGGAGCCTGACCTTGCGCCGATGCTGGCCTCAGGTGAGCCCCAGGAGCGGGAAGAGGGCGGCCGCCCGGCCGGCAGCCATCCGGCATGGCAGCCCCACCCCATTCAGGGCTGGAGCCCGGACTTCATTCCAAAGGTGATCCAGGAAGCGGTGGACGGAAACTACTACGACGAGCTTCTGCCGGTGACCGGTGCCGAAGGTGTCGAGGCGGCCAAGGCCCTCGCCAAGAAGGAAGGCATCATTACCGGGATCAGCGGCGGCTCGACCTTCGCGGTGGCAAGAAGGGTGGCCGAGAAGGCCAAGCCCGGCTCGGCCATCCTCTGCATGCTGCCCGATACGGGCGAGCGCTATCTCTCCACCCCGCTGTTCGAAAGCTACGGCGCCGATATGAGCGAGGAAGAGCTGGTGATCTCCAAATCCACCCCGACGGGGCAGCTCCCCTAATCGAGCTGCCCGGCGAGGGAGGCGGCCACCGGATTATCGGGGGCGATTTCTCTCGCGCGGCGGAGGGCGGCTCTCGCCTCCTCTTCATCGCCAAGCTGCAGCGAGGCGAGCCCCGAGGCGGCATGAGCGGTGGCTGAGCCTTCGAAAAGCCGGGCGGTCAGATCGAAGACCGACCGACCGGCCTCCGCGTTTCCACCGTTCAGGAAGCGTTGCCCGGTCACCAGCATCTGCCGCTCCTTGACGTGGCCGAAGTCCACTTCGCTGTCGATGAGATCACGAGGGGCGAGCTCTGCGACAAGCGCGGCTTTCTCTGCTTCGCCCCGGTCGAGATGGCGGTGGAAGAGCGCCATCGTCTCGGCCGGATGGACGGGACCGATCGCGGGGTCATTCTGCGCTTCGGCAAACCAGGCGCGGATCTCCGCTGCGTCGCCTTCCGCCAGGACATCGCCGAACGCTTCGGCGAATGAGCGCGGCGGCTCATAGACCGCGCCGCCGCGCAGGACGGTCTTTTCGCTGAAGACATTGGCAATGTCATCGAGGGGGTTCTCGCCGAAGATGACAAGGTCCGCCCTGAAGCCGGGCGCGACTCTGCCCGTCTCGCCTGCAATGCCCAAAGCCTCCGCCCCGTTCATGGTTGCAATGCGGAACGCCTCCTCGGGCGAAAAACCGCCCTCCACCAGAAGGGTCAGCTCCGAAAGCATCACCTCGCCGCCATTCGCGGCATCTGTGCCGATCCGCAAGGAGACGCCGCTATCGGCGATGTATTTCATTGCGCGCAGCGTCTCGTCCACGGCCTCATCGAGGATCGCCTTTTGCTCTTCGTCATAGCCGAGCGCCACGCTGCTCCGCGGCGGGTAGGGTTCGAAGGCCGAGAAAACGGGGCTCCGCCCCGCGGCGGCAACCTGCATGTTGAGCCCGGTGGAAAGGCTCGCCCCGGCGCTGGCCATTCTGCCGAGAAGCTCGCCGAAGTCCGCGGCCAGTTCCTCGTCGCCCATGATATAGGGCAGGTGGAAGTTCCACTGCGCGACCGACTGGTCGAAAGTTTCAGGCTCGGGTGGGTTTCCGAAGCGGGCGGCGATCTTTTCGTCCTGGTTCCAGATATCCGTGATCGAGCCTGGCAGGGTGAAGACATGCTCGAAATGGCGCACGCCGAGATCGAGCCCATCTCCGATGGTCAGGGAGCGGTTGCCGAAATGCGCATAGGGAAGAAGCTCGCGCTCGCGGACGACGTCCATGATGGCCCGGGCTTCGGGCTCTTCGAGCTTCCAGTAGAGTTTCAGCCGCTCCGCCCCAAGATCGGCGAAGCTTTCGGCGACCGTGCGCGCCTGCCCTGGCGAGCCGAGGATGTCATGATGCTGGGGCGGCCGCCGGTCCCATTCGAGCTCAGAGCCCAAAGACCCGGCAGCGACGAGTAGGGCGGGGGCATCCGGGGCGGGCCGGTTCTGCCACTCGATCATGCGCGGGAGCCAGCCTCCGGGCTGTCCCATATCGGCGATGGTCGTCACCCCGTGCTGAAGAAACCGGCGGCCAAGAAGATCCCGGTCCTGATCTGTCAGCGCCTCGGGGCCGAAGCCGCCATCACCGTAAATGAGAAGAAGATGGACATGGGTGTCGATCAGGCCGGGGGTGACCAGCCGTCCCCCCGCATCGATCACCCGCTCGGCCTCGGCGCCGCGAAGGGGGCCAAGTGCCGTGATGATCCCGTCATCGACCGCGATGGTCATGCCGCTGGAGACCTCGCCGGTTTCGACATCGAGAACCGAGGCATTGCGGATCAGAAGGTCGTGACGCGACGGCGCGGAAACGCAGCCGAGAAGCACGGCAAGGCTGGCAATGAGGAGGGTGCGCATCAGGCGTTGTCCTTTGTGGGGTGAAGGTCGTCGAAGCGGTCATGAAGGCCGCGCGTTTCGAGACGGTCGCGGGCGCGCTCCAGCGCATCGACCAGATCGGTGCCGATCTCGCGGAAGAGCTCCTCGTTCACCGTCCCGGCCTCGTGCATCAACCGGTCGAGGATCATCCATTGACGTTTGCCCTCGTCAGTCAGGCGGTATTCGCTACGGCGCCGGTCGGCTGGGTCCGGCGCCTTCGAAACCAGCCCGGCCTTCAGCAGCCGTTCGATCCGCTGGGCGATGAGCTGGTGCGGCTGGCCGAGCTTGCGGGCGAGATCGGCGAGGGAAAGCCGCTCGTCAGGCCCTAGGGCCTGCAGGGTCGAGGACCCCTGAACCCGGATGCTGAGGCCATTCTTTTCATAGACTTTCTGCATCTGCACATGGGTGAGATCGAGAAGGTCCTGGAGCCGCTTGCCAAGATAGGCGCGGTGAAAATTCGAGCCTGCCATCAGGAATGCCATGAATTGCGCAACGTGTTGCGCATCTAGGCGCGCGGCACCTTTCCAGTCAAGCGCAACGATTGCGGAAGGTCAGCGTGTGGGAACCGGCGTGTCGCCCTTGTAGTCGTAGAAGCCCCGGCCTGCTTTCCGGCCCAGCCATCCCGCCTCGACATATTTCACGAGAAGCGGACAGGGACGGTACTTGGAATCCGCGAGGCCATCATAAAGCACCTGCATGATCGCGAGGCAGGTATCGAGGCCGATGAAGTCCGCGAGTTCAAGCGGGCCCATAGGGTGGTTCGCGCCCAGCTTCATGCCGGTGTCGATGGCTTCGACGGTGCCGACACCTTCGTAGAGGCAGTAAATGGCCTCGTTGATCATCGGCATCAGGATGCGGTTGACGATAAACGCCGGGTAGTCCTCGGACACCGAAATCGTCTTGCCCAGGACGTTTACCAGTTCTTCGGCAGTCTCGAAGGTATCCTGGCTGGTGGCGATGCCCCGGATGATCTCGACGAGCTTCATCACCGGGACCGGGTTCATGAAGTGAAGCCCGATGAACCGGTCCGGCCGGTCGGTGACCGCCGCGAGGGCGGTGATGGAGATCGACGAGGTGTTGGTCGCGACGATGGCGCCGGGTTTGAGGATCTCACACAGCTGCCGGAAGATCGTCTTCTTCAGCTCGATATTTTCGGTCGCGGCCTCGATGACGAGATCGCAGTCCGCGAGACCCTTGATCTGCGGCGTCGGCTGGATGTGTGCCAGCGCCTTTGAGCGCTCTTCCTCGCTGATCCGGTCCTTGTTGACCTGCCGACCGAGATTGTTGCCGATCAGCTCTTCGGCGGCCTTGATCGCACCTTCATTGACGTCGTGCAGGCAGACATCGAAACCTGCGAGAGCGAAGACATGGGCGATGCCGCTGCCCATTTGTCCTGCGCCGATGATGCCGACGGTTTGTACCTTGCTCACCTGATCTCCGTTGAGGCTCCGCGTGCGCTGCAGCATGCGCCTGCGGGGCGCGCTGCGCAATCTTTATGACGGAAGCGCGACGAAGAGAAAGGCCGTGAGGGTGACGAGGCCTGTCACCGTGCCCGCCGCGACGACGGCTGACGTGCCGCCGATCCATTGCCGGTAGACGCTTGAAAGAACGATCGAAGCGACAGCGGGCGGCAGGCCGGTGAAGAGGATGGCCGCTGAGGTCGCGCCCTGGTCGGCAGTGAACAGCCAGGTCAGGCTGCCCATCATCGCCGGAAAGAGAAGAAGCTTGATCGGCAGGAGGACGAGCGGCGCCTTGAGATCCTGAAGGCCCCGTTGGGCCAGAAGATCCGCGATCGAGAGGCCGAGGACGAAGAGCCCGACAGGGCCGGCCACCCGGCTCATGAAGGCGAGAAGGGCGGCGATGGGCTCGGCGATGGGCAGGGCCAGGGCCGCGGCGACCAGCCCGCAAAGAGTGCCGATGACGATCGGGCTCCTGACCGCTCGGTAGAACGCCTGCCGCGTGCTGCGAAGGGCGTTGGCGATGCCGCTCCCTTCGGTTTCCTCGGCATTGGGCCAGGTCATGAGGGCCGCCCCGATCGCGAAGACGGCGGTCCCCTCGAAGAGGACAAGAATGAGGAAAGGGGAGGCCCAGGCCTCCACCGAAAGCGCGATCGGAATGCCGAGGAAGATCGCATTGCCGCATGTGGTCGAGAAGACGGCGGCGCCCGCTTCCCTGACCGTCAGCCCCAGGACCCGGCGTGCGACGAAGAAGGCGAGAAAGCTCGCCACCCCGAGCGCCATGAAATAGGCGCAGGCGAGGCCGAGAAAGACGCTTCCCGCCGGATCGCTCTGGCGCATGAACTCAAAGCCCGCGATGGGCATGGCGATCATGAAGACGAAGCGCGACATGCGCCGTGCATCCTCGGCGTCGAAAAGCCTGAAGAGACGCGAGCCGGCGCCAATACCGATCGCCCCGAAAAGCGGGATGAGAAGCGTTACAAGAGCGGACATTTTGCCGCTCCTGAAGCGCCTTGGGGCCGAGGGCAACTGGGCCCGGAACGATTAAAGGGGCGGTCAGGCGCGGGCGGCCCTCGGGGGGCTGGGGGGCGAGATTATCCGAAGGCTGATGCCCTCGCCTGACCGCCTTCAGATAAGCCCCTGAATGGGGCGGAATTATGGACGCACGAAGGGGTCATTTGCAGGCCTCTGATTTTCGCGTAGCCTTCGACGCAATGACGACCATGACCTCCGGCCAGCCGCCCCGTGCGATGCCAAGCGTTCATTTCGACAGGCGCGAACTCGACCGGCTGTTGCAGCTCTACGGTTTCTTCGTGGCACGGGGAGACTGGAAGGATTACGCGATCGACGGGCTTGCCGACCGGGCGGTCTTCTCGGTCTTCCGCCGGGCCGCCGAAGCGCCGCTCTACAGGATCGAGAAAAGGCCAAGGCTCGCGCGCAAGCAGGGAGCCTGGTCGGTGATTGCAATGAGCGGACAGATCCTGAAACGCGGCCACGAGCTCGAGCAGGTGCTGAGGGTCTTCGATAGCAAGAAGCTGAAAGTGGTCGGCTGACGCAGCCAGGTCCCTGGGAACCGATCTTGCCTCATTGGGTGTTCCCTTCGTTCAGAACGAAGGAGAACCCATGGCCGACCCAACCAGTCTCAGCCTTTCAGCCGAGGACGTCCGCAGCTTCGCAGCTGTCCTCAAGCGCTATCACGGCAAGGAAGTGATGACCGGGCAGAATGACGCCTCGAACGAGACCGACATGATGCAGGACAATCTCGAACTGTCGAACAAGGGCGGCGAGTTCGCCGATGCGCGCGGCTTCTATGGCGAAATGGACGCCAACCAGCGCCTCGATCTCGCCGCGCTTCTGATCCTCGGCCGGGAGGACACCAGCGATTTCGGCGAAGCCAAAAGGATGGCCGAAGAGCAGAACGGCCCCGATCTCGACGCGATGCGGGAGATGCCGCTGAGCCCGAATTTCATTCTTTCGGGTCTCGACCAGATCGGTGCCCGTGGCGACAACGTGGCGACGCTGCGCCCCCCGCGGCAGTAGGCAGCGACGGGCCCACGAGAAAGCCCCGCGGAAGCTGCTTCCGCGGGGCTTTTTTTATCCTGCGGCTCGCGGGACGTCTTAGTCGCGCATGATGCCCAGAAGGTTCAGCACATGGATGAACAGCGTGATGAACGAGCCATAGAGGGCGAAGGCACCGAAGATCGCCGCCCGCTCGTTCGCCTCGCCGCCGCCCTGGGTGTAGAGGTTGCGGATCATCTGCGTCTCATAGGCGGTGACCGCCGAGAAGACGAGAACCACAGCCGCCGAGGTGATGAAGCTGATCAGCTCGGAGCCGAGGAAGAAGTTCACGACGATGGCGATCAGAAGACCGATCGACGCCATGAACAGGAACTTGCCCCAGCCGGAGAGGTCCTTCTTGGTGGTGTAGCCGTAGATCGACATCGCCAGGAACACGGACGCGGCGATGAAGAACGCTTGTGCGACGAGACCAGCCATGCCGAGGCCGAAATAGGCCGCGATCATCGGGCCGATCAAAACGCCCCAGAGCGCGACATAGGCCCAGTAGGCCGCCTGTGCGGTGCCGCGGCTGCCGGACATGATGAGGCGAGGCGCGAACCAGCCGAGGCCGAGAAGCGCGATGAAGGGAATGAACTGAAGACCAGCGACTGCCTGGCTGAGGCCGGGCGAACTGATGAAGGCGAAAGCGATCAGGGCCGTGGCGGCCACGCCCATCGCCATCAGGTTGTAGACGCCCAGCATGTAGCGGCGGAGGCCCTCATCGAAGGCGACGCCGGTCGTGCCGGTATTCTGTCTATAAAGGCGTTCCGTATCGGACATGCAGTGACAACTCCTTTTGGCCCGCCACGTTAAGGCGGATCCGTTCCCTATCAAGATAATTCGCCGGGCGACAGGTGCAATGACCTGCGGCGCGATCACCGGCCATACGGTCCGTCTTTTGCAGAAATTGTGTTCATTCGTGCCGGAATGGTTGGCAAAGCGTTGCGTTCAGGGCTGCTTTGCTTACCCTCAGGTTTAGAACGGGCAAATCGGACCGGGGCACGCGGTCCCGGTGGGGAAGGCAGACAGTATGACCGGAAGGTTGTGGCAGGCGGTGCTCGCGGGACTGGCAGTTTTGACCATGGCGTCGGGGCCCGCGCTGGCCGCCAAGACAAAGCCGCTGCCTACCGTGGCCGAGAAGACCGAAGGCTTCGAGAAGATCGACGGTCTCTTCCCGCTCTACCGCGACGAGGAAGACGGCGACCTCTACATGGAGATCGCCGGTGACCAGATCGGCGAGGAGTTCATCGCCTTCTCCTATACCGAAAACGGGGTTCTCGATGCAGGCACCTTCAAGGGTGCCTACCGCGACAACCGCATCGTCCGCTTCGACAAGCATTACGGCCGCCTCGAGCTTTCGGTTGTGAATACCGCCTTCTATTTCGACCCCGAGAACCCGATCAGCCGCGCGGCCGACGCGAACATCGCCCCCTCGATCATCGGCTCCCTGGGGATCGTGGCGGAAACCAAGGCATCCGAGAGCAAGCCCGCCCGTTACCTGATCGCCGCCGACCCGGTCTTCCGCTCGGAAATGTTGAGCCCCATCGCGCCGCTGCCCAACCCTGCGTCCAGCGCCTATGCCTTCGAGCTTGGCAGCCTCAGCGGATCGAAGACGAAATACGACACGATCCGCGGCTATCCCGACAATATCGACCTCGTCGTCGATTATGTCTTCGACAATCCGATGCCCTACAATCAGGGCTCAGCCGCAGTGACCGATGCCCGCTCGGTGACCCTCAAGGTCCAGCATTCGCTGATCGCGATGCCCGATGAGGGCTTCGAGCCGCGCTTCGACGACTACCGCGTCGGCTATTTCCTGAACTACGCCACCGACCTCACCTCCTTCGAGGCGGCGCCCTACCGCGATGTGATCCAGCGCTGGCGCCTTGAGAAAAAAGACCCTGAAGCTGCCCTTTCCGAGCCGGTGAAGCCGATCACCTTCTGGATCGAGAACACGACCCCCCACGAATACCGTCCTGTGATCGAAGAGGCCGTGCTCGCCTGGAACGAGGCCTTCGAGGAAGCAGGCTTCAAGAACGCCGTCGAGGTGAAGACCCAGCCCGACGATGCGCAATGGGATGCGGGCGATATCCGCTACAATGTGCTTCGCTGGACCTCCTCACCCAACCCGCCTTTCGGCGGCTACGGCCCGCGCTTCACGAACCCCCGGACCGGCGAGATCCTGGGCGCGGACATCATGCTCGAGCTGGCTTCGCTCAAGTCGAACCTGCTGATCAGCTCGACCTTCGGCGGCGAAACCCCAGAAGCCCTTGCCGAAGGGCTGGGGATCAATGAGGCGGAGCTTTGCATGGCCGGGCGCGCCATGCGCGAGAAGCTGGCTTTTTCCCACGCCGCCCTCGATGCGATGGGCGCTCCGGAGGCCGAGCGGCAGGAGCTGTCGCGCCAGAGCCTGATGACCCTCATCATGCACGAGGTCGGGCACACGCTGGGTCTCAGCCACAACATGAAGGCCACTCACCTCTTCGATGCCGAGAGCATCCACGACAAGGAGCAGACCCGGGGCGCCCCTTCGGCTTCGGTGATGGACTACCACGCGGCGAATATCGCACCGCCGGGCATGGAGCAGGGCGACTACGAGCACAGCCGCGTCGGACCTTATGACCGCTGGGCGATCAGCTTCGGCTACATGCCCGAAGCAGCCGAAGCGGATATGCGCGAGCGGCTCCTCGCCCGCGCCTCGGAGCCGGCCCTGACCTTCGGCAATGATGCCGACGACATGCGCTATCCGGGCAAGGGGATCGACCCGCGGGTCATGCTCTTCGATCACTCGGCCGATCCCGTCGGCTACGCCATGGACCGCTTCGACCTTGTCCGTTCGGTGCGCACGGCGCTTCTCGACCGGGCGAAGACCGACGCGACCTATCAGGGCCTCCTGCAGCGCTATTACATGACCCTCGGCGAGCAGAGCCGAATGGCCGACGCCGTCGCCCGGCAGATCGGCGGCATCCATGTCGAGCGCCGCCCGCCCTCCGAAGGTGCCTCGCCCTTCACGCCCGTGCCTCTCAGCGAGCAGAAGCGCGCCATGCGGGCCCTGGCCGACCACGTCTTTGCCGCCGATGCGTTCCTGGAAGACGAGGGGCTCCTCGCGGCCCTCCAGCCGCAGCGCCGCGGGCAGAGCCATTGGGGCGGCAGCGAGGACCCCAAGCCGCATAGCTGGGCCATCTATATCCAGATGGACGTTCTCAACCACGTCCTGCATCCGGCAACCCTGCAGCGGATGACCAACTCGGCCCTCTACGGCAACGGCTACAACGTCGCCGAGCTGATCCAGGACCTCAACGATGCGATCTACGGCAACGACCTGATCGGCGCGCCGAACACGTTCCGCCGCAACCTTCAGGTCGCCTATACAAGGCGGCTCGTCAGCATGGCCTACGGCGCCGGGTACGATCCGATCGCCCAGGCCGCCGCCCTGGCGGGAGTGGAGGATGTGCGCAGCCGCTTCGGCTTCGTTCCCGACTTCCTGCTGCCGCTGGAAACGAGGGCTCACCGCGCGGCGATCCGGCACGAACTCGGCTGGCTCGACTGAGAAGTCTCAGCCGAGCTTGCGGAGGCGGCTGACGAAAAAGCCGTCCATGCCGCCCTTGTCGGCCAGCCGGTGAGGCAAACAGCGCAGATCGCCGTCCTTGTTCACCACCGGCAGGCTATCGACCTCGTCAGGCGTGATGGGCATCCGCTCGATGTCGTCGCGCCGTTCGAGAAGCTTGGCGATCTGCTCTTCGCCCTCCTCGGGCAGGAGTGAGCAGACCGCGTAGACCAGCACTCCGCCGCTGCGCGTCATGCTGATGGCGGCATCGAGCATCTTCGCCTGCAGACGCACCAGATCCGGCACCTGGGTTTCCCGGGAGGTCCAGAGGAGATCGGGATTGCGGCGGATGGTACCCGTCGCCGAGCAGGGCGCATCGAGGAGGATGCGGTCGGCAAGCATCCCCGGCTGCCATTCGAGAATATCGGCTTCGATCACTTCGCTTTCGAGACCGACGCGCGCGAAGTTCTCCTTCAGCCGTTCGAGCCGCCAATAGGAATGATCCACCGAAAGCGTCTTCGCCCCCATGCTTGCGATCTGGAGGCTCTTGCCGCCGGGCGCTGCGCAAAGGTCGAAGACCGTCTCGCCGGGCGTGGGCGCCAGGACTTCGGCGGGCAGGCTGGCCGCCAGATCCTGCGCCCACCAGCGACCGTCCTCAAAGCCGGGAAGTTCGGGCACCCTCGCCGAGGCCATGCGTACCGTGCGCGCTCCGATCCTTCGTGCGCCGAGCTCTTCGGGCCACTCGATGCTGTCCTCCGGGTCGCGAAGGGAAAGGTCGAGGGGAGGCTCCCGGCGATGCGCCGCGGCAATCGCCGCTGCGGTCTTCGCGCCATGAACGCGGGCCAGTTTCCGCCAAAGCCAGCCGGGGGTATCGGCGCGCATCGGCACGGTCTTGATCTTCTCCGCCCCGGTCTCGGCCAGCCGCCGGGCGATTGCGTTGACCAGCTTCGCGTAAGGGCGGGTCTCTGCCCTCAGCTTGGCAAGTTCGACCGCCGCCCAGGCGGCCGCATGGTCTTCGGTCCCCATCAGGCAAAGCTGCGCGGCGGTGATCCGCAGGATGTCCTGAAGATGGGTCTGCTTCGGCTTCAGCGGCTCGCGAAGATAGGTCGCGATGACCTCGTCGAGGGAGCCGCGACGCCGCAGGGTCACCGAAGCCAAAGCCCGTGCGAAACTCCGGTCCGGCCCTTCAAGGGCGGAAAATGTCCGGCAATCCTCAAGCGCCTGGTCAAGCGTCCGGCCCTTGGTCGTCAGACGGAGAAGGTCGAGCGCGGCGCTTCGCGAAGCGATCCCTGGCGGAAGAGGCGGGCGCTCCTCTTCGGTCTCGGGCCGCTCGCGCCTGCGCTCCGCGCCTTCGCCGCGTTTACTTCCGCTTAACCTGTCCTTACGGTCGCGTGTCTGTCGATGAGGCGGCATGGGATGAAGGTAGTCTTTCTGATATGGACGGCGCTTCTCGCCGGCTGGTCCCCCGCATGGGGACAGACGGCTGCGCTAGATATTCAGGACAGAATTCGCAACCCGTCCGCGCCGCTGACGAGCCTTCATGCAGAAGCCTTGGTCCCGATTCTTCGCCAGCTCGGCCTCTCCCACGAAGGGGCGATCCTGCCGGGGGGCGAGAAGATCCTCCGGGTGACAACACCGCACGGCGCCAGGCTGCAGCTTATCCCGATGAGCTGCGATGCCCCGGAGAGGTGCCGGGCCCTCCACATTCTCAGTCTGCACGAGGCGAACAGCAATCGGCGCCAGACCCAGGCATTCGCCATGCGCTACGCATTCCTCTCGGCAGGAACCGGCAGCGACGGGACGGCTTTTCTATCACGTTATGAGCTTGCCGATTTCGGCATCCCACGCGGCAACCTCGCAACGAGCCTCCTGACCTTCATCAAGATGATGGCGCGGTTCGAAGACCTGCTTGGGCGTCCGGCCGAAGCTCTCACCCAAGCGCCCCTTGCCTCGGACCTTTCAGCCTTCGACCTCAACAAGCGCGCCCTCGCGCAGCATTTGCCGGCAAAGGCGATCGAGGATGCCCTGCCGCTTCACCCGCACGATCAGGGTTTCGAAGCGACCAGCCGGATGGTCGAGACCTTCATCCGCGCCGAGAAGATCTACCCGGGTCAGATCGTCAACCGCCCAGCCGGACGCTGAGCCCCTTGCCAAGCCCGCCCCGCCCCGCCATACCCAACCGCCAAGGCACCCATAGCTCAGCTGGATAGAGCGCTGCCCTCCGAAGGCAGAGGTCATAGGTTCGAATCCTATTGGGTGCGCCAGCAAAATCAACGACTTAGCGGGTTTTGGGAATTACGCTCTTAGCGAGGTGGAAGCGTAGTGGAAGCCGTTTGTTGGTATTAAGCGCGGAATGTAGAAGTCATCATCAGCGCGTCACCTCTCATGTCGATCGTTCCGATCTCATCACGCGCGGTACCTTTCAGAAGCTGCCAACATGGGCGGGTATTCTAAGGAACAAGCCTGAGAATCCGATCCAACGCTCCGTTGGCCGTGCCGCTCGGAAGCCAAGCGCTAAGAGCGAGGACGCCAACTGAAGCCCTTCACTTATGCCATCGTTAATGTATGATAAGGCTGGGGCAGGGCATATCATGACGATCTTCTACGTTTACGAAACTACAAAAATTGACAAGCAATCCAGAAGCGCAGCCGTGCGTTTTGGTGTCGATCATTCGGGTCTCGGACATATTGCCGGCAGTAAGCCGGTCGACCTGACTTTCAGGGAGATGATGGGTGGTATCCCGATCGTTCTGCGACCCTTCTATCTTATTGCATCAGGGGCTTTCGCAGCTGTCTCAATCATTCCGTTTGTGTCGACACTGTTTATGGCGATGGTTGGGAGCCTTTTAAAAACGATCACCATGCGGGAGCCGACCGGTGAGGTTTTTCGTCAAGCCTTCTCAGCTGGGGTCGATGCGTTCGAAGCAAACTTCTATATTGGCAATTCCATACTGTTTCAGGGCGTCATTAAGCGCGCCTACGAAGAGCGCCCCCGTTCGTCGCAACTAGAAGGACGCGTTACGACAAGCTTGGGCGGCGTGGAGAAAGTTGATCATGGCTTCGACATCGAAGTCGATAGCGAAGGGGCTGTTTCATACAAGTATCGACAAAATATTCCTGGCCCTACTCTCTGGATACTATGGGGTATTCTCTGCTTCGTTCCCTTCGTACAATTTCTCTTCATCCCACTGCTTACCTTACAAATCTTCTTCAGTTTGATCAAGATTGTGTCCTTCAAGAAGATCGTACTGACAGATGACGTTATTATGGGAGAAGGGCGTAGGCTAGCAATCAAGGACGTCCGTTCGATTTATATCTACAACTGGATCGAAAAACAGGTGTCGGATAGCGACGCGTTTGCTGCAAAAATGAATAGCGGCGTTGTCTACCAAGCGGGCTCATGGGCTGCCTCGGCTCAGGCTTCGCAGCAGCTCTCGCGCATGATCGGACGGCTTCTTTTCGAGAAACCCTTCTCCGCCATCGCCTACCGACTGTGCGTCGATTATGGCCGGAAACGCATCATCCTCGCCCGTGGATTGCGGGAAGACAAAGCGGAGAGTCTTCTAGCCGAAGTCCTTGCAGGTTTGCGGCAACGTGGCTGGTAAACGTCTAAGGCGAGCCAGAGTCGTCACTCAGTAAACATTGGGGGCGAGTGTGGATTATGTCGACTTCTCCTTCGGCACCTTCGTGCGCCTGCGACGGCTACCCTGTTGCGGGACTGCATATCTAACGGGGACCAATTGGAGGCAGGCAAAAAAGTTCGGGGTCGAGGGCACAGGGTGCCGTGCAGCGGTAGTGGCCACATCCTATCTCTTCTGTCTGCGATCTCAGCTCTGCGTTTTTGCTGAATAATGCTCTTTCAGAGAAGGCCCGCAGAGGAGGAGAAATCGAGCGGATCTATTTAAGCAGCCTATTGCAGCGAAATTCTCGTGTCGGGCAGCGCAGATAGTGGCCCAGGAACGTCCGGGAGCCTATGCTGCGATAACATGATCGACGTCTCGAATCCGCCCATAAATGATCCAGCCTTCCCACCAAACCGCAACCCGTTCCACTACCGATCCGTCCCCCTCGGCTACGCCCTCGATGCGGTAGGAATGCACCTCTTCCCGGAAGTATGGGACGGCTCTGAACTCGACATGCTTACATGGCGGGGCACCGACGCCATTTCCGACGACGACACTGCCGCTTTCATCGAGAGTTACCGTGCCGTCGATGCGGCGCAGAAGGCCTTCGAGGAGGTGCGGGCTTCGCTCTCCAGCGCAAAACCTGCGATGCGAAAGCACCTGCGCGAGCTGGCGGACCTGAAGCTTGCGCAGCTTAACGAGGCGCAGAAAGCGTTCGAGCCCTACGAACTGATGGAACGAAAGGTGCGCGGAGCGATGCGCCTTGCCCGTGCTCAGGACGTGCGGGACCGCCTGCTTCGCGCGCTTCGAGAGAATGAGCTGCGCGCCTATACGAGTCGGGGCAGCCTTATTCCAAACGATGAATGGCGAGACGCGGGACCCGAACGGTTCGACCTTCTGAATTCGCTACTGAAGTTTGAACTGCAACCGGGCGACAGTGCGCTACAGCTTATCCTTCTGGAACGCGAAGCCGTCGATCAGTTCGCACTGAAACTTACGCCAAGCCTTGAAGCATCCAACCTCAGCCGTACTGAGAAGGCCAAGCACATTTTGCGTGAGATCGCGCAAGGTCCGTTCATTCCGAAACCTGAGCAGATGGAGCGCGTGAAGGCGGCTGTCCCAGGCATTCGGAAGCGCGAAATCGAAGCAGCAAGAACAGCTACTTTGCCCGACGAATGGAAGGGCAGGGGACGCCGGAAAACGTCCCAAGACGATTAGCGCACTGGGACATTTCTTTTTTCGTCTGGCGACGACCTGCTGAAACCCGCATAGCGGCTGGCTTCTCGAGCCGCTTCCGAAATAGCCAATTTCTGGGCCGTTTCTTTTAAATGGCCACAAATTTCATTCCGCCCAAGGAACGAGCATCTTCTCCTTAGTTCGCAACGCTAAGGAGCATCCCTCGTGGCCTCGTTCACACCGTCCCATTCTGATCACCTCGACTGCCTCATCGATGAGAAGCAGGCGGCTACGTTCGTAGGCTATACCGTCCGTTCTCTGCAGAACTGGCGGTATCGCGGCGGCGGGCCACCCTTCATCAAGTTCACAAACCGCACGGTGCGCTATCGCCGCCGCGATTTGATCGCATGGGCGGAGGCTCGTCTTGTGACGAGTACGGCTGATGCCGACCAGCGCCTTTCCTAATCGGTTTTGCCTCCGCGGGGTTGACCGCACCTCGGAGGATTTTGGGGCCGCGTGCCTTGAAATGGGGCGGGCGAAAGCCCGCCCCATCACCGGCCGCGAAGCGGCCCCAAAACAAAAGCGGTCTCAGCGCGAAGCGCTCCTAACCCCAGTTCGAACCAGCAAGAAAGGAACTAAAATGTACACGAACCAAATAGCAACCTGTCGGAACAGCGCGTGCGATGCCTTGCATGGCAACATCAGTCACGGTCGGGCCTCAATCGACTTCAAGGCGGTTCTAAACCCTTCGGACAGCCCGAACGCACCTGCCTATCGCCTCTACGGTATCTGCCCCTATTGCCCCTTAGATCACCATATCGGCGACGCTTGGCTAGTCAAAGAAGGCCAGCGGTCCGCGCTTCGTCTGGTCTTCAACAGCCCACTGATCACCATCAACGGCACCTTCTATGCCGACCCGAACAGCAATGGCGGCTTCTCCATCACCCCTCGTCGCAAGCGCCGCCGGAAGGCCGCGTGAGTTCCCAAGGAGGGGGTCCTGTATCACCCCCTCCTAGAAATACAGAGCACAGACAATGATCCTTCTTCATCAGGGCGTCGATAGTTTCGACGTGACGTTTGAGACAAACATTTCGCGTTCTGTCACTAAACTGCTGGCCGAAACGCAGGGCGTGGCACGGGAGCGCAAAGAACATCAGCTTAGGGACGTTGGAAGCAAGAAATTCTACGTCGAAGAAACTGGCGGGGCAGGGGGATTCCGCTACCGCCTCGATACTGGGCTATTCGGCGCAACGTGGTTCCTTAAGGAGCCGAACGCTTCCGACCCGTGGGGCGTGAAGGTGTCGATCAAGTCCCTTCCTCTTGCTGTCAAAGGGCTTGGTAAGTGCCTTCAGGAAGTGGAGGAGTGTCTGCAAGCCCTCGAATGTGCCGCGCTTGGCCCTCAAGGCAGCTCAATCGCGCGGCTCGACTATGCGCAGGATTTCCTCCTCCTGGGCTTCGAACCCGACGCGACGCGCCTCGTCACGCACTCACGCATGGGGCGCGCGAGCGACGAAGAGCTACAGGAAGGAGGCGCAGGGCACCTCACCCATGCG
This sequence comes from uncultured Caulobacterales bacterium, assembly GCA_964556115.1. GTDB lineage: Bacteria > Pseudomonadota > Alphaproteobacteria > Caulobacterales > Parvularculaceae > Parvularcula. The sequence goes on from CAZKVC010000011.1 coordinate 23,562, forward strand.
CTCCGTATCGGGAAAATGCCCGGTAAGCAGGTCGCGATCTACGACAAGCGGCGCGACGTGATCGCGAAGCATAAGCGCGAATGGTGGGAAATCTGGAACGCCAACCTCAAAGCCGCAGGGCTGCCCCCTATCACGCAGGATGGCACGAAGGGGGCAATCTGGCGGTTCGAGGTGAGGGCCGGGAAGAAGTGCCTGAAAGGTGCGGGCGCGCGCACCTTGGCAGAGCTGCGCGACAAGGGGCTGTCGGTTCTATCCGAGGTCGCAGCGACGATCCGCTACGCCGAACCGACCACGGACCAAAACCGCGCAAGGTGGCCCGATGCACCAATCTGGCAGGCTGTTCGTACCAATCTAAAGAGCGCGACCCTATTCGGCCCCCTAGTAACCCCTAGGGGCAACGTAGGGGGTCCCAAAGGGGCTGTTGGGGGTCTTCTTAGGGGTCCCAGGGGGGCGATTGAGGAGGGAGGTGAGGGGCATTCAAGGGGTTTCCGTGGGGAGTATTATGGGGGCGACCATGAGCTCGTGCGCATAAGCTGCCTAGGAAGCCATTCGCAGGCTCCTAGGCTCGAAGCTAGGATCAAGGAGCTGAAGCTCGCACAGCAGAAGGAGTACCTGCGCAAGCAGCTGATCGGCTGCAGCGCTTCGCTCGCCTATCTAGAAGGCTACGAAGAAGAGAAGCCGAGCCGTGCTGCGGAATATGTTACCGATGGCATCTTGGACGAGATCGATGCCGATCCCGCGCGGTTTTCAGAAAAGGTTCGCACGGCCAAAGCGCGGTACGCAGATATTAAGTAACCAGCTGCATCATAAAGGTTCACTGGAACGGGCTAAAGCGAGAGCGTTCGTGGCGGCAGACCGCCCGGGTATTCTCCCTAGAGGGGTTGGCTGCCAGATACGATAGGGCCGGACGATGGGTTTCACCCAGCTTCTCCCGTTGCCCTTCAAGACGTTTCGAGGCTCGTCCGGGGGGAAAATGTAGAGTGGACGACAGTCGCGAACGGTTGCTCAATAACCTGACGCTTCGGAGGGGCTTGAATGAGGCTGACCAAGATAATCGTTGAGAATTTTCGAGGGTACCGCGAGCGTACCGAAATCGGTATCGGTACCTTGACCTCCATCATTGGAAAGAATGACGTCGGTAAGAGTACGATCATGGAGGCGTTGGCGATCTTCTTCGAATGTGATGACATCAAGATCGAGAGTTCGGATGTAAACGTCCATCGCCGCGACGACGAATGCAGGATCTCTTGCGTGTTCGAGGGGCCTTTCAATCCTCTTGTAATTGATGCGTCAGCTGAAACGACACTTGCAGATGAGTTTCTCCTGAATGCAGATGGCTTCCTCGAAGTTGTAAAGAGTTGGGATTGCAGGGCTACCAGCGCCAAACCAAAGTGTTCAGTGTACGTTCGGGCTTTTCATCCTAGCGCGGATGGGGTCGGGGATTTATTGAGCCTGACAAACTCGAAATTGAAGACCACTGCCAAGGCGGTAGGAGTTGACCTCAAATCGGCTGACGTAAAGCAAACCAGCAACGTCTCACTACGCAAGGCCATCCGTCTTGCGGTCGGCGACCTGAACCTACAGGAGCGGGACGTTCCTTTGACCGGTGGCAGCGGCAAGGAGGTATGGGATGTTCTGCAAAAACGTCTCCCAGCCTTTGCGCTGTTTAGATCCGACCGGCCGAGTAGAGATGACGATCCAGAAGCCGCCGATCCAATGAAAGTTGCGGTTCAAGAAGCTTTGGCGTCGGTGGAAGCGGAGATTGAAGAAGTTAGGCGTCAAGTTCGAGACCGGGTCGTTGAGGTGGCGCGCCGTACAATGGACAAGGTTCGTGAAATGGACCCAGAATTGGCGCAGCAATTGAACCCGACTTTCAAATCCGAGCCCAAGTTCGATGGTTTTAAGATGGCGCTTACGGGCGAGGAAGATATCCCGATCAATAAACGTGGAAGCGGTGTCCGTCGACTGATCCTCCTTAACTTCTTTCGGGCCGAGGCGGAGCGCCGCAGAGAGCTCGGAGAGCATCCGAGTATAATCTACGCCATCGAAGAGCCGGAGACATCTCTTCATCCAGACAAACAGCGGATGCTAATCGGAGCTCTTCGCGAACTCAGCGAGGCACCAGAAACTCAGGTGCTTCTCACGACCCATGCGCCTGGTCTCGCTTCTCTTCTGCCAAAAGACAGCATTCGTTTTGTAAACCGAAGAGAAGATGGGCATCCTATCGTTGATTTCGGAGAGGAGGTGCTGGAGAATGTAGCGAACGCGCTTGGTGTGATGCCTGATATTAGGCGGAGGCCTAACGTCATTGTTTATGTCGAGGGGCCAAACGACATAAAGTTTCTTAAGCATATTTGCTCTATGTTGCGTGAATATCACCCCCATCTTGTTTGTATTTCTACGGATCCGCGTGTCGCTTTTGTTATGGCTGGTGGTTCAACATTACAGGACTGGATTGAGCAGCGTTTCTTAAAAGGCTTTGATTGTTCGGAAGTGCATATATATGATCGCGATGATAAGGATAAGCCAACTTACCAGTCTGCAGTTGATCTCGTCCAATCTAGGCCGCGAACATTTGCCACCTTAACCAACAAGAGGGCTATGGAGAACTACCTTCACGAGGATGCAGTGAAGGTGGCTTTCGACGTTCCAATCAAAATCGAAGACTGGAGCGATGTTCCAGGAGATGTACATCGCGCGCTTCAGGAACAATCGAAGCAAGCGACTACTAAAAAACAAATTCCCAACAAAAGAAACATCAAGAGAACTCTGAATGATAAAGTCGCGTCCGCGATGACGTTAGAGATGCTCTCTGATCGGGACCCTGACGAAGAAGTTTATGGCTGGCTGTTCAAAATAAAAGATTTTGCTAATCAGACAGAATAATCGCCCTAACCATCATTTTTTCTGTGTTGAGAGGGTGATTTCACAGGGTATGGTTCATCTGCCGATGCTCGCTGTTACGCAACACTGCTTCGGCTACGGTATTTGCAGCGGCTACCAGAACGCTATCGAGGTTGACGATGTAGCGCGAGGTGATTGTGCCTTTGGCATGCCCTAGGAGCGAGGCAATTGTGTTGTCAGCATATCCAAGATCGCCCGCGACCGATGCGAACGAGCGGCGAAGGGTGTGGAGCGTCACGTCCTCGAACCCCGCGCGCTTCGCGATCCGCTTCCAGCCTGTCGGCATCCCTGCAAACGGCTTGTCGCCAGCGCTCGAGGGGATGACGTAGGGGCATCCCTCGACGGGCTCGACAGTGGCGAGGACGTCGAAGAACGGCCTGCCGAGAGGGCGGACCGACGTTCCCTCTTTCGTATCTTCGAACCGCACGCAGGACCCATTGCGGTCGAGTTCGGACCACTTGAGGTTCACCAGCTCGCCCAGGCGGAAGCCTGACAGCATGATGAGCCAGACGCCTTTGACGACCTGCCAGCTTTCGCCTTCTGCCTCGGCTTCGCGGAGCGCTTGGCCCAACCGTCCGTACTCTTCCGAAGACAAGCGGCGTTCCTTGCGCTGATAGGATGGTTTGTCCGCGCCGAAGGCAGGGTTGAAGGGAATGTGCCCCTTGGCAACCGCACGGCTTAGGATGCCACCGAGAAGCCCCGCCGTGCGGGTCGCGGTTCCTGCGCCACCCTGCACGCGGATCAGGCCGCGCTTCTTGCCGCTCGCCCCTCTGTAGGCCGTCTTGCCTAGGGTTACGTCCTCGATGAACTGGTTCACATCCGCAGTGGTCAGGTCCTTCACGCGGCGCTTGCCGAGAAGGGGTTTGATATGCCGCTCAATGCGGCCCCGGTCGGTTTCGAGGGTTGAGGGCTTCTTCGGCCTGCCGCCCTTGCCCTTGATCAAGCCCTTCTCCGCAGCAGCTAAATAGTCGTCGCAGAGCTCGGCGATGGTGATGCCGCCCCGCTCCTGCCGTTCCAGCTCCTTCGGGTCCTGTCCTGTTTCCATGACCCGCAGGAAGTCGCGTGCGCGATCGCGGGCCTGTTCCGGTGTGAAGGGGCCGTGCGCGCCAATGGTCGAGCGCTTCGTCTTTCCGTCGAGCTTGCGTTGCACGACGTATTTGATCGTCCCTGATGGGAAGACACGCACTCCGAACCCCTGAAGGTCGCTGTCCCATACGAAGTAGGGGGCGTCCTTCGGCTTCAGCCCCTTCAGCATTCTCATTCCGATCTTCGGCATCCCAAACCCCGTTTAGTGGAAGCGTAGTGGAAGCGGTGGAAGCGAAACGGTGAGAAATGCCGCGTAGCCCCTTCGCCTGCTTTACGCCCAAAAGCCTAATGTCTATGCAGGTTTAGCGAAAGTTTGAGCACAAGGGAGAAATCCTGAGAACCCCTCTCAGTTGCCCTCCGAAGGCAGAGGTCATAGGTTCGAATCCTATTGGGTGCGCCATTTGCGCTCCGGATACGGTCGGCCTTCCTGGCGGGGTGGGTTTCGCCTTCAGGCCTAGCCAGTTCCGAGGCAGCTGCTGTCTTCATCTTCGGTTGACCAAGCCGGCTGCAGTGTCATCTCATCTTACGAGCAGACCCGGACGAGCAGCGCGCCATGGTTCAGGACCGTTATTTCTTTTGCGGCATTGGCGGCAGCGGCATGCTGCCTCTGGCCCTCTATCTCGACGCGGCCGGCGCTGTGGTGCGGGGGTCGGACCGGGCCTTCGACCAAGGCCGCAACCCGCATCTCAAGGCACGGCTCGAGGAGGCCGGGATCCCGCTCTTCCCTCAGGACGGATCGGGGCCGAGGGGAGAGGAAACCTTCGTCACCTCCGCCGCCGTCGAGGCGACCATCCCTGATGTCGCCGCCGCTATCGAGAAAGGCGCCGAGCGGAAGATCCGCGCCGAAGTGCTCGCTTCTCTGACCAACAGCGCCCGGATCAGTTGCGGCATCGCGGGCACCAGTGGCAAGAGCACCGTGACGGGAATGATCGCGCATATTCTTGCCGCGTCCGGCCGCGATCCATCAGTGGTCAATGGCGCGCCGATCCTCAATTTCGGCGAGGCCTGGCGGCAGGGGGGTGGTCCCTTCGTGGCTGAGGTCGACGAGAGCGACGGCTCCATTGCCGGCTACGACCCCAGGATCGGCGTCATACTGAACGTCTCCGAGGACCATAAGCCGATGGCAGAGCTTGAGAACCTGTTCGGCGGCTATGCTGACCGTTCCGAACGGGTTGTTCTCGGTATAGACAGCGATCCTGTCGCTTTGATCGCAAGGGCCATGCCTTCCGGCAAGGCGGTGACATTTTCGCTTCTGGGCGATGCGGATTTTTCGGTACGAGAGCTTGAAACCCATGAAGGCGGATGCCGCAGCCTCGTCAGCACACGGTCAGGCGAAGTCACACTCGACCTGCCGTTGATCGGCGCCTTCAATATCGGAAATGCGTTGGCGGCCATGGCGGCGGCCGATCTTATGGGCGTAAGCGCAGAGGAGAGCGCAGAGCATCTTCGTGCGTTTCGCGGCACCGCGCGGCGGCTCGAGCGGGTTGGAAGCAAGGGCGGCATCACCGTCATCGACGACTTTGCCCATAATCCCGAAAAGATCGCGGCGTCGATTGGTGCCCTGACGAGACATTACGCCGGGCTGCACATTCTCTACCAACCCCACGGTTATGGGCCGCTGCGCAGCTTCAGGCCGCTCTACGAAAAGGCTTTCGCGGAAGTTTTGCGGCCCCATGACAGGCTCACCCTGACAGAGCCGGTCTATTTCGGCGGTACGGTGACGAAGAGCGACGATGCCGAGCTCCTCGCCAAAACGCTGAAGCAGGCTGGCTTCAAGGCGCAATATGTGACGCACAGGGATGATTTTCGTCGTGAGACGAAGAGCTTCACCGAAGGCGATGCCGTTGTCGTCATGGGGGCGAGGGATGACGGCCTGACCATCTTCGCGAGGGAACTTCTCGGGGAGCTGACTTGAAATGAGGGTTCGTGTCGTCGCCCCCGCCCGCCGCCTGGACAGGGAGGTGGCGGCCAGGCTCGAGGAGCTGACGAAGCGGGATTTCCCAAGTCTTGACCTCGAGATCGACGAGCAGTGCTTCGCGCAGGCGGGTCACTTCGCAGGCAGCGACGAGGAGCGGGCGCGTGCCCTCATCCGCGCCATGGGGGACGATGCAGTCGACGCGGTGTGGTTCGCGCGCGGCGGCTACGGCTCGTGCAGACTTCTCGATGCCGTTCTCACCGAGATGTCCCCCCGGGACAAGAAGCCGTTCGTGCTCGGATACAGCGACACCGGCTATCTGCTGGCCGCGTTTTACACCCGGCAGCTTGGGCGGTCCGTGCACGCTCCAATGCCGGCAGATCTTTTGCGCGGCGGGGGAGAGGCTGCTGTCAGCCGCACCCTTGCCGTGCTCAGCGGAGATAGCGCGGGCACCGAGCCATCCAGCCGGAACGAGCCAACTATTGCGCTCAACCTCAGCATCCTTGCATCGCTCGCTGCGGGACCGCACCTGCCGGACCTTCGCGGTCGGGTGGTGCAGATCGAGGAAGTTTCCGAGCACCTCTACGCTATCGACCGCGCCCTCTTCACCATCATCTCCAGCGGCCGGTTGGGTGGAGCAAAGGGGATCAGGCTGGGTCGCATCTCGGATATCCCCGAGAACGACATCCCCTTCGGCGAGAAGGCCGAGGAGATCGTCCGCAAATGGGCAGAAGCCGCGTCAGTCCCCTATCTGGGCCGTGCCGACATCGGCCATGACAGTGACAACAAGGTCGTGGTTTTCAGATAACGCCGGAAGTTCGTGCGGGTGAGAACCTGCCTCTCAAGCCGCCCGGGCGCTCAAGCAGACGATGGCAGTAGCGTTGGAAGGATGGTGCCGCATGCCGGACTCGAACCAGCGACCTCCTCATTACGAATGAGATGCTCTACCAACTGAGCTAATGCGGCCTAGGGGAGCGGAGCTAGCGCAAGCGCGTCAGCTCCGCAAGCTGGCTCCTTGCTTGGCGGCTGCGGCAATGATCTTGTCCGAGACCGCTTCGATGGCCTTGTCGGTAAGGGTCTCTCCCATGGGCTGCAGGACGACCTCGACGCCCAAGGATCGCTCGCCTTCGCCAACGCCTTGGCCTTCGTAGACGTCAAAGAGGCGGACATCCTCGATCAGCGCCTTGTCGGCGCCGGCGATGGCGCGCAGCAGGAGGTCGGCGGGTTTGCCCTTGGGATAGAGGAAGGCGAAGTCGCGGCGCACGGGCATCAGCTCGGGCAGGTCGAGGGGCTGTCTGGTGGCGCTCCCTCTTTTCGGAGCGGGGACAGCGTCCAGCTCGACCTCGAAGATGGCGACGGGGCCTTCGAGGTCGAAGGCCTTGGCCGCCGAGGGGTGGAGCTCACCGAACCGGGCAAGAGCGTTCTTCGGGCCGAGCTTCAGACGACCGGAGCGGCCCGGGTGGTAGCCCCGGCCCGCCTGGTCGTCGATCATCAGCTTGCCCGACGGCGCACCGATGGAGTCGAGGACGGCGATGGCGAGGGCCTTGGCGGTGAAGACGCCAGGCGCTTCGCCCTGGCCGCGCCAGTTGCGGGCTTCGCTCCCCCATAGGACGCCGGCGACAACCATGCGCTGGCCGTCCGGCCGGTCGGAGCTGTAGGCCCCGCCGACTTCGAAGAGGCGGACATTCTCCGCCCCGCGAGCTGCATTTCGGGAGGCAGCGATCAGGAGGTTCGGAAGAGGGCCGGGCCGCATGACCGAAAGGTCCGAGCTGATCGGATTGAGAAGCCTGATCTCGGCCGGTTGGTCGGCGAAGAGCGCAGCGCGGTCTTCGTCGGTGAAGGCCCAGGTGACCGCTTCGGAAAGGCCTTGGCCCGCAAGGACGGCGCGCGCCGCGCGGGCGCGGGTCTCGCCGAGCGAGTGGCGGCGGCGGGGCGCGCCGGAAAGCGGCGGCAGAACTTCCGTGGGAAGATCGTCGAGGCCGTGAATGCGCGCGACCTCTTCGGCGATATCGGCCTTGCCCTCGACATCGGGCCGGTAGCTCGGCACGCCAACCGTCCAGACGCCACCGCGCGAGACCTCGAAACCGAGGGCGGAGAGGATCTCCTCCTGCCGCGCCTCGCTGATCTCCATTCCCGTCAGGCGATGTACCTCGGTGGGCGGATAGTCGACGGCCTTGTCGGCCGGGGGCTCTTGACCGGCGAGGGTGATCGAAGAGGCTTCGCCGCCGCAGACCTCGAGGATCATCGCCGCCGCGCGCTGCAGGCCGTCCTTGGTGCTTCTGGGGTCGATGCCGCGCTCGAAACGGTAGCGCGCATCGGAGCTGATCGACAGCTTACGGCCGGTCTTGGCGATGGTGAGGGGGTCGAAATAGGCGCTTTCGATCAGAACCTCCGTGGTCCCCCCATCGCAGCCGGAGCTTTCGCCGCCCATGATGCCGCCGAGCCCCAGGGGGCCGCTGTCATCGGCGATGACGCACATCGTGTCATCGACCGCATAGGTCTTGTCGTTGAGGGCCTCGAAGCTCTCGCCCGTCCGCCCGCGCCTTGCGGTGACGCCGCCCTTCAGCTTGGCCACGTCATAGACGTGGAGCGGGCGGGCCTGGTCATAGGAGAGGAAGTTCGTGACATCGACCAGCATGTTGATCGGCTTGAGGCCGACGGCTTTCAGGCGCTGTTGCAGCCATTCCGGCGAGGGGCCGTTCTTCAGGCGCCGGATCACCATTGCACCGAAAGCCGGGCAGGCTTCGGGCCAGTCGGTCGTCACCGGGACAGGCTGTTCGAAAGCGGCAGGCACTTCGGGAATGACGAGCGGCTTCAGCTTGCCAAGCCCCGCGGCGGCCAGGTCACGGGCGATGGCGCGTACGCCGTTCGTATCCGGACGGTTCGGCGTGACTTCGAAGTCGATGACCGGGTCGAGGGGGCCGACGAGTTCCGCGAGGGGGGTGCCGACCTTGGCGCCCTCAGGCAGTTCCATGATCCCGTCATGGTCGTCACCGAGCTCCAGTTCGCGGCTCGAGCACATCATGCCGAGGCTTTCGACCCCGCGGATCTTCGCCTTGCTCAAGGTGACATCGAGGCCGGGGATATAGGCTCCGACAGGGGCGTAGGCGACCTTGATGCCCTCGCGCGCATTGGGGGCGCCGCAGACGATCTGCTGTTCGCCGTCTTTCGTCTCCACGCGGCAGACCTTCAAGCGGTCCGCGTCGGGATGTTTCTCGGCGTGGCTGATATAGCCCACCGTGACCGGATCGAGCGCTTCTGAAGGGTCGATGACCTCTTCGACCTCGAGGCCGACCTTGATCATCGCCTCGACGATCTGATCGAGGCCTGCATCCGTGTCGAGGTGGTCTTTCAGCCAGCTGAGGGTGAATTTCATTGGGAACTCTCCGGGGGGAGGGGGGTCGGTCGGCCAAGCTCGTCAAGAGCGACGAAGGTGAAGTCCGCCTCGGTGACCTTTTCGAGGCGGAAGGTGCCCTTGCGCTCGACCCAGGCTTCGTTGCGGATCGTGATCGAGGTCTTTCCCGTCTTCACGATGCGGCAGTAGCAGTTGAAGACGTCGCCGACCTTCACCGGGCGGACGAAATGCATGGAGTTGACGGCCACGGTCGCAACCCGGCCCTTCGCCCGGCGCACGGCGAGGACCGAAGAGCCGAGGTCCATCTGGCTCATCACCCACCCGCCGAAGACGTCGCCGGCGGAGTTGAGATCGGCCGGCATGGGCTGCACCCGGACGGTCAGTTCGCCCTCGGGCTTGAGGTTGTCGTTCACGTGTCCTGTTCCTCGAAACGCGTGCGCCATAGCGCTTCGCTAGGGTCGTCGCCGGGGCTGCAGGCGCGGACCTCCGCGGGCCGTGCGCTGCCGAGCTGGGCCTGTTCCCAGCAATCGCCGAAGACGGAGCAATAGCAGAGCTTCAGCTGCACCTGCTCAGTCTTCGCAGGGATCTCTTCGTTGAAGAAGCTGGCGAGCTTCCGGCGGTTCTCTTCTGTATCGGGCCATCCGAACCGGATGACATCCTTGCTCTCGCGAGGCTGCAGGAAACCGGTCATGGAGGCCCAGCTGAACTCCGCACCGTCCTTCAGGTCCGGCCGCAGGATCGTGGCGAAGAGGTCCTTGTACCGATCGACGGCGACGTCGTTATAGAGAAGCTCCGCGCTTTCCACGAATGCCACGCCGTGGCCTGTATTCCTGATAGCGATGGTCAGGGAAAGATCGTCTTCCGAAAGACTGAGGGACGGGCGCGTCTCGATGATCGGCATGAAGCTCGCAGCCTGGCTCTGGCGCTGGAGCCGGGCTTCGTCCCACGCGATGAAGACCGCCACCACGCTGGTGACCAGCGCGGCAAGCGCGACCATCAGATTGGTGTCGACCTTGCGCATCTCAGACCTCTTCGGGGGCGAAGCCGTAATGGTCGATCCAGCGTTGGTCGCCCGCAAAGAAGGCGCGCAGGTCGGGGATGCCGTATTTCAGCATGGCGAGGCGATCGATGCCCATTCCGAAGGCGAAGCCCTGATATTCGTCAGGGTCGAGGCCGCAGGCCGTCAGAACATTGGGGTGGACCATGCCGCAACCGAGGATCTCCATCCAAGCCGAGCCGGACCCGATCTTGATGCCGCCGGGTACGCGCTCATAGCCGACATCCATCTCGGCCGACGGTTCCGTAAACGGAAAGAAGTGCGGGCGGAAGCGGGTCTTCAGCTCACTGACGCCGAAGAACTCACGGCAGAAGGCCTCGAGCGTCCCCTTGAGGTGGCCCATATGGGTTTCGCGGTCGATGACCAGCCCCTCGACCTGATGGAACATCGGCGTGTGGGTCTGGTCGCTGTCGCAGCGGAAGGTACGCCCCGGCGCAATGATGCGGATCGGCGGCTTCTCCTTCATCATGGTACGCACCTGGACAGGCGAGGTGTGGGTCCTCAGCACCATGCGCTCGCCATCTTCCTTGGGCGGAAAGAAGAAGGTGTCGTGCATCTCCCTTGCGGGGTGCTCGGGGGGGAAGTTCAGCGCGGTGAAGTTGTGGAAATCATCCTCGATATCCGGACCTTCCCGGGTCTCGAACCCCATGGCCGCGAAGATATCGGCGACCTCCTCGAAGACCTTGGTGAGGGGGTGGAGCTTGCCCCGCGCCGGCGGGCTGATGGGCAGAGCGACATCGACGCGCTCTTCCTCGAGGCGCGACGTCAGCGCCTGCTCCTCCAGCGCTTCCTTCCGCACGGCGATGGCGTCGGCCACCCGAGCCTTCAGGCCATTGAGCGCCGGCCCTGCGGTCTTGCGCTCCTCGGGGCTCATCTTGCCGAGGGTCTTCATCTTCTCGGAGATGACCCCCTTCTTGCCGAGCGCGTGGACGCGGAGGTCCTCGAGCGCGCGCTCGTCCTCCGTGCCACGGATCTTCGTGATAAGGTCGGCTTCGAGGGCGGAAAGTTCGTCGTCGAGGGTCATGGCGTTCGTTTCGAGTGATCTTCCGAGGGCATTGCCAAGAAGATGCCCGGCAATCAATGCCGGGGGTCGGGACCTCATGAAAACGCCCGCGGCTTCAAAGGAAACCGCGGGCGCTGCTTGTCCGGTAGCCGAAGCGCTTACGCAGCCAGCGCTTCTTTCGCCTGGTTCGCGATCACTTCGAAGGCCTGCGGTTCACGGGCGGCGATGTCGGCCAGCATCTTGCGGTCGACCTCGATCCCAGCCTTGGAAAGGCCATTGATGAACTGCGAATAGGTCATGCCGTGCAGCCGGGCTGCGGCGTTGATCCGCTGGATCCACAGCTTGCGGAACTCGCGCTTGCGGTTCTTGCGGTCGCGATAGGCGTACTGGCCGGCCTTCTCCACCGCCTGGTTGGCGACGCGGAAGGTGTTCTTGCGGCGACCGTAATAGCCTTTGGCGGCCTTGATGATCTTGCGGTGACGGGCGTGGGAGGCGGGTCCGCCTTTAACTCGTGACATGTTTCAGGTCCTTATCAGCGCGCGTAGGGCATGTATTTCTTGACGATGGTCTGATCGCACTTGGCCATCGGTTCCATGCCGCGTTTCTGACGGATCTGCTTGTTGGTGCGCTTGATCATGCCGTGGCGCTTGCCGGTGGAGCCAGCCATGATCTTGCCGGTGCCCGTCACCTTGAAGCGCTTCTTGGCGCCCGACTTTGTCTTCATCTTGGGCATTTTCATCTCCTTACTTCAGGCGCACCGAGGCAATGCCGTGGGCCAGGCGCGCGCGGGAAGGGCGGCGTAAAGCAGAAGCGCCGCTCCGAGTCCAGACCTACCGCAGCACCGGCAGGACGAAGGTCGCGCCGAGGATCGCGATAAGGAGAACGACCACCGAGATGGCGAAATTGCGGCGGCGGTGCTCGAGATCGTCTTCCGGCTTCGAGAAGGCGAAGAGGCACACCGGGATAAGCGCGAGGTTCACCACGGCCGTGAAGATCATGAAGCCCTGGGTCTGGAACAGATCACCGAGGCCAACATCGGCACCTGCCACCCGCTGAGCGATGAAGGGCAAGCCAACCGCGAGGTCGATCGAGATGACGATGCCGATGAAAGCCTTGGCCACGTCCTCGGCGGTATCGATCACCGCGCGGGTCAGCCTGACGCTGGCCCGGGTTAGGGCGAAGCCGTACTCGCGGCCCGCGATCAGCCCCAAAAAGACCCAGGTGGTCGACATAGGGATGTCCGACAGCTCCTTGAAGAAGAAGAGCAGCGAGGCATAGGTGAAGTCGATCAGGGTGGCCGAGCGGATGTCGATGACATTCGTCTTGGTCCTGAGAATCCGCTGAACCGGACCGCCCGCATTGGCAAAGGTGATCCCGAGGAAGAGAAGGATGATCCCCATCGCGGCGAAGCCCTGAAGCGCCGTCAGCTCGCGGGGCAGGAAGACGAAGATGTTCGCGAAGTCCTGGATCAGCCAGACCGCCCAGAGATAGCCTGTGGTCGCCCATTGCGCCACGACCCAATAGAGCCCGCGCCTTTGCGTGAAGGCGAGCAGCAGGGCAGCGGTCTCCACGACGAGGGTGATGCCGATGCCGGTCCACATCACCCTCATCTCTTCGATCGTCCCGAAGAGGAAATATTGCGCCGCGAAGAACCCTGAGCCCACCAGACCGATCAGGCCGAAAGGGACATGGGCAGAAAGCTCCGAGGTGTCGAAGTAACGCTCGAGGGTACGGCTGACCAGAAGCCAGACGCCCAGACCGACGGCAAAGGCCAGGGCATAGCCGATGAGCGACTTCTCGATCATCGAGCCCAGCCCGCTGACAGTCGCGAAGATGGTCAGGACCATGAAGGACGTCGAGACCGGAATGCCGAGCCGGGTGATCAGCAGGAGCACGAGCGGGGGCAGGGTGTGATACCACTCGATGTCGATCGGGGGGTATTTCTCGGTGTTCGCAAGCCTGCCATAGGACGGATCGCCGCCGTTGACGATCCAGCCATAGGCGAAGGTCAGAACGAGAATGGCCCCGGCAAACCCGAAAAGGATGCTCCAGTGGAGCTGGCGGTTCGAATTGATGAAGGTACCGAGGGTCTGAAGAGCGTCGTTTCCGACCACGGCGTAGGCCGCGAAAGCGAACCCGATCAGTGCCCAGATTTCCAAACCCAACATGCTTGCCGCCCCGCCAATTCCTCAGGGGCGCATAGAGAGCCTTCGCGACGATTTCGTGACACCGTCGGCCTTGGTTTGGTGGCGCTTGGACTTGAGAAAGACATAGAACGCGCCCTGGCCGCCATGGCGCTGATGGGCGGGCCGGACGGCGCTGATCCCTTGGCCGTAAAGCCCGGTCTCGATCCCCTGCAGGAAGCGGCGGCGCAGGATGCCCCGGCCCTCGCCCTTGTGCTCGGCTTCAAAGCCGCCCTTGCCGGTGATGATCAGGACGACGCGCCGCCCTCGCGAGAGGCTGCCGCCGAGAAAGCGCAAGGTCGCGCGGTCCGCCTCGTCCTGGCGCATGCCGTGAAGGTCGAGGACGCCTTCAATGGCGATCTTGCCGCGCGCCACCTGACGCTCCCGCTTGGGATCGCCTGCATTGAGGGGCGATTGCGGAAGCTTGGGCAACGCCGGTTCGGAAGGGGCAGGTTTGATCCTGGGCTGAAGTTCCGTCGGCCCTCGGGGCGCTGGCGGGGCGGGGAGGGGCGCCTTGCCCGGCAGCGGCGCCACCGTCCGCGTCACCTGCCCCCAAAGCGCTTTTTCTTCAGGAGAGAGGCCGCGGCGCCTCTTCATGACCCTGTCTGGGTCCCGAGGGGCGGCGCGGTCTTGGGAATGAGGGGGGCGATGACCCCCTGAAGCTTCAGCTTGCCTGCGATCTCGCCCGCTTCGGCACCGCGCCCGAGGTAAAGGTCGGCCCGGGCAGCCCCGCGGATCGCGCCGCCAGTATCCTGGGCGATCAGGGGTCCTGAATAGGCCAGCACATCATCCTCGCCCGAAAGCCAGATCGGCGCCCCCATCGGGGTCACGGTCCTGTCGACCGCGGCGGAGACCATGGGGGTGAGAGGAGCCCCGGCGGTGCCCAAGGGCCCGCTGGCGTCTTCCAAGGGCCCCCGGTCGACGAAATAGACATAGCTCGGGTTGGTCGCCCGGACCCTTGCCGCCTCTTCCGGCGGGGCATCCGCCAGCCATCGCCGGATCGCCTGCATGGTGACGTCTTCAAGTTCGAGATGCCCCTCCTCGACGAGGGTCCGGCCGATCGCGTGATAGGGATGACCGTTCTGGGCGGCATAGCCGAAGCGGCGTGCTTCGCCGCCCAGATCAACAATGCCTGAGCCCTGAATCTGCAGCGTGAAGAGATCGTCGGGGTCCATATAGCCGAGGATCTCGGCGTCTTCGCCCGGATCCTTCTCGATCGCGGCGCGGTCTTCAAAGGGGACGAGGCGGCCATTGAGGATGCGGCCGGCGATGCGCCGCCCCTTGAGATCCTCGCGAAAGCTGCCGAGATCGACGGAGACCAGATCGTCTGGCTTGCCGAGAATGGGCGCGGTGAAGCGCCCCTCGGCTTGCGGCGCGCCTTCGAAGACAGGCTCGTAGTACCCCGTCGCCAGACCCTTTCCGCCATCGCCGAAGAGAAGCGCGTCGAAGCTTTCGGCGAAGAATGTCCGGGCTTCTTCTTCGGATCGGAGGTTCCGCGAGGCCTCGCAAAGGGGTGCCCAGTCTTCCGGCCTCGCCTGGGGGCCGGGCTGACGCACGAGCTGATCGCAGTTTCGGGCGAAGACCGTGGCGGCCTCAGAAAAATCGGCGGAGGCGAAGCCCGGAAGGTCTGTAGCGGGAACCCGCTTCACCCTCGCTTCGTCATCCCCGCCGCAGGCCGATAGGGCAACAAGGCTCAGGATCAGGATGGCCCACCGGAAGAAGATCATCGGTTCTGCGTCCCGGGAAGGCGAAGATCAGGCGTCCGAGCCCTGAGTGGCAACGAGGATCCAGTTCGGGTCGCGGGTCTTGACTGGCCGCGCGAAAATCCAGCGATCAACCACATGGGTCGCCTGTTCTTCGCTGCCTTCTATGACCTTGCCGTTCTCGTCGCGGACCGCGCGGATCTGCTCGGAACGGAATTTCAGCTCGGCCCGGTAATGGCCTTCGCCCTGATCCATGGCGATCACTTCCGGCGTATCGACGCCGACAAAGGTGAGATCGACAGTCTGGCCGGCCTTGTCGCGGCCCTCGATGGCGACTTCGAAGCTCCGCAGGACTTCGGGGTCGATGAAGCTGCGCACATGCTGAAGCTCGCCGCTGGCATAGGCTTGGACGATCATCTCATAGGCCTGCTTGGCGCCTTCCAGGAAGGCTTTTGGTTCGAAGGTCGGCGTCGTCTCGCGCACGGTCTGGGCCCAGGGGGGGAGGTCCTCACGCGGGGTGACCTGAAGCGCAGAGGGTGCCTGACCGTCATTCGCCGCATCACCGGCGCCGACGGGCCGCAGGACAGGCCTGTCCTGCTCGTCTGGCTCATGCCCGCCCCGCGTGCCGAGCACGTTGAAGAGGCGATAGCTCAGGAAAAGAGCAAGGGCGGCGAAGATGATGAGGGTCAAATCCATAATAACCTTCGATTAGCGTCCCGCAGGCTGGACGCAAGACGCGCCCTTCAATCACATATAACGCAAAAGGTGCACCACCAGTTTTACCGCGGCACTTTCTTCTTGCCCTTCGGTCATCACGAGGGCTCGCGTTGCTAAGGCGGCCGGACCGACCCACATGCACCCTGCAGCCATCAACCGGAAGCCCCTTGCCCCTATTGATCTTCGTTCTTCTCGTCGTGATGCCGATCCTGGAAATCACGCTTCTCATCAAAGGTGCCTTCGCTTTCGGCATCCTGCCCGTCATTCTTCTGACGATCGGCACGGCGGCGCTGGGCACCTTCCTGATCAAGCGCCAGGGCCTTCAGGCGATGCAGCAATTGCGCGCCGAGACGGCCGCCGGGCGGGTCCCGGTCGCATCGGTGGTGGACGGCGCGGCGCTTCTGCTGGCGGCGCCGTTTCTTCTCACCCCGGGTTTCATCACCGACGGGATCGGCTTTGCGCTTCTGGTGCCGCCCTTCCGCCACGGTATCGCAAGGTGGGGTCTGCGCCGCCTGAAGCGCGCGCAGGAGGACGGCCGGGTCGTGATTATCAGGCGCTGAACCTTGTAAGGCGGGCCTTCCGCGTGTAGCGGGCGGCCCTTGCCGACAAGCCACAAGCCCCGGAGCCGAGATGTCCGAGACCCCGCAGAACCCGTCCGCTTCCGCTGAAAACGCGCCCGCGATGCGCCTTTTGACCCAGTACCTGAAGGACCTGTCCTTCGAGAACCCGCAAGCGCCTGCCTCGCTGGGGAGCAATCAGGGCGCGCCGCAGATGGAAGTCGGCGTCGACGTCAATGCCCGCTCGCTCGGCCAGAACCGCTTCGAGGTCGAGCTCAGCTGCTCGGCGACCGCCCAGCGCGAGGGCAGTGTCGTCTATGTCTGCGAAGTGAACTATGCCGGGCTGTTCCAGATCGAGAACGTGCCTGAAGAGGCCATCGAGCCGGTGCTGCTGGTCGATGCGCCGCACCTTCTCTTCCCGTTCGTCCGGCAGATCGTCGCCCAGTCGACCCGCGATGGCGGCTTCATGCCGCTGCTGCTCGAGCCGCTCGACTTTGTCGGTATGTACCAGGCCCAGCGGGCCAAGCGCACAGCCGCGCAGAACGGCAACGACCAGATCGGCCAGACCGAAGGCGAAGCCTGACGGCTTGATCCCTGACGCTTCGGCCGGTCAGTCGGCCGAAGCGTTGAAGGCGACACCCCGGCTCTTGTTCAGAACCGCGCAGAGGATCTTGTCCTGCGGGATGGCCTTCGCGGCTTCTTCGAGCTCGCCGAAGGTCGTGTTGCCCGCTTCCGATACCAGAACCACGCCGTCGAGCTGCGGCATCACCGTCATCACGTCATCCGACCCGAGCATCGGCGGCAGGTTGAGGATGACGACCGTATTGCTGCCGATTCCGCGGAAGCTTTCCATCGCCTGTTTGAAGCGCGGCGAAGCCAGAAGCTCGGCGCTTTGCGCCGTGGCGCGGTCCGAGAGAAAGAAGAGAAGGTTCGAATCGGGATCGCGGGTCAGGTAGTCCTCCGCTCGCCCTTCGCCCCGGAAGAAGCCGATGCCCGAGCGGAACTCCCGTGCATCAAGATAACCCGCCAGAAGCGGTCGCTGCAGGTTGAGATCCGCGAGCACCACCGTCTGCTCCGTCCGCCGGGCGCAGGCGCGCGCGAGGTGGATGGAGGTGACGGTCTTGCCGTTACGGGCGGTGGGGGAGGTCACCCCGATGATCTGTCCGCCGCGTTCCTTGATGCCCTGCAGCACTGTTGTCCTGACAATGCGGAAGGCGTTGTCGAAATCGGGCTTCTGCTCCGGTCCAAGGCCGAAGCGTTCTTCGAAGCGGACGAAATCCGCATCGCTCACCGGGAAGCGCGAGAAGTCGTCCACCGGCATGTCCGAGGCGCGGCGGCGTGGGCCTTGATTGTCCTCGCTCTCATCCGTCAGCGGCGGCTCGGTGGCGCTTTCGCCGAAATCGAACCCCCCGGCCTGGAAGGGCGAGGGCGCTTCTGTCACGCCGCCTGCGCCGCTGCCGCCGAAGAGGGGGCGGGCGACCTTGTCGAGAGCGGCTTCGAACGCGCTGATGCTGGCTTTGTTTTCACTCATAACGCTAGTTCCCTATCGGCCCGCAGGGGCCAGGATGGCACAAGGCGAACGGCCCACCATCAGAAGAAGACCTTGTAGACGACGAAGCCCAGAAGCCCTGTCAGCAGCACCGAAGCCGCGCAAAGCAGCAGGAAGACGGTGCGGCGGAATTTCTGCTCTTCCGCATCGAGCACTTCGGGCACCTCGATCACCGGGATGCCGGCGAGGGCGGTGCTGAGCTGACGTTTGGTGTCGACTTTCGGGAAGAGGAAGATCGGACCGAAGCCGAGGACCGCCGCGATGCCGCCGGCCGCGCCGGTCAGCATGATGGCAAGCTTGGGCTTGTCCGGCGAAGTCGGCACGTCCGGGCGGACCGGCGGGTCGAGGATCAGGACCCGTTCGGATTTCTGCTGGCTCTCGAGGCTCTGGCTTCGCTCGGCCTGGGCGCGGTTCGCCTGGGTGCGGCTCAGGAAGTTCTGAAGACGCTCTTCCTCTGCCTTCAGGCTGTCGAGCTGCGCCGCGATCGGCGGCATGCGCCGCAGGCGGTTCTCGGCCTCGGCGAGTTCTGTCCGCAGCTCCTCCAGACGGGCCTGGCTGTCCTCGATGCGGTCGAGAAGGGCACGCTCGTTCGTCTGGAACTGAAGCCGCGCGAGGCTGAGCTCGCCCCCGTCACGGTTGAGGTTCGACATCTGGTCTTCGATCCGGGCCCTGCGGTCTTCGAGGTTGGCCATTTCGCGCGGGCTCAGGCTGTCCTCTTCGGCGAGGCGGCCATCGATGTAATCGAGGATCTCGCTGGCCCGGCGGCGAAAGGAGGCCGGATCGAGGCGTGCCTCGAGACCCAGCACCTCATCGGTGACCGCGATGACGTCGGGATGGCTTTCGGTATAGCTGCGGCGCATCGTGTCGAGGCGCCGTTTCAGGTCACGCAAGGCCACGCGTTCGGCATCGGAGCGCTCGTTCGCGTCGATGATCAGCGGCTGCTGCATGCGCAGAAGGCTGAGTTCCTGCTGGCCGGCGTCGATACGTGCTTCGGCCCGTTCGATTTCGGCAGTCAGCCGGGTGACGACGTTCTGGTTGAAGTTCGCGCTATCCGGGGTCATCCCTGGGTTGTTGAGGCGAACATCGGCGATCTGCTTCTGGATATCGGAGAGCTGGCGGCGAACGTCGCGCTCTTCGCTGCGCAGGAAGGACGTGGTACCCTCCGCCGCTTCGATCCGTGCCTCGACGTTCTCTTCCATGAAGTCGCTGACCAACCGGTTGGCGACCCGGTAGGCGGTGTCGGGGTTCTCGTGAACATAGCCGATCTCGAAGGTGATCGTGCTTGCTTCGTCCCGCCGGCGCGTATTGCTGATGCGGTTGATCGAGATGCGGATGTCATCGCGCACGGATCCGACCTTGCGCGAGAAGGGCTCGTTGCTGGTCCGGTCGATGAGGCCGAAGGTCTCCGACAGCCGCACCACATTGTTGCGCGAGCGGAGTTCCGCCTTGATCGTCTCGAGCCTGTCCTCGGCGATGGCGCGGACGGCGGAGGGCACGAGGTCGGGTGAGACCTGCTGGTCCTGCACCACCAGAAGCGCCTTGGAATGGTAGCGTGCCGGAACGAGACCGAGGGCCACGAAGCCAAGAATCAGCAGCAGCAGGAAAGGGATGAACATCCAGAAGAAACGGCGAAGGCCGAGCCGGATCAAATCTGTGATCGAATAGCGTTCCATACGTGTCCTTGCCGGTACCCCTCAGTGGAGAGACCCATTGTCTCATTATGCCAGCTGCGTGCAACAGACGTGCCGCAATCTGCCAGTTAGTGTCCTTGGGGGTTCCGCCCTCTCGCCGGTATGCCCGGCGCCCAAACCTACGACTGCAAAACGGCCATGCGCCCCGAAGGTTCCTGTCTGATTGTCCAGGAGAGGAGGCTGACTGCGTAGTAAACTCTGCGCGAGCACGACAAAGCCCCGCCCAAGCTATGAGGACGGGGCCGGTTCTTGAGCAGTAAAGGACGCTCAGCGATTGCTGACGTCGACGTCGCCGCCGGAGCTTTCCGAGGTGTTGCGCCTGTCCGGGTTGCCGCGGACATCGACATCGCCGCCGGACGAGGCCTTCGCGTCGATCGACTGGCGGGCATAGACCTCGACCTCGCCGCCCGAAGAGGCGCGGGCTTTCACGTCATCGCATTCAAGATCAAAGGCCCGGACATCCGAACCGGAGGATGCCTCAGCGGTCAGCGAAGAGCAGGACCCCTCAGCCTCGAGATCGCCGCCCGAACTCGCCTCGAGCTCGACACGGCCGCCGTTGATGCCCTCGATCCTCAGGTCGGAGCCGGAAGAAGCCTTCCCGCTTTCGAACGCAGGCATGGTCACGGTGAAAACGAAGGACTGACCGCGCCCGAAGGAGAAATTCATGCCGCGGCGGCTTTCGCGGCCGAGCTTGAGGACGTCCCCATCGACCTCGACGCTGGCCTCGTCGGCATCGCCGCGGGTTTCGAGGGTGACGGAGTATTCGGGGCCGACCTCGACCTCGACCTCGACCCCGGCATAGGAATGGACCCCGGAGAAACCGGAGAGGTCATAGGTCTTCGTCTCTGCGAGGGCCGTGCTCGCAAGGAGCAGGGCTGTGGAGGAAGCGGCGAGGGCGGCGATGGGATGGTTCAAGGCGTTGCTCCTTACTGACAATCAATAAGCCAGACCAGCATCTGGTAGGCCGCAGGAAACTTACAACGCCCTGATCGAGAGTTTCTCTCAGTTTTATCAGTCGTAGCGCGTCAGGCCGAGAAGACCGCTCTCGGTATCGCGTTCGGTGACCACGAGATCCGCGCCGTGCTTGACCGCGTAGGAGACGATCTCCGAGCGCGCGGCAAACTTTTCGTCGACCGTTTCGGGCAGCTTCAGCCGCTCGTCGTCCCCCGGCAGGAGGCCCAGATGGTCCGGGTGAATGAGAACCGTGTCGAGCCGTCCCCGCTGGGCCGCCTGGCGCAGTTCGTTAATACCGCGAAGCGCGTTGGTGGTGTCGTAATCAGAGACTTCCGAGGCCTGGCGCTTGGCGCGTGCTTCGTCATAAACCGCGAAAGCCCGGTCGAAGAGCTCGTCCTCGTCCAACGCGTCACCAGCCGCCTGGACATGCTCCTCGGCGAGGTTGCGGTGCTCGAAATGCTCCATGAAATGGCCGAGCCGGCTCGGACCGCCCGCGAGGATCAGAGGATCGTCGCCCTGAACCTTGTCATCGACCTGCTTGCCGAAGGCGAGGAGGACCCGGGTGATCTCGTCCTTGCGAAGGTCCTCGGTTGCCGTGCCGAGGGCATGGAACTGCTGGCGGGCGCCGCCGCGCCGCACCGAACTGGAGCTGTGCCAGATGACCGAGGCCATGGGCTCGTACTGCTTCATCTGCTCGGTCAGCGTCATCACCTCGCGCGGGGTCTCGTCGTGGATGGTCGACCCTTCGACGTGAAGAAGGCGCGGATCTTCCGCATCGAGAACCGCAATCCAGAAGGACCGCGCCTCGCTGGCATCGGCGAGGGCAGGTAGGGCAAGGGCGGCCGGCCCGAAGGAAAGCGCCGGGGCCGGCCGATGGTTGAGGGGCCGGAAGACGGTCTCGTCACCGTTCGAGAAAACGGCGATGCCGCCTTCGGGGAACTCATCCTGATGCAGGCTCTCGGCGACCTTGCGGATGCTCGCCCGGTGCTTCTCGGGGCCGCGCGCTTCGTCGTCCAGCGCCGCAAGAAGGTTCTTCTTGGCGAGATCGAACTTCTCCGCATCGCCTTCGGCATCGGGCCGCGGATAAAGAAGCGAAAGAACCCGGGCATCGCCAAGCCTACCGTCGCCTGTCGGGTCCGGCAGGAACGGTGTCAGGGTTTCGAGAGCGGCAGCGAGCTTTGTCCTGTTCATGACCTTATCTCCGGAATAATCAGCGTGAACGAAGCAAACACGTGGAACGGGAAGGCGGTTCGTGCTGCGCTGCGGCACAAGCTTCTGCTGTAAATCTCTGGCAGAGCGAAGGAATGTCGCGCCACTCGCGAAGAATTCACACGCTCCCGCCGCTGACCGATCCGTTCTTTTCTGGCAAGTGGCGTCGGAAAAACCGTATGAGGAGCGCCTGCCATGGATGGTTTCCAAGGAACCGATGGAGCCGAAAGGCTTGAACCCGCACGTGGTTTTCGCGTTCCTGAGCCCCCGGCCCGTCCTGGCGAGGCGCCCGACTTCTCGAAGGTCGAGCTGGGCGAGCCTGGCCGTCTGAAGCTGATCGACGTCGAGGCACCGGCCGAAGACTTTGCGCCTTTCCACCATGACCTTCTGCGCGTCATGGACATGGATGGCGGCGTTCATGGCGATTGGGCGAGCCTGGTCGAGGATGGCGAGCTCGAAAAGGCGTTGCGCGCAATGATCAAGACCCGCGCTTTCGATGCGCGGATGATGCGCGCCCAGCGCCAGGGCAAGACCAGTTTCTACATGCAGTGCCTCGGCGAGGAAGCGATCGCGGTGGGCATGACCCTCGCGCTTCGCGACGGGGACATGCAGTTCCCTACCTATCGTCAGCAGGGGATTCTCTTCACCAACGGGATCGACCCCGAAGTGATGATGAACCAGATCTACTCGAACAAGAAGGACCCGCTTGAAGGCAAGCAGCTTCCGGTTCTCTATTCATTCAGGGAGCACGGCTTCTTCACGATCTCCGGCAATCTCGGTACCCAGTGGCCGCAGGCTGTGGGCTGGGCCATGGCTTCGGCGATCAGGAATGACGACAAGATCGCGGTCGCCTGGATCGGCGACGGCGCGACAGCCGAAGGCGACTGGCATCAGGGCAACCTCTTCGCCAGTGTCTACAACGCCCCGGCCATTCTCTGTGTGGTGAACAACCAGTGGGCGATCTCGACCACGGCCGCTTTCGCGGGTGCTGACAAGAACACCTTCGCCGCAAGGATGGGAAGCTACGGCATGCCCGCCTTGCGGGTGGACGGCAACGACATCATGGCGGTCATCGCCGCGTCCCGCTTTGCCGAGCGCCGGGCCCGCGCCGGTCTCGGGGCGGTGGGTATCGAGTTCCTGACCTACCGGGGCGGCGCCCATTCGACCTCGGACGATCCGACGAAATACCGCGCCAAGGAAGAGATCGAGACCTGGCCCCTGGGCGATCCCCTCGACCGTCTCAAGCAGCACCTGATCGTCAGCAAGAAGATGACCGAGGCCGAGATCGAGGAGCTCGAAAAGGCTGCCGAGACCGAGATGCGCGAGGCGGAGAATCGCGCCGAGGAGAACGGTCTCGTTCATGCCGGACAGGGCGCGCGTGCTGACGCCATGTTCGAGGACGTTTACGCCGAAATGCCCGGACGCCTTGTCGAGCAGAAGAAAGAAGCTGGGTTCTGATCATGTCCGAGACGCTTTCCAACACCAAGACGATGAACATGATCGAGGCCATCCGCTCCGCCCACGACGTGGCGATGGAGCGCGACGACGATGTCGTGGTCTTCGGCGAGGACGCGGGCTATTTCGGCGGGGTCTTCCGCTGCACCGCGGGCCTGCAGGAAAAATACGGCACCAGCCGCTGCTTCGACAGCCCGATCGCGGAAAGCGGCATCGTCGGCACCGGGATCGGCATGGCGGCCTATGGCCTGAAGCCGGTGATCGAAATTCAGTTTGCCGACTACATCACCCCGGCCTACGACCAGATCAGCCAGGAAGCCGCGCGCATCCGCTACCGCTCGAACGGTCAGTTCACCTGCCCCATCGTCATCCGTACACCGACCGGCGGCGGTATCTACGGCGGCCAGACCCACAGCCAGTCGCCCGAGGCGATCTTCGCCCATGTGGCGGGGCTGAAGGTGGTGATCCCATCGAACCCTTACGATGCCAAGGGCCTGCTGATCGCGTCCATCGAAGATCCGGACCCCGTCATCTTCCTCGAGCCAAAGCGCCTCTATAACGGCCCCTTCGAGGGCTATCACGACCGTGCGCTGAAGGGCTGGAAGGACCATGAAGACGGTCAGGTGCCGGAGGATTACTACTCGATCCCCCTCGGTAAGGCGAAGACCGTGCGCGCAGGCGAGAAGGTCACCGTTCTCGCCTACGGCAACATGGTCCATGTCTGCCAGGCCGCTCAGGAAGAATGCGGCGTCGACGCCGAGATCATCGACCTCCGCTCGCTTCTCCCCCTCGACCTCGACGCGATCGAGAAGTCCGTGAAGAAGACCGGCCGCTGCGTCATCGTGCACGAAGCCACCAAGACCTGCGGCTACGGCGCGGAGCTCATGGCCCTCGTGCAGGAGCGCTGCTTCTATCACCTCGAAGCACCGATCACCCGGATCACCGGCTGGGATACGCCCTACCCCCACGCGCAGGAATGGACTTACTTCCCGGGGCCCAAGCGCGTCGCCGAGGCGATGAAGAAAGTGGCTGAGGCGAAATAGATGAGCATCCACACCATCAAACTGCCCGATGTGGGCGAAGGCGTGACCGAGGCGGAGTTCGTCGAGCTTCACGTGGCTGTCGGCGACATGGTCGAGCCCGACCAGAACCTCGCCGATGTGATGACCGACAAGGCCACCGTCGAGGTGCCTTCGCCCCGCAAGGGCAAGGTCGTCTGGATCGGCGCGGAGCCGGGCGACACCGTCGCCGTCGGCGCCGAGATCATCAAGCTCGAGCTCGAAGGCGGCGCTGCGGCCGAAGCCTCGGACCCGGTGCCGGCTGCGGAGAACAAGCCCGCTCCCAACGAGCCCGAGGGCACCCAAGCGCCGCAGGCTGACGAACAGCCCGCCGCCGCTGCCGCGAAGCCCGCGCCGTCTGGCGGGACCTCGGAATATGTCATCAAGCTCCCCGATGTGGGCGAGGGCGTGACCGAGGCGGAGTTCGTGGAGATCCACGTCAAGGTCGGCGACAAGGTCGAGCCGGACGAGAATCTGGCCGACGTGATGACCGACAAGGCCACCGTCGAGATCCCGAGCCCCCGCGCGGGCACGGTGAGCTGGATCGGCGCTTCGGTGGGCGAGACCATCGCGGTCGGTGCCGAGATCATCAAGCTGGCGGTCGAAGGCGCGGCCGGCGAAAGCCAGCCCCAGGCCGTGACCGACCCCATCGTCGACCAGCCCGGCGACATCGCCCAGTCGGGCGCCGTCATGGGCGCCGAAGATCATCCGGAAGCGGAAAAAGCCCTTCCGGCGCAGGCCAAACCCGCCTCCGCGCCCCGCGCGCCGAAGGCGCCGTCGGGCAAGGTCCTGGCGGCCCCCGCCGTGCGGGCCCGTGCGATCACCAAGGGCATCGACCTCTCTGAGGTCACCGGAACCGGTCCCGAAGGCCGTGTCACCCACGACGATCTCGATGCCTTCACCAAAGGTGGCGGACAAGCCGGGAGGATGCGTCCCGCCGGCGGCGTTTCAGCGCCCAACGCCTCGACCGAGGAGATCAAGATCATCGGCCTTCGCCGCAAGATCGCGGAGAAGATGCAGGCCGCCAAGCGGCATATCCCTCACATCACCTATGTCGACGAGGTCGACATGACGGCGGTGGAAGAGCTGCGTCAGCACATGAACAGGACCAGGAAGGCGGGCCAGCCCAAGCTGACCGTCCTTCCCTTCATCGCCAAGGCAATCGTCCGTGCGCTGGAAGATTTCCCGCAGATGAACGCCCATTACGATGACGAGGCGGGTGTCGTCACCCGTTTCGGAGGTGCGCATCTCGGTATTGCAACGCAGACGGATAATGGATTGATGGTCCCCGTCATGCGCCACGCCGAAACCATGAGCCCCTACGAGATGGCGAACGAGATCGCCCGGCTCTCCGCGGCCGCCCGCGATGGTTCGGCGAAGAGGGACGAGCTTTCAGGTTCGTCGATCACCATCACTTCGCTCGGGCCGATCGGCGGTGTCACAACCACGCCGATCATCAACCGTCCCGAGGTGGCGATCGTCGGTCCGAACAAGATCCAGACCCTGCCGCGCTTCAACGCGCAAGGTCAGGTCGAGGCCCGCAAGATCATGAACCTCTCATCGAGCTTCGATCACCGCATTATCGACGGCTACGAAGCCGCCGAGTTCGTGCAGCGGATCAAGGGCTACCTGGAGTTCCCCGCCACCCTCTTCATCTGAGGGTGCGGCGAAGAAACCCTCCGTAGTCTTCATTCTCGTGATCGGCGAGATGAAGGCTGCGGGCCAACTCGCGGCAGTCCTCGAGCTGGGGCGTCTCGATGCCGAAGCTGCGCCAGGTCCGGCCTTCGGCCATGACGTCGGTGATCTCGGCGCGGCTCTCGCCAAACGCGAAAAGCCGCCGGTGCTTGCGGACCTCGATGACCTGAAGCCCGGCCTCTTTGCCCGCCCGGCAAAGGCTTTTCGCATCATCCATCAAGGCGGCCGAAGGCAGGATGGCCGACAGAGTTTCCCCGGCGACCGGGAAAGGCGCCGACACCGCCATCATCCAGCGGGCGCAGCCGCCTTTTTCCTCGATCAGCTCCTTGATCTCGAAAAGCTCGCCGCCCCTGATCTTGGGCAGCAGTCTTTCATCCGATGCCAGAAGATAGATGTCGGTCCGGTAGCCAGCCTCTAGCTCTCCGTCCGCTCCCTCGGTCATCGCCCTGGTGATCGAAGCCGCGTCTTCCTCGGGGAAGACGCGGACCTCCCAGCGGTCGTCCTGCACGACGGCCTCAGGCCGTCAGCTTGAAGAGCTCGCGCCCGATCAGCATGCGCCGCACCTCGCTCGTACCCGCGCCGATTTCGTAGAGCTTCGCGTCACGAAGAAGGCGGCCGGTGGGGTATTCGTTGATATAGCCGTTGCCGCCGAGGATCTGGATCGCATCGAGGGCGCATTGGGTGGCCCGCTCCGCCGCGTAGAGGATCGCGCCAGCCGCGTCCTGGCGGGTGGTCTCGCCGCGGTCGCAGGCCGCGTTCACCGCGTAGACATAGGCGCGTGAGGCGTTCATCGCGGTGTACATATCGGCAATCTTGCCCTGGATGAGCTGGAACTCGCCAATGGGCTGGCCGAACTGCTTGCGCTCATGGACATAGGGCATGACCGCGTCGAGTGCCGCCTGCATGATGCCGAGGGGACCTGCAGCAAGAACCGCACGCTCGTAGTCGAGGCCGCTCATCAGCACCCGGACGCCCTGGCCCTCGCCGCCGAGAATGTTCTCGGCCGGGACTTCGCAGTCCTCGAAGACCAGCTCGCAGGTGTTCGAGCCGCGCATCCCCAGCTTGTCGAGCTTCTGCGCCGTGGAGAAGCCCTTGAAGCCTTTCTCGATCAGGAAGGCCGTGATGCCCCTCGGGCCCGCCTCGGGGTCGGTCTTCGCATAGACCACCAGCGTGTCGGCGTTCGGGCCGTTGGTGATCCACATCTTGTTGCCGTTGAGGACGTAAGTGTCGCCCTTTTTCTCGGCCTTGAGCTTCATCGAGACCACATCGGACCCCGCCCCCGGCTCGGACATGGCCAGGGCGCCGACATGCTCGCCGGAGATCAGCTTGGGCAGGTAGCGGGCCTTCTGGTCCTCACTGCCATTGAGCGCGATCTGGTTGACGCAGAGGTTCGAATGCGCCCCGTAGGACAGGCCGATCGAGGCCGAGCCGCGGCTGATCTCTTCCATCACGACTGCGTGGGCAAGATATCCAAGCCCCGCGCCGCCGTCCTTTTCCGGCACGGTGATGCCGAGAACGCCGATCTCGCCCATCTCGCGCCAGAGATGCGCGGGGAAGTCGTTCTTCTCATCGGTTTCGGCAGCGATCGGCGCGATACGGTCCGCGACAAAGCGCTGGACCATGTCCCGCACTTCTTCGATCTCTTCGGGAAGGCCAAAATTCAGGCCCTGAAAGCTGTTCTGCAGCACGGCGCCACCTCCTTGAACTCTTGTCTGGTCTTGCGCCGCTTGTGGCCCTTTCGGGCCGGTAGAGCAACAAGCCGGACAGCCGCAGGCCTAGCATTCTGCGGCAATTGCTTTAGTTGCTGGGCCCAACAAAAGAACGAGACCAGAGGGAGCGCCAGTGCCGATCATCGAGACGAAACTCGAAACAGCGGGCGAGGATTTCCGCCGCCGCCTGTCGGAGATGGAGCCGTTGCTGGACGAGCTTAAAGAGAGGGTCGCCGAAGCCAAACAAGGTGGCGGCCCCGACCGTCAGGCGAGGCACAAGAAGCGCGGCAAGATGCTTGCGCGCGAGCGCATCAATGCTCTCGTCGATCCGGGATCTGACTTTCTCGAGCTCGGGCAGCTGGCAGCGAACGGCATGTATTCGGGTGACATCCATGCTGCCGGGATCATCAGCGGGATCGGCATGGTCGAGGGGCGTCAATGCCTGATCGCGGCCAATGATCCGACGGTCAAAGGCGGCACCTATCACCCGTTGACGGTGAAAAAGCACCTGCGGGCGCAGGAGATCGCCGAAGAGAACCATCTGCCCTGCCTCTACCTCGTGGAGTCGGGCGGCGCATTCCTGCCGATGCAGGACGAGGTCTTTCCGGACAAGGATGATTTTGGCCGGATCTTCTACAACCAGGCGCGGATGAGCGCCAAGGGCATCCCGCAGATTTCCGTCGTGCACGGCTCTTCCACCGCGGGCGGCGCCTACGTCCCGGCGATGTCCGACGAAACCGTCATCGTCAAGGAACAGGGCACGATCTTCCTCGCCGGCCCGCCGCTGGTCAAGGCGGCCACGTCCGAGGTCGTCACCGCCGAAGAGCTCGGCGGCGGCGATGTCCATACGCGCATCTCCGGCGTCTCGGACCACCTCGCCGAAAACGACCTTCATGGCCTTGCCATCGCGCGTGAGATCGTGGCGACCCTGCCTGCGCCGAGCTTCGACTTTCCGTCATCGGAAGATGTGGACGAGCCGCTCTATCCCGCCTTCGAGCTCCGCGGCTGTGCGGAGACCGATCTGCGCAAGCCCTTCGACGTCAAGGAGATCATCGCGAGGATCACCGACGGCTCCCGCCTTTCGGAATTCAAGGCCCGCTTCGGTGAAAGCCTGGTCTGCGGTTTCGCCGAGATCGAAGGCCTGCCGGTTGGCATTCTCGGGAACAATGGCGTTCTCTTCGCGGAAAGCGCGCAGAAGGGGGCGCATTTCATCGAGCTCTGCTGTGCACGGAAGATACCGCTTCTTTTCCTTCAGAACATCACCGGCTTCATGGTCGGCAAGGAAGCCGAGCACGGCGGAATCGCCAAGCACGGCGCGAAGATGGTGACGGCGGTCTCCTGTGCCAATGTGCCCAAGGTAACCGTCATCGTGGGCGGGTCGTACGGCGCGGGCAATTACGGCATGTGCGGCAGGGCCTACGGTCCGCGCTTCCTTTATATGTGGCCCAACGCCCGCATCTCGGTCATGGGTGGCTCGGCTGCGGCCAATGTCCTCGCCACTGTCCGTGAAGACGCCATGGCGTCCAAGGGCCAGTCCTGGTCCGAAGAAGAGCGTAACGAATTCAAACGTCCGATCGAAGAGCAGTTCGAAGAGCAGGGCTCGCCTTATTACTCGACCGCCAGGCTCTGGGACGACGGCATCATCGACCCCGCCGATACGCGCCATGTGGTTGCCATGTCCCTCCGCGCCGCCCTCAACGCCCCGATCGAAGAGACGCGCTTCGGCGTCTTCAGGATGTAGCCCATGTTCAAGAAGATCCTCATCGCCAACAGGGGCGAGATCGCCTGCCGCGTCATGCGGACCTGCCGCCGCATGGGTATCAGGACCGTGGCCGTCTATTCGGACGCGGACGCATACTCCATGCATGTCCGTATGGCGGACGAGGCGCACCGGCTCGGCCCGCCGCCCGCCTCGGAGAGTTATCTCCTGGGCGACGAGATCATCCGTATTGCAATGGAAAGCGGGGCGGAAGCGATCCATCCTGGCTACGGTTTCCTTTCGGAGAATGCCGGTTTCGCCGAGGCGTGCGAGAAAGCGGGCATCGCCTTTATCGGTCCCAAGGCTTCGACCATCGAGGTGATGGGCTCGAAGGCGCGGGCCAAGCAGCTGATGGAGGAGGCGGGCGTTCCGCTCCTGCCCGGCTACCAGGACGAGGACCAGTCCCTCGAAACTTTCAAGGACGAGGCCGAGCGGATCGGCTATCCCGTGCTCCTCAAGGCGGCTGCCGGCGGCGGCGGCAAGGGTATGCGGATCGTCGAGCGGGCCGAAGACCTCGAAGGGGAGCTCGCCAGCGCCAAGCGCGAGGCAATGTCAGCCTTCGGCGATGACCGCTTCATCGTCGAGAAATTCCTCGCCGCGCCCCGTCACGTGGAAGTGCAGGTGTTCGGCGACACGAAGGGCGACGTCGTCCACCTTTTCGAGCGCGATTGCTCGGTCCAGCGCCGATACCAGAAGGTGATCGAGGAAGCGCCCGCGCCGAACATTCCGGACGCCACCCGCGCGAACCTTCACGACGCCGCCGTCGAAGCGGCGCGAAAGGTCGACTATGTCGGTGCGGGTACGGTCGAATTCCTCTATGATGGTCAGGACGGCGTCTACTTCATGGAGATGAACACCCGCCTTCAGGTGGAGCATCCCGTCACCGAGGAAGTGACCGGCCAGGACCTTGTCGAATGGCAGATCAGGATTGCCGCTGGCGAGGCCCTTCCACTGAAGCAGGACGCCATCACGGTCACCGGCCATGCCATCGAAGCCAGACTCTATGCGGAAGATCCGCGTGAGAACTATCTCCCCCAGACCGGGCGGCTGACCCGCTTCTTCGTCGACGACGACCCTGACGGGGGCATCAGGCTCGATACCGGCGTGGCTGCGGGCGATGCCGTGACGCCTTTCTACGACCCTATGGTCGCGAAGGTGATCGGTGTTGGCGAGGACCGGGCCGACGCCATCGACGGGCTGGCGAGCGCGCTGGCCGCGGCTGATATCGGCGGACTTGTCACCAACCGCGATTTTCTCGTGGCCATCCTTCGTCATCCAGTCTTCCGCGATGCGCCGCCGACCACGAAGTTTCTCACCGAGCATGATCTTGAAGCGGACGATCCCTTGCGGGCCGTCGACCTCGTTGCCGCGACCATCGCGCTTGGTGCCGAAGGGCGTCCGGCGGAAGAAGCTTTCGGCTTCAGGCTGAACGCGCCCGGCCGGACCAGCGCCCATTTCCTCTATGACCGCAAGCCGGTCCAGGTCACGGTCGAACGCGACGGCCGCGATGCCTTTGCCGAGATCGACGGCGAGCGCCATGCTTTCCATCTCAGCACGGTAGGCAGCGCCTACACCATCGCGATGAACGGCGAGACGCTGGATGTCGAATGGGGCTGGTCGGACGGTTATGCGGTCTTCCTCTTGAGGGACGCCGGTATCATCCGTGTACCGCTTTTTAACCCCTTCGCCGAAGCCGGCGCGGGCGACGCCGATGCGGCAGCCCTTTCCGCACCGATGCCGGCGACCGTCACCAATATCATGGCCAAGGAGGGTGACAGCGTCACTGCCGGGCAGCCGCTGGTCACCGTCGAGGCGATGAAGATGGAGACCGTCATCAAGGCGCCCCATGACGGCACGGTGGAAGCGATCCATTTCGCCAAGGGCGAGAGCGCACCGAAAGGAGCGCTCCTCGTCACCCTTTCCGCCGAAGGCTGAAGAACAGGAGCCCGCCATGTCCGATGATCAGAACCGCCTCGCCCTCGTCACCGGCGCCACCTCCGGCATAGGTGAGGCGACCGCCCGTGCGCTTGTCGGGAAGGGGATCAGGGTCATTGGGGCGGGCAGGCGAAGCGAACGGCTGAACGCCCTGCGCGATGAGCTTGGCGAGCTTTTCGAGCCGCAGGTCCTCGACGTGACAGAGCCCGCATCGGTGCTCGGCTTCGCGCGGACCCTCGACCGGACGCCCGATATCCTGGTCAATAATGCCGGTCTGGCTCTTGGTCTCTCAGGCGCGGACGAGGCGCGGCTCGAGGATTGGGACCGGATGATCGACACGAATGTTCTGGGTCTCGTCCATCTCACCCACGCGCTCTTGTCGGAGATGAAGGCGCTGCCGCGGGCGGACATCATCAATATATCTTCCGTGGCCGGAACCTATCCCTACCCAGGCGGCAATGTCTACGGAGCGACCAAGGCGTTCGTCACCCAGTTCTCGCTCAACCTCAGGGCAGACCTCGTCGGCTCGAAAGTGCGGGTTACGTCGGTGGAACCGGGGCTGACCGAGACCGAATTCTCCGAAGTCCGCTTCGAGGGGGACAAGCAGAAGGCAGCCGAAGTCTATGAGGGGACGGAGAACCTGACCGGGCAGGACATCGCCCGCGTCATCACGGACATTCTCGCCTTGCCCGCACACATCAATATCAACCGTGTGGAAATCATGCCGGTCTGCCAGGCCTTCGGTCCCTTCGCCATCGCGCGGGAGAAGGCCTGACCAGGAACGGTCAGCCCTCCTGCTTCATCACCTCTTCGTCGGGGAAGCCGACGATATGGAAGCCTGCATCCACATGCAGCACCTCGCCTGTGATTGACGCGCCGAGGCCTGAGAGAAGATAGAGCGCGCACCCTGCCACCCCGGCCGGGTCGGTGTCTTCGCGCAAGGGTGCCCATTTGCGGCCCTCGGAGAGAAGCGAGCGGCCGCCCGAAATTCCGCCCAGGGACAATGTCTTGATCGCACCCGCCGAAATCGCGTTGCAGCGGATGCCCTTCGGGCCAAGGTCGCGGGCGATATAGCGTGTCGAGGCTTCAAGAGCGGCCTTGGCGACACCCATCACGTTGTAGCTGGGGATGACACGCTCCGAGCCGAGATAGGTGAGGGTGACGAGCGAGCCGCCCGGCTTCATCATCGGCGCGGCGCGGCGTGCGGCATCGACGAAGCTGAAAGCCGAGATGTCCATCGAGCGGGCGAAGTTCTCCCGGCTCGTGTTCTCCACGAAGGAGCCCTTCAGCTCCTCCTTGTCGGAGAAGGCGATCGCATGGACGAGGCCATCGAGGCTGCCCCATTCCTTCTCGATCTGGCCGAAGGCCGCCTCCATCGACTGGTCCGAAGTGACGTCGCAGGGGATCAGCGCCTTGACACCGATCTCGTCCGCCAGCGGACGGACCCGCTTCTCCATCGCCTCGATATAGGTGAAGGCGAGCTCGGCCCCTTGTGCGGCGAGCTGCTGGGCGATCGCCCATGCGATCGAGTTCTTGTTGGCGACGCCCATGATGAGCACGCGCTTGCCCTTCATCAGATCGCCCGTGGGGTAGGTGGTCGCGTCGCTCATCGTCATCTCCTCGTTGAAAGGTCGGGCTGGGATACCGAAGGTTGCGGGTCCCGCCAAGACGTTTGGCCGCCGGACCTTCCGCAGCCCTGGCGTGTTCCTGCCCCTTAGCCGAGGAGACCCATGCCATGAGCACGAAGCCTTCTTTCAGCGCCGCTGCGAAGCGCGGCCTTGCCGCCGCCGAGAAGAGCATCGACCGCCTACGCTATGATATTCTGGGGCGGAGCGAACCCGGCGAGGCGCTCATCCTCAGCCATGACGGCTACCGCAATCGTGATCGGCTGGTCCTTCGGGGCCGGGTGGTCGAGAGCTTCAACAGCGACCTGCCGGTCAACGAAGCCACCTTCTCGAAGATCCGCAACATGCTGCGCCTCTATGAGAGCGACGAACTCCCGAACGCGGAGGTGAAGATCCGGATCGGTGAGGAAACACACGAGGTCATCACGGACGACGAGGGCTATTACTCTCTGATCCTCGAGGGCATCGACCAGAATCTGCCGGAGCGGGATACCTGGGAGGAGGCGACGGTTTCGACCCCGGATCTCGAGGCGTCCGACATCACCGCCAGAATCCTGGCCCCCGGAAGGGCCCAGGACCTCAGTGTCATCTCCGATCTCGATGACACAGTGATCGAGACCGGGGCGACGAACTTCCTCCGGAACTGGCGCCGGGTCCTCGTCGAGACACCCGAAGAGCGGCTCGCCGTACCCGGAGCGACCAAGCTCTACGATCTTCTGGGACGGGGCGGGGGCGGCCATCCGATCTACTATGTCTCCTCGAGCCCCTGGAACCTCCACGGCTATCTCAAACGGTTCCTGCGCGCCAACGACATCCCCTATGGGCCGATGTTCCTCAAGGACTACGGCATCGACGATGCCAAGTTCATTTCCTCGGCGCATACGGATCATAAGATCGAGGCGGTGAAACACCTTCTCGGCTTCTACCCGGACCGCCGCTTCCTGCTTGTCGGCGATGACGGCCAGAAGGATATCGACGTCTATACCGAGGCGGCGAGTATCTTCCCCGAACGGATCGCTGGCATCTTCATAAGGGACGTGCACGGCGACGGCCGCAGCGATATGCACAAGAAGGCGATCGACGAAATGCACGACCTTGGTGTGAAGATCTACTTCGGAGCGTCCCTGGCCGAGGCCGAGGAGAAGGCCCGGGCCATCGGTTTTGGCGACTGACCGCCGAACCAGCCCCGCCGGGACCTGAGAAAGAAAGCGACACTGACGATCAGGCCAGCCGCGTAGGATGCGATGCAGGCATCGACCACGTCGGTCACGATGCTGGCGTGAATGCCGTAAAGGTCCGGCGCCCAAGTGCCTGGCGGCGCCTGCCAGAACTCGCGTGCCGCGTCCTGGACGACGCACCGGTTGCCGACGAGAAGGCGCTGCCCCTCGATCCCGAGAGGCAGGGCCGCGAAGACCCAGTAGATCCAGTCCGCCCGGTCCTTCGACGCGCGCCAGATCATCACGAACCCTGAGAAGAAAGCCAGCAGAGTCAGTGCTGTATGTAGGCTGAGAAGGACGTGCAGCGCTACAAGCTTGCCTTCCGGCATGACCTCCGCACCGGTCCATGGCCACACAACAGGATAGGGGGCCGCGGTCATCCCGCAGCCCCCATCGAAGCGTTTTCAGCTTTCATCCTCTCCTCACTCCCCCACGTCATTCGCCGAAAAATGGCAGAGCGCAGAGAAGGATTGCAAGGCTTCTAGGAGTTACTCTCCCGAACGCCTCTGCGAGCGGATGCGCAGGGGTTCGTCCTCGGTCAGGGCGAGGTCATCGGAGAGGTCCTGATCGGACAGGTTTTCGACCTCGTCCTTCGTCAGATTGTCCGAGACCAGATAATCGTCCTGAACCGAAAGGTTCGACAGGGGAAGGGGGATTTCCTTCCCGCCGACGCCGAAGAAGCCGCCATGGCTGAGGACAGCGTAGGTGTTGCCGCTCAGCGAAACAACGCGCTCGATCTGACCGATCTTCTCGCCGTCCCGGCTGCGCACTTCCATGTCCATCAGATCACCGACGGTGGTCTCCTGGCCTTCGCGGTCGCGCAAGAATGTCACCCGCGGCTCGCCTACGCGCTCGAACCGAACATCCGGTTCGCCATCGATCTCGACCGTGGCTTCGGCCCGCACGAAGCGGACGGTCGGCTCTTCGGTACGGATGTCCAGGCGGTCTTCCTCGCTGCCTTCATCCTGCATGCGCTCGATCTGGGCTTCGGCTTCGCGAATGTAGACCCGCGCGTTGGAATCAACTTCGCCGTCATCGAGAAGGGTCATACCGTTACGCTCCCGGGTCTGGCCCTGGAGGCGGCGGATGCGGGTGGTCACCTCACCGGCTTCACCGGCCGGGCGGGCGGCGAGGTCGAGATTGACTTCGGGGTCGGGCATCGTGACCGAAACGCGCGGAGCGGCCTGGCGGACCGTGACTTCGGGCTCACCGCCAGCGATGCGCACATCCGGATCGGGCATGAAGACCTCGATCACCGGAGCCGGCTGTTCGATGGTGATGGTGGGCATGCCGACGCGCACGGTCGCGGGACGTTCCTTGACCACGATCTCGGGCTTGGAGCTGCGGACGCTGACTTCGGGCTGGCCGCCGCGGACCTGAACCTGGGGAGCGCTCTGCTCCACGGTCACTTCGGGGACTTCCTGGGCGACGTCGACGCTACCGGCCACGACAACGGTCTGTTCAAGCTCGACCTGCTTGCGGACCTGTTCTCTTTCCGTGGTGGTCACGGTTTCCGTTTCAGTGTCGCGGTCGGTGCGGCGGCGCTGACGCGGATCGTCCTGCTCGTCGTCGCTGTCACGACCGGTGACGACGCGGCGGGCCTGACGCTCTTCGCTCTGCAGGCGGCGGAGCGTGGTGCGGCATTCCCTTACGTTGTCGCGCTCAATGACCGCGAGAAGTTCAGGCATGCCGTCGACTTCGTAATTGTCGCTCTCATCAGCGAAAACAAAAAGCTCGAGGCATTGGGGGCTGAGATCTTCGGTGATCCTGTTGTCCTGGGCGAAAGCCGGTGCGGTCGCCGTCAGAGCGGCAAGTCCGGCGGAAAGCATGAAGCGTGACATATGGGTCTCCTTCTCGAAAGCGGTCCGCAGCGGCATGCCGCGGGACCGGGGTCTCTCAAGAGGAATGCGGATGGACGCAGGAAGTTCTGTCTCACCCGCAAGCTTCGCTGCGCTTTCGATCACGATAGCGAGCTACCGGGCGAAAGCCTCACCCGAAATTGACGAGGGAGCCGGTTGGTTCCCTCAAAGGCCAGCCCCGCTCAGTCCCGGTAGCGGGCCGCCACGAGGCTGGCATTGGTACCGCCGAAGCCGAAGCTGTTGGTCAGGACCGCGTCCAGATCGACGCCTTCACGCAGCTCCCGGATCACCGGAAGTCCGGCGAATTCCTCGCCCAGCTCCTCGATATGAGCCGAAGCCGCAAGGAACCGCTCTTTCATCTGAAGCAGGCTGAAGACCAGCTCCTGCGCGCCGACGGCCCCGAGAGAGTGACCGGTGAGGGACTTGGTCGATGCGAAGGGCGGCACCTCATCGCCGAAGACTTCCCTGATCGCGCCCGCCTCGCGGGTGTCGCCGATCGGGGTCGAGGTGCCGTGGGTGTTGATATAGCCGACCTTATGGCTGACCGTCTCCAGCGCCTTTCGCATGCAGCGTACGGCGCCCTCGCCGGACGGCGCGACCATGTCGTAGCCGTCGGAGTTCGCGGCATAGCCGACAATCTCACCCCAGATCTTCGCGCCGCGTGCCAGCGCGCGATCGAGGGCCTCGACCACCACGGTGGCTGCGCCGCCAGCGATGACGAAACCGTCCCGGGCTGCATCATAGGCGCGCGAAGCGACGCTGGGCGTATCGTTATAGTCCGACGACATGGCGCCCATTGCGTCGAACATGTTGCAGAGGGTCCAGTCGAGATCCTCGCCGCCGCCGGCGAAGATGACGTCCTGCTTGCCCATCGCGACCTGCTCATAGGCGTGCCCGATGCAGTGCACCGAGGTCGCGCAGGCCGAGCTGATCGAATAGTTCAGGCCCTTGATCTTGTAGGGAACGGCAAGACAGGCGGAGTTCGTCGAACTCATCGCTTTCGGAACCGCTGTCGGGCCGATCCTGCGCGGGCTCCCGGTGTCACGGGTCTTGTCCGCGGCCATCACGATGGTCTCGGTGGAAGGCCCGCCCGAGCCCATGACGATGCCGGTCATTTCATGGCTGATCTCGTCCTCCGTCAGGCCTGCATCGGCGATGGCATCGCGCATGGCGATGTAATTCCACGCCGCGCCTTCCCCCATGAACCGACGGGTCTTCTTGTCGAGGATTTCGGTCACATCGAGCTTCGGCTTGCCCCAGACCCGCGACTTGAAGCCGTGCTCGGCCATCTCGTCGGAGAAGGTGATGCCCGAAACTCCGTTGCGGAGGGACTTGGTCACTTCGTCCAGGGTGTTGCCGATCGAAGAGACGATACCCATTCCAGTGATGACGACGCGGCGCATAAGGTTCTCCTTCAGCGGCGCCTGGCGCATGCCCGGCGGCCTGTCATGTGGTGATCATATAGGCGGGGTGTGCGGTTTAGCCGAGCACACTCCCGGAAAGCTGTTCCATCGAGAAGAGGCCGACCCGGAGGTCCTTCGCCTCGTAGATCTGCTTGTCGTCGACGAACATCTTGCCGTCCGCGATCGCCAGGACGAGCTTGCCCCGCATGGCGCGGCGGATGTCGATCTCGTAGCGGACAAGCTTGTTCTCAGGACGCACCTGGCCTGTGAACTTCACCTGGCCAGCACCGAGCGCGCGGCCATGGCCCGGACTGCCGCCCCAGGTCAGGAAGAAGCCCGTGAGCTGCCACAGCGCGTCGAGGCCGAGGCAGCCAGGCATCACCGGATCACCCGGGAAGTGGCATTCGAAGAACCATAGGTCCGGCGTGATATCGAGCTCGGCCTTGATGTGGCCCTTGCCGTAGCTGCCGCCCTGATCGGAAATATGCGTGATCCGGTCCATCATCAGCATCGGCGGAACCGGAAGCTGAGCCGTACCCGGGCCGCGAAGGCCATTATGGCCGCATTCAAGGAGCTCTTCCTTGGTGAAGGAGGACTTGCGTTCGTCTGTCATGGCGGAGAGCTAGCTGCGCCCGGGGGCGGCGGTCAATCGCGTACTGACCCACCTTGCCGGGCCGCGCTCTTCCAGTATGCCACCGACCGCGAGAATGACGGCTTCGGCCCTCCCGACAGCGGCCTCATAAACGGCCAGTGGCAAAGCACCCTGACGGGTGCCGCCCGCGACCTGTCCGGCGAGGCCTGAAAGGGTCCGCTGGCGCCGCCGCTCCCATGCCATAAGGGCTCGCATCCAGGAAACCGGCTCACCGATCGGGACAAGCGTGTGGATCGCCATGGCCGCCCGGTGCGACGCGCGCTCCAGACCCATGCGTATGGCAGTTTCGCTGGCCCCGCTTTCACCAAGAAGACGCGCTGTCACGACGGCGTCGCGCTCGGCAGGGGAACCTGGCGCTGCGCTGAGGACGCGTTCCACCTCCTCGTGAATGACGAAACCTGTTGCGAGGGCCTGAAGGGCGGGTTCCCGCCCGCGGCTCAGTGCTTTCTCGAGAAACCCCCGAGCATCACCGTCCAGGCCGGTGACGGCGCCGAAGGGCAGGGCGTCGAAGGATTGCGGGTGGACAATGCCGAGATCGCGGGAGCCTGCAAGCCGGTCGATGGCGTCGAAGGCGATAGCGGCCCGCGCAATCCCCCCTTCGCTGAAGGGCTTCCAGCCCAGACCTTCACTCTTGCCGAAAGCCTCCGTAGACGTTCCAAAAACGAACCAGCCGATACCGGCAGCGATCGGCAGGCCCGCCAGTCCGGCGAGAACGGCGCGGCGGGAAGCTTCGCTCATAGGCCGCCCTCACGGTGCCAGTCTTCGATGATCGCCTGCCGGACAGGGGCGGGCTCCCTGATGGCGCGGGACATCTCTTCATCCATATGGGGCGTGTCGGCATCGATCGCACGATGAAGCGCGCCCGCGTCCATCCTGCCTTCGAAGAACGCCTTGAGAACGCGGATCTCCTCGGCGAACCGCGCTGCGGCCCGCGCGTAGTGTGATTGTCTCTTCAGATCTGAAAGGGCCGCGTCGAGCTTTACCTGTGGCTCGGCATTCCGACGGAGACCCGCCAGCAGCTGTTCCAGCGGGCCCGAAGGGTCATAGAGCCGCCAAGAAGCGACCTCTTCTTTCAGTTCATCCGCTTCCCTGGCCGCAATCGCGTCGTACCGGGAGAGATCGACATAGGGCTTCTCACGCTTTCCGATCGCGTCGGCCACGGACGGATTTTCGGAGATGCCCAATGCAAGATAGTCGTCGAACCATGTCGCCCCCAGCACCCGGGCAAGGCGGTCGTCCCCCGCCGACCCGACCAGACCGTCCGGGAACAGACCGGTCGGTGCGATCTCCCTCAAGAGGAAAACATCCTGACTGATGCTGACATTCGACGGGCCGTCGAGCTCCGGGGTCAGAAGATAGCCGACATCGATCAGACGGTAGAGCGGCTTGAACTGACGATCGATGCAGTTGTGACAGCGCCAGCCCGCGAGAAAACAGATCTCAGTGGGATCAGCCTTCCGACCCTCGGCCCGCAGGGCTTCGGCCAACGCGACCGAATGCCGATCCCCGCGGCTCGCCCGGGCGCCAAGGCGCATCGCCTGGGTGCCTTCGGCAGTGGCAGCGGCTTGCGCGAGCCCTTCGGGGCCGAGCCGGAAGGCGCAGGTCAGGAGGCGGCAATCCTCAGCGAAGATCGTATGGGAGACATATTCGGACATCGCTGTCTTTCAGACCAAGTCCAGCTATCTAGAGCCCATCGCCGGCGTGTCTGCGCCTGAATGCAGTCCCTTCGCCGAAGCGTGAAAGCTGCCCGGTCTTTCCTCTGGAGGTGTCATGACCATCAAACTCCACCACCTGCGTATCGGACGGAGCGTCTTCACCGCTTGGCTGCTCGAAGAGCTGGAGGCGCCCTATGATCTTCAGATCTACGACCGCAACGAGCTGGGCCGGGCACCGCCCGAGCTGAAAGAGGCACACCCCCTCGGCAAGTCGCCAGTCGTTGAGACCGACGGTATCGTCCTCGCCGAATCCGGTGCCATTGCGCTCTATCTCGTTGAAACCCACAACCCCCATGGCCGCTTCCTGCCGCCCCGCGCAGGCGCCGCGAGGGGGCAGTGGCTTCAGTGGCTTCACTATCCGGAAGGCTCGGCCTTTCCGCCGTTCCTGCTCAAGCTTCTCCTGTCGCGCACTGAAGATCCAAAGCCCATGCTGATCTCGATGTTCGCCGAGGCCGAGGTCACTCTGCATCTCGACTACATCGCCGATGCGATCGGCAAAAAGCCCTACCTCTTCGGCGACGAGATGAGCCTGCCCGATTTCGGCGTCGTCTATATCTGCTCGATGGCCGACCGGCTGGGTCTTCTGGGTGGGCACAAGAGCCTGAAGGCCTATGCCGACCGGGCGATGGGGCGACCGGCGTTCAAGACCGCCATGGATAAGACCGGCGGCTAGGGACGAATTGTTACGGCAGGGAATTGTTTCGGGCTGAGCTTGTTGGAGCGGTTTGGCCAAAGCTCAGGCAGGAACCTCGACCGTTGCTTATTCGACCGTTTTTCACCGTACTCGGTGCGCTCCTCATCGCCCTACCCACATCGCTCTTCGCGGCCGATCCGGTATGGAGTGCCCATACCGAGAACGACTGGATCGGCGGGACCGATCAGAACTACACGGCTTCGGTCAAGTTCTCACGGAGCGCCGAGATCTCGCCCGAGCGCTGGTTGCCGCGGCTTCTTGGAGCGAAGCCGGGTGAGGACACCTTCTTCCAGGTCGGTGTCGGCCAGCAGATCTACACCCCTGACGACCGCCTGACCCGCGAGCCCTTGTTCGACCAGCACCCCTTCGCGGCCTGGCTTTACCTTGAGGGGGTCATCGTGATGGACCGGGGCGAAGGTCGCCCGATCGACCAGGTGCGGGTGCAGGTCGGCACTGTAGGTCCGTCAGCCCAGGGCGAGCGGGCCCAGGACTGGGTCCACAGCATCATCACCGGGGTCGATTTTCGCGGTTGGGACAACCAGATCGGAAACCAGCCCGGCCTTCTGATCAATTACGACCGTCGCTGGACGGGCATGCGTTTCGGGGACGAGCGGTGGGGCGGGGACCTGGTGCCCCATCTCGGCGCCACCGTTGGCAATGTCTACACCTCAGCCAATGCCGGCGCGACCCTTCGCTTCGGCCGCCATCTCGACCGCCCCTTCGGTGCGCCGCGCAACGAGCCGGGCAGCGGCAGTCTCGCCTGGTTCGAGCCGGCAGCACGAGGAGAGCGCCCGATCTACGGCTTCCTCGGCGCCGAAGCCCGGGCCGTGGCGCATGCGATCTGGCTCGACGGCCGGCCGTTCGCCGACGACCTCGTGACCCAGGAGAGCGAGCCTTTCGTCTATGATTTCGAAGGGGGCGTCGTCCTGCCCGTGCCCTATCTCGATGCGCGTCTGACGGCGTCCTATATCCGCCGCACCCAGACTTTCGAAAAGCAGATCGAGCCCCGCGCCTTCGGCACGCTGACCATGTCGGTCCGTTTCTGACCTCTCAGAGGCCGCGAACGTAGTCCCGGAGCGCGCCGCCGATGGCTTCGTCATCCATGCCGAAGGCGATGTTCGCCTTCACGAACCCTTCGATCGAGCCGCAATCATGGCTCTCGCCCGAAAAGGTGACGGCGAGGAATTTCTGCTTGTCGAGAAGGCTCGCCATGGAATCGGTGAGCTGGATCTCGTTGCCTGCGCCAGGCCCCTGGTTTTCCAGAAGGCCGAAGATTTCGGGCTGCAGGATATAGCGGCCGGTGATCGAGTAGTTCGACGGCGCATCCTTCGGATCGGGTTTCTCGACCATGCCGGACATCTCGACCGCGCCGTTCTTCCAATCGCCCTTGGGAGCGATCACCCCGTATTTGTTGGTCTCGTCCTTGGGCACTTCCTCGACAGCGAGGAGATTGGCGCCGTCTTCGTAGCGGTCCATCATCTCTTTGAGGGCCTTGGGGCGCCCCTTGATGATGACATCGGGGAGGAGGACAGCGAAAGGCTCGTTGCCGACAATGTCGCGCGCGCACCAGACCGCATGGCCGAGGCCAAGCGCCTTCTGCTGCCGCGTGAAGGAAGTGCGGCCGGCTTCCATCACGCTTTCCATGGTCGTGTTCAGGATCTCGGTCTTGTTCTTCTTCTCGAGCGCCTGCTCGAGCTCGACCTGGTGGTCGAAATAGTCCTCGATCGCCGATTTTCCGCGCCCGGTGACGAAACAGAGATGCTCGATGCCGGCCTCAAGCGCTTCTTCCATGATGTAATGGATCAGCGGCCGGTCGACGACGGGCAGCAATTCCTTCGGGATCGCCTTTGACGCGGGAAGGACGCGGGTTCCGAAACCGGCGACGGGGATGACGGCTTTTCTGGGACGTGTGCTCATGGCGGTCTTGTAACCGCCTGCGACCTCCTGCCAACCGTTTTATGCCTTGCGCGCTGCATCCCGAACCATCACGTTCGGGTCAGTGGAAGCAGCGAAAAGGAGGTGATCGGATGTCGAGTCAGTTGATCGGTCGTGGTGTTGGAACGTGCGGCATGCGGGAGGGCGTTGAGCAGCCTCGCGCCTGAGGGCAAGCCGCCTTCTGGTTCCTTTTCGGGCCAGTCGTCCAACGGGCGACACTACTGACGAAGCCGCGGCCTTACGGCCGCGGCTTTTTCTTTGCGGTGTAGGAATTTGGGAAGAGTATTGAACAGTTTGTGACCAGATTTTCTTAGGTCGTATTTAACCGTGTTCGTGCAACAAGCTCTGAGTGATGACGAAGGCCTGTTCAGGAACGCGATGATGAGTGATGTAGCCGAAATCAGTTTCTGCAGGGCCTGCCACGGCACCACCCTGACCCGTGCATTCGAGATCGGCGACGGCGTGCGCTGGGTCATCTGCGGTGATGACGAAGGCCGCTCCGGTTGCGGCCTCGTTCAGCGTGCTGATATCTTTGACAAGCGGCCGGCACCCACCCCGATCGACAATTCCTGGACGGATGAGTTCCGTCTGAAGGCCGCGGCGCACCAGACCCTCGAGATGCTGACCACCCGTGAGGGCACGGCCCTCGACATCGGCTGCGGCAATGGTGTGATGGCCAAGAGCTACCCGCGCTGGATCGTGCCGATCGGCATGGACCCGGCCCTTGCCGAAACCGGTCCGCAGGACTGGGGCGTCGGCATCAAGAAAGATTTCCTTTCTGTAGACGGACAGTCATCCCTGAAGCGCATGGGTGTCAAGAAGTTCGACATAATCACTGCGATCTCGGTCCTGGGCGAAATGGACGATCCACTTGCGTTCTTCCTGCGCGCCAAGAGCTGGCTTGCAAAGGACGGCGTTCTCGTCGTCGAGACGCCCTATGCCGCACTCGCGCTGA
The DNA here is from genome assembly GCA_964556115.1 of uncultured Caulobacterales bacterium. Classification (GTDB taxonomy): domain Bacteria; phylum Pseudomonadota; class Alphaproteobacteria; order Caulobacterales; family Parvularculaceae; genus Parvularcula. Next base: position 67,111 of record CAZKVC010000011.1, read on the forward strand.
CCCGCGACCTTGCGGGCACATTCCATCCGCGTACTGAAGCCGTTTACACTCTGGCGGTCCTGCAGCGCATCGCGCAGGCGACCGGCTTCTCGATCGTGCGCGGCTCGATGACGGAAACCCAGGGCGGCTCGCTGCGCCTCTTCCTGACCCATGACGACTACAACGGGCACGACTACGCCCCTTGGCGTGAGCAGCTCGCCCGTCTCTGGGACGAGGAAGCGGCCCTGAACCTCGCCGGCCCGCAGGCCTACCGCGCCTTCGAAATGCGCGTGGACCGCCGCACGAGCGAAGTCTACAGCTTCTCCGAAGCGCTTCGCCGCCACAGCCTCCATGCCTATGTTCTGGGTACCGGGTCGCGTATGCGGATGATCCTGGAATCGTCCGGGTTCGATACCGAGGTCATCACGGCCAGCATCGGCATCGCCCAGGCAACCATGCCGTTCGAGGCGATCTCGGAAGAGGAGGCCCGCGCCTGCCCGCCGGACGTCCTGATCGCCGATGGCGCCTACAAGCGCGAGGTTCTGGAGAACTGGCATCAGTTCGTCATGGACGGCGGCAGGATCGCCTTTCTTGAGCCTGAGCTTCTGATCGTGGACGGCACGAATTACCCGCGCGAGCTTGGCCGGACCCTGGCCGTGACCGACGGGCCTGGCTCCGTCGATACCCTTCGGGCGGCACTTTCGGCGATGCGGACCCCGGCGCGCCTGGTGGTTTCTAAGAAAGAAAGGGCGTAATTCAGCGCTTAGACTGCCGGGCGGGGTTGCCCACCGTTATGGGGCGCTTAGAGTTCTGCCGCGTAATGGTACCGGTAGGACGATATGAGCAAACCGCTTGTCAACGATGAGAACCGTTTGAGCGGCGACCTCGCCAGCTCTGCGCTTCATCAGTTTCCGCAGGCGGTCACTCTTGCCGACCCGACACAAGCGGACTGCCCGCTCGTCTATATCAACGATCGGTTCACGGAGCTGACCGGCTATTCCGCCCAGCAGGCCCTCGGCAAGAACTGCCGCTTCCTGCAGGGCAAGGAGACCGACCCGGAAGCGATCAGGACGATCAAGGAAGCGCTGAGCGAACAGAAGTCGGTGACCCTGTCGATCCTCAATTACAGGGCCGACGGCACGCCGTTCACCAACGAGCTCCACCTCGCTCCACTGACCTTCGAAGATGGCGAATTGGCGCTTTACCTCGGGCTTCAGAACGTCCGTGACGACAAGCTGGACGAGGCGGGAATGGAGCAGCTTCGCAGGCTTCAGCACCGCATGAAGAACCATCTATCGCTGGTTCTGGCGATGATCCGCCTCGAAGCGATGCAGAACCCCGATGAGTCTGGGTTCGAGGACCTTCAACGTCGGGTCGAAACCCTGTCGCTGCTCTACGAACAGTTCGCCTCGGCCGACTCGAGCACCCAGAACGTGCCGCTCGGCGCCTATCTCAGCCGCGTCTGCGTGGCCGTGCAGCAGATCTCCGATCCGTTCTTCGTGCGGGTGAACACAAGTGTCGACGAGACCCATGTGGACCAGGACCTCGCGGCGCGGGTGGGCCTTCTTCTCTCGGAAACCATGGACAATGCCCTGCGTCACGCCTTCGGTCCCGACGAAGAAGACGAGATCGACTTCTCGCTGAAATGCGAGGAGGCGAGGGCGATCCTTCAGGTCCGTGACACCGGCTCGGGTATGGAAGAAGGGGCATGGCCTGACGCGACGAGCCTTGGCGGGCGGATCGTCCGGGACCTCATCGCGCGCATCAAGGGAGAGCTCGACATCAGCCGCCCCGAGGGAGGAGGCACGGTCATCACCATCACCTTCCCGATCCCCGGCAAAGGCACCGTCGAGGCCCAACGGCCCGAAGGGTCCTAGCCGCGCTTTCACCGCATGGCCCTTCCGCCGTCCGGATGGTAGGCACTGGCGGTCGAAGGAGATCATCAGTGCGGCTTCTCTATCTTGGAGACATTTTCGGGCGGACCGGTCGGACCGCCGTCGTCGAACACCTGCCGAGCCTGCGGCAGGGCCTCAAGCTCGACTTCGTCGTGGTCAATGGCGAAAACGCGGCCGGCGGTTTCGGGATCAACGCTTCGATCGCCGAGGACCTCTTCGATGCAGGTGTCGACTGCATCACCACGGGCAACCACGCCTTCGATCAGCGCGAGGAATACGGCCTCTACGACGAGGAGCGCAGGCTCCTCCGCCCGGCGAACTTTCCCCGCTCGAACCCCGGGCGCGGCGCAGGCCTTTTCGAGACCCGCGACGGCTACAGGGTTCTTGTGATCCAGGTGCACGGCCAGCGTTTCATGGCGCCGATGGATGACATGACCCCGGCGATCGAGCGCGAGCTTGAAGGGGCGACCCTGGGGCGCGAAGCCGATGCCATCATCGTCGACGTCCATGCTGAAGCCACCTCGGAAAAAGGCGTGATCGGCCATTGGCTCGATGGGCAGGTGAGCCTCGTCGTCGGCTCACACACCCATATTCCCACAGCAGACACGCAGATCCTGCCGGGCGGCACCGCCTTTCAGACCGATGCTGGCATGTGCGGCGATTACGACAGTGTGATCGGCATGGAGAAATCCGTCCCGATCGACAACCTCATCACCAAGATGCGCACCGCCCGGATGCAGCCTGCTGCAGGCCCGGCCACGGTCTGCGGGGTCTTCGTCGAGACCGACCCGAGAACGGGCCTCGCGGTCCATGCCGCACCCGTCCGGGTTGGCGGGCGGCTTGCGCAAACCCTTCCCACCCTTCAAGGCATGACCCCATGCTGACACTCGCTCTTCTTCTGCAGACCGCTCTCGGACCCCTCGACGTCACTGGCGTCTGGTGGACCGAAGACAAGACTTCCCAGGTCGAGATTACCCGGGAAGGCGACCAGATCGAGGGCCGCGTCATCTGGTACGAAGGCGTCGGGGAGGACGAGGTCCCCGCCACCGATACCGCCAATCCCGACGAGGAGCTGCGGGGCCGCGAGATCATCGGCCTGCCGATCCTGACGGACTTCGAAAAGGCCGAACGCAAGTGGCGGCGGGGCGAAATCTACGATCCCGTCGAAGGGAAGACCTACCGCTCGGCCGTGAGGCGCGAGGGCGATACCCTGAAAGTCGAGGGCTGCGTCGCCATCATCTGCCTGACCCAGGACTGGCAGGCGGTCGAAAAGGGTGAGGTCCGGCGAGCGAGCGCGCAGCGCCGCTGACGCCGCAAGACAGCTTTGCAGCCCTTGGCCTGAGGCTTGCAGGCCGGAGCGAAGAGGCCACTTGCGTGTTCTCGTGATGCCCGCCGGTTGGAAGGGCGCTATTCGCCTCTGTCGGAGCCTGTCGTCGTGTTCGCCCTGATGTTTCTCATGCAATCCGTCAGTCCCCTGGACGTCACCGGCGTCTGGGCGACCGAGAACGGCCGGGCCCAGGTGGAAATCAGCCGCACGGCCGGCGACAGCGTCCGCGGCGAGATCATCTGGTATGCGAGCTTCGTGGAGGATGCCGACGAGCGCGCTTCGGAACGCGAAGACCAGCTCGTTCTCGGCTCGACCCTCCTTGAAGGCTACGAAGCTGACATGGACGGCTGGTCCAACGGGACGATCCACGACCTGAAGGGCGGGGGCTCCTACCGCTCCTCCCTCAAGCGGGTGAATGCGAGGACCCTCGAGGTTGAGGGTTGCCTCCTCGTCTTCTGCCGGACCCAGGTCTGGACCCGCGTGGCTGCCGATAATGTGAAGCGGGTGCCCGAGACATCGGGCAGATGACAGGGCTGGGCGGCTGGCGCTAACCGTTCCTGATGGACGCCGCCCGTGACATGACCACCTTCCAGATCCTCGCGCGGACGGGGACGATCTCCGCCGCCGCGCACGAGCTCGGGGTGGCACCATCGGCGGTTTCGCGCCGTCTCAAGGCGCTCGAGCAGAGGCTGGGGATCGAGCTCGTCAGGCGGTCGACCCGCGCCCTGGTCCTGACCCCGGCCGGCGAGGCCTATCTCGAACGCTCGAAAGCGCTTCTTGAAAGCATCGACGCCCTCGAAGAGACCATGCGCGAGGAAAGCCTTGGCGTTGCGGGAAGGATCAGGCTGACCGCCCCGCTCTCCTTTGGCCTCTGTGCGCTTCCGGACGTGATCGACGGCTTCCTGAAGGCCCACGCGGCCGTGAGCATCGATCTCGACCTCAGGGACGACCAGGCGGACCTCGTAAGGGAGGGGTTCGATCTGGCGCTTCGGATCGGCGAGCTTCAGGCCTCGACGCTGATCGCGCGCAAGCTTGCAACCATCCCGACCGCGGCCTGCGCCTCTCCGGACTTCATCGCCGAGCACGGCCCTTTCGAGCGGCCCGAAGACCTCGAGGGGCTGCCGGGGCTCGTTTATGCCAATCGCAACCGCAGCGATCTTCTGACCCTGCCCGGCGCGAACGGCGAAGAGCGCCGCATTGCGCTGGAAAGGGGGGTGGTGGCCAACAATGGGGACTTCCTCGCGGCCCTCGCCGCGCGCGGGCACGGCGTTTACTGCTGCCCCCGCTTCATTCTCGCCAGCCACATCGAGAGCGGCGCGCTGGTCGAGCTCTTCCCGGAGGAAGACTGGCCCGAAACGGCGCTCTATGCCGTCTGGCCCCCAACCAAGCACCAGCCCGCCAGGGTACGGGCGCTGATTGATTACATCGCGGCAGCTTTTTCTGGGTCGCCTTAAACTTACCGAAGTGTTAACCTCCGGACTGGGCTAGCCAATCTTGGGGTATCGCTATGTCATCCATTATCGCCGACCTGCAGCAGGCTTTCTCTGTTGCCCTCAACGCCAATCCGATGGCCGTTCTTCTGCCTCTGGTCATCGTCGCCGTCGCGCAGGGCCTGCGCGCCGATGGGGTGCGGGACGTCTTCTCGATGACCACACGCGGACTTTTGTGGTTCGGGATCGTCGCCTTTCTTCTTGGCGGCCTTCTTCAGGCCGACCGTTTCTCGCTGGATGCGTGGAAAGCGCGGGCTGACAGCGCCTGGGGCACTTTCCTCGATCTTCGCTTTCTCGAAGCCATGGGCTTCTGGCTCCTGCTTCTCGCCGTCATCGCCCTGATTTTCAGCGTGCGTTCGGTGGTACGCCGCTAGCTTCAACGGAAAACGACTTAACAGGCGGCCTTCTGCGTCCTAGACGCCGGAGGCCGTTTTCGTATTCGTGGGAGGAAGCATGGCCGGACACTCCAAATGGGCCAACATTCAGCACCGCAAGGGGCGTCAGGACGCCAAGCGGTCGAAGATGTTCTCCAAGCTGTCCAAGGAGATCACGGTCGCAGCCAAGATGGGCGCGCCTGATCCGGCCTTCAATCCGCGCCTGCGCCTCGCGATCGCCAACGCCAAGTCCCAGTCCATGCCCAAGGACAATATCGAGCGGGCGGTCAAGAAGGGCTCCTCCGGCGAGGGCGAGGACTACGAAGAGATCCGCTACGAAGGCTTCGGCCCGGAAGGCGTCGGCGTGATTGTCGAAGCACTGACCGACAACCGCAACAGGACCGCTTCGGAAGTGCGCTCCACCTTCTCGAAGAATGGCGGCAATCTCGGCGAAACGGGCTCGGTCAGCTTCGGCTTCGACCGGGTCGGGCAGATCGAATACAAGGCCGAGATCGGCTCGGAGGATGAAGTCCTCGAGGCGGCGATCGAAGCGGGCGCAGAGGATGTGCAGTCCGACGAGGAGCGGCATACGATCTACACCGCCGCGGACGACTTTGCGGAGGTCGCGTCCAACCTGGAAAGTCGGTTCGGCGAGGCGGAGAACGCCAAGCTCGCCTGGCGGCCGCATAACATGATCGAGGTTTCCTCGGACAAGGCCGACACCATGATCAAGCTGGTCGATGCGCTCGACGACCTCGATGACGTGCAGCAGGTCTACGCCAATTTCGAGCTGAGCGAAGCGGATATGGAGAGGCTGGCGAGTTGATTGGTCTGATCCGCAACTTCGTCCTTGGCATCGCTGCGGCGCTGACCACGGCGGCTGCCCAGCCCCCCGAATTGCGCGGCGAACCGATCGTGGTCGGCAAGAGCTACGCGCTGCCATCGGCGGTCTACGGCACCGACCAGGAAATCAACATCTATGTCCCCGAAGCGGAATGGGCGGAGAAACCCCTCCCGGTTCTCTACCTGATCGACGGCGGTCTCGAGCAGGATTTCCTCCATATCGCAGGGCTGTCCCAGCTGACCCTCGTGAACGGCGAGCGCCAGCCGATGATCGTGGTTGGTATCAAGACCACCGACCGCTACCGGCAGCTCCTCCAGAAGCCGAAGGACCGCCGCTATCGGCGGGCCTTTCCCGAGCATGGCGGCGGGATGAACGATTTCATCCGCTACCTGCGCGACGAGGTCATCCCCTTCGTCGAAAGCCAGCATCCGCCGGGCCGCCGCGTCCTGATGGGGGAAAGCCTTGCCGGGCATTTTGTGCTCGACGTGCTCCTGCGGCAGCCCGAGCTTTTCCACGACTATGTCGCTGTCAGTCCCAGCCTCTGGTGGGACGACCGCAGGCTCGCTGCCGAAGCGCCCGACCTCCTGGAAGAGTGGGATGCCGAGGTGCGGCGTCTCTATCTCACCATGGCTGACGAAGGCGGGACCATGCAGCTCGGCCTCGACGAGGTGCTGGCTGCCTTGCAGTCGAGCCAGCCCGCCGAGCTTCTCTGGACCTATGTCGACCGGCGGGACGAAGACACCCACGCCACCATCTATCACCACGCGGCAAGGGACGCCCTTCGCTGGCTCTTCGCGCTCTCCCATGAGCAGAGCGAGACAGCGCCCTGGTATCTCCGTCTCGGAGGCCAGCCGCCCGCCAACTGAAAACTACACTTGTGGGCGACGGGATCATGCACTACATCGTTCCTCGATAAGGCATAGACGCCTTAGGAAGGAACCAACATGCGCTTCATCACCACCGCCCTCACGGCGAGCCTTGCGACCCTTGCCAGCGCTTCGGCGCAGACCTTCGAAGGAGCCGACGAGATCGTCATCCGCGACTTCTTCGGCTCGGTCAGCCTCGAGATTTCAGGCGACGCCCCGATGACCATCGCCCGTACCGGCGGCGAGCGAGGCGAACTCACGATCGAAGGCAACAGCAGCCGCGCCGTGATCGACGGCGGCCCGGAGATCGACAGCCGCGCCTGGCAGAAGTCCTATGAGAGCAAGCGCCGCTCGATGCGCACCCGCAGCAACTGGAAGAATGGCGAGGACGTGGTCTTCAACGCCATGCTCGAAGACCAGCCGAGCCTGACCATCTCCGCCCCCCGCGGCACCTCGGTCAGGATCGAGAACAGCGCCGTGCGGCTGATGGCCGAGGGCGATACGAAACGCCTCGAGGTCGAGGACAACACCCATATCGTCGCCCGTTTCGGCGATATCGACGAAGCCGACATCGCGGTTCACGGCCGCGGCTACCTCGCCATGGGCGACGTGGCACAGGTGCTGGACGCGACCGTTCACGGCGCCGGCGACATCGTCTTCAAGAACGCAGGCGAGGCGGACCTGACGGTTCATGGCGCAGGCGATATCGAGGGCCGGACCGTTCGCGGTGACCTCGAAGCAGAAGTCCATGGAGCGGGCGACATCGAGCTCGCCAGTATCCTGGGCAGCGCCGACATCAATATCCACGGCGCCGGTGATATCGAGATCGAGGCCATTCGCGGGCCGCTCGACGCCTCCATCCATGGCTCCGGCGACATGGTGGTGGGCGAAGCGATGGGCACGATCGACGCCTCGGTGAACGGCTCGGGCGACCTTTCGATCAACGGCGGCACCGCTGATCGGCTCGTTGCTTCGGTAAGAGGTTCGGGCAACTTCACCTTCGGCGGCACCGCCGGGGAAGCGCAGCTGACCTCGCAAGGCTCGGGCGGTATCAACGTCGCCAGGGTCGACGGGACCTTCCGCGTCAGCGGCAACAACATCACCGTCGGCAGTAACGACCGCTGAAAGGCGCAAGGCGCTTTGGCTGAATGAAGACGAAGAGAGCGGAAGCGCGCATCAAGGCCGCTTCCACTCCCGCCCCTTCTTGCCGCCGGGCCTCCTGCGTGCCAGAGGCTCAGCGCTCGACAACCGCGCCCGGCGCCAGGCGCACCGACCGACCAGAAGGCACGACATGAAAATCAACGGCAACGAGATCCGCCCCGGCAACACCATCATGCATCAGGACACCCTGTGGCGCGCGGTGAAGGTCGACGCGGTCAAGCCCGGCAAGGGCCCTGCCTACGCGCAGGTCGAACTCAAGAACCTGATCGACGGCCGCAAGCTCAACGAGCGTTTCCGCAGCTCCGAAACCGTCGAGAAGGTCCGCCTTGAGCAGAAGGAACACACCTTCCTTTATGCCGAAGGCGACATGCTGACTTTCATGGACGCTGAAAACTACGAACAGATCCAGATCGCCGAGGAGATGATCGGCGAGCAGCGGGCCTTCCTTCAGGACGGCATGGCTGTCGAGGTGGAAAGCCATGAAGGCCGCCCGATCGGCGTTGCCCTGCCTGAGCAGGTCACCCTGACCATTACCGAGACCGAACCCACGGTGAAGGGCCAGACGGCAAGCTCCTCCTACAAGCCCGCGGTTCTCGAGAACGGCCTTCGGATCATGGTGCCGCCGCATATCTCCGCAGATACGGCCGTCATCGTGAACACCCAGACGATGGAATATGTGAAGCGCGCCGAGAGCTGAGCTGCGGCGCCCAATTCCGTTCCTCCCGGTTTCGTGATAGACAGCGGGCCGGGTGGTAATGGAAAAGGGGAGCAACGATGACCGTTCTGGCCATCGCTCTGGTCTTGGGAGCACTTCAGAACAGTCCTGGTCCGGTGATCGTCGAAGAGACGCTTCCCTCGATCGAGGATCTGTCCTTTCCCAAACTTACCGGTGATTTCGACGGGGACGGCGAGACCGACCAAGCGGCCGCCCGGCAGGGCAACCGCGGCGTCGAAGTCGCGCTCACCCTTTCGGGCGAGGACGTTCTCTTCACCGAGGCGCTGGGCGCGGCTTCGCTGAAAGAGGTCTCCTGGCAGGCCGTATCCTTCGATGATCTTGGCGAGCTTTGCGGCGCGCCTGTCGGGTGCGGCTTTCCCGAACCCCGCCGCGACGCGATCCTCGTGGACCTGAGGGACGGCGACAGCTTTCTTCTGGTCTGGGAAGAAGGCGCGCTGGAAACCGTCTTTCTGGACTGATGGACCCGCTGCGCGAAACCGCAGTTTCTTTTTCCCCTTTCCCAATCATTAAAGTCTGGGCAAAGTCGAGGAGCGTGCCCATCTGATCGGTGAGGATGACAACCCTTGGGGCGAGGGTGAGCAAAGGCAGGACGATGAGCGGCAGGGCATTCGGAACGACCGAACTGGCTGGCGCTCAATTGGCGGCATTGCAGTTGAGCGGTGCGGACAAGTCTTTGCAAAGAGGAAGAAAGAGGCTGTCCATGTTCACGATGTTCCCGCTCTTGACGCTGAGCCTGCTGCTTTACGCAGGGCTATCCGCCGCGCTGGGGCCCGGCTGGGTCGATCACGAATTTCCGCCGATCACGATGATTTCGGGGCAGGACTGGATCATCTCGGGCGGCGACATCTTCCTGACCGGGTCACTGTTCTTCCTCCTTATCGAGATCCTCCGGGCGACCCAGACGGGGACGGAGAGCATCTTCAACCACGTCTTCTCCGCGCTCCTGTTCATCGCGTGCTTTGCCTGCTTCCTGATCGTTCCGCGCTTTGGCACGTCGACATTCTTTCTCCTGACGCTGATGACCTTCATGGACTTCATGGCGGGCTTCATTGTGACGACGCTGGCCGCGCGACGGGACTTCGGCGTCAGCGGGGGGCTCAGTTCCTGACGGGTTCTTCGCAACCCTTTGGAAACTTGCGCTTTAGCGTTTCTTCACGCTGATTGTTTAGGTCCTCCTCAGGGCCTCGATGAATGGGGTCTGGTTTGAGGATCGGGTTTCATGTCGTCGAAGCTTTTGCCTTCTGTTGGTCCGGATACGGTTCGTTTCGCTCTCGAGGCAGCGGGTCAAGCGATGTTCGAGCTCGATCCGTCGACAGGCTCGGTGAACTGGGCCGATCCGAAACAGGCGGGCGAGATCCTCGGCCTCGACAGCGAAGCCTCGTCCTCGAGCTATGATTCCCTGATCGCCTCGGTCGCGCCCGAAGAGGCCGCAACCCGGCAAGCTGCCATCGCGGCTGCGAAAAGCGAAGGCCGCTCCTACACCGTCGAATTCCGGACCGGGGACTATGCCGACGAGACCCGCTGGTTCGAGGAGCGCGGCACCTGGATGACCCTTGGCGACCGTCAGTTGCTGGTCGGTGTCGTGCGCCGTATTGACGGCCAGAAGAAACGTGAAGCGCAACTCTCCTATCTCGCAGCCCATGACGAGCTGACCGGCCATCTCAACCGTGGACGGACGAAGGAGAAGCTCAACGAGGCCATCGACCGCGCCGGCCACGGCGAAGGCTCCGCCTTCTATCTGATCGGTATCGACAATGTCGGCGGCATCAATGTCAGCTTCGGTTTCGACGCGGCCGACGAAGTGATCGCGGCGGTGGCTCAGCGGATGAAGCCGCTTCTTGGTGACGACTGCACCATCGGGCGGGTGGCCGGAACGAAGTTCGGCCTCATCGCGCCCGGCCGCTCGCCCGAGGCGATCCGTGCACGGTCGGTCAGTATCTTGAACGCCGTCCGCGAGGAAGTCATCAGGACCAGAAGCGGCGCTATCGCCGCCTCGGTCTGCCTCGGCGTCGTCCCCCTTTCCGCCGAGATGAGCGTCGCCGACGTCGCCATGGCCAGGGCGGAAGCGGCCCTCGACCAGGCACGGCGCAGCGGCCCTTCGAGCTGGTCGATCTTCAGCGAGATGACGGACCCCGTCTCCCTGCGCCACCGCGACACGGAGATGTCGGACCTGATCCTGACGGCACTGAACGACCGCCGAGTCACCGTCGCCTTCCAGCCGATCGTTCCTGACGTCGATGCGCCGCGGCGCAAATATGAGTGCCTTATCCGGCTGAACAACGACCGCGGCGAGGAGATCTCGGCGCCGAATTTCATTGCGGCGGCTGAGCGTCTGGGGCTCATCCACCTTCTTGACCGCAGGGTTCTCGAACTGGCCACCATCGCGTTGGGGCGCGAGCCGGATCTCGAGCTTGCGGTGAATGTCTCCTGGGAAACCGTGAAGGATCCAGTGTGGGCGGACGGCTATATCGGCCATATCCGCGCCAATGCGCACCTTGCCGACCGACTGACCGTCGAGCTGACCGAAACCCGGATCGTCGATGCAATCGAAGCGTCCGAAGAGTTCGTCTCGCGCATCAAGGCGCTGGGCGCATCCTTCGCTCTTGACGATTTCGGCGCGGGCTACACTTCGTTCCGGAACCTCAAGGCGCTGGACATCGACATCCTGAAGATCGACGGCTCCTTCATCACCGGCCTCGCCCAAAGCCGCGAGAACCAGCTTTTCGTGCGGACACTGATCGACCTCGCCCGGAACTTCGGCATGAAGACGGTGGCGGAGTGGGTGGACAACGAAAACGACGCCCGCATCCTGAAGGCGCTGGGTGTCGACTTCCTGCAGGGCTTCTTCATCGCCCGCCCCGAACGCCGGCCCGAATGGACCGACCGCACGGGTGACGGTTGTCAGGACGACAAGCGGATCCAGTCTCCCGCTTCCTGAACCGACGCCAGACCCGGCCCGAAGACTGGGGCGAAGAGCTCTTCGAGATGAAAGCCCTGCCGCGTCCGCAGGGTCAGCCGCGCTCCGCTGCGCGCGGCCCGATCGCAGAAGACGAGCGTGTCATCGCGCAGGACTTCTTCCGTTCCCACCGACAAATAGGTTTCGGGCAACCGGCTGAGGTCCTGAAGGATGAGGGTCTGGTCCGGATCGTCCGGCCTGACGGTACCGAAGGTGAGACGAGCAAGTTCCTCATCCGCATCAGGATCGTTCATCGCATCCCTGCCGGCCATCGCCTTGCGGCTTTCGCTCAAAGAGGCGTCCCGCAGAGTGTTGGGTGAGAACGCAGCCACGCGGCCCACTTCTTCTGCCTCAAGGGCAAGGCGAAGGGCGAGATGACCGCCAGCGCTGTCACCGGCGAGGGTGATGGGTTGCCGGTAGCGCGCATGAAGAGCGTTGAGTGCATGGCGCCCGGCATCGAGTTGGGCGGGCCACGGACGTTCTGGCGCCAGCGGCAGGTTGATCGCAAGGACGTCCTGACGCGCGCTCGACGCGAGGGCTGAGCAGAGGCCCCGGTGGGTCGCCGGGCTACCGAAGACATAACCGCCGCCGTGGAAATAGAGGATCGGCGCGCCGCCCTTTTGGCCGAAGAGCCGTCCGGCGTAGCCCTCGCCGCTCACCGCCCCGCCAGGGGGCGCCTTGGACCACGCGATCTCCGTCAGCTCACGGAAAGCCGCGCGCATCTGGTCAGGCTCGCCCTCCAGGGGGTGAGCCGCGATATGGTCTTCGAGTTCCCGGCGGTTCACCGCTTCAAGCGCGCCAGGAAGGCGTCGTAGTCTTCGCGCGTGTCGATGCCCGTGCTGGCGCGCGGGACCTCGAAGATGCAAATCTCTTCCCCCGCTTCGAGGGCGCGGAGCTGCTCCAGGCTTTCGGTCTTCTCGAGGTCGGACGGCGCCATCGAGGCGAAGCGCTGCAGGTTCTGCGGCGAGAAGGCGTAGAGGCCCAAATGCAGCTTCGGCCGGTGCTGCCGCGTGCGCGGGAACGGCATCTGCGAGCGGGAGAAATAGAGCGCTTTTTCGCCAGCGCCGCGGCCTTTCGTCGTGACGACCTTGACCGTGTTGGGATTGGTCGGGTCGAGATCATCCGGGAACGGACAGCAGAGGGTCGAGATGAAGGGCGCGGCGGCTGCGTCACCTGAGGCGTCGAGATGCCCGTCGATCAAGGTCCTGATCGAGGAGGGGTCAATCTCTGGCTCGTCGCCCTGGCAGTTGACGACCACACTCGCCTCGCGGCCCCGGGCGGCTTCCGCGACGCGAACGGTACCGGACTGGTGGGCGGGGTCGGTCATCACGACCTCCGCCCCGAAATTCCGCGCTGCTCTTGCGATCCGCTCGTCGTCGGCAGCGATGAGAAGGTCGCACCCTTCGACCGCGCGGCAGGCTTCCCATGTGTGCTGAACCATCGGCTTGCCGCTCTCGGCAAGGAGCATCTTGCCGGGCAGCCGCTCGGAGGCGAACCGCGCGGGGATGATGATCAGCGGTCGGCTCATCGGGTGGCCCTTTCAAAACTGACGAGAAGAATAGCGCAGATCAGGCCGAGGCCCACCCCCGAGCCGTTCGCGACAAGGTCAGCCAATGACGGCGAGCGGTCGGGCACGAAGCTCTGCAGGGCTTCAAAGATGCCCCCGCAGGCAAAAGCGATGAGAACCGGCGGAGCGATACCGCGCCTGTGCTCGAAACCGAAGACGGCCGCCGCGGTCAGCACGCAATAGGCAATGGCATGGCCTATCTTGTCCGCAGCATCGGGGTCGCCGAGGATGATCTCCGCCAGAGGGGAAAGGTATCGAATGAACCCGCCCTCGGATTGAGGGTCGCCGGGCACAAGCGAGAGATAGGCGATGAGGGCGAAAATCGGCAGGCAGGACCAGCGTGCGAGCCTTCTCAGCGATGAGATCACGACGCCGGCAACGCCATCTGCTGGCGTTCCCGGTCCATCGCGGTCCTGATGATGAGATCGAGATCGTTGAACATCGGCCGCCAGCCCAGAACCGACCTGATGGCTGCCGTGTCGGCGATGAGCTGCGGGGGATCGCCGGCGCGGCGTCCCTCGACCACCGTGGGAAGGGGGTGGCCGAGAACCCGCTCTACCGAACGGACGACATCGAGGACCGAAGCGCCTTCGCCATAGCCGCAATTGAGGGTCATCGACCGCCCGCCCCCACGAAGATGCTCGATCATGTCCACATGGGCGGAGGCCACGTCAGCGACATGGACATAGTCCCTGATCGGCGTGCCGTCCGGGGTCGGATAGTCATCGCCATAGATGCGCAACGGCCCTTCGCGGAGGCCAAGGGCAATATGGACCGCCGCCGTGATCAGGTGCTTCGGCGCATCCGAAGCGCCCGCGCGGCCGATGGGGTCGGCGCCTGCGGCGTTGAAATATCTGAGGATCGCGAAGGGCAGCGCGTTGCCCCGGCAGACCTCTGCCGTCATGCGCTCCGCTGCCGCCGCCGCTGCGCCGAGGGGGGAGATCGGCGAGAGCCTTGCGTTCTCGGGTACCGGCACACGCTCGGGTATGCCGTAGACGGAGGCCGTGGAGGAAAGAAGGAAGCTTCGCGCACCGCCCTCCGCCGATGCACGCAACACCCCCATGAGGGGGAGGAGGACCGTCTCGAACGCGTCCAGGGGGTCCTTCAGCGATCGCGCCACCGTTCCGCGGTCGGGCAGGTGAATGACATCGCGCACGCCCGCGTTCTGAAACGCCTCGCGGACCTGGTCCGCCGAGCTGAGGTCGAGCTTGATGATCGAATTGTGGGTTTCGCTCTCCGGCCCATCAAAGCCCTGAAAGTCGAGGCCCCGTTCGCCGAGCGCGAGAAGCAACTGGCGGCCTTCATAGCTCGCGGCACCGACGACGGCGATTGTGCTCATGGGCGGGATCCCGGAAGGGCAGAGATGATCGCCCCGGTGTTTGCGCCGCCTCGCCCGCCGGTCAAGGCGAAAAGGCGTCAGACACTCAAGGCTGAAGCGGCGTCGGTGCGAAGTCCCGCACCTGCTGGTCGAGCCCTGTGCGCTGGTCCGGGGTCAGGCGCGCTGCAAGAAGGTCCGCCTTGTCCTGGGCCGCGCGGTCGCCGCGGCGTCCGGCAAGCGCGTACCAGAGGTAGCTTTCCTCGAGGTCGCGACGCTCTTCGGGCAGGTAGGTATTGTCCGGATCGAAGAGGGTGCCGAGGTTGAACATCGCGGCCGTCAGCCCGGCCTCGGCCGAGCGGCGGAAGCCTTCAAGGGCGGCTTCCACATTGACAGGACCGCCGATGCCGTTCGCATCAAGATAGGCGACCCGGTGGATGGCCCTGAGGTGCCCGCCTTCTGCTGCCTCGGTGAACCACCGCCTTGCGGTGGTGCCGTTTTCGATGACGCCGTCGCCTGTCAGATAGGCCTCGCCGAGGTCGTGCATGGCAAGAACCGACCCGGCCTCGGCGGCGCGGACGAGCATGGCCATGCCTGCGGTGATCTCGGTGGGATCGGTTGCCGTGGCGAGCTGCTGCTTGGCGTCCGTATAAAGACGGGACGCTTGAGGAAGGCTGGCTTCGGACGAAGGCGCAGCCTGTTGGGCAGGGGCGGCCGAGGCCGTTGCGACCCGGCGGTCCATCGGCTCGACAATGACGGGATCGGCCACTTCGCCGCCGGTCAGGCGCAGGGCCGTCAGCCCGATCACCACGACGACAGCGCCGATCAGAAGCCAGGCGAGCGTGTTGTTGTTGTCCTGCGGCTCGGCCACCAGGCCGCGCACCATGCGGGAGAAACGCTCGGTGAAAGAGGGGCGGTCCGGCGCGAAGGGATCGTCTTCACCGCTGCGGAACCGGCCCTCGAAATCGTCGTCGCGCTCGAAGGCATCGAAGCGCGGACCCTCATCCCACTCATAGGAGGCCGGCTCTTCGCGGAGGGCGGGTTCGGGCTCAGAGCGGAAAGCGCTGGTTTCGGGGGCTGGCTCGTCTTTCGTGCTGAAGAAACCGGCCGCCGCGCTGCGCTCATCGTCCCGGGACTGAAGCCCGCCCGACTTTTCTGGCTGAGGCGGTTCATCCTGCGCATCGAGTGAGGGGAGGGGATCCGACGGCTCGGCCGGGCGGGTGTCCGCGGTCTTTTCCGCTGGCGGCTGGGGCGGCGTTCCGAGCGAGAAGCCGAGAGGGTCTTCGAACGCGCGGTCGAATTCGTCTTCGGCGGCTTCCGCTTCGGCGAAATCGGCGAGGATCGCGGAAGGCCCGCCTATGGGCTCGGCGCTGACGGTGGTAACATCGGTGCTCTGCGGCTCGGCATTGATGCGGCCTTCGAGGCGGTCGATCACGGCCGAGAACGCGCCCTGAAGGGCGTCGACCCGGTCGGCGGCATCATCAACGGCCTGCTTCATCGCGGCCGGGGTACCGTGCGCGCTTTCTCCTGCCGAAAGGCCGGAGCACTCCTGGCGCAGGCTTTCGAGGGACTGCGCCACGCGGCTGATGCCCTCGGCTGAACGCTGCTCGCCGAGTTCGATCTTGTCGGAAAGCCGGGCCACGCTGCCTTCGAGCGTGCGGATATGATCGCTGGTGCGCTTGATCTCACTGCCGAGGAGCTGGAGGCGCTGGCTGGTGCGGTCGATGAAAGTGGGGTCCTGGGACTCCGAGGCTGCGCGGGCGAGTTCCAGCGCTTCCTTGACCAGGCTCTCGGTCTCGGTGACCCGCTGGGTGGTGCCGTCGATCGCTTCGGTCAGGCCGCTGAGCTCTCCGCGCAGTTGATCGTCTTCCGCATCAAGACGCCGCTTGAGCTCTTCGATCAGGTTCTCATTGGCTTCAAGGCGGCTGTCGGTGTCTTCGCGCGCGCTTTCGACCTGCTCGACGAGGGTGGAAAGCGCACGCTCCAGCGCGACGAGGCTCTTCACCCAGGAGTTCTTCTCGTTGGCCCCTTCGAGGCGGTCGAGCCGCTCGGCGAGACCTTCCGGCGCACTCAGGTTCTCGGTCTCGCGCTCAAGGCGCTTGACCCGCTCGAAGACGGTTTCGAGACCGCGGTTGAGACCGCCCATCGCTTCACGGGACTGCACTTCACCGGTCTGCAGCGCCTTTTCGGCAGTCTTGAGGCGCTCGTTCAGCCGGTTGAGAGTGTCCACCACACCGCGAAGCTGATCGGTGGTGACGCCGGAAACGATTTTTTCCTGGCCCGCGGCATCGGGGGTATCGTCATGGGCCTCGTCGAGGCCCTTCTCCCGGATCATCTCGGTGATGAATTCGCCAAGCGTCATGCCGCGGCGGCGCGCAAGCTCTTTCGCGACCGAGCGTGCATCGTGGTCGATGCCTTTGACGCTCCATGGGACATTGGACTTGGCGCTCATGAGGTCCCTTGTTGCCCGCTTCGCGCACCGTGAAAAGAGTCCGCCGGCACTGATTGGTTCAGAAGCGAACGGGTTAATGCGATTTCAACCCTTGGTGAACCGCGACGCTTAACAATCTCCTAAAAAATTTTCGCCCGCCTCAACCACAGGTAGCAACCCGCTCTGGGGTAAAGAGGACAACCCGGCGCGACCTTCAGCGCTTTGCCTTCCATCGCCGATGCGACTACGACCTCTGGCAAAGCGAAACGGCGCCGCGCCCGCCAACTGGGCCGTCGCCCCGATGGAGGAGCATCCATGCCCATCTATGAAGCCCCCGTACGGGACATGCAGTTCCTGCTGCACGACGTCCTGAAGCTTCAGAACTACTCCAACCTGCCCGGCTTCGCCGATGCGACCCCGGACGTGATCGACGCCTTTCTCGAAGAGAGCGCGAAGTGGCACCGCGACGTGCTCGCGCCCCTCAACCGCGTCGGTGACCTCGAGGGCGCGAAGCGCAATGACGATGGTTCGGTGACAACGCCGACCGGCTTCAAGGATGCCTACAAACAATTCTGCGAGAACGGCTTCGGCGCGATCGCGATGGACCCGGACTATGGCGGGCAGGGCCTGCCGGTGACCCTCGCTTACGCCGTCAACGAGATGAGCTCCGCCGCCAACCAGGCCTTTGCCATGTATCCCGGCCTTTCCGCCGGTGCGTGGCGCGCGATCCATGCCAACGCTTCAGACGAGCAGAAGCGGACTTACCTTCCCAAGATGACCACCGGCGAGTGGACCGGCACGATGAACCTGACCGAGCCGCAGTGCGGTACGGATCTGGGCCTCATCCGCTCCAAGGCCGTTCCCCAGGGTGACGGCACCTACAAGATCAGCGGTCAGAAGATCTGGATCTCGGCCGGTGAGCACGACATGGCGGACAACATCATCCACCTTGTCCTGGCGCGGATCGAAGGCGCGCCGGAAGGCATCAAGGGCATCTCGCTCTTCATCGTGCCGAAATTCATCGTCAACGAGGATGGAAGCCTTGGCGAGAAGAACGGCGTTTCCTGCGGCGGTCTTGAAGAGAAGATGGGCATTCACGGCAATGCCACCTGCGTCATGAACTATGACGAGGCGACCGGCTATCTCGTCGGCGAGGAACACAAGGGCATGCGCGCCATGTTCGTCATGATGAACGAAGCGCGCCTCGGTGTCGGCATGCAGGGCTATGCCGCTGCCGAAGTCGCCATGCAGAACGCGGCTGCCTTCGCACGCGACCGCCTGCAGTCACGCTCGGTCACCGGCGTGAAGGCGCCCGAGAAACCTGCCGATCCAATCATCGTCCACCCCGATGTCCGGCGTATGCTGATGGATACGAGGGCGTTCGTCGAAGGCGCTCGCGCGCTCACCTTCTGGGCGGCGCTTCATGAGGACATGAGCCACAAGGCGCCCGACGACGAGACCCGTCAGAAGTCGAACGACTATATGGCGCTCCTGACACCGATCATCAAAGCCTACATGACCGACAAGGGGAACAAGGGCGCGAATGACAGCCTGCAGGTCTTCGGCGGCTCGGGCTATTGTGAAGAATGGGGCATGAGCCAGTTCGTCCGCGATGTCCGTATCGCGATGATCTACGA
>CAZKVC010000012.1:0-80451 GCA_964556115.1 uncultured Caulobacterales bacterium
TCGAAGCCGATGCCCGTGAGCGCATGCTCAAAGGCGTCGATATCCTCGCCAACGCGGTGAAGGTCACCCTCGGCCCGAAAGGCCGTAACGTGGTCATCGAGAAGTCCTTCGGTGCGCCCCGCACCACCAAGGACGGCGTCTCGGTCGCGAAGGAAATCGAGCTTGAAGACAAGTTCGAGAACATGGGCGCCCAGCTCATCAAGGAAGTCGCATCCAAGACCAATGACGTTGCAGGTGACGGCACCACCACCGCCACCGTCCTGGCCCAGGCCATCGTCAAGGAAGGCGCAAAATACGTCGCCGCCGGCATGAACCCGATGGATCTGAAGCGCGGCGTCGACACCGCCGTCGCCCGCGTCCTCGAGACCATCAAGTCGAACGCCAAGCCGGTCGAAGGCTCCAACGGCATCACCCAGGTCGGCACCATCTCCGCCAATGGCGAGAAATCGATCGGCGAGATGATCGCCCATGCGATGGACAAGGTCGGCAATGAAGGCGTCATCACGGTCGAGGAAAGCAAGACCGCCGAGACCGAGCTCGATGTCGTCGAAGGCATGCAGTTCGACCGCGGCTATCTCTCGCCTTACTTCGTGACCAATGCCGAGAAGATGTCGGTCGAACTCGAAGACCCGTACATCCTCCTGCACGAGAAGAAGCTCTCCAACCTGCAGTCCATGCTGCCGCTTCTTGAGTCCGTCGTTCAGTCCTCGCGTCCGCTTCTCATCATCGCCGAAGACGTCGAAGGCGAAGCGCTCGCCACCCTCGTCGTCAACAAGCTGCGCGGCGGCCTGAAAGTGGCTGCGGTCAAGGCTCCCGGCTTCGGCGATCGCCGCAAGGCCATGCTGGAGGACATCGCGATCCTCACCGGTGGCCAGGTCGTCTCCGAAGATCTCGGCATCAAGCTCGAGAATGTCGGCCTCGACATGCTCGGCACCGCCAAGCGCGTCGTCATCAACAAGGACGACACCACCATCGTCGACGGCGCTGGCGAGAAGTCGGACATCGAAGCCCGCACCGCGCAGATCCGCGCGCAGATCGAGGATACCTCCTCGGACTACGACCGCGAGAAGCTGCAGGAACGCCTGGCGAAGCTCGCCGGCGGTGTTGCGGTCATCAAGGTCGGCGGCGCGACGGAAGTCGAAGTGAAAGAGCGCAAGGACCGCGTCGACGACGCCCTCAACGCGACCCGCGCGGCCGTGGAAGAAGGCATCGTCCCCGGCGGCGGCACGGCGCTTCTCTATGCTTCGAAAGCCCTCGACGGCCTCACCGGCGAGAATGACGACCAGGATGCCGGCATCCAGATCGTCCGCCGCGCGCTTCAGGCTCCGCTGCGCCAGATCGTCGAGAACGCTGGCGCCGAAGGCTCCATCGTCGTCGGCAAGCTCCTCGAGCAAGGCTCGGCTACCTTCGGCTTCAACGCGCAGACCGAAGAGTATGGCGACCTTCTGGAGATGGGCATCGTCGACCCGGCGAAAGTCGTGCGCACCGCGCTTCAGGACGCAGCCTCGGTTGCGGGTCTCCTGATCACGACGGAAGCCATGATCGCCGAAGCTCCGCGGAAAGACTCCGGCGCTCCCTCCATGCCCGGCGGCGGCATGGGCGGAATGGGCGGAATGGACTTCTAAGCCACGCTTAGGAGTAGCTTCCGCCCGGCGCTCAAGCAGCGAGCGCCAGCGAGCGGTAGCGCCCATTCAGTTTGAAGCTGACGGATCGGCCAGGGCCGATCCGTTGGCGGCGGAATGGACTTCTAAGCCACGCCTAGGAGTAGCTTCCGCCCGGCGCTCAAGCAGCGAGCGCCAGCGAGCGGTAGCGCCCATTCAGTTTGAAGCTGACGGATCGGCCAGGGCCGATCCGTTGGCGGCGGAATGGACTTCTAAGCCACGCCTAGGAGTAGCTTCCGCCCGGCGCTCAAGCAGCGAGCGCCAGCGAGCGGTAGCGCCCAATATAAAGACAGAAGGGCGGCTCTCGGGCCGCCCTTTTCGTGCGCGGTATCTTCTTTCCGGGTAGCAACCTCGTGCGACCGTGTTTAGGTCGGGGCATGAGCTTTTCTCGCCTTGCCGCCTGCGCCGGCCTCCTCGCCTCTCTTTTCGGTCTTACCGCCTGTGCAAGCCACGGTCCTTCCTACAGTGCCGACGTCTTCTCGGAGTATCGTGGCGAGGGGACGCCCACCGTTCTCTTCATCAGCGGTAATGGAAGCGACAGCAGCGGCTGGACGGATCTCGCCGAAGAGGTCCGCGCCCTCGGGCACGCCACCGTCCGCTACGACCGACCCGGCCTCGGCCAGAGCGCTCTTTGGGAAGGCGAATACAGGTTCGCTCTGGAGGAGGCGGCGCTCCTGAAGGCGCTGGACCAGGAAGAAGCCCAGGGACCTTTCCTGATCGTCGCCCATTCCTATGGCGGTCTCGTGGCCGCGGCGGTGAGCGACGATATCGAAACCTCCGGTATAGTCCTCGTCGACGCGCTGATCCCGGGGGAGCTGACGATGGAAGCTGTCGAGGACACCTGGTCGATCTACAGACCCCAATACGATGCCGTGCGTGAGGCGGCACCCGAACTTGCGGCAGCTGTCATTCCCGTGGTCGAAGCTTTCGGCGAAACGGCGGCCGCCGCCGCCGCGCTGAGCTACCCGGAAGGGGTGCCGATCATCGACATCCGTGCGGAAACGCCGGCGCCCGGGTCGCCAGAAGTCCTGGCGGCGGCTGCGGAGAAGCACCGCGCCTTCGTCGCCGAAGCTCCGGGCCGCCGCCTCGTTCTTGCGGAGGGAAGCGGGCACAACGTTCCCAAGGACCGGCCCGACGTGGTGCTGGCCGCGATCCGCGACCTGCTGCCGTAGGGTCCGGGAATAGCGCCCTCCTTTCCATAGAGAAATACAAGTGAAGAGATAACATAGCGCTGCATTTCTTCACCCTGCCTTATCGAAAAGGTCTTGCCTGAAAAGGCGAGGGGCGGTTTCCTAGCGCCTTGTTTGGCAAGGGTTGCCGCCTTCACAGAAGAATGATGGTGAATCAGCAGAAGATTGTCTTCCATCGTCACAAAGTTTGATCTAGTGTCGTCAGACTGTCGCGTATTGGAATCTTCTTCGAACTGGGACGGTCCGTCATGATAAAGACGTTCTTGAAACGCCGCCGCAGCGCCGAAACCGGAAATGCCGATGCGGAGGCAGGGTACGGCATCCTGAGCGCCAGTCTGCCTGGCCGCTCGATCATCGCCTTCGAGAAGGCGGGCCGTGCTGCCGCCCTCGAAGTGACCGAACGCGGGGCTGAGATCCTGCAGGGCCTCGCCGCGGGCGCCATTCTTTCCGAGCTTGAAGATGTCCGCGAGGATGAACGCTTCGGCATGGTCCAGCCTTTCAATCGCCACGACGGTGCGAGCCGCCGCGAGGCCGAGGACTTCATCCATTCCCTCGATCTCCTCGACTGGCAGGAGAAGAAGGCCCTCCTCGGCGCCTTGCCGCGCTGATCGGCGCTCGAAAGAGAAGGCGGTTCTGGTCTAAGGGCCGCTGATGCCTGAACTTCCCGAAGTCGAGACCGTCCGGCGTGGGCTCGAGCCGATCGTCACCGGCGCGCGCATCCTGCGGGTCGACCAGCGCCGCCCCGACCTTCGTTTTCCCTTTCCCGAACGCCTTCAGGAAAGGCTCCTCGGCGCGCAGATCGAAGAGGTTCGCAGGCGCGCCAAATATCTCCTGTTCCCGCTCTCCACCGGCCAGACCATGCTGGCTCATCTTGGCATGACGGGCCGGTTCAGCCTTCACGCGGCAGAACGGGTGCTTGCCCCGGGCGCCTTCTACGCGACCGACCCGCCTTCGGGTCATGAGCATCTCCTGATCGGGCTCGATGCACCGACGGGGCCCTTCGACCTCGTCTATTCGGACCCCCGCCGGTTCGGCTTCGTCGAGCTTCTGAGCGAAGAGGAGGCGGCGAAGCGCTTCGACGGCATGGGCACAGAGCCCCTTTCCGACGCTTTCACGCCGGACGCGCTTCTTCGAAAACTCGCGGGGAAGGCGACCCCGATGAAGGCGGCCCTCCTCGACCAGCGTGTGGTGGCGGGCTTGGGCAACATCTATGTCTGCGAAGCGCTCTACCGGGCGGGGATCAGCCCCCGCCGTTTGGCGAAGAGCCTCGGCAGGGCCCGCGCCGAAAGGCTGGTGCCTCATATCAAGGCTGTCCTTGGCGAGGCGATCGCGGCGGGCGGCTCCACCTTGCGCGACTATGCGGGCGCGGATGGCCGGGAGGGGGCTTTCCAGCAGCGCTTCGACGTCTATGACCGCGCCGGGGCGGCCTGCCGAAGGTGCGGCGGAACGATCAGCCGTTACGTCCAGTCGGGGCGCTCGACTTTCGCCTGCGGCGGCTGTCAGCGGTGACACGAAAAAAATGCATCAGCCGCGTTGACCTGCCTCATGCCCGTCGCTACTAGACGCGCTCGCTCGCATGAGAAGGTAATTCGCTCACATGGCCAACACCACGTCGGCACAAAAGATGGTCCGCAAAATTGATCGCCGCACGGCGGTCAACAAGTCTCGGCGGAGCCGTGTCAGGACGTATATCCGGAAGTTCGAGGAAGCTGTCGAAGCGGGCGACCGCGGCGAGGCGCAGGCGGCTTTCCGAGTGGCTGAGTCCGAAATCATGCGCGCCGTCGGCAAGGGCGTCATTCACAAGAATACGGCCTCACGGAAAGTTTCCCGACTGGCCAAGCGCATGCAAGGCGTCAGCGCCTAACTTCAGAGTTTCGTGTACTGACATTCTGTTTAAGGATGAAGCCGTCCACTGGCGTGGGCGGCTTTTGTTTTGTCCGGGATCTGAGCGATTTTGTGCTGTGGAAAAAATGTCATCGACGTGAGTCAAAAACACTGTTGGGGATTCACCTTGGGACTCTCTGGCCTGCAGCAAGAGTCAACAACGATGTGGCCTAATCGCGGGCAGTTTTTCGCTGCGTCATCGGCTTGTCATCCGCGCTGGTGGAAGTAGCTTACCTCTCCTAGGCCGGCACTTGGCAGGTGCCTTTCCGTTCGGGAGGATAACGATGGCAAGAAACAGCACCCCCATATATCTCGACCGGGTCATCCTCCCGCCGACCGGTCGAAAGACCGGAACTATTTCTTACCGGTCCGTTTACCCCTTTTTTCTGGACAGAACGTAACGTCCACGGATAAGTAACCATCGCGGGCATGGCGTAGCCCGTTTCCATCCTTCAGGTTTCAGACGGCGGCCATGGCAGTGGCCGAACCCTTTTGCGCGCAAAGGTCACCGATGCAAAACGCTCAGTCTACGCAGCAGTTCTCCAAGTTCAAATCGCATCTGAAAGAGCAGTTCGGTGCGGCCATCTATGACAGCTATTTCGAACGCCTGAGCCTCGCGGAGATGGGCGAGGATTACGTGACCCTCGCCGCCCCGACCAGGTTCTCGGCGTCACTCATCTCCCAGCGTTATGCCCTCCGTATGCGGCAGGTCTGGTCGGAGCAGATTGCCCCGGTCAGGAGCCTCAACGTCAAGGGCCTTCAGGAGCTTGCCCCTTCCGCGCCCCAAGGGTTCGCGGCCACCCCGGCTCCCGCCCCGGTGCGCCCCAGTGCGACCCCGCGGCGTGAGAAGGCCAAGACGCAAGAAGCCAGGAGCTTCGATGCCGCGAACGGATCGAGCTTCGCCCTCGGCATGACCATGGAACGGTTCTGCAGCAATGCGACCAACGCGCTCGCCTACCGCGCTGTGGCCAAGCTCCTCGAAGGGCAGGGCGGCTCGCTGGTGATGCTCTATGGCGCCTCGGGCCGCGGCAAGACCCATCTTCTGAACGCAGCCGGTCAGGAATGGCTGCGCCAGCATCCGGGCGACAACGTCCTCTACCTGACCTATGACGCGCTGATGACCGACGTCTCCGAGGCGTTCATTTCGAAGAGCGTCAAGGAACTCCGCTCATTCCTTCAGAATACCGATGTTCTCCTGATCGACGACATCCAGCTCCTGCGTGGCCGCAAGCGGACCCAGGAAGAGCTCGACTGCCTGATCGACAAGCTGCGCAGCGCCGGCAAGCGGGTGCTGGTCGCAGGCTCGGTCCCGCCGAAGGAGCTCGCCGAGACCGGTATCTCCGCGCGGCTCGCCGGTCGTCTCGGCGGCGGCCTTTGCGTCGCCATCGAGCGCCCCGACCTTGACCTGCGGGTCGCGATCGCCAAGCAGTTCGCCGAAGAGGCGGCGGCCACTTCCGGCGTGCGGATGGCTTCGAAGCATCTCGAGTTCATCGCCCGCCGCTGCGAGGATTCCGTGCGGGAACTGGAGGGCGCTCTCAGTCTCATCCAGGTCGCAGCCGAAGCGACCGCCGAGATCGGCGATCACCTGTCGGACGACCGGGTCCGCCAGCTGCTCTCCGAGCATCTCAGTTCCAAGAAGGCAGTCCTCACCGGCGAGGCGATCCTCGACTACACCGTGGAGGTCTTCGGGCTTTCCAAGGAGGACCTGAAAAGCCGTACCCGCAAGCAGCCGATCGTCCGTGCCCGCCATGCTTTCTGCTTCGCGCTTCGCAAGCTGACGGACACGCCCCTGACGGCGATCGGGGCTATGGTCGACCGTGACCACACCACCGTCATGCACTCGATCAAGACGGCCGAAATCCTCGCCGAGACCGATCCGGTCTTCGGACGCCGGATCACCCAGATCTTCGAGGAGTTCGAACAGCGCTAAGCCTCGGCTGGTGCAAGGCGGGCAGGGGCGTTGTCCTTCGCCCTAGCGCTGGGTTGCAAGCTGTGCTCTTTTCGCGGCCCATTACGAACCGGCCGACCGCGGCCGGTGCAGCAAGGAGAGACGGCCCGTGAAGGTCACCATCGAACGCGGAACCCTGCTCAAGGCTCTCAGCCACGTCCAATCGGTGGTGGAGCGGCGCAATACCATTCCGATTCTCTCCCATGTTCTTCTCAAGGCCGAAGGGGGCACCCTGTCCCTGACCGCTACCGACCTTGATATCGAGATCGTCGAGCAGGTTCCCGCCGACGCCGAACAGTCCGGCGCCGCAACCGCTGCAGCCCTGACCCTCTTCGACATCGTCAAGAAGCTTCCCGACGGCAGCCAGGTGCGCCTCGAGAAGACGTCGACGGGCCGCCTCGTCCTCACGGCGGGAAGCTCGGAATTCTCTCTTGCCGTCCTGCCCGAAGATGACTTTCCGGCCCTGCCGCAGGCCGAAGACGGGCGCCGCTTCGACATCAAGGCCGATGAGCTTTCGCGCCTTATCGACAAGGCGCGCTTTGCGATGTCGCAGGAGGAGACCCGCTACTATCTCAACGGCATTTATCTGCATGCCCATGAAGACGGTGGCGAGACATCCCTGCGCGCCGTGGCCACCGACGGCCACCGGCTGGCGCGGATCGATTCGCCCCTTCCCGAGGGCGCGAAAGGCCTTGAGGGCATCATTATCCCGCGCAAGGCGGTTGTCGAGCTTCGCAGGCTCATCGACGATGCGGGCGAGACCGTCGAAATGCTCGTGGCGCCGGGCCGCGTCCGTTTCGCCTTCGACGACATCGCCTTCACGACCAAGCTGATCGACGGCACCTTCCCCGACTATGCCCGCGTCATCCCTCAGGGTAATGACAAGCTGATGCGCGTCGGCTCGACCGAGTTCGCAAAATCGGTGGATCGGGTCTCCACCGTTTCGGCGGACAAGACCCGCTCGGTGAAGCTGCAGATCGAGAACGACCGCCTGCGTCTCAACGTCAACAGCCCCGAGACCGGCACCGCCACCGAAGACCTGGCCGTCGACTATCCGGGCGAGGCGATCGAGATCGGCTTCAACGCTAAATACCTTCTCGACATCACCGGCCAGATCGACGGCGAAAGCGCGGTCTTCGCCTTTGCCGACACCGCGTCACCGACCCTTATCCGTGACGAAGGCGACGAGCAGGCGCTCTACGTGCTGATGCCGCTGCGGGTCTGAGGCCGATGCGGCGGATCACGTCGCTCACCCTGCGGAACATCCGTTCCTATGAAACCTTCGACGAGAAGCTTTCGGGGCGATCGGTGGTCATCACCGGCCCCAATGGCGCAGGCAAGACCAACCTTCTCGAAGCCCTGACCCTTTTCGGCGCAGGCCGCGGGCTTCGTGGAGCGCGTCTGTCCGATATCGTCCGTCAGGGGTCGGAAGGGGTGGCGGGGGCCGGCCTGACCCTGGCGGGTGGTGATGACGCCGACGAGCCGGTGCGCCTGACCGTCAGCATCCCGCCGCCGCGTCACGACCGGCGCGAAGTGCGTATTGACGGCGAGCCCACAAGAAGCGCCGCCGCCCTTCAGGAAAGGCTGCGCTTCTTGTGGCTGACCCCCGCCATGGACCGGCTTTTCATGGAAGCGCCTTCCGAGCGGCGAAAGTTCCTCGACCGGATCGCAGCCGCCGGATCGCCGCGCCATGTTCAGGATGCCGGGCGCTTCGAGAAGGCGATGCGTCAGCGCACGGCCCTTCTCGAGCAGGGCGGGCATCCGTCCTTGCTCGACGGGTTCGAAAACGAGATGGCCGAAGCCGGCATCGCTCTTGCGTTAACAAGGCGCGAAGCCGCCCAGAGCCTCTCGGCCGGATATGCCGCCTTGCGCGAGGAGGCTTTCCCGCGCGCGACGCTGTTCATCGAAGGCGAGATCGAGCTGATGCTCGCCGGGCACGAGCCCGGTGCCGCAACCGCTCTTTACCGGGAGCGCCTGGCGCGGAACCGCCGGATCGATGCCGACGCCAGGCGCGCGCTGGTCGGCCCCCACCGCTCCGATCTCGTTGTCGTTCACGAGCAGAAGGAGATGCCTGCGCGGCTCTGCTCGACCGGGGAGCAGAAGGCGCTCCTCATCGGCCTGGTGTTGGCCCGGGCGGCAGCGGCGAAGGAACGCTCGGAGGCGAGCCTTCTCCTCCTGCTCGACGAGATCGCGGCGCATCTTGACGAGACCCGCCGCAAGGCCCTCGCCGCGACCCTTGAAAAACTGGGTCTCCAGGCCTTCCTGACAGGCACCGACAAGGAGGCTTTCACGGCCTTTTTTCCCTTTATGGACCATCTCGTGCCGGGCAGCGGAAACGCGATCCCAAACGCCTGAAATCATTGGAAGAATGATATTCCTTGAGGGCCTTTTCGGGCTTGGGTTCGGGGGCGAAACCACCTATATCATTCTGAGAATCAAGACGATCATTTTCGAAGGTATTTTGCCATGGCTTCCGAAGCCGCCGCCGATAGCGGCAACCAGGATTACGGCGCTCAATCCATCAAGGTTCTCAAGGGCCTGGATGCGGTCCGCAAACGCCCCGGCATGTATATCGGCGACACCGATGACGGCTCGGGCCTTCACCACATGGTCTACGAGGTGGTGGACAACGCCATCGACGAGGCGCTGGCCGGACACTGCGACACGGTCGAGGTCGTTCTCAATGATGACGGTTCGGTCACCGTGCGCGACAATGGTCGCGGCATTCCCACCGACATGCATGAGGGCGAGGGCATTTCGGCTGCCCAGGTCATCATGACCCAGCTCCATGCCGGGGGTAAGTTCGACTCCAACAGCTACAAGGTTTCGGGCGGCCTTCATGG
This sequence comes from uncultured Caulobacterales bacterium, assembly GCA_964556115.1. Classification (GTDB taxonomy): domain Bacteria; phylum Pseudomonadota; class Alphaproteobacteria; order Caulobacterales; family Parvularculaceae; genus Parvularcula. The sequence continues at coordinate 9,527 of CAZKVC010000012.1, forward strand.
CGTCGGCGTCTCGGTGGTGAATGCGTTGTCCGAATGGCTGCAACTCACCATCTGGCGGGGCGGCAAGGAACACACCATGCGCTTCGTCCATGGCGACGCGCAGGAGGACCTGCAGGTCGTCGGTGATACCGACAAGAAGGGGACGGAGGTCACCTTCCTGCCCTCCGACAGGACCTTCACCGGCACCGAATTCGACTATGAGACGCTGGAGCGGCGCCTGCGCGAGCTGGCCTTCCTGAACTCAGGCGTGAAGATTCTCCTCGCCGACCGCCGCCATGCCGAGGCGCGGGAGCAGGAGCTTTACTACGAGGGCGGCCTGACGGCTTTCGTCAAGCATATCGACGCGGCGAAGCAGCCCCTCGTGCCGGAGCCGATCACCATGGAAGCGGAGCGCGACGGCATCACCGTCGAAGTCGCCATGTGGTGGAATGACAGCTATCACGAGAAAGTCCTTCTGTTCACGAACAATATCCCGCAGCGTGACGGCGGCACCCACCTGGCCGGGTTCCGCGCGGCGCTGACCCGCGTGGTCAACGGCTATGCGCAAAGCTCCGGTCTCCTCAAGCGCGAGAAGGTGACCCTATCCGGGGACGACGCGCGCGAGGGGCTGACCGCTATCGTTTCGGTCAAGGTCCCTGATCCGAAGTTCAGTTCGCAGACCAAGGACAAGCTCGTCTCTTCCGAGGTGCGGGCAGTGGTCGAGAATATCGTCGGTCAGGAGCTTGGTACCTGGTTCGAGGAGCACCCCGCGGAAGCCAAACGGCTCGTGGGCAAGGTCATCGAAGCCGCTGCCGCGCGCGAAGCGGCTCGCAAGGCGCGGGAGCTGACGCGGCGCAAGGGCGTTCTGGACGTTTCCTCGCTGCCCGGCAAGCTGGCGGACTGCCAGGAACGCGATCCGTCGAAGTCTGAGCTTTTCCTCGTCGAGGGCGACTCGGCGGGCGGCTCTGCCAAGCAGGCGCGCAACCGTGAGAACCAGGCGATCCTTCCCCTCAAAGGCAAGATCCTCAATGTCGAGAGGGCGCGCTTCGACAAGATGCTTTCAAGCGCGGAAGTCGGCACGCTGATTACTGCCCTTGGGACCGGGATCGGGCGCGATGACTTCAATATCGACAAGCTTCGCTACCACAAGATCGTCATCATGACGGACGCCGACGTTGACGGCGCGCACATCCGTACACTGCTTCTGACCTTCTTCTACCGTCAGATGCCCCAGATCATCGAGCGCGGGCACCTTTATATTGCTCAGCCGCCCCTCTACCGTGCGGAAAAGAGCAAATCGGCGCGCTACCTCCTCGACGAAAAAGCGCTGGCTGATTATCTCTATACAGAAGGAACCGATGGTGCGATCCTGACCCTCCATGATGGCGAGCAGCGTTCGGGCCGCGACCTCGACAACCTTGTCGGGCAGTCACGCCAGGTGTCCCAGCGCCTCGACAGCTTCCCCGCATGGCTGCGCCGGGACGTCCTCCTCCTGGCCGCGCTGGAAGGTGTTCTCGGTCCGGACGAAGCCGGAGAGGAAGCGCTGGCGCGTCTGACGGGGCGCCTCGACGATATCTCCGAGGAGTATGAGCGCGGCTGGCAGGCCACCGAGAACGATGGCGATGTCGTCCTCTCCCGCGAGGTGAGGGGCGTCAAGGAAGCCTATGTTCTGTCCCAGGAACTTCGCACCGGCGCCGATGCCCGCAGGCTGGCCGCCGATGCCGAGCCGATGCGCGACGCCTTTGCCGGGGCGGCAATCCTCAAACGCGGCGATCAGGAGACCCGCGTGCACGGTCCGCTCGAGTTCCTCGAAGCGCTGCGCAAGGCGGGCGGGAAGGGGATCAGCCTCCAGCGCTACAAGGGTCTTGGCGAGATGAACCCCGAGCAGCTCTGGGAGACGACCCTCGATTCCGATGCGCGCCAGCTTCTTCAGGTCCGTGTCGAGGAGGCCGACCGTGCCGACGAGACCTTCACGCGCCTCATGGGCGATGTGGTGGAGCCGCGGAAACTCTTCATTCAGAGCCGCGCGCTCGAGGCGGAGCTGGACCTCTAGGGCGACGGACCGCGAAGTGGGAACCGGTTCGCGGTGAAAAGTTGCTCCCAAACAAAAGCCTAGCGCACCGGACTGGTTTCACGAAGCAGTCCGGTGCGCTAGGCGCCAGCTTCCGCGAACATCCATGTGTACCCGGCCGGATCGTTCACGGTGAACGCCCGGTCACCCCACGGCATCGCCTCGGGCTCGCCGTTCGGGGCGCCGCCCTGCCCGGCAACATGTCTATGCTGAGCATCGACGTCATCGACATAGATGTAGAACGTCACCGGCATCCGCTTGATCCCGAGCGACGCGGGTGCGCGTTCGTCACCCTGTTCGGGGCCTGCCATGAAGACGATCTTGCCGTTATGGCTCCACTCCGTATGCTGAAGCTGGCCCCTATCGTCCCGCTCCGCGCTTTCCAGCTTGAAGCCAAAGGTCTTCTCATAGGTACGGGCGCAGGTGTCCAGATCGTCGCAGACGAGGTAATTGCTGGCCCACTGGGCGTGATCCGGTTTGTTGGTCATGGCAGGGGAGTCCTCTTCGGTGCCGCAGACTCCATATAGCCCCCATGTCGGATCTCGCCCTTCCTGAAAACGCAGCCGAGCTGCCGCCGCGGTTTGGTCAATGGTTCGCCGCCAAGGGCTGGCGGCCTCGTGACCATCAGCTCGCCATTCTCGAACGGTCGCTTCGGGGCCGCTCCTCGCTGCTGATCGCCCCGACAGGCGGCGGCAAGACCCTGGCTGGCTTCCTGCCGAGCCTCGTCGAGCTCTCCGCTGCGCCGAAGAACGAGCGCAGTCTTCACACGCTCTACGTCTCGCCGCTCAAGGCGTTGGCGGTCGATATCGCACGCAATCTCGAAAAGCCGGTGGCCGAAATGGACCTGCCGGTGGTGGTCGAAAGCCGCACCGGCGACACCAAGACCTCCGTCCGCCAAAGGCAGAGGACGAGGCCACCGGATATTCTGCTGACAACACCGGAGCAGCTCTCTCTTCTCCTCGCGCACCCTTCTGCCAGCGACCTCTTCGCCGGGCTTCGCTGCGTCATTCTCGACGAGCTCCATGCGCTGCGGAAGTCCAAAAGGGGTGATCTACTCGCCCTCGATCTTGCACGGCTCTGGACCCTCGCGCCGGGTATGCGGACGGTTGGGCTGTCCGCGACCGTCGATGATCCGGCGCCGCTGCGGCGCTTTCTCGTCCCCCAGGACGGGACCGAAGAGGCGATGGCGGACCTCGTCATCGGCAAGAGCAAGGTTCGCGCCGAAGTCGAAGTCCTGACCCCCGGCGAGGATATTCCGTGGTCGGGGCACTCGGGTCGCCACGCCTTTCCTGCCATCTACGAAGAGATCAAGGCGCACAGGACGACGCTCATCTTCACCAATACCAGGAGCCAGGCGGAGGTCTGCTTCCAGGAGCTCTGGCGGATGAACGAGGACGCGCTGCCGATCGCGCTCCACCACGGCAGCCTCGATCGCGAGCAGCGGGAGCGGGTCGAGGCGGCGATGGCGGCAGGCGACCTCAAGGCGGTAGTCTGCACGGCAACCCTGGATATGGGAATCGATTGGGGTGCGGTGGATCTCTGCATCTGTCTTGGTGCGCCGAAAGGCGCCGCGCGGCTCGTCCAGCGGATCGGCAGGTCGAACCACCGGATGGACGAACCGTCCAAGGCGATCCTTGTGCCGACCAATCGCTTCGAGGTCCTCGAATGCGTCGCCGCGCAGGAGGCGGTGCACCGCGGCGCACTCGATGACGAGCCCTACCGCGAAGGCGCGCTCGATGTCCTCTGCCAGCACATCTGGGGTATGGCGGCGGCCGAACCCTTTCGCCCGGACCGCCTTTACGAGGAGGTCATCAGCGCCGCGCCCTACCGGAACCTCACGCGTCAAGCCTTTGACGAAGCGCTGGAATTCGTGGCGACGGGCGGCTACGCCATGCGCGCATACGACCGGTTCAGGCGCATCGTGCCGATGCCTGACGGACGTATGCGGATCAAGGATGCAAGGACCGCGCAGCTCTACCGCATGAACGCAGGCACCATTGTCGACATGCCGACCTACACCGTCCGCCTTGGCCGTATGGCGCGAAAGGACGGCCGGTCCCAGCCGCCGAGGGGCGGCCGCAAGCTCGGTACTATCGAAGAGTGGTTTCTGAGCCAGATCACACCCGGCGACACCTTCATCTTTGCGGGCGAGGTGCTGCGCTATGAGGGGACGCAGGACATGGACGTCTACGTGACCAAAGCGCATACGGAGGAGCCGAAGATACCGTCCTGGCAGGGCTCGAAGTTTCCGCTCTCGAGCTTTCTCGCAGACAGTGTGCGGAGGATGGTGTCTGAACCATCCCGCTGGGATGCCTTTCCGGGGCCGGTCCAGGACTGGCTGGAGCTTCAGGCGGCCAAGAGCACCATTCCCGAGCCGCATCAGCTTCTCATTGAGACCTTCGAGCGCGGGGAGAAGCACTATCTCGTCTGCTATCCCTTCGACGGCCGCATCGCGCACCAGTCCCTGGGCACCCTCGTGACCAGGCGGCTGGAGCGGATGGGACTGCAGCCGCTCGGTTTCTGCCCGACCGAATATGCGCTTTCCGTCTGGATGCGGCAGGACCCTTCCACCCTCGACATGAACGAGCTTTTCGAGCCGGATCTCCTCGGCGAGGACCTCGATCTCTGGCTCGCCGATGCACAGCTCATGAAACGCACGTTTCGCTACTGCGCGATGATTGCGGGCATGATCGAAAGAAACCATCCGGGTCAGGAGAAGTCGGGGCGGCAGGTCAGCTTCTCGGCGGGACTGATCTATGACGTCCTGCGCGAGCACCAGCCCGACCATATCCTGATGAAGGCGGCGTGGAATGACGCGGCGGCGGGGTTTCTCGACATCGGACGGCTTTCGGCCCTTCTGGAGCGCGTGACCGGGCACCTGGTCCACAAGCGCCTCAAGCGGGTCTCGCCCCTGGGTGTTCCGGTGATGATGGAAGCGGGCCGCGAGACGATCATCGGCGGCGCGAACGAGGCGATCCTGGAAGAACTGGAAGAAGAGCTCCTGGCCGAAATGTCTGCCGGGTAAGCTTTGGTCCCGCAATCGTGATGGTTCCGGTCCATGACTTGGGCGTCATTTCCCGGACCCCCGGGCGTGGTTCAGTTGTTGCAGTAGGGAACTTGTCTTGTTCAGGGGAGAACCGTGATGCGCTTCGTCGTGACTGCCATATTGAGCCTCCTGCTCGCGGCCTGCGCGACGGGGCGGCTGGAGCCGGTGCCCGAAAGCGGCGCTTATAGCGTCCATTATGTCGAGCTCGACGGCGACTATTATCTCAGGGTCGACCGCGCCGGCGCTGATCGCGCGGTGATCGTGGACCGCTCGCGTTTCGCCAGCCGCCAGGGATGGAGCGGCGCCGACTGGAGCCGCTTTGCAGGCACCCTGTTCCCTCAGGACGACATCAGCTTCGAAGCTCTTCGCGAGCTCAGGGGCTCAGCCCTCGTGCCGATGGGCCTTGTTTCGCCCACTCCCGCAACCGTTCCGCCCTGCGAAACCACCCGAAACGACGAATACGCGAAGGTCCAGGTCCGGACGATCCGCCGTGCGCCGCGCAGGCAGCCTTTGGCTGAGGTGACGATGGTCACCGAATGCTGGCTACATGAAGGGCTGTCGCCGCGGCAATATGGCGGCATCCACCAGCGCCCGAACCCCTACCGCCTGCCGACGCGTTACGAGACCTATGTGGATCTCGACCGCAACGGCCGGGCCGAGCAGGTGAACGTCCGTATCAGGAACGTACCGAAAAGTGAGGCGGTGGAGTTCGTGCGCGGTGACACGAGGCTGGACGGGGAGGTCAAGCGCTCCGTTCAAAGAGCGCTTGACCGGCTCTGACCGCCATTAATCGGCGGTCGCCGTCTTCCAGTGCTCCCGCTCGGAACACCTTTTGAAATAAGCCTTTACCGGATCGGGGGCGTTGTCGAAGATGCCCGCGAACTTGGCAAGCAGCAGCATATACGCGACCGAGATGTCCGCTGCCGTGAAACCTGTCGGCAGGAGATAGTCGTGCGCTGACAGAGGCCCCGCGAGCACGTCGAAACAGCGCTCGGCTTCCTTGCGGCCATAGGCGGCCATGGCCGGGATGCGGCGATCCTCCGGCAGAAGACGATTATGGCCAAGCGCCAGGGTCACGTACATGCCCATGCCGGCCTCCCCGAAATGCAGCCACTGAAGGAAGGGGCCGTAAAGTGGGTTGTCAGCCTTCGGTGCAAAATCCTCCCCACCCGGCTTGGTCAGGAGGTACTGCATGATGGCGACGCTTTCGAAGAGGATCAGCTCGCCGTCCTTGATCGCCGGTATCTTCCCTGCCGGGTTCAGATTGCGGTATTCGTCCGATCCCAGATATTCAGGATCATTCGGAATACGCACGATCGCGTGATCGAGCCCCATTTCGAGACAGAGCCATCTCGGCCTTACCGAGCGCGCGAAGGGGGAGTGATAGATGGTCAGGCTCATAGAACGTCGTCTCCAGACAAAACTTACAGCGCTTTTACCCAAAACTTCCGTGAGCGGGACGGCCTGTCGCAGACGTGAGCATAGCCGGACACCGAGGCGGCGCTACTTCCAAGGCATGCCCCGAGAACGGGGCGGAGATTTGGAGATTACGATGAAGAATCTGAAACTCGTTTCCCTGCTCGTTGGCGGCCTCGCCATGGCACCGATGGCGGCCGTTCCTGCCGCGGCGCAGGACAGTCAGAGCTACAACAAGCAAAGCTCCGACAGCGCGCAGAAATCTGACCGGGCCAGCAAGTCCGACAAGATGAAGAAAGCCCAGGGCAACACGATCGTCGACGTTGCCGGTGACAATGAAGACTTCTCGACCCTCGTCTCCGCCGTCAAGGCGGCCGAGCTCGTGGACACGCTGGAAGGCGAAGGCCCCTACACCGTGTTCGCGCCGAACAACGCCGCGTTTGACGGGCTGCCCGAAGGCTCGCTCGACCTTCTTCTGAAGGCCGAGAACCAGGACGCGCTGAAGACGGTCCTCACCTATCACGTGGTGTCCGGCAAAGTGCGCGCCGCTGACCTCCTCAAGATGATCCGTGAGAACGATGGCGAAGCCACCGTGACCACCGTCGAAGGCACGGAGCTTACCGCCCGGACCCGCAATGGCGACGTTATCCTGACCGACGAAGCCGGCAACGAGATCCGCGTGACCAACACCAACATCAACGCATCGAACGGCGTCGTTCACGTCATCGACGGCGTGCTGCTTCCCGCGAGCGGCGACGCGTAAGCGTTGATTTCCTGAAGAAGCGGCGGGCCGGTCAGTCCGAGCCCGTTGCTTCGGCCAGAAGGTGGGAAAGGTTCTCGCCAATCGTGCTGAGCCTTTCCGCCTCACCGTCCAGAGCCGGATAGCTGCGGCGAAGCGTCTTCACCGACGTGACCGCCACATAAGTCTCGTCCCCATCAACATAGACCGCCGCGCGAAGCGGCAGCTCGGCCGCCAGCTGCGGTACCGTCTGCATCAGCGGCGTCCCCATGCGCGGCGCGCCGAAGACGACGACGGTGGCGAAGGGCATTTCGAGCTCGGCCTGGCTGGCCCCGGCCTGGTGGTCGATCACGGCGAAGATTGTCAGGTCCCGCCGGTCCATTGCTTGAAGAAGGCGATCCAGGGTCTCTTCAGGCTCGTAACTGCTGATTGCGGTGCGGTAGGATGCGGGCACGGCCCTTGGCTCTTCGCGCTCGAGCGGCTGGCGCTGGTTGCCGCCATCCGTACAGGCGCCAAGCGCCATGGCCGCGGCTGTAAGTCCCGCAAGCGTTTTCCATGCGCTCATGCCCGGCGCCCCCCGTCGTCTCCCGTCAGGGCCAGCAGATGCGCCTTCTTCTCCATGGCCGCAAGGTAGCCGCGCTGGATGATCTCCTCGTGCCGGTCGAACGCGGCCGGGGAGATGTCCTCGAGGTCGGGAGCGATCCTGAGATCGGCGACGTCGATCTGCGAGCGCGCCTCCGCCAGGTGCGCCTGAACGATGTCCATCGTTGCAGCGGCAGTTTCGAAAAGGTGGGGTTTGGACTGCGACCGCGCCTTCGCCATGGTGAGCTCCTGCTCGATAAGGCGCCTCGTCTCGCGGATGAAGCCCGTCACCGCTTCCGGAATGAAACTCTCCGCCCCGTCTTCCTCGGCGTCGATGGGCACCGGGACCACCTCCCGCGTCGTCGGTCGGTCGAACCTCTTGAGGGTCACGGCCGAGGCGTTGAGGTCAATGGCGATCACCCTCTGCGCACCCAAGGCGCGGGCGAGGCTGACGGGGACCGGGTTCGATGCGGCGCCGTCGATGAGCCAGCGTTCGGCCCCGCGGAACATCACCGGCGCGGCCTGCATCAGCATCGGTATGGCGCTGGACGCGCGGGCGGCATCGAGGACCGAGCCCTCGGTCAACCAGACCTCCCGGCCCGTGGCGAGGTCCGTCGCGACCGCGCCCCAGGGCGCATCGAGGCTTTCGATCGGCCGGTCGGCATAACGGAAGGCTTCATAGGCGCGCTTGGGGTCGACGAGCCCCCCAGCAGCGATACTGAACGCGAACTGGCCGAGCGCGCCGACGGGCCCGATCTCACGCGCCCAGGCGAGGAACTCGGGCCAGATCTCGAGGCGCCGCGCGGCCGAGACCAGGGCGCCCACCGAGCAGCCTGCGTCGATCTCGTAGCTGAGGCCAATCTCTTCGAACGCCTTCAGGACGCCCACATGGGCCCAGCCCCGGGCCGCGCCCGAACCCCATGCCACACCGATCCGAGGTTTCTCATTCGTCATCACGAAGGCCCCAAAAGCACGCGATAAGGAAATCGCAAGGTCCGTTAACGCTGCGGTAACGCTACCCTGCAATGAAGTAAAAGACGAAAAGTCCGCAAGGCGTTCCCTTCTTGTGCGTTGATGCGCATCACGGTGAGAAGGAAACGGAGCGCTGAATAGCGAGGGCAGCATGGCAGAAGCCGCGAATCGTCGACCTTTCCGCCTTCCCAAAGGCGTCAAAAAGGCGACTCTGAAACCTGGAAAAGCGGGGCAGGGCAAACCTGCGCCGATGGCCTTCTCGGCCAGCGAAGACGATCAGCAGACCGAACAGGATTTCGACAAGATCCTGAACGAAGTCATGCGCACGTCCGACGAGCCAAGTTCACAGCTCACCGAAGAAGAAGCCGAAGGCACCGCCGCGATGGCGCGCCGCCTGCGCGAGCGGGCCCTCAAGGCGCGCGGTGATGATGCAGGCACGCCGGCTCTCTCCGCAGAAGCCGCGCCGCAGCCAGTGGCGCCCGCTGCCGAAGAGGATGACGACGACCTCGCCGAGCCCCTGGACCTTCAGCGCCTGATCCAGGCCCGCGAAGCCATGACCGAGCTGCCCCCCAGCCGGCCCGAGCTCTCAGGTCCGATCGACGAGGCCGAGCCGAAGCCTGTCCTCAAGCCCTTCCCCAAGGAAGACGCGCCGGCTCCGGGCCGCAAAAAAGAGCCGCTGATGCCAAAGCTCAAGGAGCCGGTGTTCTCGGGCTATGACGACGCTGACCATGAGGATGACGAGGACGCCCTCATCATGCCCGAAAGCGCGGCGATTGCATCACCCCCGCCCGCAGCCGAGACCACGACGCCCGCGGCCAAGGCGGATTTCAGGGCATTGATCAGGAGCAAGAAGGCCGACGACGACGCGGAAGCCTTCGCCCGGCGTCTTGCGGCTCTCAATGATGACGATCTCCTCCTGAAGAGCGACGACGAGCCCCGCGAAGAGTTCGGCGGCGGCTCGGGCGATGGTCCGACAAACCAGTCGATGACCGCTTCGCGGCTTCCCGAGGTCGAAAAACCGAAGAAAGCCAAGACGTCCGGCGGTGGCCTGCGCGACTTCGCCGAGGCGATCACGCCCGCGGCGCTCTGGCTGTCGCTCGCGGCCATGGTCACCTCGCTCGTCTATGGCACCTGGGCAGGCGGTGTCGATCTCATTGTCGCGGGCCTCTTCGGCGCGGGGCTCCTGATCTTCGGAAGCATCCTGATCATCGCCGGAGCCGTGAAGGCCTATTCGCCGATCCTTCTTGCCAGCTTCCTCTTCAAGCGGGTCGGCCGCTCCCATGACGATGCCGCGGCGCTGGCCGGCAATGACATCCTCCAGAACCTCGGTCTCGCCGAAGGCATCATCGACGCCGATGCCGATGCGCGGCTCGTGACCACCCGCCAGAGTGTGGTTGTCTATGCCAATGACGCCTATCGTCAGATTGCCGAGGAAGCGGGCGTGCGCGGCGCGACCGGGCTTCCCCCCCGCATCGACCGCCTCTTCGGTCAGTCGGGCACCGAGAGCTCCAAGATGTTCCGTCTGGCGAAAGCCTGCCGTTCGGGTACGGCCGCCAGCGAGGTCCTGACCCAGACGATGGGCCGCTCGGTCCATGACCGCAAGGGTGAGCTGCCCGTGCGCCGCTTCGAGGTGACGGTGCGCCCGATGCGCCCCGTGGGCGATGGCCAGACCTACGCCGCGTGGCGCCTTCACGAGCTGGAGGTCGACCGCCAGCAGGACCAGATGAAGGCGGCCTATTTCGACTTCCCCCGGCCCGTGGTGGCGATCGAGCGCTCGGGCTCCGTGGCGTGGATGAACCAGGCGGCAGCCGACACGTTCGGCACCAAGCCGGGCCAGCCACTGGTCCTCAACGACCTTGTCCTCGGCGAAGTGAACCCCGTGCTGCGACACCTCTGGGAGCCGGGAGCGGAGGAGTATGAAGTCCGTATCCGGCAGCGCGGTCAGAGCAGCATCACCGCCAGCCGCGAGGTTGTCCTGCGTCCTTTCTCGCAAGGGGGGACCGGCGAAGGCTTTGTCTGTGTGGAAGTCGCCGAGAAGACCGGCCTTTCGGCCGATCCCGAAGGTATCCAGGCGGGCGCGGACCTTTCCGATGCGCCCTTCGGCGTCGCTGTCCTCGAGGGCGATCCTTCCGCTGACGGCAAGGTGACCTACGCCAACGGCCTTTTCAGGCAGTTCTTCCCGGCTGCTGCCGAAGGGGCGCGTCTCGCAGGCGTCCTGTCCCAGCAATCGGTGACCGAACTCGCCGCCGCCCTGAAGTCGAAGCCGCAGAACAAGCCGCTGACCAAGCCCTTCGAAGTGCGGGTCGGTGAGGGCGCCCAGGCGCATACCTTCCGCATCTTCGCCCGTCCGGTTAGGCGCCGGCGGGGCGCCTACGGTCAGCGCCAGACTGTTCTTTACGCGGTGGACATCACCTATCAGCGCCGCATGGAAGAAGAGACCGTCCAGGGGCAGAAGCTGCAGCAGATCGGCCAGATCGCGGGCTCCGTCGCCCACGATTTCAACAACCTCCTGGTCGTGGTCATGGGCTCGACCGAGCTTCTGATGCGCAACCACCCGGTGGGCGATCCTTCCTACAAGGACCTTTCGCTGATCTACGAAACGGCACAGCGGGCACAGAACCTGACCCGCAACCTTCTCGCCTTCTCGCGCAAGCAGACCCTGAAGCCGGAAGTCTGTTCGATTACGGAGCTTCTCAACGACTTCACCCCCGCGCTGAAGCGTTATGTGTCGGAGAAGGTCAGCCTCGATGTGGTCCATGGCCGCAACATCCCCGAGGTGAAGGCCGACAAGGGGCAGATCCACCTTGCCGTGATGAACCTTGCGGTGAATGCCCGCGATGCCATGCCGGGCGGCGGCAATCTGCGGATCGAGACCAAGCATGTCGCAGCCGAGGATATCGCGGATTTCGGCTACGAGGTCCTCGAGGAGGTCGACCACGTCCTGATCGAAGTCGCCGACTCCGGCGAGGGCGTTCCGAACCATATTGCCGACCAGATCTTCGAACCCTTCTTCACCACCAAGGGTGAAGGGCAGGGGACGGGCCTCGGCCTTTCCACCGTCGCCGGAGCGATCGCCCAGATGGGCGGACGCATCTTCCTCTTCAACCGTCCGGGCGAAGGCGCGACGTTCCGCATCTTCCTGCCGACCGTCAGCGCCGAGGAGGCGGCAGCAGCCGCTGCCCGCCGCCGCGACCAGGACGTGCAGATCGACGATGCAGCGGCCGACCCCACCGGCAAGGGCCGCATCCTCGTGGTCGAGGACGAGGACGGCGTGCGCTCGATCGTCGTCAGGGCGCTGGGCATGTGCGGTTACGAGATCGTCGAAGCCTGCGACGGCGACGAGGCTCTCGAGATCATCGAAAGCGATGAAGACCGCTTCGACCTCGTCCTCACCGACATCATGATGCCGGAAATGGACGGGCCGACCCTGATCGAGGAAGCGGGCGCGAAACTGAAGGGCGCCAAGGTTGTCTTCATGTCCGGCTATGCCGAGGCGGCCATGCGGGACAAGCTGAACAGCATCGAAGGCGCACGCTATCTGCAAAAGCCCTTCACCTTGACGAGCGTGGCTTCGGTTGTGAAGGAAGCCCTCACCCGTTAGTGACATTGCCGTCCGGTCATGAATGGCCGGACGATCGGGTAGACCGAAAGGCGCGTGCGTGGTGCGCGCCGCCCCCCCGACCTGGGCCCCGCCGCGCCCGTTGGCGGGGTTGTTCTTCAAGGTCGAGACAACAGGAAGGGGCAGGCATGAACACCGAAGCGCTCATCTCGCTGGCCGGCTATTTCATTCTGATGCTCGGGATCGGGCTCTATGCCTATCGCGAGTCCACCGACGACAGCGCGGGCTACCTCCTCGGTGGCCGCAAGCTCGGCCCCGCCGTCGGGGCCCTGTCGGCGGGTGCCTCGGATATGTCGGGCTGGATGCTCCTGGGGCTTCCCGGCGCGGTCATGGCGAGCGGGATTTCCGCCGCCTGGATCGCGGTGGGCCTGACGATCGGCGCCTTCTTCAACTACCTGCTCGTCGCCCCGAGGCTCCGGGTCTATACCGAGATGGCGGACGATGCGATCACCATCCCCGACTATTTCGAGAAGCGCTTCGACGACCGCTCGCGCGTGCTGCGCGTCCTCTCGGCGGTGATCATCATCATTTTCTTCACCGTCTACACCTCATCCGGCGTCGTGGCCGGCGGGAAGCTGTTCGACGCGAGCTTCGGGCTCGATTACCGCCTCGGCCTCTTCCTGACCGCTGGCGTGGTGATCGCCTACACCCTCTTCGGCGGCTTCCTCGCCGTCTCGCTGACCGACTTTGTCCAGGGCTGCATCATGTTCGTCGCCCTCGTCATGGTCCCGATCGTCACCCTCATGGTGCTCGGGGGCCTTGGCGAGACGGGCGCTTCGCTGGACGCGATCGACCCCGGACAGGTGCGCTGGGCAAGTACCGACACCTATCTGAGCTGGACCGAAGGGCTGACCGTCATCGGCTTCCTGTCGCTCATGGCATGGGGGCTCGGCTATTTCGGCCAGCCGCACATTATCGTCCGTTTCATGGCGATCCGCTCCCTCAAGGACGTCACCACTGCGCGGCATATCGGCATGGCCTGGATGATCGTCACCGTCATCGGCGCGGTCCTGACCGGCCTTGCCGGCGCGGCCTATGTGGCGCGCGAGACCGGCGCGGTGGACAGCTACCTCGCCGGGCGCGGCGGGATCGAGGCCTTCGATACGGAGACGATCTTCATCGTCCTCAGCCAGATTCTCTTCCATCCCTTCATCGCGGGCTTCCTTCTCGCTGCGATCCTGGCGGCGATCATGTCGACGATCTCCAGCCAGCTCCTCGTTTCGTCGAGCTCGCTGACCGAGGACTTCTACCGCATCTTCCTGCGCAAGGGCGCGAGCGACGGAGAGTTGGTCATGATCGGCCGGGTCTGCGTCCTTGCCGTGGCGCTGGTCGCCATCGCTCTGGCGTGGAACCCGGACAGCCAGGTCCTGCAGCTCGTCTCCAACGCCTGGTTCGGCTTCGGCTCGGCCTTCGGCCCGGTGATCCTCTTCAGCCTCTTCTGGAAGAAGATGACCCGCGCAGGCGCCCTCGCCGGAATGCTGGTCGGCGCGGTGGTCGTCCTCTTCTGGCTTTACGGTCCCTCGGCGATCATGCCCGAGACGCGGGCTGCGGTGGCGGCCATCATCCCGGGCTTCATCCTGTCCTCCTTTGCCATCCTCGCTGGCAGCCTCGTCGGCGGCGGCGCGGCCGATGGGGTGATGCGGCGGCACGATGCCATGGCGGCGAAGGTCGCGGCGGGCTGACGGGCTGCAAAATCTTCGGTGAGAGCTGCATTGCCGTAGCGCGGGTTCGCCGCTTCTGAACTAGAAAGCGGCTACGGAGTCGCAAAAACGAGGTCGAGGGTGGTTGAACCAGCGCCCCATTTGCCGGTGCCGCCAGAAGAGGTGGCGGCACTGCGGTCACGGGCACGGGCAGCCGGTCTTGAGACCGGGCCCGTCGCTGCCGATCTCGGCATCGACCTCACTGATGAAGCTGCTATCAGCCTTCCCGATTTCCTGCGGCTTCAGGGGAGGGTGACAAGCCTTCTTGGGGACGAGACCGGCCGCCTTTCCAAGCGCCAGCTGGTGACAGGTTCGACCGAGCTCGCCCTCGCGCAGCTTCCGACCCGAGGCAGCCTGCGCGATGCCATGCGTACCGTCGCGCGGACCTACAATGTGCTGCATGGCGGCGCATTCAACATGGTGGAGGACCGCCCCGACGCGGTCGCCTTCATCATCGACGACCGGGACTTTCCCTATGCCGTCAATGACCGCGAGCAGGTGCTCTTCATCATGGAGACCACGATCCTGTTCCTCCACGCCCTCCTGCGGCTGATCGTGCCGAGCGTGGCGGCCGGCGGCTGGCGGGGGGTCGAGCTCAAGCGCGATGCGGGCCCGGCTGCCGTGCCTTTCAGCCAGCACGTCGCGACCCTCTTCGGCGCCGCGCGCTATGCCATCCTCTACGACAGGATCGCGTCGTCGCGCATCGTCACCTTTCCGCCTCCCGGTTCGATCACCCTCGAAGCGGTCACCAAGGAACAGGTGCGCCTTCTCGAAGGCGGCCCTGACGACAGGACGATGGCGGGGAGGGTGCGCCTCCTCATCGAAGACGGGGCCGCCGACCAGACCGACGTGGCCAAGGCTCTCGGCATGTCGGTCGCGACCTTGCGCCGACGCCTGACCGAAGAGGGCGCGAGCTTCCGGGCTCTTCGCAACGAAGCGCTCCGGGATACGGCGCTCAGACTTTTGGAGGGTGATCTTCCCCTTGCCGCGGTCGCCGAGAGGCTCGGCTTTTCCGACGTCCGCAGCTTTGGCCGGGCGTTCAAGGCGTGGACTGGAACCACCCCGAACTGCGCGCGCAAAGACGCTCAGAATTGAGCGAACTTGTCCATGGTCTGTAAGCGGCCCGGTCATAGAGCAAGCGTGATGGAACCCTTACCATGGCGTCAGAAAAATATCCTCGGGAGGACAATCATGCGTGCCAAGCACACTCTTTCGCGTACCCTGCTGCTCGCCAGTGTTGCTGCGGCCGGTATCGCTCCGGCCCTGGCTCAACAGCCAGCGCCGGCAGCCGAAGATCCGGCTTTCAGTGACGACCAGATCGTCGTCACCGCACGGCGCCGGGGCGAAAGCCTCCAGGACGTGCCCCTCGCGGTCACTTCGATCAGCGGCGAGCAACTGCAGGAACTCGGCACGCCTGACATCACCTATATCGCCCAGACCACGCCGAACGTGACCCTCGAGGTCAGCCGCGGCACGAACACGACCCTCACTGCCTTCATCCGCGGCGTCGGTCAGCAGGACCCGGTCGCAGGCTTCGAGAACGGCGTCGGCATCTATATCGACGATGTCTATCTCAACCGTCCGCAAGGCGTCGTCCTCGACATCTACAATGTCGAGCGCATCGAAGTCCTGCGCGGCCCGCAAGGCACGCTCTACGGCCGGAACACCATTGGCGGCGCGGTGAAATACGTCACCAAACGCCTCGGCGACGAGCCGCTCCTCGAGCTGCGCGGCAATGTCGGCAGCTTCAACCAGCGGGACCTGATCGTGACCGCGGAAGTTCCGCTGGCCGACAAGCTCCGCGTCGGCGGCGCTCTCGCCAGCTTCAACCGCGACGGTTTCGGTGAGAACATCACCACAGGCGCCGAGAACTACGACAAGGACATCCTCGCTGCCCGCGCCACGGTTGAGTTCGAGCCCACCGACCGGCTCTTCTTCCGCCTGACCGGCGACTATCTCGAAGACGAATCGAGCATCCGCGGCGGCTATCGCGAGATCCCGAACCTTCTCGATCCGACTGTGGTCCCCCTGGACGACGTTTTCGACACCGCTGGCGGCATCACCGGCCCGAACGAGCTGGAAGCCTGGGGCACCGCGCTCACCGGCGAACTCGAGCTGACGGACAACCTGACCCTCAAGTCGATCACGGCCTACCGCGATGACGAGACGGTCACCCAGATCGACTTCGACGCGCTTCCCGCCGAAGACCTCGACGTTCCTGCGATCTACGAGAACGATCAGTTCACCCAGGAACTCCAGCTCACCTATGAAAGCGACGCGGTCAGCGGCGTGGGCGGTCTCTTCTATATCGACGCGAACGCGCTGACCAATTTCGACGTCCTCCTCTCGACCATCCTGCCTGGCTTCAACGCCAACACCTTCGGTGATGTCGACACCCAGAGCTGGGCCGTCTTCGGTGATTTCAGCTTCGATCTCGAGCGCATTCTCGGCCTTCGCGGCGTCGAGCTTTCGGTCGGTGGACGGTACACGGAAGATGAGCGTGCCTCGCGCGTCCTCCGGGAAAGCTTCGTCACCGGCCGGACCCCGGCGCTTGGCGGCAATCCGGACTTCCAGATTTCCGCAGGTATCACCTCGGATTTCGAAGGCTCGGAAACCTTCACCAATTTCGACCCCCGCGTCTCGCTGAGCTGGGAGGTCGTGCCCGACCAGAACCTCTACGCGACCTACAGCCAGGGCTTCAAAGGTGGCGGCTTCGACCCGCGCGGCCAGACCACCAGCGCGCCTGACCTCAATGGTGACGGCACGGTTTCCGACGCCGAGATCTTCGACTTCATGCAGTTCGACCAGGAGACGGTGAACAGCTACGAGCTGGGCTGGAAGTCCCGTATGCTGAACGGTCGCCTGACCAACAACATGGCGGTCTTCTTCGCGGACTATAAGGACATCCAGATCCCCGGCTCCTTCGGCGGTACGGATGCGGCGGGCAACCCGACCTTCATCGGCGTGACCACCAATGCCGGCGCGGCCGAGTTCTACGGCTTCGAGCTGGAAGGCAATCTTCTTTGGTCGGATGACCTCACCGGTATCGGTGACAGCTTCTCGACCGCCTACAGCCTCGGCCTGATGGATGCGGAATATACCGAGTTCGATACCGTCGCCAATGGCCAGCCCTTCGATGCGGCCGATGTCCGGGTGGTCCAGAACACTCCTGACACCACAGGCTCGCTGACGACGAACTATACCCGCCCGGCATTCGGCGGCGACCTCAGCCTGCTGACGGTCACTTCCTACCGCTCGAGCGTCAACCAGTTCGAGATCCCGAACGCCTTCATCGACCAGGACGGCTACACCCTGTTCGACGCCAGCCTCGTCTGGAACTCGGCCGATGGCCGCTACCAGCTCGGCCTGCACGGCAAGAACCTCGGCGACGAAGAGTACCGGGTCGCGGGCTACAACTTCCTGGCCCAGAACCAGGATGGCTCCTTCGCGCAGCCGCTTCAACCCGCCTCGATCGGCCTGACCGGCGTTGCGACCAGCTTCTACGGCCCGCCGCGCCAGGTCTTCGCGTCCTTCCAGGTTCGCTTCTAAGCGACCCAGATCCATGCTTTCCCTTCCCTGGCCCGGGCGCCGGGGAAGGGTAATGCGTTTAAGGGAGGTGAGGCGGTGAGACGTTTCATCATGGTCACGCTCGCGCTTCTTCTGGTCGCGGGCGCTGGATATCTCGCCTATCAGGCCATCAACGAAGGCGCTGTCGATGCGCCCCGGGCAGAAGCTTCGGGCGAGAGCTATGTCGAGATCGGCGGACACTCGATCCGCTATCGCGACGAAGGCCCGACAGGCGCGCCTGTCCTCCTGATGCTTCACGGCTTCACCTTCAGCCTCGATAGTTTCGATACCCTCGCCGAACGTCTGAAGGCGGACTACCGCGTCCTGCGCTACGATCTGCGGGGGCATGGCCTGACCGGGCCGGACCCTCAGAAGCGTTATGCACCAGAAGAGCGGGCCGCGCTGATCGGCGATTTTCTCGATGCGGTCGGTGTCGAGAAGGCCACGATCATCGGCAACTCCCTCGGCGGTCTTGCCGCCTGGCGTTTCGCCGCCGAGGCGCCCTCCCGCGTCGAGGGCCTGGTGCTCATCAGCCCCGGCGCCTATCCGATGAACGGCGTGGGCGAAGAGCCTGCCCCGGTGCCGCCCATGCTCGCGGCTTACCTCAGGACCGTGCCGCAGGTCGGCCTCGATGCTTCCCTGTCCCGCATCTATGCCGACGGGCAAAGCCTCACCGAGGAGCGCCGGACGCAGATCAGGGCGATGATGACCCAGCCCGGCAATGGCGACGCCTTCGTCGACGCCTTGAGGGTCTTCACCCTTCCCGACCCAGAGCCGCAGCTTTCTTCGATCGGGGTACCCACACTGATCGTTTGGGGTGAGGAAGACTTGGTCATCGACCCGGGCCACGGTGCGCAGATGGTGTCGGTCATGCCGAACGCCAGCCTTCTCATGCTGCCAGATGTCGGCCACGTCGCCCAAGAAGAAGCCCCCGAACAGCTCGCCGAAGCGATCAGGGCATTCCTCGCCAACGGGGAGGGCGCGAGCATGCCCGGAGCGGGCCGATGAGCGAGGCGACCGCGACCGCCACGAAAAGCGACGGCGCGGGCTATCGTGCCTATGTCCTCTTCATTCTCGTGGTGGTCTACACCTTCAACTTCATCGACCGGCAGATCCTGTCGATCCTCCAGATACCGATCAAGGAAGAGCTGGGCCTCTCGGATTTCCAGATCGGCCTGATGAGCGGGCTTGCCTTCGCGCTCTTCTATGCGACCCTTGGTGTGCCGATCGCCATGCTCGCCGACAGGATGAGCCGTGTGAAGATCATGGCGATCGCCCTGTCGCTCTGGTCCGCCATGACCGCCGTTTGCGGGCTGGCCGCGAACTTCGGACAGCTCTTCCTTGCCAGGCTGGGCGTCGGTGTCGGCGAGGCAGGGGGCGTTGCACCCGCCTATTCGATCATCTCGGACTATTTTCCGCCCAAGGAGCGCGCACGGGCCCTTGCGATCTACTCCCTCGGCATTCCCGTCGGCAGTGCCCTGGGCATCGTCCTTGGCGGCATCCTTGCCGATCTTCTCGACTGGCGTACGGCATTCTACATCATCGGCGGGGCGGGGCTTCTTCTCGCGCCGGTCTTCTGGCTGACAGTCAGGGAGCCGCTCCGCGGCCGCTTCGACAATGCGCCCGGCACCGCGGCGCTTCCGGCCGCAGGCATCGGCGATATCCTGGGTGTTCTCGTGGGGAAGCCGAGCTTCTGGCTTCTCAGCATCGGCGCGGCGTTCTCCTCGATGATGGGCTACGGCCTCATCCTCTGGCTTCCGTCTTTCCTCGTGCGGAGTTTCGGCAGCGACCTCGCCACCTTCTTCTCTTTCCTGCCCGGCTTCCTCGTGCCGGCCGATGCGACGCCCATCCGCTACGCTGCCTATTTCTACGGCGCCGTGCTTCTCGTCGGCGGGACGATCGGTATCTATGCCGGCGGTGCCCTTGCTGACCGCTACGGCGAGACGCGTAAGTCCGCCTACGCCATGGTGCCTGCGGTGGCCTTCATCCTGACCGTCCCGCTTCTCGTTACCGGGCTTCTGACGCCGACCCTCGGGCTCGCCTTCGTCGTTTTCCTCGGCGTGCAGGCGTTGAGCCTTGTCTGGCTCGGGCCGGTGATCTCCGCCTTCCAGCATCTTGTTCCGCCGCATATGCGGGCGACGGCCTCAGCCGTCTTCCTGCTGATCAATAATTTGATCGGGATCGGCGTGGGTCAGACCGTCATGGGACTGATGGCCGACATCCTGCGCGCCGAATATGGTGACGAGAGCCTGCGTTATTCGCTTCTTGGCGGCAGCAGCTTCTACGTCGTGGCCGCCATCTTCATGTTGCTGACGGCGCGAAGGCTCCACCGGGACTGGGAGACCGGAACCTTGCAAGGCTAGGGCCTGTTACAGGGGCTATGATGTTTGCGTCCCTGTTGTACTCCGCCCTCGCCGGCCTCCACCTGTCCGGTTCGAGCCTCGCCGCCTCTTCCTTCCAGGATGTGCAGCCCCCCGCTGACGAAGCCGTTCAGAACAAGCTCGATGCGCGCGCTCCAAGCAGCATCCACGCCTATTACAATGATGGCGGCGAGCGGCTCTGGACGGGCGGCTGGCGTGCCAGGCGGCGCCTGGAGGAGCTGGTCTCCGTTCTCGGCGACCAGCGTTTCTACGGCTTCAACCCCGACGCCTATGGCCGCGCTCTCCTCACCGCCGCATCGCGCCGGGACGAGGACCGCATCGAAGCGGCCGCGTCCTACATCTACACAAGCCTTGCCCGCGATCTTCTCGATGGGCGCCGGGACCCCCTGATCGACTGGAACGAGGAACGCCTGCACGAGCGCGAGGCCGGGCGGGCCGAGCTTCTTGCGGCCCTTCAGGATGCGGGCTCCGTCGAGGACGTGCTGGAGTGCATCCGCGAGGCCAACCCTGTCGAAGCCGCGCTGACCGAAGCGCTTGCCACCTATACTCAGCTTTCCGAAGAAAAGGCTTGGGGCCCGATCACCCTGTCCTCAGAACTTCTCGAGGAGGGCGATGAAGGTGATGACGTGACCGAGATCCAGGAACGCCTCGCCGCGGAAGGCTTCTTCCGCATGCCGCGTTTCGGATCACCTGATCCCGTCTATGACGAAAGGCTGGCCGAGGCCGTCAACGCGTTTCAGGAAAGCCGTGGCATCGTTCCCGATGGCGTCGTCGGCCCTTCGACCCTGGCGCGGATGAACGAAACCCCGGCCGAGCTGGTCGAGCTGATCCGCCTCAATCTCGAGCGCGCGCGCTGGCTGCCGCAGGACTTCGCCGAGCGCCGCCTCGTGGTGAACATCGCGGATTTCACGGTTTCCGGCTTCGACGATGGCGAAAAGACATTCTCGATGCGGACAGTGGTCGGGGACCAGTACAACAAGACGCCGATCTTTGCCGACGAAATGGAATATGTCGTCGCCAACCCTTATTGGAACATTCCCGAGAGCATCATGCGGGGTGAGATCGCGCCGCAGCAGGCCGAGGATCCGGGCTATCTTGCGTCCAAGAACATGGAGGTCGTGCGCGGCTGGAACGAGGACGACGTCGAATATGTCAATCCTGCCCGCGTCAACTGGGCGAGCCTTCCCGAGGATATCGACTTCCGTGTACGGCAGAGGGCTGGGCCGACCAATGCTCTTGGCCTCATCAAGTTCATGTTCCCGAACGAGTACGCGGTCTATCTCCACGACAGCCCCGCCGAAGCGCTGTTCGAGCGGACCACCCGCACCTTCTCCCATGGCTGTATCCGGGTGGAAGACCCGCGCGAGCTGGCTGAATGGGTCCTTGCAGGGACCGAGTGGGAAGGCAGGAGCCGTGTCGACGAGCTGATCGACAGCGGTGATCACCAGACGGTCAGGCTGACGGACAATATTCCCGTCTATGTCTCCTATTTCACGGTGTGGACGGATGAAGATGGGGAGGTCAAATTCCTCAATGACGTCTATGACCGCGACGATGACCTCAAGGCCACGCTATCGTCCACCGATACCGATACGGTCAGGCACGTGGCCCGGGTGCTGGGCGAGAACTAGGGCCCGGGCCCTAACGTCCCCAGCGCGCAGGGTAACCGCGGGTGTCGATATGCAGGAACGGCCCATGGGCCGCGTTCCTGTCATAGCTGCCGAGCCCGCCCTGCGCCGAAACCTCCGTGTTGCCCACATCGAAACGCTGCACGAGGTCATAGAAATAGTTGGCGTCTTCCTTGTTGACGACGCCGTCGCCGTTCAGGTCGTCCATGTCTCCATCGCGAGGCTTGAAGTCGACATAGACGTCCGCTGCGTCACCATAGACATGGCGTGAGTTCGGCACGTTGCCGATTGCCTTGTTGTAGAAAGGCGTGCGGTAGCCGGACATGATGAAAAGGCTGTCCGCCTCGATTCCCTTCGCGCCAAGAAGGTCGAGCGCCTGTTCGAGCTTCATGATCAGGGCAGGCGACAGGACGACGTACTTGTTCGGTATACTGCTTTCCTGCTTGCAGACGAACTGGCCGATGGTGAAGCGCGGAGAGATCTTCGTATCCCTGTTCTCCGGCGTCACTTCGATGAAGCCGAGTGGCGCTTCATAGGCGTCGAGGCCACGCAAGGGGCGTTCGGGATAAGAGCCGATCCGGTAGCCCCGCAGCATGCCGTCCTCCACCTCTTCCATCGGCACCATGACGAAGGCGTTGACCACCATGGTCTCTCCGGAAGGCTCTTCGCGGACGGTCAAGGGGTACACCCCCGCCTCGCTCGGCGCTTTCCAGCCAAGGCTCCATGGACCTTCGAGGACCTCGCCTCGGGTCTCGCCGACAAGGCTCAGGCTCCGGCCTTCATCCTTGTCCGGCATGGCAATCGTGAGGACCTCCCCGGGCAGGACGGGCGCAAAGAAAGTACGATGATCGACCATCCTGTCCTGGACTTCCAGCGGGAAGGGCAGGCGGTTTTCGGACGCTTCGGCCCCGCTCAGCAGGAAGAGGAGCGCGGCGAGGGCGGGACGCAGTAAACCAAAAAGGGGTCGCATGGGGCCTCCTTCTGGGCACAACACCGCCTCCACCCTGGCAGTTCGCCCGGGCTTCAGGCTTGGCTGTCCGAAATGCTCTGCGCCAGCTCTCTACGGGCCAGGATGTCCTCGATCGTTTCTTCAAGCTCCTTGAAGTTCACGGGCTTGGTCACGATCGCATCGATACCTGCAGCGAGGATCGTCTGCCGCTCGACCGCGGTACAGGACGCGGTCACTGCGATGATGACGGTATCCTCGTTCGGCCCGCCGCTGCGCCTGATCCGCCGGGTCGCCTCCTTGCCGTCCATGTTCGGCATGTAGACGTCCATCAGGATCACGGCGTAGTCGCGCATCGAAGCGAGAGCTTCCGCCTCCACGCCGTCGCTCGCGGTGACCGTGGCGTAGCCTGCACGCTGAAGCACCGTTTCGGCCAGTTTGCGGTTGGCGAGGACGTCGTCGACGATCAGCACCGGCTTGTCGTGCTTGGGCGCCGCCGCCGCCGCCGCTGGTGCCGAGGGCTCGCGGCTATCGACGCGGGCGAGGGCGGCACTGCGGCGCTGACCGCGGATGAAGTGGAGAGCCTCGCCCACGGTCTGCGCGAGGACAGGGTGGCTCAGCCTGAAGCTGCAGGAGCCGTAGACTTCTCCGCCGCCATCCTTGGTGCCGCCATAATAGGCGAAGGGGAGGCAGTCCGCGTCGCTCGCGGCCGAGCGCCCGGCCTTCAGCTTGTCCGCCGCCTCCTTGTCGATCAGCTGGCTGACGAAGACGCCGTCGAGTTTCTGTCCGCCCGAACGCAAGGCCAGCAGTTCCTCACGGCTTGCGGCGCCCGAATCGAAATGCAGGACTTCCGCGCCCTCGGCTCGCAGCATGGTCGTCATCGCCTGGCGACTGACCTCACGGTCGTCGATCACGGCAATGACAAGACCCTCGGCGCGACGGTCGATCGGGGTGACGCATTGGGCATCGGCACTCAGAAGGGGTATGCTGACGATGAAGACCGATCCTTCGCCGGGTTCGGAGTGGCAGACGATCCGGCCCTTCATGGCCGAGACGAGCTCGCGGCAGATGGAAAGGCCAAGCCCCGTACCCTCATGGCCTGCCGCTTCGCCTTCCTCGACCCGCGTGTAGCGCTGGAAGAGCGCTTCCTTCTTTTCAGCGGGGATACCGTAGCCGGTGTCGCTGACCGTGAAGCGAAGCTCGCGCTGGTCGTCGGCCCGTTCAAGATGGACGGCGACGGCGCCTGCGCTGGTGAACTTGATGGCGTTACCGACGAGATTGATCAGCACCTGGCGGATGCGGTCCTCGTCGCCATGGGCAAGCTCAGGCACTTCGGGGTCGACATGGCAGAAGAAGGACAGGTTCTTCTCCTGCGCCTTCGCCCGGAGCAGTTGCGTTGCCGCCTCGGTCATCTTGCGCGGGTTGAAGGGCCCGACCCGCAGCTTGAGGGCGCCTGCCTCGATCTGCGAGAGATCGAGAATATCGTTGATCAGCGTCAGGAGCGAATGGCCCGAGCTGCGGATGATCTCCAGCTGCTCGCGCTGGTTCTCGCGCAGATCGTCGGCGAGGAGGACATCCGCAAAGCCGAGAATGCCGTTCATCGGTGTCCTGAGCTCATGGCTCATGGTGGCGAGGAAGGTCGATTTCGCCGAATTGGCTTTCTCGGCCTTGTCCTTCGCCTCGACGAGCTTCTCCTCGGCGAGGCGGCGGTGCTCGACCTCTTCGTGAAGCTGCCCGACCGTATGGGAAAGCTGGGTGTTTGCCCGGGCGAGGCGGCGCTTGGCCAGCCCGATGCCGATCGCGGCCGCCCCGACCGTCAGCGTGAGGAAGGCGCTGATCATGATGATCTGGGCCTGGCGCTGCTGCCGCCGCCGCGCCTCGGCCAGATCGGCAGCCTGCCGAAGCTGGTCGTTCTTCAGCTGTTCGATGGCAAGCTGCTCTTCGGCGTTGCGGTGCCGGGCCGTGTTGGCCGCGAGAAGGGTCGAGGTCGCGGTGTTCCAGGTCTGCGCATCGATGCGGCGCTGGGCTTCACGGTGGCGGAAGGCGCGCTCGTAATCACCGAGCGCGGCATAGGTCACCGCGGCCAGTTCGTGGTCGCGGTAGTTCTCCGGCGCGGTCGCAGAAAGATCGCTGCCTTCGAAAACCACGTCCAGATGCTGAACTGTCTCTTCGACGTCGCCGCGGGCATGGGCGATCTTGGCTGCGACGGAGGCGAGATAGGCTTCATGGCGCGGCAGGCGCACGCCTTCGAGGACCGCCTTGGCCTCGGCGAAATAGCGCTCGGCGAGGTCGGGCTCGCCGGCCGCCGCTTCCAGAAGGGCGAGGTTGGCAAGGACCTGGCCTGAGAAGGTGACGCTTCCCAGCTCCTCGGCATAGCCGAGCGCCAGCTTGTAGTCCCGCCGCGCGGCGTCGTGGCGTCCGATCTCCTTGAGGATGTCCGCCCTGTTGTTGGTGGTCGCAACGGCAACGCCGGCATCGCCGTTGTAGCGGGCCTCGGCGCGGTCGTAATATTCGATCGCGGTCAGGTAGTCATGGGCATCGGCGTGAATGGCGCCGAGCTCCTGCAGGGTCATCGCTTCGAGGCGGGGGGTCTGGGCTTCCACGAAGAGGCTTTCAGCCCGGGTCAGGTCGCGGATCGCTTCGGCATGCTGGCCAAGAAGGCGGTCGATGCGGCCCTTGGCGAGGAAGATGCGGCCTTCGAGGCTGGGATCGCGCTCCGGCGCATCGGCAAGAGCGTTCCCGGCGCGTGAGGCTGCTTCGAGCCCGGCGGCGTAATCGCCGAGCCGCATGTCGGCCTCGGCGCGCAGCCACCACGCTTCGGCCCGCTCGAACGCGCTCAGCTCTTCGGCGACCTCGAGGCGTTCGGCAATCAGCTCATAGGCTTCGGCGGGGTCCGACAGCATGACGCCGCGCACCCGGTCGGTGAAGCTCGGAACCTCCGGCTTGCGCGGGAGCTCCAAAGCATGGGCGCTTGCGAACAGCATCCAGAAGGCTGCCGCTGCGCCCCATATCCCATGCGGTCTCGACCTCATCATCCAAAGTTCAACCCGTCGTCCCCATCCATGGAGACTAGTGGCTTTGGTTTTGTATGAGGTTCTTATGGAGCGCACGATCCGAACGATCGCGTTAACCCGCTCCTGCCCTGAACATGGCGAGGAACAAGAAAAATGTAGCCTTGGCCAGTCAGCGTTCCGACAGGCAAAGACCTTCCTGTTGCAGCAAATTCGGTGCATCGGCAGCGTCCCAACCTTCCCTCAGAAGAACTTTTCGCCCGCATTTTTCTAAAATGCTCTGAATAAGTTCCGTTAATGGATGTTAGGAACGTCTTGAGGCAAACCGATGAATTGCCCGTTTCAACCTGAGTTTCTTATTTCCACAATACCTGAAAAGTGATCTTGGCCCCAGAGCAGTCAAATGCAGTGCCGAAGAAGCCGAACGAAGTCTTGCCAACGCTTTCAAGCGCACATGTTGTGGACAATTTGGAGGAATGGTGGAGCTAAGCGGAATCGAACCGCTGACCTCTTGAATGCCATTCAAGCGCTCTACCAACTGAGCTATAGCCCCGCACGCAATTGGCGCGAGCCGGTCCAATAGCGATCCGCCAAGATGGATGCAAGCGCTGTTTGGCGCCTCTCAGCGCGCTTTTTCCCGAAGCCCGGCGAGGAGGGCGGCCGGCACGGTCTTCCTCAGATTGAAGTTGAGGATCCCCCGGAAAGGCGCCTCGACCGGCGAGGATGAGGCGTGCTCCCGCCGTCCGTCGAAGATCGCGAAACGTCCCCTCTTCGGCGTGATACGGCCCGTCACGGCGCCGTCTTCGAAGAGGCAGGTGTCCCCATCGGCGTTGTTCACATAATAGATCATGACCCAGTGGGGCGCTTCATCGTCGGTATGGGGCGGATGGGTCAGGGGCTGACGCTCGCGGCCGAGCATGTTCGCCTTGGCCCTGATGATGTCCCTCTTGTCGAGCCCCAGGCGGGCCACCACGCTTTCGGCGAGGCCGGCCCATTCGGAAAAGGGTTTTCCGTCCTGAATGAAGCCGTGGACGAATTGCGGCGCGTCGCCTTGCTGGGTCGAAAGGGCCCGGTCATTGGTGTTGGGGTAATAGAACCAGGGAAAACGGAAGCCGAGGAGGACATCCTCGATCTCCTTTTCCATGGCCTCCGGAAGGACGCCGTCGAGAATGATCGGACCGGTGGACATCGCGGCAAACCTCCTCAGACGGCCTCGTTCTGCTCCGCTGCGAGAAAGCCGCCGGACTGGCGTTCCCACAGGCTGGCATAGAGGCCGCCTTTTCTCAAAAGGCTATCGTGGGTTCCCTCCTCGACGATGGCGCCCTGGTCCAGGACGATCAGCCGGTCCATGGCCGCGATGGTGGAGAGCCGGTGCGCGATGGCAAGCACGGTCTTGTCCGCCATGAGCCGGTCGAGGCGTCCCTGGATCGCCGCTTCCACCTCACTGTCGAGCGCCGAGGTGGCTTCGTCGAGGATCAGGATCGGTGCGTTCTTCAGTACGACCCGCGCGATGGCGATGCGCTGGCGCTGTCCGCCGGAGAGCTTGACGCCCCGCTCACCCACATGGGCGTCGAGACCGCGGCGTCCCTTCTGGTCCTCCAGCGTCTCGATGAAACCGATGGCTTCCGCTTCGCGGGCCGCTTCGAGGATCTCGTCCTCGGTGGCTTCGGGTCGGCCATAGGCGATGTTCTCGCGGATCGAGCGGTGCATCAGGGCGGTGTCCTGCGTCACCACGCCGATCTGGCGGCGCAGGCTGTCCTGGGTCACGCCGGCGACATTCTGCCCGTCAATCAGCACCTTGCCGCCTTCGGTATCATGGAGCCTGAGGAGGAGGTTGACGAGGGTGGACTTGCCCGCGCCTGACCTGCCGACGATACCGACCTTCTCCCCCGGCCGGATCGCCAGGTCGAGCCCGCTGATCACCCGGCGCTCCCTGCCGTAGTGGAACGAGACATTGTCAAAGCGGATACCACCCTTCTCGACCCGCAGCTCTTCCTTCGTCCTGTCGGTGATGGCGAGGGGGCGGGCGATGGTCTCCATCCCGTTCTGCGCCATGCCGATATTCTCGAAGAGGTTCGAGATCTCCCACAGGAAGTAGTGACTGATGCCCTGAAGCCTGAGGGACAGGGTCGCGGCGAAGGCCACCGCTCCGATCGTCAGGACCCCTCCTGACCACAGCCAGAGCCCGAGAAACGCGGTTCCGGCGATCAGTAAGCCGTTCATCACGTGGAGGGTCATCGACAGGAGGGTGGCGAGGCGCATCTGCGGATAGACCGAACCCAGCATCGTCCGCATACCCTCGCGGGCATAGGCGTCTTCGGCGGGGCCGGTGGAGAAGAGCTTCACCGTGCCGATATTCGTATAGGCGTCGACGATCCGCCCGGTGAGCATCGAGCGGTCTTCCGACTGGCGCTCGGAGATGGCTGAAAGCCGGGGCAGGAAGAACCGCATCACGCCCACATAAAGGACGAGCCAGATCACCAGCGGCACGGCGAGGCGCCAGTCATTGGCGAAGAACAGGACCAGCGCCGAGCCGAAATAGACCACGCCCCAGACCATCAGATTGGTCAGCTTCACCGCCGTTTCGCGGACGCCGAGGGCCGTCTGCATGACCTTGGTGGCGATCCGCCCGGCGAAGTCATCGGCGAAGAAGGTCGATGACTGGCGAAGAAGATAGCGGTGGGCCCGCCAGCGGATCGCCATGGGCATGTTGCCCATGATCCCCTGAAGGAGCGCAAGCTCGTCAGCAAGCTGAAGAAGCGGCCAGAGGATGGCGATCATCACGAGGATGGTGAGGAGTGCGCCGCCATGCTCTTCGAAGAAGCGGTCCGGTCCGGCTTCGGCTGCCAGGTCGATCAGATGGCCGATCCGCTCGAAGGCGAAGACCTCGATCAGGGCGATCGCCACCGATGTCACGATGAGCATCGCAAAAAGGCCCCTGAACGGACGGGCATAATGCCAGACGAAGGACCAGAAGCGTGTCGGCGGACGCGCGGGTTCCTCGTCCGCCAAGGGATCGACGGCATTTTCGAAAAAGCGGAACAGCATGGTGACCTCTCACCACCCCGCAGGAGGGCAGCCGGTCCGGATAGGCAAAGAGCGGCTTATTGCAACCCTTTTTTGCAGCCCGGCGTCAGTCCCCGCCTGGTGCGGCCATCGACCGGAAGCCGGCTTCGAGCGCCGCCTGGTCATAGGGCTTCTGCACCATGGGCACGTTCGGAAAAGCCTCCTGCAGGGCTGCGTTGTCGCCGTATCCGCTGGCGAAGACGAAAGGAATGTCGAGCTCGATCAGCTTGCGCGCAACCGGTTCGCTGGTCTCCGTGCCGAGGTTCACGTCGAGGACCGCAGCGGTGAACCGGCGGGTCTCGACCAGCTTCAGGCCGTCTTGCACCGTGCTGGCGACGGACACCCCGCTCGCGCCGAGAGCGGTCAGGAATTCCTCGGCATCGAGGGCGATGATCATGTTGTCTTCGACCACCAGCACTTCGCCTTCGAGGCTTCCGGTCTGGTCGGATGACACTTCGGCCCCGCTCTGCTCCACTGACCTGTCGCCAAACGAAGCGATGTTCTGGGCGGGGATGAGAAAGCTTGCCTTCAGGCCCGTGGTCTCGAAACGGATGTCGGCGTCGCCTTGCAGTTCGTAGGGAATCGAGCGTTCGATGATGGTGGTGCCGAACCCCTTGCGGCTTGGCGCCTTCGAAATGATCGGCCCGCCGCTTTCCTTCCAGGTGATCCGCAGGGCGTCATCCCCGGTCTGCTCGAGGGTCACGTTGATATGTCCGGACCTGTCCGACAGGGCGCCATATTTCGCGGCATTGGTCGTCAGCTCGTGAATGACCAGTGAAATGGTGGTGAAGGCCTTCGGTTCGACGTTGGCATCGGGACCTTCGATCCTGATGCGTTTCGCCTTGTCGAAGAGATAGGCCTCGGCTTCCGTTTCAATCAGATCCCGGACCGATGCGGGCTGCCAGAGTTCCCGGGTGATCTGGTCATGGGCGCGGGCAAGGGCCTGAATGCGGCCGCCCACCACATCGGTGAACTCCGTCACGTCGGTGGTGGTGCCACGGCTCTGCTGCACCAGGCTGTGGATCAGGTTCAGGATGTTTCGTACACGGTGGTTGAGTTCCGCGATCAGGAGTTCCTGCTTCTCCTGCGCCTTTTCACGCTCGCGGATATGGCTGTCGGTGATCCGCAGCACCACTTCCAGAAGGGTGACACGCAGGGCCTCTGCGGCGCGGTATTCGGTCGGCGTCCAGGGCTTGGACTGACCGTGCACGGTCTGTTTCCACGCCTCGAAGCTCTTGCGCGGCGTCAGCCTGATGCCGTTCGGGCCGAGTTCGGCAGGCTTGTCCGGGTTGCCTGCCCAATGAACATCATGGGCGACCTCACGCCGGAAGAAGACGAGGTAGTCCCGTGGCCTGCGCGACACCGGCAGCACGAGCATCCCCGCGGCCCGGTCGGAGAAATCCGCCCCGGGCTCATGGAGCTTCGAGATGCTGTCCGTATGGAAGACCTGGCTGGCCGCTGCAGTGTTGAGGAACCGCGCGAGGCCGAGAAATTCCTCGCGCGTGGGGACGGAGCCTTCGGACTTGTATTCACCGTCTACGTAGAGGGCGACCCCGTCGAAGGGGATGACGGAGCCGATGGTCGAGGCGATCAGATGGAAGTTCTGGGCGAGGTCCGACCCGTCGGTGATCTGCACCATGAGCTGATCGTGCAGCAGCCGGGCCCGGTTGACGTCCTCACGCTCCTGGTCGTTCTCCTTCTGGTCGAGAATGAAGGAGAAGAGATGCCCGAAAAGCTCCGCCGCCGTCCTGATCGAGTAGGGAAGGGTGCGGGGGGTCTCATGGTGGCAGGCGAACAGCCCCCATAGCTTGCCGCGCTTGATGATGCTCACCGACATCGACGCCGCAACACCCATGTTGCGCAGATATTCGAGATGGATCGAAGAGACCGCCCGCGTGCTGCTCAAGGACAGGTCGAGCGGCTGGCCATCGGGCGCGCGCTCGGGCCTGATGATCGCGCCATCCTTGCTCGCATCGGCGATGATCCGGATCGGGTTCTTGACGTAGAGTGCCCGCGCCTGCTGCGGGATGTCGCTTGCCGGGTAACGCAGGTTGAGGAAGGGCTCCATGCCCGACTTGTGCTGCTCGGCGATGACCGTGCCGCTGCCGTCCTCGCCGAAACGGTAGACCATGACCCGGTCGAACCCGGTGAGGACCCGCAGGTGCCTGGCCGCGTTCTGGCAAAGCTCGCCGACGCTCTCGACCTTGCCCAGGCGCGCGATCAGCGGGTAGACGGAGCTTGTGATATCTTTCGGAGAGTCGCCGACGGACGGCTCGCCTTCGATGACGATCTTCCCGCCGGAGCGGTGGACAGCCACGTCGAAAGACCGGCCCCCGTTCAGAAGGCGCAGCCCGAAGATCCGTTCGATGCTCATTGCCCCGTCGAGCGCCGCCACCGCGCTGCGAAGTCTTCTCACCGCCTCGAGGGAGAAGGTTTCGGCGAGGTTGCTGCCGAGGAGGTCATCCACGTGGACATCGAGGTGGTCGCCGATATTCTCCGACGCCTGCGCGACCACCCAGTCCGAAGAGATCGCGAGCAGGAAACCGAACTCCTGCACCCGTCCGAGAACATGGATAGGCTCCCGGTCGCAGGAGGTCAGGTCCACCTCAGGCTGGAGGTAGCCGGTGTTGTTATCGACGTCCACGCGCCATCTCTCCTTGAACGAGGCGCAGCGCGTGCCGGAAATGATCGAAGGTCAGATCGGCCCCCTGCAGAACATGATGAAGTGTTGCCACACTAGGGGCCGGAGCTTTGAGAAACACCTGAAGGCCGGACCAATATTGTCGCAACGCGGCGCTTTTCACGAAGTTGTGAGCGCCCAGGACCGCCGGATCGCGTGACTGGCTCCACCGCTGCTCGAGAATTTGGCCCCCGAGGTGAGAGCCGCCTATAACATAAGCTACACCAAGGGGATGCGCGTCCTTTGAAAAGGCGAGGTTGACGTCCGGCCGTTCGATACCGAGCGCTCCGAGATCTTTCGTGACGAGATGCCTGCGAAGCGGAAGCGGCGGCAGGTCCTTGGCATCCCGAAGAAGCGGCTCGATTGCCGAAAGGGCGAGGTCCTGTGCAAGAAGATAGGTGCCGAGGCCTTCGCGCGTGGTGAGGTCCAGTTCGGAGAACGCGTCATCGGTGCGCTGATGGCTCACACGGGTCCCCTCGCGCAAGGCGAAGCGCAGCGTCTCTTCCCGCCCGGCGGCATCTTCCATGCGCTGCGTCTCCTTCCTACTGCACAGAGCGCCTGCGTCCGGCCCCATGCCCTGTTAGACCAGAAGAATCAAAACGGGGGTCCGCGTTGATTTACATCCTTGAGAACATCCTGCCGATTCTGGCGGCCACGCTCGTCAGCTTCGCCTTCGGTGCGGCCTGGTACATCCTTCTTTCCAAGCCGTGGATGAAGGCTGCCGGGCTGACCGAGGACAAGCTCAGAGGTGGGCCGGGCCCGAAATGGGTGCCCTTCGTGGTCGCGATCCTCGCCGAGTTCTGGATCGCCTCGATCCTCGCAGGCGCCCTCATTCTTGCGCCGAACGAGGCAGGCGTCTGGGCGATGACTTTCGGCACGGCTTTCATCATCTGGGTCGGCTTCATCTTCCCCGCCCTGGTGGTCAATGACCGCTTCGAGCGAAAGCCCTGGCGGCTGAGCTTTATCAATGGCGGGCATTGGCTTGGCGTCTGTTTGCTCCAAGTCGTGGTGATGAGGGTGATCGGCCTCGCGCCGCCACCGGGGGTTTGAGGCTTCGTAACGGAAGAGCGGCTAGGCACGCCGCCCTCCCGGCGATATGTCGCGAACTCAGAAGTTCGTGATGTACGGCCAGCAATGCAGTTTGCCTGTTGGTCATGATTGACGGGGTCATGGGATGGAACGATCGAAGACGGGCCAGCGAAAGCTTTTGGCTTTCATTCAGCCCCATATTCGTGCGGCCTTCGCCTTTTCGGTGGCGATCAACATTCTCTTTCTGGTTTCGCCCATCTACATGCTGCAGGTCTATGATCGGGTCCTAACCACGGGATCGGTCGCGACACTGATCCTTCTGACGTTGATCGCCTTTTTCCTTCTGGGCATCTATCTTTTCGCCGATGCCGGACGCCGCCGTGTCATGGGCCGCGCGGCAGAGCTTCTCAGCCGTGAGCTGTCCGAACCCGCCCTGCGCAAGGGCTTCAACGATGCCAGCCGCCGTCCCGAAGAGACGGTGACCGCGGTCGGCAACCTGACCCAGGTGCAGCAGGCTCTGCATCAGGGGCTGCCGGCGATGGCCTTCGACCTGCCCTTCGTGCCGTTCTTCCTCGGCATCCTTTTCTTCATCCATCCCGCGATCGGCATTCTCGGTACGGCAGGCGCAGCGGCGCTGGTCGGCCTCGCCATGCTGAACGAGCGGATGACCAAGGAGCCTCTCGCGGAAGCGCAGCGCGCCGATCTCGAAGGTCAGAACGCCCTGTCCCAGATCGTTCGCCAGCGCAGCGCGATCGTCTCCATGGGCATGGTGCAACGCTCGGTGCTGCGCTGGGGCGAGCTTCGCCGCAAGGGCGTCTCCGCCCAGCTCGATGCCGGGACGCCAGCCGTCTTCATCGGCTCGAGCACCCGTGCCCTGCGCATGGCGCTTCAGATCGCGATCCTCGGTGTCGGTGCGTTCCTCGCGGTGCAGGGATACATCTCGGCTGGTGCGATCATCGCAAGCTCGATCATCCTGGGCCGCGGTCTCGCGCCGATCGACCAGGCGGTGAACAGCTGGCGCGCCGTCGTCGGCGCCTGGCGGGCGGCGGGCGAGGTCGGCGAGTGGACCGACAAGGCCATGGCCGAGGAAAACCGTCAGGTCACACCCATGCCCCGGCCCGAGCCTCAGATCTCCGCCCAGGAGATGGTTGTCACCGTTCCGGGCGCGGAGAAACCCCTCCTTCAGCCCATGAGCCACCTTTTCGAGCGCGGGCGGATCGTGGCGATCCTCGGCGCCTCGGGCACGGGCAAGACCTCGCTTCTTCAGACCCTCGCCGGTGCGTGGAGCCCGCTCGAAGGGGCGGTCCGCCTCGGGGGCCGCGACCTTCACCGCTGGTCGCACGAAGACCGGGGGCGCTATATCGGCTACCTCCCCCAGCACGTCGAGCTTCTACGCGGCACGGTGCGCGAGAACATCGCGCGCTTCACCGACGCCACCGCCGAGGAGGTCTTCCAGGCGGCCAGGGTGGCGGGCTGCCACGACCTGATCGTCTCGCTGCCCGACGGCTACGATACCGATATCGGCGATGGCGGCACCTATCTTTCCGCAGGCCAGCGCCAGGCCATCGGCCTTGCACGGGCTTTCTTCGGCAAGCCGCCGCTGATTCTCCTCGATGAGCCGACGGCTCACCTCGACAGCAATCTCTCCGGCCACCTCATGCAGGGCTTTGCCGAGATGGCGCGGCAACCCGCCGAAGAGCGCAGCGTCACCGCCTTCATCGCGACGCACGACATGCGGCTTCTCAACGCGGCGGACGATGTGATGATCGTCCACGAACGCAACGTCCTGATCCGTCCGCGTGAAGCCTATCTGCAGCAGATCTCCGATCTCAAACGGTCCCGGCTTGCAGCCAGCAGGCCGCAGGCGCTGACCGTCGACATGGAAGGAAAGGCCCCCGGCAATGGATAAGAACGTCTCCATGCTGAAGGACCCGCTCATTCGCCTCTGCGCGCTCGTCTGCGCGGTGGGCCTTGGCGGCTTCCTCCTCTGGTCCGCCGTCGCCCCTCTCGACGAAGGCGTCATCGCCGGCGGGCAGCTCGTGGTCCGCGACGAGCGCAAGGAGATCGCCCATTACGAGGGCGGCATCGTGCGCGAGATCCATGTGCGCGAAGGCGACAAGGTGGCCGAAGGCGACCGGCTCATCACCCTTGAGCCCGTCCAGTCCGAAGCTGCTCGCGACGAGATCGCCCAGGACCTTTTCCAGGCCCGCGCTGCCTCTGCCCGCCTCAATGCCTTGCGCGAGGGGATGGAGGAGCCTGCCTTCCCCGAAAACAGCCTCGGTCTCGATGAGGTCGTCGCCGCGTCGATCATCGACCAGCAGCAGCGTCTCTTCGAAGAGCAGGGCGCGACTTCCCTTGCGGAACTCCGGGTCCTGAGGACCCGGCTCGCCTCCGCCGAAGGACGCGCGCAGGATCTTGCCGCCCAGATCACCGCGACCGAAAGCAATCTCAGGGTCGCCCGCGACGATCTCGCTATCAAGCGCGAGAGCCTTGAGGAACAGCTCGAAACAGTCGGTAATGTTCAGCGCGCGGAGCGTGAGGTCCTTGCCCTGCAGGCGGAGCTTGCGCGCCTCAACAGCGAACGGAACACCGCTCTTCGTTCCGGCGAGGAAGCCGAGGGCCAGATCGACGAGCTTCTCAGCCGCACCCGCCGTGAGGTGGAGGAAGAAGCCGCGGAGAACGCCAGGACCGTCCTTGCCCTGACTGAACGCCTTGAAGCCAATGAGGACCGGTTGAGCCGTACCCTCCTGACCGCGCCGATCGGCGGAGTCGTCCTCGGCCTCGAAGCGAATACGGTGGGCGGGGTCATCCGTCCGGGTGAGGCTGTGATGGAAATCGTGCCGCAAGACGGCCGCCTCGTTGCGCTCCTCAAGCTGCCGCCAACGGACCGCGAGGCCGTGCGCCCCGGCCAGGAAGTCCGTGCACAGCTTTCCGCTTACAAGCAGTACCGCGTGCCGCGCATCGACGGCGAGGTCCTGAGCATCTCCGCCGACCTCCGTGAGGACCCCAGCACGGGTACGAATTTCTACGAAGCGCGGGTTCTTCTCGATCCCGAGACGCTGCGCGGCCTGCCTTCGGTAGAGCTCGTGCCGGGCCTTCCGGTGGAAGCCTTCATTGCGTCCGGCCGTACACGCACCTTCCTTGATTACCTTCTCGAGCCGATCTCTGCCACCATCCGACGGGGGATGAGTTTCAACTGATGCCGAACCTACTGATAGGCGCGCTGTTCGCAGCCGCCAGCGCCGCCCAGCCCAGCCAATGCACCAGCCTGCCCGAAGCGGTGGACGCCGCCCTAAGCTCGGCGCCCGAGGTGGAGGCGGCAGGCGCCGAACGCGGGCTCGCCCGGGCGCAGGTTCTCGCCTCGCGCTCCCGCGCCTTCCCGCAGTTCAGCCTCTTCGCCCAGCGGGGTTTCGGCAACAACCAGCCGATCGACCAGATCCGCGACGACCAGGTGGGTATCAGCGCCGACTGGGAGCTTTTCTCCTTCGGCCAGCGCGGCGCAGTCATCGACGCCGCGCAGGAGACCCTGCGCGCAGCCAAGGCTGGCGAGCTTCAGGCCCAGACCGAGGTCGCCCAGCGCGCCATTCTTCTTTACTACGAACTTCTTCGTACCGAACGCATGACGGCCCTGACCGAATCCCAGACCGAAGGTTATGGCCGTGAGGCCGAAACCGTCGGTCGGCGGCTCGAGCGGGGGCTCATGACCCGCTCCGACGCCCGCCAGATCGAGGCCCGCTACGCCGCCGCTCTCGCCCGCGGCGAGGAAATCGCCGCGCGGCGCGACCAGGTCGCCATCGCGCTGTCGGTCTTCACCGGGCTCGAGATCGAATGCGTGGAAACACCGTCGGCTGAACGCCTGAGCGAACGCATGGAGGCCTTCCTGGCCCAGCTCACTCCGGCTCAGGCCCTTGTCATGGCCGAGGACCATGCCTTCGCGATCAACCGCGCGCGGGCGCAGGTGCGTGCTGCCGAAGCAAGGCTCCGCGGGGCCCGGCGGGCCGCTTTGCCGACCCTGTCGCTCAACGCCTTCGTCCTCGCCGAATATGATGACAGCGATCTGCCGATCGACGACCGGTGGGAGCAGGATGACAGGGTCGGACTATCCCTTCGCGGACCGCTTTTCACCGGCGGCCGGTTGCGCGCGGGCCGGGCCGAGCAGCGCGCCAGGCTGCGCGGGGCGGAGGCAACCCTTGCCGAGCAGCGGCGGGAGCTTGAGAGCGCAGTCAGAACGGCGGTCCTCGGTGTCCAGCGTCAGGCGGCGATCCAGGCGCGGCGCAGGGCGGCAGCCGAGGCGGCGAATGACCGTCTCGATGCCACGTCTACGGAGCTTGGCCGGGGTACCAAGACGATCACCGAGTTCGTCCTCGCCAATGAAGACTATTTCGCGGCCGCGGTGGACGAAGTCGCTGCTGCCTGGGCGCGGGACCAGCAGCTCGTAAGCCTTGCGGCCCTCACCGGCATGCTTCTCGAGGTGAACCCTGTCGAGGCGGCGCCCTCGGACCGGATCGCCGCCTCGGTCACCCTCGACTAGGGTCCGGGCCCCCAGATCAGCGCGGCCCGATCATCTTCTCGGGACGGACGATCTCGTCATAGTCCTCTTCGGAGACGAAGCCGAGGCCCACCGCTTCCTCGCGCAAGGTCGTGCCGTTCTTGTGCGCGGTCTTGGCAATGGTGGTGGCGTTGTCATAGCCGATGGTCGGCGCCAGCGCCGTTACCAGCATGAGCGAGCGTTCCATCAGTTCACGGATGCGCTCTTCATTGGCCTCGATCCCGGTCACGCATTTGTCGGTGAAGCTGACTGAAGCATCAGCCAGGAGCCGGGCCGATTGCAGCACGTTGAAGACGATCACCGGCTTGAAGACGTTGAGCTCGAAATGGCCCTGGCTGCCGGCGAAGCTGACGGCGGCATTGTTGCCCATCACCTGCGCGCAGACCATGGTCATCGCCTCGCATTGGGTCGGGTTGACCTTGCCCGGCATGATCGAGCTGCCCGGCTCGTTCTCCGGCAGGCGAAGCTCGGCAAGGCCCGAGCGCGGGCCCGAGCCGAGGAGCCTGAGGTCGTTGGCGATCTTGAAGAGGCTTACCGCGACCTCATTCAGGCGGCCATGGGCCTCGACCATCGCGTCATGGGTCGCAAGCGCCTCGAACTTGTTCGGTGCGGTGACGAAGGGAAGCTTGGTGTACGAAGCGACCTCTTCGGCGAAGGCTTCGGCGAATCCCGGCTTCGCGTTGAGGCCGGTGCCGACCGCCGTGCCGCCCTGGGCCAGCTCGTAGAGCGGGGGCAGGGTGCTCTGCACACGGCGCAGGGCGTTGTCCATCATCGCCACATAGCCGGAGAACTCCTGCCCCAGGGTCAGGGGCGTTGCGTCCTGAAGGTGGGTGCGGCCGATCTTGATGATGTCCCTGAACGCCTCCGCCTTGTCGTTCAGCGCGTTGCGCAGGGTCGTCAGCGCCGGGATCAGGCGGTGGGTGATCTCCTCTGCCGACGCGATGTGCATCGCGGTGGGGAAGGTGTCGTTCGAGCTTTGCGAGCGGTTGACGTGATCGTTCGGGTGGACGGGGTCCTTGGAGCCGATCTCGCCGCCGAGGATTTCGATGGCGCGGTTCGCGATCACCTCGTTCGAGTTCATGTTCGACTGGGTGCCCGAGCCGGTCTGCCAGACCGAAAGCGGGAAGTGCCCGTCAAGCTTGCCCTCCGCGACCTCGCTCGCAGCATCGACGATGGCATCGCCGATCTTCTCCTCGAGATTGCCCAGCTTCATGTTGGCGCGCGCGGCCGAACGCTTGACGACGCCGAGGGCGCGGATCATCGGCGCGGGCATGGTCTCGGTGCCGATCGCGAAGTTGATGAGCGAGCGCGCGGATTGCGCGCCGTAATAGCGGTCGGTGGGAACCTCGAGAGGGCCAAAGCTATCGGTTTCGGTGCGGGTCTCAGCCATGGATCATCTCCTGAAATGTCAGCTCGCCCACTAGGCGAGCCCGGCGGCCGTGGCAATTCTTTGAACCGGCCAAGGAAGATGCGCGCAAACGGCCCCTAGCCAAGGCCTGCCGCCCTCCTCAGAACCTGTTCATGGCGACGGGTAGCGGCAAGGTGAAGGTATGGACCGAGGGCGACGCTGCCCTGGTCATCATCGACGCTGCCACGACCCAGACGCGCCAGCTCAAGAAATTCGTCGCCGCTCATGCCAAGCGGCAAGGGGCGGGGGTGCGCATCCAGCATGGGCCCTTCGAGGTGCGGATCTGGACCTCCGTGATGGCGGAAAAACGCGGCGCCCATGATGTCGACAATGTCGCCAAGGCCATTCTCGACGCCCTTTCCGGGGTCTTCTGGCACGATGACCGGCAGGTGGTGCGGCTCGTCTCCGAGCGGTTCACCGGGGACGCGAACCGCATAGCGGTGAGGGTGCAGCCGCTGAAGGAGCCGCCGGAAGCGCGCGATCTCGACCGCACGCTTCTCGAAGGCACGCCTTAGAGCATCGGACTGCTTCATGGAATCAGTCCGATGCTCTAGGTTTGTGTTTTGGAGCAACTTTTCACCGCGAACCGGTTCCCACTTCGCGGTCCGTTGCTCTAGAACGGAAGAAGCTTCGCGCCGCCGGAATCGCCCTCGCCGAAGCTCTCATGCAGCTTTCGACGCACCGAATAGGAGCCGCGGATGAAGACGTAGAAGCCCGCCGCCCGGACAAGAAAGCCTGCAAGATAGTCGTCCCAATGCATGATCGCGCCGCGCAGCGCGATCTCGACGCCCTTGTGACTGCCATCGGCGAGCAGCATGGCGCCGTAGGGCCAGGCCGTGTCGATAAGAAGAAGGACGGCGGTGACCTTGGAAGCGGAGAACTGCTTGGTGACCACGAAGGCGCCGATCATCATCAGGACGACCGCACGGATCATGTCGCTGCCCGAAAAACCCAGCGAGAAGGCATAGAGAAGGGCATCCATCCCCTTCTCTTGGCGAAACATGGTTAGCCGGACGTAAAGCTCTCAGCCAGTTCAGGCTGCTCATTCGCCTTTTCCCGAAGCCCTGCGACGAAAGCCTTCACGGCTGTGTCGATCTTGCGCCATTCGGGCAGGTAGGGCTCCTTGAAGACATAGCGCACCCACACGTCCTCGGTGAGGTCGATGGTGCGGTAGCATTCGGGCGGGACCAGGGCCTCATCGCCATGATCGTCACAGAAGATCACCGCCCGGCTGCCGTCCTCCGCCTCGCCGACGAACATCACGCGCTCCTCATAGCCCGCGCCGGGAGCGAGGCTGGAAGCGGCGGCGAACTCGTATTTCGCCAGGCCATGGTCGAAGGGCACGCCGCCGGCCTGGGTCACGTGCTTGGAATAGAGGATCTCGAAGCGCTGGTCCTCGTCGAAGGGGGAGTTGTTGGTCTCGACGATGACCTCGATGCGGCGCGAGTTGGGGCGGTTCTCCACGAAGTCGGCCCGGCGGGAGGGGGTATAGCCGTCCATGCGCGGCCAGGCGGCATAAAGGACCAGGCTGTCACGCTCGCCATCGCGCCTGTCGCGGGGAAACTTCGTGTGGTTGGCCGGCACCGAAAGCTGGATGTCGCCGACCGTCAGGGCGACCTCTTCCTCACCGAGGCTCGGACGGGGAACGTCGCCGGAGAGCTCTTCGGGCGTCGGGCCGAAATAATAGACGAGGACGAAACCGGACAGAAGAAGCGTCGCGACGAAGATCAGAAGCGGATAGCGCCAGCCCGATTCCTCGCGGACTTCATCGCCCCCGAGAGAATAGCCGTCGCGTTGTGAAGACCTGCGCGCCATGATGCCCCTGCCTTTACCCGGCGGCGGTTAGAGAAGCTTTGACCGCCGCGAATGGCAAGAGGAAAGGCCTTTTTTGCCAGCTTGTCACGGCCGCGCCGTCCCGCCAGACCTTGCGGGCAGCAAAGGAGGCCCGCCATGGCAGACGCCCTGACCCTGATCATCGGCAACAGGAACCTGTCGAGCTGGTCGCTGCGGCCCTGGCTGGTGCTGAAGGCGTTCGGGATCGCGTTCGACGAGGTTCTGGTCCAGCTCGACCGGCCCGAAAGCCGCGAGGCGATCAGGCGGCATTCGCCCTCGGGTCTCGTTCCCTGCCTGAAGCACGGAGAGCTGACCGTCTCGGACAGCCTCGCGATCACCGAATATATCGCCGACCTTCACCCTGAACTGGCGATCTGGCCCGAAGACCGCGCGGCCCGGGCCCGGGCCCGCTCCATGGCG
The DNA here is from genome assembly GCA_964556115.1 of uncultured Caulobacterales bacterium. Classification (GTDB taxonomy): domain Bacteria; phylum Pseudomonadota; class Alphaproteobacteria; order Caulobacterales; family Parvularculaceae; genus Parvularcula. Next base: position 50,169 of record CAZKVC010000012.1, read on the forward strand.
ACAGAGATGCATGCGGGCTTTTCGCATCTTCGCAGCACCTGGCCCATGGACATGGTGCATGAGAACAAGGGCCTCTCGGTGCCGCCCGGCGTGGCGAAGGACCTTGGGCGCATCGAAACCCTCTGGTCCGAGGCGCTGGCGCGCTCGGGCGGGCCCTTCCTCTTCGGGGCGTTCTCGGCGGCGGATGCGTTCTACGCGCCCGTCGTCTCGCGCATCAGGACCTTCGGCCCGGTGGCGCGCTTCGCTCCGTTCACCCCCTATATGGACACTGTCTGGAACCACTCCGCCATGGCCGAATGGCGTGCCGGCGCCCACGAAGAAGCGAAGGCGGGCTGGTACGACTGACCGCCCGCCTCCTGCCTTTCGGTGCGGTCAGATCTTCTCGACCATCTTGGCCACGAGGGGGTGGCGGACGATGTCGCCGCGGGCGAAGCGGGTGACGCCGATCTCCTCGACCTCCTCGAGCTTGTCCACGATCTCCGCAAAGCCCGACACGCCGGGAAGGAGGTCGGTCTGCTCAGGATCACCGGTGATCACCATGGTCGAGTGCCAGCCAAGCCTGGTGAGCAGCATCTTGAGCTGCGCATAGGTGCAGTTCTGGGCTTCATCGATCACCACGAAGGCGTTGTTCAGGGTGCGTCCCCGCATGAAGGCGATGGGGGCGACCTCGATCACCCCTTCGCTCATCAGTTGCCGCACCTGCTTGGCGCTGAGGCGGTCGGTCAGGACATCGTAGAGGGGCCGCAGGTAAGGCGAAAGCTTCTCCTCCATGTCGCCTGGCAGGTAGCCGAGGCTCTCTCCCGCTTCGACGGCAGGCCGGGAGAGGACGATCCGGCCGACAGTGCCTGCCTCCAGCGCTTCCACGGCCTTGGCGACCGCGACATAGGTCTTGCCGGTGCCCGCCGGGCCGGAGGCGAAGACGACGTTGTGCTCGTCGATTTGCCTGAAGAGCTCGGCCTGGGTCTCGTTCTGGGGTCTGATCGTCTTGCGAAAGCTCTGGTCTCGCGGCTGGTCGGGCACATCGTCCACCGGGGACCATCCGTCCTCGAAGAGGAGCCTCACATTCTCCGGCATGGCCCGGCGATCCTTCCCTCCCTGGGTTCCAGATCGCTTGATCGCTTTTTTTGCAGAACGTCGAGCCATGACGCATCTCCCTATGGCGCTGCTGCTGAAGAAAATGGGGGGTCGGAAAGGGCGGCGTTCGAGACGCTTCGGCCATAAAGGCCGCATCGATGCCGCGCGGCGTTCCTCATACAAGTGGTATTCATGCCTGATTCGCGCGACAGTCACGTGTCAGAAATACGTCATCGGCATGAGCGGCCTTTGTCCGCCTGGCAGAGCTGGTTTGCACAGAGCCGGTCTTGCGCTTGCGCCGTGGGCGGGGAAGATGGGTTCCATGATCACCGAGACCGAACGCTACACCGCCGTTGCCAAGGCCCTGCACTGGATCGTCGCCCTGATGATCATCGTGCAGATCCCTGCCGGGTTCTTCATGCATAATCTCGAACCTTCGAGCCTCAAATACACGCTTTATCAGCTGCATAAGAGCTCAGGACTCATCATCCTCGCCCTGTCGCTCTTCAGGCTCGGCTGGCGGCTGACGCACAGGCCCCCGGCGCTGTCGCCGAAGCTGAAGGCCTGGGAGCGGGTCCTGGCGCGGATCACCCATGTGGGCTTTTATGCGCTCATCATCCTCATTCCGCTGACCGGCTGGCTTCTCGTCTCGGCCTCGACCACCGGCATTCCGACCAAGATCTTCTGGCTCATTCCCGTGCCGCATCTTCCGGTGCCCCAGGGCGAAGCCGAGGCGGAGTTCTGGGTCGAGATCCACGAGCTTTTCGCCAAGGGGATGATCGGTCTTCTGGCGCTGCATGTGGCAGGCGCTCTCAAGCACCATTTCAAGGACAAGGACCAGACCTTGCGCCGCATGCTGCCGAAATTCGCAGGCGGGCTTTCCGCGCGCCAGAGCTTCGCTTCGAAGGAGAAGTCTTCGTGAGCCCATTCGCGCGTACCCTCCTTGTATCCGCGGTCCTGGTTCTCGCGGCTTGCGGCGGCGAGCCCGAGCCTGCAGCCACGCCGAATGTGGAGCGGGGCGAAGTCGACCTGACCGTCCCCGAGATGGCCGCGCCCGCAAACTGGGAAATCGACCGCGAGGCCTCCTCTGTACGCTTCCGGGCGAGCCAGAACGATCGCAGCTTCGAGGGTGGTTTTGGCCGCTGGAACGCAGGCATCCTGCTCAATCCGGAAGATCCGTCTGCGGAGGGCGAGATCGAGGCGGTGATCGACCTCGCCAGCGCCGATGCAGGGACTTCCGAGCGCAACGACGCGCTTCCCGGCCAGGACTGGTTCGATACGGCGCGCCACCCGGTCGCGATCTTCAAGTCGAACGATATCGAGGCCATCGGCGACGGTGCCTATGCGGCTGAAGGCACACTGACCATCAAGGGTATCACCCGCGAGGTGTCGATGCCCTTCCAGCTCGACATCGACGAAGAGGGACGGGCGGTGGCGGACGGCTCGGTGATCCTCGACCGTTCGCAATTCGGTGTCGGCGCGGGCGACTTCGCCGAGGGCAACTGGATCGGTCTCGAAGTCGAAGTTCTTCTTCATATCGAAGCGGAGCCGGGCCGATGAGCGGAGTGAAGCTTGAAACCCTGACCTCTTCCGAAGCGATTGAGCGCTTCGCTGGGGAGCGCCGTCTTCGCCTCCCTTCGATCCTCGAAGAGGAGACATGCCGAAATTGGGCGGAAGCGCTCCGCGATCGCCGCGACTGGGCGCTCGCGATGAGCCTTGGCGGGCAGCAGGCCCGGATCGGACAGGACCGCTGGAACGCAACAGCGCCCGAGGAGCGGCGCGACCTCCTTCGCCAGCTCCATGGCGAGGCTGCGGATGGGCGGGGATTTCTTTATGAGACGATCCCGCTCGAGACATTCCGCGCCGGCCCGCTGGCAGGGATCCGGGAAGAGCTGGAGGCGGAAGACGTCCTCTCGGCAATCAGTGAGCTGACGGGTGAGCGGGTGACAGGCGTCAGCGCGCAGGCGACCCGCTACCGCCCCGGCCATTACCTGACCCGCCACCGCGACGATCCCGAAGGGGAGAGCCGGCGTTTCGCCTATGTCCTGTCACTGACGGGAAACTGGCACCCTGACTGGGGCGGCCTTCTTCAGTTCTTCGAAACCGACGGCACGCCGCGCGATGCATGGCCGCCGGGCTTCGGCAGCCTGGCGCTGTTCGACGTGCGTGAGATCCACAGCGTCACCTATGTGACGCCCTGGGCCCGTGCGCCGCGCCTTTCCGTCACCGGATGGTTTTCGGCCTAGCCGAAGAGGCTGGAGTTCTCGCTCGCTTCGAAGCAGAAGAGGCGCGAGGTTTCGACAGCCGCCTGGCGGTGGAAGACGATCGCCTGGTAGCCTTCGTCCTTCACCATGCTGAGGAATGCGTCCTTCGACGGGTAGGCGGCGATGAAGCCGAGGTCCCAGCTTTCGTCCATCGGGCCGATCACGGCCGCCCTGGGCAGGCCGCGCCAGATGATGCTGCCGCCGACCTTCTGGAAAAAGGGCGCCGACGCCTTGCCGTAGGCCTTGTAAGCCTCCGCCCCGCTTGCCTCGCGGCCGTCCTCGTAAGCCGCCTTCTCGCGCAGCTTGATCAGGTTCAGCATATGCACCGCTCCCTCGATCGGCATCGAGGCGAAGGCTTTGAACTGCTCGCGTTCGGGATCGATATAGGCTGTCATCGGATCAATCCTCGAAAAGGTGGCCTTCGGGCGGTTCTTCGAGGCGCCGGTCGAGATAGGCGGCGGCCTGTTCCATCAGCGCTTCCTGGTGCTGGCTGAAGAAGTGGTCCGCCCCGGGAATGGTCTGGAACTCGATCCGCCGCCCCTTCTGGGTGCGGGTCTTGGCCATCACGTCCCGGGTAAGCTGCGGCGGGCAGATCTTGTCGTCCTCGCCATGGAGCACAACGCCCGAGGAGGGGCAGGGGGCGAGAAAACTGAAATCGAAGAGGTTCGCTGCCGCAGAGACCGAGATGAAGCCGACGATTTCGGGCCGCCGCATGAGGAGCTGCATGCCCACATATGCGCCGAAGCTGAAACCGCCGACCCACGCGAAAGGCGCGCCGGGGTTCAGCTGCTGCAGGTAGTCCAGCGCGGTCGCCGCATCGGACAGCTCGCCCTGGCCCTGGTCGTACTCACCCTCGGACTTGCCCACGCCGCGGAAGTTGAAACGCATCACCGAAAAGCCGCGCCGGGCGAACATGTGATACATCTCATAGGTGATCTTGTCGTTCATCGTCCCGCCGAACTGCGGGTGCGGATGAAGGATCAGGGCGATCGGAGCGCCATCTTCGCGGGCCTTGCGGTAATGCCCTTCGATCCGGCCTTCGGGGCCAGGAAAAATCACTTCGGCCATCGGCTCTCTTACATGCTGCGGTGCGGCGACGTGGCCGCATTTCAAAGTTGACCCGGCAGGTCGGAAATCCTAGCTGAAAGGTCGGGAACGGGGCCATTACCACAGACGGCCCTCTTGTCCACATGAGGTCTCAGGGAGGGAACCAGGCGTGAAGCTGGCAGCGAAAGCGAGGATGGCGGTGACCGGGATGGCCGATATGGCCGCTTTTGGGAACGGAGCGCCCGTGCCGCTGAGCGCCGTTGCGGAGCGTCAGCGGCTTTCCCTGGCCTTTCTCGAACAGATCTTCGGCAAGCTGCGCCGCGCGGGGCTGGTGGAAAGCCGCCGGGGTGCCCAGGGGGGCTATGTCCTGGCCAAGGAGCCAGGGGCGATCACCCTCGCGGCGATCGTCACCGCCGTCGAAGAGGAGGTGCGCTCCACAGCCTGCCAGCCGGGCGGAGCGCTTGGCTGCACCGGAACCTCGGCCCGCTGCCTCACCCACAGGCTCTGGGCCGATCTCGACGACCATATCGAAAGCTGGCTGCACCAGAAGACCCTGGCCGATGTCCAGGCGATCGCCGGCGAGGTGGCTCATGCCTGACCGCCTCTATCTCGACCATAACGCGACCTCGCCCCTGCGGCCCGAATGCCGCGATGCGATGCTCGAAGCGATGGATGCGCCGCGCAACGCCTCTTCGGTCCATGCCGAAGGGCGCGCTGCCAAGCAGATCGTGGAGGCTGCCCGCAGACGCCTCGCTGATGCTGTCGGCTGCCCACCCACGAGCGTTGTTTTCACGAGCGGCGGCACCGAGGCCGACCACACCGGCATTCTCGGGCTCGCCCGGGGCGGGCCGAAAGTGCGCAGGCTTTTCCTTTCCGCGACCGAGCATGCGGCGGTCCCGGCTGCGGCGGCGCAGTCCGGCCTGCCCACCGAGACCGTTCCGGTCCTTGATGACGGCACCCTCGACCTTGCATGGCTCGACAAGCGCCTCTCTGGCTATGATGCCGAGGCGGAGGGGCCGTTCCTTCTCTGCGTCATGCTCGCCAACAATGAGACCGGGGTTCTCAATCCCGTCCGGGAAGCGGCGCAGATCGCCCGCCGGGCAGGGGGCTACACCCTGGTCGATGGGGTGCAGGCCGTCTTCAAGCTGCCGCTCGATTTCTCGACCCTGGGGGCGGACATGCTTGCCCTCTCGGCGCATAAGGCCGGTGGCCCTGCCGGCGTCGGCGCCCTGGTCGTCACGCCCGGTATCGGTTTCGAGCCGCTTCTCGGCGGCGGCGGGCAGGAAGAGAACCGTCGCGCAGGGACACACAACGTCCCCGCCATCGCAGGTTTCGGGAGGCTGGCTGAGGCAGTCAGCCTGTCCGACTATCAAGCGCTGGCAGAGATCCGTGACCGGATCGAAGCGGGCCTGCCCCAAGGCGTTACCGTTCACGGACAGTCCGCGCCGCGCCTGCCGAACACCATCTGCTTCACCGCGCCGGGCTTCAAATCCGAAACCCAGGTCATGGCCATGGACCTTAGCGGCATTGCCGTCAGCGCGGGCTCGGCCTGCAGCTCGGGCAAGGTGAAGCGCTCCGGCGTCCTCACCGCCATGGGGGTCGCGGAAGACGAAGCGGCGGCCTCCCTCCGCATCTCCCTCGGCTGGGACACACCGCCCGATGCAGCGGAACGTTTCCTGACAGCCTGGACTTCTGAATTCCAACGCATCTCTTCGAGAGCAGCATAATGAGCGAAACAACGTATAAAGAAGGCATCGACGCCAGGACGGTTCAGCAGGTCGAGGAGCTTGGCACCTACAAGCACGGCTTCACGACCAACATCGAGTCCGTGAAGGCGCCGAAGGGCCTCAACGAAGACACCGTCCGCTACATCAGTGCCAAGAAGGAAGAGCCCGAATGGCTGCTCGAATGGCGCCTCGAGGCCTTCCGGCGCTGGCAGCAGATGGATGAGCCCAAATGGGCCAATGTCAGCTACCCGGCGATCGACTATCAGGACCACTACTACTATTCCGAGCCCACCGGCGGCGCGAAGTACGAAAGCATCGACGATGTGCCCGAGGAAATCCTCGCGGACTTCAAGAAGCTCGGCATTCCCCTGCGCGAGGCCGAAGTGCTGCTTGGTGTCGAGGGTGCGGCGGAAAGCGCGGCTGCAGCGCGGACAGGCGGCGACAAGCCTAAGGTCGCCGTGGACGCGGTCTTCGATTCGGTCAGCGTGGCGACGACCTTCCAGAAGGAGCTTCAGAAGGCCGGCGTCATCTTCATGTCGATCTCCGAAGCCGTGCGCGAGCACCCGGAGCTGGTGAGGCAGTATCTCGGCACTGTCGTTCCGACCACCGACAACTATTTCGCGACGCTCAACTCCGCGGTCTTCTCCGACGGCACCTTCGTCTATGTGCCCAAAGGCGTGCGCTGCCCCATGGAGCTGTCCACCTATTTCCGCATCAACGAGGCGAACACCGGTCAATTCGAACGCACACTGATCGTTGCCGACGAGGGCGCCTATGTCAGCTATCTCGAAGGCTGCACTGCGCCGATGCGCGACGAGAACCAGCTGCATGCCGCCGTGGTCGAACTCGTCACCCTCGATGATGCCGAGATCAAATACTCCACCGTCCAGAACTGGTACCCCGGCGACAAGGACGGCAAGGGCGGCATCTACAACTTCGTGACCAAGCGTGCGGACTGCCGCGGCGCACGGAGCAAGGTGTCCTGGACCCAGGTCGAGACCGGCTCGGCCGTGACCTGGAAATACCCCTCCTGCGTCCTGCGCGGTGACGACAGCCAGGGCGAGTTCTACTCGATCGCCATCACCAACAACCATCAGCAGGCGGACACCGGCACCAAGATGGTGCACCTGGGCAAGAATACGCGTTCGCGGATCATCTCCAAGGGCATCAGCGCCGGTAAGTCGGACCAGACCTACAGAGGTCTCGTCTCGATCCACCAGAAGGCGGAGAACGCCCGAAACTTCACCCAGTGCGACAGCCTCCTCATCGGCGGCGAATGCGGCGCCCACACTGTTCCGTATGTGGAGGACAAGTCCAACACCGCGATCCTCGAGCACGAGGCCACCACCTCCAAACTGGCGGAAGACCAGCTCTTCTACGCCCAGTCGCGGGGCCTCGACGAGGAAGAGGCCGTGGCGCTCCTGGTCAATGGTTTCTGCAAGGAGGTTCTTCAGGAACTCCCGATGGAATTCGCCGTCGAAGCGCAAAAATTGGTTCAAGTCAGTCTAGAAGGGAGCGTCGGTTGATGCTTTCGATCAATAACCTCACCGTCACTCTCGGCGGCAACGCCATCCTCAACGGTCTCACCCTCGACGTTCCAGCAGGAGAGGTCCATGCGATCATGGGGCCGAACGGCTCGGGCAAGTCGACGCTCTCCTACACCGTAGCGGGGCGCGACGGGTACGAACCTTCCGCAGGCGACGTCACGCTGGAGGGCGAGAGCCTTCTCGACATGTCCCCTGACGAGCGTGCGGCGAAGGGGGTGTTCCTCTCCTTCCAGTCCCCGCCCGCGATCCCGGGCGTGGCGACCATGAACTTCCTCCGCACCGCCCTCAACGCCCAGCGCCGCGCGCGGGATGAGGAGGAGATGTCTTCGGCAGAGTTCCTCAAGGTCTTCCGCGAGCATGCCAAGACCGTCGGCCTCAGCCCTGAAAAGCTCAAGCGCCCCTTCAACGACGGCTATTCCGGCGGTGAGAAGAAGCGCATGGAAATGCTGCAGATGGCGCTCTTCGAGCCGCGGTTCTGCATCATGGACGAGACCGACAGCGGCCTCGACATCGACGCCCTCAAGATGGTGGGCGAGGTGGTGAACAGCCTTCGCGGACCGGAACGGGGCTTCCTCGTCATCACCCACTACCAGCGCCTCCTCGACTATGTGAAGCCCGACCGTATCCACGTCCTCGCCGGCGGCCGGATCGTTCATTCGGGCGGCCCGGAACTGGCCAAGGAACTCGAAGAGTCCGGCTACGAACAATTCGCTTCGGAGGCCGCATAGTGGTCGGCCCCCCCGTACCCCTGACCGCCTTCGAGGACAGGCTCCTCGCCGAGATGCCGGACGCGAACCTTGCCGAGCTTCTTCGCTCGCGCGGGCTTCCGGGTCGGCGGACGGAGACCTGGAAATGGTCCGACCTCAGAGGCGCGCTCCGCGAGGCGCGTGAACCCTCCGGCCCGCTCGCCGGGTTCGATCCTGAATGCCCCGTCCCCACGGATGGCGCGACCGTCCTCCGTATCAAGAACGGCATTCCCTCCGCGCCACCCGGTGTCGAGCCGAAGCCGATCGTGGAGCGAGGCGAGAAGGTTGGCGTGACCTATGTGGTCGAGGACGGCCTCGTGGTCAGCCATTACGAGCAGGGCCGCGCCCTCGATGAAACGGTCGGCGCAGGGGATGAGCTCGCCGCCATCGCGGCGCTGCGCCCGCTGGTCAGCATATCCGTCCTGCCGGGCTTCAGCCACCGCATCGTCCTGCGCCGTATTTCGGACGGCGCGGGCCGGCATGGCGACAATGTCTTCGTCACGGTCGGTGAAGGCGCAAGAGCCGCCCTGATCGAGACCCACGAGATCCGCGGCGGCCCTTTCATCAATGCACGGACGGAAATCGAGATCGACGCCGGCGGGCGGCTCGACCGGACGGTCGTCCAGCCCGCGGCGAGCGAAGCCGTTCTGGTCCACAGCTCCGACATCCGCCTCGATGAGGAGGACGGCGAGAAAAGAGCCGAACTCGGGCAGATGACCCTGTCGCTTGGCGCGAAACTGGCGCGTCACCAGACCCGGGTGACCCAGCTCGGCGCAGGCGATGCGCGTATCGACGGGCTTTATCGCCTCTCCGGCCAGCAGCATGCGGATATCACTACCCACGTGACCTTCGAGGGGGAGGGCGGAGTAACCCGTCAGCTGGTCAAGGGGATCGGCGAAGACCGCGCGCGGGGCGTCTTCCAGGGCAAGTTCCTGGTCCAGCGCGGCGCGCAGCATACGGATGCCCAGATGGCGCACCACGCGCTCCTCCTTTCAAAAGGCGCGCAGATCAACGCCAAGCCCGAGCTTGAGATCTACGCGGACGATGTCGAATGCGCCCACGGCAATACCGCGGGTGCTCTTGATACGGACGCCCTCTTCTACATGCGCCAGCGCGGCGTGCCGGAAGAGGAGGCGCGGGCTCTTCTGATCGACGCCTTCGCCGGTGAGGTGCTGGACCGCGTTGAGGATGAGGGGCTGCGCGGGGTCCTCGCCTGCCTGCTGGAGGACCAGTCGTGATCGCAGCCCTCCTGTCCCTCGCCGCTCTCGCCGCCGCCCAGACGGGCGAGCACGAGAACAGCCACCGCGGCATCTACCACGCTGCCGCGGAGATGAGCGTCTTCGTGCCCTGCGGCACCGATGAGCGGTGGTGGGCGACTTCCTATTCTCAGGGGGCTAACGAGTGGTTCGTCAGTAACGAGAGCTATCCGATCTATATGGAGATCGCAGGCAAGCTGGTCGACCGCAAGCGTCCGAAGGTGAAGACGTCCGGCCGCTACTACAAGGAGGTCTTCGTCTACCGGGTGCTCGAAACGGCAGAGGCCGGACAGCCTGCCTACGAAGCTTGCCGCCGGGGCGAACTGCCTGAAGGGGAGGCCGAATGACCTTCAACGTCGACGACATCCGCGCGCAGTTTCCGATCCTCTCCCGCGAGGTGCACGGCAAGCCGCTCTGCTATCTCGACAACGCCGCTTCGGTGCAGAAACCGCAAGCGGTGATAGATGCGCTGACAGCGGCGATGAGCGGTCAGTACGCAAACGTCCACCGCGGGCTTCACACCCTCGCCAATGAGACCACCGCCGCCTTCGAAGGCGCGCGTGAGACCGTGAGGCGCTACCTCAACGCGGCATCGACGGACGAGATCATCTTCACCATGGGCGGCACCGATGCGGTGAACCTCGTGGCCAATGTCCTCGGGCAGGAGGAGATCGGCGAGGGCGACGAGATCATCCTGACCCGGATGGAGCATCACTCCAACATCGTGCCGTGGCACTTCCTTCGGGAGCGCAAGGGCGCCGTTCTCAAATGGCTGGACGTGGACGAGGACGGCCAGATCGACCTCGGCCTTTACGAAACGCTGCTGACCGAGCGGACGAAAATCGTTGCCGTCACGCACCAGTCCAACGTTCTCGGCGCGGTCACTCCGGTCAAGGAGATGGCGCGGATGGCCCATATGCACGGGGCGCTTCTTCTTGCGGATGGCTGCCAGAAGACCGTGCACGGACCCGTCGACGTTCAGGACCTCGGCGCCGATTTCTACGTCTTCACCGGGCACAAGACCTATGGCCCAACGGGCATCGGCGTTCTTTACGGCAAGAAGTCCGTTCTCGACCGTCTTCCTCCTTACCGGGGCGGGGGCGAGATGATCGACATTGTCGAGGAGGACCGCGTCACCTACAACGTGCCGCCCCACCGCTTCGAAGCGGGCACGCCGCCGATCCTCGAGGCGATCGGCCTTGGCGCGGCGCTCGAATGGCTGATGGCGCAGGATATCGAAGGGCTTCAGGCCCATGAGCGCGCGCTGACCGAACATGCGATGGAGGCGCTGCGCGCCAGCAATTTTATCGACCTCTATGGCGCCGCCCCCGACAAGGGCCCGGTCGTGGCCTTCAACCTCAAGGGTATCCACCCCCATGACGTCTCCACCATCGTCGATCGCCAGGGGGTCGCCGTCAGGGCCGGACACCATTGTTGCCAGCCGCTGATGAAGCGCCTTGGCACCTCCGCCACCGCCAGGGCGAGCTTTGCCGCCTACAACACCCACGATGATGTCGAGCGGCTGCTTGAAGCCTGCCGCAAGGCACACGATCTGTTGAGCTAGAGCCATGACCGATCAAACCGAACAGACCTTCGATCCCGAAACGGGCGGACGCGACATCATCGACCTCGCGCCGGAGAGCGACGTTCCGCGCGCCAATCAGAGCGCGCCCAACAAGGCGGACCTCGACGAGGTCGGCTATGCGAACATGACCGAGAAGGTCATCGCGGCGCTCAAGACCGTTTACGATCCCGAGATACCGGTGGACATCTACGAGCTCGGCCTGATCTACAAGGTGGACTATGACCCCGGCGAGGAAGGGCAGGGCGGCAAGATCACCGTCGACATGACCCTCACCGCGCCGGGTTGCCCGGTTGCAGGCGAGATGCCCGGCTGGGTGGAGGACGCGATCGTCAAGGTGGACGGCGTCGACGAGGTGTCCGTCAACATGACCTTCGAGCCGCCCTGGTCGCCCGAACGCATGAGCGAAGAAGCGAAACTCGAACTGGGATGGATGTGATGGCAAGACGACCGAGACCGCAGGCGATCACCCTGACCGACCGCGCCGCTGCGCGGATGCAGGCGATCATGGAGCGGGCTGACAACGACTTCATCGGCGTTCGTATCGGCGTGAAGAACGGCGGCTGCGCCGGTATGGAATACACCCTCGACTATGCCAGCGAGAAGGCGCCGCTGGACGAGATGGTCGAGGATCACGGCGTGACGATCCTCATCGACCCCAAGGCGATCCTCTTCCTCCTCGGGACCGAGGTGGACTACGTCACCGAGAAGCTTTCTTCGAAATTCGTCTTCAACAATCCCAACCAGACCGACGCCTGCGGCTGCGGGGAGAGTGTGACCATCATGCCCGCCAAGGAAGACGCCTGAGGCGGCTTGGCACGCTTCCGGCGCAAGAATGGTCGCGAGGGCGTGATGGTCCTTCCCGTACCGGCATCCTGCATCTCCTCTGCCTGAAGAGAAGTTTACACGATGAGGAAACGGTTAGGTCAGGCGGCTATGAGGTGCGCCGCGAATAGATGAAGGCCAGTCGATCCGCGGTGTGAAGACGAATGTTGCGTGATCTGCTAACGGATCATGGTCGGCCTGAACGTAACGACATCCCAGCACTCACTTGATCGGGAAGACGTACAAGGAACGAAACGCTCCCTCGATTGGTCCGTTTGGTACATGCCAAGCTGCTGAAAGAATAAAATTTTAGCCGCGCAATCGAAGGAGATTACCGATGAGAACTTTGCTTCTTTCCGCTACCGCTGTTGCTATCGCCGCCGGCGCGCCTGCTTTCGCCGATCACCACAAAGGCAAGATGGCGAAGGGCGACCATGCACTGATCGAGCGTGAGGGTGATCAGATCAAGCTGAGTGACCGCGCGATCAGCGGCAACGAACTGCTGAATGCCGATCTCGTCGATGCGCTTCAACCCATCGGCAGCGTCAACGACGTCATCCTGAACGATGAGGGCAAGATCGCTTTCATCGGCTATGAGACGAGCCGCTTCCGTGACCTTTCGGGCGAAGGCTATCTTCAGGCCGGCGACATGAAACTGTCCCCGGACAGCGGTTTCGAAATCGACGTTTCGATCAACAATATCGACGCCGAACGTCCGCAGAAGACCATGCGTCTCGACGAGCAGGAGCAGGAAACGCAAATGCTCTCCAACATCCTGCGCGACGAGATTCAGACCGAGAGCGGCATCTATGACGTCCGTGACGTCGTCTTCTCGCCCGAAGGCCAAGCAGAGTACATTATTGCGTCGAAATCGTCCGGCGGCTTCCTGACCGAAGGTGAGACCTTTGCCGTTCCGTTCGGCGAGCTGACCTACAGCGATGGCGCCTGGCGCTCGGCCAGCCCTGAGATGGAAGTCATGATCGTCGCGTTCTCCCAGTAAGACCGGCCAGACGAGCTGACTGAACCCTTAGCCCCGGTGGCCCACCCGCCGGGGCTTTTGGCTGTCCGCGTGCCGCGCTTACCGCGCGAACCAGACCCTTTTGATCTTTCCGTCCCCGGTCTCGTAGATCGCGACGACGCCCATGGCCGGCTCCTCGCTGTCGCCGACGAAGCACTCTTCCTGATCGAAAACGAAAGCGCCTTGCACGAGGCGGTTCGTCACCTCGCAGCGGATGCGCGTCTCCTCCGGCCGGGCGAAGAGCCTGCCGTAGTTCTCCCTGAAAGCTGCGATCCCCCTCGTCGAAGGCTTCGATCCATCGGGCAGGTTATAGACCTCGACATCTTCGGCGTAGAAAGCCGCGAAGGCCTCGATGTCCTGGGCGTTGTAGGCTTCGAGCTGGCCCTGCGCCAAGGCTTCGGGGCCGGGCGGCGCTTCTTGCGCGGCGGACAGGAGCAGGGTCAGGCTCAAGATGGCAGGCAGCATGGAAGGGCTCCGTTTGCGTCAAGATGAGAACGTGTCATCAACCGCGGCCCTTCGCAATGCGGGCCTTCTTGTGCATGATTGCACCGCGACCAAAGCGCGCCTAACTGCGGGCGCTATGAGCGCTTCCGTCAATGATATCCGCCGCACGTTTCTCGACTTCTTCGCCGCGCGCAGCCACGAGGTGATCCCCTCGGCGCCGCTCCTGCCGCAATCGGACCCGACGCTTCTGTTCGTCAACGCGGGCATGGTGCCGTTCAAGAACATCTTCACCGGCAAGGAGACCCCGCCTGCGCCGTGCGCCACAAGCGCGCAGAAATGCGTGCGCGCCGGGGGCAAGCACAACGATCTCGACAATGTGGGGTATACGGCGCGCCACCATACCTTCTTCGAGATGCTCGGCAATTTCTCCTTCGGCGATTATTTCAAGGAAGAGGCGATCGAGGCGGCCTGGTCGCTGGTCACCCGCGAGTTCGGCATCGACCCCACCCGGCTTCTCGTCACCACCTACCACACCGACGAGGAGGCGGCGGCCTTGTGGAAGAAGATCGCCGGGCTTCCCGACGACCGGATCATCCGTATCGCGACAAATGACAATTTCTGGTCGATGGGCGACACCGGGCCATGCGGCCCTTGCTCGGAAATCTTCTACGATCACGGCGAAGACGTCCCGGGCGGCCCGCCCGGATCGCCTGACGAGGACGGCGACAGGTTCATCGAGATCTGGAACCTCGTCTTCATGCAATACGACCAGCAGAAGGATGGCTCGCGGAAGGAGCTGCCCAAGCCGTCGATCGACACCGGCATGGGGCTGGAACGCATGGCGGCGGTGCTGCAAGGGGTCCATTCGAACTATGAAACCGATCTCTTCAGCGCGCTGATTGACCAGTCCGTAGAGCTGACGGGACGCAGGGCCGATGGCGAGGACCTCGCCGCGCACCGGGTCATCGCCGACCACCTGCGCTCTTCGTCTTTCCTCATCGCCGACGGCGTCACCCCGTCCAACGAAGGGCGCGGATATGTCCTGAGACGGATCATGCGCCGGGCCATGCGCTATGCATCGACCCTGGGGACGAGCGAGCCGCTTCTTCACCGCATGGTGCCGACGCTGGTATCCGAAATGGGCGCCGCCTATCCCGAGCTTGGCCGTGCACAGGCGCTGATCTCCGACACGCTGCGTCTCGAAGAGGAAAAGTTCGCAGGCCTTCTCAGCCGCGGGCTGAAGCTTCTTTCCGAAGAGACCGATCAGCTCTCCGAGGGCGGAACGCTTTCCGGCGAAGCCGCTTTCAGGCTTTACGACACCTACGGTTTTCCCGTCGATCTGACCGAAGATGCCCTGCGCCGCGAAGGTTACGGCCTCGACCTCGAGGGCTTCGATGCCGCCATGAAGGCGCAGAAGGAGCGGGCGCGCGCCGCTTCCCAGTTCGGCGGCGATGCGGGCGATGACAAGGTCTGGTACGACATCGCGGACGAGGCCGGCCCCACCGAATTCATCGGCTACGCACATCTTTCTGCATCCGGACAGATTCAGGCGTTGGTCAAGGACGGCGAACGCTTGGATGAGGCCAACGAGGGCGACGAGGTGCTGGTCGTCACGAACCAGACGCCTTTCTACGGCGAAAGTGGCGGGCAGACCGGCGATGCCGGACGCGCAACGACAGAAGGCGGCGCCGAACTCGTCATCGGCGACACCAAGAAGAAGAACGGCCTTCATGTCCACAGCGCACGGATCGAGAAGGGCAGGCTTCAGGACGGCGAGGAGCTGCGCCTGTCGGTCGATGAAGAACGCCGGGAAGCGATCAAGGCGAACCACTCGGCGACCCACCTTGTGCACGCGGCCTTGCGTCATGTTCTCGGCGAGCATGTCACCCAGAAGGGCAGCTTTGTCGGGCCTGACCGCCTGCGTTTCGACTTCAGCCATCACCAGGCGCTCACCCGCGACGAGATCGACCGGATTGAGGAAGAGGTGAACGCGGTCATCCGGCAGAACGATCAGGGCACGATCAAGCTCATGCCCTATGACCAGGCGATCGAGGAGGGCGCCATGGCCCTCTTCGGGGAGAAATACGACGACGAGGTCCGGGTCTTGAGCCTCGGGCGTGCCCTGTCCGGCGACGGCGCCTATTCGGTGGAGCTTTGCGGCGGCACCCATGTGAGCCGCTCGGGCGACATTGCGCTCTTCGTCATCGTCTCCGAAGGCGCTGTCGCATCGGGCATCCGCCGGATCGAAGCCTTCACGGGCGAGGCTGCGCGGCGTCACCTCAAGACCCAGGCCGGAGCGGCCGCCGACGCGGCTGCGTCCCTGAAAACGAGTACGGACGAACTTGGGTCCCGCATCGCCGCTCTTCAGGAAGAGAAGAAGAAACTCGAGAAGGACCTAGTGGCCGCCCGCAAGAAGGCCGCGACTGGCGGGGGCGGGGCGAAAGCCGAGGAGATCGGCGGGATCGCCTTTACCGGCGCCGTTCTCGAGGATATTCCGGCCAAGGAGCTTCGCGGCATGATCGCCGATGCTCTCAAGAAATCGGACAAGGCGGTCGCCGCTTTCGTCGCGGTCAATGACGGCAAGGCCTCTGCCTCGGTCGGTGTCTCACAGTCCCTGACCGGCGATCATCCGGCCCCTGAGCTCGTCAAGTTGATGGTCGAGGCCCTCGGCGGCAAGGGCGGCGGCGGCAAGCCCGACCTCGCCCATGGCGGGGGCCCTGACGGCTCGAAAGGTCAGGGGGCCCTGAAAGCCGTAGCGGACCGCCTGCGCGGCTGAAGGCGCCCTATGGCGTGAGGGCATTCTCGAGGAAGAACGCACCTGCGCGCCTTCCGATCTCGGCCTGTTCGGTGGCGGTAAACGAGACGTGCCCGGTTGAGTTTTCCTTGAGGAACAGCTCGACCGGGGCTCCCGCCTGCCGGTAGGCATCCTCCAGCGCGCAGCCGCCGAAAAGGACGATGCCCGTGAACTGGTTGCCTTCCTCGCCTTCGAAGCAGGGAATGACCGGGTCCTGATCGTCATGCGCCGCGAAAAGCGGTGCGGAGTTCGCATCGACATAGGCGATATCGAGGGTGCCGCCCGAATAGGAGAAGGCGCCCTGCACCCCGGAGCTGACAGTGGCGAAATTGTCGCTCGACCGCCCGGCGATGCCGCCGGTAGCGACGAGATAATCCTTGACGGGACCCGGCTCGACCTCATCGACCTCTGCCGTCGCGAGGGATACGGCCGAGATGCCGCCTGCTGACGAGCCGCCGACGATGATGGCGTCGGGATCGACCCCGTAGGCATTTGCCCCCAGACCATCCTCCCGGAAGAAGCGAACCGCGGCAGCCATGTCCTGGAGCGCGTCGATCGCTGCGAAGATCAGCTCGTTGGGCGTGGGCGGGGTGCCCGGAAGAATGCGGTAGTCGATCGACGCCGTCACATAGCCCCGGCGCGCGAAACTGACCGCCCGTTCCTGCTCGTCCAGCCTGTCGCCGTCAATGAAGCCGCCTGGAAACCCCAGGATGATCACTGGGCGGCGCGTTTCCACGTCGCCCTGCGGCACGTAGATCGTCATGAACAGCTCCTGGCTGACGCCAAGGCTGTTCTCCGCTTCGCCGAACTTCACGTCGTCGAAGATGTCGACGAACTCGAAGACGCCGTCGCGGTAACGCAGTTCGTCCGGGCCCGTACTGTCGGTAACATCGACGCGGATGTCCTGGACCCGGCGTCCGCCAGCGCTGCTGATCGCTTCGACCCTGATGTCATAGACACTGTCGCGGTTCCCGTCCGCCGGGATCTCGAAATCAGGCGGGTAGACGAAGACAAGATCGCCGGTTACCGGGTCAAGGGCGAAAGCGTCACCATCGAGCCCGCCGTCCAACGCGAAGCGAAGCTCTCCGCCGTCCCGGGCGACGAAATCAAGCTGCCCGACCGTACTGGTGTTCTCCGGAACAGCTATTGTCGAAGGTCCGAGATAGGACGGCGGCGTATTGCGGTGCTCGTCTTGCGTGGTGCCGCCCCCGCTGCATGAGGTGAGGAGCAGCACTGCTGTCGCGAACGCCAGTGCCGTTTTGGAATGAATCATGTCGCCGACCCCAGATCCCTCAATATTCATTCGGTTACCGTCGATATTAGCGGACTAACTTTCAGGCAGCTAATCAACGTCGATGAGCAGTGCCGGCCGGAACGAGCTGCGGGAGTTGTCTCTTTCGCGCTCCGGCCAAGATCGTTGGCTTGTGACAGGACATGCCGCGCGTAAGCGGGGAGGCCGGGGCAGTTTGGTATGGTGAGGGAAACGGAACGACGGCATTCCGCTGGCTTTCTGGTTGCGGCATTCGGTCTCGCTGCGGCGGCGCTGGCGCTCCCGGCGCTTTCCATGCCGCGAGAAGGTGTGCTCCTCCTGATCGGCGCCGTCCTTCTCTTCGGATTGCCGCACGGCGCCATGGACCTGATGATTTCCAAAGATGCCGGGCTGTGGAGCGACCGCGGCGGGTTCGTGCGCTTCCACTTGGTCTATCTGGGGCTCGCGGCATCGACGGTCGCAGCCTTCATCGCACTGCCTGCCTTGGCGCTCGGCGCCTTTCTCCTGATATCGCTCTGGCATTTCGCCGAAGACTGGCCCTGCCTGCCGAGGCCCCTGCGGCTTGGCGCGGCCAGTGTCATCATCCTCGGCCCGACCATCAGCCACCCGCAGGAAGTCGCGCGCATTTTCGAGACGGTTTCGGGCCTTTCGGTCAGCCTGCCCGGGGCACTGCCCGGCCTGCCCGTGGCGGCGGCATTCGTCGTCATCGGCGGCTCGCTCCTCCTTGCGCTGCGGTACGACCGGAGGGCAGGGCTGGAGATCGCAGCGGTGGCCGCGCTCTCGGTCCTGCTGCCGCCGCTTCTTTTCTTCGCGGCCTATTTCACCCTGCTTCACAGCCCCCGCCACCTGCTGCGCCACCGCGAGCTGGTGGACGGCCCGGGCGGGCGGGTCGTGGTCGGCATCTACACGGCACTCGCGATGGGCGTGGTGATCGCGCTTGCCTTTTTCCTGCCCGGGGAGATCGTGACGTCCTGGAACGGGGCGGGGATCCGCGCGCTCTTCGTCGGCCTCGCGGCCCTGACCCTGCCGCATATGCTGCTTCTCGAATACGCCAGCCGCCGGGAGAGGACGCGGAGCAGGCCCAAGAGCCCCTCTCAGCCGATTGCGAAGGGGAAAGGGGTTGGCCAGCGCGGGTGCTCTGGCTAACCCCTCCTGCATGACCGACGACATCACATTCGACCGCCATGGGGAATGGGGTCTCATCACCCTCGACCGCCCCAAAGCCCTCAACGCCCTCACCACGGCCATGTGCGCCGCGATGGACAAGACCTTGCGGGAATGGGCCGATGACGACGGCGTGAAGGCCGTCCTGATCGAGGGGGCGGGCGAGCGCGCCTTCTGCGCAGGCGGGGACGTCCGCTGGCTTGCCACGACCGCCAAGGATGATCCGGCGGAAGCCGCCACTTTCTTCCGTACCGAGTACAAGCTTAACAACCTGATCGCGGGCTACGAGAAGCCCTATATCGCGCTGATCGACGGCATCTGCATGGGCGGGGGCGTCGGCGTCTCCTGCATGGCCGACCGGCGGATCGTCACGGAGCGGACGATGTGGGCCATGCCCGAATGCGGTATCGGCCTCGTCCCCGACGTGGGCGCGAGCTATGCCCTCAACCGGCTGCGCGGCGGCACGGGACTTTACCTCGCCCTGACCGGCGCGAGGCTTTCGGGCGCGGATTGCCTGACGGCCGAAATCGCCACCCATCTCATCGCCGAAGACAATCTGGAAAGCACGCGCGAAGCTCTTCTTGGTGCTGATCTTTCCGGCGATACGCTCGCCGCTGTCGACGGTGCCCTTGGCGCCTACAATCCCGCGGATCCCGGAAAGCTCGTTCATTCGATGCGCGACATCGACCAGCATTTCGCCAATGTCGAAAGCATTCCGGCCCTCAAGGCCTCGCTGGAAGAGATCGGCGGCGCCTTCGGTCAGGGCTGCCTCGAGCAGATGGCGCCGGGAAGCCCGACGAGTCAGGTCCTGACCTTGCGGCTCCTGAAGGATGCGCCCGGCAATTTCGCGGATGCGATCAGCCGTGAGTTCTGCGTCACCGCGCATCTTCTGGAAGGCCCGGACTTCCTCGAAGGGGTCCGTGCCCAGATCATCGACAAGGACCGCGACCCCAAATGGCAACCGGCCCGGGCGGAGGACGTCGATCCGCAAAGGATCGACTGGTACTTCTCAACGCCCGAGCACGGCGCGCTGGAGCTTTGAGCTATCCAACAAAAAAGGCGGCCTGAAGCCGCCTTTTTCGAAGATGCGTTTGCCGTTACTTGGTCTTGCCGAACCGGCGCGCGCCGCGCAGACCAGCGAGACCGCCGAGCATCAGAAGAGCACCGGCCGGAAGCGGCACTTCAGCCGAAGCGAAGTTGTCGATGGCGAAATCGTCATCGAACGAACCATTCTGACTGTTCTCAGAAACGAAGACCAGCTCGGTGAAGGTGTTGTTGCCGATATAGGCGAAGAAGCCGGTATAGCCGCTGTCCCCGTTCACATTGCCGTCCGTGCCGCCGTAAAGAGCGTCGGCATCCAGTTCGTCACCGTTGATCTGGATCAGGGTGCCGGTGTCGTTGCCAACCCCTTGCGGGCTGAAATCGAACCGGACGAAACTCGTCGGGAAGAGATCGAGCATCGCCATGGTCGCGCGGGTGCCATTGGGCGCGCCGCTATCGAAGACATCCGTGCTCAGACGAAGAGCGCCATCTAGGATGCGCGTATCGAGGGTCTGATCGTCAGGCGTGACCGTCAGGACCATACCGTTCGACAGGGCGAACGGGTTCGTCGCTGCGGTGATGTTCGTATCGCCATAACTTTCGAAGTCTTCGGTGATCGTGGGTGCGAAACCGAGATCGTTGATGAAGTCCGCTTCGCCGCCTGCACCGAAATAAAACGTGCCGTTCGAACCGCTGATCGTCGCGGCGGAAGCGGCCCCGGCGAGAAGCGCCAAGGAGGCGATGCCCCCTGCCAATTGTTTCAGCATTACAAAATTTCCCCTCATGTTCTGCTGATTTAAGATAACAAGGAAAGATTTTGTTAGGCAAGGCGAGCACTGCTGAAGGTTAAGAGTATCTGGGCGGGAAGAACCCCCTCGAACACAATGAATTACGATCATTCGTGAAAAGTGGGACAAGACTTTCCTGAAAATATTACCTCGGCGGATCACTCGGTTGCTGGCGGACTGGACTCCAGAGCGGGGATGAGGTGGCCGCCGATGATCTCGTTGCGCCAGCGGCCCCAGATGCCGCCGAAATTGTAGTTCGCGCCGGTGAAGCCGACAACGAGATCGAAGTCGGGGACGACGACAATCAGCTGCCCGCCATTGCCGGAGGCCTCGTAGGTAGGATAGCTCTGATCGCCGACACGGACCTCGTCGAGGCGCCATTTGTAGCCCTGCTTGCCGCCGAAGCTGTTGTTGTTGAACTCTTCCTGGGTCATGCCGGTGGTTTCGGGGGTCACTTCGATGAAGGCTTCGGTCTGTTCCCTCGCGAAGGCTTCGTCGATGATCCGCTGGCCGTTCCAGACGCCGCCGTCCGCCACCATCACACCGATCTTCAGGATGTCCCGTGGCCGCATATAGGGCCCGCCGCCGAGATAGGCGGCGCCGTTGGGCGCGACATTCCAGTGATAGGGCCCGAACGCCAAGGGTTCTGCGATCAGCTCGTCGAAGATTTCGATGATCGGCCTGCCGCCTGCGTGCTCGATGGTGCTGCCGGCCAAGTTGATGCTGGCCGAGCAATAGGCGTGGCGCGTGCCGGGCTCATGAAGGACGGGCAGGCGGGCGGTGTAGAGCCAGAAATCGTCAGTCTCCTCTTGCGTCCACAGCCGGTCCTCCGAACCCGGAGAGCTGTCATTCTCGGCGCAGTCGAGGCCGCTGGAGAAGGACATGAGCTGACCCAAGGTGATCTCCGCCTTGCGCGGATCGTCCAGCGGCTCGCCCGCATCTTCGAGAATGGCCGGAATGGGCGTGGTGTCCGAGCCGATATCGGCGCCCTCTTGCCGCAAGGCGCCGATCAGGACCGGGGCGAAGACCTTGCCAAGGGAGCGGGTGTCGTGGCGGTCCTCGCGGTCATAGCCGAAGAAATACTCCTCCACGACAAGCTTGCCGTCATGGGCCGCCAGTACCGAATGGATCATCCGTCCCCTGATGTCGCGCACATCGTTATCGGCGAGCTCTTCGACCATGGCATCGAGTTTCGCGCGGTCGAAACCGGCCTCTTCAGCGGAAGCGACCTGCCAGCCATCATCGAGCTGCGGCGGGACCTGATGGCGCGCGGGCCGGGCATCTTCCGGTCGCGGCAAAAAACCTTCGGCGTCCTCCATAGCGACAGGGGAGAGGGTGAGCGTGCCGGGAATGCGCTGGTGGTCGAGGCGCAGGTCCTCGCCGTCGATCAGGATCTCGCGGCGGACGGCCCAGTCGCCGCTGCCGGAGACGAGCTTGATCCGGTCGCCTTCGATCCCCTCGATGCGCCAGACCGAACGGCGCGGCTCACCCCGCTCGGGATTGCGGATCGCGGCGCGGTATTCGCCTTCCTCATGCTCGAAGATCTCGACAAAGACGCGGAAGGGGCGCTCCTGCTCCGTGATCTCGGCCCTCCAGCGGCGGCGGCCCGAGGCGGTGAGGGCGGCGGGCGTCACCATGTGAGAATAGGCGCGGTCGGTTTGCGGCTGGTGCCAGAGGCCTTCGACGAGCCTGCCGCGACGGGTCATCTCGCCGACAAAGCGGTGGCCATCGCCGCTCTCGATCACGATGCGGCGTCCTTCCTTCGTGACCGCAGCGTCCTCGCCGTCGATCGTGCCGCTCCAGGTCCTGCCTTGGCGGGCGAGGGTCACTTCGGCCGTCGGATCGGCGCGCTCGTCGCTCCACATCCACAGGCCGAGGGGGACACCCTCCAGCGGCTGGCTGTCCTGGGCGAAGGCGGATGATAGAAGCGCGGTGAGGGCGCCGATCGCGGTGCGCATTGCTTAGACCCCAAAGAAAGTTCCCCTGCGCCTATCAACTGATCGAAACTCGATAAACCCTCAATTTCAGAAAAGCGCAGTTCGCAGGGGCCGCTCTCTATGCCGTTGGCAGGGGCTTCCCCTTGCGCTACCCGCCGCCTCACAGATTCTGAGGAGACGCCCGATGACCATCGACCATACCGTTCGCGCCCACCCGTCCAAGGACGAGCTGCCCCGTGAGGACCAGCTCGCCTGGAAGATCGCCGAAGTGGCCGCCGACCCCGTCGAGGCCGACAGCGACGCGACCGAAATGGTCATCAACCGGGTGATCGACAACGCGTCCGTCGCCATCGCTTCGGTCAACCGCGGACCGATCAAGTCGGCGCGGGCTCAGGCGCTGGCCCACAAGCGCGACGGCGGCGCCACCCTTTTCGGCATGCCCGAAGGCACCCGGGTTCACGCCGAGTGGGCCGCCTGGGCCAACGGCACGGCCGTGCGCGAGCTCGACTTCCACGACACTTTCCTCGCCGCCGATTATTCGCACCCGGGCGACAACATCCCCCCGGTTCTCGCCGTGGCGCAGCAGCAGGGCCGCTCTGGCCGTGACCTCGTCCGGGGCATCCTGACGGGCTATGAAATCCAGGTCGCGCTGGTGAAAGGCATCTGCCTGCACGAACACAAGATCGACCATATCGCCCATATCGGCCCGTCGGCATCGGCAGCGGTTGGTACGCTGATGGGTCTTGACAAGGAGACGATCTTCCAGGCCGTGCAGCAGGGTCTTCACACGACGATCAGCACACGGCAGAGCCGTAAGGGTGAGATCAGCTCGTGGAAAGCCTTCGCCCCGGCCTATGCCGGCAAGCAGGCGATCGAAGCGGTGGACCGCGCCATGCGGGGCGAGGGCGCGCCGTCCCCGATCTATGAGGGCGAGGACTCGGTCATCTCCTTCATCCTCAACGGCCGGACCGCGCGCGACCAGGGCAAGAGCCCCTACGAGCCGACCTACACCGTGCCGCTCCCCGGCGCGGGCGAGGCGAAGCGGCAGATCCTCGACACCTACACCAAAGAGCATTCGGCCGAGTACCAGTCCCAGGCGCTCATCGACCTCGCCTTCGACATGGGTCCGAAGATCAGGGACGCCGGCGGTTTCGACAAGGTGAAGTCGATCGTTCTGCACACCTCGCATCACACTCACTACGTGATCGGCACGGGTTCGGGCGACCCGCAGAAGATGGACCCCAAGGCCTCGCGCGAGACCCTCGACCATTCGATCATGTATATCTTCGCCGTGGCCCTCCAGGACGGCGAGTGGCACCATGTCCGCTCCTACGCGCCCGAGCGTGCACAGCGCGAGGACACGGTGCGTTTGTGGCACAAGATCTCGACCACCGAAGACCCCGAATGGACCCGCCGCTATCACAGTCAGGATCCGAAGGAGAAAGCCTTCGGCGCCAAGGTCGTGGTCACCATGGAAGACGGCACCGTGCTCGAGGACGAAAAAGCCCTCGCCAATGCGCACCCGGACGGCGCGCGCCCGTTCGGCCGGGAGCAATATATCAATAAGTTCCGCATGCTGACCGAGAGCATCCTGGAGGCCTCTGAGATCGAGCGCTTCCTCGACCTCGTCCAGCGGCTGCCGGAGCTTTCCGCCGAGGATATCCTGACCCTCAACCCGGTGGTGCCGAACGGCCATATCGAAGAGAACCCGGCCAGGGGTCTCTTCTAAGACCGGAAGACAAAGCGCCGGGGGTCATCTCCGGCGCTTTTTTCTAGACCTCGCGGGTGACGCCCCTGACGATCAGCCAAAGGACGATCATCGCAGCGCCGAGCCCTGCGATCTGGAGCCATGAAAGACCGAGATCGGTCAGGCTCATGGTCTGCGCGAAATAGAGCGACAGGGCATCGGCAATGGCTGCCAAAACGATGAGCGAAGCGGCCCAGCGTTCACCCTTCAGCACCCCGACGAGGCTTGCCAGAAGGCAGACCGTCGCGACGCCAAGGCAGAGCGTGGCAGGCCAGCCCGCATCCGCATAGGCGGTGACCAGAGGATCGGCCCCCGTCAGCACGTCCCGCGCGAAATCGTTGAAGTTCTGCGCGATCTGAAGCCCAGGCACCAATGCGTGGAAGGGCAGGGCGAACAATATCAGTAAGGCGGCGATGAGCCGTCCGATCCAGGCCATGGGTCACTCCCTCGTCAGGGGGCGTTATGGCAGAGCGGACCGCTTTTGCGAAGCGCGGACCTCAATCGTCCTTGCAGGGGTCGTGGCCCCAGTTCATCAGGCTGTAGCGCCAGTCGGAGTTCTCAACGTCTTGTTCGGGACCTTGCGCCTTGTGGCGTTTGATGTAGCCGACGACCTTGCCCATGTGGTCCCACTGGTCGTCCGAGAGATCGTCCTTGTTCGTTCTCTTGATTTCGATGATCTTCTTGCCCGACTTGTGGCCGGTGCTCTCGCCGTCGCCGGAGTCCATGCCGACCTTCCGGCTTTCCTCGGTATCGAGCCAATCCTCGAGCTCTTTCGGCGCCATGTTCACGAGGCCACGCCATTCGTCCCAGATCTCTTCGCGGTTCTTGCTCATCTTTCCTCCGGCCAGGTGGGGTTCAGAAAAGCGGGAACAGCCGCGGGTCCCTGTTTGTTCGGTGAACGCTACGCCGCAGCGAAAGGCCGTTTATGGATCCGCTCTGGTCCGGTTGGGACCCGATCATCAAATCGCTCATTGTCGGTCCCCTCGGCTATGTCGGTGTCGTCGTCATGTTGCGCAGCTCCGGCAAGCGGTCGCTGTCGAAGCTGAACATGTTCGACTTCGTCATCACCATTGCGATGGGCTCGATCCTCGCATCGATGTTCATGGGGTCGCAGGCACTGATCCCGTCGATCTTATCGTTCGGACTGTTGCTTCTGTGCCAGATGGCAACCGCCTATTCGACGTCACGCTCCGACTTTGCTCAGAAGTTGCTGATGGCGTCCGCTACCGTTCTCTATAAGGACGGAACCTTCGCGACCAGGGATATCCGCCGCCATCGCCTGACCGAGGACGAGCTTGCCTCGGCGGTTCGCGACAGCTCCTGCGGCGACTTCAAGCGCGTCGCCGCCATCGTTCTGGAGACGGACGGTACGCTGAGCGTCATTCCGAAGGACCAGGCGGGCGATCAGTCATTGGTGGACGATCTGCAACGTTAGGTTGTTGCATTTTTACACCACAGCGCAGCCTCTTCGTCCGGGGGCCAGAACAGATGCTCCCCATGGCTGTTTGCTGGTGATCGAAAGGATTTCGGCCGTGGCGCTACGTCGTGTTGTCGCCGGCCGGGATATTTGGAGGTTACATGCGCATTCTCGCAACCATCAGTTCCATCGCTCTCGCTACCGGTCTCACCACCGCGGCCCACGCCCAGTTCGGTTCGCCCGTCTATGAGGAGACCAAGGGTTTCTATCTTGGCGGCGGTTATACCTATCTCGACGTGACAGCGGATTCCGAGATCGAGTCGGTCGATGACATCGGCGAAAACGTCAACGCGCTGACCGCGCGGGTCGGCTATCAGTTCACCCCGATCTTCGCCTTCGAAGCCGATGCGTCCTTCGGCATCGACGAAGGCGACTTCGACTTTCAGGGTGATCGCGAAGACCTGATCCAGGACGATGGCGACGGCAATCTCGGCAATGTCGTCCGCGCCGCCGGTACCGGTGATCTCGGCATCGACTACCTCGTTGCCGGCTTCGCCCGCGTCAATTATCCGATCGCGGATCGCCTCGAGATCTTCGGCCGTCTCGGTTACGCTTTCGTCGAGGCGGAAATCAACGCCCGCCTCGACCCCAGTGAGGGCGACACGAATGGCGACCCGGTCGAGATCGCTTCGGGCAGCGATGACGGCATCGCCTTCGGCGGCGGCGTGGCCTACGACTTCAACGAGGCGTGGCAGCTTCGCGCCGACTACACCCGCTACGAATTCGACGGCGCCGAGGCCAATGCCGGCACGGTGATGATCGAGTACAAATTCGGCGGCGCACGCTTCTAACGCCTGCCGAACGAGGGGGAGCGAAGAGCCGCCTCGGCGGCTCTTCGCTTCATGCAGGAAAGGGGCCCGCTGGACAAAAGCGGCCATGGCGGGGAAAGGGCTGCCAGAACCAAAAGGAGGCGCCCGATGCTGTTCACAACCAAGACCCCATCCGAGAAACGTCAGGCGTTCCGCGCCCTTCTTGGTGACGGCAAACTCCACGCTTTCCCCGGCGCTTTCAATCCGCTCTGCGCCCAGGCGATCGAGCGCAAGGGCTTCGACGGTGTCTATGCGTCCGGCGCGGTCATCTCCGCCGATCTCTGTCTGCCCGATGTCGGCATCGCCAATCAGGAAGAGTTCGTCACACGAGGACGGCAGATCGCCCGGGTCACCGATCTTCCCACCATCATCGACATCGACACGGGCTTCGGCGAGCCGATGAGCGCGGCAAGGACCGTGCGCCTGATGGAAGAGGCGGGCCTCGCAGGCTGCCACATCGAAGATCAGGTCATGCCCAAGCGCTGCGGGCATCTCGACGGTAAGGAAATCGTCTCCAGCGACACCATGGTGCAGCGGGTCAAGGCCGCCGCCGAAGGTCGTCTTGACAAGGACTTTGTCCTCATCGCCCGCTCCGACGCCCGGGCGGTGGAGGGGCTCGACCAGGCGATCGACCGGATGAAGGCCTATGTCGATGCCGGCGCGGACATGATCTTCCCCGAGGCGCTGAAGGACGAGAGCGAGTTCGAAGCCGTCCGCGAAGCCCTGGACGTGCCGCTCCTCGCCAACATGACCGAGTTCGGAAAGTCGCGCCTCTTCACCCGGACGGAGCTCGAGAATCTCGGCTACAACCTCGTGATCTACCCGGTAACGACCTTGCGCCTGGCCATGGGCGAGGCGCTGCGCGGGCTCGACCACATCAAGGCGTATGGGGATCAAAACGGCATTCTCGACAGGATGCAGCACCGCCGCGATCTCTATGATCTTCTGCGCTATGAAGACTACAATGCCTTCGATCAGGACCTCTTCAACTTCGAGATCGGCGACACGCCCCAGGGCTGAGACGAGCACGATTATTTGATTGGTAAGCGGATTGTTTTCCGCCCGGTCTGCGCTATCTCGAGGTTCGTGCGGCAATGGTGACCGCACGAACGCCAAGGATGCCTAAATGGCCAAAGACAAGACTGACAAACCCGCCGCCAAGACGAACACCGTCACCGCCGGCAAGGACAGCCCCGCGCTGAAGCCGAAAAAGACGAAGACCACCGTCCGCGCCGGCAAACGCTAAACTTCAAGGCGCAAAGGCGGCCCGATGAGCCGCTCTGGCGCTTCACCTCCCGGTCGGTCCTTGCGGGCTGGCCGGGCCTTTTCGTTCACCCCAATTTAGCACCTCCGCATCAACCTCTTCGCAAGAATGTGATCTTCAGCTACACATTCGCGAAGGCGGGAGGCAGATATGGTGCGCGTGGTGACACTTTTGTGCGCGATGACGCTGGGATGGGGCATGGCGCAGGCTCAGCCTGTGATCGAGCGGCCCACCATTCATGTGCGGGACCTGACCACCACCGTCTATTTCGATTACGGCCAGAACGAGCTTGGCATGGCCGGAAGGCTTCTCGTGCGCGAGATGGCGGCCAAGGCCCGTGCTTCGGGTTACGACATGGCCACCGTCGTTGGTCATACCGACCGCGCCGGACCCGACGAGCGGAACCTGCAGGATGGCCGTGCCCGCGCGGCGGCCGTCGCCCGCATCCTGGCTGAGCAGGGCTTTGCCGGTTCGGCCGTGCGGGTCGAAACGGCGGGCGAGAGCCAGCCCATCCGCGTCCATGAGGACGAGCGGCGCGAGCCCCTGAACCGCCGCGCCGTGGTGGTTTTCTCCTCCACCCACTAGGGTCCGGACCCCAGCTCCTTTCCCGGCGCCTCCCACCGACTGGCGGCCCCGCGCCGAACAGCACATTTGCGCTCCTGTCTGCCCGTGCTAACCGCCGGGCGACATCAAGGGAGTGACAGTATGTCGGATGAGGTTAAATACGGTCTGGCCGGGGTTCTTGCTGACGACACGGCAATTTCGAAGGTGGTGCCGGAAAGCAACTCGCTGACCTATCGCGGCTATGCGGTTCAGGATCTGGCGGTGAACGGCAGCTTCGAGGAAACCGCCTACCTCATCTGGAACGAAGAACTTCCGACCACCGACCAACTAGAAGCGTTCCGCAAGAAGGAGCGGGCGGAGCGCGGCATCTCGGGCGACCTCCACGACACCATCAAGCGCTATAACAAGGACGCGCACCCGATGGACATGGTGCGCACCTCGCTGAGCTTCCAAGGGCAGGAAGACAGGAAGGCCGACATCGGCTCGGGCATGAGCGAGGCGGGCTTCGACCGCGAGGGTCTCTACGATCTCGCCGTCAGGATGTATGCGCGCCTGCCTGAAATGGTCGCGGCGGAATACCGCCACCGCATCGGCGAGCAGCCGATCGACCCCGACCCTTCGCTGAGCTGGTCGGAGAACTTCTTCAAGATGTGCTTTGGCGAAGTCCCGGCCCCCGAAGTGGTCAAGTGCTTCGACGTGTCGATGGTTCTTTATGCGGAGCATAGCTTCAACGCATCGACCTTCACCGCGCGGGTGATCGCCTCCACCACCTCCGATATCTACTCCGCATGCGTCGGCGGCATCGGCGCCCTCAAGGGCCCGCTCCACGGCGGCGCCAACGAGGCGGTGATGCATACCCTCAAGGAGATCGGCGAACCCGGTAACGCCAGGCAGTGGATGCTCGACGCCATCAGCCAGAAACGCAAGATCATGGGCTTCGGCCACCGGGTCTACCGTTCGGGCGACAGCCGCGTTCCGACGATGACGGACTATTTCAAGAAGATGGTCGATGTCGTCGGCACCGAGGAGGCCAGGAAATACTGGGAGATGTCCCGCATTCTCGACGACACCATGGTCGAAGAGAAAGGCATCTACCCGAACCTCGATTTCCCCGCGGGCCCAGCCTACTACCTCATGGGTTTCCCGATCCCGATGTTCACGCCGCTCTTCGTCATGAGCCGCATCACCGGCTGGACCGCCCACGTGATCGAGCAGCTGGGCAACAACAAGCTCATCCGTCCGCTCTCGGCCTATAATGGCGAGCAGCAGCGCGATTTCGTACCGATCGAAAAGCGCTGATGTTCTTCCAGTAGTTCATGGTGAAGCACGGAGGAAAGAGAAAATGCGCTCAGCTTTCGTACTAATTTGCAGCTTCTTCGGTTTGCCGACCTTGGCATCCGCAGAGACCGTAGCACGATGCTACGCCTCTTCCGGGATTTCATACTTTGCAGAAGGTGGTGCTGTTAGTGGCGACTCAGCTGGCTTTCAGGATGATTCGATATCCAAAGGTCAGATCATCCTAAATTTCGATTCTGCGGAACAGTATCTTGATGTCATTCATCTCGACGCGACTGGAAACGTTCGATCTGCAAGAGCTGAAGGCGCTACGGTAGTTCTTCATTTTGTCGATGATGACAACGTCAGCATCGGGGTCTCGTATGGCGGACAGACGGTCGAAACTTATTTATTCCGCCGGAACGAAGGTGAAGTGATTTGGTCGCAGACGAAGATAAGTCCTATTCTTTCGAAGGTTGCAGTTCTGCGAGCGGCCTGCGATTTTTAAGGGATCATCACAATGACCAGACCCCGCTTCCATCTCGCCTTTCCCGTGCACGACCTCGATGCGGCGCGCCGCTTCTATGGCGGTGTGCTTGGCTGCCCCGAGGGGCGGGAGGAAC
>CAZKVC010000013.1:0-63324 GCA_964556115.1 uncultured Caulobacterales bacterium
ACGCCGAACATATCGCCGAACAAGCCGCCAGGCTGATGGGGGACGAGCGGGGGGCCATGGCCGAGAACGGCTGAGACGGTGCGGCTCGACCAGGCGCTGGTCGAACGCGGTCTCGCGCCAAGCCGGGCCCGCGCCCAGGCCCTGATCCGCGAGGGCCTGGTCTCGGTCGATGGCGCACCCGCCGACAAGGCAAACCGGAAGGTCCGTGTCGAGAGCGATCTTCAGGTCGACCCGTGCGCCCATGATTATGTCTCCCGCGCAGCGCTGAAGCTTGAGGCAGGGCTGGATCGCTTCGCTGTCGACCCCGAAGGCCGGACCTGCCTCGATCTCGGCGCTTCGACAGGCGGTTTCACCGAGATCCTCCTGCGGCGCAGCGCGGCGAAGGTTTTCGCCGTCGATGTCGGCCGCGACCAGCTTCACCCGACTCTCCGGGCCGATCCTCGGGTCATCTCGCTGGAGGGGACCCATGCCAAGGCGCTCACCAGCGATCTCATCACCGAGCCGCCATCGCTCCTGGTCTGCGATGTCAGTTTCATCAGCCTCAAGAAGGCCTTGCCGGTTCCGCTTTCCCTGACCGCGCCCGGCGCCGAACTTGTCACCCTCGTCAAACCGCAATTCGAGCTCGGCCCCGAAGCGATCGGCAAGAACGGGCGCGTCATCTGGCCGGAAGACGAGCAGAAGGCCTGTCTTGGGGAGGCGGTCATCGGCTTCCTTGAAAGCTCGGGCTGGCGCTGCGGCCCCCTGATCGACAGCCCCATCCTGGGCGGCGACGGCACGAAGGAGTTCCTGCTTCATGCGCAAAAGGCGGCCTAGCCGGAAGCGTCAGCCCAAGGCTGAACGCCGTATCCTGACGATCGACAGCCTGAATGCCAAAGGCGAGGGCGTCGCGGAAGCCGTTGCCGTGCCGTTCGCCCTGCCGGGCGAGACGGTGGTTGCCGCCGTCAGGGGACGGACGGGGTCGGTGACCGAACACACGGAGACGAGCCCGCAACGCCATGCGCCCCTCTGCCCCCATTTTGGCCAGCCGGGCGATGCTTGCGGCGGCTGCACTCTGCAGCATCTGGGGGCGGAAAGAGCCACAGAGCTGAAGGTCCGGCGGCTCGAGGGCGCGGTCCGCCAGATCTATCCCGAAGCGAAGGTCACCCAGATCCATCACTCACCGCCACAAAGCCGCAGGCGGGCGGGGTTCAAAGTTGCTGGCGGGGCGGCGGGGTTTCATGCCCTTGGCAGCCGGAACATCGTGCGCCTTCAAGGCTGCGTCGTTCTTCACCCGGAGCTTTTTGCGCTCCTGCGGCCCCTGGAGAAGCTGAACCGGGACCTCCGCCGCCCCTTCGAGGCCTATACGACCCTCGCATCCGAAGGCGCCGATCTCGATCTGCGGGGCATCGACGAAGCAGACCTCGATCTCGCCGCCCGCGAAGCGCTGGCCGAATTTGCCGAAGCGCACGGCATCGCGCGGTTGGCGGTGGAGGGCGTGACCCTCAGCATGCGGACGCCGCCGACGGTGAGGATCGGACAGATCGCCGTGCCGCTGCCAGCGGGCGGCTTCCTGCAGGCAACCAAGGAAGGCGAGGCGGCGCTTCAGCGGGAAGTCACCGAAGCGCTGGAGGGGGCCGAGCGGGTCGCGGATCTTTTCTGCGGCCTTGGCACCTTCGCCTTGCCTCTCGCCCGCTCGGCTTCGGTGCTGGCGGCGGATCACGCCGGCGGCGCTATCGAGGCCCTGACGGCGAGCGCCAGGGCGAACGGCCTGCCGATCGACGCGGAGGCGCGGGACCTCTTCCGAAGGCCGCTTGAAAAGGCGGAGCTGAAGGGCTGTGACGGCGCAGTCTTCGACCCGCCGCGGGCCGGAGCGGGCGGGCAGGCGGTAAGTCTTGCTGATGCAGGGATCGAAACGGTGGTTGCGGTCAGTTGCGATCCGGCGACCCTGGCGCGGGATCTTCGGGCGTTTTCAGGGCGCTACGATCTGTCCCGCCTCGTCCTGGTGGACCAGTTCGGGTGGTCGCCCCATCTAGAAGCGGTGGCAGTCTTGCGGCGGAGATCATGATCATCAACAGCTTACGCGAAGCGCGCTACCGCGCGGCGGCGACGGCCAAGGTCGGCTGGTTCACGGGCTTCTACGTCCTTGGCCGCCATATCGTCGGCCCGCTCACAGGCCCGGGCGAGACGCCGCGCCCCTACAAGTCCGACCCGGTGGACTTCGCGGCGATGCGATCGTCCTTCATGGAGCTGTTCGACGCCGAATGGCAGGACATCGAGCGGGGCCGTTACAAGCTGCCGCAAGAGTTCCGTGCGCCGCCGAACGGGCCGCGCATGCTGCGCGATGCCGCCGGTTATCTTCGCGAGGCGAGGATGGTCGCGCGCCGTGCCCATCAGAAGGGCGGCGGCACCGAAGTTCGCGAGGCCGGCGCCCCGGAGGGCTATCCCGCCTATTACCGTCAGAACTTTCACTTCCAGTCCGATGGCTGGTTCTCCGACCGTTCGGCAAGGGCATATGATACCCAGGTCGAGGTCCTCTTTACCGGAGCCGCCGACACGATGCGGCGCCGCGCGCTCGCCCTGATCGCGGACGAAGTCCAGCGCCGGGAAGGCGAGGGCGAGAGGGTCGGGGACCTCAGCCTCGTTGATATCGGCACCGGCACCGGGCGGCTTCTGGCCGATGTCGCCGACAACTTCCCGGGCCTGCCGATGGTGGGCGTCGATCTTTCGGACCCCTATCTCAAGCGCGCGAAGAAGACTGTCGGACCGGAAGCAAACGCCCGGTTCGTCGCCGCGCCCGGTGAGAAGCTACCCTTCGCCGACCAGAGTATGGATATTCTGACCACGGTCTATCTCTTCCATGAATTGCCGCCGAAGGTGCGGCGGGTGATGGCGGCCGAGTTCGCGCGGGTCCTCAAGCCCGGCGGGCTCTATGTGCATCTCGACAGCGTCCAATATGGCGATACCGCGATGGATGCGCTGCTCGAAGGCTTTCCCCGCGCCTTTCACGAGCCCTTCTATGAGAGCTACATGAACGAGGATCTGGCCGAGATCTTCGGGGCGGAGGGCCTGCGCGCCGAAAGCTCGCTCATCGGGTTCCTGTCCAAGGCATCGTCGTTCAGGAAGCCGCTGCCCTCATGAGGGGGGTCAGCCTTCCCCGTCCTCGAAGAGCCTGAGGGCAACCTGGGCGCTGGCGACGGCGTTGTCTTCGTCGTCCTGCCAGCCCCTGGCTTCCACGAAGGCGATCCTCCGTCCCAGTCGCTTCACGCTGACACTGGCAAGGAGATCCTGGTCGCGGCTGCCCCTGAGGTAGCTGGTGTGGACGCTGATCGTTCGGCAACGGATGGGCTCGGGCGCGCGGCTGAGGACTTCGACGGTGGCGGCATATTGCAGGAAGGCCGAAATCACGCCGCCATGAAGCGCGCGGATCACCGGGTTGCCGATATGCGGTTCTGCAAAGGTCAGCCTATAGAGATGGCGGGCATCGTCGAGGGTGATGACGGTTCCCAGCCAGCGGCCCATGGCGGAAGCCGCGACGCGCTCTTCGGCGGCAGCCAGGGTTTCGGGGCTTGGGGGCAGCAGATCGCGGCTCATATCCGGCTCACCTGCGCGGAGCGTGTGCCCACCATGAAGGTGCCCGCCGCTGTCGCCAGCAATGTCCCGTCCTCGGAAACCGCCCGGCCGCGGACGATCGAGACGTCGTCCATGATCCCCTCACAGATGGCTTCGCAGATGATGTTCGTCCCGGCCTTCGCGTGGCTGAAGGTGTCGGTCTGGAGGTTGATCGTGGCGAGGGGCTGGAACCGGTCGAGATTGGTCCACGTCACCATGCCCATCACCGTGTCGAGGATCACCGTCATCAGCCCGGGATTGATGTCTGCGCCGTCGAGGAAGGTCTCGCTGGGCGTCAGGCGGATCTTCATCTCTCCGCGCCCCACCCGCAGGGCCTTCGGCGCAAGCTCGCTGAAGAGCGGATGCTCCTGGGTGAACGCGGCCTGGATACCCTGGAAAGCCTGGGCGATGTCGGGGGCGAGGGGGAGGGGGGTGTCGCTCATCAGCGTTGCCTCAACCGTTCTTCTTCGTACTGAATGCCCCAGCCGATGATCTGCCGCCAGAGCGCTTCGGCGAGGGCGGGTGGCAGGAGCTTTTCGTCAGCGCGCTCGCGGACCTGGTCGATCACCGCCTGGATGCGCCAGGGGACGGTCGCCTCTTCGGGGCTTCGCTTCAGTTGCCAGGCGCGGTCCACATAGGTCCAGCGCTCGGCGAGAAGGTCGACGAGCGCCATGTCGATCCGGTCGATCTCGGTGCGCACCGCGTCCATGTCGGGGCAGTCTTCGGCCTTCATGCTTCCTCCTCGCGCGCGGCGGGTTTCTCGAGCGTCGCGATCTCGGCGCCCCGCTCGAGGGTCCGGTGGACCGGACAGCGATCCGCGATCTCGAGGATACGCCGCCTGTCCTTCTCGTTCAAATCGCCTTCGAGGGTGATCTGCCGGGTGAAGTGATCGACCGGCGGCTCCTTCTTCATGGCGTCGCCCGCGCTGTCGGCGTGCTTTTTCTCATGATCGACCTCCACGGAGACCCTGTCGAGGGGCAGCTTCTTGAAGTCCGCATACATCCTGATCGTCATGGTGGTGCAGGCGCCGAGCGCTGCGGAGAGGTATTCATAGGGGCTTGGCCCGGTGCCAAGGCCTCCTTCGACCGAGGTGGGCTCGTCAGCGAGAAGAAGGTGCGGGCCTGCCCTGACATTCGCCTGGAACTTGCCCTGAGCGGTCTCCCGGACCTCGACGCCCATGGCTTCGTCGGTAGCGCCTTCGGCCATCGGCTTGTCCGTACCGAGATAGCGCGAAGCCCAGGCGGCAATGACGTTGGCGGCGTAGACGGCGTCTTCCTTCGAGGTGAGAAGGTGGTCGGCCTGCCCGAGGCTGATGAAGCTTTTCGGGTGCCTGGCTGCGACGAAGAGACGTGTCGCATGCTCGATGCCGACCGTATCGTCCGAAGGCGAATGAAGCACCAGAAGCGCCTTGCCGAGATCGGCGACGGACGCCTCGATGTCGTGGCGTTCGAGATCGTCGAGGAACTGCTTCTCGATACGGAAGGGACGCTGGGCGAGGTTCACTTCGGCTTCGCCCTTCTCGCGGATCTCGTCGAGCGCGGCAGCGAAGTGGTCGGTGACGTGGACCGTGTCGGCTGGCGTATTCAGGGTGGCCACCGCCTTCACGCTCGGCAGGTCCCGGGCTACCGCAAGAACGGCTGCGCCGCCGAGGCTGTGGCCGATCAGAAGGCCCGGCGCCTCGAAATGGTCGGCGAGGAACTGGGCCGCCGCCTTCAGGTCTCCAAGATTCATGGAGAAATTGGTGGAGCCGAAATCACCGCCCGAGCCGCCAAGCCCCGTGAAATCGAAGCGCAAGACGGCGATCCCTGCCCTTGTCAGCGCGGTGGCGATGGCGCGGCTGGCGATCACGTCCTTCGAGCACGTGAAGCAGTGCGCAAAAAGGGCGAAGGCGGAAGGACTGCCCGCAGGCAGGTCGAGCCTCGCCGAAAGCTTGGCGCCGGCCGCGCCGTCGAAGTCGATCCGCATGGGTTTGCTCATCGGCCTTGTCTCCTTGTCCTGCCCAAACCTCCGCCAGAAGGCCGCCGGGCGTTACGCTTTCGCGTTGCTACTTGATCCGCTGATAACGGCTGAGGGCTTCCTCACGCATCTGTCCGTGGTCCACGATCGGCTCGGGATAGGTCTCGCCGAGGGTCACATCCGCCTTTTTCAGGACATCCTTCGGCGCCTTCCACGGCGTGTGGATGTGCTTCGCGGGCATTCTTGCAAGCTCGGGCACGTGCTTCCTGACATAGTCCCCGTCAGGATCGAATTTCTCGCCCTGGGTGATGGGGTTGAAGACCCGGAAGAAAGGCGAAGCATCGGCGCCGCATCCGGCGACCCACTGCCATTGGGCGGTGTTGGATGCCGGATCGGCGCAGACAAGGGTGTCCCAGAACCATTTCATGCCCGCGCGCCAGTCGACGAGCAGGTCCTTCACAAGGAAGCTGCCAACGATCATCCGTACGCGGTTATGCATATGACCTTCGGTCCAGAGCTGCCGCATGCCCGCATCGACGATGGGGTAGCCGGTCTGACCCTTCTGCCAGGCTGTCAGCGCCTCTTCGTTCCGGTCCCAATCGAACTTCTCGAATTTTTCCATCAGCGGACGGTCGAACATGCGCGGGAAGTGATAGAGGAGGTGGTAGCTGAAATCCCGCCACGCCAGTTCGCTGAGGAAGGTCATGCCCTGATCTTCGGGAACATCGCCCTCCTCGATCGCCCTCTGCATGTCCCGGTACATGGTGATGATCGAGATCTCGCCGAAATGGATATGCGGGGCCATGCGCGAGGTATCGTCGAGGTCCGGCCGGTTGCGGTGGTCATCATAACTGGCGGCCCCGTCCTTCAGCCATGCAAGCCAGCGCTTGCGCGCGCCGCGCTCGCCGGGGGTCCAGATCGGCTCGAAGCCTCCTGCCCAGTTGGGTCTGGTGGGCAGAAGCTCCCAGTCCGATAGCGCGTCGGAGGAGGGCACATCCTTCGGCGTTTCGAGCTTCTGGACCTTGGGCCGCGGATCGCGGATGTCCCGCGCCTTCACCTTGCGCCAATAGGGCGTATAGACCTTGTACGGACCGCCGGAATTGGTCTCGATCTGCCATGGCTCGTTCAGGAGGCGGCCATTGAAGCTCTCGACCTCGTAGTCCTCGGAGAGGGTCGCCTTCAGCTCCTTGTCCTGTTCAATCTGCCAGGGCATGTAGCGCCGGTTCCAGTAGATGGACGTCGCGCCCGCCTCCTCGGCGAGTTCGGGCAGGATGTCTTCGGCCTTGCCCCGCCGCAGGACCAGCGTGCCGCCGAACTTTTCGATATCCTCCTGAAGCGCGGTGAGGGAATGGTGCAGCCACCAGCGCTGCGCCCCGCCAAGCGCCCATTCGCCGGGGGTGTCGTCATCGAGAATATAGACAAGAAGGGTCGGCGCGCCCTTGTCCGCGGCCGCGCGCAGGGCCGGGTTGTCATCGAAACGCAGGTCTTCGCGCAGCCAGACGAGGCTCAGTTCATCACTCATGGTTCCCATCTAGGCCCAGCCGCCCTGGAGGGCATGCAAAAGCTTCAGAGAACGCCTTGCGTCAGAAGGTCGTGGACATGGAGGAGCGAGACCGGCGTGCCGTCCTCGACCACGAAGAGCGCGGTGATTCGCTTTTCGGTGAGGTAGCTGAGGGCATCGCCCGCCATGGTCGCGCGCGACACGGTGCGCGGATCGGGGGTCATGACCTCCTCCACCGTTGCGCTTCCAAGCTCGCTGGCATGACGGCGCAGGTCGCCATCGGTGATGATCCCCTTGAGGGTCCCGTTCTCGCCGACGACACCCACACAACCGAAGCCCGCCTCGCTCATCACCCTGATCGCATCAAGAACGCTGGTGCCGAGGGTGATGACCGGCGGCGTCCGGCCATCGGGCAAGAGGTCACCGACCTTGCGCAATTGCGCGCCGAGCTTGCCGCCGGGATGGAAGGTCTTGAAGTCGGTCGAGGTGAAGCCCCGCGCTTCGAGAAGCGCAACGGCCAAGGCATCGCCCAAGGCCAGGGCCACGGTGGTCGAACTCGTCGGGGCGGAGGTCTGCTTGCACGCCTCCTCCACCTTCGGGGCGACGAGCCTGATGGTGGCGGCTTTTGCAAGGGTGCTCTCTTCCTTCGACGTCAGGGCGATCAGCGGAATACCGAACCGGTGGGTGTAGCCGAGGACATCGGCAAGCTCCGGCGTTTCGCCCGAATTGGAGAGGGCAAGCACCACGTCGCGCTCCTCGATCATGCCGAGGTCGCCATGGCTCGCTTCGCCGGGGTGCACATAGGTGGCGGGCTGGCCGGTGGAGGCGAGGGTGGCGGCGATCTTGCGGCCGATATGGCCGGACTTGCCCATCCCGGTGACGATCACCCGGCCTGACGAATGGAGCATGGCGCGAACCGCCTTCTCGAGCTCGAGCGCCAGGGGCTGGCCGTTCTCCAGCGCTGCCGCGAGCCGTTCGAGCCCCTCGCTCTCGGTGCGCACCGTGCGCCTTGCGACCGCCGCCGCATCGATGGGGAGGGGCGTCTCAGCCTCTGTCATGCTTGTCACTCCAATTCGGATCGCCGCGATTTGCGCGAAGCGTTGGCGGGGGATAAAGCCGCGCCATGACCAAGATCAACAGCACCGTGACCCTCCATGCCGACGCAGGCGATGTGGCCATCGGGAACGACCGCCCCTTCATGCTTTTCGCCGGGCCCTGCGCCATGGAAAGCCGCGATCACGCCATGGAGATGGCGACGGCGATCAAGGAGATCGCGTCCGAGCTGGGTATCGGCTTCTGCTACAAGTCGAGCTTCGACAAGGCGAACCGCACTTCGCTCGGCTCGAAACGGGGCATCGGGCTTGGCGAGGCGCTGCCGATCTTCGCCGAGATCAAGGAGCGCCTGGGCGTTCCGGTCCTCACCGACATTCATGAGCGTGAGCAGTGCGCGCCGGTGGGCGAGGTCGTCGATGTGCTGCAGATCCCGGCCTTCCTTTGCAGGCAGACGGACCTTCTGGTCGCCGCCGCCGAGACGGGGCGGGTGGTGAAGATCAAGAAGGGCCAGTTCCTGGCGCCGTGGGACATGAAGAACGTTGTTGCCAAGGTGACGGGCGCGGGCAACCCGAACGTCCTCGTCACCGAGCGCGGCGCGAGCTTCGGCTACAACACGCTCGTGACGGACTTTCGCGGGCTGAAGACCATGGCGGAGGAAACCTCCGCGCCGGTGATCTTCGATGCCACCCATTCCGTCCAGCAGCCCGGTGGGCAGGGCGGCACCTCCGGCGGTCAGCGCGAAATGGTTCCGACCCTCGCGCGCGCAGCCATCGCAGTCGGCGTGGCCGGCATCTTTGCCGAGACCCATCAGGACCCTGACAGTGCGCCGTCGGACGGGCCGAACATGATCCCGCTGCGGCTCCTCAAGGAGTTCCTGGAAGAGCTTCAGGACCTCGATCGTGTGGCCAAGGGGCGGCGGAACCTACACGGCTTCGCTGGCCTCTGATCCCTTCGGCTTCGCGCCGTTCTCGCGCCTTGCGGCCTCGTCGCCGTCATTTTCAGCGTGCCGGGCCGACAGGAAGTCGCCGAAGGCCCTAAACGACCGCGACCCGGTGTGTTCGGAGATCACCCGCAGGGCAATGAGAAGCGGCATGGCCACGATCATGCCGACCACGGACCATAGCCATCCCCAGAATGCCACGGCAAGGAAGACGACCACCGTGTTGAGCTTAAGCCTCTTGCCGACGGCGTAGGGGGTGACGAACTGGCCTTCGAACGAGGTCAGGAAGAAATAGACGAAGCCGGCAAGGACAGCCTGCCCGATCCCGTCAAAGGTCAGGAGCCCCACCCCGAAGGACAGGATGACCCCGCCAATGGCGCCGAGATAGGGCACGTAGTTGAAGACGAAGGCGATGACACCGAAGAGGACCGGGTTCGGCATGCCCAGTGCCCACATGGCGAGTCCGATGGCGACACCGAGCCCGGCATTGATGATGGAAATGGTGAAGAAGTAGCGGCTCAGCTTCGCTTCGATGTCGCGGAAGATCTGCACCGCACGGCGCTTGTCGCCGAAGCCCCTGATCGAGTGCACGGTCTTTTCCACGAACATGTCGCCGGACGCGAGGATGAAGAAGAGCAGGACCAGCGAGAGGACGATCTGCGCGAGGATCTGCGGTGCGATCGTCGCCACCCGGGAGACGGCGCTCTTCTCCTTGACGACGACCGTCTGCGCATCGTCCGGGGCCTCATTGGCGATTTCCTCGACCTGCTTTCCGGCCTCGGCCACGGTTTCGACTGTATCGCTGATGGTGCGGAGCTTGCCTTCCGCCTCCGCGATCATGCCTGGCGCGTCATCGATATAGCTGCGGACCGGGCCTGACAGGCTGACGATTGCCAAAACGACCAGCGCGAAAAGACCCGAGACGATCAGGGCGGCGGTGATGCCCGAGGGAATGCCGAGGCGCGATGCGGCGCGTCGGACCGGGGAAAAGGTCAGCGCCAGGAGGAAGGCGAAGACCACCGGCATCAGAAGGTCCTGCGCGTAGATTACGGCGGCAATTGAGGCCATGAGAAACAGGCCCTTGGCCGCCCAGCTTGGCTTGATGCGAAGGGCTGCCGGCGGTGCGCTGTCATCCTCCGGATGGTTGCGCTGCGGCTGCGCGCTGTCCTTCGGCTCTGCCGAGACAGGCCGGATCTTTTGAGCGCGCTGTGTTACCAATGAAGCCTCCTCTGGCGAGTCATTGGCGAACACTTACGGGAGAGAAATGTCGCTTCAGATATGCCAAAGCCGCCCCCGGGGTTTTCCGGGAGCGGCGAAGCATTGGTGTGGTTCAGGCTGGTGCCGGTGAAGCTCAGGCCTGGCGGCGACGCCGTGCCAGACGGAGACCAGCGAGACCTGCCGCGAAGAGCGGAAGAGCGGCCGGAACCGGGACCGGGTTGTCGATGATGTTGGCGGCATTGAAGTCGATGGCCGCGAGAGCGAAGTCGCCCGTTGCGTCATCGTCGCCCATGCCGGCGCTGAAAACGATCCGGGTCACGCCGGTGAGGAGCGGCAATTCACTTCTGAAGCCAGCACTCGTAGCAACGCCGGTGAAAACTTCAGTTGCGCTCGTCTGGAAGGTACCGAGCAGGGTATTGCTACCGTCATAAAGCTCGGCGATCGCGCTTTCCGGCGCTGCGCCAGTCGTCGTGTCGACGAAGAGGTCCAGATAGTGAAGGAAGGTGATGCCGACCGCTTGGTCGAATTCGACCGTGACGGTCTGCTGGTTGCCGAACGTCACTTCGTCGTCGCCGATACCGATACCGTCGGTCGTACAAGCGAGCGGACCGCCTTGGCCCTGGCAGTGAGCGCCGTTGTTCACCATCTCGTTGTTATTGGTGAGCGAGCTACCGGTCACGGTGATCGTCACGCCATCAACGGTCACGTTGAACGGGTTGGTCGTGATCGGCTGCGGAATGCCGTTCGGCGCGCCCACGGCTGTGAAGTCGACAAGAGCGGCCTGAGCAACACCCATCGAAAGCGCTGCTACCGACCCGAGAATCGCAATTTTTTTCATCATGTTGGTCCACCCAATGTTGGCGGTGCGGAAAG
Source organism: uncultured Caulobacterales bacterium (assembly GCA_964556115.1). GTDB lineage: Bacteria > Pseudomonadota > Alphaproteobacteria > Caulobacterales > Parvularculaceae > Parvularcula. The sequence goes on from CAZKVC010000013.1 coordinate 11,130, forward strand.
CACCTGCTCCCCAACGAACGCCGCCACCACAATTATATCTTAAAAAAAGGTAGATTGCCCATATAAAATTTACGCGATGGCAACCTTTAACAGCAGATCGATTCAAGATTGCTTGTGCAGACTGATACAGTTCCATCATTGCAGAAACTGTGGAAATCGCCTGGCCGCAAACGCTAGGCAGGGGCGGCGGCGGCGCCTAGACGGGCCGCTCGCTGAAAGACTGATTCCATGGCACGCCCTACGAAAAAGACCAAGACGGCTCCCGTCCCCGAACAGATTCGTGATGAGCCGATCACGGATGCTCTGGCGGAGCGCTATCTGGCCTATGCGCTGTCGACGATTACAGCCCGCGCGCTGCCCGATGTCCGTGACGGACTGAAGCCGGTCCACCGCCGCATCCTTTACGCCATGCGCAACATGCGCCTCTCGCCGGAAGGTGGGTACAAGAAGTCCGCCAAGGTGGTGGGCGAGGTGATGGGCAACTTCCACCCTCATGGCGACCAGGCGATCTATGATGCCCTCGTGCGGCTGGTTCAGGACTTCTCCGTCCGGGTGCCGCTGGTCGACGGGCAGGGCAATTTCGGCAATGTCGATGGCGACAACGCCGCAGCCATGCGGTACACGGAAAGCCGGCTGACCGACGCGGCGCAGCTTCTTCTGGCAGGGATCGACGAGGACGCGGTCGATTTCCGCGATACCTATGACGGCGAGGGCAAGGAGCCCGTGGTCCTGCCCGCGGCCTTCCCGCATCTTCTCGCCAATGGTGCTGCCGGGATCGCGGTGGGCATGGCGACCTCCATCCCGCCTCACAATCCCGCCGAGCTTATCGACGCGGCCGTCCACCTCATCAAGTCGCCGGGCGCCCGCACCGAGACCCTTCTCAATCATGTGCAGGGCCCGGACTTTCCGACCGGTGGGGTCTGCGTCGAGGACCGTGAGGCGCTGATCGAGGCCTATGCAACGGGGCGCGGCGGCTTTCGCCTGCGCGCCAGGTGGGACACGGAGGACCTGGGGCGCGGACGCTACCAGATCGTCGTCACGGAAGTTCCCTACCAGGTCCAGAAGGCCCGCCTGGTCGAGCGGATCGCCGAACTGATCCAGACCAAGAAGCTGCCCGTCATCACCGATGTGCGTGACGAGAGCGCCGAGGACATTCGCCTGATCCTCGAGCCCCGGTCGGGCACTCTCGACCCCAATGCGGTGATGGCTACGGTCTTCAAGGCGACGGATCTCGAGACCCGCTTCCCGCTGAACATGAACGTTCTTGATGCGAATGGCGCGCCCCGCGTCATGGGCCTGCGCGACGTCCTTTCGGCCTTCGTCGATCACCGCCGCGAGGTCCTGGTCCGAAGGACGAACCACCGCCTCGGCAAGATCGAGCACCGGCTGGAAGTCCTTGGCGGCTACCTCATCGCCTATCTCAACCTCGACGAGGTGATCAGGATCATCCGCTATGAGGACAAACCGAAAGAAGAGCTGATCCGCGCCTTCGAGCTGAGCGACGTTCAGGCCGAAGCGATTCTCAACATGCGGCTCCGCGCCCTGCGCAAGCTCGAGGAAATGGAGATCAAGCGCGAGAACACCGCGCTCAAGAAGGAGCAGCGGGAACTTCGCGCACTCCTCAAATCCGAGGACAGGCAGTCCGCCGCGATGATCGAGGACCTTCGCGAGGTGAAGAAGGCCTTCGGCGGAAAGAATGGCCTCGGCGCGCGCCGGACCGAGATGACCGATGCGCCCGAGGATGACGGCATTGAGCTCGACGATCTGGTCGAAAAGGAGCCGGTCACCGTCGTCATCAGCCACAAGGGGTGGGTCAGGACCCTGAAGGGGCATGCGGAAGACCCAGCCGTCATCAAGTACAAGGAAGGCGACCGCGAGGGCATTGTCCTCAACGCCCTGACCTCCGACCGGCTGACCCTCTTCGCCACCAATGGCAAGGCTTATGCCCTCGCTGTCTCCGAGCTTCCCGGCGGCCGCGGGCAGGGCGAGCCGATCCGGCTTCTCCTCGATCTCGGACCGGGCGAGGAACTGGTCGATGTGATGATCGCGGGCGAGGGGCGCACTTTCCTCCTCGCTTCTTCGGCGGGGCATGGCCTGTTCGTCGAGGAGAAGGACACGATCGCCAACACCCGCAAGGGCAAGCAGCTTCTGAACCTCGCGGCAGGCGCGGAGATGGTGGTGGCCAGGCCGCTCGATCGTTCGCCCACCGACAGGGATTTCGTCGCCAGCGTCACCTCCAACCGCAAGCTCCTGATTTTCCTGGCGAACGAGTTGCCGACCATGACCCGCGGCAAGGGCGTGATCCTGCAGAAAAGCGCCGCCGCCTCGCTGGTGGACGCCAAGCTTGTCGATCCGAAGGAAGGTTTCACCTGGCGCGACCGCGCGGGGCGCGAGCAATCCGAGACCAAATGGAAGGAATGGGTCGGCAAACGCGGCGGTGCGGGCCGGCAGGTCCCGAAAGGTTTTCCGAAGAATTTGAAACTCGGAGGCGCTTCTTAACGTTGGCTCTGAATTATGGCAGGTGGACAGGGTCCCAGGGAGTCGACGACATCATGAAACGCACCGCGACCGCGCTCATCGCGCTGGGCCTTGCCGGTGGGCAGGCTCAGGCCCAGACCCCCGAAGAGATCGAACTCTACAAGAAGATGACCATCTTCTCGGTCGGCGCGGCGGTGGCGATCAATGACGAGCCCTATGAGGACTTCAACGGTGGCAGCCCGAATATTCTGGCGGTGCCGTTCTATGTCTACAACAAGAACAACCTGACCCTCGCGGGCCCGAACATCTCCTACCGCTTCTGGAAGCCAGCCGGCATTCAGCTTTCAGCGGAGGGCAAGTACCGGTTCCAGAACTACGATGCCAGCGACAGCGACTATCTCGCCGGCATGGACGGCCGCAACGGCACGTTCGAACTGGGCCTTCGGGCAGGCAAGAGGATCGGTCGCCTTCGGCTGCGCGTGGACGGGATGTTCGACGTCGCCGGCCAGCATGACGGGCACGAGCTTCAGGCTTTCGCCAATGTCGAGCTCGGTAATGGCCGCATGATCAGCTTCCGGCCCATGGGCGGGGTCAGCTATCTCAGCGAGAACTTCACCAACTACTATTACGGCGTCCGGGCCGAGGAGGCGCGGGCCGAGCTTTTGACCGAAGACGGCCTCGTGGCGCGGCCCTTCTACCAGCCCGATGGCACCCTGGTCCCCTTTGCCGGGGCGGAGGCGCGGATCAGGATCAGCCGCCGCATTCAGCTCAATGGCCAGGTGAAGACGGCCTTCCTTCCCGAAGAGATCACCGACAGCGCCATCGTCGGCGCCAACAACCGGACCTCGGCCTTTATCGGCCTCAGCTATTCGCTTTCAGGACCCGGCGTGAAAAAGGGGCAGTGGTTCTAGAGCAACGGACCGCGAAGTGGGAACCGGCTCGCAGTGAAAACCTGCTCTAGGCGCTGTCGCCTTCGCCGCGCCCGGTTTTCGACTGAAGCCGCTCGATTTCCTTCGACGCGTCGCCCTTGGACAGGTCAGGGTCAAAATCCTCTCCGGCTTCCTCGCTGAGGGTTTTCAGATAGCTCGCCTGCGCGCCGGTCATGGCTTCGTCGCCGGTGACCCAGTTCTCAGGATCTTTCTCGGCATTGCTGACGGGCTGGTCTTTTTTCGGTGTGTCGCTGATTGTCATGTTCTCCTAACGTTCCAAATCTCCCTTTCGTTCCGCAAGGCAGGATTGCAAGGGCGAAAGGCATAGGGCATCAGGCGCGGATGGCCCGCATTCTGATCACCTCCGCGCTTCCCTACATCAACGGCATCAAGCATCTCGGCAATCTCGTCGGCTCGATGCTGCCTGCCGATGTCTATGCCCGCTTCTGCCGCGCGCGGGGGGACGAGGTGCTTTATATCTGCGCCACCGACGAGCATGGCACCCCGGCCGAGCTCGCGGCGCGCAAGGCGGGCCAGGACGTCGCCGACTATTGCGGCGAGCAGCACCAGCTGCAGAAGGATGCGGGCGCGGCCTTCGGGCTCAGCTTCGATCATTTCGGCCGCAGCTCCTCGCCCCAGAACCACGCTTTGACCCAGCATTTCGCCGCCCGTCTCGAAGAGAACGGCTATATCGAAAAGGTCGAGGAAGAGCAGGTCTATTCGAAGGCGGACGAACGCTTCCTGCCCGACCGCTATGTGGAGGGGACCTGCCCGAACTGCAGCTTCGAGAAGGCGCGCGGCGATCAGTGCGACAATTGCGGCAAACTTCTCGACCCCACCGATCTGATCGAGCCCTATTCGGCGATCTCCGGCTCCAAGGATATCGAGCTTCGCAAGACCACGCATCTCCATCTCAAGCAGACCAAGCTCGAAGGCGAGGTCCGCGCCTGGGTCGATCAGCACCCGGATTGGCCACAGCTCACCAAGTCCATTGCCTACAAATGGCTCGACGAGGGGCTGCGCGACCGCTCGATCACCCGCGACCTTTTCTGGGGCGTTCCGGTGCCGCAGCTTGAAGGTAAGGTCTTCTATGTCTGGTTCGACGCGCCGATCGCCTATATCGCATCGACCGAAGAGCATCTTGGCACGGACTATCGCCGCTGGTGGCGCGATGATGAGGGCGCCGGAGATGTCCGCTATGTCCAGTTCATGGGCAAGGACAATGTCGCCTTCCACACGGTCAGTTTCCCCTGCACGCAGATCGGCTCGGGCGAGCCCTGGAAGAAGGTGGATACCCTCAAGAGCCTCAACTGGCTGACCTGGTATGGCGGCAAGTTCTCGACCTCAGAGGGCCGGGGCATCTTCATGGACCAGGCGCTGGAGCTCCTGCCCGCCGATCTCTGGCGCTGGTACCTCATGGCCAATGCACCGGAGTCGGACGATACCGCCTTCACGCTGGAGAATTTCCAGCAGACCGTGAACAAGGATCTCGCCGACGTCCTTGGCAACTTCGTCAACCGGATTACCCGCTTCGCAGGCTCGAAGTTCGACGGCCGCGTCCCCGAAGGCGGTGAGCCGGGCGAGGCAGAGGCGAAACTGGAAAAGGCGCTGGGCTCCGGCATCGAGCGCTACACTGCGCATCTTGCCGGCATGGAGTTCAGGAAGGCCTGCGCCGAGTTGCGCGCCCTCTGGGTCCTCGGCAATGAATACCTTCAGAACGCGGCGCCCTGGGCTGTCTTCAAGGAAGACCAGGAGAGGGCAGGCATGATCGTCCGTACAGCGCTCAGCCTCATTCCCCTTTACGCCCGGCTTTCCGCGCCCGTCATTCCGTTCACGGCTGAAAGGCTCGCAGGCGTCTTTGGCACGGTTTCTGGCTCATGGCCGGAAAGCGACCTTCTCGGCGGAGTAGAGCCGGGGCAGGCCTTCGATGCGCCTCCGGTGCTCTTCAAGAAGATCGAGGACGAGCAGGTCGGGGAATGGGCCGAGCGCTTCGGCGCACCTCGCGGCTGACCCCCTCCGCCCCTTCGGGGCACCTACCCCTGAAGGGGGAGGAATAGTGCAACGCCCCGCTCCCCTTCAGAGGAGCTGGCGGCGAAGCCGTCTGAGGGGGGGCGGCCCAACTTATCCACCCACACCAAACCTCACCTATCCTGACCGTCCTCTCCGCTGAGACAGGACAGGCCGGTCGTCGCGGCTTGGCGGAGGGGCGGTCACCTCGGCAGGGCTTCCGGATGACAACCGGGGGCCTCGGGGCGAGAGATTGAAGCGCTCCTTGGGGGCCTCTCGCAAATTGACCGGGAGCGGACGGCAGGTCTCGCAACATACTAAACCTTCAAGCGCGGCTTCGCCGTCCGCTTCACTCCTGCATCCGGAAAACCGCCCACGGGCGGGCTTTCGTGCTGCGCGCCCCCTCCGCCCCTTCGGGGCACCGCCCCCTGAAGGGGGAGCTGCCCGCAGGGCTGAGGGGGTTTAGCCGTTCGTGCTCTCGAAAATCTTGTCCGCGCTCGCCGCAACGAACCCCTGGTAGAGCTTGCCGTCCGGCATTTCGTAGCGGCGGGCGAATTCGTAGAAGCAGCTCGGCAGCTCGAAAGTGCCGTCGGTGAACTCCACCGGCACCCGCGTCGCCATGGTCGAGCATTGCTCGAGATGGACGTCTTCGGATCCCTTGATGAGCCCGCCTGCGGTGTTCATCGGATAGCCCGCGCCCTCGACGAAATCGGCGAGGTCCTTGAGGCTTTCGAAGCTGTCCAGCGCGTTGAAATAGACGGTGAAATGGTTCGCACAGAAACCGAATGCCGAAAGCCAGGCCGCGTATTCGCTCTCCTTGTAGAGCGCTTCGTAATCGGCGTGGCTCGTCTTCCAGGGGCGGCCCTGGTTCAGCATCATCGGATCGGTCAGCTCGTCTTCCGACATCTGATCGACCAGCGCGGTCATCTTGCCGCGAAGCTCTTCCGAGCACTGCTCGAGCAGGAGTTCGGAGATGAAGACCTTCGGCCGATTGGGGTCTTCGTGAGCGTAGTAGCGGGCGAAGAGCTTTTTCGCTTCGAAGCGGTACTCGTCCTGCGCCGTGTAGCCGAGATCGAGGAAGGGCTGGGCGATCTTCTCGATGCCGAGCCGATGGTCGTTCAAGGTGCGGAAGGCGACATGGTCATTGATGACCGTCTCGCCGCGCTCCTTGAAGAGCTTGCGGATCGCTTCGGCCTGGGGGGTAAGGGCCGCGTAGCGGTCCCAGAGCTTGCCGAAGAGGTCGTCCAGGGTCATCGCCGTCACTCCGCCGGTTCCTCTTTGGGCTTGCGCGAGAAGCTCTGCTTGATGTTGCCGAGCAGGTCCACATCCGCGCCTGCGCGCTTCATGATAAAGTATTGCTGCACGACCCCGAGGAAGGTGTTCCAGAACCAGTAAAGGACCAGCCCGGCCGCGAAGGGCGCGAAGATGAAGATGAAGATCAGCGGCATCAGCCCGAAGACCTGCGCCTGGATCGGGTCGGTGGGCGGCGGGTTCAGCTTGGTCTGAACCCACATGGCCGCGCCCATCAGAAGCGGCAGCACGCCGATCGCGCCGAGGAAGGGAATGCCCGTCGGGTCATAGGGCAGGAGGCCGAAGAGATTGAGGACAGAGGTCGGGTCCTGCTCCGCGAGGTCGCGGATATAGAGGAACGGCTCGTGCCGGATCTCGATGGTGGTGAAGAGCACCTTATAGAGCGCGAAGAAGATCGGCATCTGCAGGAGCACCGGAAGACAGCCCGCGGCAGGGTTGATCTTGTGCTTCTTGTAGAGCGCCATCATCTCCTGCTGCTGCTTCATCTTGTCGTCGCCGTGACGCTCGCGGATGCGGGTCATTTCGGGCGCGACCTTCCGCATATTGGCCATGGAGCGGTAGCTCGCATTGGCGAGGGGGAAGAGCAGCGCCTTGATGACAAGGGTGAGGAGCAGGATCGCCACGCCGTAATTGCCGGTCAGTTCGGCAAAGAAGTGCATGGTGTGGAAGATCGGGCGGGTGAGGAAGAACAGCATCCCCCAATCGACCGCCTTGTCGAAATCGGAGATGCCGAGGCCATCCTCATAGCCCCGCAGGACCTCGACCAGCTTGGCGCCGGCGAACATGCGGGAGGTGACCAGGGTTTCCTCACCCGGTTCGAGATAGTAGCCGTCGAGCTGGTAGGAGGAGCGGTAGATCGGCGTCGTGCCCTGGCCGACCCGCTCGATCTTCAGCTCGAAAAGCTGGTCCTGCGGGGGGACGGCGGCGGCGAGCCAGTACTTGTCGGTGATCCCGGCCCAGCCGCCCTGGCCTTCGACTTCGATGAAGTTGTTCCGGTTCTTGTCGAGCTTCTTGTACTTGCGGTTGTGAAGGGTCCCGTCCACCACGCCGAGCGGCCCTTCGAACAGGATCATGAAGTTCTTGAGGTCGGTCGGTTTGTTCTTCTGGACGGCGAAGCCATAGGGAATCAGTGCCGCGCGGTCGGTGCCGGTGTTGCGCACGGTGTGCTCGGCGGTGACCATGAAGGCCTCGTCGACGTTCAAGGTCAGCTCGTGCTCGATGGCGCCTTCCTGACGGGTCAGCGTCACCGGGCTCGAAGGGGTCAGCCTGGCGCCTTCGGGCGCGTTCCAGACGGCCGCGTCGTCGCTTTGCCCGTCCACCACGATGCCGGTGCGGATATAGGTCGCCGTCTGCGTCGCCCGGGGGGAGAGGACATGCACCATCGGTGCGCCCTCGTCAGGGGTCTCGCGGTAGTCCTTGAGCGAAATGTCGTCGAGGGTCGCGCCGCGCAGATTGATCGAGCCGATCATCTCCGGTGTCTCGACCGCGATCCGACCCGGGGCGCGGAGCAGCGCTTCCGCCCGCTCCAGCGAGCTGTCGACCACCGGGATGTCCATCTCAGCCTCGACCACGGAAGCTGTGTCCTGACCGGCCTCGATCGCGGCTTCGCGGCGTGCCGCCTCGGCCGCTTCGCGCTGCGGGCCGAGCACGATGGCGTCCCAGCCGAGCAGAATGATGAAGGCCAGCCCGAGGGCCACGACGATGTTGCGATCCATGAAGCGCTCTTTTCTTACCGTCCGCGGGATCAGGGAGAGGGCGTTCTGTCGGCGGCAGCGCCGGCGCCCCGCCGCGCGTCATGAGCCTCTAGGAGGGCGCTGCGAAGCTCGTCAAGAAGTGAAGGGTAGGGCATATGAAGTGCGCGGTGCCGCCCGATCAGCACATAGTCCATCCCCGCGCGCGCCTCTGATGGTAGAAGCTCGGCCACCGCGGCCCTCAACCTGCGCTTGATCCTGTTCCTGACCACCGCGTTTCCGATCTTCTTCGTAACGGTATAGCCGACCCGGGCGAAGGCGTGGTCATTCGGCAAGGATTGGAGCAGGAATGAGGCTCTGGACACACGAACGCCCCGCCGCGCGCGGACGAAATCCGGGCGCGAGCGAAGCGTTTCGTAGCGAATCGGTTCGGACAGGGTCCGGCTTAGGCCGACAGGCGCTTGCGGCCCTTGGAACGGCGCGCGGCCAGTATGCGGCGGCCGCCGACAGTGCTCTTGCGGGCCATATAGCCGTGACGGCGTTTCCGCTTCAGGTTGCTGGGTTGAAAAGTGCGTTTCATTGGTGACCACCGGCTCTCGGTCTGACAAGCGCTGGCCGATACCCCAAACACCCGCGTCTGGTCAACGCGTCGGTGAGGAAAAATCGCAAGGATGCTCGACATGACGGATAGCAGTGGCAAGGCACCGCAGGAGACGGCCCCGGCAAGGCGGACCAAGGCCGATCTCTGCGTCATCGGCGCAGGCTCGGGCGGGCTCACCGCGGCCGGGGGTGCCGGCGCGCTTGGGCGCAAGACGATCCTCATCGAAGGCCACAAGATGGGCGGCGACTGCCTGAACTATGGCTGCGTCCCGTCCAAGACACTTCTCGCTTCCGCCAAGGCGGCGCATGCCATGCGGGACGCGGCGCGTTTCGGCGTCACCCCGGTCGATCCGGAAGTCCAGTTCCTCGACGTGATGGACCGGGTGAGCGACGTCATCGCCTCGATCGCCCATCACGATAGCGAAGAGCGAATGAAGCAGGAGTTCGGTGTCGAGACCATTCGCGCCCATGCCCGCTTCACCGGCCCGAAAACGATCCGCGCCGGCGATACCGAGATCGAAGCCAAGCACGTCGTCATCGCTACCGGCAGCCGCCCCTTCGTCCCGCAAATCGAGGGTCTCGAGGGGACGGGCTACCTGACCAATGAAACCGTCTTCAGCCAGACCTTCCAGCCGAGACACCTCATCATTCTCGGCGGCGGGCCGATCGGCGCCGAAATGGCGCAGGCCCACGCGCTCCTGGGCTCGAAGGTCACGGTGATCGAAAAGGGCAAGGCCCTCGGCAAGGACGACCCGGAGCTTGCGGAGATCGTCAAGACCCGGCTGCGCGCTGACGGGGTCGATCTGCGCGAAGGCCGTGAGGCGGTCCGGGTAGAGAAGACCGCCGAAGGCTTCGCCGTATCGGTGAAAAGTGATGAGGGGGAGGCGGTCATCGAGGGCGACCAGCTTCTCGTTGCCGTCGGTCGCACGCCGAACGTCGAGGACCTCGGCCTCGAGGCGGCCGGAATCGAGTACAGCCCGCGCGGTATCAAGGTGGACGGCAAGCTGAAGACCACGAATTCCCGCGTCTACGCCATTGGCGACTGCACCGGCGGGCTGCAGTTCACCCATGTCGCCGGGGCGCAAGGGCGGCTGGCCCTCAAGAATATTTTGCTCAAGGGACTGGGCGGAAGCTTCGATCCGGATATTGTCCCCTGGGTGACCTACACCGAGCCTGAACTGGCCCATGCCGGATTGACCGAAGCCCAGCTGAAAGAGCGGGGCACTTCCTATGAGGTCGTCCGCGCGCCGTTCCACGACAATGACCGCGCCAATGCCGAGGGCGAGACCGAGGGTCTTCTCAAGGTGCTGGTCGGCAAGAACGGCAAGATCCTCGGCGCCGATGTGGTCGGCCTTCATGCCGGGGAGGTCATCGGGCAGTTCTCCCTCGCCATCGCCAACGGGATGAAGCTCGACGCCTTCGACAAGATGATCGCGCCCTATCCGACCCTCGGCGAGATCAGCAAGGCGGCGGCCGATGACTACGGCTTCAAGAAGCTCTTCACTCCTTTCAACAAGGCGGCCCTGGGCGTTTTGGCGATGTTCGACTGATGAAGATCGGGGACGCCGCCTATTACCGCATGGCCGTCAAGACGCTTCGGCATGACGTGCGCAACCTCCTCGGCGGCGTGCAGGTGATGCGCGACAGCTTTCAGAAATCGGGCAATGACAAAGCCCATGAATTCGCGCTTCTGGTCGAAGCGCGGCTTGGTGCCATGATCCGGCTCGGCGAGCGGGCCGATCTTCTCGCCGACCTCGAACAGCGGGTGACCGACCGCGCCAGCCTCGGCGAACTCATCGAGGAAGCCTGCCGTCTCGGCGATCTCGACCGTGAAGCGGTCCAGTGCCCCGACGAAGGCGCAGACTTTCCATGCGATCCGGAACTGACGGCGCTGGCCTTGGCCGAACTTCTCGATAACGCTCTTCACGGCAGCGCCGTGACGGTGCGTGAAGACGCAGGTTCACTCATCGTGGAAAACCAGGGTGGCCCGCTGCCGCGCTTTGCCAAGGATACGCTCATGGTGCCGTTCAAGGGCGCCAAACGTCAGGGCGGGAGCAGTCTCGGGCTGCCGATCGCGCTTCGGGCGATGGAGCTTCAGGACGGAGAGATGACCATCGAGGACCGGGACGATGGCGGTGCCCGGGCGGTTCTGAGCTGGAAGGCCTGATCAGGCCGGCGTCAGCTCGGCGGGCCAGCGGCGGTGGAACCACAACCATTGCTCCGGCCGGGCGAGGATGAACGAGCCGATCGTCTCATTGATCTTAAGGGTCAGCTCTTCGGTGCTCCGTCCCTCGGGCAGGATCGGTTCGTGCACCGTGCAGATGAATTTCGAGCCGGGCCGGCGGATCATCTGCAGGGGAATGAGGGGCAGGTTCATCTTGATCGCAAGACGCGCGGCCGCAGGCGGGGTCATGGCGGGGTGGCCGAGAAGGGGGACCTCGATCCCGTCATTGAGCTTCTGGTCCACCAGCATGGAGAGCGAATAGCCGTCCTTCAGTGCCTGAAGCAGCTGCCGCCCGCCGCGCTTGCCCTTGGGGATCTGGAGGCGGGTGATCGCCCGGCCGCGAAGCTCGATGATCCGCTCATCGACCAGTGCGTTGTTGGGCGCGCGGTACACGACCGCAAAGCGAACGCCTTCGCGTTGCAGCACCGCCCCCATCGCCTCCCAGTTGGCGAAATGGCCCGAGATGAAGATCGCCTGCCGGTTCTCTTCAGCCAATTGGCGGAGGAGCTCGCCATTCTCGACGGTGACCCGCTCGGCGATCGAATCAATATGCGCATATTCGGCAGTGGTCGAACCGACATTCTCCCAGGCATCGCGAAGGATGGCCTTGCGCTCGGCTTCGGTCATGTCCGGATAGATGAGCCGGAGGTTGGCGAGACCCCGCCGCTGCACCGTCTTCAGGAGCGGCCCGACCCGGCGCATCATACCGCCGAGCATCCGCGCGGCACGACTGACCGGGAGCTGCTTCATCAGCCAGAGGAGACCGAAGAAGAGCCGCGCCTCGACGCGGCGGCTGAACGTCACCGGCTTGTTCGAACGGGGGGCGGGGAGCTCGATATCCGCATCCCAGCGCTTCCCGGGCGTGTCGCTCATAGCTGCTCCTCGATCATGGCCAGCATGGCGGGTAGGTCGTCTGACACCATGCTGCCGCCAAGCGGCGTGATGCCCTCTTTATCGCCCCGGGCCAGCCGGACAAAGTCTTTCTCGGTGGTCACGAGAGCGGCGCCGTGGGCTCCCGCCTCCTCACGCAGGCTTCCCAGCTCCCGGGCGGTGAAGACGTGGTGGTCGGGAAAAACCCTGAAGGCCCCAGGCTCTCTTCCGGCTTCGGCCAGGGACGCCTTGAAACGCTCCGGCGTGCCGATCCCGCAAAAGGCGAGAAGCGGTCCTTCGGGAATGTCTCTGGCGTCGAGCTGGAACCGCGCTTTGAAGCGGGGCAGCTTTTCGGCGTCGGGGCCGAGCTCCGGTTCACCATCGCCGATGAGGACAACAGCGCCTGCCCGGCGGAAACCATGCTCCGGTTTCTCGCGCAACGGCCCGGCGGGGAAGACGGCGCCGTTCCCGAACGGAGCCTTCGCATCGAGGAGGACGAAGCTGAGGGCCTTCTTCAGCGACGGGTTCTGGAAGCCATCGTCGAGGAGGATGAGGTCAGCGCCCGAACCGATCGCCGCCTTCGCTCCCCTTACCCGGTCGCGGCTGACCCAGACGGGCAGGTCTCGCGCCAGAAGCAGCGGCTCGTCGCCGACCTCGGCTGCGGTATGATGGGGCAGGATACGCTGCGGACCCTCGACCGTGCCCCCGTAGCCGCGGCTGACGACATGGGGCTTGTGCCCACGCTCCAGCAGCGCCTGGCCGAGCATGCGGGCGAAAGGGGTCTTGCCCACGCCGCCCATGGTCAGGTTGCCGATGCAGATGACCGGGCGGGGCATCACGGCGCCGCCGCGCTTGAGCCTCCGCTGCACTTCGGCGTCGTAGAGATGGCCGAGCGGCGAGAGGAGGGTGCGGGCAAGATTGCCGCCTCCCGTCTCCTGCCAGAAGCGCGGCGGCTTCAGGCTCATCGCTCGCCGTCGATCCCGCCCCGGGTCAGCATGGGACGAAGGGTTTCGAGAAGCGCGGCCAGGACGGTCTGGGCGTTCGCTTCGGCCCAGCTCCTGGCCTGGGCGGCGAGGGAGTTTCTGGTCTTGTGGTCGCTGAGAAGCCGGCCCACGGCCGCCGCCATGTCCCGCTCGTTGCGGACCAGGGCGGCGCTGCCGTTCCGCCGCATGGCGTCGTAGGTGTCGGCAAAGTTGAAGATCTCCGGCCCATGCAGGATGGCGCAGCCGAGCCGCGCAGGCTCGAGCGGATTGTGTCCGCCAATCTTCAGAAGGCTGCCGCCGACGAAGGAGATTTCGGAAAGGGAGTAGAAGAGGCCGAGTTCACCCAGCGTGTCGGCGATATAGACCTGCGTGTCGGGATCGATCGGATCGCCCTTGGAGCGCCTCGCTACGCTGAGGCCCTCTGACCGGCAAAGCTCGGCAATGGCTTCGCCCCGGTTGGGGTGGCGCGGCGCAAGGAAGAGGATCGTGTTCGGGCCGTTGGCCAGCACCTTGTTGTGCGCGGCCAGCACCACCGCTTCCTCGCCATCATGGGTGCTTGCGGCAAGCCAGCGGGGCCGCTCGCCGATCTGGTCCCTGATCGCCGAGAGCTTTTCGGGATTGACCGGCAGGGGATCGGCGGCGAGCTTGAGATTGCCGAGGGTGCCCACTTCGCGCCCGCTGAGGGTCGCAAAACGCCCGGCATTCTCCTCGTTCTGGCCGACCATGACGTCGAAGGTGGCAAGAAGCTCCGCCGCTGCTTTCCGGCGGCCCTTCCAGTTGCTGAAGCTCTTCGGCGACATGCGGCCATTGATGAGAGCGACAGGGATATCGCGCTTGCCGATCTCTTCGAGGATCACCGGCCAAAGCTCTGATTCAATGAAGATAACCGCGTCCGGTTTCCAGTGGTGCAGGAAGCTCCTGACGAAGTGGGGCTGGTCGATGGGGATGTATTGGTGAACCGCCCTGGCGGGCAGCCGCTCGGCCATCAAAGTCGCCGAAGTCACGGTGCCGGTGGTCACGAGAAAACTGACTTCGGGGTGATGGTGGGCCAGAGCATCGACGAGGGGCAGGATCGACAGGCTTTCCCCAACCGAGGCCCCGTGAAGCCAGATCAGCTTGCCCTCGGGCCGGGGATGGGAAGCGACGCCGCGCCGTTCGTTCAGGCGGGCCGGGTCTTCCTTCCCCTTCTTCAGGCGCTGTTGCAGGGCATAGTTCGCCACCGGCCGCATGAAGCGCGCCGCCGCACGATAGGTCCTCAGCGACCATGCCCTGTCTGCCATCGCGAACTCCGCTTCATCCGAAGCAGCAAGCCTATGGCACCGTACGCAGGAAAATGCACCCTTCTATAGGACTTCGTCTTTCCGGCGCGCCGAACCCGCGGGATCACTCCTGGGCTTCGTAAAGCCCGTAGACGTCGCTGATCGCTTTCAGGCCATCATCGTCATTGGTCATGTAGAGGGTCGCCTCCCGCCGCAGGCGGTCGAGATGGAAATAGCTCTGGAAATTGCCATTGTTGCCCGCATGGAAAACGATGGTCCGGCCGCGCACCACTTCCACGGGAAGGCCAAGGCTGAAGCCGGTCCGCTCGACGCCGTTCTCTTCGGCGTCCTCGGGCAGGGCGGTCTCCTTCTGGATCGTGGTCATGGCCGCGAGCGAGGCACTGCTGAGATCGGACCCGTCGCAGAGCTTGCCGATGAAGCGGGCATAGTCGGAAACGGTGGTCAGAAGCCCCGCCGCCGCTTCGGCCTGGGGCACGAAGGAGGCGGGCGTGCCTGCCTCGCCCTCCGCTGGCGGACGGACCGGATAGCCGAGGGCGGGCTCTGAGCCTTGGGGCATCTCTCCTGCGAAGGCGGAGGAGGCCATGGCCTCGCCGAGATAAGTGTCGAAAAGTGCCTGCAGGCTCTCGCCGGTCTTCGCCTCCGTCCAGCGCTGGAGGAGCTGGATCGCTTCGCCCGAATAGGTCTGGGTCGTGCCGGGCTCGGCCAAAAAGTCGAGGGGGACCACCACGTCCGGCGTATAGGGATTGCCCGCCCAGTTGGGCAGCCCCGAATGGTGCGTCAGGATCATGCGGGGTGTGAGCTTCTCGAAGCTTGCCGTGTCGGAAATCCGGGAGTCGTCGATGGTCTCGGCGATCGGCTCATCGAGATCGATCCGGCCTTCGTCGGCCAGCCGCATGACGATGTAGGCGAGAACCGGCTTCGACATCGAGGCGGCTTCGAAGAGGGTATCGTCCGAAACGGCGCGGCCTGCTGCCTTGTCCGCCAGGCCGTAATGCTTCGTGCGGCTCAGTTCGCAATCCTCGATGACGGCGATGGCCATGCCGGGAACGCCGTGCTCCTCCATGGCGGAGAGGACGGCTGTCTCGCTCGGAAGAAGCGTGAAGAGACGCGGCGCTTCCGCCGTCTCGATGGTGCAACCGGCCGCGAGCATCGCCGCTGCGGAAACTGTCATGCTTCTTCTCATGGAACCTGCCTTCGCCAGAACTGAACATTGCGAAACGCACAGTTAGGGATCGCCGCGGAGAATTGCTCGTTTTTTTCGAGGCGGCTTTTTCTGGACCGTTCCGACGGTGCGAGGCAAAGCGAGGTCATGAGCGGGACGAAACGATCCATGATGCGGCGGGTCTGGGGTGAAGCGTTGCGGCCCTATCGCGGGCGGCTGTTCCTCGCGCTCGTCTTCATGATCGGTCTCGCTTTGGCCGAGGTCGGCTTCGTTCTCACCACCGAATGGATCTTCGCAGGGCTCGAGCCGGATCGGGAAAGCCGCTTTGCGAATGTCGACGCCGGCCGGGTCATGGTGCTTGGCCCGCTTCTCATCATTCTCCTCGCCGTACTCCAGGCCGGCTTCTTCTATGCGCAGAGCGTGACGGCCCAGGGGGTCGCGGTCTCTGTCCTGAGGGACCTGCAAAAGGCGATGTTCAGCGCCATCCTCCGCTACGATCTTGGTATGCTGAAGGGCCGCAATGACGGCGGCGCGAAGATCGGTGGGCTCGTCTCGCGCTTCACCAACGACATGACCGTGCTGCGCGACAGCCTGCGCCGGGTGCCCAATGCGGTGCGCGACATTGTCCGGCTGATCGGGTTCGTCAGCGTGCTGGCCTTCCTCGATGTGGTCCTGTTCCTTTGCGTGCTGGCGATCTATCCGCTGATCGGCATACCGATCACGGTGATCGGCAAGGCGATCCGGAGGCTCGCGCGCAAGGTGCAAGGCCAGATCGGCGACGTGACCGGCCTTCTGAGCGAGAGCCTGGCCGGGCAGGAGACGATCAAGGGCTACGGCCTTCAGGCCTACGAGGAAGACCGTCTCGGCGGCGCCTTCGAAGAGCGGCGGAGCCTCCTTTTGCGGCTGGTGCGGCTTCAGGCGGCGAACGAGCCGGTGATTACCATCATCGCATCGTTCTCGATCGCCTTCATCATCGCGGTTGCGGCCTTCAGGATCGACCAGGGGCTTCTGACAGGACCGGAGCTGGTCGCCTTCCTCATCGCCATGGCGCTTCTCAGCCAGCCGGCTCGGGGTCTCGGCACGCTGAACGCGGTTCTCCAAGAAGGCCTCGCGGCGCTCGAACGGGTCTACAGCGTGGTGGACCAGCGTCCGGCCATCTCCGA
Source organism: uncultured Caulobacterales bacterium (assembly GCA_964556115.1). Lineage (GTDB taxonomy): Bacteria > Pseudomonadota > Alphaproteobacteria > Caulobacterales > Parvularculaceae > Parvularcula. The sequence goes on from CAZKVC010000013.1 coordinate 27,828, forward strand.
TCCTGAAGACCACAGGCCGCTTTCCCTCTCCGCGGGGCAGGCCCCGGCCATCCGCTTCGAAGACGTGCGCTTCTCCTATGACGAGGCCGCGCCGCTGCTTCGCGGTTTCGATCTCGAAGCGGTGCCGGGAAGCACGGTGGCGCTGGTCGGGCCGTCGGGTGCAGGCAAGTCCACCGTCTTCGGGCTCCTGCCACGTTTCTACGAGGCGGAAGGCGGCCGGATCACCATCAACGGCACGGCCATTGACCAGGTCCCCCTGGCTGAGCTCCGCGCCGCCATGAGCATTGTCAGCCAGACGCCGATCCTGTTCGACACAACCGTCGCCGAGAACATCCGTCTCGGTGATCTCGATGCGGATCGCTCGGCCATCGAGGACGCTGCGAAGGCGGCGGCGGCCCACGACTTCATCACCCGCCTGCCCGATGGCTATGACACGCGGGTGGGCGAGGGCGGTTCCGCGCTTTCAGGCGGGGAGCGGCAGCGGATCGCGATCGCGCGCGCCTTCCTCAAGAACGCGCCGATCCTGCTGCTCGACGAAGCGACCTCGGCCCTTGATGCGGAAAGCGAGAGGCTGATCGAAGAGGCGATGGCGCGCCTGCGCGAAGGGCGCACCACGCTGATCATCGCGCACCGGCTGTCGACCATCCGCGACGCGGACCTTATCGCCGTCATGCAGGCCGGGGAGGTCGTCGAGAGCGGCAGCCATGAAGAGCTGACGGCGAAAGGCGGTCTCTATGCGAGGCTGATCGCGCTTCAGGACCGTCAGCCTGCGTCATGAACCCGCTGCATCTTGGCCTGCTTCTTCTGATCTGCCTCGCCTGGGGCTTCCATGTCATCGTCATCAAACTGACGGTCGAGATGATCGCGCCGCTCGACTACGTGGCCATCCGCATGGTGCTTCTGGCGGCGATTCTCGCGCCGCTTCTGCGCTGGTACCCGGGCCGGATGAAGCGGGTCGTCATCGGCGGCGCGTGCTTTGGCGGGATCAACTACGTCTTCATGTTCAGCGGTCTGAAGCTTCTCACCGCATCGATCGGCGCTGTACTGATGGAAAGCTATGTCATCATCGCAACGCTCTTCTCGATTCTGTTCCTCGGTGAGACCGTTGGCTGGAAGAGGATGGCCGGCATCGGCTCTGCGCTTCTCGGTGTCATGGTGATCGCCACCGCGGACGGAGACCTGACGGGTAGCGCGAACCTGCCCCTCGGCGCCGTGCTGATCATCTGCGCCATGACGGCCGAGGCAACGGGCGCGCTTTACGTCAAGAAGATCGAGGGGATACCGCCCTTGCGGATGCTCGCCTGGTTCGCGCTTGTCGGCTGCGCGATCACCATGACCCTCGCGCTGGTCTTCGAGGGGGATCATTTCGCCTTCGTTGCCGAAGGCAACATGCTGCCGGTGGGGTTGGCGCTCGGTTACTCGGTGCTCGTCGCCTCGCTCTTCGGTCATACGAGCTATTACTGGCTCTTGAGGCGGGTACCGCTCAGCCTCCTCGCGCCCTCGGGTCTCCTCATCACGCTGGTCGCTGTCGGCTTCGGTGTTGTGCTCTTGGGCGATCCTTTGACACCGCGTGTGATCCTCGGGGCAATTTTGGTGTTGGCGGGTGTCGGAGTCGTCCTGATCCGCAGCAATCGGGCGAAGACGTCACGCACCGAACCCCCCGCCCAGGGCGCCGTCGAAGCTGGGCTGAGCGAGGAAACAAGGCCATGAGCAAGACCTACAAGTCCCCCAATCACGGCGACCGGAAGGGCCGCGAGGTCTCGATGATCGTGCTGCACTATACCGGCATGAAGACGGCAGAGGAGTCGCTGGAGCGGCTTTGTGACCCCGAATCAGAAGTCTCCGCCCACTACCTGATCGAGGAAAGCGGCCGCCAACATGCGTTGGTACCGGAGGACCGGCGGGCGTGGCATTCGGGCGTCGGAACCTGGGCCGGTGAGGACGACATCAACTCGATCTCGATCGGCATCGAGCTTCAGAACCCCGGCCATGAATGGGGCTATCGGGACTTTCCCGACGAGCAGATCGACAGCCTCATCGCGCTGATGCACGGGGTGCGTGAGCGCCACCGTGTGCCTCGGGCGCGGATCGTCGGCCATGCTGATGTGGCGCCTGCGCGCAAGGAGGATCCGGGTGAGAAGTTTCCCTGGCAGGTCCTCGCGGCGGAAGAACTCGCCATCGGTCCGTGGTCGGGCAAGATGCCCGAGACGCTTCTGCCAGAAGACGAAGCACTGCAGCTGCTCGAGAAAATCGGCTACGCTGTGTCGAGCTACGGCGCAGTGCCTTCGGTGATCGCCTTTCAGCGGCGCTTCTGCCCTCGCTGCTTAGGGGAAGGAATGGGCGAGGAAACCCGCGCCGCCATCGCCGAGGTCGCCAAGAAGGCCGCCGCGCTCCCTCAACGCTAACCGAAGAAGCCGGCGTGCCATACGGCCCAAAGGACGACCAGCGCGAAGAGAACGAAGCCGATGCCGAAGACGGAGCGGTTGTTTTTCATGGTGCCGGCCTCCACCGAAAAGCCGGCTGCTAGCCGCTTTCGGCCCTTCCGATCAAGCGTCCCGGGTGTGGGCAAGCACGCCCGAGAAGGGGCTCGGTTCCGCAAGAAACTCGCCGCGGCGTGCCTGACGCATGACGAGATAGATAATGAGCCCCAAGGGACCCGCGAAGAAGGTCAGAAGCAGCGGCAGCACGATCAGGAGATGCGGTACGCTGTTGGCCCTCGCGTCCCGCGCCATCCAGGCGCCGACAAAGAGGTCGAAGGCCAGATAGTGGGTCCACGCCGCAACAAAGCCATATGGATCGCCAAGCATGGCCATCGTGCTCTCCAGCGTGGAGAAGTCCGGCCATTCGACGGCACCGCTTTCGGTCATCAGGCGGACCATCAGCGTGCCGTAGAGAAGCGCGAGAAGCGGAACGGTCACACCGAACGCCATGGTCTGGCTGTAGCGCCAGCGCGGCAGCAGGATAAGAAGGGTCCAGGCGGGCAAGACCGCCATGTTGACCACCAGAAAGAGAGAGTCAGCGCTCACGGGTTCTCCTCGCACTTGCTGTTCTCAGACCTAGACCATGGGAGGCGCATGTGGCGAATTTAAGGCAGCCCGAAGAGGATTGGCTTTATGTCGTCATGGGGCCGGCCGGCGCGGGCAAGAGCACCATCGGCAGCCTCCTGGCTGAGACGGTGAAGGTGCCGTTCCTGGAAGGCGACAGCTTTCACCCGCCTGCCAATGTCCAGAAAATCATGTCAGGCGAAGGCCTGACGACCAAGGACAGAGAGCCTTGGCTCGCCGCGATCGTCCGGGCCGTGAACACGCATGAGGCACCTCGTATCGTGCTCTCCTGCTCCGCGCTCAATGACGAAATCCGCAGGCACCTGGAAGAGAAGGCTCAACGGCGGGTGGTCTTCATGCTGCTCGATGTTCCGAAGGCAGAGCTCCTGCGGCGGTTGAAGCAACGCGAAGGGCATTTTGCAGGTCCCGAGCTTCTCGAAAGCCAGCTTGCGGCGATGGACGACGCACCGGGTATCTCGACTTTCGATGCGACGCCGACGCCGGAAGAGGTCGCGGGGCGGATGGCCAGCTATCTGGACAAGGTCACAAGGTCCTGCTGAGCGCGAGGTCGAGCCCTTGCAGGAAACGTGAGCGGTCTTCCTTGGAGAAGGGCGGCGCACCCTTGCCGAACTGGTCGCCGCTGCCGCGCAAGTCGTTCATGATGGCACGCGTGGCGATGGCGGCGCCGATCGTATCTTCCGTGAACGGCTTGCCGTTCGGCCCGATCACTGCGGCTTCGGCCTTCAGGCACCGGTCGGCGAGAAGAATGTCCGCCGTAACGACCACTTTTCCGGGGCCGGCCAGTCCCGCGATCTTGTCGTCAGCTTCGTCGAACCCCCCGCCGACGGTCATCTGCTGGATATGCGGCGCGCGAGGCAGGCGGAAGCCCTGGTTCGCGATGAAGAGGACAGCGACCCCGTAGCGCTCAGCCACCCGGATGCACTCGTCCTTCACAGGGCAGGCATCGGCATCGACGAGAAGGGTGGGGGTCATACTTTTGCCCTGTCGAGGACCCCCTTCGCCCTTCGGGCACCCCCCGGCGAAGGGGGAGGGTTTGCTCCCCCATTTGGGGGAGCTGTCGCGGAGCGACTGAAGGGGATTAGTTGTCGAGGAAGCTGCGCAGCTTGCGGCTGCGGCTCGGGTGCTTGAGCTTGCGAAGCGCCTTCGCCTCGATCTGCCGGATGCGCTCTCGGGTGACCGAGAACTGCTGGCCGACCTCTTCGAGGGTATGGTCCGTGTTCATGCCAATGCCGAAACGCATCCTCAACACACGCTCCTCACGCGGCGTCAGCGACGCGAGAACACGGGTCGTGGTCTCGCGCAGGTTCGACTGGATCGCGGCGTCGATCGGCAGGATCGCGTTCTTGTCCTCGATGAAGTCGCCGAGATGGCTGTCTTCCTCGTCGCCGATCGGCGTTTCGAGAGAGATCGGCTCCTTGGCGATCTTCATCACCTTGCGGACCTTCTCCAGAGGCATGGACAGTTTTGCGGCCAGCTCTTCGGGAGTCGGCTCGCGGCCGATCTCGTTCAGGATCTGGCGCGAAGTGCGGACGATCTTGTTGATCGTCTCGATCATATGAACCGGGATACGGATCGTACGGGCCTGGTCGGCGATCGAACGCGTTATCGCCTGGCGGATCCACCACGTCGCATAGGTCGAGAACTTGTAGCCCCGGCGGTATTCGAATTTATCCACCGCCTTCATGAGGCCGATATTGCCCTCCTGGATCAGGTCCAGGAATTGGAGGCCGCGGTTGGTGTATTTCTTGGCGATGGAGATCACCAGGCGGAGATTGGCTTCCACCATCTCCTTCTTGGCGATCCGCGCCTCGCGCTCGCCCTTCTGGACGGTCTGCACGATCCGCCGGAAGTCGGAGACCGTGAGGCCGGTTTCCTGGCTGAGCTGGCCGATCTCATCGCGAATGGCGACGATGTTGTCGTAGCCCTTGGTGGTAAAGTTCTGCCAGCCGCGCCCTTCGAGAGCGGAGACCCGCGGAAGCCACTCGGGATCGAGCTCGTTGCCGAGATATTCCTGCAGGAATTCCTGCCGGTTCACGCCGTAGCTGTCGGCAAGACGGACAAGCTTGCCTTCGAGACCCATCAGCGCGCGGTTGATCGCGTAGAGCTGCTCGACCAGCGCTTCGATGCGGTGGTTGTGCAGGCGGACCGAGCGGACCCGCTCGACAATGTCCTTCTGGAGTTTCTTGAGGCGTTTGACCTGGTTCTCGGACAGATCCTCGCCCTGGAGCTGCTGCTCGATCTGGATATCCTGCAGGCGGCGCAGCTTCTTGAAGTCGTCGGCGATGTCCTGGAAGGTCTGCATGACGCCTTCGCGCAGCTCGGCTTCCTTGGCCGAAAGCGAGAGGTCGCCCTCATCGAATTCGTCCTCGTCCTCGCCGGTTTCGGCGGCACGGGCTTCCTGCTCCTTCTGGACCTGTTCGGCGATTTCCGGCCGGGTCATGTCCGGCTTGCTTTCCGGACCGCCGGAGAAGGTCGCGTCGAGGTCGATAATGTCGCGCAGCAGAACGCGGCCTTCCTCGAGTTCCTCACGCCAGACGGTGATCGCCTCGAAGGTCAGCGAGCTCTCGCAGAGCGCGCGGATCATCGACTCGCGGCCAGCCTCGATCCTCTTGGCAATGGCGATCTCGCCCTCACGGGAAAGAAGATCGACCGCGCCCATCTCGCGCAGATACATGCGCACCGGGTCGTCCGTGCGGTCGCCATCGGCCTTGGTATTGGTGGTGACGGTCTGGGCCGTCTTCTTCTCGACGACAGCCGAGCCGGCGGCCTTCGCGCCATCCTTGGCGCGGTCCTCGTCTTCGGCTTCTTCGCCCTCGGTGACATTGATGCCCATGTCCGAGAGCTTGGACATGATGTCCTCGATCTGCTCGGAGCTGAATTCGTCCTCGGGGAGGACAGCGTTCAGCTGGTCATAGGTGATGTAACCCTTTTTCCTGGCCTCATCGATCATCTTCTTGACCGTGGCCAAGTTCATGTCGAGGATCGGGTTGTCCGCGGGTTCGTCGTTCTCAACGGCTTTGGAAGTCTTGCTCATTCAGCCCCTTGCGCGCCTTCTTCCGGGAAGCGGGAGGGGTCAGTCGTCCTCTCCGTCTTCCGATTGTTCCGCTCCGGTATGAGCTCCGAGACTGAGCCGCACCGAATCCAACCAAACTCTCTCACGACCCGGGTCGATATGCGCTTCCGCGCCCGCCTCGTTGACCTCAGCCGCCAGAATTTTCTGTCTTCTGTCGATCAGATAGGCGTCGTACCAACCAGATCGAGCTGTTTCCGCATCCGCATCCTGCCGGGTGAACCGGACAATCCTCAAAAGTGGGTCTTCCGACCAGCGCTTGTAGGTGCTTGATGCTTCTGACCAACCGCTCAACTGAGAACGCAGAGCGTCACTGTCAAGGTCTGGTGAACCAACCAGGAGGTCGATGGTGCGGGTGAGAAGCTTCGAAAGGTCCGGATCGATGAGTTCGAGACCGAGGATCTCGTCTTCGTATCGGGCGAAAATCTCCGGGTGATGGATCAGGCTGACGACCAGCTGCGCCTCGCGGGCCGCCGGGTTCGGGCCGCCGAGCCCGCCCTGGCCGAGCCTCTTGCGAAGGGCATCGGAGAGCTGCGGGGTCGCTGGACCCTTGCGCTGGCGCTGCACACGCTCCTTTTTGCGCCGTGCTGCGAAAAGTTCGCCGCGAAGGGCATAAAGACGGTCCTTGAAGGCGCGGCCAAGGGCGCCCTTGAAGGTCGGCTCCTGAACCTGGTTGGCCCGCTCCTTCAGCTCGCTTTCAAGAGCCGCCAGGTGTTCGGCGCTATCGGTGCCGTGGCGGGCGCAGGCGAGGCGCCACATGGTTTCCTCGGCGTCGGTGCGGGCATCCAGAAGCTCCTGCATCGCCGGGGCGCCGCCGCGCCGAAGGAGGTCGTCCGGGTCTTCTCCTTCGGGCAGGAAGACGAACCGCAGCGACTGCCGCGCTGAAAGATGGGGCAGGGCACGTTCCAGCGCCCGCTCCGCCGCCGCGCGCCCGGCCCTGTCGCCGTCGAAGCAGAGCACCGGGACAGGGGTGATCCGCCACAGAAGCCTGAGCTGGTCTTCTGTCACCGCCGTGCCGAGCGGCGCGACTGCCGCGAAACCGGCAGCGTCGAGAGCGAGTGCATCCATGTAGCCCTCGCAGATCAGAAGCGGCGTCTCGCCTTTCATCCGCTGGCGTGCCCGGCCGAAATTGTAGAGGACCCGCCCCTTGTGGAAAACTTCCGTTTCGGGGCTGTTGAGATATTTCGCCTTCGCCTGCGCTGATAGCGCCCGCCCGCCAAAGGCGATCACGCGTCCCCGGGGGTCACGGATCGGAAACATCACCCGGTGACGGAAGCCGTCATAGGTCGTACCGTCTTCCTCGCGCTTCTTCAGAAGCCCCGCACGCAGAAGGAGGTCTTCGCCCACCCCCCGGCCGAGAAAATGCCGCTTCAGCGTCTCCCAGCCCGGCGGCGCGTAGCCAAGGCCGAAGGCGTCCGCACTGCTTTGCCGCACACCCCGCCTGCGCAGATAATCCCGCGCTTCATGGCCTTCATCGCTTTCGAGGGCCTGGCGGAAGAAGCCCTGCGCGTCGGCGAGAATCGCCAGGAGTTTCTCCTGCTCCGATGCCCGGCGTTCCTCGGCGGGACTTTCCTTCGGGACCTCGAGCCCTGCCAGACTGGCGAGTTCCTCCACGGCTTCCGGAAATGTACGGTTCTGGGTCAGCATGAGGAACTTGAAGATATCACCGGACCGGCCGGAGGAGAAATCGAAGAAGGCCTGTTTCTCGTCATTGACGAAAAAACTGGGCGTCCGTTCCTTGTTGAAGGGGCTGAGGCCACGCCATTCCCGGCCCGCCTTCTTCAAGCTCACATGCCTGCCGATCACGTCCGAGGTTCGGAGGCGGGTCTTGATTTCCTCAAGAAAAGTTGAAGGGAAGCGGCTCACGGGGTAAGATTACCGCCAGGGCAGCAGATTAGCTACGGTTCTTGTTCCACAGTCGCGTGCGCCGATGGGGGTCGGCGAGGCTGGCCGGGGTTTTGCAAGGTCGTGTTCCGTGCAGGAAGGACACGTTCCAGTGATGCGTATCTTCACAAAGAGGGTTAAGGGGCAGCCGTTTCTCACGCAGAACCGGGTTCGCACGTTAAGGAACGGCGCGATCGGTCTGGTGATCGCGGGGATCGGACTGACCGCGGCGGTCTCACAGAATCATTTCGGTTGGAGCGAAAGTGCCGCGGCGTCAGTGCCGGGCTTCGGACAGCCCCGCGCCTTCGCGGCGCTGATGGGGGCAGGGGATGAAGGCGTGGCGGAGAACGCCCATCGCTATGCCGACAAGCTTCGCCGCATCTCCGAGAAAGCCATGCAGGAGCGCATGGCCGGACGGGATGGCGGCGACGGCTCCAAGGACGACTTTCAGAGCCATGGGCACCATAGCCTCACGCCAGAGCTTCGCCAGGCGATCGAGGAAGTCGGTCTCGACGAGCCCTTCGGCGCTGGCGTTCACAGCCAAAGGGGACTTCCGAGGCCGGTGAAAGCTGCCGCGCCGGTTTCCGCTCCGGCCGCCTTGTTCGGCGACGGCGGGCTTTCTCGGCCTTCGCCGGGAGTGATGGGCATGCCCATCGCAGCGCTCGGCACATCGCTGGCGGGTCCGGTTCTCGGCGTCGATCCGGTGAACGAGGAGACCGGCACGATCGAGCCCGAAGGCGAAGAGGGCGAGAACGACGAGCCGCGCAATCCGCCGGTCATCATCACCGTCGATGTTCCTTCTGCCGAAGTGCCGCTGCCCGCAGGCGTGTTCCTGTTCCCCGCCGGACTGGCTGCACTCTTCATGCGCCGCCGCGGTTAGGAAAGGCGCTCCTTCACCACCTTGTTGGCGCGGGAGAAGTCCATCCGGCCAGCATAATCCGCTTTCAACGCGCCCATGCACTTGCCCATGTCCTTCAGGCCCTCGGCGTTGAGGTCCTTGATGACACCGTCCACGGCCGCGCGGATTTCGGGTTCGGACATCTGCTCGGGCAGGTAGTCCTTGATGATGGCCATCTCGGCGCGTTCCTGCTCGGCCATCTCGATGCGGCCCGCATCTTCGTAGGTCCGGGCGCTTTCCTCGCGCTGCTTGACCATCTTGGTGAGCACCGCCTCGACTTCGCTGTCGGGCAGCCCGCAGCAGCGGTCCTCGCCGCGCGCAGCGATGTCCCGATCCTTGATGGCCGCCTGCATCAGGCGCAGCGTCGCAATCCTGAGCTTGTCCTCACGGGCCTTCATCGCCGTCTTGAGATCGGCGGCGACCCGTTTGGCAAGCTGTCCCTGCTCGCTCATTCGATTTCCTTTCAGAGCCGACGAACGTCTTCGCGGCCTCATTCGTTTCTCTCTTGCGTGCGGCATCGAGCAGCCTATGAACCGGGCCGTTTGCCACCAACCAAGATGCGGCGTGGGGTCCCCACCCCGAAAGCGCCGGGGGAGATGATGTGCCTTTGAGATTAAGTCAAGACAGCACGTCGCGTCAGGTGACTGCGGTCCTCGCCCTGGCGGACGGAACGGTCCTCGAAGGCCAGGGTTTCGGCGCCGTGGGCGATGCGGTGGGCGAGGTCTGCTTCAACACCGCGATGACCGGCTACCAGGAGATCCTGACCGATCCGTCCTATGCGGCCCAGATCGTCACCTTCACCTTTCCGCATATCGGCAATGTGGGTGTGAACGACGAGGATATCGAGAACGCGGCCGATACCGCAGCCATGGCGGCCCGGGGCGCAATCCTGCGGGCACCGGTGACGAGCCCCTCCAATCACCGTGCCCGCATGGGCCTCGAGCAGTGGATGCGCCGCCGCGGCATCATCGGGCTTTCCGGCATCGACACCCGCGCCCTGACCATCCGTATCCGCGAGGAGGGCATGCCGAAAGGCGTGATCGCCCACAATCCGGCAGGGCGCTTCGACCGTGACCGCCTGGTCGAGAAGGCCCGGAGCTGGCGTGGTCTCGAAGGGCTCGACCTTGCCAAGGAGGTGAGCACGGACCGTCCGTTCTCGATAGACGGCGATGGCCCCCATGCGGTGCTCATCGACTACGGCGTCAAGCGCAACATCCTGAAGCGGCTGGAGGCGGCCGGCTGCCGCATCACCGTGGTCCCGGCCTCAACCGGCTTCGATCAGATCATGGCGATGAACCCCGACGGTGTGGTCCTCGGCAACGGCCCGGGCGACCCGGCCGCCACCGCTGAATACGCCGTACCCGTCATCAAGAAGCTGATCGAAGCCAGGCTGCCGCTCTTCGGTATCTGCCTCGGCCACCAGCTCATGGCCCTGGCGCTCGGCGGCAAGACGATGAAGATGGCCCAAGGCCATCATGGCGCGAACCATCCGGTGCTCGACAAGGCGACCGGCAAGGTGGAAATCGTCTCGATGAACCACGGCTTCGCGGTCGACGAAGCCAGCCTGCCGGACAACGTGGAAAGCACGTACACCTCGCTTTTCGACGGCACCAATGCGGGCCTCAAGGTCAAGGACGCACCCGCCATGGCGGTCCAGCACCACCCCGAAGCCAGCCCCGGCCCCGAAGACAGCTTCCCGGTCTTCGAACGCTTCGTGGACCTGATGCGCAAGGAAAGCGCGGCGGCGTAGGACCCCCCTCAGCCCTTCGGGGCAGCTCCCCCTGAAGGGGGCGGTGCCCCGAAGGGGCGGAGGGGGAGCGCAGCACGAAAGCCCGCCCGTGGGCGGTTTTCCGGATGCAGGAGTGAAGCGGACGGCGAAGCCGCGCTTGAAGGTTTAGTATGTTGCGAGACCTGCCGTCCGCTCCCGGTCAATTTGCGAGAGGCCCCCAAGGAGCGCTTCAATCTCTCGCCCCGAGGCCCCCGGTTGTCATCCGGAAGCCCTGCCGAGGTGACCGCCCCTCCGCCAAGCCGCGACGACCGGCCTGTCCTGTCTCAGCGGAGAGGACGGTCAGCATAGGTGAGGTTCTGGATGGGGTGGATAAGTCGGGATGCCCCCGCAGACGGCTTCGCCGCCAGCTCCCCCTGAAGGGGAGGTGCCCGCAAGGCGGGCGGAGGGGGTCAGCCGCTACCTTTTTTTCTTCGGTCGTCTGACGAGTTTCTTCGGAGCCGCTTCTTGCGGCTCGCGGGTCTTGGGGGAACGTTCGGCGGTGGGTTGCGCTGCCTTGCGGCCCTTGGCGGCGCGCTTGGCCGCGGATTTCGCCTTGCCATGGCGGGTGGAGCCTTTCTGCTCCTTGTCCGCCCGATCGCCCTTCGCAGGCGCCTTGGCCTTACCCGCAGGTTTGCGTCCACTCGCAGGTTTGTCCCTGCCGCCCTGCGGCTTGGTCAGCATCTCGAAGAGAAGCCCGCCCTGGACCGGCACGGCTTCGAGCAGCCTGACCTTCACCGGCATGCCCATGGTGAAGCTGCCGCCACTGCGTTCGGAGACGAGGGCGTTGCGCTTCTCGTCATGCTCGAAGAATTCCCAGCCGAGGGTCCTGATCGGCACGAAACCGTCCGCACCCGTCTCGTTGAGGGTGACGAACAGCCCGGCCCGGGTGACCCCGCCGATGCGCCCTTCGAAATCCGCGCCGACCTGCTCTTCGAGATAGGCCGAGAGAAGCCGCGCCTCGGTGTCTCGCTCGGCCTGAATGGCGCGGCGTTCGGTCTGGGAGATCGTCTCCGCCACCGTATCCAGCCGCTCCTCGTCATCCGGCCGCTCTCCGCCGGGGCCAAGGCCGAGAGCCCGGACCAGTCCTCTGTGCACGGTCAGGTCGGCATAGCGCCGGATTGGCGAGGTGAAGTGTGCATAGCGCTTCAGGCTCAGCCCGAAATGGCCGATATTCTCGGTATCGTAGATCGCCTGGCTCTGCGAGCGCAGCACCGACATGGCGATGATATCGAACTCGTCCCGCTCCCGCGCCTGCTGAAGGACGCCGTTGAGGTTGAAGGCGCGGACCTCGTCCGCCTTCGGAAGGGAATAGCCAAGGCCGTCGAGATAGACACGCAGCCCGTCGAGGCGCTCCGGGTCCGGCGCGTCGTGGACGCGGTAGATCGCCGTGCGGTCATTCTCTTTCAGGGTCTCCGCCGCGCAGACATTGGCGAGGACCATGAACTCCTCGATCAGGCGGTGCGCGTCCATGCGCTCTTTCCGCTCGATGCCGGTGATCGCGCCCTCTTCCATCAGGATACGGCGCTCTGCCATGTCGAGGTCGAGGGGGCGGCGGCGCTCCCGCGCTTTGACGAGCGCGCGATAGGCTTCGAAAAGGGTATGCACCTCGCCGGGGCCTTCCGCCTCGCCATCGGCGATGGCCTGCGCCCGTTCATAGGCGAGGTTCTGGTGGTTCTTGATCGTCGCACGGAAGAAGCGGTGGGATTTCTTCCCGCCTCCCGTGCCGATCTCGATCTCGCAGCAAAGCGCGAGGCGCTCCTCGCCTTCTTTCAGTGAGCAGAGGTCGTTGGAGAGGCGCTCGGGCAGCATCGGCACCACCCGGTCGGGCAGATAGACCGAGTTGCCGCGCTTCTCCGCCTCCCGGTCGAGATGCGAGCCGGGGCGGACGTAGTAGGAGACGTCGGCGATGGCGACGGTCAGCCGGAAGCCGCTATCAGTCTTCTCCGCATGCACCGCATCGTCATGGTCGCGCGCGCCGGCAGGGTCGATGGTGACGAGGGGCAGGGCGGTGAGGTCGATATGCTTGTCGCTGGGATCGAAGGAGAGGCTTTCCGCCTCGCTGATGACCCCGGGCGGAAACTCCGTACGGATATCGTGCTCGGCAAGGGCGATGAGGGAGAGATTCTTCGTCTCCTCGATCGAGCCGACGACTTGCGTGATCCGGCCGCGCTTCGGCCCATAACCGCGTTGGGATCGTGCCTCGGCCCAGACGAGGTCGCCGTCCTCCGCTTCGAGGCGGTCGTCGGCGCCGATGATGAGGCTCGTCTTGTTCTTCCGGCTCACCGGCTCGACGAGGCCGCCATCGGGCGTCTTGCGGAAGATGCCGAGAAGCTTTCCTTCGGGGCGGGAGAGGGGCTTGATGACCGAAGCCGTGATCTCGCCGCGCGCCTCGCGCAGCTTGCCGAGAAAGCGCCCGCCGACGCCGATGGGCGGTCTGGCCTTGGCGGCTTCCCTGGCGGGCAGGACGATCCGCGCGCCGGTTTCATCGTTTTCGAGGCGGCAGATGAGGTCGCCCTCGCGGTCGCTCTTCTCTGCGACCATCACGCCCACGGGCGGAAGCTGACCGGGCCGGCGGGCCTTCTTGCCGTCGAGATCGACGCGGCCTTCCGATTCGAGGCGCTTGAGCTGACGTCGCAGCTCGGCCCGGGCCGGGCCCTTCACCCCGAAAGCTTTGGCGATGTCGCGGCGGGTGACGGCTTGGGAGCGGACAGCGTTCTCGCGTTCGATATAGGCGATCAGCTCTTGGTCGGAGGGGAGGCTCATGCCCGCCCCATCGCACAATCGGCGCCATGTCCCAAAAGGAAACGCTTCGAAGCAGTCTTTAGCCCTTTGTTAAGCACGATGGGGGCAAGTCTTACCTGACTCTGAATCCGACCACCCGGAGCTCGACATGCCCAACGTGCGCAAGAGTTTGATACCTCTTACCAGTCTTCTTCTCGTCGGCGCTGCCGCCACCGCGCTTCTTTGCGATGCCGCGCAGGCGCAGACGACCGTTCCGGTGCGCTACGGGACCGATCCGGGCTACCGCGGGGCCGAGGCGCCGCAGGTCCTGAGCTTCCGCGGCGAAGATGCGCCCGATCCGGTCGGCGAGATCGAGCATGTCGTGGCGGCAAAAGAGACGGTCTATGCCCTCGCGCGCGCTTATGATGTCAGCCCCGGCGCGATCATCGAGAAGAACGCGCTCGCTGCGCCCTACCAGCTTCAGATCGGTCAGAAGGTTCTCATTCCCTCTGCGCCGAATCAGGCACTGCCGCCCGCGACCCGCACGGTCAGTCTCGACCGCACCGCCGTGAAGCCGGTTCCAACGCCGATCACCGCGCCGCGCGCCACCCGCTTCCGCCAGGACGGCTATTACACCGTGCAGCAGGGTGATACGCTTTACAGCCTTTCCCGGCGCTTCGGCCTTTCCGTGGCCGACCTCGCGGCGGCGAACAGCCTTGCCAAACCCTACACCATCAGCGTCGACCAGCAGATCGTCGTGCCCGGCGCCGCCGTGCGCGAGCAGACCATCCGCCAGGCCGAAGCTGCACCCACGCCGCCGCCCGCGGCCGAGCCGGACCAGAGGCGCCTTTCCGCCAAGGTCATCAAGGAAACCATGGCGCCGCAGAACCTGCCCGAGCTCGACGCCGGAGCGCGTTTCTCGTGGCCGGTGCGCGGCCCTGTGCTGGTCGGCTTCGGCGAACGCCGGGGCAAGCTGAAGAGCGACGGAATCAACATCGCGGCGCCCATCGGCGCGCCCGTGCGGGCGACCTCGGACGGCGAAGTCGTCTATCGCGGTGACGAGCTCGACGATTACGGCAACCTGCTCCTCATCCGTCACGAGGGCGGGTGGGTCTCGGCCTATGCCCATACCGACGCCATCCTGGTGCGCAAGGGCGACTTCGTCCGTCAGGGCCAGGTGATCGCCAAGGTCGGCCGCTCGGGCGACGTGGACCGTCCGCAGCTTCACTTCCAGCTGCGCAAGAACCTCGACCCGCAGGACCCCATCGTCGCCATGCAGGGCGAGCTGGCGTCGGAGCCGCTCGCCTCGGCCAGCCTGCGCCGCTGAGGCGGGCAGGCTTCAGTAAAGCTCGGTGACCTTGCCGTCCGCGGCGATGAGCTGCGGGCGCTTGGCCTGAAGCGATGCGCCGAAGATGCCCGAGCGGGCCACCATCTTCACCGGAACATAGGCGAGGGTGTCGCTACGCAGCTCGGCGGGCACGTCGACGAGGTAGAGCCAGATCTCACCGTCGATATCGCCGCGGTTCTTCTCCTTGTAGCCGCCGATCTTGAGCTGGTTGATCTTGCATTTGTAGGCTTCCCCGCGGAACCGGCCGGGTCCGGTCCTGCGCACCTCTTCGGTGCCTTCCGAGGTCAGGGTGAGGTCGAAGCGGCGACGCCCGTCAAGGACCGCCACGCGGCGGTCGCAAGGATCCTTGCCCTCCGGAACAGGCGTGAAGGCGAGGGCGACGAGAGCGGCCATCGGGTCGATCGCGCCTTCTGCCATCTCTTCGGAAACGGGCTGGCGGAAATTGTACTGCGGCAGCGACCAGAGGCGGTAGCGGTCGTCTCCCTGCTTCCGGAAAAGCTCGGTCCGCTGCTGGTCGTCTTCGCCATCGTAATCATGGTTGAAGTAATAGTGCGACGTGATCGCGGCCTTCTCGCCGAAGGTGCCAGCGGCCTGGGCCGTGGCCTCGCCATCGGAGAACCACCGCGCCACGCCGCGCTGCTCCATCTTGTAATCCACGGCATAGTTCTCGTCAGAGACCATCACCTTGAGGAAGATCCGGCCGATATCGAGGCCAGCGAGCTCACCCTTCAGGGTGGTCTCGTAACGCGTTCCCTGGCCAAGTTCGTAAGGGGCCATGCCGAGCGGCGTCTCGGCTATATCCACGGCAAAGAGCTTGCGCCATTCGGGTGTGTTGAACTCCGGATAGGGGCCTTCATCCTGCGCGAAGCCTTGCGCGCTGACGCCCGTCAATACTCCCGCGGCCGCAAGAAGCGCGGTCTTCACTCTGTTACGCATACTGGTCTGCCCCGTCGGCCTGCCTCGATAGTTCCAAGAGTATCGCAGCGCGGGTTAAGAACAAGCGCGCCGAAAGCCTCTACACGGGTTTGTAACGCTTGACGGAAGGGCGGAGCGTCGCTATCGGCCTCGCTTCCAGTTTCTTCTATCCCGCTCGAGGTCCTTTATGTCCCGTGTTTGCGAGTTCACCGGCAAGGCGCCGATGGTGGGCAACAATGTTTCCCACGCCCAGAACAAGACCAAGCGTCGCTTCCTGCCGAATCTGTGCAAGGTGACCCTGCTCAGCGATCGTCTGGGCCGCAGCTTCAAGTTCCGCATTTCCGCGAACGCGCTGCGCAGTGTCGATCACGTGGGCGGCCTGGACGCCTTCCTGATGAAGGCAAAGGCCGATGCTCTTTCCGATCGCGCCCGCAAGATCAAGAAAGACATCGAAGCGGCTGCGTAAGCCTTCGTTGAGCCGGCCGGGCGTATCATCGTCCCTGCCGGGAAGGAGGCGGGGCGATGAGGTCTGAAGGTTCCGAAGAGCGGTTCCTTGCGGACCCGTCCGAGCACCGGGTCATCGAAGACCCGATCGTCACAGAACGCTATTACGAGCGCGAGCTGACCGGCCGTCAGCGCGCGCTGATGCTTTTGCGCGGCGTCTTCGAGACCGTCGCCAAGCTGCTCCTCTTTTCCGCCTTCCTCATCCCCCTGCACCTGACGGCGATCGTCACCCTCGACCTGCCGCTGACGGTCTTCGACGGCTGGTTCAGCGACCTGCCGATTCCGCCGTCCGAGTTCATGAGCCGGGGCGAGGGGCTGTTGATTATCAGCCTCCTGATCTGCCTCCTGTTGACGAGGCGGTGGGGCGCGGAAGAGACCGGGCGGGTCATCACCACCTCATGGGCAGTGACGATCATCGCCGTCGCCATGCTGCTCATCGACCTCGCGCCGCAGCTCAGCCGGACGGATTTTCCGAGCCGCCGCATGGCCGGGGTTCTCGTGGGCTCATGGCTCTTCGCGCAGATGATGGCCGCGCAGATCTATGACTACACCCGCGGCGGGGCATGGTGGCGGGCACCGTTCTTCGGCGCGGCCCTCGGCTTTGCGATCCAGGCGGTGATCTACTACCCGGCCGCCTTCATCGGCACGGGTTCGCCCTGGCCTTATTGGCTGGCAAGCCAGCTTTTCCTGACCACCCTGATCGCCCTTGCCTTCACCGTGGTCTACGGAGCGATCAAGGGCATGATCAAACCCCGCCTCGGCCTAGGCGGGCGCTAGCGCGCAGCGCTCCGAAAGGCGCAGAACCATCAGCACCGTCCGCTGGATCGGGTTGAAATTGTCGTCCGAGACAAGGATCAGCGCCCCGCTTCCGTCGCCGAGCGTCTGAAAGGTCAGCCCTTCCATGTTGTCGGCCCCTTCGAAGAAAGTCATGCGGCCCAGCTCCACCGGGGCGTAGACACCGCCATCGCCTTCGCGGACCAGCGAGAGGGGCAGCACCTTGATCCGGGCGCGGGGGCCGAGGGCGCGGTTGAAGGCCCGCTCCAGAACGAAGAGCCGGTCGCCTTCGGGATCGGCGGCGAGGTCGGTCACCGCGAAATCCTCTTCGCCCTGATAATAGCCGATCAGCTCCGTCCACGCGCCATGATGGCGGAGGATCGGGGCACGGCTGTTCTTGTCCTGGTGCTCGGGGATGAAGAGGTAGCCGCCCGCACCGTCCTCGGCCGCGGCTTCGAAGCCCTTGTTGTTGGGCAGCGGCGAGGGGGTTTTAAGGACGGTCAGGACTTCTGTCATCGCGGCGGCGCTCTCGGTGATCCGGACCCTGACGGCATCGTCCCGCGCCTCGCGTACCACTATCAAACCCTCGCCGTCGGGCAGGAGCGCTTCGGTATCGTCCCGGCCCTTGTCGGGCGTTTCGATCAGCCGCGCCCCGGCCGCGCCGAAGCCTATGAACTGCCCGGTGGGCGACAGTGTGGCGTCGACGCCAAGGACATGCCCGGCGTCGCTAAGCAGGGTCAGCCGCGCTGCCTCGTCATCATAGAGCACCCCCGAATAGCCCCCGAACCCCTTGCCGCCGAAAAGCGTGTGGCCCGACGTCATGGTCATGCAGCCCACCTCGATGGGCCCGTCGGCGAGGCCGGGAAAGCTCTGGGCACGGAGGTCCAGCGGGCGCTCGGCTGTAAAGGCGAGCCCCGCGGCCGCGATCGCGAGAAGTTTCATGCCCGTTTCCGTCTCTGGTCCCGCGGCGCTTCCTCTTCGAAAAGGGCCGCGAGTTGCTCGGTCATCGCGCCGCCCAGCTGTTCGACATCGGAGATGGTGATCGCCCGCCGGTAGAAACGGGTGACGTCATGGCCGATGCCGATGGCCAGAAGCTCGATCGGCGAGCGGTTCTCGATCCTAGCGATCACCTCGCGCAGGTGTCGCTCGAGATAGCTCCCTCCGTTGGCGGAGGAGGTGGTGTCGTCCACCGGCGCGCCGTCGGAGATGACCATCATGATGCGCCGCTGCTCGGGCCGGGCCATCAGGCGGTCATGGGCCCAGAGGAGCGCTTCGCCGTCGATGTTCTCCTTGAGGAGGCCTTCCTTCAGCATCAGCCCCAAGCTCTCCCGGCTGCGCCGCCAGGGGACGGAGGCGGGCTTGTAGATGATGTGGCGCAGGTCATTGAGCCGACCCGGATGGCGCGGTCGTCCGTCCTCGACCCATTTCTCCCGCGACTTGCCGCCTTTCCACGCCTTGGTGGTGAAGCCGAGGATCTCGACCTTCACCCCGCAACGCTCCAGCGTCCGCGCCAGGATATCGGCGCAGATCGCGGCAACGGTGATGGGACGTCCACGCATCGAACCGGAATTATCCAGTAGCAGGGTCACTGTCGTGTCGCGGAATTCCTGCTCCTGCTCCTGCTTGAAGGAGAGGGGCTGGAAGGGGTCGATGACCACCCGGCTGAGACGGGCCGCATCGAGAACGCCTTCGTCGAGATCGAACTGCCAGGCGCGGTTCTGCTGCGCCAGGAGCCGGCGGTGAAGCCGGTTGGCGAGCCGCGCCACCACGGCGTGGAGGGTCTCGAGCTGACCGTCGAGCTGCTTGCGCAGACGCACCAGCTCATCGCCGGGGCAGAGATCGGCGGCATGGGCGATCTGGTCGAACTCCGTGGTGTAGGCTTTGTAGGTCTCACCCGAATCGCCGAGGGTTTCGCGGCGCAGGATCGGCGCTTCGTCGCCCGCATCATCACGCGGGTCGCCTTCATCGAGGGTCTGCGGATCCTGGCTGAGTTCCGCTTCACCCTCGTTCGATTCGCCGAAATCAGGGGTCTGATCGTCCGGCTGGTCGTCGCCTTCGCCGTCCTGATCGTCGTCCTGCTCCTGGTCCTGATTATCCTCGGGCTGCTCGTTCTCTTCGGGCGGCGCGTCTTCCTCGCGCTCTTCCTGCTCCTCGTCGCCTTTCTTGTCGCCGAGATCGAGCGCTTCGATGACAGCGCGGGAGAGGTCGGCGAAGGCCTTCTGATCGTCAAGCCCGCCCCGGTCGGCGAGGGCGTCGAGGGCGTCGCCGCAGGCCTTCTCGATATCGTCCCGCCACAGATCGACCAGCCGCGCCGCCGTCCTGGGCACCGGGCGTCCGGTCATCCGCTCACGGGCGAGGAGGCCGACGATGTCCGCCAGCGGAACGTCCTGGCGGTCCTCCATCCGCTTGTAGCCCTTCTCCTCGAGGGAGCGGTCGAGGGCGGCGTCGAGATTGTTGCCGACCCCTTCGAGCTGGTTCGCGCCGAGGGCTTCGCAACGCATGTTCTCGAGCGCCGCGAAGAGGGTCCGGCCTTCCACGTTCTCGGGCTGCAGGCGTTGGTGCAAGCCGGCGTCATGATGGGCGAGCCGCAGCGCCGCCGCATCGGCATGGCCGCGGCTGATGGCCACTTTCTTCTTGTCGAGCCGCCGGGGAGGAAGAGGCAGGCGCGCTTCGTGACCATCGACCGATGGCCGGTCGCCGCCGAATTTGACTTCGGCCTCCTGGTCCGCGGAAAGGGCACGGGTGGCACCTGCGATGACGCGCTTGAAACGTTCGGTGGGACTTTCGGCTTGGCTCATGAGAGCCACTTAGAACGCCGCGCCCCGAAAGGTCACCATGGCGATTGCCGCAGGGCTCAATCTTCCGTCTTGATGTGACCCTCACCGAAGAGTTCGGTGCTGATGAGGGTGGTGATCTCGGAGGCCACCCCGGTTCCGCCCGCGCGGTTGGTGAGCGCGATGATCCCCGTCTTCGCCTCTGGCGCGTAACGGATATCCGCCAGCCCGCCGCCGCCGCTATGGCCGATGGTCCAGACATCGCCGTAGCGCTGGACGATCATCGCCATGCCGTAGCCTTCGCCCTCGGCATCGCTGCCAAGCCTGTAGAGGCGGTCGCCCCGCAGGACTTCGGCCTCGAGGAAACCTAGAGAGACGATGCGCCCACGACCGAGCGCGCGGAAGATACGGGTAAGGTCCTCGCCTGTGGTCTCGATCCCGCCGGCGGAGGCGAGGGCGGGGGCATAGCCCGCGGCCTGCCATTCTAGGGCACCGTTCTCGCCGGTATAGGCGGGGGCTAGATCGCGGATGGGCGTGAAGCCGGTGTTCTGCGTGCCCGCAGGCTCGAGGACATGCTCGTCGAGAAGCGCAAGGAAGCTCTTGCCGGTCCGCCGCTCCAGCGCGCGTGCAAGGAGGGCGTAGCCCGATTGCTGGTAGTGCCACCCCTCGCCGGGCGCGAAGTCGACGGGTTCGCCTGCAATCATGGCGAGGACATCGTCTCCGGTCATGGCGGCCTGCTCCTCCGGGGTCATGGCGTTGAAGTCGTCGCGGATGACCATCATCGGCAGGCCGGATGTGTGGTTGAGGACACTCCAGACGGGAAGGGCGGCGAAGGCTTCGGGCAGGCTCCCGTCGATGTCGCCGAGGGTCTCGTCGAAGTCGAGAAGGCCGTCTTCTGCCATGGAAAGGAAAGCGAGCCCCGCGAGGAACTTGCTGGCCGAGGCGAGGCGCCCCTTGGTCCCGGCGCCAAAGCGGTCCTCGCCGTCAAGCTCTTCGGTGCCGTGGGCGTGCTCGAAGGCCACGCGGCCATTCTCGACCACGGCGACATAGGCGCCGGGGACGTCGTGAAGGCGCGTCCGCTCCTCGACGATCGGCGCGAAGTCGATGGCGGACTGAGACTGCGCGCCCGTTGTGCAGGCGGCGGCGAAGAGGGCGGCGCCGGTCGCGGCGGCATGAAGAATACGGTTCATCATTGCCGCCTACATTCGTAGTCCAAAAGCGTCAAGCAGGTTTCAGACGTCGAGCGCTTCCTGCGCGAAGGCCGCGTTTTCCTGGATGAAGCGGAAGCGCGGCTCGGCCTTCTTGCCCATCAGGCGGCCGAAGAGGTCGGTGGCGTCGGCGTAGTCTTCAGGCAGCGCGACCCGGGCGAGCTGGCGGGTGCGGGGGTTCATCGTCGTGTCCTTGAGATCCCTCGCGTTCATCTCGCCAAGACCCTTGAAGCGGCCGACATCGACCTTGGCATTGGCCGGAAACTCCTTGCCGCGAAGCTCCTCCCGTTGGGCATCGTCGAGCGCATAGACCGTCTTGCCGCCATGGCTCAGCCGGTAGAGCGGCGGCTGGGCGAGATAGAGATGCCCCGCGCGCACGAGCTCGGGCATCTCCGCGAAGAAGAGCGTCATCAGAAGCGCTGCGATATGGGCGCCGTCCACATCGGCATCGGTCATGATGATGACCTTGTCATAGCGCAGGTCCGCCACATCGAACTTGCCGCCGAGCCCGACCCCCAGCGCGAGGGCGATGTCCATGACCTCCTGATTGGCGAGGATCTTGTCGCGGGTGGAGGAGGCGACGTTGAGGATCTTTCCGCGAAGGGGAAGGATCGCCTGGGTCTCGCGGTTCCGGGCCTGTTTGGCGGACCCGCCCGCGGAATCGCCCTCGACGAGGAAGATTTCCGTGCCCGTCCTGTCCTTGGCGGTACAGTCGGCAAGCTTGCCGGGAAGGCGGAGTTTCTTCATGGCGGAGGCGCGCTGCACCTCCTTCTCCTTGCGCCGCCGGACCCGCTGGTCGGCCTGGTCGATGACATGCTGGAGGAGCGCTTCGGCCTGCTTGGGGTGATCGGCGAGCCAGTGGTCGAACGCCGGGCGGACCGCGGCATCGGTCAGTTTGGTCGCTTCGTTGGTGGCGAGCTTGTCCTTGGTCTGGCCCTGGAACTCGGGGTTCGAAACGAAGACCGACAAGACCGCCGCCCCGGTGCCGAGCACGTCCTCGGCCGTGATCGCCGCCGCCTTCTTGTTGCCTGTCATCTCCGCATAGGCCCTGAGGCCGCGGGTCAGGGCCTGGCGGAAACCCTGCTCATGGGTGCCGCCCTCGGGCGTGGGGACCGTGTTGCAGTAGGAGCTGGTGAACCCGTCCGCCATCGGACCGTTCGGCGACTGAAAGCCTGCCGAACCCCAGGCGATGGCCCATTCGACAGTGCCGTGGCCGCCTTCTTTCTGGATGCGGCCCGTGAACATGTCGGCGGTGACGGTGGGCCGCTCGCCGACGATCGTCTTCAGATAATCCTTGAGCCCGCCGGGGAAGCGCAGCGTGGCTTTCTCCGGCGTCTTGTCGTCACCGGCAAGAAGCGCGGCATCGCAGGACCAACGCATCTCCACCCCGCCGAAGAGATAGGCCTTCGACTTGGTCATGCGGAAGATGCGGGCCGGCTTGAAGGCGGCCTTCTTGCCAAAAATCTCCGGGTCCGGATGAAAGCTGACGGTGGTGCCGCGGCGGTTCGGCGCCTTGCCGACTTTCTTGAGCTTCGAGGTGGGAAGTCCCCGCGCATAGGTCTGGCGGTAAAGCTCCTGATCCCGCGCGACCTCGACCGTCAGCTCGTCGGTAAGGGCGTTGACGACGGAGATACCCACGCCGTGCAGACCGCCGGATGTCGCATAGGCCTTGTTGGAGAACTTACCCCCCGCGTGAAGCGTCGTCATGATGACTTCGAGGGCGGATTTGGTCTTGTATTTCGGGTGCTTGTCCACCGGGATACCGCGGCCATTATCGGTCACCGTCAGGGTGCCGTCTTCGGCGAGGTGGACTTCGATCCGCGTCGCGTGCCCCGCCACCGCTTCGTCCATGGAATTGTCGAGCACTTCGGCGAAGAGGTGGTGCAGCGCCCGCTCATCGGTACCGCCGATATACATGCCGGGGCGTTTCCTGACCGGCTCCAGCCCTTCGAGGACTTCGATGTCTTTGGCGCTGTAGGAAGTAGCCTTGGCGGCAGGGGGCATGGGCACTCCGCGAGGGGTCGGGGGAACGGAAAAAGAACGCCCTGTTAGACCGGAAGGCCCGGCAAAGAAAGCCTAGCGAAGCCTTCTGTGGAAACCCGGGCGGCGCATCACCGGCAGGCTTTCGTAGGACGCCTTCGCGGTTTCCTTGTCAGCTTCGCCGTCCTCGTCATCGGGATTGTCCGTTTCGTGGAGAGGCCCGGCCACTTCGCGCGGCAGGACCCGCTCCGCCTTGCGGAAGAAGCGGTTGAGCCAGGGCCACCGCCGCCGCGCCCAGCGCAGGAGCCTCGCGGCCAGCGGGTTCGACGCGACGAGGATCACCACGGACAGGAAGAGGAGGAGGAGCCCGACGGGCAGTGGCGACAGGGTCAAAGGAATGGCGACGATGAAGAGCGCCAGCCCGATCACACTGCCGATGATCCGCCAGATCATGCCTTGAACCCCCATCCTGCCTGAGTCGTAAGATAGGCGCCCCGGCCTGTCTATGCCAGCGAGGCCGGATGGACCGGGATCGGCTCATATGGGGTGATGCCGCCAGGCTCGACCTTGCAGCCCACGGCACGCAGCTCGACCCCGTTCTGAGCTGCCCATGCGAGGCCTTCGGCATAAGCGGGATCGAGGTCCCCCGCCGGGGCGACGGCTATGGCATCAGGCCGCTGGACGACGAAGAGCAGCATCGCGCGGTAGCCCGC
Source organism: uncultured Caulobacterales bacterium (assembly GCA_964556115.1). Classification (GTDB taxonomy): domain Bacteria; phylum Pseudomonadota; class Alphaproteobacteria; order Caulobacterales; family Parvularculaceae; genus Parvularcula. Next base: position 51,450 of record CAZKVC010000013.1, read on the forward strand.
CTCTGCCATCCGCACGAGCTCACGCAGATGCTTGAGCCCCCGGGCGGTGACGCAGTCGGGGAACTCCGCGAAGCCGTCGTCGCGCCTCAGGAGGTGGCAGTTCTTCACCTCGATATAGAGATCGGGGTCTCCCGGCTGGAGGAGGTCGATCCGCGAACGCTCTTCGCCATAGCGGACCTCGCGGAGAAGCTCGCCGCCGGGATCAACGCCCTCCACGAGGCCAGCCGTCGCGGCTTCCTCGGCCAGCCGGTTCGGGTGGTTCGTGTTGATGCCGACCATCACCGGATCTCGGCCCGGGGAGGGGCATAGCGCCATCTCGAGGGTCAGCGGCAGCTTGCGCGTCTTGTTCGCCGAGCGGCTGACCCAGCAGCGCGCGCCCTCCGGCGCCACGCCCAGCATCGCGCCGGGGTTCGGGCAATGCACCGTGGTCTCGCTTCCATCCGCCAGGCGGACATCGGCGAGGAACCGCTTGTAGCGACGAAGAAGGACGGCTTCTGCAAGGGGAGGTTCGAACTGCACGCCTGTGCGCTTAGAGCATTTCCCGACCAAGTGGACCCTGGTTGAGCGTCAGAACATGCAACCGCTGCAAAATAGCCAGGGTCATTTGGATCGGAATTGGTGCTGGGCTCCAAACCCAACTAGTCCATTGATTGTTGGAGCCAAATGAAAATCGAGAGGTTGAAGCGTCGACGGAGCGAGATCTGATCGCACTGTGCGTGCGATTTGGAGATTATAGGAATATGTTACAACCAATGCGAGAATATTTGCAGTTCTGTATATCACAATTGACATATACTCGAAAATACGAGAACTGTGTTTCCCTATAGATTAGGGGCGTGGGCATGAAAAAGATTCTATCGACAGTGACACTCGGACTTGCGTCGATCGCTATTGGGGCAGCGGGATCGGCGTCGGCAGCGACCTATCAAGTAACGTTCGATTTCGCCGACCTGACGGTGGCCGGAACAACCTATGACCAAGCGGTGTGGACCTTCGCTACGTCTAAGACGAGCGGTACTATTGACTCGACGGACCTCACGGATCTGACAATGGAGGTCTATAATGGCGGGTCCCTTCTTTACACGGACCAGGCTATCATTGGCGGCGCAACGCAAACGCTGAACGGTTTCGCGCGGATACTGAATGCGTCGGCCCCATCGGGAAGCGGCGGCATCTTTTTCGACGTTGATCTCGATCTTGGCGAGGTCCTGTTCTACGACAACTACTTCTCCGTCACCGGGTTCGGCGCTCCTCAAGGGGCGAATGGGGATCTCAACCTTTTCAATAACTTCAGCGGCGACCCGATCATCTACATCAACACTGGCGCGACTTTCGCGGGGATTCTCAGCAGTCAGACGTTCGCCGAGCTCGATGCCGAAGCGGTACCGCTGCCAGCAGCGGCATGGTTGTTCGTGCCGGTCATGGGCGGCATCGTCGCCAGGAGTCGGAAACGCCGCGCGTAGCCGTCGGCACGGACCGCTCCAAGATTTCATACTCGACCAGCTCTTTGATCGTTGATGCCAAGTCGTAATTCGCAACGTCCAAATATCGACGGACCGAATATTGAGCAGGCTGTTTTGGCTGGAGACGAGGGGTGGGCGGCGACTGAACCCTTGGTGCCGAAGAACCCGCTTGGGGCAGGGCGCGTCGATGATTGACGGGTGATCTCAGACATCACTCACAGTCTACAATCGGTTCAATCGCTGGTCCCGAAAGTGGTTCTGAATCGGAATGCCCGAGGCGCTTGCCGCTGCTGGAGCGCTCACGACAAGCACAGCTATCGATAGCACCTGCGTGAAGGCGCAGCGCTCCGCGTTCGGCGTAAAGGAGGGCAAAAGTGTAAGGTATTGGGGCGTTACGGGGCGGTCAGACCAGCAAGACCCGCATTCTCACCGACGTGATCGGACGCCCTTTCCCGCTCTGCCTCACACTCGGCAACGTGAGCGACTTGCGGGCTGCTTTCGAACGGCCGGTTTCGGGCAAAGCATCTCATTGCCGACAAGGGCTACGAAGCGAACGCCTTTCGCAAATCCCTTCGTGAGCACGGGACCCGATCCATCATCCAAGGTCGATCCAACCGCAAGCCGAAGATCGCCTATGGCAAAGCCTGCTACTGCGAACGGCATCTGGTCGACAAAGCCTTCTGCTGCCTCAAGGACTTCTGCTGGATCGCGATACGAATGGCCCGAGCGACCCGGTTGACGACACTGTCAAGGCACTCGACGTGTCCGCCCCGGAATTGGAAGCACGTGGCGGTGATTGAGTCTCGACCCTAGCCAATTGCACCCGTTGCGAAAGGGCGCACTTCCGCCGCGGGCCGCCGCAGGCTAGACGCCGGACGATGAACGAGACCCCCCAATTCCCCCGCGCGGCCTGCCTCCTGATCGGTGACGAGCTTCTTTCCGGGCGGACCCGCGACAGCAACGCCCATCACCTCGCCGGTATCCTCAACGAGCGCGGGGTGCCGCTGATCGAGATCAGGACGGTGCCGGACGAGATCCCCGTCATCGTCCGGGCGCTTGGCGCCCTGCGGCAGGAAGCGGACATCGTTTTCACCTCCGGCGGCATTGGCCCGACCCATGACGACATCACGGCGGATGCCGTCGCCGAAGCGTTGGGGCGGCCCATCTCGGAGCGCGAAGACGCCCTGAAGATCCTCGAAGACCATTACGGCAAGCGCGGCGAGACGGTCACCGATTCGCGGCGGCGCATGGCGCGCATCCCTGACGGCGCCGAGCTGATCGCCAACCCCATCAGCGCCGCGCCGGGCTTTACGGCCGATGGCGTCTACGTGCTCGCCGGGGTTCCCGCGATCTTCGAAGCCATGCTCGCCTCGATCACCGACGCGCTGCCGCAGGGGCCAAGGGATACGATCTATTCCGTCATCGGTCAGGCGCAGGAAAGCACCATCGCCGACGGCCTGCGTGACCTTCAGACAGCTCTCAAGGGTTTGAAGATCGGTTCCTATCCGGGGCCGACGGGCAGGGGCGGCGATCTGATCGTCCAGTGCCGTGCCCAGAACCCCGCCACCGCAGAGCAGGCGGCACGCGCGGTGAAGGCCCTCTTCACAGCGCAGGGCATTGATTCATTCATCGCCGAAGGACAGATTTCTCAAGGCGACCAATAAGTTCCACCGAACCGGATCGTTTCTTGCTTGTTAGCACCAGCACGACCACAGGGCCCGATCGCGATGAGAACCAGCACCATCCTGCTTTGCGAGGACGATCCCGTTCAGGCGCGGCTCGTGACCTTGCAGCTTGAAAAACTCGGCTACCGGATTATCGGACCCCACGGCACCCCGCAACAGGCCGAGAATGCCGCCCGGAAAGAGCGGGTGGATGCAGCGCTCCTGGACGTCTCGCTCGAAGGCGGGTCCAGCCGTGAGGCTGCCGCACGTCTCGAAGAGCGCGGCGTGCCTTTCGCCTTCGTCACGGCCTACGGACCGGAAACCACGGCCACGGTCCGCGCCTATCCGCAGCATCTCGTGATCCCCAAGCCGGTGAGCCCTGAACTCCTCAGCGAGATCCTCGCCGCACTTCTCCCCTCCGACGCCATCGCAGCCGCCAACTGAACGGGAAAACCCGTTGCCTTGGCCGACCCGGGAAGGCCATAAGCCACCCCATGCGGGCGTGGCGGAATTGGTAGACGCACCAGACTTAAAATCTGTGAGCCCTAGGCTGTGGGGGTTCGAGTCCCCCCGCCCGCACCATCTTAAGCGCGCTATCGCCTTCGGCTGCATGAGCGCAGGGCTTTTCTTTGCGCTATCGCTTCGCTGCTTGAGCGCAGATTGGTTCCCTGCGCCACCGCGCTCAGCTTTTGATGCCTATTGCGTCCGGCGTTTGTCGCCGCGGAAGCGTCTGAGATAGCGCAGCGGTGATTGCTCTTCGAGATAGGGTGAGGCTTCGATCATTTCGGCGAAGGGCGGCACGTGCGCCTGGCCGTAAACGACGAGCACGCGGAGGGGTTCGTCCTGCTCTTCGGCCCGGTCTTCGATCACGCGCAGCATGTTCTGGTAGATCAGGATGTTGCGGGTGTACCAGTTCGCCACTGTCATGGCGCCACCCGGATTGTCACCCTGCCACGCCCGCATCATGTAACCATGGTAGAAGCCGGAGTTCTTACCGAGCATCTCTTCGGTGTTCAGATCATGAAGGATCGAGCCTACAGTCTCATTCGTCAGAGCCTCATTCACCCATGAAACGAAGTTCTCGCCCTCACTTTGAAGACCCGCGAAGATCGTCTGTAGGCGTTCGTCTTCGCTGGGATCGAGACTGCTCTGCTCCTCGGACATGAAGGCATAGCTCTCGTCGATGGCGTAGACCATCTTATTGCCCGCCATATGCGCGATGCGGAGGCCGAGCTGGTGAGTCTCGTTGCGCACATCGGCGCGTTCGCCCGCCTGGTACTGGCGATACTCTTCGGAAAGCTCGTCCTGGTCCTCCATCGGCCATTCGATCATGACGACGTCGGGCTTGAAGCGGACGAGGGCCTTGGCAACCGCTTCGATCTCGCGCTGGCGTCCCGGGGCGAGCACGTCGTCCACCTCGGCATTGAAGGTATCGAGGCCGGGATTGGCGAGGTGGACCGTACCGAGAAGCATGACCTCGGCCCATGGATCGTCGCTGGGCTGCCCCGCGGCGGCTGCAGTCTCCACGGACACGAGAGCAAGGAAGGCGGCGGCAAGTTTCAGGCGCATCAAAACATATCCCTTCGATCACCCGGGTAAGATGCGAAGGTAGCTCATCATTGACAAGGAGGCTTACGCAGTTTTCCCGCCGCGTCCGGTCAGGGGGTCGAGCGGGGTGAGGCCGAAGGCCTTTTTCGGCGTGTCATAATCACCGACCAGGACTTCGTAATGGAGGTGGATCGGCATGGGCCAGCCGCCGCTCTTGCCCATGGTACCGAGGGTCTGACCGTCCGCGACTTCGCTGCCGATACCCAGACCCGGCGCGATCTTCCGAAGGTGCGCATAGCGGGTATGAACGCCATCGCCGTGGCCGATCAGCACGTAATGTCCATAGTCGTCGCGATAGGCTGCCTCCAGCACTGTGCCGCCCGCCGCCGCCATCACAGCCGATCCGATCGGGTGGTTGAAGTCGGCGCCCTTGTGCAGCTTGCCGGAACGTGGACCGAAAGCCGAACTGAGGCACCCTTCGCTGACCGGGGTGGTACGGAGGGAGACCCCGCGCACCGTGACCCGCTCGCGAAGGCCAAGGATGATGCTTTTGCCATCCGTGCGAGGAGCATTGGCGACATCCATGCCCGGGCAGAGCCTGAGGGTGGCAAGGCTGGTCACCGGCGTGTCCGGGGCGGGCGCTTCTTCGCCTTCCGCCGTTTCTTCTAGCACTTCGGCCTCTTCTGGGTCGTCGGGCAGGTCTTCGGCAGCGACGCCTTTCTTCCGTCCAATGACCAGTTCCTCCGCCGTCACATCATCGGGTAAGGACTGAAGGCTCATGTCGAAATCATAGGAGCGCGCTTCTTCGAGGCGCGCCTTGAGATAGTCTTCGGTCAGTTGCGCGGTCTCCTCGCCGCGGCGCGCCGCATCGCCGAGGGCTGTGTCGATCCGTTCCCTGACGCCATCAGGCAAGCCATAGCGGTCTCCGCCGATCCAGCCAGCGGCGAACAGCGCGATGAGAAGAACGATGACGGCTGCCCGCCGCAAGCCCCGCAGGAAAGCCATGCCCTGACCTCAAACTTTACTGTCGTTTAAGAGTGTTACGAGGTAGCAGCTCCTGTCAAGGCTTCAGTCGTTCGTGAAAGGATCGACCGCCAGCCGGCCAAGGTTCCTGTCACTTGCGCCCTCCACCCCGTAGCGGCCCCGGCGCTCGCGCTCCTGCCAGCTTCCGAAAAGTCGGTCCCAGACCGTTAGCAGCGTTCCGTAATTGCTATCGGTGAAGCGGCGCTCGGGAATGTGGTGGATGCGGTGATGCCCCGGCGTGACGATGAAGGGCCGCAGCCAGCGCTCGGCGCTTCGCGGCAGCTCGGCATTGGAATGGTGAAAGCCCGCCGCGATCAGGACCAGCCCGTCGAAGAGCAGGATCGCCGGCACGGACACATCGAGAAGAAAGACGAGCGAGCCGCGGACCAGCGCGGACATGACAAGCTCGCCGGGATGGAAGCGAAAGCTGGAGGTGACATCGAGGAATTCGTCGTAATGGTGGACCCGGTGGAAGCGCCAGAGGAACGGAACCTCGTGCAGCGCCCGGTGCCACCAATAGATGAAGACCTCGAGGATCAGGAGATCCGTCAGCAGGCGGAGCGGCATCGGCCAGCCCGAGCGCCAGCCCAGGCCATATTCCGCCGCCAGGAGCGAAATGGGCGTGACGACCAGGAAGCTCGTGCCGAGGCCCCCGACGCCAAGGCCCACATTGCGCAGGATACGGCGCATGCCGCCCTGCGGCGAGAAGGCGGGACGCCGGCGCTCCCAGACCAGAAAAAGACCGAGGCAAAGCGCGGTCACGGCGGTGACGGCCAGGCTCACGCGGCGGGCATGGCCTCGATGAAGGCTTCGGCCTCGGCGATGGCGCGGTCCATCTCGCGGATCAGCGCGTCCACCTGCCGCTCGATCTCGGCACGCTCGGCATCGAGGCCAGCGATCGCACGGGCGTTGAGGTTATGCTTCAGGAACAGCACCTGATCCTCGAACAGCGCGAGGACGGGATCCATCTTGTCCGAGGCCCGCTCCATCGCGGCGAGCACGGTCTCGTAACGGCGTTCGGTTTCGCGAAGCTGCGCTTCGGAGCGTCGCCTCAGATCGGCGGAGCTGTAATCGTCAAGTTCGCGCCGCCACTCGCGGAAGAGGGCGCTGCCCACATTCTCGATGCTTTCGATGCGCGAGCGAACGACATTCGCCTCGCCTTCGAGACGGTCATAGCTTCTGGAGAGCCGGTCATAGGTTTCGGCCAGCTCGCCGCCGTCGAAGGCGACCAGCGCCCGGTACTGTTCGAGAGCGTCCTTGAACTCCTCCTGGGCGTCGGACTGCGCGTCCCGCGCGCTGTCCACCCGGCGGGTGAGAAGATCACGCTTCTCGATCCCTATATTCTCAAGGGCGTTGTAATAGGTGCTGGCGCAGCCGGTAAGGGCGAGGCTGCCGATCAGCAGGGCAAAAGAAAGGGGCGCATGGTTGACCATACGCCCCATATGGAACCGTTCGGTTCCAATCCCAATGAAAAAGACGTTTATTCGTCCTCGTTGACCTCGATGGCCGGCACTTCGTCGGCGGCGACGTCTTCCTCGTCCTCGTCGGATGCTTCCTGGGACTTGAGGCCGGAAGGCGAGGCGATGGTCGCGATGGTGAAGTCGCGGTCGGTGATGGTCGGCGCCACGCCCTTGGGCATGTCGACCGAGGAAATCTTCAGCGCATCGCCCAGTTCGGCCTTGCCGAGATCGACTTCGAGGGCCTCGGGGATCTCGGTCGCAGGAGCGATGACCTCGATCTCGTGACGCACGATGTTCAGGACGCCGCCCGCCTTGAGGCCCGGGGCGGCCTCTTCGTTGAGGAAGCGCACGGGAACGTTGACGTTGATCTTGGTCTTCGCATCGACGCGCATCAGGTCGACATGCCTCGGCAGGTCCTTGACGGGATCGACCTGAACGTCGCGGCCGATGACGCGCTGCTCTTTGCCCTCGAGCTTCACGATCGACATGACGTCGATGATGTTGCCCGTATTGTAGGCTTTCAGAACCTCGTTATAGCGCATCTTGATATTCATCGGCTCGCCCTTGCCGCCATAGATGACGGCAGGGACCCAGCCGTCACGGCGCACGGCGCGGGAGCCGCCTGTGCCGGAGCGCTTACGGGGTTCGCATTCAAAAACGGTTGCGTCGGACATGGCTCTTCGTTCCTTTCATTCGTCCCGCAAGCCGGGCATCCGGCCCTCGGAAGAAGAGGAGGCGTTCGAGCGCGCGCCTCCCCGGTTCACCTGAAGGCGCGGCGCATAGACGGGGGCGGGGCAGCTGGCAAGGAAAAAGCCGTCTTTACTTGGTGACCAGGCGCAGGGGACACCGCAATTCGTAGCGAAGGCCGTCCTCGAGATAATCAACGCTGACCGTCGCCTTGAGCTGGACGGTCGGCATTCGCTTGATGACGGTGGTGCCGAAGCCCTCCCGCACGGGCCTTGCGACCCGTGGGCCGCCATCCTCCAGCCACTCGAAGACGAAAAGCGGCTCGTCGCCATCCTCGGTGGTCCGCCACCTGATCGCAACTCTTCCGCCCACCGAAGACAGCGCGCCATATTTGGCGGCATTGGTCGCAAGCTCGTTGACCACCATGGCGAAAAGCTGCGCGCTTTGCGGCGGCACATCAAGCGATGGCCCTTCGATACTGACCTCGGACCCGTCGAGATCGGCGAAATGCGCCAGATGCGAGCGGACCAGTTCGGCGAGATCGACGCTCTCCCATGCGTTCTTGATGAGAAGGTCGAGATTGACCGCCATGGCCCTCAGCCTCTGGCCGAGGTTCTTGCGGTAATCCTGCATATCCTGGCCGAGGGTCTGCGCCGCGATGGCCTGGACGATGTTCAGGAGGTTCTTGGACCGATGCGAGACTTCGCGGACGAGGAAACGCTCTTTCTCGGTGCGGAGTTTCTGCTCGGTGACGTCCGATGCTTCCAGCACGAAAAAGGCAAGGTGACCGTCCTCGTCACGGATCGCGGTCAGCGAACTCTCAGCATAGCGGATACCCTGGTCACGGGTAGCGTAGGGCTCATCGGCAAGGTGGGCCTTGTCCATATCTCTGGCGAGCTTCATCCGGTTGCGCCAGTAAGGTTCGTCGAGCTCTGTCGGCTCGAACCATTCGGTGTCCCAGAGGTATTTTCCGAGAACGTCCTTTTTTTCGAGACCCGCGACTTCGAGAGGCAGCCGGTTCACGTCGAGAAGGACGCCTTCCGCGTCGAGAAGCGCCATGAACTGGAACTGCTGGTTGAAGATGGTGCGAAAGAGGGCTTCGCTCGCCGCGACCTTCATCTCCTTCTCCTTGCGCTCGGTCACGTCGATGACCGTGCCTGCAATCCGGGCGACACGGCCGCTGCTCTCGTCGAGGGGGCCAAAGCTCTCACCGCGGTCAAGAAGCCAGCGGACCCGGCCATCTGTCCGAAGAGCGCGATACTCGAACTCATAGGAACCGGGTTCGCGCAGGTTGGCGTGCATCATTTGGCGCACCGTGCCGCGGTCATGCGGATGGATGATCCTGAGCACCTCTTCGAAAACGAGTTCACGGGTATCGGGCGGCATTCCGAGAAGCTCGATCAGCGGCCGCGACCAGATCGTGGTCCCCCGCGCGGGGCGAAAATCATAGATCCCGACGCGGGCCGCATGGCTGGCTGAGCGGAGCCGGTCCGTGCGCTCGAGATCGGCGGCCCTGCGTATCTTGCCCGGGGTGATGTCGCGGGCGATCCCGCGAAAAGCTGCATCCGGCTCATCCCTGTCCACAAGCGTGCCTGAAACCACGAGCCAGATGGTGGCACCGGAAGGCCCCTCAACCGCAATCTCGATGTCGCGGAAGGGCTCGTGCTGGGTGAAGGCCCTGTTCAGGGACGCCCAGCTATCGCGAGAGCCTTGCTCAGCGCCAGGGAATTCCCACCAGAAGCCGGGCGGCGCGTCTTTTTTGAAAGGGAGAGGCTGGCCGGAGAGGCTTTCGAAGGCGACGATCCGGCCCGTCTCGTCGGTCTGCCAGAAATAGTCCGCCGCGAGACCCAGAAGGGGCTCGGTCGGAATGGGCGGTTTCTGGTCGATCGTCAGGCTCACGGACCGGTCTTCAAACCTCTTGGCCTCGGCGAATTATCGGCGTCGCTCAATGAATCATACGGCGACTCTCAATTCTGCCAAGCAGGGCCGGCAGCGAAAGGGAAGGCGCTTCAGGCCTTCATACCTTTTCCGTGATCCTGATCGCCGCCCGGCACCCCGCTTCGATCGCGCCGCGCAGAAGCCTGTAGCCGAAGGCTTCCTCGGCTCCTTCGGCGATGGCGGTATCGTGGTGGCCGAGCTCGTCCTCGCGGAACTCCGCGAAAGTTTCGCGCAGCTCGTCCTCGTTCTTGCCGTCGAGTTCGTCCACCTGCTCCTGGTAATGCTTCTCGATGACGCTCTCGACGGCGGAGGTGCAGGCCATCGCCGCCTTCTCGCCCATCAGCGCCGTGCCGGCGCCAAGGGCAAAGCCTGCCGCATTCCAGATGGGCGCGAGGAGTGTCGGGCGGGTCCTGCGCTCAGCGAGGAGGCGGTCGAAGGCATCAAGGTGTTTCTGCTCGCCCTCGGCCATCTCGCGCAGAAGCTCGGTCATGCGCCGTTTGTGCGGCAGCTTGCTGAAGACCGCTTCCTGGCCGCGGTAGATCTGAACCGCCCCATATTCACCGGCATGATCGACGCGCAGCATCTCCCTGGTCCGGGCCGAGCGGTGGCTGGGCGGGGTCGGCATGGTTTCGTCGATCATTCGTTCACTCCGCAGGCACGCCGGGGCCGACCCGGTCTTCCCTCAGGCCCCAGGCCGCGCGGTAGCAGGAAAGCATCGTCAGGCCAGCTAGGGCAAAGGAGATGATAGCGTTATAACCGGCCATGGAAATTCCCATCATCCGCCACGCCGCCTCGCTGCAGGAGGGCGGGGGTGCGCCCGCTTGCAGGCTGGCAAAGAGCTCATCGGCCGCGGGAAGCCCCTCGCGCAGGTCCGGGGCACAAGCTTCAGGACCGGGCCAGAAGCCCCACTCGACCCCGGCATGGTAGCCCGCAAGGCCGCCGCCGACGAGATAGAGAAGCGAAAGGACGCCCAGCGCCGCCGCCAGGACCCGCACTCCCGAGCCGAGCCCGTAGCGTAAGGCGAGGGCCATGCCCCCCGCCGCGAGAATGGCCCAGTGGGCTTCACGCTGATCGAGGCAGAGAAGACAGGGCGCCATCCCGCCGATACGCTCGAAGCCGTGTGCCCCCAAAAGCAGGAGGGCGCTCACCATCAGGCTTATCCCGAGGGCGACCTGGGGTCGCGAAAGATTCGGCAGAAGCTTGGTCATCAGTCCCTCAATGCCAGAAACCGCTTGAAAAGACAGCAGCCGCCCTGCCGCAGTGCGCCAAGGTCGCACCCCGGGACTTCAACCCAGAATAAGGGCCTTGAGCGCGGACAGGGCTTCGGCGCCGAAGAACACAAGGACAGCCACCCAGACAAGACCCAGAAGAAGCCCGGCGAGGGTGAGAAGCCCGTCCCTCTCCAGAAGGCCCACGGCGGCGATGGCGACACCGATCCCGGGGGTCGTGTTGGTCATCGGGAAAGGCATCAGGATCGACGCGATGGGGATGAGGAGGAGCGCGCCGGTGATGCGCGCGCCGACGCCATCGGTCAGAACGACGAGGCGGTTGCCCGCCAGCCGCTCGAGAAACCCGAGGCTGCGCTGGGTGCGGCGGACGACATTGCGGAGCCCCGCGATCTTGATCTGCCGCCCGGCAAGGCGTTTCGGAAGCCAGGGATGCTCCCGCCCCATGGCGAGCTGCGCGGCCAGCGCCAGCATGGGTAGGGAGACGATCTGCGGGATGCCGTAGAGAAACGGGATGGCGCAGGGCAGGGCGAGAAGAAGAAGCCCGAGCCCGAAAGCCCGCTCGTCCAGTGCGTCGATCAGCTCGCCGAGGGTGATGACCTTACGGGTCTCACCGCCGACCTCGGCAGGTGTCTCGCAACGCTCGAGCACCGAGGCGAGAAGAGCGGTCACGCGCGGCGCAGCTGTTTCGGCAACACTCAAAGAAGTCATCCCGTTGGAAGGTCGAATCTCTCGCGGCTAGCGCGCCCGGGTTACCAAACCAAGTGCACCCCGCCGGACCCGGCGGGGTGAAACGCTCTAAAACGATGGTACGGGTGGTCGGGCTCGAACCGACACTCTGTCTCCAGAACCGGATTTTGAATCCG
>CAZKVC010000014.1:0-61206 GCA_964556115.1 uncultured Caulobacterales bacterium
AGCTCGTCTTCTCGAGCTCGGTGATGGTCTGCTTGCCGGCATTGATGAGGTCGGCGTCGACGTTCTCCTCGGTCGGGAACGGGCCCATGCCGAGCATGCCGTTCTCGGACTGGAGCGTGACCTCCATCCCGCCCGGAATATAGTTCGCCACCAGGGTCGGAATGCCGATCCCAAGGTTCACGTAGAAGCCGTCTTCGAGTTCGTTCGCGGCCTTTTCGGCCATCTGTTCACGGGTCCAGGGCATGGAAGCCTCCTGAGATCGAATGGTCTGGTTAAGCGGCGCGGGTGGTACGCTGCTCGATACGTTTTTCCTGGGCCGCCTCGATGATGCGGTCGACATAGATGCCCGGCGTGTGGATCTGGTCGGGATCGAGCGCGCCAGTGGGCACCAGCTCTTCCACTTCGGCGACGCAAGTCTTGCCGGCGGTTGCCATCATCGGATTGAAGTTTCGGGCGGTCTTGCGGAAGACGAGATTGCCTTCGTGATCGCCTTTCCAGGCGCGGACGATGGAGAGGTCGGCAACCAGGCCGGTTTCCATGATGTAGCGCTCGCCGCCGAACTCGCGCTCTTCCTTGCCTTCTGCGATCTTCGTGCCGACCCCGGTCTTGGTGTAGAAGGCCGGAATGCCCGCGCCGCCAGCGCGGATACGCTCGGCCAGCGTGCCTTGCGGGTTGAACTCGAGATCGAGCTGCCCGGAGAGATACTGCTCCTCGAAGGTCTTGTTCTCACCCACATAGGAGCTGATCATCTTCTTGATCTGACGGGTCTGCAGAAGGAGCCCCAAGCCCCAGTCATCCACGCCCGCATTGTTCGAAATGGCGGTGATGTCCTTCGCGCCCGAATCGCGCAGCGCGACGATGAGGGTCTCGGGAATGCCGCACAGGCCGAAGCCGCCGGCCATGACGGTCATGCCGTCGAAGGTCTGCCCCTCCAGCGCCGCTCGCGCGTCCGAAAAAACCTTTTTCGCCATGGGCATTCCTCCGCTCAGTGTGTCGCGGGGAACCTCTTAGAGCGGATAGCGGTGAGCGCAAGCAAGCCTTACCAGGCCGGCGGGACCTCGAGCACGTGGAAGGTGGTTTCGGCCACCGCTTCGCCGTCCTTGCGCTTGGCGAGCTGGGTGGAAGGGAAACGCGGCGCCGCTGGGCTGTCACAGCCCATCGCGAAACCGATACCCTTCAGATAGGAGCGCCTCAGGCGGCCCTTGCGATAAGCCTCCCGCACGGCGCGGTCATGGGCCGAAGCGCCGGTGGCCCGCCGGACCATGCTGCGGAAGGGTATGAAGTCGGTCGTCAGATCGCTGACCAAACTGTAGGCCTGGTCGTCGGCGAGATCGGCAATCTGTCCGCGCAAACTCGCCTGGCCTTCCAGGGCCGGGTCGCTGTCGAGATCGCTTCCGACATAGAGTTCCAGATCCATGATCTCGATCTCGATACCGGCGCAGCTTTCCGGGACCTCTTTTTCGTAGACGTCGAGGGTCGCGAGGATCGGCGGAATCTCTTCGCGGCGGATGTTAAGATCCGCCAACGGAGCGAGCGCGCCCTCGGTGACGCCGCCGCGAATTCCCTCGCGCGCGTCATGGGAGCGCGTGTGGCAGCCGGCCGAAACCGCTGCGATCAAGCCCATCAGAAGTAAACCGTGCCTACCCATAAGTCCAAATTCTACCACAGCCATGCTCCTCGGCACAGCCTTCTCTTTCGGCAACGTCAAATGGTGTTCCCCGGTTCGGAGCATTTACCGTAGGAAACCTAACAAGACCGTTATCCTGGCAAATGCAGTCACGCCTGCGTGGGGCCGAAACGAGTTGCGATTTACCGTGTTGGCACATCTGTAGTCATGCGAAGGTTGATCCATGAAATCGCTTTTCACCACCACGGCCCTCTCTGCATTCCTCCTGACCGGCGTTGCGTTCGCCCAGGATGAAGCCGAGAAGGCTGCCGACCAGACCACCGATGTCGAAGAGTTTGTCGAAGAGGAAGCCAATGAACCGATTACGGTCGGCGATCTCGAAGAAGACGAGCTTGACGGCGTCGAAGATGCGGAAACCCTGAACGCTGTCGTTCTAGAGGCCACCACCCAAAAAGGTGACGGCGAAATCCGCACCGCGTCAAACATCTCCGAGGACCGGGACGGCGAACGCCAGCAGACGACCGCTGACGCCAGCACCACGCCCGACACGCCGGACCAGGAAGACCTGACCGAAGAGCAGCGCCGTCAGCAGGTGGCGATCAACCGTCTCCTCGGCGAAGACCCTGAAACCCAGACCGCTGAAGCCGACGAGGACGACGCGCCTGACAACAACGATGTGACCGTCGCATCGTCGGGCACCGACATGTCCGACGACATGGACGAGGACGAGCAGGAAACCGAGATGGCTTCCGCGACCACCACGTCCGACACCTCCTACGAGCCGCAGGACGATGACGAAGACACCGTCACCACCGCCGGCCTCGACACCGACATCGATGCGGACAACGAGTACGAGCCGGAAACGGAAGCCGATCTCGAAATGGACGCGACCGGCACGACGATGGCTTCGGCCGACGCCGACCTGCAATCCGACCGCGAGTATGACCTCGAAGACGACCAGGACGAGCAGGACTACGCCGAAAGCGACCGTATGGACACGGACCGCATGGGTATGGAGCCCACCACGGTTGCCGCGATCCAGCGCTACGACGAAGGCCAGCTGGCCCCGACCGAGCGTATGGCGACCGTCCTTCTCGACGCTGACGTGGAAGGCGCCGATGACAACGACGTCGCCGAGATCGAAGACTTCATCGTCGATCGTGACGGCCGTATCGCCGAAGCCGTGATCCGCGCAGGCGGCATCCTGGGTCTTGGCAAGAAGACCTACACGGTCGGTTTCGATCAGCTGACCATGATGGAAGAGGACGACGACGAAGTCGAAATCGCCACCACCCTCACCAAGGACAGCGTCAAGCAGCTCACCCCCTGGAGCCGCGAGGAGTTTGCGATCGGTGAAGGCGGTAACACGCTGATCTCCGAGCTTGCCGACGCCGAGCTGGCCCTGATGGGTTCGGACGAAACCGCTGAGGTCCAGGACGTGATCGTCTCCGACGACGGCCGTGTCGAAGGTGTGATCCTCGCCTTCGAAGGCGAAGACTACCGCGTCGGTTACGACCGTATCTCGGTTGCCGAAGGCGACGCTGAGGGTTCTTCGGGCTACCGCCTGGACGCCAGCCGCGAAGACTTCATGAACAGCACCAGCGCGACCACCGGCGTTGGCACCACCAGCACCATGGACCCGGCAACCAGCCCGGACCCGATGGACAATGGTGGCGAGCCTTATGGTCCGGAGCAGTACGACGAGCAGGACCAGATGGAGGGTGAAGACCCGCTGGCCCCGGCTAATCAGTACGACGAAGACTATGACAGCGCGTACGAGACCGAAGAGCCGATCGAACCGCTCGACTCGAACGTTGGCGAAGACCCGATGATGCCCATGGATAACAACATGGACGACAGCGACACGCCGATCGTCGACGATCCTGCACAGGATGCCGGCGAACTCGAAGTCGAAGCTGACGACGAAATGGACATCGAAGACGATGCGGAAGCGGCCGCCGAGACCGCTCCGGACGAAGAACCCGGCCGTTAAGGCGAGGTTCTCCAGGAACGGAAAAGCCGGGGCATCACGCCCCGGCTTTTTTATTTGTGGACTGACTGAAGGTTTGTGGACTGACTGAAGGGACGCTGATCTTGCGGCGTCCCTGCTTTTGTCCGTTCAGAGATCGAGCAGCAGACGCTGCGGATCTTCGAGATTTTCCTTCACGCGGACGAGGAACGTTACCGCGCCCTTGCCATCGACGATCCGGTGATCGTAGCTGAGCGCGAGATACATCATCGGCCGGATCTTGATCTCGTTGCCGACAGCGATCGGCCGCTTCTCGATGCGGTGCATACCGAGAATACCGGACTGAGGCATGTTGAGGATCGGCGTCGACATCAACGAGCCGTAGACACCGCCATTGGTGATGGTGAAGGTGCCGCCCTGCATCTCCTCGAGCTTCAGCTCGCCGTCCCGCGCCCGGCGACCGAAATCGTTGATGTCCTTCTCGATATCGGCGAGCGACTTGGCGTCGGCGTCGCGCAGGACCGGAACCACAAGACCCTTCTCGGTACCGACAGCGATGCCGATGTCGTAGTGGTTCTTGTAGATGATGTCCTGGCCGTCGATCTCGGCGTTGACTTCGGGCACCTCGCGCAGAGCGGCCACGCAGGCTTTCACGAAGAAGCTCATGAAGCCGAGCTTGACGCCGTGCTTCTTCTCGAAAAGCTCCTTGTACTGAGACCGCGTTTCCATCACCGCCGTCATGTCGACGTCGTTGAAGGTCGTCAGCTGCGCTGCCGTCTCCTGGCTTTCCTTCAGGCGCCGGGCGATGGTCTGGCGCAGGCGGGACATCTTCACCCGCTCCTCGCGTTCGCCGAGTTCACGGGGCGCCTTGGCTTGCTGCTGCTGGCGGGCGGCCGGGGCAGGCGCGCTCGCACCGCGGTTCAAAGCCTCAAGCGCGTCGCCCTTGGTGATCCGGCCGTCCTTGCCGGACCCCTTGATCTGGCCGGCGTCGAGCTTGTTTTCCTCGATGATGCGGCGCGGAGCGGGCGACAGCGTCGATTGCTGGACGCTGGTCTGGGCCGGAGCGGGCGCGGATTCAGTCTCGGCCGGGCGGGATTCGCCCGCCGCCTCACCCGAAGCGATGATGCCGAGAACGGCGCCGACCGATACGGTCGCGCCCTCTTCGGCCTTGATTTCCTTCAGGACACCGCTTGTCGGCGCCGGGACGTCCACGGCCGCCTTGTCGGTCTCGAGGCTGACGACCGGATCGTCCGCCTTCACATAATCACCGACCTTGACCAGCCACTCGCCGATATCGGCTTCGGTCACACTCTCACCGGACGAGGGCGCGAGGATTTCGACGTCCTGGCCTTCCGCGGTAGCGCTCTCCTTGGTCTCGCTCTTGTCCTTGGCCGGACCGTTGGACGACGGAGCAGCCGCTGCGCCGCTGCCCTCGCCGATCTCACCCAAAAGCGCATCGAGCTCAACGATATCGCCTTCCTTGGCGACGATCTTGCTGAGGACACCCGCCTGGGGGGCGGGCACTTCGACGGAAACCTTGTCGGTCTCCAGCTCGACCACCGGCTCATCGGCGGCGACCTGGTCGCCCTCCTTCTTGAGCCATTGCCCGATCGTTGCCTCGGTCACGCTCTCGCCCAAAGTGGGTACGCGGATGTCTACCATTCTTGCTGCCTAACCTAGTGCTTCCTCGAGGAATGCCTCGAGCTCGTTCTTGTGTTGTTGGGTGTGCCCGGTTGCAGGCGAAGCCGCAGCCGGCCGGCCTGCGTAGCGGGCACGGGAATGCTTGGCGCCGATCTGGCCCAGGACCCATTCGAGATTGGGCTCGATGAAGGACCACCCGCCCATGTTCTTCGGCTCTTCCTGGCACCACACCATCTCGGCGTCCTTGAAGCGCCGCAGTTCCTTGATCAGCGAACCGGCCGGGAGCGGATAAAACTGCTCGACCCGGAGGATATAGACGTCATCGACGCCGCGCTCTTCGCGCTCGTCCAGGAGGTCGTAATAGACCTTACCCGAACAAAGGACGACGCGCTTGATCTCGTTATCCGGCTTCAGGGTGATCGTCGAACCCGGACGGTACTCCGCATCGTCCCAGAGGATGCGGTGGAAGCTTGAACCCGGACCCATCTCATCGAAGGTCGAAACGGCCTTCTTGTGCCGCAGGAGCGACTTCGGCGTCATCAATATGAGAGGCTTCCTGAAGTCCCGTTTCATCTGCCGACGGAGGATATGGAAATAGTTCGCCGGAGTGGTGCAGTTCGCGACCTGGATATTGTCCTGGGCGCAGGCCTGCAGGTAACGCTCGAGCCGGGCGGAGGAGTG
This sequence comes from uncultured Caulobacterales bacterium, assembly GCA_964556115.1. GTDB lineage: Bacteria > Pseudomonadota > Alphaproteobacteria > Caulobacterales > Parvularculaceae > Parvularcula. The sequence continues at coordinate 5,919 of CAZKVC010000014.1, forward strand.
CTCCGGCCCCTGCCCTTCATAGCCGTGCGGCAGGAGGAGGGTGAGACCCGACATACGCAGCCACTTGCGTTCGGCCGACGAGATGAACTGGTCGAAGATGATCTGGGCGCCGTTGGCGAAATCGCCGAACTGCGCTTCCCATAGAACCAGCGTCGTCGGATCGGCCAGCGAATAGCCGTATTCGAAACCCATCACGGCGTATTCGGAGAGGTTCGAGTCGATGACCTCGAACTGGGCCTGCTCGCCGGACAGGTGACGAAGCGGCGTCCAGCGCTTTTCCGTGTTCTGATCGACGAAGCTCGCGTGACGCTGCGAGAAGGTACCGCGCACCGAGTCCTGCCCGGAAAGCCGGACCCTGTACCCCTCGGTCAGGAGCGAGCCGAACGCCAGCGCTTCCGCCGTCGCCCAGTCGATGTTCTCCTTGGAGGTGAGCGCTTTCTCTTTGGCAGCGAGAATGCGCTTCAATGTCTTGTGGATGGTGAAGTTGTCCGGAACTTCGGTGAGTTTCCGGGCGATGTCTTCGAGCTTCTCCATCGAGACCGCGGTATCCCCCCTGCGGTCATCGTCCTGCGGCGGCTGGAAACCCTTCCACCGTGCATCAAGCCAGTCGGCCTTGGTCGGCTCGTAGTCCGTACCCTTGGAGAATTCGTTCTCCAGGAAGTCGCGGAACGAGGACATTTCGCCCTCGACCTCTTTTTCCGTGACGAGACCTTCCTGGACCAGACGGTCGGCATAGAGCTCCCGCGTGGTGCGGCGGCCGCGGATCTTTTCGTACATCAGCGGCTGGGTGAATGCGGGCTCGTCGCCTTCGTTGTGGCCGTAGCGGCGGTAGCACCACATGTCGACGACGACGTCGTGGCCGAACTCCATGCGGAATTCCGTCGCGACCTTCGCCGCGAAAACCACCGCCTCCGGATCGTCGCCGTTGACGTGGAAGATCGGCGCCTCGACCATCTTCGCCACATCGGACGGGTAAGGCGAGCTGCGCGAGAAGCGCGGGCTGGTGGTGAAACCGATCTGGTTGTTGACGATGAAGTGGATGGTGCCGCCGGTGCGGTAGCCCTTGAGCTGGGTGAAGCCGAAGCATTCCGCCACGACCCCCTGCCCCGCGAAGGCCGCATCACCATGGAGGAGCAGCGGGAGCACGTGGGTCCGCGCGACCTTGATCTCGTCCGACGGTTCGGCCATGTCCTGCTTCGCGCGCGATTTGCCGAGCACCACCGGATTGACTGCTTCGAGGTGCGAAGGGTTGGCAGCGAGGCTCAGATGGACCTTGTTCTCGTCGAAGACCCGGTCCGAGGACGCGCCGAGGTGATACTTCACGTCACCTGATCCTCCGACATCGGAAGGAATTGCGGCCCCGCCCTGGAACTCATGGAAGATCTGGTGATAGGGCTTGCCCATCACCGCCGCGAGGACGTTGAGACGCCCGCGGTGCGGCATGCCGAGATTGATCTCCTGCACGCCCAAGGCGCCGCCGCGCTTGATCATCTGCTCGAGGGCGGGAACCATCGATTCGCCGCCGTCGATGCCGAAACGCTTCGTTCCCTGATATTTGACGTGGAGGTAGTTCTCGAAACCCTCCGCCTCGATCAGTTTGGAAAGGATCGCCTTCTTGCCTTCGGGCGTGAACTTGATCTCCTTGTCCATCCCTTCGATGCGGCTCTGAAGCCACTGCTTCTGCGCCGGGTCGGTGATGTGGGTGAACTCGATCGCGAAGGTGCCGCAATAGGTCCGGCGGAGGATCTCGAGGATCGTCCGCAGGCTTCCCGTCTCGAGCCCGAGGACATTGTCGAGGAAGATCTCGCGGTCATAGTCCGCATCCTCGAAGCCGTAGGTCGCCGGATCGAGCTCCTCGTGGACCTCGATCGTGCGCAGCCCGAGCGGGTCGAGATTGGCGATCATGTGCCCGCGCACCCGGTAAGCGCGGATCAGCATCAGCGCGCGGACTGAGTCGCGCACCGCCGCCTGCACGTCGGCGGAGGTCAGCTTGCCGGACGAGCGCGCCTCGATCTTCTTCTCGAAAGCGTCGCCGATGGCGGTCCAGTTGCCGCCGAGCGCCGCGACAAGCTCGTCGCCGTCACGCCGCGGCCAGTCGCCGCGCTTCCAGCTGGGACCCTCGGCGTTGCGCTTGGCGGTCTCTTCGCCATCGCCGAACGCGTCGAAATAGGCCCTCAGCTCAGGGTCGACACTGTTGGGATTGTCCGCATAGCGAGCGAATTGCTGCTCGAGATAGACGGCGTTCGAACCGGAAAGGAACGAAATATCGTCGAGGGACTTGCGGTCGGAAAAATCGGAGCCAGAACTGCCGTCATGGGCCATTGTCGCGGCCTCACCTTCGTGGTCTGCGGTGGTGCCGGACGCCGCAGAAGTGAACACAGGATCGAAGGGCCCGGAACCCCTCGGCGGGAAGGTCCCCTCTACTTATGCCGAAGAGGGCAGGACGCAACCACCGGGCATGGTGCCCGGCAGTTTTCCCTGAAGCATGACTTACATGCCTCCATTTTCTTTCAGAAGTTCGACCAAAGTGGTGCCAAGGCTGGCCGGGGTCGGCGCAACGCGGATGCCCGCTTCGTTCATCGCGGCGATCTTGCTTTCGGCGGTGTCTTCGCCGCCCGAGACGATCGCGCCGGCATGGCCCATGCGGCGGCCCGGAGGAGCCGTGACGCCCGCGATGAAGCCCACAGTGGGCTTCCTGATCTTGTGCTCAGCGAGGAAGCGCGCGGCGTCCGCCTCGGCCGAGCCGCCGATCTCACCGATCATGATGATGCTTTCGGTCTCGTCGTCTTCGAGGAACATCTCGAGGACGTCGATGAAGTCCGTGCCCTTCACCGGGTCACCGCCGATGCCGACGCAGGTCGACTGGCCAAGACCTGCATGGGTGGTCTGGTGGACCGCTTCATAGGTCAAGGTGCCCGAACGCGAGACGATGCCGACCGAGCCGCGGCGGTGGATATGGCCGGGCATGATGCCGATCTTGCATTCGTCCGGGGTGATGACGCCGGGGCAGTTCGGACCGATCAGGCGCGACTTCGAGCCTTCGAGTGCATCCTTGACCCGCACCATGTCGAGGACCGGAATGCCCTCGGTGATGGTGATGATCAGCGGCATCTCCGCTTCGATCGCTTCGATCATCGAGGCGGCGGCGAATTTCGGGGGGACGTAGACCACCGAAGCATTGGCGCCGGTTTCCTTCATCGCATCGGCGACCTTGTCGAAGACCGGGAGGTCATGGCCCTCGGCGGGCGCGCCCGCGTTCCAGGTCTGCCCGCCTTTACCGGGGACGACACCGCCGACCATCTTGGTCCCGTAAGCAATTGCCTGCTCGGTGTGAAAGGTCCCCGTCTTGCCGGTGAGACCCTGGCACAGGACCTTGGTGTTCTTGTCGACGAGAATGGCCATTGCGTCTTTCGCTCCTAAAGGGATGTCGGAGCGTCGATAAGCAAGCCTGCGCGCTATCGCAACAGCTAGGGTGCCGGTGAAGCCGCCTTCGAGGCCTGTTCATGCGAAATTCCCGGTAAGCCGCCGAATTCGTAACCCAGCCCCTCGATCTCCCGCGCGTACCAGGCGCCGACAAGATCGCGGCTCTCTGCACTGTAGAAGCTTTGATAGGGCGGCCGCTCCTTGCGGTATTCGGAGCGCTTGCGCGGCAGCTCCAGCGGCGCGATGCCGAGATCCCCCCAGAGCGCCGCCAGATCGGCCTCGAAGCTCTCATAGCGCAAAATCCTATCGGCCACGATCGTGTCGCCGATGGCGTACTGCTCCCAGTTGCGCAACCGGACATGCTCGGTGGCGCGGTAGCTGAGGGACCGGATGTCGCGGTCGAAGGCCGGGGTCCTTCCGGTCTTCCAGCACCTGTGCATGTAGAGGCTCACCTGCCGGTCCCAGGGGTTACGCTCGACCGCGAACTTGAAATAGCTGTCGAAGACTTCCCGGCCCAGAACCCGCCGCGCCTGGGCGGCAGTGGCGTGAACGTGAAGTCCGAAAACCTGCGGCAGGTGCCTTTTGAGGCTGCCGTGATGGACCGGCGAAAAGCGCGCCCAGGAGGGGCGTGACATGTCCGCAGCAAAGTCCCCAGCCCCTCCAAAGTCCTTGAGAGCCGCGCTGAGACTGCTTCCCGCGGTTTTCTCGGTACGCAGGAATATGAAGCGATGGGTGTGGTTGACGATCATCGCGGGACACTCTGAAGGCCGAAACCCGTCCCTGCAAGCTGGGGCGCGGCCCGTGCGAACCGCGCCCCCCCAATGGGGTTAGCACCATGACATAGCATTCAGACGGGGACACCAATGAGCGCTCGCAAGGAAACCAAGGAAACTTACGAAAAGCTGGCCCGCGCCGGCTTCGCCGCCCGCGGTGCCGTCTACGCCATCATCGGCGTTCTTGCGCTGATGGCCGCCTTCGGCAATGGCGGCGGAACGACTGGCAGCAGCGGCGCCCTGCGCAGCCTCGCCGACAACAGCTGGGGGACCTTCGCCCTGGTGCTGATCGCCATCGGCATGTTCGGCTACGGGCTCTGGCGCCTCCTGTCGGCCACCCTCGACCTCGAGAACGAAGGCAATGACGGCAAAGCCATTGCCAAGCGCGTTGGTCATGCCGCCTCCGGCATCGCCCATTTCGGCCTGTCGATCTATGCCGTCTCGCTGGTTTCCGGCTCCGGCGGCGGCGGCAGCTCGGGCGGCGCGGAATCGATGACCGCCAAGCTGATGCAGGCCCCCTTCGGCCCCGCACTGGTCGTCATCGCCGGGATCATCGCCTTCGTCGTGGCGGGCTTTCAGATCCGCAAGGCGCTGGCTGAGAAATATCGCCGCCACATCTCGCTGCCCGACCATCACGGCGTGTCGAACAAGCTGATCAAGTTCGGCATCATCTCCCGCGGCGTCGTCTTCGCGATCATCGGCGGCTTCCTCGTCTATGCCGGCATCACGGTGAACCCGGACCAGGCACGCGGCGTCGGCGGCGCCCTCTCCTGGCTGCAGCAGCAGAGCTACGGCTCGATCCTCCTTGGACTGATCGCCATCGGCCTTCTCGGCTTCGCGCTCTACAGCTTCCTGCAGGCCCGCTACCGCATCATTCCGGACCCTGAAAAAGGAACCGGCAACGCAACTGCCCAAGCGGCCAACTGAAGGAGACAAGCACATGGCTATCGAAAGCGGACATGAAACCAAAGCGGAAGGCACCGGCGACCAGCTGAGGGGCGAACTCAAGGAAGGTGTCGGGGAGATGACCGGCGACCGGGCTCTTGAACGCCAAGGTGAGCGTGAACAAAAGCAAGGCGCGCTCAAGAAAGCCTGGGGCAATTTGAAGAACGCGTTCGGTGGCAACAAGCACTGACCACCTCCGCATTCGCGAACTCATAAGGCCGGCGGGTTTCGATCCGTCGGCCTTCTTGTTTTTTCTCTCCCGTTATATTACGTTAATACGAACTGTTACGAATGTTATTTGAAGACGTTTGGTTAACGTGGTTGTTGTCTTCACTATAGTAGAAAGGAGATAGCGATGAAAAATGCCATGAAAGCTTCTGTAGGAGCAGCCATCGGGCTGATGCTCGCCGCCGCGCCGGCCCACGCAGCGGTTTCGACCTTCGGTGTCAACTTCGCCCCCCTCAACGATAGCGGTGTCACGGGCGGCGGTACGCTGACTTATGACGACACGGCCCAGACCCTGACGGTCGATGTTGCGTTTTCCGGCCTCGACGAAGGTCCGCACCCGTTTCATATCCACGGCAACTTCGCCGAGGGTGTCGCCCCTGAAGGAATGCGCACACCGACCGATTCGGTGACGCCAACCATTGCTGCCGACCAGGCCGGCGACAATGACGGCTTCATCGAGACCATGGAAGGCGTGCCCGCTTACGGCGACATCCTTCTCAGCCTGCTGACCGAGCCGGGCAACCCCGACGCACTCCTGACCTCGGGCGCGGACGGAACGGCCACCTACAACGTGACCTTCGACCTGACAGACAGCTCGATCTTCCTGCCCTCCCCGGCGACCGAGCAGACCTATGAGCCGGCGGACCTTTTCCCCCTGGTCCTTCGGGAACTGGTGATCCACGGCGCCATCGTGCCTGCTAATGCGGGCGGCGGTGACTTCGAGGTCAACGGCGAGAACTGCGAAGGCGACGTTTCCGCATGCTACGTCGCGCTTCTTCCCGTTGCTTCGGGTGAAATCTTCGCGATCGACTCGGCCGAGATACCGATTCCTGGCGCAGCGATCCTCTTCGGCGGCGTCGCCTTCGCCGGCAGTGCCTATCGCCGGATGAACCCGCGCAAAAAGGCCTGAGCAAACCGAGAAGACCAACGAAAAGGCCCCCTTACGGGGCCTTTTTGATGCACGCAGCTATGGACACCGTTGCGCGATGAACGCTCTCGTGTGGGAAACTGAGGGAGCGATCACACGCCATAGGTGTCCGTTCATTATCCACCAAAGGAGGATACCATGGCGAACGAACATCATACCGAAGGCGAAGCCGACCGGACCAAAGGGAAGCTCAAGGAAGGCGCCGGCAAAGTCACGGGCGATCGTGAGCTCGAGCAGGAAGGCAAAGCCGACCAGAGCAAAGGCTCGATGAAAAAGGCCGCTGGCGACGTCAAGGATGCCGTCAAAGGCAAGTGACGATCCGACCGGGGATCACGCGGTGTAACCAGCGATCCCCTTGAGCGGTAGTCTGAGAGAGGCGGTACGGCCATTGAGCTGTGCCGCCGCTTTTGTTTCGAGGGCATCGATCGCATCACCAAGCCCGCCTTCGCCGATGGCCCTCACGCACCCGGACCATGATCTTGTGAAAGCAAAGAGCTGCTCGGCCGTCCATTCGACCCGGTACGGAGTGTCAGGGAACGGTAAAGTCTTGAAGGGAAACGCCACAGCCTCGGCCGTATAGCCGCTCATCGCCAGTCGGTTCCCTTCGGCCCAGAACGGATCAATGAGCGCATAGAGCGGATCGAGATAGATCCGCTGGAGGGCATGGTCTTGGGTTTCGATCAGGCCATAGGTCCAGGCCGTAAACAGCGCGCCCGGCCGGGCGACACGGCGGACTTCGCTCCAGAAAGCCTCGAAGTCGAACCAGTGCAGAGCGGTCGCGACCGTGATGGCGTCGACGCTTTCTGCCCCAAGACCTGACGCTTCGGCCGAAGCTACGCTGTAGCTGATGTTCCCGTGAGGAGATGCTTCTGCGATCTGCTCCGCGCTGAAGTCCGTTGCAAGGACATGGCGGAAACGCTCGGCCAGGCTGACGGCCGCCTGCCCCGAGCCCGTTGCGCAATCCCAACAATCATCCGTTGCCGGTGCGTTCCTGGCAATCCAGTCGAACAGGGCGGCCGGATAACCCGGCCTGCCCTTCCGGTAGGTTCCAGCCGACTGGCCGAAGACCCCGGCATTGCTCACTTCAGCCCTGGACCGCCTTGACGATCTTGCTGGCCGCATCTTCGAGGTCGTCGGCGCTGATCACGTCGAGATCGCTCCCGTTGATGATCGCCTTGCCTTTCTCGACATTCGTGCCTTCCAGGCGGACGACCAGCGGCACCTTCAGGCCGACTTCCTGGACGGCGGCCAGGACGCCTTCCGCGATGACATCGCAGCGCATGATACCGCCGAAGATGTTGACCAGAATGCCTTCGACGCCCGGGTCCGAAGTGATGATCTTGAAGGCCTCGGTGACCTTTTCCTTGGTCGCGCCGCCGCCGACATCGAGGAAATTCGCAGGCTCCGCGCCGTAATGCTTGATGATGTCCATGGTCGCCATGGCGAGCCCGGCTCCGTTCACCATGCAGCCGATATTGCCGTCGAGCTTGACGTAGGAGAGATCGAACTCCGCAGCCTTCAGCTCCAGCGGGTCTTCTTCGCTCTCGTCGCGCAGCTTCTCGATGTCCGGGTGGCGGAAGGACGCGTTCGGATCGAAGCCGACCTTCGCATCGAGCACGCGCAGGCGGCCGTCGGGCATGACGATCAGCGGATTGATCTCCAGCATCGCCATGTCTTTCTCGGTGAACGCCTTGTAGAGCGTGCGCACGAGTTCGCGGCCGTCTTCGGCGCCCTTGCCTTCGAGTTTCAGCGCACTGACAACCTTGTCGGCCACCGCGTCGGTGACGCCTTCGCCGGGCTCGACGGTAACGGTGGCGATCTTCTCAGGGGTCTCTTCGGCCACCGCTTCGATGTCCATGCCGCCTTCGGTGGAGGCGATGAATGCGACCTTGCCGGTGCCGCGGTCGACGAGGACGGAAAGGTAGAGCTCCCTTTCGATGTCGGCCCCGTCTTCGAAATAGACCCGGCCGACTTCCTTGCCTTCGTCACCGGTCTGGATCGTGACGAGTGTGTTGCCGAGCATCTTCCTGGCCTGTTCGGCCGCTTCTTCAGCGGATTTGGCAAGGCGCACGCCGCCCTTTTCGCCAGCTGCAGATTCCTTGAAATGGCCCTTGCCGCGCCCGCCGGCATGGATCTGGGCCTTCACTACCCAAAGCGGCCCCGGCAGCTCCTGTGCCTTGGCTTCCGCCTCATCGGCGCTCGTCACAATCACACCATTGGCGACCGGAGCACCATAGGATTTCAGAAGCTCTTTCGCCTGATATTCGTGAATGTTCATCGGTCCGGGTCGCCTCTTTCAACAGGTTGCGCCGCTGGTCAGCGGCCTCTCGCGGCGCTTATGGCAGCGCTCCCGCTTCGCCGCAACGGAGGAGCATGTACGCGGTTGTCATCTTTCAGAGGTTGCACGGCGAACGTGTTCGGAGTCACCTCGGCTGACGCACAGGCAGGGAGGCCAGAATGGGCCGCGATTCTTTCGACAGTTCCTATGACAGTTTCTGTGCCGTTCTCGACGGCTGGGGACGGATGGTCGACTTCCAGTGCCAGCTCGCGCGGGCGGCCTTCACCATGCACGGTCATCGCGAAGCGATCGGCGAGCTTGGCGCTCTGCCGAAGGTCCCGGCCGTGACGGGTGCGGAGGAAGACGTGTTGGACCAGCGCGCTCGCATGCTTCTTGCGCGCCACACCCGAGACAGCGAAACCTTCGGGCCCTGCCCGGAAGGGGCTACGAAAACCCCAAGCCGTCTGTCTGCGTCCCTTTCGCCCGAAGCCTAGGGTCCGGACCCTAGGCTGACGCAGCCTCGAGGCGCCTCGGCTGCGCCTGTTCGGTGGCGGTGATCCAGCCGCCGCCGAAGACGCGCGGGCTTTCCGCGTCATAGAAGACGCAGGCCTGCCCGGGCGCCACGCCTGCCTCCGGAACGTCGAGATCGACATAGGGCCCGGCATGATCGCGCCCCAGAAGAGCCTCGGCAGGCGGACGGGTCGAGCGGAGCTTGACCCTGATAGCAGTGCCGGAAGACAAGTCAGTACCAGGACCGATCCAGTTGACTTCCTTCAGGCGCACCCGGCTGGTCAGGAGAGCCTCCTGCGGCCCGACGATGACGCGGCGCCTTTCGGCGTCGAGGCCGACCACATAGAGCGGCTCTTCCATGCCGCCGATGCCGAGCCCGCGCCGCTGGCCTACCGTGTAGTGGATGACCCCGGCGTGACGGCCAAGGACCTGGCCTTCCTGATCGACGATCTCACCCGGCTCGGCGGCTCCCGGACGCAGCCTTTCGACCACGCTGGTATATCGTCCTTCGGGTACGAAGCAGATATCCTGGCTGTCCGGCTTGTCGGCCACGACGAGGCCCATCTCCTCGGCGAGAGCGCGGGTGACGGATTTCGGAAAACCGCCCAGCGGGAAACGCAGGAAGTCGAGCTGGCGCCTCGTCGTTGCGAAGAGGAAATAGCTCTGGTCCTTGCCGGCATCCTCGGCGCGGTGAAGCTCGGCGCCCTCCGGCCCGTCGACGCGGCGGATGTAGTGCCCGGTCGCCATCGCCCCGGCGCCAAGATCGCGGGCGGTCGAAAGAAGGTCCTTGAACTTGACCGACTGGTTGCAGCGCACGCACGGAATCGGTGTCGCCCCGGCCAGATAGGTGTCGGCGAAATCCTCCATCACGCTTTCGGAAAAACGGTCCTCGTAGTCGAGCACATAGTGCGGGATGCCGAGATCCTCCGCCACCGCCCGCGCATCGGCAATGTCCTGTCCGGCGCAGCAGGCGCCTTTCTTCTGAACGGCCACGCCGTGATCGTAGAGCTGCAGCGTGATGCCCACCGCATCATAGCCCGCCGCCTTGACGAGGGCCGCGGTGACCGAGCTGTCGACGCCGCCGGACATGGCCACGACCACGCGCGAACCCTTCGGAACGCCGAGATCGAGGGCGGCAGCGGCCTGCGAGAGGGTGATGTCAGTCATCCCCCGCAGATAGGGGAAGAGCGCGTGGAGCGAAAGCGCCAGAAGGATTGACGGGAGAGCGTGTCATGTTAACACGCCGTTAAGGTACAGAAACTGGGGGACCTTATGAACAAACGCACGCCCGTGGCGGCCATCGCGGCTGCCGCCTTCTCCATCCTTTCCGTTGCGAACGCTGCCCCGGTCACCACCCTGGACGGCAGCCAAGGCTGGACCCGGACCGACATGCGCGGCGGCGGAACGGCAGATATCGTCGACGTCACCGGCCAGGGCGGAAACCTCGAAGCCAACGCCCCGGCGGGCTCGGGCATGGTGCTTCTGACCACTGGCGCCGACAACAACGACAAGGCCGAGATCGGGATCGGCGGCGACTTCGGTACGGTCGGCGATTTCGTCGATGGCGGCAGCCTGGCCTATGACTACTTCAAGCAGTCCGCCGGCGACCTCAACGGCTTCGCCGCGCCTTCGCTCAAGCTCGCCGTCCTCGACGTCACGGACACGAATGGCGACGGCTTCGCGCAATTCATCTTCGAGCCGACCTGGAATGTCGGTACGGTCGGCGTTTCCGATCAGGTTCCCACCGACCAGTGGCTGACCGGCACCGCCGACGGTGACGAAGGCATCTTCTGGCACACCGGCATCTATGGCGACCCGAACCAGGCCGGCGGGCTCGGCAAGACCATGGGCGAGTGGCTGCAGCAGTTCTCGAGCCTTTCGGACGCCGTCATCATCGGCATCTCGGTCGGCGTCGGCACCTTCAACCAGGGCCAGACCGGCTATTTCGACGATGTCGTCTTCGCCAATGGCAACATCAACCTGTCGGCGGATTTCGAAGTCGCGTCGGAAATCCCGGTTCCGGCTGCCTTCCCGCTCTTTGCCGCTGGCCTTGGTGGCCTCTTCGCCGCGAAGCGTCGCCGCAACAAGGCGTAAGTCTCCCAAAAGAGATCAAGGAGAGAGTCCGCATCTCGATGCGGGCTCTCTTTTTGTCTTGCGGCCAAAGCTAAATCTTTCACAACCTCACGCTCCCTTTAAAACCGGGCGCGGGCATGTGACATGCAGGGGGAGTAAGGGCAGCGCGCTCATCAGTGGGGCAGAGCGCGACCATCCGAACTTCCAAGCATTCAGCCCCATGAGTGGAGCTTTCGACCGATGAAACGCATTCTTTCCGCCGCGCTCGGCACAGCAGGGCTTTTGAGCGCCAGCTTAGGAAGCGCCGCCGCCGGCGATGCCGAAGGCCGCTACGCCGTGAAGGGGATCGGCCTGGTCCCCTGCCAGACCTTCCTTCAGTCCATGCAGCAGCAGAGCAACGAAGCCGCCCTGGTGATGACCTGGATGTCGGGGTTCCTTTCGGCCGCCAACATGGCCATCGACGGCACTTATGATTTTGTCAGCTGGCACGACGATGCGGTCCTCGCCAACGCTCTCGGCTCGATCTGCACGCAGATGCCCGACCAGCCGGTGGCCATGGCGGCGAACCAGGTCCTGCGCGGGCTCGCTCAGGAGCGCATCCAGTCCGCCGAGCAGATGAAGCCGATCACCGTGGGTGAGCGCCGGACGGCGATGTATCCCAGCGTCATTCGCCGCATGCAGCAGACACTGAAGGACAACGGGCAGCAGGTCACCGTGGACGGCGATTTCGGCCCCGGCTCGCAGCGCGCGCTGAAGGCGTTCCAGACTGCCAATGGCATTGAAGCGACGGGCTTCCCCGATCCCTTTACCCTGGTTGCGATCTTCGCGGGCCAGACACCGCCGCCCGGCGCGCGGCAGCAGCCTGCGAGCGCGGCGCCCGCGCCGGTACCCCAGGCGACGCCGCAGCTTCCCGAGATCGACATGGAGCCCGTGCGCGATCCCTTCGGCGGCGGCCGCTAAAGAGCTTTGAAGGGCAGCGTGCAGCGCTGCCCTTCCATCGGCGGGGGCAGACGGCCTATGTCCTCCCCATGACAACCTATGATTCGGTTCTCGGCGCGATCGGGAACACACCGCTCATCAAACTCCGCCGCGCGTCCGAGGAAACCGGATGCACCATTCTGGGCAAGGCGGAGTTCCTCAATCCAGGCCAGTCGGTGAAGGACCGTGCCGCCCTGGGCATCGTCGAAGCGGCCGAGGCAGCGGGCGAGCTCAGGCCCGGCGGGACCATCGTCGAGGGAACCGCCGGCAACACCGGCATCGGGCTCTGCCTGGTCGGCAAGGCCAAGGGCTATCACGTCAAGATCGTGATGCCGCGCACCCAGAGTCAGGAGAAGAAGGACGCCGTCAGGCTTCTCGGCGGTGAACTGATCGAGGTCGATGCGGTCCCCTACGCCAACCCTGACAATTACGTGCACTATTCGCGGCGGGTGGCCGAGGAGACCGAGGGCGCGATCTGGGCCAACCAGTTCGACAACACGGCCAACCGGCAGGCTCATTACCAGACGACGGGCCCGGAGATCTGGCGCGATACCGAAGGCCGGGTCGACGGCTTCACCTGCGCGGTCGGCTCGGGCGGCACGCTGGCGGGGGTCTCGATGGCCCTGAAAGAGCGCAAACCCGGCGTCCGCATCGCCCTGACCGACCCACATGGCGCGAAGCTCTTCTCATGGGTCAAGACCGGGGAACTCGAAAGCGAAGGCTCTTCGATCATGGAAGGCATCGGCCAGGGCCGGGTCACCGCCAATCTCGAAGGTGTCGAGATCGACGACGCCTACCGCCAGGACGACGAAGAAGCCCTGCGCATTCTCTTTGCACTGACCGAAGAGGAAGGCATGTGCCTTGGCGGCTCGGCGGGCATCAACATCGCCGGCGCGATGAAGCTCGCCCGCGACATGGGGCCGGGGCACACCGTCGTTACGATCCTGTGCGATTACGGCAACCGCTACCAGTCGAAGATCTACAATCCCCGCTGGCTGCGCGAGAAGGAACTTCCCGTGCCCAAATGGATGGTCTGACGGAAACCTGCGGCGTGATCAGTATCGAGGACTTTCAGAAAGTGGAGATCCGTGTGGGAACGGTCGTCACGGCGGCGCCTTTCCCCGAAGCGCGCAGACCTGCGATCAAGATGACGATCGACTTCGGCGAAGAGCTGGGGCAGAAAAAGAGCAGTGCCCAGATCACCGACCGCTACGCGCCGGAAGACCTCTCTGGCCGTCAGGTGCTGGCTGTCACCAACCTGCCGCCGCGCCAGATCGGACCGTTCATGTCCGAGGTGCTGGTTCTCGGTTTTGCCGATGAGGAAGACGCGATCGTCCTTGCGATGGCCGATGCTCCGGTCCCTGACGGAACGAGGCTGACATGAGCGCCGCGCCCAGCAAGGAACCTCTCGAACGCCATCAGGTCACGATCCATTATCTCGAGCAGAAAGTACCGCTCGACCGTATGCCCCTGCCCCGCCCGGCGCGGCAGCTTGCCATCATGCGCGCCGAGCGCCCGCCGCTCGCCTTCTACCGGTTTCTCTTCAACGGGGTGGGCGAGCCCCACCGCTGGATTTCCCGCCGCTATCTCAGTGACGACGAGCTGAGGCGGCATGTCCACGATCCGGAGAGCTATATCTACGTTCTCTACGCGGACGGCTCACCTGTGGGCTTCGGAGAAATCGACGGCCGCAAGCCCAAACGGGCGAGTATCAAGTTCTTCGGCCTGTTGCCCGAAGCGCAGGGCCAGGGGCTCGGCCGCTGGTTCTTCCGCGAGATGACCGATCTCGCCTGGCAGCTGGGGCGTGGACGCGTCATCATCGAGACCTGCACGCTCGACAGTCCGAAGGCGCTGAGGCTCTACCAGCGCGAAGGCTTCACCCTTTACGACCGCGCACAGGGGGTCATCGCATGGCACGGATGAAAACGGATACGGAGCTTTGCCGCAAAGGCCGCCGCCATGACGGCCTGCGCATGGTGAACCCGCCGGTCGAGCGCGGCTCGACGGTACTTTTCCCGGACTACCGCTCCTTCCGCGAGCGATCCCAGCCGCGCTATTACGGCAGGCATGGCACCGAAACCCATGACGCCCTCCAGGACGCGGTCCGCAGTCTCGAAGGCGCGGCGGCCGTGACACTGACCAGTTCAGGGCTTTCCGCCGTGAACCTCGCCTTTCTCGCCTTCGCAAAGCCGGGCCAGGAGGTCCTTGTCACGGACAGCGTCTATGACCCCGTGCGCAGCTTCTGCGACCATTACCTGAGCGCCCGGGGTGTCGATGTCCGCTATTACGACCCTCTGATCGGCGGCGGCATAGCAGAACTCATCACCGAGAAGACCGCGCTCATTCACTGCGAGAGCCCGGGCTCCCTCACCTTCGAGATCCAGGACCTTCCCGCAATCACCGCGGCCGCAGGCAAAGTGCCCGTCTCGGTCGACAACACATGGGGCGCCGGGGTCTTCTACAAACCTCTCGAGCTTGGTGCGACGATCAGCATACAAAGCGCCACCAAATATATGGGCGGGCATTCCGATGTCTTTCTCGGCACGGTCGCTTCTGCCGACGAACGGACCGGCCGGGCGATCGCGCGCACCGCGACCCTTCTCGGTCATGCGACGGCGCCGGACGATGTCTATACGGTCCTTCGCGGCATCAGGACCCTTCCGCTCCGCCTGCGTGCCCATCAAGAGCAAGGCCTCAAGCTCGCGCGCTGGCTCGAGGGCAGGGACGAGGTCAGCCGGGTCATCCACCCGGGCCTCGAAAGCCACCCGCAGCACGGCCTGTGGAAAAGGGATTTCTCCGGCGCCTCGGGCCTTTTCGCCGCCATCCTCAAGAGGGATGACGAAGTCTTCACCCAGCATCTCATTGATTCATTGAGTCTCTACGGCCTCGGCTACAGCTGGGGCGGCTTTGAGAGCCTCTGCCTTCCGGCCTGGCCGAAGACAGCGCGCAGCGCCTCGCCCTGGGCGGAAGACGGTCAGCTCTTGCGGTTCCATGCCGGGCTCGAAGATATAACAGACTTAACGCGCGATTTAGCGGCCGCGCTGCACAAGGCGGCGGAGGAGACCGAGACGTGAACCGCAAAGCTGTTCTCACCGCGATCATCGTCGCCGCCTGCGCGACGCCCGAACCCCTGCCGGAGGATCTGGAGATCGCGCGCGGCAGCAGCAAGGCGCCCGCAGGACCGATCATCGATTCGGTCCCCAGCGGCGCGCTCCTCACTCACCCCAAAGGCACCTGCCGCACCCCCTGCCGGGTCGACTATGACGGCCCCGTCGCCGTCACCCTCGGCAAGGAAGGGCATCAGGCCATGAAGGTCACGATCCCCCTCGGCGCGGCGGATGCAACGATCGAACTCGCTTCGGTGGGCCGTATCACCGCGGTCGAAGAAACGAGCCTCCCCGATTTATGACATTCCAACCCACATCACTGGCCCGCGACCTCATCAATGCTGAAGGTCCGGATGCGGAGAAGATTCTCAACAGCATCCTCACGGCCGACATCTCCGGCAGGCAGCCCGGCGACCTGATCTTCACGGCTCTCCTGACGCCGCAGGGGAAGGTCTTCGATGTGATGTTCCTGCACCGCCTGACCAACGGGTTCCTGATCGACGTCTTCCAGGGCCGGGCCCAGCCTCTGGTCAAGCAGCTCAACACCTATGTCCTGCGGGCCAAGGCGACCTTCGAGCGTGTGCCCGGCAGCATCCATGTCGCCCCCGACAGCCACGCGCCGGAAGATGCGCCGCTCGATCCCCGCACGGACGGTCTCGGACGGCGGTGGTTCACGCTCGGCCCCCTGGTCGGCGGGCCGAAGAGCCCTTCCTACTTCCACCTCGTGCGCCGCCTGGGCATTCCCGAATTCGGTCTTGACTACCATTCGGGCGACAATTTCCCGGCTGAGGTCAATATCGACATGCTGGGAGCGGTCGATTTCCGGAAGGGCTGCTTTGTCGGCCAGGAGGTCGTCAGCCGCATGCACCGCAAGGCGGAGATCCGTAAGCGGACGCTCAAGGTCTACGGCGAGCTCGACCTGCCGCGCGGCGCGACCTTGCGTCAGAAGAACGGCATCGTCGGCACCGTCACCTCGATGATCGGCGGCGAGGGCCTCGCGATCATGCGGCTCGACAGGCTCGACGGTGACGAGGTCTTCGCTCTTCACAACGGCTTCGATCACCGCTTCAAGATCAGGAAGCCCGCCTATCTTGTCTGAGCGCTGCCCATGGCCGACGCCCGGCGACGAACTTTACATCCGCTACCATGACGAAGAATGGGGCGTTCCCGAATATGACGACCAGGCGCTGTTCGAGAAGCTGATCCTCGACGGCTTCCAGGCCGGGCTCTCCTGGCGGACGATCCTGCACAAGCGGGAGAATTTCCGCCGCGCCTTCGGCGGCTTCGACCCGCAAGCGATGGCGAGGTGGGACGAGGGCCGGATCGAGGAACTTCTCGGCGATCCGGGCATCATCCGTTCACGCCAGAAGATCGAAGCGGCGCGCAGGAACGCCCGCGCTTATCTCGACGTCATGGCGCAGGAGAGTTTTTCCGAATGGCTGTGGAGCTATTGGGGCGGCGCACCCCGCCAGACCAAGCTGCAAACGATCGAGGATATGCCGGCCAGGACGGAAACTTCGGAAAAGATGTCCAAGGACCTGAAGAAACGCGGGTTTTCCTACTGCGGCCCGGTGATCGTCTATGCTTTCGCCCAGGCGGTCGGTATGGTGAACGATCACCTCGTCACCTGCTTTCGCCACGAGGAACTGTCATAACCCTCACCGGAGCGCTGTTGCCCCGGGGCCTCAACAGGCGCACAAGAGCCTGAACCTTTCACATTGCGAGGAGCCATGAAGCCCGCGATCGCCCGCATTCTTGCTACCGGTCTTTACACCCCAGAACACGCCATCTCGAACGAGGAGCTGGTGGAGGCCTACAACGCCTTCGTGGAAAGCTGGAACGCCGGGAACCCCGACCAGCCCCTCCCCCCCTCCTCGGCGGAGTTCATCGAGAAGGCGTCGGGCATCAAGAGCCGCTACGCCATCTCCAAGGACGGCATCCTGGACCCGGAGCGCATGCGCCCGGTCCTCGAAGAGCGCGGCAATGACGAGCTGTCGGTCATGGCCGAGATGGCGGTCGCCGCGGCGAAGGACGCGATGGAGCGGGGCCAGTTCGGCCCGGAGGACATCGACGCGGTGATCTGCGCCGCTTCGAACATGCAGCGGCAATACCCGGCCATGGCGGTGGAGATCCAGGATGCACTCGGCATCGACGGCTACGCCTTCGACATGAACGTCGCATGCGCCAGCGCCAGCTTCGGCATCCAGACGGCCGTGGGCCTCCTGCAGACCGGAGCCCGCCGTGTGCTGATGGTCAATCCGGAAATCTGCACGGCGCACATCAATTTCAAGGACCGCGACGGGCATTTCATCTTCGGCGATGTCGCTACTGCCGTCATCATCGGCCCGGCCGAAGGCGAGGCCCCGCAAGGCGCCTTCGACATCCTCGGCACACGGCTCAAGACCCAGTTCTCTAACAATATCCGCAACAATTTCGGCTTCCTGAACCCGGCGGAAGACGCCGTCATCGACTTGGGCAATCCGTTGACGGACAAGCTATTCAAGCAGAATGGCCGCTCGGTCTTCAAGGAGGTCGTCCCGCTGGTCGCAGGCATGATCGGCGATCACCTCGCCGACGAAGGCATCGACAAGGCCGAGGTCTCGCGTTTCTGGCTCCACCAGGCGAACCTCAACATGAACGTGCTGATCGCGAAGAAACTCCTCGGCCGCGACCCCGGCCCGGAAGAGGCGCCCGTCATTCTCGACGAATACGCCAACACCAGCTCCGCCGGCTCGATCATCGCTTTCCATAAGCACAAGGACGATATGGAAACGGGCCAGCTCGGCGTGATCTCGGGATTTGGTGCTGGGTACTCGGCGGGGTCGATTATCGTGCGAGCTTGTTAGGGCTGAACGCGGGTTTCAGACAGTACCAATTGTACGAAAGAGTTCCGTGGAGAACTGAGCTTCCAGTAAGCGGGAAGCCAACTGCGGTGCACGAATAGAAGTTCCATACAAGTTGCTAGTTCGCTCATCAGCGGTGGATCGTCTTCGACGTTCCGCCCCACCCGCTGTCATCCCGGGGCAGGCGGGCCTGAGCCCGGGACCCATTCGGTGCCACTCTATGGGTTCCGGGCTCGCTCTTCGAGCGCCCCGGAATGACAGCGGAAGATATCCCCGCTCCCACCCCTTCCCCTACACTCCCCCCATCGAGCAGGCTGCGGGAGGTCAGGATCCGTCGTCTGGTGCCCTGTTCGTGTCGGGACTGTCCGTCTTCGGCGTTATCGACTGTGCCGCTATGCACCCGACGCGAAAGCGTCGGCGCGCTCAAACAGCGAGCGAAAGCGAGCGGTAGCGCCAGATAAGAAGAACCACGGACGTTCGAGGGCGTGAGCTAGGGATTGGCCGTCCGAGAACTGAGGCAGACCCGGCCTCGCGCGCGGTCGGCCCTGGAAAGCCTCATGCCGCAGCACAGTTCAGAAAAGATCCTCCGCTGCGGCAGCCGCGCGCGAGCATCCCGTCCTTCTCGAGCCGCCCCCCGGGCGGATCTTCGCGCTGCCCTTCACTCTCTTGGGATAGGCGGCTCTTCGGTGGCGAGGCAGGCGCGCCTGTCTTGGAAAAGGTGGAAACCACGCCCGTGACGCACCCGCTCTCACCCGCTATCAGCCCATGATGACCAAGCAGCACCCCAGGGCGTGGCAGCGGATGCTGTCGGGCCGGCGTCTCGATATTCTCAACCCCTCGCCCCTCGATGTCGAGATCGAGGACATCGCCCATGGGCTGGCGCGGGTTGCGCGCTGGAACGGTCAGACGGACGGCGCCCTGCCCTTCAACGTCGCGCAGCATTCGGTCATCGTCGAAGAGATCTGTAGGGAGATCAAACCCGACTGGCCGCGGTCGTGGTGCCTCGCCGCCCTTCTTCACGACGCCCCTGAATATGTGATCGGCGACATGATCTCGCCCTTCAAGGCGGTGCTTGGCGGCCGCTACAGGGAGGTCGAGCACGGCCTGCAGCGCGCCATCCACATCCGCTTCGGTCTGCCTGCCGATCTTCCCGATACGGTCGAGCGGATCATCAAGAAGGCCGACCGGGCCTGCGCCTATTTCGAAGCGACGCAGCTTGCGGGTTTCTCCGCCGAAGAAGCCGCGAAGTTCTTTCCGGTTCCCAAGACCGTGTCGCGCAAGACCTTGGATGTCCTCTCCGCCGAAGACAGCCAGACCCTTTATCTCGAGCGTTTCCGTGCGCTCCTCTGACGCGCGCTCTTCTTGCCCGCGGGACGCTTTCCCGTCACTGTAGCGCCATGGAACGGCGGCTTGTCATCGGTCTCAACATCGCGCTGACGGCCCTTTCGGGCTGCGAGCCGCATGTTCTGTGCGTCAGGCGCGAAGGCGGATGGGGCCTGCCGTTTGGCCGGTTCGACCCTGAAAGCCACCGCACCTTCGAGCTGGCCATGAGGGACTTCGTTGAACGGCAGACCGCAGTTCCGCTCGGTTATGTCGAGCAGCTCTATACCTTCGGCGACCGGGGCCGCGAAGCGCCGCGGGCCTCTCTCGAAAGCGGCGACGAGGGCGACCGGATCGTCTCGGTGGGCTATCTCGCTCTCTCGCCCCAAACCGCCCCACCAGCGCTCGAGCGGGCAGCCTGGCGGCCCTGGTATGAGTTCTTTCCGTGGGAAGACCAAAGAGAGGTGCTTTCGCAGGCTGGCACCGAGCTGCCGGTTCAACTCGCCGAATGGGCGGGCACGGACCCCGGAAGGCAGCGCCGGGTCGACCTCGCCTTCGGCATCGGCGGTGAGGCCTGGGAGGAAGAACGCGCCCTCGACCGTTACGAGCTGATGTACGAAGCGCGCCTCGTCGCGGAGGCATGGC
This sequence comes from uncultured Caulobacterales bacterium, assembly GCA_964556115.1. Lineage (GTDB taxonomy): Bacteria > Pseudomonadota > Alphaproteobacteria > Caulobacterales > Parvularculaceae > Parvularcula. Next base: position 25,970 of record CAZKVC010000014.1, read on the forward strand.
GTGACCGCGGGGCAAAGCGGGACCTGCCATACGGCACGCCGATGATCTCCGACCACCGGCGCATTCTGGCAACGGCGATCGGACGCTTGCGCGGCAAGATGCGCTACCGCCCGGTGGTCTTCGAGCTGGTGCCCCATGCGTTCACGCTCCGTATGCTGCAAAGCAGTGTCGAGGCAATTCTGGGATTTGCCATCCACAAGCAGAATTTCCGGCGATCGATCGAAACCGCCGGCCTCGTCGAGAAGACCGGCGGCACGTCACTTTCCACAGGCGGACGGCCCGCTGCCCTCTACCGCGCCGCTGCCCTGACCGACGCCAAGACCGCCAGCGGCCTCAACCTGCCACGGCTACGCAAGGGCGAGGAGTGACCGTTCAGTCCGGCAGCCCGACCTCTCGGGTATCGGTTTGCCCTGCCAGCATGAGAATAACGCCGGCGATGACGACGATACGACCGATCACTGGCGGCAGCCCTCTTGCGTTCTTTTCGCGAGAGCGGGGGAAAAGAGCGGCGGAGCACGACCTTGCGCAGGCCCGGCGGACATGCGCCGGAGTGTCCCTCAGCAGGCTCGCCAAACGGCCAGGGAACCAACCATTTACGGCGATCAATCCAGTCTTGCTGTGTTCCTGAAGTGCTCTATCTTCGAGGAACATACCCGCCCACTAATCCGCCTGTTTCGACAATATGCCCGGCGGGGCCGCTAGAGACATCGGGAACGCGTTGGGTTACGTCCCGGGTCTGTCGTTTCGGACGGTTTGGGAACAATGCAACCTTCGGCCAGTTTTCCCATCGTTGGCATTGGTGCTTCGGCCGGTGGTCTCGAGGCCGTGCGCGATCTCGTCGCGGCCGTACCGGCGGATGCCGGGCTCTGCCTTGTCGTGATACAACACCTTGCGCCCGATCACCCCTCGATCATGGACCAGCTTCTCTCAGCTCATTCCAAGCTACCGGTGAAGAAGATCGAGCACGGCGTCGAGGCGGCACCGAACACCATTTTCGTCATACCGGCCGGCCCCTCCGTAACGATCGAGAACGGCTGTTTCTTTTTGCATCCGCGCAAGGACGACCGGACCCTGCGAACCCCGATCGATGAGTTTCTCATCTCGCTGGCCGACAACCGCGGGCGCAATGCCTACAGTGTCATCCTTTCGGGGACCGGCAGCGACGGGTCAGCGGGCCTCCGGGCTATCAAGTCGGAAGGCGGCGTCGCCTTTGCGCAGCTCAGCGACAGCGCGAAATTTCCGGGCATGCCGGACAGTGCCGTGGCCACAGGGCTCGTCGATTTCGTCCTGCCGCCGAAAGAGATTCCCGGCCGGTTGATCGACATCATCAAGCATCGCGGGGATATCGAGAACGGTGCGGGGGACGAGGACCGCAAGGAAGCCATTCAAAGCTGCCTGCCTGAGTTCCTCGAGATCCTGAAGAAGGACGGGCACGACTTTTCGGAGTACAAGCACGGCACTCTGATCCGCCGGATCGAGCGGCGCATGTCGCTGCGGCGGATCTCGACCGTGAACGGATTTCTTGATCTCCTGCGGGAGGATGCGAACGAGCGAGAATTCCTTCGTCAGGATTTCCTGATCGGCGTCACCAGGTTCTTCCGTGACGAAGAAGCGTTCGAGGTTCTCGAAAAAGAGGTGATACCCTCGCTGCTGGACAGCGACCGTCAAGGCTTCCGCCTTTGGGTGCCTGCCTGCTCGACTGGTGAGGAAGCCTACTCGATCGCCATGCTGATGAAGGAAGCGCTGGACGAACGTGACGACCGCCGCGCCTTCCAGGTGTTCGGCACGGATATTGACATCGCCGCCTTGGCCCAGGCGCGAAGCGGCTTCTATACGCAGAACAGCTTGACCGAGCTTTCTGAGGAACGGCGGCGGACATTCTTCCAGAAGGCCGATGCACGCTATCAGGTCTCTCCCATCCTGCGCGAATGCTGCGTTTTCGCGCCCCACAACCTCCTCAAGGACCCGCCGTTCTCGCGGCTTGACCTCATCTCCTGCCGCAACCTGATGATCTATCTGACTGCAGATGTTCAGCAAGAGGTCATTCCAAGGTTGCACTACGCCCTCAACCCTGGCGGTTACCTGATGCTCGGGCCGTCCGAATCGCTCGGAGGGTCCGCTCGTTTCTTCACTGCGGTGGATCGCGAACAGAGGGTTTTCCGGCGCAACGATCGCGAAGCCGTCAAGTTCAGCTCACTGCCGAGCCGCGATCGCGTCCCCACGGTCCATCAGCCCCGCGGCGTTCCAACCGCCTTCGATCGGACAGGCGCCGAACAGGCCGAGCCTGACTTCGAGAGCCAAGTTTCGAACTACGTCCTGAAGGAGCGGGCGCCCCCCTACGCCGTCGTCAACAGTCACGACGAGGTGGTCTACGTCTCCGAGCGTATGGGAAGTTTTCTCAAGCCCAGCATGGGGTTGCTGTCACCCAACCTTGATCAGATCCTGGCGCGGGAACTTCGCCTGCCTGTGCGCTCGGCCATTCTCGACGCGCGGTCGCAGGGTGGTCCGAGCACGACAGAAAATATCGTTGTCCGTGAAGAAGGTGAAATCAGGCTTGTCGATCTGCACGCGGAGCCCTTGCCCTTCGACGACGGGCACATTCTCGTCACCCTTGTTCCGGTTCGCACGCAGGACGCTGCCGCCCTCGCCGATACGGCGAAGTCGCGCAGCGATAGCGAGCGCGACCTCGTGCACCGCGAGCTGGCCCTCACCCGCAAGCAGTTGCGCAAGACAGAGGCGGAGTTCGACACCACCGAGCAGGAGCTTAAAAGTTCGAACGAAGAGCTCCTCTCGATGAACGAGGAGCTTCAGAGCTCGAACGAGGAACTGGAGACCTCGCGCGAGGAGCTGCAGTCGATTAACGAGGAGCTTGAAACGATCAATGCAGAGCTGAGCGAGAACAATCGCCAGCTCATCGAAGCGAACAGCGATCTTCAGAACCTTTTCGAAAGCACCGAGATCGCGACAGTCTTCCTGGACCAGAACCTCTGTGTGCGGCGTTACACCCCGACCTCGCGCCGCCTCTTCAGCATTCAGGACCGCGACCTGGGCCGGCCGATCAACGATCTGGCCTGGAAGGTCGATTACGACGAGCTGGAAGAAGACGCGGCAGAGGTCGGCAGGACCCTCCAGCCGATCGAACGTGAAGTGATGATCGACAAAACCAATGAAACGTTCATGATGCGGATCAAGCCTTATCGCAGGATTGACGACCGTATCGACGGCTGTGTTGTCACCTTCTTCGATATCACGGCGCGCAAACGCTTCGAACGGCAGATTGCGCAGAACGCGGATGTCCTTGCCCGTCAGTACGCTGAGCTGGAGCAGCTCTACGATACCACACCGGTCGGGCTGAACCTGCTCGATCAGGACCTTCGTTACATCCGTATCAACGAGCGTCTTGCCGAAATCAACGGCTTCCTGGTCGAGGACCATATCGGCAAGACCCAGGAAGAGATGCTGCCGGAGGCCGATGCGGTTGTCCGCGAGACGCAGCTTCGCGTTCTGAGAACAGGCGAACCCTCTTTGGGAAACAAGGTCCGAACCGTCACGCCCGCCGAGCCCGGCAAGGCGCGGGACTTCCTTGTCGATTACTATCCTGTACGGAAGGAAGGCAAAATCTTTGCAGTGGGCTCATGCGTTCAGGAAGTGACCGAACAGGTCGCGCTGCAAAGAGAACTCGAACGCAGCCTCGCCGCCCTTGAAGAAAGCGAACAGAAGCTCCGCCGTCTGTTCGATCAAGCTCCGGTATTCGTTGCCATGCACGAAGGGCCGGAGCACCGGTACATTTATGCGAACCCCTCCTACCAGAATGCAGTGGGCGGGCGCGATGTGGACGGGAAAGCCCTGCGGGAGGCCCTGCCGGAACTCGAAGGAACCGATGTCTTCGAACGGTTCGACAAGGTCTTTCGGACGGGCGAGCCGGTCGTCAGACCGGAATTTGCCGCGAGCCTCCGATCCGTGGACGGAACGCTTGAGGAGCGCTGGTACAACCAGGTGCTGCAGCCCTGGTTCGAGGCGGACCGTTCCGTCAGTGGCGTCATGAGCTTTGCCTACGACATCACCGAGGAGGTGGAGGTCCGGAACAAACTGTCCGAGAGTGAAGCGCGCCTCGCCTCGGCAATGCGTGCCGGACGCATCGGCGTTCACGACTTCGACCCGCAGACACCAAGCGCGACCTGGACGGATCAGATCTATGACCTCTGGGGTTTCGAACGGGGGTCCAAAGTCACTTATGAACGCTGGGCGCAGCAGGTCCATCCCGACGACCTCGAAGCGGCCGAGGCAGCGGTAGCCGCTTCACTCGACCCCGATGGCGATGGCTATTACTTGAAGGAATACAGGGTCATCAACGCTCGCTCCGGCGCCGTTCGCTGGGTGAAGGCCGATGGCGAAGCGAGTTTCGATGGCGATAAGCCCGTTCGCCTCGTCGGGACGGTGGTCGATATCACCGAAACGGTCGAAGCCTCCGAACGACAGGACCTTCTGCTCAACGAACTTCAGCACCGGGTGAAGAACACTCTGGCGACCATCCTCGCCATCGTTCAGTTCTCGTCAGTGAAAGCCGATGATGTCCAGGGCTTTACCAAGAGCTTGAGCAAACGGGTTCAGGCCCTTTCGCGCACCCACGACCTTTTGACGGCAGACAATTGGGTGACTGGATCGCTGCGAGAGGTGATCGCTGCGGAACTGAGAGCCTACGGCGAGGACGGGCGGGACCGGTTCAGTTTCGAGGGTTTCGACGCCGCGCTCACTCCGAAGCAAATGCTGGCGCTGGCTCTCGCCTTCCATGAGCTTACCACCAACGCGGCGAAATACGGCTCCCTGTCGACTCCCGATGGCCGTATCGCCATTCAATCGGAAAAGCTGGCCGGGCACAGGCTTCGCATTACGTGGAAGGAGAAGGGAGGACCGGCCGTCGAACAGCCCGAGGGGCGAAAGGCAGGCTTCGGGACCTTCCTCATCGAGCGGGTTTTATCCGCCGATCTGAAGGGCTTGGTCGAGGCCAATTTTGAGGCGGACGGTTTCAGCTGCGTGATCGAGTTTCCGCTGCGTCAGGTTGCAACGTTTCGAGGGAAGAACGAATGAAATCCAAATCGATCCTTCTCGTCGAAGACGAGGCTCTGATTGGGTTTTTATTCGTGGCAAATCTGGAAAGCGCTGGGTTCGACGTCGTCGGCCCATGCCTCAATGTGAACGAGGCTTTCGACGCACTCGAAACGGAAGAGATCGGCGCGGCATTCCTCGACGTCAATCTCGGCGGCGGTGAGACCAGCGCCCCTATCGCCCACGCGCTGACCGAACAGGGGATTCCCTTCTATTTTCTCACCGGCTACGCCGCCTCCGCGCCGGGTAAAAGCGGCTACCCAGCCGATCGGTACCTCTCCAAACCGATCGACGAAGAGCACCTGGTCGCAGCCGCCAAGGAATTGCTCGCGAGCTGACTTCCTTCAGTGCACCGACGGATTCACGCCGGTCGGTGAGGTTCATTCCGCAATTCTATCCACCATCAGTGTAGGATTCGAAGCCCAAGTTCCCGAAGGCCAAATCCATTTCTCTTGCCGAGCCGACAGACGCAATTACCCCGACGTCTTCCACGTCCATCTCCTCGAAGCATGAAAGGCCGACCCGGCACCCCTCCCATTCGCCTGCCGCTGGGGTAGGGTCGATAGTCCATGAACGAGCGCGTTCGGATCGGCAGTCGATCCCAACCGAGGTCCAGATCTGAATGGGTCCCCGCCCCCGTCTGTGACTGATGGCGATGCCGCGCTGATATCGCGGCGTCAGGTACCTTCGCGTGAACTCGGCGATTTCCCACTAGCGCCGCCATCTTTCACCTAAGGTCATTTCGCTTACGAAGTGGCTACATCGTCGAGCATTCGAAATTGTCCGATCTCTTTCCGATGGTTGTCCGGGCCACCCTTCTGGGAAGCCGGGCGTCCGGCCTTACCGCCGACCGGCTCTGGAAAATCGACGACCTGCCCTCGCGTGGGCCGATCAGGAAGCGCTCCTGAGCTGAAGTGCAGGCGAGCTTCCCCAGCGCCGCATTATTCAGAACGCCGCCACGATGCGAACCGAAAGGCGCACCACGGAAACCGTGGAAATATTAAACGGGTTTGGACTGGCGAGAACCCCGGCCCAATCGGCCGCTCTCCGGACCGCTTTGCAGAAGCGCCCTCGCAGTAGGCCCTCAGAATGCGGGGCGCAAGGGTCGTCCGCGCAGGAAGCCGGGAAAAGCACAACAGAACCAAATGTTTATGGCGGAGGATCTGGGGGGAAGTTCGAACTCCAGCAGCCAAGGACGCGACCGCGTCCCGGTCGGCCAGACCGCCCAATCGGAGGCGCTTCGCGCCGTGAGATCGCAAATGGCGGAGGAGGAGGGATTCGAACCCCCGGGACGCGTGAACGCCCAACGGTTTTCAAGACCGCCGCTTTCGACCACTCAGCCACTCCTCCGTGAAAAGGTCGGACCCGCCCGATAGCCTGTCCGAGCTGCGGGGGAAAGGGCTTCCTCCTGCCCGTGGATTAGTAGGCGCGAAGAAGCCCGGTCAGCTTGCCCTGCACTTTCACCTGATGAGGTCCGAAGATCCGCGTCTCATAAGCCGGGTTGGCGGCTTCGAGGGCGATCGAGTTTCCCTTCTTCCGGATGCGCTTGAGGGTCGCTTCCTCGTCCTCGATGAGAGCGACGACGATTTCACCATTGGGGGCGTCGTCACAGCGAGAGATGATGACGGTGTCGCCATCGAGAATGCCGGCCTCAATCATTGAATCGCCCTGCACTTCCAAAGCGAAATGCTCGCCGCCGCGCAGCATGGAGGGCGGGACGTTCACCCGGTCCTGTTCGTGCTGGATGGCGCTGATCGGCGTACCGGCCGCGATCCTGCCGAGAATGGGAACGGATTCCTCACCCATGCCCGAAGGCTTCGGATCGGCGTAATTGAGGTTCTCGATGACCGCGGGTTTGAAGGGCTCCCGCGCCTTGGGCGTCGCTGCGTCGGGCATACGCAGGACTTCGAGGGCCCGTGCCTTGTGGGGCAGGCGCCGGAGGAAGCCGCGCTCCTCGAGAGCGGTGATGAGACGGTGAATACCCGACTTCGACTTGAGGTCGAGTGCGGTCTTCATCTCCTCGAAGCTCGGCGAAACGCCCGTCTCTTCGAGGCGGTCGTGAATGAATAGGAGCAGCGCGCGCTGTTTGGCCGTGAGCATGAAACCCTCGTGGAACAAATCGCGACCGTTCTAAGGTTGTTCTACCCCCCGGTCAACAGCCTCAAGGAGGTCGTGCAGCGCTTTACCGGGGTCTTTGGCCCGCATCAGGTGCTCGCCGATGAGAAAACGCCGGCAACCCGCCCGCGTGAGGCGGCGGATTGCGTCGGCGCCGTCGACCCCGCTTTCGCTCACGAAGGGCTGGCTCGGCAGCTTCGCCATCAGCCTTTCGGTGGTCCCTATATCGGTGCGGAAGGTCTTGAGATCGCGGTTGTTGACGCCGACCAGTTCCGCCTCCAGCGGCAGAGCGCGTTCGAGCTCCAATTCGTCATGGACCTCCACAAGGACATCGAGACCGAACCGCGCGGCTTCTTCCCGAAGCTCACTTGCCAGCTCGTCGGTCAGCGCGGCCATGATGAGAAGGATGGCATCCGCCCCCGCCGCCTTCGCTTCGGCAACCTGGTAGGCATCGACCATGAAATCCTTGCGCAGAAGAGGCAGCTGCACCGCATCGCGCGCGGCGATAAGATAAGCCAGGTCACCCTGAAAGCTCGGCGTATCGGTGAGGACGGAAAGGCAGGCCGCGCCGCCCCGTTCGAGCTGCGCGGCGAGTTCGGCGGGTCGGAAATCCTCGCGGATCAGACCCTTCGAAGGGCTCGCCTTCTTCACCTCGGCGATGATGCCGAGGCCCGCTTCCGCAGCCGCGCCGAGCGCCCTGGCGAAGCCGCGAGGCCGAACGTCCCGTGCCTTCGCGACGAGGTCCTCTACCGGCGTTCTGGACTTGGCGGCTTCGACCTCGTCCTTCTTGTAGGCGATAATGCGGCTCAGGACGTCGCTCATGACTTCGGCTCCGTCATGATGCGGAGCTTTTCGCGTGCGGCGCCGCTGTCGATGGCCCTGGCGGCGGCGGCGGCGCCCTCGCGCAGGTCTTGCGTTTTACCGGCGACGATCATGCAGGCGGCTGTGTTGAGGAGGACCGCGTCCCGATAGGCGCCGGGAGCTCCGTCCAGAAGGGCGCGCAGGGCTGCCGCGTTCTCCTCGGGCGTGCCGCCGATGAGCGCTTCGTTCGCCTGCCGTTCGAGCCCGGCATCTTCCGGTACGACCACCAGGCGGCGGACCTCACCATTTCTCAGCTCCACGACTTCATTACCGCCGGACAGGGACAACTCGTCCATACCCCCTGCTCCGTGCACGACCCATGCGTGATGGGAGCCTTCGGCACGCAGGACCTCAGCGAAGAGCGGCGCGAGATGCGGGTCGAAGACACCAAGAAGCTGCCGCCGTGCCCGCGCCGGGTTCATCATGGGACCGAGGATATTGAACATGGTCCTGAAGTTCAGCGCCTTCCGCAAGGCTGCGACCTCGGCGAGGATCGGGTGATGGTTCGGCGCGAAGAGGAAGGCGATGCCGTCTTCGGCAAGGCGCCTTTCCTGGACCTCGATGGCTTCGGTCAGGTCGAGACCGAGCTGGCTCAGGACTTCCGAGGAGCCTGATTTCGACGTCACCGCACGGCTTCCGTGCTTGGCCACGGTCAGCCCCGCCCCAGCGGCGACGATCGCGACGGCGGTCGAGATGTTGACGGTGCTGATCCCGTCCCCCCCCGTGCCGCAGCAATCGACCGCGTCGTCAGGCGCAGAAATGTGCCGGGCTCTGATTTTCAAGAAGCGGATGGCCGCGAGAAGCTCTTCAGGGGTCTCCCCGCGAACGCGCAGGGCCGTCAGAAAAGCCGCCGCCTGCTCGCTGGGCACGTCGCCACTGAAGATCGCGTCGAGCGCGTCCTCCATGTCGCGCTGGCGCAGATGCTCGCCGTCGATGACCCGTCTCAGAATGTCGAGAAAACTCATGCCGCAGCCTTCAACCCCGCTAGTTTCAGGAAATTGCCGAGAAGCCGTGATCCATCCGTGGACAGATAGCTCTCAGGATGGAACTGCACCCCGTAGACCGGGGCTCCCTTGACCTTGAGGGCCATGATCTCGCCGTCATCCTCGGCTTCGGCGAGAACCTCGATGGCGGCAGGGACGCTGTCCTTCGCCACGGTCAGGCTATGGTAGCGCGTCATCGGAAAACTTTCGCTGAGCCCGGCGAAAAAGGGGTCTGCCGCGAGCTGTCTGATCATGCTGACCTTGCCGTGCATCGGCTGTCGCGCCCGAATGACGCGCGCGCCGTGAGTTTCGGCGATCGCCTGATGCCCGAGGCAGACGCCGAGAAGCGGCATCTTCCTTTCCGCCGCGACCCGCGCCAGATCGAGGCAGATACCGGCTTCGTGCGGCGTGCAGGGGCCGGGCGAAAGGACGATCGCCTCGGCGCCCATCGCGGCGGCCTGTTCGGCGGTCAGCTCGTCATTGCGAACGACCTTGGTGCTAAGGCCGAACGGGGCGAAAAGCTGCACCAGGTTGTAGGTGAAACTGTCGTAGTTATCGACGATGAGGATCATGGAACCGAACTCTTGAGAAGGCTGGCCTTAGCATTCGCAGCCTGTCTGGCAATGTTGCACCTGCCGGATGCGGCATCGGCGCAGACCCTGGGCGAGGCGCATTCCCTCAAGCTTGCGCCGAAGCCCGACCCGCGCCCACGGATCGCGCTGGTGATCGACGACCTGGGTCTCGACCGGACAAAATTCGACCAGGTCAATGCTTGGTCCGATCCGGTGACTATCGGGCTCCTGCCCTACGGCGCCGATGCCCAGGCGATGGCCGACGCGGTGGCGGCGCGGCATGAGATCATCCTCCATCTTCCCATGGAGCCGAAACGGCGACTCCCCGATGCCGGGCCGGACATGGTGCGCCGCGGCGCGCCGGCTGCGGTCACGCGGAGCCTTCTGACCAATCTTTCCAAGCTGAAAGGCTATCGCGGTCTCAACAATCATACGGGCAGCGCCGTCACCGAGGATAAGGCTGCGATGAGCGTGGTCCTTCGCGAACTAGCCGCTCGCGACCTCTATTTCCTCGACAGCCGCACTTCGCTGCGCAGCGTCGCTGCGGAAGCAGGAAGAGCGGCGGGAGCCGTGGTGCTCGAAAGCGACTTCTTCCTTGATGGCGGGCCCGCTCCGGCGACCGAGGAGCAGGTGCGCCAGCATCTGGCGCTTCTCAAGACCAGGGCCGAGGAGCGGGGCTATGCCATCGCTATCGGCCATCCCTACCCCCTCACCATGCGGATCGTCGAAGACTGGATGGCCGCCCACCGGGACGAGGTCCGTTTTGTGCCGCTCGGCCATCTCGCAGGGGAGGTCCGGGCTTCCCGGGTATCCGAAGAGCCGGGCTATTGATGGGAAGCTGACGCCGCCCTCTTGAAGGCTTCCTTGATCGCTGCACTCTTCGCCTCGCACTCGCGAAGCTCAGCCTCAGGATCACTGTCATGGACGATGCCTGCTCCCGCCTGGATGTGGACCCGGCCGTCCTTCACTACGGCCATGCGCAGGCCGATGCAGCTGTCGAGTTCACCATCCGAGCCGAAATAGCCGATCGCCCCGCCGTAAGGCCCGCGGGCGGTGGTCTCCAGCTCGTCGATGATCTCCATCGCCCTGATCTTCGGCGCGCCGGTGAGGGTGCCCGCGGGAAAGCCGTTCAGCATCGCATCGAGAGGATCGAGGTCAGCCCTCAGCCGTCCCGTGACGTTCGAGGTGATGTGCATCACGTGGCTGTAACGCTCGATGGCGAAGGTGTCCGTAGGCCGAACGCTTCCCGGCTCGGCGCTGCGCCCGACATCGTTGCGGCCAAGATCGAGGAGCATGAGATGTTCGGCGCGTTCCTTCTCGTCCGCGAGAAGCTCCTCGGCGAGGGCGAGGTCTTCTTCCCGGCTCCTCCCCCGCGGTCTCGTCCCGGCGATGGGGCGGATGGTGACGTCCCCATCGCGCACCCTGACGAGGATCTCGGGGCTCGCGCCCAGAAGGGTCGCCGGCTCGAAATTGAGGTAGAAGAGGAACGGCGAAGGGTTGATGCGCCGCAGCTGGCGGTAGGCGTCGATGGGCCGCCCTTCATAGCTGGCCGAATAGCGCTGGCTGAGCACCACCTGAAAGATATCGCCCGCCGCAATGTATTCCTTCGCCCGCGCGACCGAGGCGAGGTAGTCAGCAGGCGCTGTATTACTTTCGAAGGAAGGTGCTGGCTCCGCCCGTCCTGCCTCGAAGCGTAGCGGCTCGGAGAACCGTGCGACGAGATCCTCCAGCCTTGTTCCGGCCGCTTCATAGGCCGCCTGCGCATCGCCGTCCCGGTCCGGACGGGCCGTCGTGACCAGGACAAGTTCGCGCTTCACGCTGTCGAAAGTCACGACCACGGACGGTCTGACGAGATAGCCGTCGGGCAGCCCCAAATCGTCTTCGACGGTCTTGGGCAGGACTTCGACGTTGCGGACGAAATCATAGGCGAGATAGCCGAAGAGGCCGGCCGCCATGGGCGGAAGGTCGTCATCGCCCGCAGCGAGCTCTGCCCTGTTGTCGGTCGTCAAACGCCTGAGGGAAGCAAGCGCTTCCCCGTCCTCCGCCACGACCGTTCCGTCAGCGCGAAGAAGATTGGCGCGGCCGTCCTTGCACTGCCAGACGAGGTCGGGTTCGAGCCCGATCGTCGAATAGCGGCCGAGCTGCTCGCCGCCCTCGACCGATTCGAGGAGGAAAGAGCCGGGCCGGTCACCGGTCAGCTTGAGATAAGCCGAGAGCGGCGTCTCGAGATCGCCGATCAGGCGCCGGTAGACGAGCTGGGGAACCCCCTGCGCGTAGCCTTCGCGGAACGCCTCGAAACGAGGCGCGAGCAGGTCAAAACCGTCCGTATTCACCTGTCTTCGGTGCCGATGGCCCGGGCGATCTGGTTCGGGCTCTGCCTGATGTCCGTGCTGGCACGGAGGGCGGTCAGATAGGTCTCGGCGAGTTCCGAAGAGAGCTGCTGACCGTATTGGGCGGTCAGGGCCGGCAGGACCGCGGCCGCGGCCGACGTGTCGCCATAGGCGACCTCGTTGACCCGCAGGATATAGACCGCATCGCTGCCCGGAACCGGCAGGGTCTCGATCGCGCCGACATTCTGATCGAAGGCGGCGACGCGCGCTTCGGAAGGCACGCCTTCCATATCCTCGCGCGGCGTGAGGGTGACCTGGACGAGGTTCCCGCCCACCGCCTCGGCGGCCGCGGCGAAGTCCTTGCCTTCGGCAAGCGCTGCCCGGAAGCGTGCTTCGGTCTCAGCGGCAAAGCCCTCCTGCCTTTCGGCACGAACGCCCGCATCGACCCGCTCGCGCACATCGGCGAGGGGAAGCGGCCTGGGTTCCTCGACGCTCTCGACGCTGATGAAACCGTAGCCGGCCTCGAGAGGAATGGCGCTCGATTCATCGCCCTCCTCGAGACGGAAGCCTTCGGCGCCAAGACGGCGGGAAAGGTTCGCGATCGAGCCCGATTTGGTAAAGAGCTCGGCGTCCAAAGGGCCGACCGTGCGGGCCGTCAGCCCGGCCGACTGGGCCGCTTCGGAAAGGCTCGCGCCTTCGTCCCGGGCAACTTCGACGGTTTCGACGATCTCCGCGAAACGGTCCTCTGCAATCTCGGCGCGGAGGTCGGCTTCGAGCTGTTCGCGCTGCTCCTCGAAGCTTGCGACCTCCGAAGCAGTGATGCCGGTGACCTGCGCCAGAACGCTGCCGAAGGGGGTCTCGACCGGGCCGACAAGCGCGCCTTCCTCGGCCTCGAACACCGCCTCGGCGAGCTCAGGGTTGATGAATTCGGCGCGGGTCTGATCGGCCAGCGTGGTCACCGAACCGCCCGTCTCCTCGGCGATCGCCTCGAAATCCGCGCCTTCCGCGACAAGGTCTTCGGCACGCGCCGAAGCGTCGCCGGTCAGGCGGAGCTGGCGGACGCTGCGGCGCTCTGCGGCGGCCGCGCTTCCAACCCGGGCATCGTAGAGCTGGCGGACCTCGGCCTCGTCCACCTCGATGCTGTCCGCCACGTCCTCTTCGCTGACGGTGAGGACCGTGAAGGTGCGGTACTCGGGCGACTGGAAGGCTTCGATATTGGCGCTGTAGAAAGCCTCAGCCTCTTCGTCCGAAGGGGTCAGCGCTTCTTCGGTCACCGGCACCTCGACGAGGTCGATGGTGCGCTCCTCGAACTCCCTGATGACGATCAGGCGGGCGAGGTCCTGCGGCGCAGCCGTGCCGGCGGTCAGCGCCTCGATCACCTGCGAGCGCATGAGGTCTCCGGCCACCAGGTCGCGGAAGCCGGTGAGCGACAGGCCGCGCTGCTGCAGGAAGAGCCCCAGCCGCTGCTGGTCGAAGCGGCCGGTTTCGGGATCGGAGAGCCCTTCGATGTTCTCGATATAATCGCGCACCACGCTGTCAGGAGTGACGAGCCCCAGGCGCTTCGCCTCGTTCTGGATCAGCGCGCGGGTGATGAGCTGGTCGATGGTCTGCTGGGCGATCCCGGCAGCGATCAGCTGCTCACGGGTGACGCCGGGGTTCTCGATCTGCTGGGTCTGGATCTGCCCGCGCAGTTCGAGCTCCAGTTCCCGTGCCGTGATCTCGGTCTGGCCGACCTTGATGGCCGAACGGCTGCCGAAATTTTCCAGCGCAGGCACCCCGACAACAGCCATGGCGAGGATGATGAGAATGCCGATGACCCAGGCGACCACGCCGCGCATGGCGTTTCGAAAACGGTTGAGCACGTTTTTTCCGTCTTTCGTAAGCTACGATCGTAAGAGAGCGTTTGTGATGAGCGGCGAGGCTTTGCAAGAGCCGGAGGTTCCCGCAAACGGGCCGCGCGAAAAGGAGAAAAGAACTATGGCGCTGATCATGGGCAATTGGAAGATGAACGGCGGTCGCGCCTCCCTGGAAGAAGCCGACAGGATCGCCGCTGGCGCCCCTGATGGCCATGATCTCGTCATCTGCCCCCCGGCCACGCTTCTCATGGCGATGAGCGAGCGGTTTTCGGGCACCGGCGTCAAGACCGGCGGCCAGGACTGCCATCCCGACCCATCGGGCGCGCGGACCGGCAGGCTGTCCGCCGAGATGATGGCCGATGCGGGAGCCAGCTACTGCATCATCGGCCACTCCGAATGCCGCGCGGACCTGCGCGACGAGGACGACACCCTGTCCGCCAAGCTCGAAGCGGTCTTGCGCGCCGGCCTCATCCCCGTCTTCTGCGTCGGCGAAAGCCTCGAGACCCGCGAAGCGGGCAAGGCCGAGGACTTCGTCATCGACCAGCTTCGCGTCGTCCGCGACCACGCCGACAAGATCGTCGTCGCCTATGAACCGATCTGGGCCATCGGCACGGGCAAGACGCCTTCGAACGGCGATATCGAGGCCATGCACCGCACCATGCGCGGCACGCTGGGCCCAGACACCCCGCTCCTCTACGGCGGCTCGGTCAAGCCGGGGAACGCCGAGGAGATCCTCGCCATCGACAATGTCGACGGCGCCCTGGTCGGCGGAGCCAGCCTCAAGGCGAGCGACTTTCTGGCGATCGCCCGGGCCGCCTGATGACCCCGAGCTTCTTCGTCCTGACCACCCTCGCCCTGATCGGCGCGGTGATCCTCCTGTCGTTCTGGCAGGACCGTCGGGCCACGAGAAGCGCGCCGCCCGCAGGGGAAATCATCGATACCCCAGAAGGCAAGGTTCACCTTATCACGCGGGGGAGGCCCGGGGAGAAGCTGCCCGTGGTGCTGCTGCACGGCAGTTTCTCCAACGCCCTCGACATGGACCTCGACTTTGCCACCGGCCTTTCGCAGGGCCGGCAGGTCTTCCTGCCCGACCGCCCCGGTCACGGCTTTTCCGAACGGCCCCGTGACGGCTTCCGCATCGACGTGCAGGTCTCCGCCATGCGCGCGGCCCTCAAGGCCAAGGGCGTCGAGCGCTACATCGTGGGCGGGCAGAGCTATGGCGGCGCGGCGGCGCTGGTCTGGGCCCTCGCCTATCCGGAGGACGTGGCGGGGGTCGTCCTCGTCGCGCCGGTGAGCCATCCCTGGCCCGGCGGCGTGCGCTGGTATATTGCCGCGAGCAACATTCCCTTCTGGGGATGGCTGCTGCGGCGCACCTTCATCACCCTTTACGCCCGCTACGGCGCGAGGCGGGGGGTTCTCAACTCCCTGAGGGGCTGCCAGTCCGCCTCCACCTACTACCAGCGGGCCCGGGTGCCCCTCACCTTCCGCTCGGCCGAGTTCAAGGCCAACGCCCAGGACATCTGCCGCCTCTACGAGCAGCTCGTGCCCCTGCAAAAGCGCTACAGCGAGATCAAGGTCCCCGCCGAGGTGGTGGCCGGAACCCACGACATCACCGTCGTCCTGCCCATTCACGGCCGCAAGCTTTCCGAGGAAATGCCCGATTGCGGCCTCGACGTGGTGGAGGGGGGCGGGCATGCGCTGCACCACTCCCACCTCGACAGATGCCTCGCCGCGGTGGCGCGCCTCGACGAGCGGCTTGAAATTCAGGCCCGCTCGCCTCTAGAGAGCGCCTTCCGAGCCATCACCGCCGTCTTCCCGCTCCGGACGGCGAGCAAACAGGACCTTCAATGACCGCGATCATCCTGACCGTGCACACCATGATCGTCATCGCCCTTGTCGGTGTCGTCCTCCTTCAGCGTTCCGAAGGCGGCGCCCTTGGCATGGGCGGCGGCGGCGGCGGCATGATGTCGAGCCGCGGCGCGGCCACCGCGCTGACCCGCACCACCACGGTCCTGGCGGCGCTTTTCTTCGCAAGCTCGCTGACCCTCGCCCTGGTGGCGGACAGGGGCGAGATCGACGCCGATTTCGTCCCCATCTCGGGCGAGCCGGCGGAGGATGACTTCTCCGACTTCATCGGCACCGGAGAGGAAGGCGACGACGCGCTGGAGACCCTGCCCGAGACGCAGGACGAGGATGTCTTCACCCTGCCTGAGGATCTCGGCACCGGCGAAGGCCAGCCGCCCGCAGAAGAGCCCGCCTCCGAGGATGACGGCGAGCCCCAGCGCTGAAAAAAAAGAACGCCGGACACGCCAAGGGCCCGGCCCGCGGGTCCGGCTTGAAAGGTAAGATCGGGAGTCCCGCGCGCGGGTCGTCCGCATCGAGGGCTTGATTCTAAAGACGGGACGCAAGGGCTCCCACACCCTCCCCGCGCGCGGTTTCGCTTCCGCCACTATCCCGGAACGGCCGATCCCCAGCTCACGCCCCGGAACCCCAGTCGTTCTTGTGGCGCTACCGCTCACTCGCGTTCGCTATATGAGCGCGTGCCGCTTCGCGGCAGGCTCTCTAGCGGCGGCTCCCCCTCACCGCCTTGGCGGGTCAGGCTTTGGTGCCAAACGCGAGCGCTCCACAGGGGTTGCCCCCTATAAAGCTGTCCCTGCTGCTTGGCGGCAGCCGCGAAGCGGCCAGCGCTCAAGTAGCGAGTGACAACGAGCGGTAGCGCCACAAAAAATGCGGGCTTCCACGAAGCGGCAGGCTGAAGAGGCGACGGTACCAAGTCAGTCCCATTCCTGCCGCGATGGGAGGATTATGGGATGGTTTTGCTGGGCGGGGATAAGGGTCCTCGAACGCAGTCTAGGGCTTGTGGTACGGGCTTTCTATGCGCATAGCGCTACCTGAATCTTTCACTAGAAGTTAAGATCGATTGGCGCACATCACTCTGTGGCAGATAGAAAATTTCAACTGAAATTTGTGGGCGACCGTTTTGACGGCGGTAGGTTGCCTGTGTCGGCGCTGTCGGACCTATCAGCGTTCAGAGATTTGCTAGCGTCGTTTGCAAAGGATCAATGGAGAGAGAACCACCGTTCGAAGAAACGGTTGCCGAACGGATTTGTTAAGAGTCTCGATCTGTTCCTTACAGAGATTGAAGATGGAAGCGCCGTGCCAGTCCTCGAATGGAGCGATACTGACGCTGACAAGTTCCTCCCAGGATTTTCCTCCGAACTGGAAGACACACTAGATGCATCTTACAATAAAATTGTGCAGTTGGTTGAAGAAGCTTCTACAGGGCGTTACCCAACTGCACTCTCGTCGGAACATGTTCGTGCATTGAACAAATTTGGCTCGGGACTTCAAGAGAAAGAAAGAATAGAGTTTGTAGGTAGCAAAGATGCAAACGGTAATGTTGTCTACCTCGACGATGCGAAGCGTAAAGCTATTATTACTAATGTCAGCGAAACCTACGAAAAGCGAATTCACGCATTAGGTCGTCTCAGTGGTGTTCATGAAAATGGAACGCTCACTCTAACTGAGAGCTTATTTCCTACCCTTCTAATTCCTGTCGACCCTTCGCGTATTGCAGACGATTTTGATGGAAACATTGGCTCAACGATCCAGTTTGAAATTCTGGTAGAGCTTGATCACGAAGATCGTATCAAGGAGGTCCGTGAGACTACACATGCTGAAATTATTGAGCCTAACCTTGTAGAACACGTGAATGCAGCTTTGCGGCGATTAACGGAAATACAGGGGCTCGATGCTGGTTGGCTAGATGGTAAAGGGATACAACCAGCGACTAATGCAATCAGGATTGCTAGGGAACTTATTCAGCGTAGACCGTCTGTGGCTGAAAAGCTTGCATTATTCCCCATTCCAGAAGGCGGAGTTGAGCTCGCCATAAGAAATAAAAAGTGGGATTTCTCTGTTGAAGTTATGGCGAATGGAACTCTTGAACTAGATGGTCTTTCTCTCCGAGATGGAACAAGCCGTGATCTGATTGAATTCTCTTCGCTCGATGCCAGTTTCTTCGAAGCTTTCGATGAGTTGAGCGAAGAATGAGCAATACTGCAACCGACACCAGTGGCTTGCAAAGCGATGCGGCAGGAGAACAGGATGAGCGAGAGGTTCTCAGCAACGAAGACGAAGTTCTACTTCGTCAGATCAACCCACAGTGGCTACAAAAAGGTATAGTCACCAGCCAGGCCTTCGATCCTTTCCCGAAAGACCATGGCATGCTATCAGTCGATAGATCAGACCTCGTAACCCCTCAAGAAAGCTATCAGCGCTTTAAAGCAGACGGCTTCGATTCTTGTGCAGTCTACGGCGTCACCGTCGCCGAATTCGACGCGGAAGACATTGAAACGCTTTCTGATCCCATTGAAGCATCTGAGGACCGGCGCGAAAATCCGGCACACGCATTGGCGGACTACCGGCCATTCAGTAAGAAAGACCGAAAAAAGAAGGCGCGAGCGCTTAAAAACAAGTCTATTGAACGGGGAGTACTGTTCACGCCAGACCCATCTGTAGATAGTGAGTGAACTTCGCACTACCCAATGCCCTTGGCTTGCCTTTGTTGCGCCGGCACGCCACCGTGCTCCTTCCCGAACCGTCCCACATCCCGGACCTCCAACCGCACACTGATCGTCCTTGCGCCGCCTTCGCCTGTGTCATCGCTGAGGACGTCGCCGTGGCGGTAGAGCCAGGCGGCGGCCTGGCCATCGGTCGCGCCGAGTTCGAAGGTCACTTCCTGCCTGAGGGCCGTCAGCTCCTGGTCGATCAGGGCGAGGAGGTCTTCCACCCCCTCCCCCGTCTGGGCGGAGAGCGCCACCGTCAGCGGGTCCTTGGGCGTGCCCTCCGCGGACGCGGCGCGCTGACGCGCCGCTTCGCGGAGGGTTTGTTTGTCTGGCGCTACCGTCCCGCTAATCGCGGGACTACTTGAGCGCTGGCTCGCTTCGCTCGCGTCCTTAGCTAGACTGTCCACTTTCTCAGCGGAAGCGTTGGGGTCTGCGGATTGGGGTTCAGCTGCGCCGTTGGAGCTGGCGGGGCTGGTTTCGTCCGCGTCCGGCATGGGCGGCTTCAGCGCGTCGATCTTGTTCCAGGCCTCGATGAAGACCGCGTCGGTCTCTTCGGTCAGGCCAAGCTCGGCGAGGACGCCGATCACATCCGCACGCTGCGCATCGGTCTCGTCATGGCTGATGTCGCGCACATGGACGACGATATCCGCCTCCAGCACCTCCTCCAGGGTCGCGCGGAACGAGGCGACGAGGTGGGTCGGCAGGTCACTGATGAACCCCACCGTGTCCGACAGGACCGCATCGGTCCCCGAAGGCAGCTCGATCTTGCGCATCAGGGGGTCGAGGGTCGCAAAGAGGAGGTCCTTCGCGAAGGTGTCCTGCCCGGTGATCCGTTTGAAGAGGGTCGACTTGCCCGCATTGGTGTAGCCCACCAGCGCGATCACGGGGCTCGGCGCGCGCTTTCGCTTGCGCCGCTGGAGGTTCCGTGTGCGGCGGACCTCTTCAAGCTCCGCCTTCAGACGGTCGATCTTCTCCTGCAGGATGCGCCGGTCGCTTTCGATCTGCCGCTCGCCGGGGCCGCCGAGGAAACCCGCCCCGCCCCTTTGCCGTTCGAGGTGGGTCCATGAGCGCACCAGCCGCGAGCGCTGGAACGTCAGATGCGCCAGCGCCACCTGCAGCGTGCCCTCCTTGGTGGAGGCGCGCTCACCGAAGATCTCGAGGATCAGCGCCGTGCGGTCGAGGACCTTCACCTTCCACGCGCGCTCGAGGTTCCGGTGCTGCACAGGCGAGAGCTGGGCATTGACGATGACCAGGCCCACGCCCTCCTCCGCCTCCAGCCAGCGGCCGATCTCATCGACCTTGCCCTGGCCGATGAAGGTGGCGGGCCGTGCCTCGGCGAGATTGACGATCTCCGCCCTGACGGTCCTGATGCCGATGGCTTCGGTGAGGGCGGCGGCCTCTTCGAGCGCGCCCTCGGCGGAGCGCAGGCTTCGCCCCTGGCCCGAAAGGGCGCAGTGGATGACGAAGGCCTTTTCGGCCGGGCGGGCGGTTTCGAAGGGTTGGTTAGGCGTCGGTCTGGTCCTCGTGCAGGTTCAGCGGTCCTTGCGGCATGATCGTACTGATCGCGTGCTTGTAGACCAGCTGGGTCTGGTCGTCACGGCGCAGCAGGATGCAGAAGGGATCGAACCAGGTCACGATACCCTGAAGCTTCACGCCGTTCACCAGGAAAACGGTGACAGGCTGCTTCTGACGGCGGATTTCGTTGAGGAATATATCCTGAAGCGGTCTCGGCTTGTCCACGGGAGGGCCTCGGGGCGCGTTTCGCGCTTGTTGCGTTGCGGTAAGCTCTAGGGAACCTTGCCGCTGGTGGCAAGCTCAAGCGGTCCAGAACTGCCGGTCCACCAGAAGAAGAAGCAGAATCAGCTCAAGCCGCCCGGCGATCATGCCGAGGGCGAGGACCAGACGCAGCTCTTCGGGGAACTGGATGAAGTCCGCCGTCGAGCCCTGCACCGCCGAGAGGAGCGGCCCTGCATTGGTCACCACCGCCACCGCCGTCGCCGCCGCCAGCTCGAGCTCATAGCCGAAGAACGCCACGGTCAGCACCAGCGCGGCGAGAACGATGGTGAAGGCGATGGTGTGGATCCAGACGCCGAACTCGTAGAGCGCAGGGCGCTTGCGCCCCAGGACCCCGCCGGGGTGGGTAAGCTGCCACAGCTCCTGCCCCGCCCGCTGGAAAGTGATGAGCCAGCGCAAGAGCTTGATGCCCCCCGCCGTCGAGACCGCGGCGCCGCCGATCACCGCGGTGACCAGAAGCGGTGTGAGCTGCGGCGTCTCGCCGATCAGCGTGCCGTTGGTGGAGAGCATCGAGATCGCGTTCGCCACCTGCTTGGGAACTTCGTCCCAGTCCCCCGCGCCGAGGCTCACCCAATAGAGCATGCCCACCGGCACGATGAGGAGAAGGAAGGCCCTCGTTTCCGGGTCGGTCCCGCCCTTCAGGCGGCTCGACCCCTGGATCGCCACCCTTGCGATGACGACGAAGTTGATGGCGCTGGCGATCAGGGTGAGGCTCGCCACCGCGACCGCCGCCGGGCCGTATCCGCCGATCCCGCCGGGGATCGGGCTGATCCCGCCCGACGCGATGGTGGAGAGCGCGAGGCTCAGCGCCTCCCAGAAGGGCACGCTGGCGATGAAGAAAGCCGCAAAGCTGACCACCGTCAGCCCCGCATAGACCGGGGCGAAGGCGCGAATGGCGGTGGAGAAGGCGCGCAGATAGCTGTCGTTCTTGCCCCGGGCGAAGGGGGGCACGGGCGGCGCGATGCCGATGAATTCGGGCCGGACGAAGACCGCTGCCGCCGTGGCGAGGCTGGCAATGCCGCCCAGCCATTCAAGCGAGGCGCGATAGAGGAGCCCGCTGATGGTGGAGCGCGCTGCGGGCTCGGACAGCCAGCCCCCGGTGGTGGTCAGGGCCGAGACGGCTTCGAACCAGGCATCCCACGGCCCGAAGGCCCGCCCGATGAAGGGCATGGCCGCCGCGAAAGGCACAGCCAGCCAGAAAAGCGCCAGCGCCAGCACCAGCTCGCGAAAACCCGAGCGCATCGGCCTGACCCGCGGCAGGCTCTTGCTGAGAGCGAGAAAACAGGCGCCGCCGAAGCTCGACAGGAAGAGCGCCGCCGCAAACGACCCCGGCTCCTCCCCCGGTATCGCAAGCGCGATGAGGAAAGGCACCACGGTCGCCGCCGCCACCGCGAAAAGCGACATGGCCAGAAATCGGAGGATCGGCGCGTAAGACATCGCCGCCGCCCTAGCGAGGTTCCCCGCCCCTGTCGCGGGGAGAAGCGGGAGGACGTTGAGGCGAACAATGGCCCTCAAGCTCTTTTTGTTGCCCGGGAGCCATTTTCGTGGTCACCCCTCCGCGCTTGAGCGGGAGAGGCAGGGATGAGCGGGATCGATGGACGGCGGCTGGCGGCTGAGGGGGTGGGGACGCTTCTTCTTCTGGCGATCGTGGTCGGCTCGGGCGTGATGGGGGATGCGCTGTCGGCTGACGACGGGGTCGCGCTTCTTGGCAACACGATCGCGACGGGCGCCGGTCTTGTCGTCCTGATCCTCGTCTTCGGGCCGATCTCAGGCGCGCATTTCAACCCGGCCGTGACCCTTGCCTTCTTCCTCCGCAAGGAGATCGCAGCGCGCGAGGCCCTGATGTTCGTCCTGGTCCAGACGGTGTTCGGGATCCTCGGTGTCCTCCTTGCGCATCTGATGTTCGACATCGACATCCTCCAGACCTCGACCAAGGCGCGGCAGGGCCTTGGCCAGGGGGCGGGTGAAGGCGTGGCGACCTTCTGCCTCGTGCTGACGATCCTCGCCGTGGTGCGCCAGCGGGCCGAGGCGGTGCCCTATGCGGTGGGTCTCGTGATCACGGCAGGTTACTGGTTCACCTCCTCCACCAGCTTCGCGAACCCCGCGGTCACCATCGCGCGCAGCCTGACCGACACCTTCGCCGGGATCGAGCCCGGATCGGTGCCGGTCTTCCTTCTGGCGCAACTCATCGGCGCGGTAATGGCGGTCTTGTTCTGGAACTGGCTGGAAGCTGCGCCTGAGCCGGCGGATTGACCGGGGCCGGGGCCACGCCTTACGCCTTCGCCCAGCAAAACGAGGCGGAAGAGCGGCATGACCATCAGCAAGCGTGAATTCCTGATCGGGGCCGCAGCGGCACCCGCCCTTCTCAGCCCGCTCGGTGCGGCGGCCTCGGCGGCGCAGCGGGACGGGCAGACAATCGCTTCCTCCGCCAAACCGATCAGCCGTGAGGAGCGGCTCCAGCGCATCGCCAGGGCACAGCGCCTGATGCGCGATCAGGGCATCGCCATGGTGGTGATCGAGCCCGGCGCCAGCATGACCTATTTCACGGGCCTTCGCTGGTGGCGCTCGGAGCGGCCGACCCTTGTCCTCATCCCGGCCGAAGGCGAGGTCGGCGTCGTCACGCCCTATTTCGAGGAACCCTCCGTACGCGAAACGGCCGGCGTGCCCGTCGAGGTGCGCACATGGCACGAGAACGAGAACCCCTTCGGTGTGGTGGCAGGCTTCGCCCGCGACTGGAAAGGCGCCGAGGGCCGGATCGGCATGGAGGAGACCGTCAGGTTCTTCGTCGCCGACGGCGTCCGCCGGGCGCTGCCTTCCGCGACGGTGGTGCCCGGCGCCCCGGTGGTGCGCGCCTGCCGCATGATCAAGAGCCCGGCCGAGCTTGCCCTGATGCAGACGGCGACGGACGTGACGATCGCCGCCTATCGCGACACCTTCGCCGCCATCGAACCCGGCATGCCGTCCGGCGAGGTCAGCCGCCTGATGAGCGAGAACACCCGCAAGCATGGCGGCACGCCGCAATTCTCCATGGTGCTCCTCAACGAAGCCAGCGCCTATCCTCACGGTACGGACCAGCCCCAGACCGTGAAGGAAGGCGGCATCGTCCTGATGGATTGCGGCTGCGCGGTGCACGATTATGAAAGCGACGTCTCGCGCACCTTCGTCCTGGGCGAGCCGACGAAGAAGCAGCGCGAGGTCTGGCAGACGGTGAAGGCCGGGCAGGAACTTGCGCTCGAGAAGGCTGAGGCAGGGACCCGCGCAGGCGATGTCGACCGGGCGGTCCGCCGCTATTACGAGAGCCTTGGCTGGGGGCCGGGCTACCGCACGCCGGGGCTTTCCCACCGCCTCGGCCACGGCATCGGCATGGAAGGCCACGAGCCGATCAACCTCGTGGAGAGCGAGGACACGGCCCTTCGGCCCGGCATGTGCTTTTCCAACGAGCCCGGACTTTACACCTTCGGCGAATTCGGCGTGCGGCTGGAGGACTGCTTCACCGTCACCGAAGATGGCCCGCGGCTCTTCTCGAAGCTTCAGCCCTCCATCACCGAGATCGGCTAGGATCAATTCTGATCGAATTGACCCTAGCTTCTTTTCATCGGTCGCATTTCCTGACGCCCAACCGGTGCCCACTTGGTCGGGAAATGCTCTAGAAATAACTGATCCCTACTCGGAACATTTTCTCGACCTCGCGCACCGCGTCGCGCATGGCGAGAAGAACCACCCGGTCATTGGCGCGCACCACGGTCCTGGCGTTGGGGAGGACCACCTCCCCGCCCCTGACGATGGCGCCGAGGACGACGCCGCTCGGCAGCTCCGCTTCCGCAAGCGGGCTTCCGACGAGGCTCGAGGTTTCGAGCGCCACCGCGTCGACGATCTCCGCCTGCCCGTCGAGGATCGAGTAGACCGACTTGATCCGCCCACGCCGGACATGCTGGAGGATTGTGGAGATAGTCGTCGCGCGGGGGTCGATGAAGCGGTCGATGCCCACGGATTGCGACAGTGATCCGTATTCGGCTTCGTTGGTCAGGATCATCGACCGGCGGGCGCCTTCGCGCTTGCCGATCACCCCAGCGAGAAGATTGGTCTGGTCGCTGTCGGTGAGGGCGACCAGCGCCTCCGCCTCGGTGATACCCGCTTCGGCGAGAACGTCCCGGTCGAGGCCCGAGCCGTTGAGGACGATGGTCCGGCGCAGGCGCTCAGCGATGAAGGCCGCGCGGCGGTCGTCCTTCTCGATGATGCGGATCTTGTTGCGCCCGCGCGTTTCGAGCTCCCGCGCCACGTCGAAGCCGATATTGCCGCCCCCGACGATGACGATGCGTCGGGCCTGGGCCTGCCCCTCGCCCATGATGTCGATGGCGCGGTCGATGTTCTCGCGCGCGGCGACGAAGAAGACCTCGTCCCCCGCTTCGAGCTGGTCGTCAGCACCCGCACGAAAGAAGCTTTCCTGCCGGTTCACGCCGAGGATCGTCACCTTGAGGTCGGGGAAGAGCTCACGCACCTGGCGAAGGGGTGTCGCGAGGATCGGGCTGTCTTCGCGAAGGCGCAGGCCCACGGCCCAGACCCGGTCGTCGGCAAAGCTCTTAACATCGAAGGCGGCAGGTGTCGTCAGGCGCTGCATCACCGCCGCGGCGACTTCGCGTTCTGGCGAAATGATGACGTCGATCGGAATATTGTCCCGGCTGAAGACGTCAGCGTAGCGCGTCTGCAGATAGCTCCGTGCCCTGATCCTTGCGATCTTGGTGGGCACGTTGAAGATCGAATGGGCGATCTGGCAGGCGACGATATTGACCTCGTCGGAATAGGTCACCGCGATCAGCATGTCGGCTTCCCGCGCGCCTGCCTCCACGAGGACATCCGGGTAGGAGCCAGAGCCGACCACGCCGCGCACGTCGAGGCGCTCCTGAATGCCGCGGATCAGCTCCGCCGAGCGGTCGATGATGGTAACGTTCGCGTCTTCCTCTGCGAGGCGCTGGGCGATCCCGGTTCCAACACGGCCCGCGCCGCAGACGATCACGCGCATCTTCTATTCCTCGGAAATGTTGGTGAGGGTCACGAGTTCCTCCGCCACCGTGGGGTGAAGGGCGCAGGTCTCGTCGAACTGCGCCTTGGTCACACCTGCCTTGACGGCGATTGCCGCGATCTGGATCATCTCGCCCGCCTCGGTGCCCGCGATGTGGCAGCCTAGGACCTTGTCCGTTTTCCTGCACACGACAAGCTTCATCAGCATCCGTTCGAGGTTTTCGGCGAGGACGTTCTTCATGGCGCGGAAGTCGGTCTTGTAGACATCGACCTCATAGCCCGCCGCCCGCGCTTCGGGGCCCGTCATGCCGACCGAGCCGACCGGGGGCTGGGCGAAGACGGCCATGGGGATGGCATCGTAATTCATCCGCCTGGGATTGTTCTTGAACTGGGTCTCGACAAAGGCCGCCGCCTCGCGGATCGCAACCGGGGTCAGGTTCACGCGGTTCGTCACATCGCCCACGGCGAAGACCGACGGCTGGCTGGAACGGCTGTCCTCGTCGACGATCACCGCGCCGTACTGGTCGGTCTCGATACCGGCCTCTTCAAGGCCGAGGCCTTCCGTGTTCGGACGCCTTCCGATCGCCCAGAAGACGAGGTCGGCCTGCAGGATCTCGCCGCTCGCAAGGGTGACGCGCTTCTCGCCGCCCGCCTCGTCGATCCGCTCGAAGGTCGTGTTGTTGATGTAGCGGATGCCCGCATGGGCGAAGTTGCTCTCGACGTAGCGGCCAAGGTCGGCGTCGAAGTTCCGCAGGATACGTTCCCCGCGATAGACGAGGGTCACATCGACGCCGAGCCCCGCGAGGATATAGGCGAACTCCACCGCGATATACCCGCCGCCCGCGATGACCGCGCGCCTGGGGAGTTCGGGCAGAAGGAACGCATCGTCCGAGACGATGCCGAGATCCCCGCCGGGAATCGAGAGGTCCTTCACCGGACGCCCGCCCGCCGCGATCAGGATACGCTCGGCAGTGACGGTACGGTCTTCATCTTCGATGTAGAGGGTATGCGGATCACGGAAGGTCACCCGTGAGCGGAAGTGATCGACACCGTTCTTCTCGAGAATGTTCGTGTAGATCGACGAAAGCCGCTCGACCTCGCCCTGAACATTGTTGCGGAGAGTGCCCCAGTCGTGCTTCGGCTCTTCCGTAAAGGACCAGCCATAGCCCTTCGCGTCCTGCATGGCGTGGCCGAACTCGGATGCGAAGACGAAGAACTTCTTCGGCACGCAGCCCCGAACGACGCAGGTGCCGCCCGGTTTCGACATCTCGGCGCAGGCGACCTTCGCGCCTGCCTGCGCTGCCAGCCGCGCGCCCCGGACACCGCCGGAGCCCGCGCCGATGACGAAGAGATCATAGTCATACTGCATAACGGAACCTCGCTTGCTCGCCGTTCGTTCAGGCCGACGGCGGTATCGGCACGAAGCCGATCCTGTTCTGGTAGTCCTCGTGACCGTATTCCTCGAGCTCCTGCCTGAAGAGCCGCATATACTCCGTCATCAGCGTTTCGTGGACGGGGCCGAAATTGCCTTCGAAATCGAGTGGCACGCGCACCCGCGGCTGGCCGGCGACGAAGACTTCGAAGCGGTCCTCCTTGACCTCGGCCATCACGGCGGTCCTGATCCACATCGAGCCTGAGTCTTCCGCATTCGGAACGGTCACGCAAAGGCCGAAGGTGATCGGCTCGAGCCGGATCGGCCGGGCAGGGTCGTAGGAGAACGCCTTCTCACCGTAAGCCTTTTTCGGGTCGAACGGGCCCTTCGCGGGGACCAGCGATACGCAGGGCTCCGGCGCACCGAGATAGTCGTGAAGGCTCTCGGCGAGGGCATGGGCGAAGGCGCGGCAGCGCAGGAAGTTCTCCAACGCCGCAGAGCCGTAGGCGTGAATGGCGGCAGTCAGGCGGGCATAGGGCGTGTCTTCAGCCATCGAGGAACCCGTCTTCGGTCGCCAGGATCTGCTTCACCTCGAAGCCGAGGAAGAGCCCCGTCGTCACGACGCCCGGGATCAGGGTCAGCGCCCGGTCGAGGGCTTCAGGATCGCTGATGCGCCCGAGCTTCAGGTCCGCGACCAGATTGCCGTTGTCCGTCTCGGCGAAACCGCGGCGGTCCTTCGCCGGGCGAAGCTGCAGTTCAGCGGCTTCATAGCCAAGGTTCTGAAGCACCTCGCGAATGGCCCGCACGCTTGCGCCTTCGGCGAAGGGGACGATCTCCACCGGCAGCGGGAAGCGGCCCAGGGTCTCGACCCGTTTGGAGGCATCGGCGATCAGGACGAAGCGCCTGGCGGCCCGGGCGACGATCTTCTCGCGCAGGAGGGCTGCGCCGCCGCCCTTGATCATGGCGCCTGCGGCGGTGACCTCGTCCGCGCCGTCCACGGTCATGTCGAGAACGGTGGTCTCATCGGGCTCGAAGAGAGGAATGCCTGCGCTTTCAGCAAGGCTCGCCGTCGTTTTGGACGTCGGCACCCCCTGCACGTCGAGGCCGCTGCGGACCTTCTCGCCCAGGGCCTCGATGAAGAAAGCGGCCGTCGAGCCGGTGCCGAGGCCGATCCGCATGCCGCTGCGGACCTCCTCCAGCGCAGCGAGGGCCGCGCGTTTCTTTGCTTGATCACTCATGGTCTGCCCTTAGCCGACCTGTGCGCCTTCGCAATGCCGCCGGGTAGCGCGCCGCCACAGCCAGAGGCCGAGGGCGATCAGGCCGAGCTGCACGCCAATGCGGAACGAAGCGACGTAAGGGACACTGAAAATCGGATCGGGCCTGAAGAAATCCCAGAGATGAAGCGGCAGGAACAGGGCGCAGAGCCCCGCGAAGGCCAGCCCCGCAAGGCTTCTCGTGGCGGGCAGGATCACGCCGATACCCACCGCGATCTCTATCACCCCGGAGAGATAGACAACCCAGAGCCTGGGCAGCCAGCCGGGGACGATGGGAAAGAATGCCTCGGGCACGATGAGGTGAAGCGTGCCCCCGGCAAGCATCCAGAGGGCGATGAAAAGAGCGACGAGAAGCTGCATCCGATGAGCTTGCCGCCCCTCGCCCGCCTCCGCCAGAGGCATATTGGACGAATGGTTGCCAAGCGGGCTAGAAGCGCCGCCGACAATGAACAAAGCGGCGCGCGCGATCCTGCGCAGGCGCCGGACCGGGAGCGCCTTTCGTGATCAAGAGCCTGAAACCCCTCGCCCTTCTCCTCGCCTCCACCGCCCTCATGGGCTGCGAGAGCCGCAATGAGAGCGCCGAGGCGCCTTCAGTGAGCAAGACCGCCGGGCAGACCCCGGCGCGCATGACGCCTTCGGAGGCCGAGATCGCTTCGGAACAGAGGCTCGCCATGATGCGCGACCAGTTCGCCCGCATCGAGATGAACCCCGACACCTCCTTCCTTTCGGACGAGGAGCGGCAGGTCATCAACCTTCTCAACGAAGCGGGCGATCTGATGAGCGCCATCTATCTGCGCCAGATCAGCCCGCAGAACCCCAACTGGCGCGAAGAGATCGCCGAGAGCGATATCGGGGAGCGCGAGGCGCTGCTCGATCTCTTCGACCTCCATTCCGGGCCGTGGGACACCCTCGACCACAACGAGCCGTTCTACGGCACGGCGGAGCGCCCGGCAGGCGCGGGCTTCTACCCCGCGGACATGACCAAGGACGAGTTCTCTTCCTGGATCGCGGAGCACCCGGACGATGCCGAAGCCTTCCGCTCGGGCTATACGATCATCAGGCGGACCAGGGATGGCGGGCTCGAAGCGATCCCCTATTCCGAAGCCTATGCGGAGTTCCTCGAGCCTGCGGCCGAGCTTCTGCGGGAGGCGGCGTCGATCACCACGAATGAAAGCCTGAAGCGCTTCCTCACTTTGCGTGCGGACAGTTTCCTCTCGGACGATTACTATGAAAGCGAGATGGCTTGGATGGACCTCGATGGTCCCATCGAGATCGCCATCGGCCCCTATGAAGTCTATGACGACCAGCTCTTCGGCCGGAAGACCGCCTTCGAAGCCTTCGTGACGGTGAAGAATCCCGAAGAGAGCGCGGCGCTGGACAAGTACAAGGGCATGCTGCGGGACATGGAACAAAACCTTCCGGTCCCGGACGGCTACAAGAACTTCCAGCGCGGTTTCGAAAGCCCCATCGCCGTCGTCGATCAGGTCCATGGCGGCGGCGACAATGTCCCCGGCGTTCAGACCATCGCCTTCAACCTGCCCAATGACGAGCGGGTGCGCGAGGCGAAGGGCGCGAAGAAGGTGCTCCTCAACAACGTCATGGGCGCCAAGTTCGACCGTATTCTCGACCCCATGGCCGCGAAGGTCCTGGTGGACGAGCAGGCGGACCTCCTGATGCAGAAATATATGGGGGTGAACACATTGTTCCACGAACTGGCCCACAGCCTCGGGCCGGGCAGCATCGTCAAGGACGGTCGTCAGACCACGGTGAATGAAGAGCTGCAGGAGCGCTATTCCCCCATGGAGGAGGGCAAGGCGGACGTGATGGGTGCCTACAACATCCTCTACATGATGGAGCGGGGCGAGCTGCCGGCGGCAGAAAAGGAGAACTTCCTCGCCACCTATGCGGCCGGCCTCTTCCGCTCCATGCGTTTCGGCATCGGCGAGGCCCACGGCAAGGGCGCGGCGTTCCAGTACAGCTACTACCGCGATGCAGGTGCACTGAGGATCGACGAGGAAAGCGGCAAGCTGCGGATCGACTTCGGCACCCTGGAAGAGGCCATCCGTGACCTGACGGCGGAGGTCGTCATCCTGCAGGGCGACGGGGACTATGAAGGCACCGGAGAGTTCTTGGGCACCTATGGCGTCCTCGACGCCGACGCCGAACGCATCATCGCCTCGATGCAGGACATCCCCGTCGACATCCAGCCGGTCTACGAGGACGAGATCTGAGGCTCCCCCTCCACCCCTTCGGGGCACCTCCCCCTTAGCGGGGGAGGAAATCAAAGACCCCGCTCCCCCGGGTAGGGGGAGCTGCCCACAGGGCTGATGGGGGCTCAAGGGAACAAAAAAGGCGGCCCTCCGGCCGCCTTTTTCGCACTACGCAACAAATCTGCCCCTGACGCGAGAGGATGGTCCGCCGAAGGATCAGTTCCGGCGGAGGAAGGCGGGCACTTCGACCTCGTCGTCATCGTCCGTCAGTGGCTTGGCGGACGGACGGCGCGTCGGCTGAGCGGGCTGCTCAGGCTTCGCCTTGAAGGTTTCCTTGAAAATGCCCATGGCCGCTTCGAGGGTCGAGGACTGGCGGCCGCGGAAAGGGTTCTGCTTGGCTGCAGGCTGCTGGCGGATCTCCTGGCGCAGGGGCGCGGGATCTTCAGTCAGCATGCGGCGGATGCGCTCGTGAACGTCGCCGACCGGGTTCTCGGTGGAGGCGGCGGGGGCCGGTGTCAGGCGCTCCTCGCGGGGAAGCGGCGTGGGCTCCGGCGCTGCAGCGGGGCGCGGCTCGGCAGCGGGCTTTGCAGCCTGCGGCGCGCTGTCGGTCACGGCGCGCAGCGGCACGGTGTTTTCCGGCGCGTGGTCGATGCCGGTGGCGACGACGGAGACGCGGATCGTGCCCTCGAGTTCCTGGTCGAAGGTAGAGCCGACGATGATGTTCGCATCCGGATCGACTTCGCCGCGGATCGCGTTCGCCGCCTCGTCCACCTCGAAGAGCTTCATGTCGAGCCCGCCGGTGATGTTGATGAGAACGCCCTTGGCGCCCTTCAGCGACATCTCGTCGAGCAGCGGGTTGGAGATCGCGGCGGCGGCGGCGACCGAAGCGCGGCTTTCGCCATTGCTCTCGCCGGTACCCATCATCGCCTTGCCCATCTCGCTCATCACGGTACGGACGTCCGCGAAGTCGAGGTTGATGTGGCCCGGGACGATCATCAGGTCGGTGATGCCCTTGACGCCCGCATGCAGGACTTCGTCGGCCATGGCGAAGGCATCGGCGAAGGTCGTATTCTCGTCGGCGAGACGGAAAAGGTTCTGGTTCGGAATGATCAGAAGCGTGTCGACATGGCGCGACAGCTCCTCGATGCCTTCATCGGCGATCCGCATACGGCGCTGCCCTTCGAAGGCGAATGGCTTGGTCACGACACCGACGGTCAGGATACCGAGGTCGCGCGCCGCCTTGGCGATGACCGGCGCCGCGCCGGTGCCCGTGCCGCCGCCCATGCCGGCGGTGATGAAGAGCATGTTCGCGCCCTCAAGGGCGGTCATCACTTCATCGAGGCTTTCCTCGGCAGCGGCCTCGCCGATCTGAGGGCGCGAACCTGCGCCAAGGCCCTGGGTGACCCCCGTGCCGAGCTGGATCTTCATTTCAGCCTTGCTGAGGCCCACGGCCTGCGCATCGGTATTGGCGCAGACGAAGGTCACGCCGTCGAGCTCGCTCTCGATCATGTTGTTGACGGCATTGCCCCCCGCGCCCCCGACACCGATGACAACGATCTTCGGCTTGAGGTCGGCAGAGGTGGGAACGGAGAGGTTGAGCGGCATGTCGGCGTGATCCCTGAGCTTTCGTGCGGCGAAGCAGGGTTAAAGGATCGGTGACGAGGGTTAGCGGCTGGTTAACGGAGGTGCGTTTTCCGCGCGATGACGGCGAGTTAAATCACCGGCATCGGGCGCGGCACGCGCGGAATTCCGTAAGGACATTCAAGCTCTTTGCGGTTCCAACCGCCACGTTCGGCCGCCGCTTCGTAGGTGGTGTGGAGAAATGCCAGAAGATCGGCTTCCGGCTGCTTCGAGGTTCGCAGCGCCTCATGGGGGAGAAGGTATTCCCCCAGGTCTTCATGAAAGAAGGCAGCCTCTGGTTCGACAGCGTGATCTCCGTAGCCTTCGGGAACGGGATAGGCATAGGCGTAGATCATCGCCTCGTCCGCGCCGTTGCCGCCGGGCCAGAAGCCGGCCGAGGCGACCTCGTGGCTGTAGGCTTCCCGGGTGACGCTGTCGGGAAGGTTCGGAAAGCCGCCCGGATGGCGCGGCGCTGCACGGCCGGAGAACCGCGTCACGGCGAGATCGAAGCTGCCCCAGAAGAGGTGCACCGGGCTGACCTTGCCGAGATAGCCCGTGCGGAAACGCTCGAAGACAGCTGCCACGCGCAGGAGGGCGAGGTGAAAGTTCTTCGCCGCCTCCCCGTCATAGGGCCGGGCCTCGGTATCTTCCGCAAACGGCGTGGCTTCAGGCACCTCGTTCGGCGCGCCGTGCATGGACGGGTCGCCGCCCAGCTTTTCGATCAGTGTCCGTGTCCGGTGCCACATGTCGGCGACGCTCATCACCTCGAGGGGGAAACTCTCCCGGTCGCCAAGACTGTTCTCCCCGACCACCAGATGATCGAGGAAATCGAAGCCGATCTGTATGGTTCCGCGCTTGTCTTGGACTGGACCGGTGGTGAGACCCCTCGGCACTGGATAAAGCGTCGCGTGCCAGGAATGGTTGATCCAAGGGGTTCGCGCGAGGCGATACTTTCCCAGGATCTGGCTGTAGAGATGAAGCGCGGCCGCGGTCTCCTTCCACCGCGCATAGGGAATGGCGGGCCAGGCTTCGGTCATCGCAAAGGTCTCTCTTCCGCGTGAGAAGCCAGTTTAGGCGAAACGAAGGCCCCTGCCAAAGACGACAGACAGCACCGGTGGACCCTCGCCGCCAAGCCGCACAAGCTTGGGCGCATGACCGACCATCCGCATCGCCCACTCCAATCGCTCGATCCCGCACCCGCCTTCGCCGATGACGAGGAGCGCCTTGCCGCGGTGCGCGCCTTTGCCGATCTCATGAAGACCCGGCACACCATCCGGGACTTTTCGGAGCAGCCGGTGGACCGGCGGATCATCGAAGCGGCAATCGAGGCGGCGGGCACGGCCCCTTCCGGCGCGAACCACCAGCCGTGGTTCTTTGCGGTCTGCGAGAGCCTGAAGGTCAAGCGGCGGATCAGGCAGGCGGCGGAGGAGGAAGAGCGCGCCTTCTATGAAGGCCGGGCGGGGAAGGAGTGGCTGGAAGCCCTCACGCCGATCGGGACGGATGCGCAAAAGCCGTTCCTTGAGACCGCGCCCTATCTCATCGTCTGCTTCGCGCAGAAGCGCGGCGGGGTGGAGGCGGGGGACGACCGCAAGAACTACTACGTCACCGAAAGCGCGGGGCTCGCCTGCGGAATGCTGCTGACGGCGCTTCACACGGCGGGGCTTGCCACCCTCACCCACACACCCAACCCCATGAAATTCCTCAACGAAGAACTCGGCCGGCCGCCGACAGAAAAACCCCTGATGGTCATCGTGGTCGGCCACCCGTCGGAAGACGCGACCGTGCCTGAACATGCCTTGAAGAAGAAGTCGCTGAATCAGATCATGAAAGTCTACTGAACGGACCTGCAACTGTTCCCGAATGACGCGAGTATATTGACGGTTTCCTAACGAAGTGTCATGGTTCCTTCGGGAATGAGGGGTTAGGATCATGAACAATCTTCTTCGTATGGGAGCCGCCTGCGCGGCCCTCTTTGCAATGTCACCGGCCAATGCCGCCACCACCAATGTGGGCGCACTGCCCAATGACGGCAGCCCGGTTTCCTTCACCGGCAGCCTCGCCAGCGGCCAACTCGACTTCTTCACCTTCTCCATCGGTGGCGATGTAAATGATGGCGACGGGAGCTACCTCAATATTCAAACCTTCGGGATCCAAGGACTTCCGACCGTCGACACGGAAATCGGTCTTTACGATGGGGGCGGCAATCTCATCGCCAGTGATGATGACGACCAGAGTAACGGCCCACTACTGATTTTCTACAGCATGCTGAGTTTCGGCGACTCAGACCCGCTCGGCTCGTCCGATCCTTTATTCACGGTTGGTGAAGACGGGCCGCTGACGGCCGGTGATTTCACCCTCGTCCTTGGCGGCTTCAACACCATTTTCGCGGCCATGATTGACGATATCGAGGGCGGGACCAGCACTGGCGATTACACGGTCCAGTTTGCCTTCGAAGGCGACAGCGCCGAGATCCCCGTCCCGGCCGCCCTTCCGCTTTTCGCGGCAGGTCTTGCAGGGCTCGGCCTTGCGCGTCGCCGCCGGGCGAAGTGATCCACGTCCCAAGGCCCGGGCGCCGGTTCGGCGCGCGGGCTTTTTGCTATTGAAGGATGTCCTGCCATTCGGGATGTTTGCGGATCTGTGCCTTGGCGAAAGGGCAGAGCGGAAGGATCCTGCGCCCCTCCGCCCGCGCGTCGCTGACGGCGCGTTCCACCAAAGCCTCGCCGATCCCCTGACCGCGCAAGGCATCCGGCACGCCGGTGTGGTCGATGATGATCAGGCCCTCACCGGCGCGGGAATAGGTCAGCTCGGCCCGGTTGCCATCGAGCAGGACGCTGTAGGCGCCCTTGCTGGCATCCTCCTGGCGCTCGATCTTCATCAGCGCGCGCCGGGAGCCTTCGTCATTTCCTGCCACTCGGGCCGCGCCTCGATCTTCGCCTTGGCAAAGGAGCACAGCGGCACGAGTTGCAGGCCGTCGCGCTTGGCTTCCTCGACCACATGGCCAACCAGACGCGTCCCCACGCCCCGGCCCTCGAGCTCGTCGGGCACCGCAACATGTTCGATCACCATGGTCTTGCCAGAGCGCCCATAGACGAGCTTGGCCCGGTGACCGTCGATATCGACGGTGTAGTGGCCCTGGCCCGCGGTCTCTTCTTTTTCGATATTGCTCATCCGGTTTCCCTTAACCCCTTCTCGAAGACCATGCGGTCGTCGCGGAAGGCTTTGAACTCCAGGGCGTTATCCGACGGGTCGAGGACGAACATGGTCGCCTGCTCGCCGGGTTTGCCTTCAAAACGGATATAAGGCTCCACGATGAAGCGGGCACCGGCCTCTCTGAGACGTGCGGCGAGGTCTTCCCAGTCTTCCCACTCCAGGATCAGGCCGAAATGCCGGACGGGCACGCCGTGGCCGTCGACCCCGTTGCGCTCGGCCTGCTGGCATTCCTCCGGCGAGAAATGAGCGACGATCTGGTGGCCGAAAAGGTCGAAGTCGATCCATGCACCCGGTTCCTCCCGCCCCTCGGGGCAGCCAAGCACACCGCCATAGAAGCGGCGCGCCGC
>CAZKVC010000015.1:0-60319 GCA_964556115.1 uncultured Caulobacterales bacterium
GGCGCTTGCCGAGCCCGTCCCAGATGAAGCGCGACTTGTCGGCCAGCCACTCCTCGTTGATGCCGTCGTGGACTCGGGGAAGAATACGCATGACCTGGCGGCCCCGCACATCCACGCGGATGTTCGAGCCCATGGCGTCCATGACGTCGATGGTCTCGACCTTCTTCAGCTCCCAAGGCCGGGCGGTGAAGGCGTAGGGCTTCGAGGTCAGTGCGCCCACGGGGCAGATATCGATGAGGTTACCGGTCAGCTCGGAGCCGACGGACTTCTCGAGATAGGTGGTGATCTCCGCGTTCTCGCCCCGGTTAACGAGACCGAGATCGTCGACTCCGGCCACTTCCGTGGCGAAGCGCACACAGCGGGTGCATTGGATGCAGCGGGTCATGATCGTCTTGATCAGCGGACCCATATATTTCTCTTCGACCGCGCGCTTGTTCTCTTCGAAGCGGGTGGCGTCCCGGCCATAGGCCATGGCCTGGTCCTGAAGATCGCATTCGCCGCCCTGGTCGCAGATCGGGCAGTCGAGCGGGTGGTTGATGAGCAGGAACTCCATCACCCCCTCCCGGGCCTTCTTGACCATCGGGGTGTTGGTGAAAAGCTCGGGCGGCGCGCCGTCGGGGCCGGGGCGCAGGTCGCGGACATTCTGCGCGCAGGAGGCCACGGGCTTGGGCGGTCCGCCCTTCACCTCGATAAGGCACATCCGGCAGTTGCCCGCAACGGAGAGCCGCTCGTGGTAGCAGAAGCGAGGGATTTCCTCGCCCGCTTCCTCACAGGCTTGAAGGAGGGTGAGGCGCGGATCGACATCGATCTCGCGGCCATTGACTTTGATCGTGCGCAGGTCGGTCATCTGAACTCGGATGCGGCTGGAAATGTTCCGGCGGGAGCTAGAGGATCACCGGGCTCAAGGCTAGGGGGCGCAACGCCGCTGGGCGCGGTTTTCGAAGGCGGCATGGTCATTGCAACAGCGGGGATGTGATGCAAACGCCCGTGCCGGTGCGGGAAAGCGTGCTACCTGAGCAGAGTCGCGCGGCCTGGCCCCGCGACCGTCGCGGCGGGCGCTTCACAGTGATCAAGGCGGGCGAAGGCAGGCGACGTTGCTGGCGGCGCCATCTTCGCTTACGGAAGGAAGGCGAAAGGGTTGGCCTGTTATGGGCGACCTTTATCCGGAAAGGCAGTTCAGTGAGTTCGACCACGTTTTCATTTCCGCAGGTCCGGAAAGACGATTGGCCGCTCTATGCGGTGGCTGCCGCTTTGGGCATCGCGCTCGTCTATCTCTTCCACGCGGGCATCGCCAACCTGTGGTTCCGTTGGGGGGAACAGCAGGAGCTGAGCCACAGCTACTTCATTCCGATCATCTCGGCTTGGATGATCTGGGAGCGCCGCGACGCGATGCGCCAGAGCATGGGCAAGCCCAATCCGGCCGCATTCGCCTTCTTCGCCTTCGGCATCTTCATGGTGTTTGCGCTGAAGCAGCTTCATGTCTTCATGCTTGAGCATATCGGCCTTCTGGTTGCGCTTGCGGGCGTGCCGCTCCTGTTCGGCGGGCTGTCGCTCCTGCGCATCTGCTTTGTGCCGATCGCCTATCTTCTCTTCATGATCCCGCCGCCCTACTGGGTCATCACGGTAACCTCCTGGAATTTCCAGCTGTGGTCGTCGGAGCTTGGGGTCTGGATGATCCGGCTCTTCGACGTGCCGGTGCTCCTGAACGGCAACGTGATTGAACTTGGCAACATCACCCTTCAGGTGGTCGAAGCCTGTTCGGGCCTGCGCTATCTCTTCCCGTTCCTCAGCCTCGGCGCACTGGCGGCCTATTTCTACAAGGGCCCGCTCTGGCAGCGCTTCATCGTGGTCGCGTCGACCGTCCCGATCACCATCGTGATGAACAGTTTCCGCATCGCCATCACCGGCGTTCTGTCGGACAGGTACGGCGCCTCGCATACCGAAGGTTTCCTGCACTTCTTCGAAGGCTGGGTGGTCTTCCTGCTTTGCATCGTCATGCTTCTTGGTGTCATTCTCCTTCTCGCCCGCCTCGGCGGCAAGAAGAACGTCCTCAGCACCCTCGGTCATCCCGAGGTCCAGCCGATCGCGCCGTCCAAGCCCTGGGATAGCCAGCTTTTCCTCAAGATGACTGGCGCAGCCGCCGCTTTTGTCGGGCTTGGCGCACTTTTCGTCCATACCCTCGAGGCGCCGCTGGTGGTCCCTGAGCGGGCGCCGTTCTCCGAACTGCCGTTGGAGTTCCAGGACTGGCGGGTGGAAGAGCGTCCCCTCGATGTGGCCACCGAGCGGGTCCTCAAGGCTGATGACTACATCGTCCTCAATATGGTCGACCCCGAGGGCAACACGTTCAACCTCTATACCGCCTATCTCAAACAGCAGCGCAACGGCAGCTCCTGGCACTCACCGGCCCAATGCCTGCCAGGCGGCGGCTGGCAGTTCCAGGAAACCACCATTGAGCGGACACCCGAAGGTGCACCCGACTACGCCTATAACCGCATCCTTATGCAGAAGGGCGAAAGCCAGTTCCTGGTCTACTACTGGTACGATCAACGCGGCCGCCAAGTGGCGAACGAGTTCCTGATGAAGCTCTATCTCATCCGGGATGTTCTCACCAAGAGGCGCTCCGATGGGGCCATGATCCGTCTTATGACGCCCATCCTGCCGGACCAAACGGTCGCGGAAGCGGAGGCGCAGCTCCAAGGCTTTCAACGCAGGGTCGAAACAACGATGAACCGTTACGTTCCGGACTGATTGTGGTTGCACTGAAGACCTAGAAAGAGGGCCGTTCCGCTGGAGCGGCCCTCTTTCGTTTGAGCGGAAGCGCTTACTCTGCCGCCATGTAAGGGACGGCCACCTGTGCAGGGTTGCGGCGGTAGTTCGTAATCTTCTCTTCGATTTCGTGGCGGAAATGCTGGATCAGGCCTTGGACCGGCCATGCGGCCGCGTCGCCGAGGGCGCAGATGGTGTGCCCCTCGATCTGGCCGGCCACATCCAGCAGCTTGTCGATCTCGGACATTTCCGCGTCGCCGTTGGCCATGCGGGTCAGGACCCGCCACATCCAGCCCGTGCCCTCGCGGCAGGGGGTGCACTGGCCGCAGCTCTCATGCTTGTAGAAATAGGCGATGCGGGCGATCGCCTTCACCATGTCGGTGGACTTGTCCATGACAATGACGGCCGCGGTTCCAAGGCCCGAACCATGCTCGCGCAGGGCGTCGAAATCCATCAGCACATCATCGCAGATATCCTTGGGAATGCAGCGCACCGATGAGCCGCCGGGGATGACCGCCTTGAGGTTGTCCCAGCCGCCCCGAACGCCGCCGCAATGGCGATCGATCAGCGTTTTCAGCGGGATCGACATCTCTTCTTCGACGTTGCACGGCTTGTTCACATGGCCTGAGACGCAGAAGACCTTGGTGCCGTGATTGTTCGGACGGCCGAAGCTTTTGAACCAGCCCGCCCCGCGGCGCAGTATGGTCGGGACGACAGCAATGGATTCGACATTGTTCACGGTGGTGGGGCAGCCATAAAGGCCCGCGCCTGCGGGGAAGGGGGGCTTCAGCCGCGGCTGGCCCTTCTTGCCTTCGAGGCTTTCAAGAAGCGCCGTTTCCTCACCGCAGATATAGGCGCCAGCGCCATGGGCGATATAGAGGTCGAAATCCCAGCCATGGACGTTGTTCTTGCCGATGAGATTGGCGGCATAGGCTTCGTCGATGGCCTTCTGGAGCTGCTCGCGCTCGAAGATGTATTCGCCTCGGATATAGATGTAGCAGGCATGGGCCTTCATCGCGTAGCTGGCGACCAGGCAGCCTTCGATCAGAAGATGCGGATCGTGCCGCATGATCTCACGGTCCTTGCAGGTGCCAGGCTCAGACTCGTCGGCGTTGACCACAAGGTAGTGCGGCCTGTCCCCTACTTCCTTGGGCATGAAGGACCATTTGAGCCCCGTGGAGAAGCCGGCGCCACCGCGTCCGCGCAGACCGGATTCCTTGGTCTGCTCGATGATCCATTCGTGCCCCTGCTCCAGCATCAGCTTGGTCGCGTTCCACGCGCCCCGCGCCTTGGCGCCCTCGAGGAACGGGTCCTGAAGGCCGTAGAGGTTCTGGAAAATGCGGTCTTTGTCCTGAAGCATGGAAGAAGCGTCTCACCCGGGCGGAAAACTGTCCGGCAGCAGCTACGGTGTCGGGGCGACGGAAGCAAGGCGGTGATTGGGCGCGGGGGGCGTCTTGCCGCTTCTGTGCCGATCGGACAGAGACGGCGCGCATGAAGGGCGGGAGGAAGAGATGGCAGCACGGCTCGGTAAGACGTTGGCAGGGGCAGGCGTGATGCTTCTTGCAGGGTGCGGTGGCGAGGAAGGGTCCTTACCCCTGGCATCTTCGGAGCCTCTGGCGTGGGGAACCGACGGCTACGCGACGGCGGCCGCGTTCCTCAGTTGCCTTGAGGGCGAAGCGGCGCTGGTCAGCGCTCATCGCGGCGGTCCGGCAGACGGCTTTCCCGAGAACGCGCTTTCGACCATCGACCGGACCCTCTCGCTTGTGCCTGCGCTGATCGAGGTCGATGTGCGCGAGACCTCCGACGGCGCGCTCGTCCTCCTTCACGACGCGACGGTCGACCGCACCACCGATGGGCGGGGCAGTCTTTCCGACATGACCCTCGAGGAAGCGCGCAACCTCAGCCTCATCGACCGTTCGGGGCGCAGGACCGACCAGAGGATACCCACCCTCGAAGAAGCGGTCGAGATGGTTCGTGGTCGCGGCATCCTGCAGCTCGACGTCAAACGTGGTGTCAGCCTCGCGAAGGTGGCGCGGGCGGTGGAAGAAGCATCGGCCGGGAGCTTCACCGGCATCATCACCTATAATGCCCGGGGCGCCTATGCGGTAGGCCGGGCCAGCGGAGCGGTTTCGGTTTTCGCCACGGCGCAGGACGAGGACGAGCTGCGAGCCCTTTCGGGCGACGGTATCCTCGACGGGCGGCTGGTCGTCTGGACGGGCATCCACCGTGGCCTGCCGGACGAGCGCTATATCCGGCGTCTCGACGAGGCCGACATAGCAGCGTCAGGCGGCGCGCTCGGCTATCTGGACGACCGGGCCGCTTCGGGGGACCGAAGCGCTTACAGCCGTCTCGAAGGAGCGGGGATCGACATCATCGCCACGGACCGGCCCATTGAAGCGGCGAGGGAGCTCGGGACGGAAGAGGCGCGGGCGGCTATCCTTTCCTGCGGTGCCCAACCTCCCGGCGAAGCGCCTGCATAACAATGTTCGGCGCGGCTGATCGCTGAGGCGATAGCGGCGGAGAGAGCCGCGCGGTATGGTGGGCGCCTTGAGAAGAGGTGCCCATGTCCTCCACCACGTTTGACCAGCCGACGTCTTCCGCCCTCAAAGTCCGGGCCCCGCGCCGGTGGCTTTTTGCCTTGGGTATCCCCCATGCCGGCCTGCCAGTGATTGCGGCAGCCTTCTATTTTCTCTTGGCTGAACCGGTCTGGGCAGCGCTGGTCCCTTTCGTCTGGTTCTATATCGCCATTCCGGTCCTGGACAGGGCGCTGGGGGAGGATGAGACCGTGCCGCCCGAATGGGACTATGACCGCCTTGCGGCGGACCCCTTCTACAGCCGGCTCGCCTATCTCATCATTCCGGTGATCCTTGCCGGCTCGGCGGCGACCATGGCAATGCTGACCATGGGCAGCCTGCCGATCTGGGCGAAGGTCATGGTGCTTTACGCGGGCGGCATCGGTGCGGGCCAAGCGATCATCATCGCCCATGAGCTCGGTCACCGGACCGGCCGGTTCGACCGCACCATGGCGAAGCTGGCCCTCGGGATCGTCGGCTATGGCCATTTCTGCATCGAGCACAATCGCGGGCACCATGTCCGGGTCGCGACGCCCGAGGACTGCTCGTCGGCCCGGATGAACGAGACGGTCTATGCATTCGCCGTGCGGGATATCGCCGGCGCGTTCAAGGGAGCCTGGGTGCATGAGCGCAGGCGGCTGAAAGCCCGCGGCCAGGCCCTTTTCGGGCCGCATAACGAGATCCTGCAGAGCTACGCTGTCACTTTGCTTCTCGGCATCCTCGCGGTTGCGGTCTTCGGCTGGCAGGTGCTGCCCTGGCTGATCGCCCACCACGCGCTGGCTTTCTTCGCGCTCTCGATGGTCAACTATATCGAGCATTACGGCCTCAAGCGGCAGAAG
Organism: uncultured Caulobacterales bacterium; assembly: GCA_964556115.1. Lineage (GTDB taxonomy): Bacteria > Pseudomonadota > Alphaproteobacteria > Caulobacterales > Parvularculaceae > Parvularcula. The sequence continues at coordinate 6,179 of CAZKVC010000015.1, forward strand.
CTCCCCAATGGCCGCTACGAGCCGTGCCAGCCCAAGCATAGCTGGAACACCAACCATACGGTGTCGAACATCCTCGAGATCAATCTCCAGCGCCATTCCGATCACCACGCCAACCCGATGCGGCCCTATCAGTGCCTGCGAAATTTCGAGGAGCTGCCGCGCCTGCCTTCGGGCTATCCCGGCTGCATCAGCCTCAGTCTTGTGCCGCCCCTGTGGTTCAAGGTGATGAACCCCAAGGCGCTGGGTTGGGCGGATGGCGATCCCAAGCGGTTGAACTGGGGTCCGGAAGAGGCCTGACGGGAACCGCTTTCTCGCCGCGCTCGTTCATCATCCATGAGCGAACAACAGATCTCCGGCGCACAAGATGTCCTGGACCGCCTCAAGGAGGCTGTAAGGGACGAGGCCGACGCCGATACCGGCAAGGTCACCATCGGCACCATCCTCGATGCCTTCGGCAGCCGCAGCTATGGGCCGTTCCTTCTGGTGCCGGCACTGATCGAGCTTTCGCCAATAGGCGGCATCCCCGGCGTTCCAACGGTGATTGCAACCTTCATCTTCCTCACGGCAGTGCAGATGCTGATGGGCCGTGAGCATGTCTGGGTGCCGCAGTTCTTCCAGAAGCGGAACGTGGCGGGCGACAAGGTCAACGCTGTCGACGACAAGGTGCGCCCGGCCGCGCGCTGGCTCGACAATCATACGCGCGAGCGCATGCACCCGCTTATGAGCAAGACCGCGGTCAGGGCCGCAGCGGTGGTCATCATTCTTCTCTGCCTGACCGTTCCGCCGCTGGAGCTGATCCCCTTCGCCAGCAGCCTCCCCATGGCGGCCATCGCCGCCTTCGGCCTCGCCCTTCTCGTGAAGGACGGGCTCCTGATGCTGCTTGCCTTCATCGTCGCCGCATGCGTTCCCATCGGCCTCGCGGCCATCGCTTTTTCGGCTAGTTCGTAAAAGCGCCCGCTTCTTCGAGCTTGCGGTCGATCCCGGCTTCGCTGGCCGACCAGTGATCGAAGGCCTCGGCGCCGCGCGCGCCGCGGTCGAAACCCATTGCCGAAACCCGGCCCATGCCAGAGAAAGTGGTCTTCGGTGCCTCCTCGGCGATCGGGTCCCGATAGGCCTCGTCGGGCGAGATGATTTCCCAGCCTTTCGCGCGGAGCGCCTGCACCGCATCGCCAATATAAAGCGCGGCGACGTCGTTTTCGTGCAGCAGGAGAACATGAGCCGGCTGGCGGTCGAGCCAGCGCTCGGAGAACGCCGCGTAGTGCTCGGCAGCATCGACGATCATGGCGACATAGACCTCGCGCACAGCGTCATGGTCCACTGAGCGCCCCTCCGCGACCGCCTCGTTGAGACGCGAATTGAGGTGCCAGTCATAGGTATCAACTGTGACATAGCCCGACATCAGGCCGCGCTCGTCGAGCGCCGCGCGCATCGCATCGCGCTTTTCCACATCGCCGCGCCCTTCGTCGAGAAAGGGGAAGCGGAACCAGGCCCGGCGGTTGTCGAAACCGACGAGTTCGTCTTCTGCCCGGTCGAGATCGGCGAGATAGGTGGAGAGATCCGTCTTATGAAGCCAGTCGTGATTGTGGGAATGGTTGGCGATCAGGTGGCCTGCTTCGGCATAATCCGCGATGCGGTCCCGGCCGCCATCGTGCTTTCCGAACCCCTTCGTCGTCACGAAGATCGCGACTGGCCCGGTTTCAGCCCGTTCGAGTTCCTGCAGCAGGAGTGCCGTCCGCTCGCCGGGGGTCAGGATGCTGTCCGCCGGACGCGGCGCGTCGTCGAAGGTCAGGGCGATGCGCTTGTCCCCGGCGAGCGCATCGGGAAGGCCAGTGAAAACGGACAGGGCGGCCAGGGTCGTCAGGAACCGCCGCATCACTGGCCTTCGGTCTCGCCTTGAATGACGTAGACCTTGCTGACGATCTTCCATTCACCGCCGACCTTGGCGAGGGTCAGCGCGTCATAGAAGCGCCCATTGCTGTCGAAAAGGACGGTGGCGAGGCGGTCCTCCACCACATCCATCCCGACGATCCGGCCGGTGCGCTTCTCACCGCTCGGCTCACCGCGCGACCAGGCTTCGACCATCTCCGCGATGGGGCGGGAAGTGATCTCCATGCCGCCCTCGTCCATGGTGATGCCGACCATCTGGGTCGTGTCCACGGCAAAAGCGCGGCTGAGGCGCTCTTCGCTGCGTTCGGACTGGCCTTCGAAATAATCGAAGACCGCGGCTTCGATCGCGCCGAGGGTATCGTCCCCGGCCAAGGCGGCGGTGGGCAGCAGAGCGCAGGCGAGCGCAGCGAGTTGGAAACGCATGGAACCTCCCGAAAGATTTTCGTGAGGATCGTTCGCTTAGACCCGATTGGAAAGTGTCGGTCCTGTCATTCTTACCAGGTCAGGCAGCATCCGTATTGGGCAGCCTGTCGAGAGGCTTGGCCTGCTCGCCCTTGTAGATGCTGTCATCGGTCAAGGTGGTGTTCTCACCTTCGGGATCGGAGGTGTGGCGGCCCTCGTTGAAGACCCCAGGCTCGACATATTCGCCGCGGCCCAGCTTTGCGAGGATGTCCCGGAACGTCTCCGGCGTCAGGTCCTGATAGTAGTAGTCGTTGATCTGCACCATCGGCGCGTTGCAGCAGGCGCCCAGGCACTCGACCTCGAGCCAGGAAAGATTGCCGTTTTCGGTGATCGCATTTTGCGGCCCGATCATCTCCTTGCAGACGTCGATCAGCTCTTCCGAACCGCGCAGCATGCAAGGCGTCGTGCCGCAAAGCTGGACGAAATATTTACCAACCGGCTTGAGATTGAACATCGTGTAGAAGGTCGCGACCTCGTAGACCCGGATATAGGGCATGCCGAGCTGGGCGGCGATGGCCTCCATCGCGGCGATCGAGATCCAGCCCTCCTGCTTCTGGGCGCGCCAGAGGAAGGGAATGACCGCCGAAGCCTGCCGGCCGTCGGGGTACTTCTTCACCTGCTCGTCGCACCAGGCGCGGTTGTCCGCGCTCCATTCGAAGCTTTCGGGTTGCTGCCGGGAGGGGCTGCGATCGGCCATGAAAGAACACCTCAATTCGTTGAATGGGTGCCTATTGCCTCGTGACGCCCTGTTGTCCAGTGGCAGCTCGCCGCCCCTTGCCCTTGAAAATGGAAGAATTCTCATCAAATGCGACCACACTAGTAGTCTTTTTGGATAATTCAGGGTCTACAGGACCAGCAAGCGGTGATAGGCCGCATCGAAAAACAACATATCCGGGACCGAAGGGTCGGGGGGATTCTTGAAACGTTCAGTTTGTGCCGCAGCGGCGTTCATCGCGCTCTTGCCTTCGCTCGCCCTCGCGCAGGTCGGGCCTGACAGCGTCGAAGTCGAAAGGGAGGACCTCCAGATCTTCGAGCCGGCGTTCTTCGACCGCTTCTCGCCCCAGACCGCGCGGGACATGCTGAACCAGGTGCCCGGCTTCACCATCCGTCAAACTGGCGGCGGGCGAGGGCTCGGCCAGGGCGGCGCCAATGTGCTGATCGACGGTGAGCGGGTCACGTCGAAAGACACCAACGCACTTGAGATCCTCAACAGGACGCCGGTGGATGCCGTGGTGCGGATCGAGGTGGCCGACGCCGCAGCCCTCGGCGTCACAGGTCTGACCGGTCAGGTGGCGAACGTCGTGCTCGACCGTTCGCGCCTCAGTGGCAGCTTCGAGTACGCTCCCAATTTCCGCAAAGGCGCCCGGCCCAAATTCACCGACGGTTCGATCTCCGTTTCGGGCAGCAGCGGCGCTCTCGACTACACTCTCGGCTTCGAGAACGACAGCCACCGTGGTTACGAGGCCGGCGAAGAGATCGTCATCGACGATCAGTTCCGCGTCCTCGAAACCCGCGACGAGACCGTCTCCCTGCGCATCGAGCGCCCATCCGTCACCATGGCCCTCGGCTATGAGGTCGGACCCAGAACCTCGCTGTCCGTCAATGGTTCGGCCACGTCCTATTCCTTTGAAGGCCGCGAGCGTTCGTTCCGCGACATCGGCGAGACGCGCGAAGCGCTCAACAGTGAAGACGAGTGGAACGCGGATATCGCAGGCGAGCTGCGCTACGACGTCGGCGCGGGCACGCTTCGTTCGATCGCCTATCAGCGCTTCGAGCACAGCCCGACCCTCAACCGCACCATCGCAAGCGACAGCGGCGGGATCACCGACTTCGCCACCTTCGAGCAGACCGTGGACGAAGGCGAGACCATCGGCCGGGTTGAATATGCCTGGACCCGTGAGAACGGCGTCTCATGGGAGGTTTCCGGCGAGACGGCCTACAACTTCCTCGACCGCGAGGCGGTACTGACCGAAGCACAGGGCGCGGATGAAGAGATCACGGTCTTCCCCGACCTCACCGTCGACGAGCTTCGCAACCAGGCGTCCCTGACCCGCAGTTTCGAGCTCTTCGAAGACTTCGCCGTTCAGGCCGCTGTGTCCGGCGAGTGGTCACGGCTGACCGTGTCGGGCGATGGCTCCAACCGTGAGCAGACTTTCCTGCGTCCCCGCGGCTTCGTTTCCATCGCCTATCCACTGACCGACAATGTCAGCCTGCGGTCCCGCGTCGCAAGAGAGGTCGGGCAGCTCAACTTCTTCGACTTCATTTCGTCGGTGAACCTGACCGAAGAGCGCCAGAGCGCGGGCAACACCGATCTCATCCCCCAGCAGTCCTGGGACGGAGAGATCGAACTTCAGACGACCTTCGGGAAGGACGAGAAGATCATCGCCCGCCTGGAAGGCTATCTCATCGAAGACCGGGTCGACCGTGTGCTGATACCGGTTACCGAAGACGGGGAAGCTGTCCTGCGTGATGCCGTCGGCAATATCGACGAAGCGCGGCTCGCGGTCTTCGCCTTGGAAGGCACGGTCCTGACCGAGCGCTGGGGCTTCGAGGGAGGCCGGTTCGACATCAACAGCCGCTACCGGACCTCTTCGCTCGAAGATCCGCTGACCGGCGAGACCAGAAACTTCAGCGGCCTGCAGCCCTGGTTCTACGAAGTCCGCTTCCGCCACGACGTTCCGAACACGAACTGGGCCTGGGGCGGCCGCGTCTTCAATCAGTCCACCGTCAGGTTCATCCGGTTCGACGAGGTGTTCAACGAAGAGCGCGGCGGGCCGTTCCTGCGGGTCTTCCTCGAAGACAAGGATTTCTTCGGCAACAATCTGCGGTTCGGCTACCGTAACCTGACGAACCTCGAATACACGCTTGACCGGACGCGCTTTGCGAATTTCCGCGACGGTCCCGTCGGTTTGGCGGAGCAGCGCCTGCGCACCGAGAACCGGACCTTCGAGATCACGCTTTCAGGGACGTTTTGATCAGCGCCCGAACCTGCTAGCGGCCCGGGATGGAGACGGACCAACGAACCCTCGATGCCCGCCCCGGTTTCGTCGACCGGGCGCCTGCACCCATCCGGCCCTATCTCAGGCTGATGCGGGCGGACAGGCCGGTGGGGGTGTGGCTGCTCTTCCTGCCCTGCCTCTGGGGGCTGATCGCCGCGCGGCCTGACGGCATGGATGGCTGGCGCTTCTGGTGGCTTTTCGTCCTGTTCCTGATCGGCAGTTTTGTCATGCGCTCCGCAGGGTGCGTCTGGAACGACCTTGTCGACCGTGACCTCGACCGCTCGGTGGAGCGTACGCGGTCGCGGCCGATCGCGTCGGGGGCGGTCTCGGCGAAAGCCGGTCTCGCTCTTGCGATAGGCCTGTCGCTCGTCGGTTTCGCCGTTCTCCTTCAACTCGGTATGCTGGCGATCGCGATCGGGCTTCTCTCCCTTCTCCTTGTGGCCGCCTATCCCTTCATGAAGCGGATCACCTGGTGGCCGCAGCTCTGGCTCGGCCTGACCTTCAACTGGGGGGTGCTCGTCGGCGCGGCCGTTCACGGCAAGATCCCGCTCGAAGCATGGCTACTTTATGCGGCCGGAATCTTCTGGACCCTTGGCTACGATACAATCTACGCGCTCCAGGACATCGAGGACGATGCCCTGGCCGGGATCAAATCAAGCGCCCGGCGCCTCGGCGGTGGGGTGCGGCTGGGCACGGCCCTTTTCTATGCTGCCACATCGCTTCTGGTCGCACTTGCCATGCTGATCGGCGGCGCGGGCTGGTGGAGCGCGCTCATCGTCGCGCCAGCGCTTCATTTTCTGTGGCAGATCGCCGCGATGAATCCCGCGGAGCCCCGGCGTAACCTTTCGGTCTTCAAGGCGAATGTCTGGCCAGGAGCCATGATCGCCCTGGCGGTCCTGGCCCTTTGATGGCCAAACCCGCCATCCCGCACCACATGGGAGGCATGATGAAGACCAACGACCCGTTGACCCGCCGCCGCTTCGGCCTTCTCGCAGGCGCAGCCGTGCTGCTGCCCGCTGCGGGCTGTGCCCGGGTCACACCGCAACAAGGGAGTGCCAGGATGAGCGAAGCGAAGATCGTCCCGATGGGAGAGAGCCAGACCGATTGGGACAGCCTTTCCGAGGACGAATGGCGCGAGCGCCTGAGCGATGCCGCCTTCCGCGTGATGCGCAAGGACGGCACCGAACGCTCCGGCAGCTCGCCGCTCAATGACGAGAAGCGCGAGGGTACATTCGTCTGTGCCGGGTGCTTCCTGCCGATCTTCCCCAGCGAGACGAAATACAACAGCGGCACGGGGTGGCCGAGCTTCTATGATTACGTCGAAGGCAATCTCGGCTTCAAGACGGACTTCAAGCTGATCTATCCGCGCAAGGAATATCACTGCGCCCGCTGCGGAAGCCACCAGGGCCACGTCTTCAAGGACGGGCCGGAGCCGACAGGCCTTCGCTATTGCAACAATGGCGTCGCCTTGGCTTTCGTGCCGAAAAGCGCCTGATCAGGCGGTATTGGGAAAGCTCACAGTACCGGTCTGGCGGTCGATCAGGATGGCGGTGCGGAAAACGCCGTCATCACCCTTGACCTTGATGGCAAAATCATCCGTGCCCGTAAGGCCGAACTCGGCTTTGCCCTCATAATCGCTCTGGAAGAGGACGGAGGCAGTGGTACTGGCCGCCGCCTTGTTGACCACGAGGCGCATATCCCCGGTTCCAGGGGTCACATCGTCATGGGTGAAAAGCGCGCCGTCCGCCTTGACCGAAAGCCGGTTGCTGGCATCCGCCTCGGTCCCGATGCCGAGCCGCGGCAGGTTGAGAAGCGAACGCCATGCGGTTCCGTCATGGACGGCAAGGCTCTCTTCGTCACCAATATGGGCGATCATGCCCGTACACGGATCGATAAAGTGCCATGCGCCTTCCTGCCGGAGTGCCAGGGTCCCCGCGGGTCGCCCGGCCCATGCGGCGCCGGTTGCGTTCTCAGGCACGATATACCCATCGCCGTCCTGCGGGTCTTCCGGTTCGTCGGCCCGCTGACGGCTTATCACAGTAAGATGCACCACCGCGTCGAGGCGGCGCAAGCTCTCGTTCACGGTCACATGCTTCTGCGCCTGGGCTTCGGCAAGGTAGGAGAGGGCAAGGCGTTGGGACGTGAGGGACATGGCTGGGCCTCCTTGATCGAAGGCCAGAACCTACGCCCTTCTTGCACGACGGGGATAAGTCAGCCCCCGGGCTGGACCTCAACGTCGGAATAGCCAAGCCCGTCCGATCCCATACCCACATCGAAGCGCCGGGTTATACGCCGCCGCCGGGGGTCGATCTCGACCACCTGGGCCATGCCGGTGGCAGCAGCGAAAAGGCGCTTGCCGTCCGGCGCGTAAAGAAGGGTGACCGGTGTGCTGCCCTCATCAAGCTCGACCCTGCCGCGAGGTTTGAGATTATCCATGCGGTAGAAGGCGACTTCGCCTGTGTCGGCAAAGCTGACCGCCATGGTGCGGCCATCCGGGCTGATCTCGATGCGGATAGGAACGCCATCGGTTTCGATGATCCCGGTTCGTTCATAGCTTTCGGCGTCGAAGGTCATGATCGATCGGCTCTCATTATTGCCGACCACGATCGTTTCACCGTCCGGCGTTACCGCGATGGCTTCGGTCCCTTCGCCTGCATCAACGTCACGCACTTTCTCCATACGGATGAGGTCGACGACGCTGAAACTGCCCGAGCCTATATTCGCGACATAGCCCATCAAGCCGTCTGGCGAGAGCGCGATCATGTGCGAGCCTTCCTGATCGGTGGCGATCCGCTCGTTCACACGCTTGCCGGTCGGCCAGAGGATGGCGACTTCCTCGCTCTCTTCTGCCGTCACCACGACATATTCCGTGTTCGGCATCCATTTGATGCCATGTGGCGCGCGGCTTTCACCAAGATCGATCACCCCGGTCTCTTCGGCCTTCGCAATGTCGAAGAGATGGACGCTGTTTCCGACGAAGTCGGCATCACGATAGCTGACAATGGCGGCGAGGCTGCCGTCCGGCGAGACGGCGATCTCGTGAGGCGCGCGGCCAGTGTCACGGCGCACCACTTCCTCGCCGGTCTCAAGATCCACGAAGCTGATCGTGTCCTCGGCCTTGTTGCCGACAAGCAGGGTCTGCGCCGCTGCGCCGAGGGGGGCCAGGAGGAGAAGCGGCAGGGTGTTGAGAAGGATGCGGCGCATGGGTCAGTCCTCGATCGACTATTCTGAACCATAAGAGGATGGTTCGGCGCAGGCAGCGGTCAAGCGGGCCTTCATGGCGCAGGTTACCGATGGAACTCTTCGGGGCCGACAGGCCTTCGCCCCGCATGCGCGCAGCTGACCTTTTGCGGCCCGAGGAGGCAGGCCTTTATTGTCCGCCGGGCGATTTCTACATCGATCCCGTGGCACCGGTCGGGCGGGCCGTCATCACCCACGGCCATGCCGACCATGCACGCGCGGGCCATGGCGAAGTCTTCGCGACGCCGGAGACCCTGGCCATCATGGCGGTGCGCTATGGTGAGGCCTTCACCGAAAAACGCCGGCCGCTTGCCTATGGCGAGGTCGCCGACATCGGCGGGGTCACGGTCTGGCTCTCCCCGGCGGGGCATGTCCTCGGCTCGGCGCAGGCCGTCACCGAGAAGGACGGGACGCGCATTGTCACCACCGGCGACTACAAGCGCCGCCGCGACCCAACCTGTGCGCCTTTCGAGCCCGTCCCTTGCGACGTCCTGATCACCGAAGCGACCTTCGGCCTGCCCGTCTTCCACCACCCCGACACCGCCGGAGAGGCGCGCAAGCTGATCGCGTCGACCGAGCGTTTTCCCGAGCGCGCGCATCTCGTCGGTGCCTATGCCCTTGGGAAAGCCCAGAGGCTGATCTGCCACCTGCGGGAGGAAGGGTGGGACCGGCCCATCTATATTCACGGCGCGATGAAGCGGCTTTGCGATCTCTACGAAGAACTCGGCGTGCCCCTCGGCCCACTTCTTCCGGCTACGGTCGAAAAGGGCAAGGGCGCGAAGGAAGCCTTCGCAGGTGAGATCGTCGTCTGTCCGCCTTCGGCCCTTCAATCGACATGGGCGCGGCGCTTTCCCGACCCGATCCTCGCCTTTGCCAGCGGCTGGATGCGCGTGCGTCAACGGGCGAAGCAGCGGGGGGTCGAGCTGCCCCTGATCATGTCGGACCACGCTGACTGGAACGAGCTGATCGAGACGATCGAGGAGGTCGACCCGGCCGAGCTCTGGGTCACCCATGGCCGCGACGATGCACTGATCCGCTGGGCCGAAACCCAGGGGCGCAAAGCGCGGCCCTTGCGCCTCGTCGGCTATGACGAGGATTCGGATTAGGCCGATGGAAGCTTTCGCCGCCCTTCTCGACAGGTTGATATTTACACCATCCCGCAACGGTAAGCTTCGCCTGCTGAAGGAATATTTTTCTGAAACGCCCGATCCTGAACGTGGCTGGGCGGTGGCCGCAATCACCCGCGACCTCGATATCCGGTCCGTGAAGAGCGCGGCGATCAAGGCACTGGTGAAGGCGCGGGTGGACCCTGTCCTCTTCGATCTCAGCCGCGACTATGTCGGCGACACCGCCGAGGCGACGGCATTGATCTGGCCGCAGAAGCGCGGCGCCAACCGGGTACCGAACCTGACCGAAGTGATCGAGGACCTCAACAACGCTTCCCGCGTGGAGGCCCCGGCGCTGGTGGAGAACTGGCTCGACGCCCTCGATGTCGAAGGGCGCTGGGCCCTCATCAAGCTGATCACCGGCGGCCTGCGGATCGGCGTGGCCGCCCGCCTGGTCAAAGTCGCCCTCGCCGATTACGGCGATGTGCCCCCGCAGGAGATCGAGGAGCTCTGGCACGGCCTCACGCCTCCTTACACGGAACTCTTCGCCTGGCTTGAAGGTAACGCGGAAAAACCTGTCAACGCCATGAAGGCGCCGTTCCGCCCGGTGATGCTCAGCCACCCTGTCGAGGAAACCGACAGGGCGCGCATCGACCTTTCGCAAATGGCGAAGGAATGGAAGTGGGACGGTATCCGTGTGCAACTGGTGCGGGAGGGGGGCGAGGCGCGGCTTTACAGCCGGACGGGCGATGACATTTCGGGCGCCTTTCCGGATGTCATCGAAGGCTACCCGGTGGATGCGGCGATCGACGGTGAGCTTCTGATCTACGACCCTCACGCGACGGACCGTTTCGAGGTCCGGCCCTTCAACGATCTGCAGCAGCGCCTCAACCGCAAGACTGTCAGCACCAAGATGCTTTCCACCCATCCCGCCTTCGTCAGGGCCTATGACCTTCTATGGGCGGAAGGCGAAGACCTGCGCGAAAGCACTCTTGATGAGCGGCGCAAGAGGCTCGAAGCGCTGGTCGCGGATGGCCTGCCGCGGGTCGATCTCAGCGAGAGGATCGAAGCGGATGGCTGGGAAGAGCTGGAGCGCCTCCGCGCCGAACCGCCGATCGACGCCATCGAAGGGGTCATGCTGAAAGACCGCTCGACCCCTTATCTTCCGGGGCGTCCCAAGGGGCTGTGGTGGAAATGGAAGAAGGAGCCCCACCTCGTCGATGCGGTCCTGATGTACGCACAGAGAGGATCGGGAAAGCGGTCAAGCTTCTACTCGGACTACACATTCGGCTGCTGGCGGGGTGACGAATTGATCCCGGTGGGCAAGGCCTATCACGGCTACACCGATCAGGAGCTGAAGAAGATCGACAAGTTCGTCCGCGATCACACCATCGAGCGGTTTGGCCCGGTGCGGTCGGTGAAGGCCAGGCCCGATTTTGGCCTCGTTCTCGAAGTCGCCTTCGAGGGCCTGCAGCGCTCGCCGCGCCACAAATCCGGCCTCGCCATGCGCTTTCCCCGCATCAACCGTCTGCGTTGGGACAAACCGGCCGCGGAAGCCGACAAGCTGGCCACGCTGGAGGCGATGCTGCCCCCAGCGTGACCGAGGCTCAGCCGATATAGCCCTTCTCGCGAAGGTAATCGACGATCATCTCGGCAGCTCTTTCGGCCGCGATCTGCGACGTATCGAGATTGAGATCGGGCTTCTCCGGCGGCTCATACGCGCTGTCGATTCCGGTGAAGTTCTTGATGTCGCCCTTGCGGGCCTTCTTGTAGAGGCCTTTCACATCGCGCTGCTCGCAGATTTCGAGCGGGGTCGAGATATAGACCTCGATGAACTCGCCATCTTCCATTCGCTCACGGATAGAGCGCCGCTCGCTCCTGAAGGGGGAGATGAAGGAGACCAGGGTGATGAGCCCCGCATCGACCATGAGCTTGCCGGCTTCGCCGACCCGGCGGATGTTTTCCACGCGGTCCGCGTCGGTGAAGCCGAGATCGCGGTTGAGGCCATGGCGGACATTGTCCCCATCGAGAACATAAGTCAGCTTGCCAAGGTCGTGCAGCCGCTTCTCCACCAGGTTTGCCACGGTCGACTTGCCCGAACCCGAAAGCCCGGTGAACCACAGCATGCAGGGTTTCTGGCCAAGCTGCCTGGCCCGGGCATGCTTGTTCACCTCGAGCGCCTGCCAGTGCACGTTTTTCGAGCGGCGGAGGGCGTAGTCGATCATCCCGGCACCGACCGTATGGTTGGTCAGCCGGTCGATCAGGACGAAGCTGCCCATACTCCGGTTGTCCTTGTAGGGATCGAAAACAAGATGCTGGCTCAGGGAGAGGTTGCAGACGCCGATCTCGTTGAGGGCGAGGGTCTTGCCGGAAAGCTCCTTGAGGGTGTTGACGTCGATCCGGTGCTTCAGGTCGGTGACCTGGCAGGGGATCATGCGGTTGTTGGATTTCAGGATGTATTGCCGCCCCGGCAGCATTTCCTCCTCGTCCATCCAGATGAGCCTGGCCTGCAGCTGGGCGGCCTGCTCGGCCGGACTGTCCGCCGCCGCGATGACATCGCCGCGGCTCGCGTCCACCTCGTCCTCGAAGGTCAGAGTGACGGCGCGGCCCTTGTCGGCGAAGGCAAGGTCGCCTTCGCGGGTAACGATGCGGGAGATCCGGGTCCGCTTGCCCGAGGGAAGGATCACCACCTCGTCACCCGGTTTCACCTCGCCGGACACCACCGTTCCGGCAAAGCCGCGAAAGTCCAGGTTCGGACGGTTCACCCATTGGACGGGCATGCGGAACGGGGCGCTTTCCTTGCGGCTCGTGTCCACTGTCTCGAGATAGGGAAGCAGCGCCGAGCCGTCATACCACGGCGTTTTCTCGGACCTGGTGAGGATGTTGTCGCCCTTCAGCGCAGAGAGCGGCATGCAGGTGATCGTCTCGAAATCGAGCTGCTTGGCGAAGGCGCGGTAGTCCTCCTCGATCTCGCGGAACTTGTCCTCACGGTAGTCGACGATATCCATCTTGTTGATGGCGATCACCACGTGACGGATGCCCAGAAGCGAGCAGATGAAGCTGTGCCGTCTGGTCTGGGGCAGAACCCCGTGGCGGGCGTCGATAAGGATGATCGCGAGGTCCGCCGTCGATGCGCCGGTGGCCATGTTGCGGGTATACTGCTCATGGCCCGGAGTATCTGCGACGATGAACTTGCGGTTCACGGTCGAGAAGAAGCGGTAGGCCACGTCGATCGTGATCCCCTGTTCGCGCTCGGCCGAGAGGCCGTCCACGAGGAGGGCGAAGTCGATCTCGCCGTCCTGGGTGCCGAACTTCTTGCTGTCGCTGGTCAGGGTCTCGAGCTGGTCCTCGAAGACCGAGTTCGCGTCGTACAGCATGCGGCCGATCAGGGTCGATTTGCCGTCATCCACCGATCCGCAGGTCAGGAAGCGCAGGAGGCTCTTCTTCTCATGAGCGGCCAGGAATTCCTCGATGTCCTGATCCGGGGCGATTGCTGCTCCGTCCATCAGTAGTACCCCTCTTGCTTCTTCTTCTCCATCGAAGCGGCCTGGTCGCGGTCGATGACCCGGCCCTGGCGCTCGGATGTGTTGCTGCGCAGCATCTCGTCGAGGATGCCGGTGATGTCGGTGGCGTTGCTTTCCACCGCGCCGGTCAGCGGGTAGCAGCCAAGCGTCCGGAAGCGGACTTTCTTGATTTCCGGCTTCTCGCCGGGATGAAGCTGCATGCGGTCGTCATCCACCATGATCATGGTGCCGTCGCGATCGACCACCGGGCGTTCCTTGGCGAAATAGAGATCGACCAGGGGAATGTTCTCCCGGGCGATATACTGCCAGACGTCGAGTTCGGTCCAGTTCGAGATGGGGTAGACACGGATCATCTCACCGGGCGCGGTGCGGGTGTTGTAGATGTTCCAGAGCTCGGGCCGCTGGTTCTTGGGGTCCCAGCGGTGATCGGACGTGCGGAAGCTGAACATCCGCTCTTTCGCGCGGCTCTTCTCTTCGTCGCGCCGCGCGCCGCCGAACGCCGCGTCGAACTTGTAGTGATCGAGGGCCTGGCGCAGGGCCTGGAGGTTCATGATGTCCGTATAGACCGCACTGCCATGCGTGAACGGGTTGACGTTCCGCTGCAGGCCTTCCTGATTGATATAGACCTGCATGTCGAGGCCCAGATCTTCCGTCAGCTGATCACGAAAGGTGATCATCTCGTGGAAGTTCCAGGTGGTATCCACATGGAGGAGCGGGAAGGGGATCTTGGACGGGTAGAAGGCCTTGCGCGCCAGGTGCAGCATCACCGTGCTGTCCTTGCCCACCGAATAGAGCATGGCGGGGTTTTCCACCTCGGCCACCACCTCACGCATGATGTGGATCGCCTCGGCCTCCAGCCGGTCGAGATGGTTCATGGTCTCGGGCGAGATCAGGTCCTTGGCGCGCGGGGTCTGTGCGACCTCCAGCGCGTCGAGGCGTTCGCTCGCCTGCTCTAGGGTCTTCTGGGTCATGCGGCCCCCGTTCTTGATGCGCTGCAGCCCCTTGCCGTCATTGAGGAGCTTGCGGGAAATCGTGGCGATCGACAGCCCGGAGCTCTCGCTGAGGCGTTCGGCGCGTTTGAGGAGAGTTTCTGCGGTCGTCATATGGCCTCCGTCCGCAAGACCTATGCCGGAGGCCGTGGGAAAACCAATGCGAAAACGCACTTAATCGTGGGAAACCAACTAAGGTGCTGAGAAACGAGAGAAAAAACGGAGATAAGGAAGAGCGTTGGCGCGGGGATCGCGCAGCAACCTCTTCGAAACCATAGAAACCGGCGCTGACAACCCTGAGTGTCCCACGCCTCGGGTGTCCGGGATGGGGCCAAGGGAACTGCCGCCCCGCAGGCGGACGGGCCCGGGCCCCGCGAGGCGGGACGACAGCCGCCTTGCCGGCTTCAGGTCTTGGCGACCGTTTCCAGTGCCAGGGCATGCAGCGTATCGCCCATCTTGCCGCCTAGGGCACGGTAGACAAGCTGGTGCTGCTGGACCCGGTTCAGGCCCTGGAAGGCGGCGGAGCGGACGGTGGCGCGGTAATGGTCGCCATCGCCTGCGAGATCCTCGATCTCGACTTCGGCATCGGGCATGGCGGCGAGGATCATGTCCTTGATCTCGGTTTCCTTCATCGGCATCAGGCGGTCCTCCTCAAGACGGAACAGTTCGGGCAGCGTGGCTTCGTGGGCGGCGGCGAGATCGGTCACGGCGATCCGCTCGGTCTTGTCGAGAACGAGGTCGGCCCCGCCGAAATTGCCGAGGCGGCTGGCCTGAAGGCCTGCCATCGCGGCTTTCAGAACGAAGTTGTCAGCGTCCTCCGCCGGCACGGCCACAAGGTAGCGGGCCTGGTCCTCGCCGAACCAGAAAGCGGCGCGCCTGGCGCTGGTGGGCGAGGCGAGCTCGAGGCCGATTCCCCCAGCCATCGCCATCTCGGCCACGGCGACCAGAAGCCCGCCATCGGCAACATCATGCACGGCGCTGAGGCGCTGCTCGGCCAAGGCCTTGCGGATGAAGGCGCCGGTTTTCGCTTCAAGCTCGAGGTCGACGGTCGGGGGCGGGCCTTCCTCCATGCCGAACAGGGTCTTGAGATAGAGGCTCTGCCCAAGATGCCCGCGGGTGATTCCGATCGCGACGAGGGCGTCGCCGCTTTCCGCGCCTGCAATGGTCGCAAAGCGCGATGCGTCTTCAAGAAGGCCCACGGCGCCGATCGCCGGAGTGTGCGGGATCGGGGCGCCATCGGTTTCATTGTAGAGCGAGACATTGCCGGATACGACGGGTGCGGAGAGCGCTTTCGACGCTTCGCCCATCCCCTCAATGGCCTTGACGAAGCCCGCCATGATCTCGGGCTTCTCGGGATTGCCGAAATTGAGGCAGTTGGTGATCGCCAGCGGCGTCGCTCCGGTGGCGGAGATGTTGCGGCACGCCTCCGCCACGGCCTGCTTGCCGCCTTCGAACGGGTCTGCCGCGCAGTAGCGCGGCGTGCAGTCGGCGGTCACCGCAAGGGCCTTGTTCGTTCCGTGGACCCGGACCAGCGCCGCGTCGCCGCCAGTGAGAAGCGTGTCGCCCATCACGGTGTGGTCGTATTGCTGGGTGATCCAGCGGCGCGAGCAGAGATCGGGGGAGGCGATGAGCTTGCGCAGCGCGAGGAGCATGGTGTTGCCGCCCGGGCTCGACGCAAGGTCCACCGTCTGGGTCTCGTCCTCGATCCCGGCAGAGCCGACGGCCTTGACGTTCTGAAGGTTCTCCGCCGCTTCGCGCAGGCTCGCGAAAACCGGCTCTGCCGCCGCCGCATCGCCGCGCAGATGGAGGGTCAGGCGCCTCTCGTCCTCCGAAAGACCGATCGCCGTGACGCCGTCCCGTCCAAGGACCGTTTCCTCGATCAGTGCCCGTCCAATCACGGAGAGGTCGCCTTCACCCTTGGTCAGGACCACCTGCATGTCGCGGTAGTCGCGCGAGGGATCGGCGAGAGGGGCGGGGGCTTCACGATCTGCCTGCGGACGGTCGTAGTTCGGTGCCTCGTCGGCCAGCGGCTCCAAGGGCAGGTCGCATTCGGTCTCGCCATTATGCTCTATGACCAGCCGCCCGGTGTCCGTGGTCTGCCCGATCACCGCGAAATCGACTTCCCACTTCTCGAAGATCGCCCGCGCCTTGTCCTCGGCGCCGGGTTTGAGAACCATCAGCATGCGTTCCTGGCTCTCGGACAGCATCATCTCGTAGGCCGTCATGCCGTCTTCGCGCTGGGGCACGTCATCGAGCTTGAGGTGGATGCCGCCTTCGCCTTCCGCGAGGCCCTTCGAGGCCATCTCCACCGAAGACGAGGTGAGACCCGCCGCGCCCATGTCCTGGATCGCGAGGATTGCATCCTCCTCCATCAGCTCGAGGCAGGCTTCGAGGAGGAGCTTCTCCATGAAGGGGTCGCCGACCTGGACGGTCGGGCGCTTCTCTTCCGAGCCCTCGCCGAATTCGGCTGAAGCCATGGTCGCCCCGTGAATGCCGTCGCGGCCCGTCTTCGAGCCCACATAGACCACCGGATTGCCCGCGCCCTTGGCGGCGGAGAGGAAGATCTTGTCCTGGTCGGCAATGCCCACGCACATGGCGTTGACGAGGATGTTGCCGTTGTAGCGCGCGTCGAAGCCGGTTTCCCCGCCAACCGTCGGCACGCCCATGCAATTGCCGTAGCCGCCGATACCCGCAACCACGCCGGAAAGAAGATGCTTCGTCTTCGGATGGTCGATCGCGCCGAAGCGCAGGGCGTTGAGGAGCGCCACGGGCCGCGCGCCCATGGTGAAGACATCGCGCATGATGCCGCCCACCCCGGTCGCAGCCCCCTGATAGGGCTCGATGAAGCTGGGGTGGTTGTGGCTTTCCATCTTGAAGATGACGGCCTGGCCGTCGCCGATATCCACCACACCCGCATTCTCGCCCGGCCCATGGATGACCTGCGGCCCTTCGGTGGGCAGGGTCTTCAGGTGCCGGCGCGAGGATTTGTAGGAGCAGTGCTCGGACCACATGACCGAGACGATGCCGAGTTCGAGGAGGCTCGGCTCCCGCCCGATCGAGCTCTTGAAGCGGTCATATTCGTCTTGGGTCAGGCCGTGTTCGGCGATGGTCTCGGCAGAGTGAGTCATGAGCGGGGGAATGCACTTCCCGCCCCCTGATGGCAAGCGCCTCAGCCCCCGAACGCCTGCTCCGGCCTCAGCGCCACGCCTGCGATATAGGGGTGCAGGTAGCTGACCACGAGGAAGGCTCCGCCGAGCCCGCCGAGAACAGCCGCGCCGTCCCAGGCAAGCTGCCCGGACGCCGGTCCTGTCTCCCCGCGCTGGTGGACGGCCAACCGGTCGAGGAGGCCATAGGCGAGAAACGACCCGAAAAGCAGCGCCGAACGGACATCGCCGTTCACGAGGAGATGGGCGAGACCGAACAGAATCGTCCCGGTGACCATCGGATGGCCGACCGCCGCCTTGATCCGGCCTGCGGGCAGGTAGGCTGCCGTCAGCAGGATGAAGGCGAGGACCATCAGGACATAAGCGACCGGCCAGGCCCAGGGGGCAGGGGACCAGAGAAGGGTGCCCGGCCCGGCAGCGCGCCAGCCGAGGATGATGAGAACGAAACCTGCCAGCGAGACGATGGAGTAGGCGCCCTTATAGGGCATCGCTCCCATCCGCCTGATGAGCGACGCCCTGCCCTCTCGGGCAAGGGCGGTGAAGAGATGGACCCCGAAGAAGAGGACCAGCCCCGTTACGAGCAGCGCCATGGTTGTTCTCCCTGCCAAGGAGCAGCGACCCTAGCGTGCACCGCCCTGGGAGGGGAGAGGATAGCGCAGCCCAGCTTCAACCGAAGGCCGACCAGCCAAGCCAGGCGGTATAGCCTGCATAGCCTGTAAGAAGGGCTGCCCCCTCTGCCCGGGTGATGCGCCAGCCTGTCACCGCCGTCAGGACCAGGGCCGCTGTCGCCGCCAGCATCACCCAGATGTCGACCTCTGCAAGCTGGGCCGGAATCGCGATCGGCCTGACGAGCGCCGTGGTGCCCAGGATGAAGAGGACGTTGAAGATGTTGCTGCCCACGATGTTCCCGAAGGCGAGCCCGGCCTGCTGCTTTCGCGCCGCGGCGAGCGAAGCGACGAGCTCGGGCAGCGAGGTGCCGACGGCCACGACCGTCAGCCCGACGATCGTTTCGGGCACACCAAGGCCCTCGGCGAGCCGGATCGCACCGTTCACCAGCCAGCGTGCACCGAGAAGAGTGACGGCGAGACCGCCTGCGAACCAGAGGAGGCTCACGGGAACGGACATGCTCGCTTGGGTTTCTTCTTCCGAAGCCGCCTCACCGCGCTCCCGCAGGATGCAGAAGGCGAGATAGGCGATCAGCGATGCGAGGAAGACAAGGCCGCCCGGAAGCGTGAGCGCGCCTGCCTGAACCACCACGAGGCAGAGGATCGCCGAGGCGATGAGCACGAAGCCGTCCCTCCTGAAACTCCGCCCCTCGACGACAATGGGTGCGAGGAGGGCCGTTCCGCCGAGGATCAGGAGGATATTGGCGATGTTGCTGCCGATGACGTTGCCTGCCGCAACCCCGGGAGCTTCGGCAAAGGCTGCTTGAAGGCTGGTCAGAAGCTCCGGGGTGGAGGTGCCGAAACCGACCAGGGTGATGCCGATGAAAAGCGGCGAGACCCCGAGCCGGGCCGCAACACCGACGGCGCCTTTGACCAGCGCGTCGCCGCCGACCAGCAGGCCGATGAGACCCGCCGCAACAAGAATGAAGGTTTCCAAGACAGATCCGATGAGAACGAACGCCGTCACCGCCGACTGCGCTGACTGAAGCAGATGGGGGACGCTGCGGTGTTGGGAAGAGGCAGATGGCTCGGCTGGCGAAGAAAAGCGTGGACTGATGGCCGGTCTTGCCGGAGAGGGCCCGCTCTGCGAGCATTATTCGCGAATCGCCGGAGTTCCCCATGCGCCTTCTTCTTCTTGCCTGTCTTCTCCTCGCAACACCTGCTGCCGCCCAGGACTACCGTCAGTGGACGCCCGAAGCGGCATCGGGGGAGCTGAGCCGGATTGCGGATGTCACCAGGAAAGAAGCGGTGGAGATGCGCGACGGGGTGCGGCTTTCCACCGACATCTACCGCCCGAAAGGCGCCGAAGGTGACCTTCCGACGATCTTCTGGCGCACACCCTACAACTACAACGAGCTTGGCGGCACGCGCCTCCTGATGGCGCTCGAGGCGGTGTCGCGGGGCTATGCCTTCGTTATCCAGAACGAGCGCGGGCGTTATTTCTCCGAAGGCGAATTCGAGATCCTCGGCTATCCTCGCACGGATGGTTATGACGCCTTGAGCTGGATCGCCGAACAGGACTGGTCGAATGGCAAGGTGGGGACGCTCGGCTGCTCGTCTTCGGCCGAATGGCAGCTCGCCCTCGCAGGCGAGGATCACCCGGCCCACGCCGCCATGGTGCCGATGGCGTCGGGCGCGGGCATCGGCCGGGTTGGCGAGTTCCAGGAGCAGGGCAACTGGTACACGGGCGGCGTGCCGCGCAATCTCTTCTTCATCTGGCTCTACGGGGTCGACAATCCGCTGCGGGCGCAACTTCCTTCGGCCCTCGATCAGGAGACCCGGGCAAGGGCGTCGAGCTATAACGATCTTGCCGCGGACAAACCAGACGTCGACTGGAAGACACAGATCAGGCACCTGCCCGTGTCTGGGCTCCTGACCTCTCTGGGTGAGCCTCCGGCAACCTTCGAGACCTTCATCGAGCGCGGGCCGAATGACGCAGCCTGGTTCGAAGGCGGGCTTTATCACGATGACGCAGGCTGGGGGGTCCCGGCGCTGTGGTTCAACTCCTGGTACGACGTTTCGATCGGCCCGAACATGGCGCTCTACAACCATGCGCGGCAAGCCGGGAACGACCGTGAGGCACGTGAGCACCAATATGTCGTCAACGCGCCGGCCGAGCATTGCCGCTTCTGGGGGCTCGGTCCGAACCAGATCGTTGGTGCGCGGAATATGGGCGATGCGAGCTTCGATACGACGGGCGAGATCTTCTCCTTCTTCGACCGCTTCGTGAAAGGCGAGAGGCGTGCCTTCCCCAACCGGACACCCAAGGTCCGCTACTACACCATGGGCCTGAACGAATGGCAGGAGGCGGAGCAATGGCCGCCGAAGGAAGCGGAAGAGGTGCGGATGTACCTCTCCAGCACGCAAGGCGCCAATTCGCTCTATGGCGACGGCATGCTGACCTTCGAGGAGCCCGAAGAAGCATCGACGGATACGTTCTTCTACGACCCGATGAACCCCGTACAGACGATCGGCGGGGGCGACTGCTGCAATGGCGGTCTCGTCACGGCGGGCGCTTTCGACCAGCGCATCATCGAGGCGCGCTCGGATGTTCTGGTCTATACCTCGGACCCGCTGGAAGAGCCGTTGGAAGTCACCGGGTTCGTCGATGCGGTCCTGCGGGTTTCCTCGGGTGCGAAGGATACCGATTTCGCGGTCAAGCTGGTGGATGTAGCGCCGGATGGTACCGCGTGGATCATCGACGATACGATCTTCCGTGCCCGCTACCGCGACGGCTATGACCAGGAAGTCTTCATGGAGGAAGGCGAGACCTACACCCTCGATTTCACCCCGATGACGACCTCGATCGTCTTTCAGGAAGGCCACCGGATCAGGATCGAAGTCACTTCGTCGAATTTTCCGAAATTCGTCCGCAACCTGAACACGGGTGGTGACAACGAGCAGGAAACCGAGGGCGTGGTCGCGCGCAATCAGGTCCATTCCTCGGCTGACGAGCCGTCCTATATCGTGCTGCCGGTGGTGCGCTGAGGCACCTGTTCCCAGCCCTGCCCATGCCGGAGGGCGAGGCCGTCCGCCTTGCTCGCTCCCCTAGGGGCGCGGATACCTGGCGTCAGGCTGCCAGTTGCTCAGCTCAAGCCGCGAGGGCTTCGATCATCCGCTTGAAGAAGTTCTCGCCATGCGCCCCTTCGGCCATGGCCCTTTCGGGGTGGGGCATCAGCCCGAGGGTGCGCTTGTCCTCGGAAAGGATGCCGGCGATGTTGCGGGCCGATCCGTTGATCGGCTCGACATAGCGGAAGGCGACCCGGTCTTCGCCTTCGAGGCGGTCGAGGACCTCATCCGATGCCTGATAATTGCCGTCATGATGCGCGACCGGAAAACGGGTGAAGGCGCCGCTCTCATAGCCCTTGGTGAACGGGCTGTCGGCGGAGCCGACACGCAGGGTCGCCTCGCGGCTGATGAAATGCTGGTTGGTGTTGGACATCAGGGCGCCGGGCAGCATTCCTGCTTCGCAGAGGATCTGGAAACCATTGCAGATGCCCAAGGTCGCGCCGCCTCGGTCCGCACGCGCCTTCACCGCTTCCATGATTTTCGCCCGCGCCGCGATGGCGCCGGTGCGCAGGTAGTCGCCATGGGCGAAGCCACCGGGCAGCACGACCAGGTCGAGGCCTTCGGGAAGCTCGGTCTCGGCATGCCAGACCATCGCCGGTTCCTGGCCGGTGACCTGACGCAAGGCGACCTGGGCGTCACGGTCGCAATTGGAGGCGGGGAAGACAATGACGGCGGTTTTCATCGGCGCGCCCTTATCCGTCTTGGGCTTCTTCCGAAAGAGGCAAAGCAGAATGAACCTTCGCCGCACTGGTCAATCCGGCTGAAGGGGACACCTTACCCGAGCAACAACGCCGAGGAGCGAAGCATGACCAAGATCGCGATCGTCTACCATTCGGGCTACGGCCACACCAAACTCGTGGCGGAGGCCGTGCGCGACGGGGCGGCCTCTGTCGAGGGGGCCGAGGTTCGGGTGTTCACCGCCGAGGAAGCGAAGGACGACCTCGACGCTTTCGCCGATATGGATGGCATCATCTTCGGTTCGCCCACCTATATGGGATCGGTCGCGGGGCCGATGGAGCAGTTTTTTGACGCCACCTCGAAAGTCTGGATGAACAAGGCCTGGCAGGACAAGCTCGCCGGCGGCTTCACCAATTCGGGCAGTTTTTCGGGCGACAAGGTGATGACGTTGAGCCGGATCAGCGTCCTCGCCGCGCAGCAGGGGATGATCTGGGTCAATCTGGGCGTGCCCAACCAGCTCCAGGACCCGGACTATGACGGGCCGATGGAAGAGGCGGTCAACAGGCTGGGCGGCTATCTTGGGGCCATGGCGCAGTCCGAGAATGCCGAGCCGGGACCAAACAACCCGCCCAAGGGCGATATCGAGACCGCCAGACGCTATGGCGCGCGCTTTGCGAAGGCTGTGAAGCGCTGGGGTTCGGGCACCCTCGCCTAAAACCTGCGGCGGCGGCGCAGCAGAAGCATCGCGCCGCCGGCCATCAGGGCTGCCGCGGGCGGCAGGGGGGTCTGGCGCAGCTCCGCCGCCTCGCCGTTGATCGCAAGGCGGAAGCCCATGCGGCCCCGGTTCTCATAGGTCACGAGGGCGAAGGTTTTCAGCCCGATGCCGAAATCGCCCATGATTTCCGTACTGGCATAGCTGCGGGGACGGTCCTGCCGTCCGATCTCCATACCGTCGATGAAGAGAGCGAAACCGTCATCGGACGCTACGTCGAAGGTCTCGATGCCGCCGGTCAGGTCGATCACGCCGCGAAAGACGAAGACCGAAGTTTCAAGAACGATATCGTCGCCGCTCAGCGTGCCCGCGTCGACGCCGATGAGTTGCGACAGAAGATTGCTGCTACGCACGGTCTTCCGGGCGCCGCGCGGATAATCAAGGCCACTGGGCGTGAACGTCGCGTCCGCCGTACGGCCCGACGCGGCGGCGATGGCCTGGTCGATGGACACAATGGGCTGGGAAAGGTCGAACGCCTCGCCCTCGATATCGAACAGAACAGGCGCGGCCTGCGCGGACCCCGAGAACGCCAGGGCGCAGATCGTGAGAAGAGTGTGCCGCATCGTTCGTCCTCCGTTTGGTGACGAAGAGCGCCTTGCAACTTTCAGGCCAGATGGGTCCGGTCATTTCGCCATACAGGCGACAAGAAAAAAGCGCCCCGAAGGACGCTTTCGAAAGACAAAGTATCGGTTAGCCCGATTACTTGATCTTGCCTTCCTTGAACTCGACATGCTTGCGCGCAACCGGATCATACTTCCGAACCACCATCTTCTCCGTCATGGTCCGGGTGTTTTTCTTGGTCACGTAGAAATAACCGGTGCCAGCGGTGGAGTTCAGGCGGATTTTGATCGTTGTCGGTTTGGCCACGGGGTCACCCAAGGGTTCGAGAAATCGGAGAGCGGGGCTATAAAGGCTGGGTCTGTGCTGTCAAGCATCAAAGGGGGGAATGCGATGCGTCCGACCATATTCTTCATTCTGTTCAGTTTGCTTCCTGGCCTCGCCTATCAATGGGTACAGGATGATCTGAGGCCCCTCGGGATCAGCGACCCCGTACTCGCCTATCTGGCCGGCGTGGCGCCGAACTTTCTCGGCGGCCTGTCCCTGACCAGTGTCCTCGTGGTCATCCTTCTCGAATTCCGCAAGCGAGACAGCTTCGAACGCATCCGCGGGACAGCGGCGTTGGTCGCGCTTGCCGGGCTCCTGGTTTGGGAAGGGGTGCAGGCGACCGGCCGCATGACCTTCGACTGGCACGATATAGCGTGGACTTTCCCGGGCGTTGCTTTGGGATGGCTTGCGGCAGGAATAGTTCTGCGAAGCAATCGCAGCATTGAAGTTGCTGCAAGTCATTCTAAAGAGTAGTGCGAGTGATTGTCAGCGGCATATGCAAAGATAGTTGATGACAAACATTGAAAGGTCGGAACGAGTTTGCTACCGGGGCGTTAGTTTGATTGGAACAGCACGGAGGACCCGCCATGCATTGCAAGACCTGCGCATTCTACAACAACCAAGGTAGTGAGTGCCGCCGTTACGCGCCCTCGCCCGCCGAGAACGAGAAGAAGGCTTCCTGGCCCACCGTCGCGGCCAGCGACTGGTGCGGCGAGTATCAGGAAGACAAGGACGCGGCCAAGAAGACCGCCTGAGCGCCTTTCTGATGGAACTTGAAAAGGGCCGGCTTCGCAGCCGGCCCTTTTCTTTTGCGACACGTTATCAAAAGGCCTTGTGGTGCGGATGAAAATGATTATCATCTACGCATGGCTGATCAAGACGACCTTCTGCTTCTTCATCATCTGAGAGCCCAGGCGGGCGATTGCTGCAGGCAGCGCGAAGCTTCACGCGTCGCTCTCGCCGACGACCCGGGCCGGGCCGCAGGCAGGGTGCTTGCATGGTCCATCGGGCGCACCGTCACGCAAGTGCAGCGCTTCGGCCGCCGTTCCTTCGAGCCTGGCAGCAGCTTGACCCCGAACCCCACCGAAGCCCGCATGCTGCGTATCGTTCGCGCTCTTTCGCAGGGTGACCGCGAAGCGGCTGGTCGCGAGGCGGAATGGCTTGTCGGGCAGGGCTTCGTTGCCGATCTTCTCGACCGGATGGCGCCCCTGACGGCGTTCTACGGCACTCAGGCCGCAGCGCCCCGGCGTCTTGCCGCCCAGGCGTAAAGGCCCAGAACCAAGGCGATCATCACGATCAGGGCTTCCGGCCCGAGGCTTCCCCGGACGAGGCCGGCCCCCAGCGGGCCCGCCACCGCGCCCAACGCATAGCTGAAGACGAAGGCGGTGTTCGCCGCCGCCAGGGCCGCGCCCTTGAACCGGTTGCCGAGAACCGTGAGGCCCGCGGTGTAGATGCCGCCGATCGCGCCGCCCCAGAAGAAAAGCACTGCGTAGAAGAGCCAGACGCTCTCCTGCACCACGGGCACGGCTAGGGCGAAGATCGCCCCCACGGCCGAGCAGCCCGCCATGACGAGCCGCGGCGGGAACCGGTCACAAAGCTGGCCGACAGGAAGCTGCGCCGCGACGATCCCGATGCCGTAGACTGTCAGCGCCTTTGCCCCGACACCCACCCCGTGCCCGATCTCCATGGCGAGAATCGGCAGGAAGATGAGCATTGCGCTTTCCACGCAAGCGAAGATCCCGGCCGAGCCGAAAAGGACGGGGTCCTTCCTGATCGGCTCGAAGATGGAGCCGGTGGATTCGGGCGACACATCGGGCGAGCGCGCGACGAGGAGGGGGAGCGCCGCCGAGGAGAAGACTGCCGCCCCGACGAGGAAGGGCAGCCATCCTTCATATCCGGTCAGCTCGATCAGCAGGGGCCCGAGCGCGAAGCCGAGGGCGAGGCAGGTGCCGTAGACACCGATCACGCGGCCTCTGATCCGGTCGGGCGCGATGCCGTTGATCCAGATTTCCGAGCCGGCGAAGAGGCCTGCCCCGCCCAGCGAGAAGATGAACCGCAAGGGATACCAGAGCCAGATCCGCTCGCCCGCCCACGGGACGAAGAGATAGGGCAGGACCATAACCGTTAGAGACAGGATCAAAAACCGCTTGAGCCCCATCCGGCGGACCACCGGCGGGAAGAAAGGTGTCGCCAGAAGAGCGGCAATGGCCGCAACGGCAGTGTTGAAGCCGATGGTATAATCGGAAGCGCCATAGGTCTTCAGAAGGACCGAGAAGAGCGGCAGCGAATGGCCGAAGCCCGCGCCAGCGACCGAGATGGCGAGGATGGCGGCACTGAGACTGAGAAGGGGAAGAGGAGCCGCAGCCTCATACGAGCTGGCATCCTTCAGGTGTTCGGCCACGTGCCCGCCCGTTTATCGTTGCCAGCGGCTGCCTAAAGAGAAGGCCGCGCAACAGCAAGCTGCCGCGCGGCCTTTCGGAACCGGCCAGGAGGGGGCCGGAGGAAGGAACCTATCGAAACTCAGGCTTCTTCAGCAATCACGACATCGACGACCGCCGTGCGCTTCATGCGGCATTCGACGACAGCTTCATCAGCGCCGACAATATTGGCTTTGAGGGTCAGGACGCGGTTGCGATTGCCGTAGTCCTTGACGAAATCGAGGGTGTATTCGGCATCACCGAAAAGGCTGGCTTCGTCCATCGCAGCACGGCAATTGTTGATGTCGTCGCTGATGCTGCCGGCATGGGCAACGCCGAGGGAAAGGGCCGTCAGGCCGGCGAATGCGAGGGTTTTAGCGGTGTTCAGCACGGGACCACTCCAGGTTTGTTGCGGTGCACTGGAACTAGACATCTCCTGTCATAAGATCAAATATAAGATCGAAACTTCCATTATAGGTTCCATCTATGAGTAGAACCCGCCTCGAAGACATCGATCTGAACCTGATCGTGACACTGCATTGGCTGCTGACGGAACAATCGGTCACGCGGGCGGCTGCCCGGCTCGATGTGTCGCAGCCGACCGTCAGTCACGCCCTCGGCCGTCTCCGTGATCTGCTGGGCGATCCGCTGCTCATCAAATCCGGCAGGACCATGCTGCCCACCAAGAAGGCAGAGGCCCTCCAGCCCAAAGTGGCCGAGGTGGTGGACCGGGTGCGTGATCTTCTTCTCGAGGAAACGAGCTTCGATCCCACCAATCAGTCGGGGCGGTTCAGGATCGCGGTGATCGATTCGATCGGCGCTGTGGTCGTCAGGGCCTGGCAGAAGGCCGTGCAGCCCGAAGCGCCGAAACTCGAGCTCGACATCCTCCAGCCCGCCGTGCCCCAGGCCCAGGACCTCATAGCCGGCAAGATCGACGCGATCGTCCTGCCCGAGCCGAAGATGCTGCAATTGCCGCCGGGGGTGAACATCGACGAGTTCGTGCGGCGGCCCCTCTTCGACGAGAGATACGTCACCGCCGTCAGACGCGATCATCCGCTCGCCAACGGCATCGACCTCGACAGCTTCGTCAAGGCAGACCACATCCTCATCAATCCCGAAGGCCTCGATATCGGGGCGGTGGACCAGGTGCTTCAGGCAGCGGGCCTGAAGCGCCGCATCGCCTTCAGGACGGAGACCTTCCTGCTCGCGCTCGAGGTTCTTCAGAACAGCGATTGCATCCTGACCGCGCCGCGCAACCTCTTTGCCTTCGCCAGCGGCGATTTCGTCGTTCATCATTGCCCGGTGAAGGTGCCGAGCTTCTGCCTTTATATCGGCTGGCATCCCAACTGGACCCACGATCCCCAGCACCGCTGGGTCAGGGAGCGCTTGATGGCCGAGATGATGCGTCTTTCCGAGATGGAAACGCAATCAGGAGGCACGAAGGCCTCCTGACGTCCGACAACGAACGGTGCTTGCGTTGTGTGAGAGGGCGCTTACGCCGCGTCGTTGCTGGCAATCACCCGGGGACCTTCCGCTTCCGCGGTGGTGCCGATGGTGACCTTGCGAGGCTTCATCGCTTCCGGAATCTCGCGCTGCAGCTCGATGTTCAGAAGGCCGTTCTCGAGGGTCGCGCCGCGGACCTTCAGATGATCGGCGAGCTGGAAGCGGCGTTCGAAGCTGCGACCGGCAATGCCCTGGTGCAGGAACTTGCGTTCGCCGTCTTCACCGGCGCGGCTGCCGCTGACCTTCAGGCTTCGGTCGGTCACTTCGATGTCGAGTTCGCTCTCGGTGAAACCGGCCACTGCGATGGTAATGCAGTAGTCGTTCTCGCTCAGAACCTCGATATTATAAGGAGGGTAGCCGGTGGTTTCGGCCTTGGAGAGGCCGTCGAACAGTTCGTTGAACAGACGGTCGAAACCGACGCTCGAACGGTAAACAGGGGTCAGGTCATAAGTTCTCATGTCATTCTCCATTGAGCAACAACTATGGTCGTTTCCGACGCTCCCGGACCCGATTGCGGCATCCGGTGCCGAAGAGATTGGAGAAGCTTTCGGGGACTTCAAGACCCCGTCATCGAGATTCTGCTGACGCCGCTTGCCGCCCTTTCCGAACGGGGTAGGTGGTTCCCGAACAATCTATCTGGAGAGTTGCGATGCGCTACTACCGAAGCCTCTCGATCGCCGCGATGGCGATGGCCCTCACCGCCTGCGGACAGGAGGGCGCGAGCCCGGAGATGCGGGACAATGACGGCGAAGCCAATCCGCCCGGACGCGAGATCGCCGACAGCGCCGAAGAGCAGGGCGTCAACCGGTCGAGCGCGGTCGATCCGCGGATGGAGATGGAAGAAGAGGGCGCAGAGCCGGATCTCGAAGCCATCCTCGCCGCAGAGGACCGTTCCGAAGACGACCGGGCCCGCGACATCTTCCGCCATCCGGTGGAGACGATCGAGTTCTTCGGCATCGAACCCAGCGACACCGTGGTCGAGGTCTGGCCCGGCAGCGGCTGGTACACCGAGATCCTCGCCCGTTACCTGGCCGAAGGGGGCGGCAAGCTTTACGCCGCCGGCTTCGACCCGGAGAGCGAAAACGAACGCGTCCGCCAGTCCGTCGCCAACTTCTCCGAGCGCTTCACCGGCAAGCCCGATGTCTACGGCGACGTCGAGCTTTCGGTGCTGACCCAGGACACCCAGGACATCGCCCCCGAAGGCAGCGCCGACGTGGTGGTGACGTTCCGCAACGTCCATAACTTCGAGATGGGCGGCTGGTCGTCCGACGCCTTTTCTGCCTTCTACGATGCGCTGAAGCCGGGCGGCGTTCTCGGCGTGGTCGATCACCGCCTGCCCGAAGACGCCGAAAAAGGCCGTGAGCAGACCTCGGGCTACCTGAAGGTCTCGACCGTCCGTCAGCTTGCAGAAGATGCAGGGTTCGTCTTCGATGGCGAAAGCGAGATCAACGCCAATCCCGACGATGACACCATGCACCCCTTCGGCGTGTGGACCCTGCCGCCCAACAGCCGCACCACCGACCGCAATGGCGAAACGCCAGAGGAGTTCGACGCGCAGGCGTATCGAGACATTGGCGAAAGCGATCGCATGACCCTTCGCTTCGTCAAGCCCGAAGAGCCGGAGGAAAGCCTTCTTGAATAGCAAGGCTGACACCTTCGCGGCGCAGGCCGAAAGGTTTTTCGCCAAACCTTTCGGCGGCGTCGTGCGGATCGAATGCACCGATGACGGATCGTCTCTCTGGATTGACGGACGGGAGGGCGAACCCGTGGTGGGAGAGAAGGCGCCTGCCGATCTCTCCGGCCGGTTCAGCCTGTGGCGCGGCAGCAGCCTCGTCCTGCATTCGGTTCTGTCAGGACAAAGACGGCTCGAAACCGCCTTCACGACCGGCCAGCTGAAGATCAGCGGTGACATGGCGGTGATGGCCCGTCTCGAACCGGAAGGCGTTCCTGCGTGAATGCCCCGATCATCAGGACAGCGTCGCTTCCCTTGAAGGACGGTGCCGAGGCGAGCTGGCTCGAAAGCTTCGACGGTGGACGGCTGCGCGTCATGCGGTTCGGCCTTGAAGGCCCGCGCGGCACGGCGCTGATCGTGCCCGGCTGGGCGGAGCCTTCGGAAAAATATGCGGAAGTGGCGCTCGATCTGGCCGATCGCGGTTTCACGCCCATCGCCTATGATCCGCGCGGTCAGGGCATGAGCGCACGCTGCGACCAGAACGACGAGCGGGGACGGCTGACGAACTTCAGCCAGCTCGTGAAGGACCTCGGCGCGGTGACCGAAACCCTTGCCGACGGCCCCCTTGTCATCCTCGGCCATTCGATGGGCGGGCTGACCACGTTGAGCTGGCTTGCCGGCGGCGGGAAGGCTGATGCGGCGGTGCTCTCCGCCCCTGCGACGCGCATCTTTGCCAACGGCCTCAACCGCTTCGGCGTGCGCGCCCTGACCCGGGGCCTTTGCCTTCTCGGTTTTCGCGACCTGCCGCTTTCCAAGGAAGGGGGAATGGCGCTTGCCTTCGAAGGCAACACGCTGACCTCGGACGAGAAGCGTCACGCCTATCTGCGGGACCTTCTCCTGACTGAAGAAGGGCTCACCCTGCCGCGCACCAACCCGTCGATGGTGTCCGCCATGCATGCGGAACAGAAAAGGCTGACCTCGAAAGGGGCGCTTGATGACATGACTGTCCCTACGAGGATTGTCAGCCTACCGCAGGACGAATGGGTGGACGCTGGCCACCATCACGAGATCGCCGGCGCGTCGGCCCTCATCGACCTTGTTGAGGTGCCGGGCAGCAAGCACGAAATCCTGATGGAGGCGGACGACTACCGCGATGCCTTCTGGGACGCCTTCGACGAGCATGTCGACCGTTACATACCCCGCTCGGGGAATGCGCGGACATAGTGACCGCCCGTGTCTTCCGCGGCCCTGCCGCCCAGGACGAGGTCGAGAAGCACCGCTGCTACCTGTGACGGCGCGCCGCCGCTTTCCGCGATCAGCACATCGCGGTGGGTCGGCACCTGGCTGAGAAGGCTTTCGAGGGTCGCCTCGAGATCGTCTGGCTCAGACTCGGTATCCGCCATGGGCGCAGACCAGGCGGGACGGAGGCCTTCGAAGAGGCGCGGAGTACGCTGACGGTCGAGCTCATCGAGAATGTCCGATACAGACGTCACGAGGATCGCGCCCTTGCGCAAGAGATTGTTCGTGCCCTTGCTGCGCGGGTCGAGCGGCGATCCGGGTACGGCAAAGACATCCCGCCCCTGTTCGCTGGCAAGTCTCGCCGTGATGAGAGTGCCCGATCGCTCAGCCGCTTCGACCACGACAACGCCCAATGACAGCCCGGAGACAATGCGGTTGCGCTTGGGGAAATCCCGCGCCTTCGCGGTCATGCCCAATGGCTGTTCACTGACGATGAGCCCCCCGTCGGCGATCTTTCGGTAAAGATCGCGGTGTTCGGGCGGGTAGATATTGTCCGCTCCCCCGGCGAGAACGGCGATCGTCCCGCTATCAAGCGCCGCCTCATGGGCCGCGCCGTCGATGCCGCGCGCCATGCCGGAGGTTACGGCGATCCCTGCCTTGCCGAGTTCCTCAGCCAGGCTGCGCGCCAGGCTGCGGCCTGCCGCCGAGGCGTTGCGCGCGCCGACGATCGCAATCTGGTCCCGTGCGAGGAGGGACGGGTCTCCGAAAAGGCTCAGGACAGCGGGCGCATCGGGGATGGCGGCGAGGGGCTGCGGATAATCCTTCTCGCCCAAGGTAAGGAGCCTCCCGCCCTTCTTCTCCAACGCGTCAAGTTCCCGCGCGGCATCGCCTTCGTTTGCGATCCTGATGGTCTTCCGGCCGGAGGCTTCGATGAGGCCGGGCAGAGCTTCGATCGCCGCTTTCGCGCTGCCTTCCCGCTCGACGAGCTGCCGATAGGTCAGGGGCCCGATCCCGCCCGATCGGATCAGGCGCAGGCGGGCAAGGCGTTCGTCGTCGGCGGGGGGGGTCTGGGACAGGGAACTCACGCATGGAACTAAAGCAGGAAGCAGACGCCTCGGCCAGCGCCGAAAGGCTGACTGGCAGAGGCTTTGCCTTACATCCCTCCTGAGGGGCGCAGCCTGTCCGGTTCAGGGACAGTGGTTCTGCGCAGGAGATGGAGTGAATGGCGTTCGATCCCCAAGCCGTGCTGCGACGCATGCTGGTCACGCCTGCCGGGATGGCAGGTGCGGACAAGCGTGCGATCGAGGGCGGGGTTTCGGAGAAGACGCTGATCGCCCGCGCAGCCGATGCCCTGTTCCGGGTGCTGCGCGCCGAGTTCACCCGCCGCCCGGTGATCGTTCTTGCCGGTCCTGGCAACAATGGTGAGGATGGCCTTGCGCTCGCCGCCCGGCTTCAGGAGGCCGAATGGCCGGTCACGATCATCGACGCCCTGACTGAGGATCCCGCCGCGCGGGCGAGACCCTATGGCCTTGAGAGGGCCCTGCGCCCGAGCGGCATCTTCGAGCCGGGCGAGCAGGACCTCGTCATCGATGCCCTTTTCGGCGCGGGGCTTTCCCGCGCGATCGAGGGTGAGGCGGCGGCGCTCGTCCAGAAATTGAACCAGAGCCCGGCGCCCGTCCTGGCTGTCGACATACCCAGCGGGATCGACGGGGCGACTGGTATCAGCCTCGGCTCGAGCGTGGTTGCGGACATGACGGTGACCTTCCACCGTCTCAAGCCCGGCCATCTGATGGGCGACGGCGCTGAGCTTTCGGGCCGGCTCTACCTGCGCGATATCGGGATCGAAGCGCAGGAAGCCGATGCTGAAGCGCTGCATAACGATCCCTCCTTATGGCGCCACCGCCTCGGTCCCCAGGATCGCGACACCCATAAATATGCCCGGGGGCATTGCGCGGTGATTGGCGGTCCTGGCCTGAAGGGCGGTGCGGCCCGGCTTTCGGCACGGGGTGCGAAAGTGTCGGGCGCGGGCGCGGTGACCTTCCTCACCCCGCTTTCTGCCGCGGAATTCGCTGCCTCGCGTTTCGATGCGGTGATGGTGAAACCGCTCTCAGATCCCGACGAGCTCGAGGAATTCCTCGGCGAGAGAGTCTCCTCGGTGGTGATCGGTCCCGGTATGGGACACGGCCACCTTTCCGCCGACTGTCTGACAGTGGTTCTCGAAAGCGGGCTTCCTTGCGTCCTCGATGCCGATGCACTGACCCTCTACGAGGACAATCCTGAAACCCTTTTCGAGATGCTCCACGAGGACTGCGTCCTGACCCCCCATGAGGGCGAGTTCGCAAGGCTCTTCCCCGATGTCGAAGGGGATAAGCTCTCCCGAGCCAGGGCCGGAGCCGCGCGGGCTGGGGCGACGGTCCTTCTCAAGGGCACGACCACGGCAATCGCCGGGGGCGGCCTGCCTCTCCTGAGCACGGCGGGAACGGCGGCGCTTGCAACGGCGGGGTCGGGCGATGTCCTCGCCGGGCTGATCGGCGGGCTCCTGGCGCAGGGTCTCGGCCCCTGCGAAGCTGCCGCGGCGGGAGCGTGGCTCCACGGCGCTGCGGGGCGACAGGCGGGGCCAGGGCTTCACGCGGATGCTCTACCCGACGCCATTACCGAAACGCTGCGTGCTCTCGACAAGGGCGTTTGGAGCTTCTAGCAGACCGAGCCTCGTGCGGATGTGGCGGAATTGGTAGACGCGCCAGATTTAGGTTCTGGTATCGAAAGGTGTGGAGGTTCGAGTCCTCTCATCCGCACCATCTTCCCGGCGCTACCGCCTGCGGCTCCTTGAGCGCTGATGCGAGGTGCCCCCGAATGGGGGGCTTCGGCCGGGATGCCGTCGCATCCTTGAGCGCGGATTTAGAGGCCGGTTTTCCCATCTGCACCGCTTTCACTTCGCCTCCCGCTTTGCCGCTCGAGGCCATCGGGACGGGATGATCTTCTAAGATGCGGTCCCGTCAGAGGGGAAGGCCTCAAAGGTCGTTTTCCTTTCTCCCCGAAAACTCCGCCTTTCTGAGGCCCGGTGACGCCTTGTCACAGTACGGCGCGCTGAAGCTTTGAGGCGTTGGTCTCCGTTCGGCGGCGGAAGCCACCTGTTTCGCGCACTGGCCGGCTAGAACCTTCGAATTACAAAGCGTTTCCTGCGAGCATCGGCCAAGAGAAGGCATTGCAAAAAGATGCTGCCCCTTAGACCTTTCGAAAATCGAACGACCTGTTATAAAACGCTCTCTCTAAAACAGTGGCTGGGGCGCTTGTTGCGCCGGCGAACCCTCCGGTTCCGTCGGTCTGCCACTCAGATACAGGGGTTTGAAATTGTTGAGACTGTTCACCAGCGCGTCCGTGCTGGCCATGGCAGGTAGTGCCGTCTGCGCGCCTGCCTTTGCGCAAAATGATGTTATCGTCGTCACCGCGACCAAACGTGCCGAGAGCGCTCAGGACGTTCCGGTCACCGTCAACGCCCTCGGCGAGGAAACCCTCGACGAACTCGGGGTCGACGTCTTCACCGACTACCTGGTGCAGCTTCCCGGCGTCACCGCTGGCGGCGGCGGCCCGGGCCAGAACACGATCTATATTCGCGGCGTCGCCTCCACCACGCCGAACCTGACCACGGCGGGCGTCGCGGGCCTCGCGCCGAACGTTGCCTTCTATCTCGACGAGCAGCCGCTGGCGCAGCCGGGCCGTAACCTCGACGTTTACGCAGCCGACCTTCAGCGGGTCGAGGTGCTGCCCGGACCGCAGGGCACGCTCTTCGGTGCAAGCTCGCAGGCAGGCACCGTGCGCCTCATCACCAACGAGCCCAAGCTCGGCGTCTTCGAAGCCGAAATGAGCGCCGCGACGTCCTTCACGGATGGCGGTGAGATGTCGAACAAGGTCGAAGCCGTCATCAACGTCCCGGCGACGGAGAAGCTGGCCCTTCGCGGCGTCGTCTATGTCGACAACCAGGGCGGTTTCATCGACAATGTGGCGGGCACCAGGACCGCCCGTGAGTCGGCCCGTTTCCGTCCCGCCGGTACCGTCCGCGCCAACGGCGTGCCCGTTTCCTCCGCACGCGAAGGCTTCCAGGCAGGCGCTGATCTTTCCGGCGTCAACTTCATCGAGGAGAACAATAGCGGCCTCGTCGAAGAGGACTTCAACGATACGGTTTACGCAGGCGGCCGCCTGACCGGTCTCTACGAGATCAACGACGAATGGCGCCTCAAGGTCGCCCATGCCCGTCAGACCATCGAGGCTGACGGCGTCTTCTTCGACGATCCGGAACTCGATGATTACGAGATCCAGCGATACGAGCAGGACCGGATCGAGGACGAATACCACAACACCGCATGGACCCTCGAGGGCCGCTTGGGCGCGCTCGAAGCGCTCTACACCGGTGCCTATACGGAGCGTACCACCGAGCAGCGGGTCGACTACACCGATTACCTCTTCGTCGGTCAGTATCTCCCTTACTATATCTGCGATGGCTCGGTGAGCTATCCGGGTGCGGGCGTTGATCCCTCGGGCACCTGCCAGGCGCCGAACCTCTTCGTCGACTCCTCGACGGAGACCGAGGTGATGACCCACGAGCTGCGGTTCAATACCCCGGCGGAGAGGCGCCTTCGCGCCACCTTCGGTGCGTTCTACAGCGATCTGGAACTGGCCGAGCTGAACGACTTCACCTATCCCGGCTCGACCCGGGTCGAAGGTTTCAACGGCGAAATCGGTTTCGCGCCGAACTTCCCTCTGACCAATGTTGCGGCGACCGGCCAGATCGGTAATGCGGCGCCGGGGTACTTCTCCCAGCCAGGGCCTTTCCCGGACGGGGTGATCTTCAGGAATGACGTTCTTCGTACCGATGAACAGTACGGCATCTTCGGTGAGGCGACTTATGAGCTCGTGCCCGACACCCTCGCGGTGACCCTCGGTGCGCGTTACTACGACATCGAGGTCGATCTCGAAGGCAGTGCGAACTCGTCCTTCTTCAACCTCGGCCAGAGCGAGGATGCCCAGGCGTTCGGGACCAACATCTCCGCTCAGTTCGCGCCGGGCAATGATGCCGGTGCACCGGATAAAGCGTCTACGGACGGTACGATCTACAAGGGGACGGTCACCTGGACCCCGACGTCGGATCTTCTGTTCTTTGCGACCTATTCGGAAGGCTTCCGTCCGGGCCTTCTGAACCGGCCGGGCGGCGCATCGGGGCCTGGAGGGTTCACCGTTCCCTTCGCCGTGGATACCGACGAGCTGACGAACTATGAGCTTGGCTGGAAGATGGACCTCTTCGCCAACCAGCTGAGGGTCAACGGCAGCATCTTCTACAATGAGATCGACGGTCTTCAGACCACGATCTTCGATCCCTCGATCACCAACCTCTTCTTCTCGGACAACGCCGCGAATGCAGAGGTCAAGGGTATCGAAGCTGACGTCACATGGTCTCCGGCTTCCGTACCCGGCCTTTCGGTCGCGGGCGCTTTCTCCGCGCTTGACACCGAAGTCACCGAGGTTCTGACGCCGACCGATGATGTGCTCGAAGGCAGCCCGCTCGCTTTTGCTCCGGAGTTCCAGGGCAATCTCCGGATGCGGTACGAGTGGGATCTCGACGGCGGCAACGTGGCCCATGTCCAGCCGCAGATCGTCTATTCGGGCGACTCGGTGACCGACATCATCGAGATCAACAAGATGGAGCTCGACAGCTGGACCACCCTTGGTCTGCGCACGGGCATCACTTCCGACGGCTGGTCGGCGGAGATTTTCGCCGACAACCTCACCAACGAACGCGCCGAACTGAGCGGCAACTTCGTGTTCGACCGGGAGCGTGTCACGGTGATGCGTCCCCGGACGGTCGGGGTCCGCTTCTCCGTCAAATACTGATGGCGGGCGGTTGTTCCGCATGATGAAAGGCGTCCCCGGGAACTCCCGGGGGCGCTTTTTCCTTACGAAGGAAACCGGGATTGGCTGAAGACGATCTCTACAAGGAAGAGCTGAAGCTCGCCCAGAAGGATCTCTCCGCCGGCGGCTTCGCCAAGGCGCGGGAGCGGGCTGGCGCCATTCTCCTCAACGCGCCGGATCATCGCGACGCGCTTTACGTCAAGGCCGTCTGCGAGCGGTACCTGGGGGACCTGAGGGCAGCGTTCTCCAGCCTCGATATCCTGATCCGCGAAGCGCCCGAATATGGCCGGGCGCATCAGGAGCGCGGGCATCTTCTACGCGCCATGGGCAAGCTCATGGAGGCTCTCTCCGCCTACAGATATGCCGCGCAGCTCAACCCTTCCCTGACGGCGAGCTGGCAGGGCGTTGCCGAACTCGCAGGCCGCTCCGAACCCCAGATCGCCGGCGCGGCCCGTGCCCAGCTTGCATATCTTGCGAAGCTGCCCAAACCCCTGATCGCCGTGATGAATCACGTCGCGGAGGGGCGCATCCTCAAGGCGGAAGACCTCTGCCGCGCGTTCCTGCAGAAAAACCCAACCCATACGGAGGGCATGCGCCTTCTTGCGGATATCGGCACGCGCCTGAGCGTGCTCGACGATGCAGAATTCCTGCTTGAAAGCGCGATCGCGATCGATCCGGCAGACAGGAGGCTGCGGCTGGACTATATCCAGGTGCTCCGCAAGCGGCAGAAATACCAGCGGGCGCTGGAGGAAGCTGAAGAGCTCCACGCGCAAGAGCCGGACAATCCGCTCTTTCAGTCGAACCTCGCCATCGAAAGCATGCAGGTCGGCGATTATGAGAAGGCGTTCGCGCTCTTCGACGCCGTTCTCGACAAGCTGCCGGATGATCCCGCGACCCTGACCTCCAAGGGCCACGCGCTGAAGACCTACGGCCAGCGGGACGAGGCGGTCGCCGCCTACAAAGCCGCGGCGATGTCCGGGCGGGGCCATCCCGATGCCTTCTACGCGCTGGCGAACCTCAAGACCTATCGGTTCACGGATGACGAGATTGCCAGCATGGAGCGGCAGGCCGGGACCCCCGGCATGCCGCTGCGCAGCCTCATCCACCTGCATTTCTCTCTCGGCAAGGCGTTCGAGGACAGGGAGGACTATGCCCGAAGCTTCGGCCACTACCGGACGGGCAACGACCTGAAGCGTCACCAGACCCGGTACCAGGCGGACCAGATGGACAAGGAATTCCGCCTGCAGATGGAAACCTGCGGACCGGAGCTCTTCGAGGAGAAGGCGGGTGCGGGATTTAAGGCGCCGGACCCGATCTTCATCGTCGGTCTGCCGCGGGCGGGCTCGACCCTTCTCGAGCAGATCCTCGCTTCACACAGCCAGGTCGACGGGACGATGGAGCTTCCGAACATCCTGGCCCTGGCGCATAAGCTGCGCTCGAACGGTCCGATCTCCGCGGACAGTGCTTACCCCCAGGTGCTCCATGAACTGAGCGCCGATCAGCTTACGGATTTCGGCAAGGCCTTCATCGAGGAGACCAGGGTGCACCGAAAGGGCCCGCCGTTCTTCATCGACAAGATGCCGAACAACTTCCGGCATATCGGGCTGATCCACCTCATTCTTCCCAATGCGAAGATCATCGACGCGAGGCGTGAGCCGATGGCCTGCTGCTTTTCCGGTTTCAAGCAGCTCTTCGCGGAAGGGCAGGAATTCACCTACGGGCTCGAGGAGATCGGCCGCTACTACCGCGGCTATGTCGAGCTGATGGCGCACTGGGACCGGGTTCTTCCGGGCAAGGTCCTTCGTGTCCACTACGAGGACGTGGTCGAGGATATCGACACCCAGGTCCGCCGCATTCTCGATCATTGCGGTCTGCCGTTCGAAGAGGCCTGCATCGACTTTCACAAGACCAAAAGATCCGTCCGCACCGCAAGTTCCGAACAGGT
Source organism: uncultured Caulobacterales bacterium (assembly GCA_964556115.1). Taxonomy (GTDB): domain Bacteria; phylum Pseudomonadota; class Alphaproteobacteria; order Caulobacterales; family Parvularculaceae; genus Parvularcula. The sequence continues at coordinate 44,299 of CAZKVC010000015.1, forward strand.
GCGCCAACCCCTCTACCGTTCCGGCGTCGACCAATGGCGACATTTCGAGGACCATCTCGGTCCCCTGAAGGACGCCCTCGGACCGGCGCTGCAAGGATATCGCGCATGAGTGCAACAGACGATTTCGACCTGCCGGAAACCCAGGCGCCGCCGGAGCAGTGCTACGATACGGATTACGAGACGGGTCAGGACAATGTGCAGGTGCTCGGCATGGAGCTGCACAATCCGGTGTTCTTCGTCAGCTCGCTTACGATCCTGAGCTTTTGCCTGGCTACCCTGGTTTTCCCGGGTTCGGCAAAGCTGTGGCTGGAAGGCGCCCGCGACTGGACCCTCGATCATGCGGACTGGTTCTTCGTGATCGTCACCAATCTGATGTTCCTCTTCTGCATCGGCATCGCCGTTTCGCGCTTCGGCAAGATCAGGCTCGGAGGGGAAGACGCCGAGCCTGAGTTCAGCACCAAGTCGTGGCTGTCGATGCTCTTCTCCGCCGGGGTGGGGATCGGCCTCATGTTCTACGGCGCGGCTGAACCGCTGGCCTATTATACGGACTGGTTCGGTACGCCTTTGGGTGTCGAGCCCTTTACGGAGGAAGCGGAACGGCTGGCCTTCAGTGCCACGGTCTTTCACTGGGGCATCACCCCCTGGGCCGTCTATGCGGTGATGGGGCTGGCGCTCGCCTATTTCACCTTCAACAAGGGCCTGCCACTGACCATCCGCTCGACCTTCTATCCAATCTTCGGCGAGCGGGTCTGGGGCTGGCCCGGGCACATCGTCGACCTTCTGGCCGTGGTGGCCACGCTGTTCGGTCTTGCGACCTCGCTAGGTCTTGGGGCGCGGCAGGCGGCGAGCGGGCTTCAGTTCCTTTTCGGTATCGACGGTGGCCTCAGCACCCAGATCGTCTTGATCGCCGGCATCACGGGCCTTGCGGTGATCTCCGTGATCCGCGGACTCGACGGCGGAGTGAAGGTTCTCAGCAACATCAACATCGTACTGGCGATCCTGCTTCTTCTCTTCGTGGTCGTCACCGGTCCGACCAAGGCCATTCTTTCCAGCTACCTTCCCAATGCCGCCGCCTATGTGACGGACAGCCTGCGGCTGTCGAATTGGCTCGGCCGCGAAGACACCGAGTGGTTCCATGGCTGGACGATCTTCTACTGGGCCTGGTGGATTTCCTGGTCGCCCTTCGTCGGCATGTTCATCGCCCGGGTCTCGCGCGGGCGGACCATCCGCGAGTTTCTTGCGGCCGTCCTGATCGTGCCGGTGGTCGTGGCCGTTCTGTGGTTCACCTCCTTCGGTGTGACGGCGATCGAGCAGGTGAAAGCCGGGACCGAGCCGCTCGCTGGCGGCATATCGGAGGTCTCGCTGGTGCTCTTCCAGATGCTCCAGAACCTGCCTTTCAGCCAGATTGCCTCGTTCGTCTCGGTCCTCCTCCTGATCGTCTTCTTCGTGACTTCGTCGGACTCAGGCTCGCTTGTGATCGACAGCATCACCGCTGGTGGCAAGTTGCACGCGCCGGTGGGCCAGCGGGTGTTCTGGGCGAGCATGGAGGGGCTGGTGGCGATCGTCCTTCTGATCGGCGGCGGCTCGGCCGCGCTGACCGCGCTTCAGGCTGGCGCGATCACGGCGGGTCTGCCATTCACATTCGTCCTGCTGGTATGCTGCGTCAGCCTGCTCCTGGGGCTGCGGCAGGACCGCGGCACCGAGCGCTGAACCCCTTTCGGGAATGTAGAAAGATGTCTGACCACCGTCGCGATTCAGCGCTCATCGCCCTGGGGAGGATCGTCAGAGCAATCGAAACCAACTCCCGCGCGCTGGCGAAATCGAGCGGCCTGTCCGCATCGCAATATATCACGCTCCAAGTGCTTGCCGGCGAGCGGAGCATCACCCAGCGGACCCTGGCCGACCGCGTGTCGCTGAGCCAGGCCACGGTGACGACGATGCTCGAGCGTCTGGCCAGGGAGGGCTACGTCACCCGTGAGCGTTGCTGCGACGACCGGCGCAAGGTCTTCGTCCATCTGACCGAGAAGGGCCGCGAAACCCTCAAGCGGGCGCCAAGCCCTCTTCAGGAGCGTTTCAGCGCCGGTTTCGACAAGCTCGCAGACTGGGAGCAGGCCTTTCTCGTTGCCGCGCTCGAACGGTCGGCGGCTCTTCTTGATGCCGAAGATATTGAGGCCGCGCCTGTCCTCGCGCTTGGAACCTTGAACGAGCCGGGCGGCCTCTAGCTCTCAGCGCCAGGTCCCGCCGCGCAGGCTTCGAAGGATCGCTGTTGAAGTTCGCGCCTTTCCGCTCTAGGCGGCTTGCCTTCCGCCGGATGGGCTCCGGCGTCAGCGATCATTCATGCCGCACTAACGCGGCGCCGGAACGGAAGTCACGATGCAAGTCACCGAAAGCAAGAACGAAGGCCTGAGCCGCGAGTTTCACGTCGTCATTCCCCAGAGCCACCTTTCTGATCGGCTCAACGCGAAGCTCGAAGAGATCAAGCCGCAGGTGCATCTGAAAGGCTTCCGCCCTGGCAAGGCGCCGACCAGCTTCCTGAAGAAGCTCTACGGCAAGAACCTGATGGGCGAGCTTATCCAGGAAGAGATGGCAGCCGCGCAGCAGAAGGCGCTCTCCGACAACAATCTCCAGCCTGCCATGCAGCCGCATCCGCACATGAAGGACGGCCTCATCGACGAGGTCGTCGAGGGCAGGGCCGATCTCGAATATGACATGCATGTCGAAGTGCTGCCCGACATCGAGCCGAAGGGTCTCGACGGTCTGAAGCTCCAGAAGATGATCGCCGAAATCGGTGACGAGGAGATCGACGAAGAGCTCAAGGGCCTCGCCGACCAGAACAAGTCCTACAAGGACCTGCCCAAGAACCGCGTCGCCAAGGACGGCATCCGGGTCATCATCGACTTCAAGGGCTCGATCGACGGAGAGCCGTTCGAAGGCGGCTCCGGCGAGGATGTCTCCCTCGACATGGGTTCGGGCCAGTTCATCCCCGGCTTCGAGGAAGGCCTCAAGGGCATCAAGAAGGAAGAAGAGCGCACCATCACGGTGACCTTCCCCGAGGACTATGCCGCCCAGCATCTCGCAGGCAAGGAAGCGCAGTTCGAGGTCACCGCGAAGCAGCTCCAGGCGCCCGAGGACACCGAGATAGACGACGAGTTCGCCAAGACCCTTGGCTTCGACGATCTCGAGGGCCTCAAGACCCGCATCCGCGAGATGATCCAGAGCCGGTACGAGAGCCAGTCGCGCCTTCACATGAAGCGCCAGCTCCTCGACCAGCTCGATGAGCATCACGACTTCGACCTGCCGCCTGGCATGGTGAAGGCGGAGTTCGAGCAGATCTGGCAGCAGGTGCAGGCTTCCGAACTCGACGATGAGGACAAGGACAAGTCCGAGGACGAACTGAAGGCCGATTACGAGAAGATCGCCGAACGCCGCGTGCGCCTTGGCCTTCTTCTCGCCGAGATCGGTAAGGAAGCGAACGTCCAGGTGCCGCAGGAAGAGCTGACCCGCGCCATTCAGGCCCAGGCCATGCAGAACGGCATGCAGCCCCAGCAGCTCTTCGAATTCTACGGCCAGCGCCCCGAGGCTCTCGCCCAGCTCCGTGCGCCGCTTTTCGAGGAGAAGGTCGTCGATCACCTGATCGAGAAGGCCGAAGTGACCGAGAAGACCGTCACGAAGGACGAGCTGATGGCCGAACCGGGCGAAGAAGAAGCCTGAACCGGCCTTTCGTCCCAGTGAATATCAAGCGCCGGGCCACCTTGCCCGGCGTTTTCGTTTGAGAGACGACAGCCATGCTGGTCCGCCGCGTTCTTCGCCATTGGCACACCCAGAACTGGGCCGGGGTGACCCTGGACCTTCTCGTGGTGATCGCGGGCATCCTGATCGGCCTGCGGATCGATGCCTGGCGGGACGAGGTTCAGGACCGCGAGGACGAGCAGCAATATCTCGAACGCCTGCTCACAGACGCCGAAACCAACCACGACAACATCGCGGGGGTCATCGAGCGCATGTCCTACCGGCGCGAGCAGGGGCGGGGGGCTTTGCGAAGACTTCTAGCCGGCGAGGCGATGTCACCGGCCGAGCAGGGCCGGGTGATGAACGCGCTGGCCAAGGCTGGCGAGCTGCCCAAGCCCGGCATCGTCACGGGTACTTATGACGAGTTGATCTCGACAGGGCGCATGCCGATCATCGAGGACCAGCGCCTGCGCACGCTTCTTCAGCGGCAGATCGCCCTTCATGACCAGGTCGCGGCCAGGACCGAAAGCTACCGGCAAGGCAATATGGCGGCCGCTGCCACCTCCGACCGCTACGCTATCCTCGCCGGGGTGACCCTCGCGGATGGCAGCACGAAGCTCGAGAAGCGCTTCGACCTCGAAGGGCTGCGGGCCGACAGCCAGGCCCATGTCACCTTCTTCAACGAAATCGAGGCTTCCGAGGATTTCACCGCGGAACGCGAGGCCGAACTTCTCGCTGTCCAGGCGGTGCGGGACCATTTGCGCTGCGCGTTGGCGCGGCCGAACTGCATCGACCGGCATTCGTCCCTTCAGCGGCTGCAGTCGGAACGGACACCGGGCCCTAGCGCTGAATGACCGGCATGTTGTCGATCAGCCTCGTGCCGCCAAGCATGACGGCGGCAAAGAGCCGCGCATCTCTCATCTCCGACTGGCGGAGCACCCGCTCCGGCATGGGTTGGAGATCCGTGCCCGAACGAAGCTCGAAATAGTCGATCGGCCGCAGGCCGACGCTCTCCATCTCGCCCATGCCTTGCAGAAGGGCGGTTGACACCGGAACGCCGCCTTCGATCCGCTCACAGACCTTCCGCATGATCTGGTTCAGCTCTCCCGCGATCCTGCGTTCGGGCGGGGAAAGGTAGCGATTGCGGGAAGACATGGCGAGGCCGTCCTCCTCACGGATGATCGGTGCGCCGACTATTTTCGTGCCAAGATCGAGATCGTCCGAAAGCTGGCGGATGACGAGAAGCTGCTGGTAGTCTTTCTCCCCAAAGACCGCGATGTCGGGCCGCGTTCTCGTGAGAAGCTTCGTCACCACGGTCGCAATGCCGTCGAAGAAGCCGGGCCTCGACCTGCCGTCCAGGGGCTCGGCTATGGGCCCAAGGCTGACCTTCGTCTGGAAACCATCCGGGTACATATCGCGGGGGTCCGGAACATAGGCAAGATCCGCGCCTGCCTCGCGGAGCCTGGCAAGGTCTCGCACCTCGTCGCGCGGGTAGCGGGAGAAATCCTCGTTCGGACCGAACTGCTTGGGGTTGACGAAGATCGTTGCGACCACCGTCTCCGCCCGGCTCCGTGCCTCCTCGATCAAGGAAAGGTGACCGTCGTGAAGAGCGCCCATTGTCGGCACCAGGGCGCGGCTTCGTCCACGAAAGGGCTCGCTTTCGAGGCATTCCTTCAAAGCCGTGCGGTTCTTGACAATCTCCATCCCGTCTCCCTTGTCGCGCGTATACGTTACGCAGAGATCGCGCTCCGCGTGCGTTGGCGGTAACGATTCGCTAACCTCAATGGGTAAACCCTGAATCCATGTCAAAGGCATCCCGCTTCCTCGCCCTGACACTGGTTTCAGCCGGTGTCTCAACCGCTTCTCCGGCGATAGGGCAAGAGCTGCGCTTCGAAAGCCAGCCGCTGAAGCTGGACCCGCAAAGCAGGGAGGAGGGCGAACCTCTTCCCATCATCGAGGCAGTCGAGATTTCCGAGCGCCCGACCTTCAATGGCCGCGCCGGAACGCCCTTCGCGCCGAAAGAGAGGGCGCCGCGCATGCTCGAGGCGCCGAAAGCGGCCGAGGAGACCACCAAGGGGCTGCTCCTGCACCTCGCCTCCTATCACAAGGCCGATGATGCCGCTGCGGGGTGGAGCATCCTGCGGGCCAGGCATCGCGGCCAGCTTCGAGACTTCGAGCCGGTCCTCCGCGATGTGGATCTCGGCGACAAAGGCATCTTCGTCCGGCTTCTGGCAGGGCCGGTGAAGACGAAAGGGGAAGCGCGGGCGCTCTGTCGGGCCCTGCGCGACGAGGGCGCCTATTGCATGCCGGCCGACCAGGCCGGATCCTTTTTGCCTCAGAACTGGGACTGAGAAGCGATGAGCACGAAAAAAGGCACGCACGTCATCGTCGTGGGTAACGAAAAAGGCGGATCGGGCAAAACCACCGTCGCGATGCATCTGGTCGTGGCGCTCTTGCGCCAGGGCCGGTCGGTCGGTGTCCTGGACATCGACGTCAGGCAGAAAAGCCTGGCGCGCTACTTGGAGAACCGGGCCCAATGGGGTGTCAAACAGGGACTGACCGCCGAAGAGCTGCCCATGCCGAAATTCCTGCCTCTGCAGGGTTCGGCCCATGACAGCACCAGGCAGCGCAACATGGACGACGATGCGCGTTTGCAGCAGACACTCGAAGCCTTCTCGGACTGCGAGTTCCTGCTGATCGACACCCCCGGTGCCGATACGCATCTGTCGCGAACGGCCCACTGCTATGCGGACACGATCGTCACGCCGCTGAACGACAGCTTCGTCGATTTTGACCTTCTGGCGCGGGTCGATACCGCAACCGGCGAGATCAAGGGACCGAGCCTCTATGCGGAAACCGTCTGGCGGGCCCGGCAGATGCGGGCCCAGTCCGGCGTCATGGGGGGCATCGACTGGGTCGTCATGCGCAACCGGATGCAGGCGACCAACGCCAAGAACAAGGCTGCGATGACCAACCGGCTGGCCGACCTTTCAAAGCGGATCCAGTTCCGGCAGGCCCGCGGCTTCGGCGAGCGCGTGATCTACCGCGAGCTCTTCCATTTCGGCATGACCCTTCTGGACCTTGGCTCGAAAGGCAGCCCGCGCAAGCTTTCCTCCATGTCCCATATCGCCGCGAGGCAGGAGCTTCGCAGCATGCTCGCAAGCCTTCGCCTCCCGCCTGCCGCGGCCGGCGCGGCAGAAGAAGCGGCTGCGGCCGAACGGCAGGCACCTCTGGTGGAGAAACGCGCCGCAGCCTAAGCAGGCCCGATGCTGCTCGCCGCCATTGCCTTTCTGATCGCCGCCGGAGGCCTCGTCTTCGGCAGGCTCAACCTCTCGCAAGGGGCGAAGCGCCGGGCCGGGCTCGTCGTTGCAGCATCTTTCGCAGCGGCGCTGGCGTTCTCCGCCCTGCGACTGCCGCCGCTGGCGTTGCTCGCGATCCTCGTCGGCACCGGCTACATTGCGAACATCGCCGTGCGCGATCGCGGCGACCGTCAGGAGCGCGGCGACGAAGAGCAGGCGAGGGCCGCACCTCCTCCGAGGGGGGGCGGCGCCATGACCCGCGGCGAGGCGCTGGCCGTCCTCGGCCTCGACGGCAATCCGGACGCCACCGCGATCAATGCCGCCCATCGCCGGATGATCGTACGCGCCCATCCCGACCAGGGCGGCTCGGACTACATGGCAGCCAAGGTGAACGAGGCGCGAGGTATCCTTCTGGGCAAGGACTGACAAAAAGACTCGCTCGTCGAACCTATCAGTATCATACAGGATTTCGGAACATCAGGAGAACGGTCATGGGTCCGACCGATCAGTTGCGCAAGCTCGCCGAAGACCTCGTGGCCGGGTGCCGCGAGGGGCGGGAGCGCGAGAACCTCGACCGGCTTTACGCGGCCGACGCCGTCTCGGTCGAAGCCTACGACATGGCGGGGCAGGGCCGCGAAGTCGTCGGCACCAACGCCATCAAGGCGAAGCATGACTGGTGGGAGAGCTCGGTCGATGTTCTTGAGAGCGACAGCGACGAGCCGCCGGTCCGTGGTCCGTACTTTTTCGGCGAGGACCGCTTTTCGGTGATCTTCCATCTCAAAGTGCAGGACAAGGCCAGCGGCGACATCCAGGAGGTGACGGAAATCGGCACCTACCATGTCGAAAACGGCAAGATCGTGCGGGAAGAATTCTCCTACGAGATGTAATTTGGTCCCGAGGAGGCAGTGTCTTGTTGCGTCCGGGGGCACGCGGCCCTAAGGGCCTAGTCCGGCCTTTAGGGGTATAGCTCAGTTGGTAGAGCATCGGTCTCCAAAACCGAGGGTCGCGGGTTCGAGTCCTGCTGCCCCTGCCAGGCCCGAAGCGACGAAGACAGGGACCGCCAGTGGCTTCTGAAGAAGATGTCCTCATTCGCGAGGTCGATGAGGACCTTTCGCGCGATCAGACTTTCGACCGACTGCGTAAGTACCGTGTGCCGCTCATCGTGGGGGCGGCGGCGATCATAAGCGGGGTGGCCGGCTATCAGATCCTGGATCAGCGGAGCGAGGCGCGGGCGACCGAAGCTGCCGAGCGCTATGCCGATCTGAGCGTGCGCAGCGAAGGCGCAGCCGATCCGGAGGCGCTGATCGCCTTCGCCGAAGGGGACGAAAGCGGATACGGCCTTCTCGCAGCGATGCGGGCCGCGGCCGCGCTCGGTAGCCAGGGCGACCTCGAGGGCGCACGGGATCTTTACGCACAGGTCTATCAGGATACCGGTGCCTCGGTGCCGATGCGTGACTTCGCAAGGTTACGGGCCGCCTATCTCCTGTTCGACAACCGGCCGGCCGAAGCTGCCGCCATTGCAACCAATGTGGAAAGCGAAGCCTTCCGTCCCTATGCGGAGGAGATCGCATCCGCTGCCGCCTTGATGGAAGGCTCCTTTGAGGCGGCACGGGCAGGGTTCGCCTCGCTTGTCGCCAATGAAAACACTCCGCGGGGCCTTCTTGCACGGGCCCGCGCCTTCGAAGCTGTCGCCGACGGGGCCGCCAACGGGGCGGTGATCGACGCGCAGCCTGGCGGGACCGACGCGGCATCCTTCATCGAGCGCTTCGGCGCTGAACTCGGTGAAGCAGGCTTTGGCAGCCTCGCTGGCGAAGGCGAAGCGCGGCCCCTTCCCGAAGAAGGGGATGAGCCTACCTTGACAGCTCCGCAGGCTGCCGATCCGGCTACCGACGAGGAGGAGGCGCAGTGAGGCAGGGCTTCACGAACCACATCCTTCTCGGCACCGCGCTTCTTCTGGCGGCCTGCCAGTCCATGGATTCCGAGGAGCAGGAAGAGTTCGCCGACGCCGTACCCGTCCTGACGATCGGCGAAGAGGTCTCAGCCGACCCCGAGCTTGCTGCTCAAGCCATCACCCTTCCACCCCCGGTCTTCAACCCGACCTGGCCGCAGGCTTCGGGCGATGCCGACCATGCGCTGATCCATGTCGAAGCGCCTGTCGAGCTCGAGCGGGCGTGGCGGGCGAGGGTCATCAGCTGGAAGGCCAAGGGCGCGCCGGTCACGGCGCCGCCGGTAGTCGGGCCGAACCGGCTCTATTTCGTCGATGCCACGGCCGTGGTCACCGCAATCAACCTCGCCAATGGCGAGCCTGCCTGGACCAGTGCGCTGACCCCGGACCTGCGCCCGGCCAAGCGCAATCGGTTCAATATCCTCTCACGCACCAAGCCCGCCGATCTCGGTTTCGGGGGCGGCGTCGCGCTTGCTGAAGGCCGGGTCTTCGTCACCTCCGGCTACGGCTTCATTGCCGCGCTTGATGCGGAGACGGGCGAGGAGATCTGGCGGGTCGCTGGGCCGGGCCCCATGCGCAACCCGCCGACCGTCGCGAACGGTCTGGTCCTTGCGGTCAGCATCAGCAACGAAGTTGTCGCCCTCGACCAGGAGACCGGCGAGGAACTCTGGACTTATCAGAGCTTCGAGGAATCGGCGCGCGTTCTGGCATCCGCCGCTCCTGCCGTTTCCGGCCAGAGCGTCGTCGTTCCCTTCTCCTCAGGCGAACTCGTCGCCCTCGACCGCGACACCGGCAGGCTGCAATGGCAGGCGGTCATCTCGCGCACCTCGCGCCTCAACGCCCTTTCCACCCTCGGCGATATTTCGGGCAGCCCCGTGGTTGACCGCGGCGCAGTCTTCTCCGTCAGCCAGTCCGGCCAGATGGCCGGTATCGACCTGCGCACGGGGACCGTGGCCTGGGAAGCGCCTGCAGGCGGCTTCCACACCCCGTGGCTTGCTGGCGAGACGATCTATTCGGTGTCCAACCGCGGGGAGCTTGCCGCGCTCAACCGCATCGACGGCCGCGCCCGGTGGGTGACCGAGCTGCCGGCCTACAAAAGGCCGAAAAGGCGCAAGGGCCGTATCGTCTGGGCTGGCCCGGTTCTCGCTGGCGGCAAGCTTTTCCTGACAGGTACGTCGGGGGAGCTGATCGCCGTATCGCCCCAGAATGGCGAGATCATCGACCGCTACAAGCTGGGCGCCCCGGCGACCCAGCCCCCGGTTGTGGCGGGCAATGTGGTCTACGTCCTGAACGAAAAAGGCGTCGTCGAAGCCTTTCAGGCGGCGGCCGAATAAGCCTCAGCCGGGAAGGCGGAGGCTGGCTGCCAGCCCGCCCATCTCCGCGTCACCGAGGCGCAGCCGCCCACCGTGGCGCTTGGCGAAGTCCTGAACGATCGAAAGCCCCAGGCCCGTCCCGGAACGTCCGCGCGACGGGTCCAGCCGCTCAAAGGGCTGAAGTGCGCGCTGCCTGTCGGCTTCCGGGATCCCCGGGCCATCGTCCTCGACAGTGAAGACGACGTCGCTTCCCTGCCGGTAGGCAACAAAGTGCACATCCCTTGCATGGGCAAACCCGTTGTCGATCAGGTTGTTGAGGGCCCGCTTGAGGCCGGTGAAGCTCGCCTGCACGGAGAGGTCGTCCTCGACAGACACCCCGAGAGCCCGTCCGAGCCGCTGGTTTTCGGAAACCAGCTCGCGCGCCAGGGCAGGCACATCGACGATGTCGCGGTCCGCATCCTGCGCGTCGCGAACGAAGGCGAGATAGCCCTCGAGCATGCCTTCCATCTCGCGGGCATCGGCGTCGAGCGCATCCTTGTCTTCACCATCGGGCAGCATCGCGATGGCGAGCTTCATGCGGGTCAGCGGGGTACGGAGGTCGTGGCTGACCCCGGCCAGCATTTCGGTCCGTTGCAGAAGGTAGCGTTTGATCCGTGCCCGCATTGCCATGAAGGCCTGGCCCGCCTTGCGGACCTCGCGCGCACCGGTGGGCCTGAAGCCCGGCATGTCGTCGCCGCGCCCGAAGGCTTCGGCCGCAGCGGCGAGGCGGGTAATCGAGCGCACTTGGTTGCGCATGAAGGTCACGGCGACATAGCCCAGAAGCATGGTCGTCCCGATCATCCAGAGAACGAAGAGGTGCCCGTTCTGGGCGCTGACCTGACGGCGGGGCGTGACGAAGACCAGATAGCCGTCGGGAAGCTGCACGCGGATCTCGACCTCGTCGGCATAGCCGCGGGTGTTAATCCAGACGGGCTCGCTGATCGTTCGCGCCAGTTCCTTCTCGAGGGTCCGGTTCGGAGCGGAGAAGAAGGAGAACTTGTCACCCGGCGGGATCGTCTCCCCCGGCGCCCAGCGCATGTAGAGTTCGAGATCCCGGGCAGCGCGGGCCTCGATCTGGGAGCGGTTGAGCCCTTCGGGCGGGTTGCGCCAAAGCTCCAGCACATAGCCCATCTCGCTGGCTGTCTGGCGGGCGAGGGCGCCGGTCACGTCCTCCCAGTGCCTGTTGAAGAAGACGAAAGTGACCACCGCCTGCATCAGGAAGATGGGCAGGACGACGATCAGGATCGTACGGCCCCAAAGGCTTTTCGGTGCGATGCGGCGGAGCATGAATGAGCCGTCAGTCGGTCATCAGCGCGTAGCCGATGCCCCGGACCGTCTTGAGATAGCGCGGGCTGCGCGGATCGTCTTCGAGCTTGCGGCGAAGCCTGGTGACCTGGACGTCGATCGAGCGGTCGAAGACGTCCAGTTCCTTCTGCGCGAGGGCGGCGCGAGGAATTGGCGCTCCTGGCTTTGCGGCCAGTGTGCGCAGGAGATGAAGCTCGGCATCGGTCAGCCGCACCCGCTCTCCGTTCTCACTGAGCTCACCGCGGTTGGGATCGAAGGTGAAGGGTCCGAATCGCACGGTCTCGTCGCGGTCCGGCGTGAAGCTGCGGTCGAGAAGGCCCTGCAGGCGCAGCAGAAGCTCCCGCGGCTCGAAGGGCTTGGCGAGATAGTCGCTCGCGCCGACCTCAAGCCCCTTGATTCGGTCCTGCGGCTCGCCCCGGGCGGTGAGAAGGATGATCGGCACGTCGGAGCGCGCCCTGATCCGCCCGGTCATCGCGAAGCCGTCTTCGCCGGGCATCATCACGTCGATGACCAAAGCGTCGAAGCTGATCGTCGCCATCAGGCCGTCGGCTTCCTTCGCGTCGCTGACAGCGGAAGCGAGAAGGCCGTTGTCGCGCAGATAGCGAGCCAAGAGATTGCGGATCCGCTCGTCATCATCGACGACCAGAATGTGGGGCGTATCAGAGCCCGCGAGAATGCCGGGGCGCGCAATCATCTCCGCCTCACTAGAACCAATCCGCAGCGGGTTGAAGTCCCCGGTTAGAGGCGCGCTGTTTCCGGAGACTGCAGCAGCTTGGTCAGCCGGTCGAGTTCCTCGAGGCTTACGCCCGCTGCCGAAGGTCTCGCGCCGGTCATCCGCAGGACGAAAACCCGTTCGCCCACCGGTACGGCGCGGGCGAGCTGGTCGCGCAGCGTGTCCTCGTTCTGGTTGGACCTCAGGGCATAGACGGTGCCGGAAATCGGAAGCGCGCCGTCTTCGCCGTTCAAGAATGCCTGCTCGGCTTCCGCTGCGGCCTCGCGGCTTCCGAAGACGACCAGATAAGGTGCGCCGCCCCCTGACGCTTCCTTGCGATTCGGTTTTGCGTCCTGGCTGGGCCGGAAGCAACTGCGCAGCTCGTCGAACTGGAAGGCCTCGCGGAATTCGCGGCTACCGGCAGGCGCCACCTGGGAGTGGTAGGCGAGGCGCTTCTCCTTGGCGAAGCGGCGCATTTGTCCGGTGTCATAGGGGCCGTAGATACGCCCCTTCACATTCATGCACCAAAGGTCGGTCTGAACCATGCTGGGCTCCGCTCAGGAATGCGGCTGAGGCCGCGTAAAGGCGACAGCGATGCCATCGGCATCGTGCCGAACGACCCTAGCCTTTTTCCGGCCGATGAGAACTGTTTCGCCCAGTGCCGGGAAAAGGGCGGTGCGGATCTGCACGCCTGTCGCGGACACATTGGTGACATAGGCATGGGCGACCTGGCCCGTCCCGGTCTCCAGAATGCTCTCACCGCTCAAGGGAAAGCGCACGGCACGGCCTTCACCTGTCCCCTCGTTAAGGAACACGGTCAGAAGATCGGCGCGGCGCTGGCGCTCCTTGCGGCCGCCGCCCAGGATCAGGACGAAGCCGCCATTGCCGGTCCTGAGGACGCGGCCTTCCAGGGGCCCGAAGTCGGGCACCCTGAGGATCAGCCGGTCACCCCGCATGGCACCTGTGTCAGCCAGGACCGAAGCGCTTCTCACCGAGAGGTCGCGGACGATGCACGGGCGGTCTTCGCCCGAAGGAAGCTGGAAACGGGCAGGCAGGCGGAGGTCGATGCGGCGGTAGAGCCGACGCGTGACGCCATCTGGCGCCTCGCGCCTCACCTTTTTAGCCGGATTGCCCGGCCATTGCCGCCGTTCGAACGCCGCCATACCTGTCCTCGCCGCCCCCCAGCTTTCCCTGTCCTAGCGAAACCGGGTCAACAAACGGTCAAAAAGGCCAAGGCCCGGGTTGCCGCGAGGGAAGGGGACCTCCACCTTACGCATTCGAGCTTTCGAGCAGCCGGACCGGAGAAAGAATGAGCGAGCGACCTTCGGTCCTGCGGCGGCAGCGGGGATATGGCGGCGGCCAACTCCGCGGCGGTCCGATCCTCAACCTGCCCACACCGATCCCGGCGATACTCTTCTGGACGGTGCTCGTCTTCTTCGCGTCGATCGCCATCCGTTCACCCTTCTCGGGCAATCCGCTCTTCATCGACCTGGCCTTCGTACCGATCAGGTTCCTGGCGCTGATCGAATCGGGAGCGGTGGCGCTCGCCGTCATTCCGCTCATCACCCACATCTTCCTGCATGGAAGCCTCGGGCACCTCGCCCTCAATATGCTGTGGCTGATGGTTTTCGGCTCAGGCATCGCAAGGCGTCTCTGCGTCGAAGGCGTTCCGCCCCCTGACAGAACCCGCAATATGACTGTTTTCCTGGGCTTCTACCTGGCCTGCGGGCTTGCGGGGGCCCTGACCCATTTTGCGGCCCACCCGTTCGATCCCACACCGATGGTTGGTGCTTCGGGCGCGATCTCCGGCCTGATGGCGGGAACGTTGCGATTCGCGCTGCGTCTCTACGCGCCCATGGGGGCGGAATACGGCAAGCTCGCTTCCTTATGGGCACGTCCGGTGGTGATGGCATCGCTTCTCTATGTCGGCCTCAATGCAGGGACGGGCATCGTTGGCAGCATGGGGATCGAGGGCGCGGCGATGATCGCATGGGAAGCCCATATCGGCGGATATGTCTTTGGACTGATCGCTTTCCCCCTCTTCGACCGTCTGGCCAAGCGTCCGCCGCTGCCCTTCGGCCTTGGCTGACCCTTTCGCTTGCTGCGACCTCGGCTGCGCACCAAATAGGTGCGAGACCCACGACCGAGCGAGGAGGCATTGATGCGCGCGAAGGACATGATCGCCCAGAAGGGCAGCGAGGTGGAAACCATCAACGCGGATGCGAGCCTCGGGGACGCAATTGCCATGCTCGCCGAAAAGCGGATTGGTGCGCTTCTTGTCACCAGGGGCGGTGCCGAGCCTTGCGGCATCATCTCGGAGCGTGACGTGGTCCGGGTCCTCGCAGGGGCCCCCACGGGCGCCAGGGACAACAAGGTCAGCAGCTGCATGACCGCGGATCTCATCACCTGCAAACCGGACGACACCGTCGATCACCTTCTCGATCTCATGACAGACCGCCGCATCCGCCACCTTCCTGTGATGGAGAACGGTGAGCTGCGGGGCATTCTCTCCATCGGTGACGTGGTGAAGAACCGTATCCGCGAGGTGCGGGAAGAGGCCGAGCAGCTCAAAAGCTACATTACCCATTCCTAGGCTTTCCACCGCGAAGGCAGGAAGGGTGCTGGAATTGCCAGGGAGCGCAGCGTAAATCAGCTGCAGCGGGTCGGAATTTCAGCCGAAGCGGCGAAAGCTAGGGTGATTTGCGTCGCCGCGCCCGCAAAAAGTGCAGCTTCCCTTAAAAAAGGGGTTGCGCACCCCGGCCCCGTTTTGCATATACGGCCTCCTCCACGGCATTGAGACGCCGACGGGGCGCGGTCTTCTGACCTTTCAGAGATTTCGCCCGCGGCCTTCTTTGCTCTGAGACGCCGGGTTTGGCCCGCTGATCGGACGAAGAAGAAAAAGTCAAAAAGGCCGTTGACACGGATCGGCGAAATGAATATTTCGCCTCTCCACCGCGAAGAACGAAGCTTTCGAAGTAAAGCCCAAGTCTTCGCAAAGTCGGCAACAAGGTCTAAACTTTGTTGTTGACAGGGAGTTTCGAGATGATTATCTCGCTGCTCTCAAGAAAGTTGAAGCTTCTCAATGAAGCGGAAAACTTTCGAAAGAAAAAGCTGGACTTCGGTTCGGCAGTTTGGTAGAGACGCCAAACGCTCTTTGACAATTTGGTTTTGAGAAAGAGAAACGTGGGCGGCGCGGCCCTGGCGGAAGCTTTATAGCTTCACACTTTGAGCCCGACCTGCTGATGTTTCTTTTAAAGACCATAACCTCGTAACAACGGGGGTTTGGTCTTGTGACGTCAGTAAGATGGTCGGGTATCGAACCTCAATTTGAGAGTTTGATCCTGGCTCAGGACGAACGCTGGCGGCAGGCTTAACACATGCAAGTCGAACGAACCCTTCGGGGTGAGTGGCAGACGGGTGCGTAACACGTGGGAACCTACCTTAAGGTACGGAACAACACCGAGAAATTGGTGCTAATACCGTATGTGCCCTTCGGGGGAAAGATTTATCGCCTTAAGATGGGCCCGCGGCAGATTAGATAGTTGGTGGGGTAATGGCCTACCAAGTCGACGATCTGTAGCTGGTCTGAGAGGATGATCAGCCACACTGGAACTGAGACACGGTCCAGACTCCTACGGGAGGCAGCAGTGGGGAATATTGGGCAATGGGCGAAAGCCTG
>CAZKVC010000016.1:0-56775 GCA_964556115.1 uncultured Caulobacterales bacterium
TGCAGCTCGCCGAGGACTATTCCGACGAGCTGATGGAGAAGATGTCCTCCCTGCAAGAAGAGATCGACGCCCTCGACGCCTGGGACATCGACTCGAAGGTCGAGATGGCCATGGAGGCCCTGCGCTGCCCGCCGGGCGACTGGCCCGTGGACAAGCTCTCGGGCGGTGAGAAGCGCCGCGTCGCCCTTGCCCGCATCATCCTCGAGAAGAACGACCTTCTCCTCCTCGACGAGCCGACCAACCACCTCGACGCAGAGAGTGTCGCGTGGCTCGAGAACTACCTGCGCAACTTCCCCGGCGCCGTGGTGCTCGTCACCCACGACCGCTACTTCCTCGACAACGTGACCGGCTGGATCCTCGAGCTCGACAGGGCCAAGGGCATCCCGTTCGAGGGCAACTACTCGGGCTGGCTCCAGCAGAAGGCCAAGCGCATGGCCCAGGAGGAGCGCGAGGAGGGCAAGCGGCAGAAGACCCTCGACCGCGAGCTCGAATGGATCAACCAGGGCCAGAAGGCCCGCCAGGCCAAGTCCAAGGCCCGCATCCAGTCCTATGAGAAGCTGCGCGACCAGGCCGCCAACGAGAACATCTCCACCGCCCAGATCCAGATCCCCGCGGGGCCTCGCCTCGGCGGCAAGGTGATCGAGGCCGAGCACCTCAAGAAAGCCTTTGGCGAGAAGCTCCTGATCGGTGATCTGACCTTCGAGCTGCCCCCCGGCGGCATTGTCGGCGTCATCGGGCCCAACGGCGCGGGCAAGACCACGCTCTTCCGTATGCTGACGGGTCAGGATCAGCCGGACGAGGGCTCGATCCGGCTCGGCGAGACGGTCAAGCTCGGCTATATCGACCAGACGCGCGAGAACCTCACCGACACGAACAATGTCTGGGAGGAGATCTCCGGCGGCCTCGACATCGTCAAGCTCGGCGAGAAGCGCGAGGTGAACTCACGCGCCTACTGTACCTGGTTCAACTTCAAGGGCTCGGACCAGCAAAAGAAGGTCGGCGACCTCTCGGGCGGTGAGCGCAACCGCGTGCAGCTCGCCAAGATGCTGAAGGAGGGGGCGAACCTCCTCCTCCTCGACGAACCGACCAACGACCTCGACGTCGATACCCTGCGCGAACTCGAAGCGGCGCTGGACGAGTTCGCCGGCTGCGCCGTCATCATCAGCCACGACCGCTGGTTCCTGGACCGCATCGCAACGCATATCCTGGCCTTCGAAGGCAACAGCCACGTCGAATGGTTCGAAGGCAATTACGAAGCCTATATCGAAGACAAGAAGCGCAGGCTGGGCCCGGACGCGGAGGTGCCCCGGCGGATCAAGTACCGGAAGGCGGAACGGTAGGCATCCGTGCCGACGGTCCACCGCGAGGACGGCTGCAGGTTCTACTTCTACAGTCACGAGCCGAACGAGCCGCCCCACGTCCATATCGACAGGGGCGGCGCGTCAGCGAAATTCTGGCTGGAGCCGGTCGCGCTCGCCCGTAATATCGGCTTCCGGCCACAGGAGTTGACCAAGCTGCTCAAGCTGACCGAAACTCACCGGACCAAGCTTCTGGAGGCATGGCATGACTTCTTCGGCCCTAGCCGCTGATATTCGCATAGCAGACGTCTCGGTAGGCACCGACAGCCTCACCGTTGCCCTCATGGACGGCAGGGTCATCAGCGTTCCCCTGGCCTGGTTCCCCCGCCTCGCTGCCGCCACGCCTAAGCAGCGCGCCCATCGAGAAATCGCGGGCGGCGGTTACGGCATCCACTGGCCTGAGATCGACGAGGACCTGAGTGTGGAGGGCCTTCTCCGCGGCGCGCCGAGCGGGGAAGTTACTGGCCGATGAAAGGGAACAACCACGTCGAATGGTTCGAAGGCAACTTCGAGGACTATATCGAGGACAAGAAGCGGCGGCTTGGTCCGGATGCGGATGTGCCGCGGAGGATCAAGTACCGGAAGGCGGAGCGGTAGGCTATATTATGACGCTTAGAGAACAGATTGATAACGCTAAGCGGTCCGTGAGTACGGATGAACTCGCAATAAGCATCGGCGAGATTGGGTCGATGTACGAGGCGAAAGAATTGCACATCCTACCAGAATTTCAGCGACTGTTTCGCTGGGGGCCGCAAAAAAAATCTGATTTTATTGAGTCGCTTTTGGTTGGGATTCCAATTCCGCCAGCATTCGCCTACGAGAGGGAGGATGCCACTTGGGAGCTAATCGATGGTCTGCAGAGGATTTCGACCGTACTTGAGTTTCAGGGGCTCCTGAGGGATCCCTACAATCCGGACAAACTATGTGAGCCCACTACCTTAGTTGGAGCGAAGTACCTTCCCGGACTCGATGGAGTCGGCTGGGTCCACGGCGGGGCAGACGGAAAGGGAATCGGTAAGGAACTGCAACTCTTCATCCGCAGGGCTAGGATAGATTTTCAGATCTTGAAGTATCCAAGTGACGCAACCACAAAATTTGATCTATTCCAACGACTGAACCGAGGTGGCGCCTACGCGAACGCTCAAGAGGTTCGAACTTGCGCAATGGTTCTCGCGAACGAGGAAGCTACTCGAAAAATTCGAGAAATCGCTAAGAGCGAATCATTCCGAACCGTGTTTCGTGTCAATGAGGACCAGTCGAAAATTCAAAAGGATGTGGAGTATGCCGTCCGGCTGCTTGCCCATGCCTCCAAAGCCTACGAAGGGAAGCTGGACGTCGAAGAGTTTCTCGACAAGGCAATCATCGAACTTCTGCAGGGAGACAATTGGAACGCTTTCCTCGATGATGCTGTTTGGGCGGTTGAGACGCTCCACGCGATTGACGGCGAGAAAGTACTACTGCCGCCTAAAGACATCGAATTCAATACGGTGGAGCGGTTCGCTCTCAGGTCACTTGAAGTCATTGCTGTGGGGGTGCTCATAAACGCCTCTGCAATTAAAGCGCTTCCTAAGCCGGAGGAATTTGTTCGTGAGAGAATTACAAAATTCTGGATGCAGACAAGCGCTCTTGAAGGAATGAGTGGGGCTGGACAACGCGGCACAACGCGTTGGGGTAAGACCCTACCGTTCGGCAAGGACTGGTTTGATCCTAGATCTGCGAAATGACCCCCGACGAAGCGTTCGACAGGATCGATCAGGCTAGGCTCAGTAGAGCCAGATCGCTATCCAATACGAAGCAGAAATTCACGAGTAATCTTTTCGGCGTAGATACTTCAAATATTGCATCCCAATCTGTCGTTGTCCTCTGCTACGCCCATTGGGAGGGTTTCTACGCTGATTGTGTCAAGACCTACATCGATTTCTTGGTTGCAAGGGGGCAGAGAGTACGAGAAACAAACTGGCTTTTTATGGTCGGGGTTCTCGATGGTGCCTTTCAAAGTCTCGTGGACCGGAATGCATCCTGGGAGGCGAAGCTTGATTTCGTCGAATCTCTTGAAACTAGGCTCGATACTGATTTTTCCGGGTTCAACCGAACTTGCGTTAAGCCGCGTTCTAATCTTGATGCAGATCAAATCGCGTTGAACGGACGAATTTTGGGAATTCAATTTGAACAGGTCCATCATGATCGGCTTCGAATAAACCGACAACTCGTCAAATGGCGCCATGAAGTTGCACACGGAAATGAGCCAGATCTCTCAGATGTAAACATAGTTGATCATTGTAATCTTACTATCAGTCTTCTGCTGCACATCGCGGACAAATTCCAAGAGAAGATTGTATCGCACCTTTGAGCGTCGAGATCACTGGAGCTGAGCCATGCACCCTAGGTTTCTCGCGGCGACCACCCCTCTGGTGGCATCTCAAAATGGTTGTCGCGTTTCCATTGGTGCCACGACGCTTCGCAGACGGTCCGCCGTAGGCGGAACGATCAGTCTGGGGGACTGATCGTAGGCGGAGAGGGCCACCGCAGTGGCCGGCCAGTCGTCTATCTCCTTCACCAAGCCGTGCTTTACCGGGTGATAATGCGTGTACGCGATATGGTTGGTAAGGTCCCGCTCGTCGCGGATGACGTGCTCCCAGAACCGGCGCTGCCAGATGCCGCGCTCGCCGTCTCGGCGGCCTTGCTTGTTCTCACGTGTCATTCCGGGCCTGCTCTTCGAGCATCCCGGAATGACAGCTAAGGGCTCAGCGCCGTAGGGCGGAACGCGTTAGCGATCCGCCGTCTCTTTTCGTGCCGCCCAATGGCGGATCACCTTCGGTGTTCCGCCCTACGCATGCCCCCACGCAACGACTTATCCCCGCCCCCTCCACCCCGCGCTATCATCCCCCCACGGACAGACGCCGGGAGTTCAGGATCCGTCGCCTGATGATCTGTCCGTGCCGGTGTCATCCGGCGGAGTGGGAACGCAGCTCGCGTGACCGCTCTGCCTACGGACGCTTCGGGGCGTGAGCTGGGGATCGGCCGTCACCGGGGAGAGTGATGACATCATGATGCGCTACCGCCTTGCCCGGCGCGTGCGAAGGACGCACGGCAAACAGGCAGGGTGAGCGCGTGTCGGCGCTCGCGCGCGGGGTGAGGGGCGACTGTGGGCGAAGCCCGCGTAAGCGTTCCGAACGGAGCGCCCTTTGCATTGCGGCAAGCTTTACAAGAATCTCCGCTGCGATGACCGCGCGCGAGCTTCCCTTTTCGTTTGTCCTAACGCTTCGCTGCATGAGGACGGAAGAACTGCCCACGGGCGGCTGCACGTGCTTCTCCTTCCTTCCGCACACAAAAAAGCCCGCCGCTGCCGGGGCAGGGCGGGCTCGACGTCTGACGCTCGCTTGGCGAGCGGCGACGTTCAGGTCAGGCCATCGAGATCTGGCTGACGGCGCTCTTGCCAGAGCGGCGGTCAATTTCAGTCTCGAATTCGACCTTGTCGCCGTCATTAAGCGGGCCGAGGCCGCAACGCTCGAGAGCGGTTGCGTGCACGAACACGTCAGTCGAGCCATCTTCAGGCTGAATAAATCCGAAGCCCTTTTGGTCGTTGTAGAACTTCACGGTACCTTTAGTCATAGTCACAGTCTTTCAGTCGCAATGCGGAATGCACAGAGCCGCACCGCGCGGTCCTGCGTTCCTGTCGATCAAATTGAGGGGGTGCAGTCTAAAACGTCAGCGGTCTTCAAGAAGAACCGCAAAGCCTCGGGCATCCGGCAAGCAATCGATGACAGACCTCTACCCTGTCTAGCACTGTCCGTCAAGGATCATCGTCTGCAATTCCCGGGGGCGGATCACCTTCGGTGTTCCGCCCCATTATTATCGAACGTCAGTTGCGGTTCCTGCGTCTTTTGGGACGCTCATCGTCTTTACCCATGTCTTCCTCGACCGTGCGCTGCAGAAGCGCGACCACGTCCATGAGGTGATGGTGCGCATCGCGCAGCTCCTCATGCTCGGAACGGGCGCGGGCGTGGCGGGCGGCGAGACCAGCCAGCTCATCACCTTCGAGGGCCTCGCGGTGCTCTTCCATCCGCTCCTTGTGGGTGTCGAGCGGGGATTGGCCTTCCAGCCGCTCGATCGCGGCACGGAGGGTCTCGATCGCCTCGTCGTGCTCGTCCGACCAACGGTCGTGGTCTTCTTCCCAGACCGTGTGCTCGGCCATGAACGCCGAAGCAAGGATGCTCTCGGCATCATCGTTCTGGGCGTGGGCAGGAAGGGTAAGGGCGCCGACCATCAGGACGGCAAGTGCTGGCTTGAGCATGGCAATATCCGCTTCTGGGTTTCCAAGTGCTCGAACAGATACGGCAGAAGGCCGTTCCGGAAGGGCCTGCGGTGTTATACCCGCCCTTCCAGCATGGGGCAGCTTGGCCCCGCCTCTGTTCGATGGGGGGTCAAGGTCCGAAGGTCTGCTTCGCGGAGAAGCCACCGCGCAAACCCAACTAGCCGTCGGTTGGCCTTTGTATGATGGCGTAGCCGCCAGGGCGCAGCTCTTCGCACTGATCCCCGACCTTACACGCTGCTCGCGAAACGCCCTCAGGCCAAACACTCAGAAAGTGTAGGTCGAACCGCCATTAATCCTATGTTAAAGAACGCTTGTGGATCGGAAACGTTTCGGTAATCTAGAGGCGGGCTTTTAGAACGGAGAGGAATCCATGAAAAAATTTCTTTTGAGTACCATTGCTGCTGCTGGCATGATTGCCGGTTCTGCGCAGGCCGCTTCGGTCACCATCGTCTTTCAGAACCCTGGTGCCGACATGCCGACTGGCAACTTTACCACTGGCGGTACCTGTAACGGGGTGAATATTTCCGGAAGCGATCTCTGCACCTCGGATGCCTCTCAGGGCTTCGAGTATTCGAAGGGTTTTGCCACCGTGACGGCAACTGCCTTCGACAGCAACGGCCTGACCAACCTGATGCAGGACCTGCGCCCGACCAATTCGGGCCTCGCCGTGCTTTCGGCGGGCGAGGGTTCATCGGATGACCAGGTGCAGTTCGACAGCGGTGAGTCGATCGTCTTCGACTTCGGCTCCGATGTCATCTTCGATGCGATCGATTTCAACGCAGGCGGCGACGTGAATTGCTCGAACTTCGGCAGCGAAGGCCCGTGCGGCACCTTCGACCTCTTCGTCGATGGTGTCCTTGAGGGCAATTTCGCCGCCATGGACAATATGGCGTTCTCGCTGATCGGTCAGACCTTCGAGTTCGTCGCGACGCAGCAGGGCGCCGGCTTCGCCATCGGTTCGATCAGCGTCAGCGAAGTGCCGGTTCCCGGCGCAGCGGTCGCCATGATCTCCGGCCTCGCGGGCCTCGGCGCCGCGCGCCGCCGCAAGAAGAGCTGAGAACGCTCAAGGCCGCCTTCGCAAGAGGGCGGCCACCCCCAGGGGAAGAGGGTGCCTAGCCGCCCGAAGAGACATTCGCACCAGCCGGCTCATCGGGATCGAGAAAGCCTTCGAAATCCGGAAGCGGGCGTTCTTCCGCCGCCGCTTCGTCGGTGACGGGGCCGTTCTCCGCGATATCCGAAATCAGCCACTCCATCTCCTTGATCTCCCGGCGCTGTGCACGGATGATATCGTCCGCGAGCTCCCTGACGCGGATATCGTCGATGTTGGCGCGCTCGCTGGTCATGATCGCGATCGAATGGTGGGGTATCATTGCCTTCATATAGGAACGGTCCTCGACAGTAATCTGGCTTCGCACCAGGGCCAAAGCCCCGATGAACAGCGCGGCGCTGCCGACATAAATGGCGATATTTGCGCCTTTGCTCTCATACATGTGGAGCATGAAGCTCAGCATCACGATCGCCATGGCAGCGCCCATCACGAAGGCCATGTAAAAGCGCGTCTCGCTCCAGAAGACATGCTCGAAACGGTAGGTGTTGAGGTACATCAGCGCGAACATCACCGCGGTCGACGTGGCGATCATGAGGCCAAAACGGACATATCGGTTCATGGCGCACTCTCTCCAGATGACGGGAGAGGAACGAGGACGGGCAGGGCGCGGTTCCGCTTCCACGCGGCCCCCGCTGTAGAAAGCTGCCATCTTGCCGCAGGCCGGGAAGTCTTCTACTGGCAACGCAAAATCACGGAGGCCGCCCATGTCCGCTATCGTCCACCTCGCCATTCCGGCCGGGGATCTGAAGAAGACGCTGAAGTTCTATACCGATATCCTCGGCTGCAAGCTCGGCAATTCCGAGGAAGGGCGCTGGCAGGACGTGAACCTTTGGGGCAATGAGCTGACCTTGCATCAGAGCGAGGAACGCCTGCCTTCGGTCCGCCACGACGTCGACATGGGCAATGTCATGGTGCCCCATTTCGGTGTGCACCTCGAAGAGGACGACTTCGCCGCCCTCAAGCAGCGGATTGACGATGCCGGGCTCGAATACATGGACCCGCCCTATCGCCGCTTCAAAGGCGACAAGTACGAGCAGGAAACCTTCTTCATCGAAGACCCGAACGGCAATGTTCTTGAAATGAAGACCATGAAGAACCCGGAAGTGCTCTGGCCGGCTGAGTGAACTCTTGAAACCCTGTCCTGCCGTTCATATTTGAAAAGCCTCAGGACGGAGGCTTCCTATGAGGCGCCTATTCGGTTTTCTGATCGTCATCGCGGTCATCGTTCTTCTGGTGGCCGCTTATCCTGAACTGAAGGCAGGGTTCGCCGACGGTTTCGGCGGGACCTGACGGTCAGGGCTTGAGGCTCTCGCGCACCGCATCCTCGATCGCGTCGAGGAGCGGCCCGTAGAAGTAATTCGGCCCTTCGCCGAAGCCCGCGAACCAGTGATGGCTGACAAGGACCAGCTGTCCGTCGATCAGCGTAAAGATCGGATAGCCGCTGTCCCCGCCGCGTGCCATATAGGCATGACCCTGCCCGTAGGGTGCAAAAGCGGCACGTGTGCCGTCCTTGATCCGCGCCACATAGAGCGCCGGTACGGCCTGCCCGTCCTGGTTGGTGAGGAAGGCGGGAAGCGGCGACCCCTTCACCTGGAAGACCCCTTTGCGGCCCACGTCGAGAAGCGGGTAGGCGGCCACGTCCGGCGGGACCGGGCGGGCGAGCCTGACGACTTTGACCTCGGGGAAGGGGACGACCTTATTCCCCTCCGTCCACAGATCGGCTATGGTGACGACCTTGGCCACTTCACGTTCTATGAGGTCGTTGTTCCGTGTCAGGAAGCTCATGGTCTGCCCGGGTCTTGCGCCGATATGCCCGCTGACGATGGCATGGCGATCGCTGATCAGGGTACCGCGTAGCCTCTTCCCCGGCGGGGTGCCTGGCGAAGCATTGCGGGTGAAGCTGACGCCTGAGAAATCGAGTTGGTGAAGCGGCGTGTCCCGGCGCCATTGAGGCGGGCCGTCTTCGGTGAGAAGCGCCGTGTCTTCTGGAAGGATAGGGCCGAGGGCTTCGAATTCCTCTAGGACCCTGGCCCGCAGGCCCTCCGCGCTCCCGTCGCTCACGACTTCGGCAAGCTCGAGATAGACTGGACGCTGACGATCCTGGCTGCCGGCGCATGCCGCAAGGCAGAGGAGGAGAAGGGTTGGGAGAAGCTTCGGCACGGCGCTGATCCTGTCTCGCGGGCGGCTTTGCTGGCAAGGGTGAAATGCCGAACCGGGCGCCTACGCCGTGTGTTTTACCAGGCGTGCGCTATGTGAGGGAGGACCGATCCATGACCGAAGCTCTGACCCAGCGGATGGGCCGGCTGTCCTTCGAGACCCGGGGGCGCGGCTTCACCGACGTCACGAGCCGTATCGCCGGATGGCTGGCCGAGATCGGGGCGCGGGACGGCCTCCTGACGGTCTTCCTCCGCCACACCTCGGCCAGCCTTCTCATCCAGGAGAACGCCGACCCGGATGTGCTGGCCGATCTTGGCGATGCCCTCGGCCAGCTTGCGCCGGAGGGATCAGACTACCGCCACAATGCCGAAGGGCCGGACGACATGCCGGCCCATATCAAGACGGCGTTCACCGCCGTCAGTCTTGCCGTTCCTGTTCAAGGCGGATCAATGACCCTCGGCACCTGGCAGGGTGTCTACCTCGCCGAGCACCGCACCCGCCCCCACCGAAGGGAGGCGGTGCTGCATTTCGCGGGGACGCTTCGCGGCTAGAGCGAGAAGCCTGCCGGAATGGGATAGGCTTCGGCCTGATTGAGGCGTCCGATCCCGCGCAGGGAGCGGGTCAGCAGCATCACCCAGAGCCATACGAAGATGACCCCGCAAAGGATCAGAAGCGGGATGCCGATAATGCCCAGGACCACGGTCATGGTGAGGAACCAGCCGATCCCGACCAGGAACCCGACGACGATATTGCCCAGAACGAAGCGCCAGAAGAGCCCGATCTGGTGCTCGTAATGGGTCTTCGCGGCCGGGCTCGCGCCGGAGCGGAACAGATAGGCGAGGACGAGACCGATCAGCAGCGGAAGCGCCGTGAAAAGGCCGACGATGTAGATCGCGTAGACCGCAATTCCCTGCCAACGTTCGTCATCGCTCATCGGTAAGTCTCCTGCCTGTTGCCGCGCTTGGAACCCGCATGTAATGGCGCCCCGCAACTCGAACAAGCAGAGGACCTCTCATGGCCACCGAACGCACGCTCTCCATCATCAAACCCGATGCCACCGCCCGCAACATTACCGGCAAGATCATCGACAAGCTCGAAAGCGCCGGCCTCCGCGTCGTCGCCCAGAAGCGCATCAAGCTTTCCGAGGACCGGGCAGGCGAATTCTACGCTGTCCACAAGGAACGCCCCTTCTATGGTGACCTCGTCAGCTTCATGGCTTCCGGCCCGGTTGTCGTTCAGGTCCTCGAAGGCGACGACGCCATCGCGAAGAACCGCGAAGTGATGGGCGCCACCAATCCGAAGGAAGCCGCCCCCGGCACCATCCGCGCCGAGTTCGCTGAATCGATCGACGCCAATTCCGTGCACGGTTCGGACGCGCCGGAGACGGCCAGGGAAGAGATCGCCTTCTTCTTCTCGGACGACGAAATCGTCGGCTAAAACAATGCGTTGCAGCGCCGGGGCGGCTCGGCGCTGCACTGCACAAGTCACAAACGTTTGAGTTGGTGACGACTCTTGCACGTCAATTGCATTGATGGGGGCAGGAGACACTGACACATGAAGAGCCGCAACCTCAAGCTGATGACCGTTCTCGCCGCAACCGCCACCCTGACGGCCGGTTCGGCTTCCCTTGGTGAAGACGCACCCTTTGGCCTCAGCGGCGATGCCGTTCCGCTGACCGAGGCGATGGTGGATGCGGCGCGAGGCTTCGACAAGATCGATGTCAACAATGACGGGCTGATCGACGAGGACGAATTTGCCGGGCAGAAGCTCGTCTATGCGCAGCTTGCCCGCTTCAGCCGCTCTCTCACCATTGACGGCCAGACCCCGATCCGGGTCGATGTTCCGGCCACCGTGCCCGACAGCATCGGCGTCAGCGAACGCGCTGCGCTTGATGCCGTAGCGCGCCGCGACTTCCGGGTCCGCAACCTGACCGGTCCCGGCCTGACCGAAGCCGACTGGCAGCAAGCCCGCCTCGAGCCCTTCCGCCGTGCCGACAAGGACGGTGACGGCATACTCAGGGGGCGCGAGCTCGCAGGTTACGCCGCGCTGATTGCCGGTCAGATCTCCGCGCCGTCCGCCGCCAGCTGAGGTCCAAGCGCGTAAAGCGCCACCGCCGCTGCAGTGGAGACGTTCAGGCTCTCCACGTCCTTGGCCAGCGGAATCGACACCAGATGCTCGCAATGCCCGCGCACGCCTTCGCGCAGGCCCTTTCCTTCCGCCCCCATGACCAAGGCCACTGGACGCGTTGGCTTGTAACCGGGCAGGGGAACGGCGCCTTCGCCTGCAAGGCCCGCCGTCTCGAAACCCATTTCCGTCAGCGCTTCGAGCGAACGCGAGATGTTCACCGCCTTCACAACAGGCAGGCGCTCCAGCGTCCCGGCTGCCGCCTTGGCCAAAGCGCCCGAAAGAGGCGGTGTGCGCCGCTCCTGCACGATGACGGCCTGAGCTGAAAACCCCGCCGCCACCCGGATCAACGCGCCGATATTCTGTGGGTCGGTCACCTGGTCCAGCACCAGTACCGCCCCGGGCTTCGATGGGTCGCAAACCTCCTTCAACCGCGCCCGCGGCAGGTCCGAGAACTGCCCGGCAATGCCCTGATGAACCGCGCCAGCGGGCAGGAGCGTGTCGATCTGATGCGGTTTCTTATCCTCAGACGACTGGGGCAGCTTATGATGCTCTTCAATCCACGCCGCTGCGTTCTTTGTGGTCACCAGCCGAAGGAGGTCCCGGCGCGGGTTCTTCAGCGCGGCCAACACGGCATGACGGCCATAGAGCCAGACCGGACCGTCTTCGGTCCGCGAAGGAGAGGGTTTGCGCAAAGCCATCGCCGCCCTCTGGCGAATTTCCCGCCTTTGGGGAAGAGGAAGCGGTTGAAAGCCGTTGCCGCTTCGGCTAGTCGGCGGCTTCGCTCTCGGGCGGCCTGATGGAGAGGTGGCCGAGTGGTTAAAGGCAGCAGACTGTAAATCTGCCCGCGTATGCGTACGCTGGTTCGAATCCAGCCCTCTCCACCATTTTCTTTTTTTTTGGCGCTACCGCTCGCTCTCGCTCGCTGCTTGAGCGCTTATTTGTTGGCGCTACCGCTCGCTCTCGCTCGCTGCTTGAGCGCTTATTTGTTGGCGCTACCGCTCGCTCTCGCTCGCTGCTTGAGCGCTCATTTGTTGGTGCTACCGCCTGCTGCTTGAGCGCGGGGTTTGGTGCGGCGCTGCCGCTCGCTGCTTGAGCGCGGGGGACTGAGCTTTGAGCTTGCGGCTCGAGGAGGACCGGGCCGGGCGATCTTAGTTTCCACCTTCTGAATCTGCCCGCTTGGATGCGGCTCTCTTCGCTTGGAAAGCGTGAAGGTCTGACCTGTTCAATCGGGGCGGGTGCTGACCGCGGGTCAAGCGGGATGGGGCATGGTTGTTCACGGAAGGGGACGCCCGTGCCAGTAAGTGATGTGTTTTCCGGCGGTCTTGCCGGATCGTTCGCCTTTGTCGGGGTCGCCATGCTGGCGCTCTATCTGGCAAGGGCGCCGTTTCAGAAGATGATCGAAAGCGCCAGCCGCGGTATCGCCGACGGGCTGCGCTTTGCCTCACGCTCGCTGATCGCGCTGAGGACACGGCTCGTTGCAAGGAACCGCGAGGTCCTCCTGGCGGCGGGGCGAGAGAATGCGGCGCGCATGGTCGACCGTGAATATGAGCGCTTCGCCGAAAAGGTCCGCCGCGATCTCGGCGATTATCCGGCGCTTCACCAGGGCCTGACCGAACAGGCGACCAAACTCGACGAAGACTACGCCAAGAGCGCCTCCAATCCGCCCTCGCCGCCGGGCTGGGCCGATGCAGTGGAAGCCGTCGCCGCCGTGCCGGACAAGGCCGAGCCCGTGCTGCGTCAGGTGCTCGAAAGCATCCACAGCTCCTTCAAGAAGGCGGGCGAAGAGGCGAACAAGGCCTACCGCGAGGACTGCCGCGCCAGGAACAAGCATCTTCACGACATGGCTCCGTCATGGCGCGAGACGAACAAGCTTCTCGGCCAGGTCCGCACCCGGATGGATGTGCTGAACGAGCGGGCGCACAAGGTCGACCGGAGCATGGAAGCCTTCGAGGCGATCCATTCGGACACGGACCAGGCGGCGATGTCGCTCCAGTCCTCGGCGCTGGTGCAGTTCTTCACGGCTGGCCTCGTCCTTCTCGTGGCGACCGGCGGCGCGGTGGTGAACTTCCACCTCATCGCCCGGCCGATGTCGGAGATGGTCGGCGGCAACACCTATATCGGCAGCTTCAAGACCGCCGATATCGCTGCGCTGGTGATCATTCTGGTCGAGCTTTCCATGGGTCTCTTCCTGATGGAATGCCTCAGGATCACCAGCCTTTTCCCCGTCATCGCCTCCCTTGCGGACAAGGTGCGCACGCGCCTTGCCATTGTCAGCTTCACGCTCCTCTTCGCCCTGGCATCGGTGGAGGCAGGGCTTGCCTATATGCGGGAGCTTCTCCTGCAGGACGAACTTGCCACCGCCGCCATGCTGCGGGGGAACGAGGTGCAGGAAGCGTCGTTCCTCTGGATCACCACCGTAGCGCAGATGGGGATGGGCTTCATCCTGCCCTTCGCCCTGACCTTCATCGCGATTCCGCTCGAGACCTTCATCCATTCGATGCGGGCGGTCCTTGGATGGGGCACCTCTGGCGTGCTTCTGTCCGCCGGTTTCGGCCTGCGTATCGGTGCACGGATCACCGAGGAAGCAGGCAAGCTTCTCAATCAGCTCTATGATGTGGCGATCTTCGCGCCGCTTTGGGCCGAGAAACGCATCGAGGCCATGCGGGATGCGGGCGACGAGCCCATGGGCGCGCGCCGCGTCATCAAGGACGCGGAGAGCCGCCTTCAGGGCAAGGAGGCCGCATGATGAAACGCTTCTCCCTCATCGCAAGCTGCGGGCTGCTTCTAGCCGCCTGCAGCGAGCCTCCGGCCCGGAACACCGGCGTCTACATGCTGGTGGATACCTCCGGAACCTATACGGAGGAAATCGCCCACGCGCAGCAGATCATCAATGTGGTCCTCGCGCAGCTCGAGCCTGACGACGCGTTCGCCGTGGCGCGGGTGGACACAGGCAGCTTCTCCGAGCGGGACATCGTCGCGAAGATGCATTTCGACGACCGCCCCTCGGTCGCCAACCAGCAGAAGCGGCGCTTCCGCGAGGAAATCGACAGGTTTGTCGGCGATGTCCGGCCCTCGTCGCACACCGATATCACGGGTGGTCTTCTTCAGGCGTCGGAGTTTCTGACAGAAAAGGCGACCGGGCGTAAGGTGGTGTTCCTTTTCTCGGACCTCGAAGAGGATCTCCCCGCAGGGTACATCCGCGACATACCACTGGAGCTTGATGGGTTCGACGTCATCGCGCTCAACGTCACCAAGCTGCGCACGGACAATATCGATCCGCGTGCCTATATGGACCGGATCGGGACCTGGCAGGACAGGATCGAGGCGGGCGGCGGCAGCTTCAGGGTCATCAACGACCTTGAGCGGCTGGACCTCACCTGGCGTTAGGCTGCAGGCGGACGGCGCGGATCCAGGCCGCGCCGTTCACCGCCAGGATGCTGGCCGCCGCGAGCCAGAAGAGGGCGCCGAACCCATCCGGCGAAGCGGCGCCGATGGGCGAGAAGATCAGGTAGAGAACCACCACCGCCGAAGCGAGGGTCACGGATGTCTCCTTGGCAAAACGCCATGGGGTCATGTCGATCATCGGCTTCGTCTTCCTTACGGGGAACTTATTCGCACCAAGGATCTGCCGGACCGCCAGCATCAGTGCGACTTCGAGAATGAAGAGAATGGCGTATTGGTGCAGGAAATGGATCTCCGGCAGGGGAAGCGGCAGGAACCGCAGAGCCCCATAGGCGATCAGGTGAAAACCGATCGCCAGCTTCGCGCCAAGGGCAGGGGTGCCGGGCGCGAAGATCCCGACACAGACGACCGCAATCACCGGGATATTGTAGAAGCCAGTGAAGACGCGGATCACCTGCCAGAGGCCCGCTTCTGCAAAGCTGAGCGCTGGCGCGGCGGCGAAGCTGAAAAGCGCGATGCCGACGCTGATGATCTTCGCCATGCGGATGAGCTCGGCGTCGCCGGGCTTTCGCTTGCGAAGAGGCGCCCAGAGATCAAGGGTGAGAAGGGTCGCGGCACTGTTGAGAAGCGAATTGAACGAACTGAACACCGCACCAAGCAGCACTGCAAGGAAGAAGCCTGAGAAGAGCGGCGGCACCAGATCGTCCACCAACCGCGGATAGGCTTCGTCGATCGAACCGAGATCCGGCCCGTAAAGGTGGAATGCCATCACTCCGGGCATCATCATCATGAGCGGCACGAGGATCTTGAAGAACCCTGCCAGAAGAACGCCCTTCTGGCTCTCTTTCAGGGATGCGCCACCAAGGACCCGCTGGATGACATACTGGTTCGTGCACCAATAGAATAGATTGGCGAACAGCATGCCCGTGAAAAGGGTGGGGAACGGGGTCGGGTCGTCACGCGAGCCGATGGCGTTCAGCTTCTCCGGATGCTCGCGCAAGAGCCGCTCGGCTCCCGCCAGCATATCGCCCTCGCCGAGCGCGAAGAGGCCGAGGACGGGGACCATCAGCCCCGCCACCAGAAGGCCGATGCCGTTCAGCGTATCGCTGACCGCCACGGCGCGGAGGCCGCCGAGAACGGCGTAGAGCGCACCGATCGAGCCGATCCCGATCACCGTCACCACGAGGGCGGGGAAGGGCGCGAGGCCTGTCACCTCCTCAATGGCGAAAAGCTGCAGCACCGCGAGCGATCCTGAGTAGAGGACGGAAGGGATCGTTACGAGCCCGTAGCCGAGCACGAACAGGATCGCCGTCATCCGCCGGACACCGGCGTCGAAACGGGTCTCCAGAAACTCCGGCAGGGTGGTGAAGGCTCCGGCAAGGTAGCGCGGCAGGAAGACGATCGCCATGGCGACGGACGCGATCGCCGCGGTCACTTCCCACCCCATGCTCGACAGGTTCGCCCCGTATGCCGAGCCGTTGAGGCCGATCATCTGCTCGGCAGACAGGTTCGTGAGAAGCAGCGACCCGGCGATGAAACTGGCGGAAAGGCCATGACCCGCCAGGAAGTAGCCGTCCCGGCTTTCCGCCTCTCCCCTCGTCTTGCGCCACGAGACATAGGCCACGAGCCCCATGAAGAGAAGACAGGTGAGGACGGTCAGGCCGCGCTCTGGAAAAGCCAATGACAACGCTCCGTTACCCTGCCTGTGCTAGGCCGCGCGGATACTGGCGCGGCGGGCCGCTCGCGCACCGCCATTTGACGCTGGCCCGGCCCCTGCACCATAACCGGGTATCTGGGGAATGGGAGCCTCTGTCATGCACCATATCAAAGCGGGCCTCGCTGCCCTTTCGAGCCTTTGCGGCGTCGCGCTGGCCGCGCCGATCGAGAGCTTTCTCGTTCCTGGCGTCAGCTATGATGATGATATCGAGACGCCGGACGAGCATTTCCGTCACGGCCTCGGCGACAAGCCTGTCCGCCACGATCAGCTCGTCAGCTACCTCACCGGTCTTTCGGAGGTTTCGGACCGCATCACCCACGAAGAGATCGGCAGGACCCATGAAGGCCGACCGATCCTGTTTTTCACCATCACCTCCGCCGAGAACCACGAGCGGATCGAGGAGATCAGGACCCGCCACCTCGCGCGGCTGAACGGCGAAAGCGACGCCGAAGCGGGTGAGGACGACCCGGCGATCATCTGGATCAATTACGGCGTTCACGGAGCGGAATCGGCCGGCATGGATGCGGCGATCCCCACGCTCTATCACTTCGCAGCAGCCGAAGGCGAAGAGGTCGAAGAGCAGCTCGATGACGCGGTCATCCTGGTTGTGGCGATCCTCAATCCCGATGGCCATGCCCGGCGGATCGACCATGTGGAGACCTTCTCCTCCGTGGTTCCCGTGACCGATCCGGCACACGCCCAGCACAATCTGTGGACCGCGGCGCGGACCAATCATTACTGGTTCGACCTCAACCGCCAATGGCTGCCGGTCAGTCAGCCCGAAGCGCGGGCATGGGTCTCGACCTGGCAAAGCTGGAAGCCGCAGGTCTCGGCCGATTTCCACGAGATGGGGTCGAACTCGACCTACTATTTCCACCCCGGCGAGCCGAAGCGGAAGAACCCGCTGATCCCCGACGAGGCGCGCGAGATCGCAAAGGACATCGCGGAGAACCACCGCGGTTACCTCGATGAAGCCGGTCTTCTCTATTTCACCGAGCAGGGCTTCGACAATTTCTACATCGGCAAGGGCTCGACCTATCCGCAGGTCAATGGCGGCATCGGCATCCTGTTCGAAGTCGGCGCAGCGCGCGGCGGAGAGATCGAAAGCCCGTCGGGCGGCAGGAGCTATGCGGACAATATCAGGACCCATTTCCGCACGACCCTGACCACCATCGAAGGCACGCTCGAGGACAAGGACCAGATCGCCGCCTACCAGCAGAGCTTCTTCGAGAACGCACAGGCCGAAGCTTCGCGTGCGGACGGTATTGGCTATGTCGTGACGGCTGGCGGCGACCGCGAAACGATGCGCCGCTTCCTCGACATTCTCGCTGTTCACGACGTCGAAGTGCGCCGTCTGGCTGACGACGTCGAACTGGAAGGCACGGCCTTCTCAGTGGAGGAGAGCTACGTCGTCCCCTTCGATCAGCCGCAATACCGCTTCGTGAAAGCGATCTTCGACCGGGTCACCGAGTTCGAGGAAAATATCTTCTACGACGTCAGCGGCTGGACCCTGCCGCTCGCCTATGATCTTGATTACGCTCTCATTCCAGGGCGGAGGGGCGACTCGTCGCTCATGGGCCGGACTGTCGACGGCGATCAGGACGACAGCACGCTCCCGCTTCCGCGCGGCGAGGCTTACGGCTACATCGTCGACTGGCAGGACCGTCTTGCGCCCCGGGCGCTCTATCGGCTTCTGGACGAGGACATCCTTGTACGGATCGCCAGTGAACCCTTCGAGGTGCGCACCGGGGACGGTATCCGCAATTTCGAAGCGGGCTCCGTGTTCATCCCGGCTGACCGTCAGGAGACGGATGCGGAAATCATTCGTTCGGTGATCGAAGGGATCGTCGAGGATGAAAACGTCATGGTCACCGCCGTCACCTCGGGGGCCGGGGACGACGCCACCGCATCGCTTGGGGGCGCCAGCTTCCGCCCGGTTGAGAAGCCGCAGATCCTGCTTCTCTTCGATGACGGCCTTGCCCGTTATGACGCCGGTGAGGTCTGGCACCTTCTCGACCATGAGATGGAGATTCCAGTCACCCTGCGCCGCAAGGACCAGCTCGGCGGTCTCGACTGGTCGCGCTACACCCACCTCGTCATGGTCGGCGGCTACGGCGTCGCCTTGCCGGAAAACGCGACGGACCGCGTGCGGCAGTGGATCCGCGAAGAAGGCGGTACGCTGATCGCTCTTCGCCAATCGGCGCTCTGGGCGCAGGAGACCTTCCTCGATACCGAGGTCGATGCTTCGGAGCCTGTCACGCTCGGCGAACAGCGGCCCGAGCGCCTGCCTTATGAGGAAATGCGCTCGCGCGATGCCGAGCATGTCATCGGCGGCGCGATCGTCGCGACCGACCTTGACCTCTCGCATCCTCTCGGTTTCGGCTACCAGGATCGCATGGTGCCTGTTCTCCGAAACCACACCCAGACCCTCGCCTGGCCCAAAGCCAACCCTTACGCCGTGGTGGCGGCCTATCCTGAGGAGGGCGTGCTGCTGAGCGGCTATGTCAGTGAACGCCGGATCGGCGAGATCGCCGATACGCCGGCTCTGCTCGCGCAGCGCTATGGCAACGGGGCGGTGGTGCTGATGGCGGACAACCCGGTTTTCCGGGGCATGTTCCTCGGCACCAACAAGCTGTTCCTGAACGCGATCTTCTTCAGCGATCTGATCGACAACCCCTCCGGCGATTACACCGCCGAAGGGGAGGAGTGATCCTCAGACCTCGTTGCTGCGCGGCAGGCCATCCCAGCATGCCGCGTAGCTTTCGTCCCGGCGCAGATCGTTCATCGCAAATGGCGTCGGCTGCTGCACGAGGCGCGTCTCGAACATGAAGGCCATGGTGCCTTCGAGCTTCTGGGGTGAAAGGTCATGCTCGCTCGCGGCGATATAGGCCTCGCGGTCCGGGCCGTGGGGAAGACCCGCATTGTGAAGCGACATGCCCCCAGGCGAGAAACCGCCGGGCTTGGCGTCGTAGACACCGTAGAGAAGCCCCATGAACTCGCTCATGACATTCACGTGGTACCATGGCGGCCGGAAGGTATCTTCCATGACCAGCCAGCGGTCCGGGAAGATGACGAAGTCGCAATTCGCCGTGCCCGGTGTTTCGGAAGGGCTGGTCAGCAATGTGAAGATCGAGGGGTCGGGGTGGTCGAAGCTGATCGAGCCGATGGTGTTGAAGCGGCGAAGGTCGTACTTGTACGGCGCTTCGTTCCCATGCCAGGCCACCACGTCGAGAGGTGAATGGCTAAGCTGCCCGGCATAGATATTTCCCTGCCATTTCAGGACCATGTCGCAGGGCCCATCGGTTTTTTCATAGGCTGCGGCGGGGAAAAGGAAGTCGCGTGGGCTCGCGAGGCTGTTCGCACCGATCGGCCCGCGTTCCGGAAGAGTGAGGGCCGCACCGTAATTTTCGAGGACATAGCCGCGCGCCTCGTCGCCCAGAAGCTCGACCCGGAATTTGACGTTGCGCGGAACGACGATGAGGTCGCCGGCCCGGCCAGAGAGGACGCCCAGCTCCGTCACCACACGGATCTCTCCCAGCTCAGGCAGAAGGGCCATCTCGCCGTCCGCATTGGCGAAGACCCGTCCCTCCATGCTGCGGTTAGCGGTGTAGACATGCGCCGCGATCCCCGCCTGACCCGGTGCCGAGCCGCAGAGCGTCACGGTCTTCAGGCCACCGAGGAAGTCCGTCGGCTCCTTCGGCATCGCCGCTGCTGCCCAGCGAAGCTGCGCGGCGGGAAGCGGGCCTTGTTCTGCCACGGGAGCAGTAAGCAAATGGGGCGCAAGCTCAGGTGCGAGTTCGAGATCGCGGAGATGGAGCACGGACGGCCTGATGCGGTAG
Organism: uncultured Caulobacterales bacterium; assembly: GCA_964556115.1. Classification (GTDB taxonomy): domain Bacteria; phylum Pseudomonadota; class Alphaproteobacteria; order Caulobacterales; family Parvularculaceae; genus Parvularcula. Next base: position 20,024 of record CAZKVC010000016.1, read on the forward strand.
AGCCATGAGCGGCGGTTGCTGGCAAGGGGAGCTGTGAAGGCAGTGCCGGAAAGCTGCTCAGGGTAAAGACCGAATGGCGGCTTCTGCGGAGAGTTCCGCCCGATGGGGAGCGCACCCTCTTTCGCCTCTGTTGCGTGGTGGTTACCAAAGCCGGGCTGATAGGCGAGGGGGGTCTTTCGTCCCATGTCGCCAATCAACCCGCCGCGGAAGATCGTTTCCTCGGCCATGTGTTACGCTCCCTTTGCCGACAGCCATTCGGCCGCCATCTGTTTGTAGTCCTCATTCGGATCGGCCAACCGCGCCTTGTCCGGCCGTGCGCGCATCAGAATGGGCTTTTTCGAGGCGAGAAACGCGACCGGATCGTTCACGGCGTCGACCGCGATCAGCCGCCCCCCGCTCAAGTAGAACACCGAAAACCGCTCGCTATCCGGATCACCCCTTAGGACGGTTTCGTCGTGACCTTCCGAGAGGCCGGCGATCTGTAGTTTGAGGTCATACTGGTCGGACCAGAACCACGGGCAGTCCACCCGCGGACGGGGCCGCCCCAGGATTGCGGCGGCAACGAGCTTGGCCTGTTCGATGGCGTTGTGAACGCTTTCGAGGCGCCCGTCCCGCTCATAGGGCAGGAGTGGCCGTCGCGCACAATCACCGATGGCGAAGACTGCCGGATCGCTGGTGCGTCCGTCCTCGTCCGTCATGATCCCGTCCTGGCAGCGGATGCCTGCTTCGGCGGCCAACTCGTCATTCGGCAGGATGCCGATACCTGCAAGGACAAGGTCGGCCCCGATCGTCTCACCGCCGGGCAGCTTCAGGTTCAGCCCCTCACCGTCCCGCTCGATCGCATCAACAACCGTTTCCAGGCGGATGGTGACGCCGCGCTTGCGGTGGGCCTTCTCGTAGAAAGCTGAAAGGGGCTCGCCTGCCACCCGGGAGAGAACGCGGTGTTCGCGCTCGATGACGGTCACATCGAGGCCAAGCTGCCGCGCCACCGCCGCCGCTTCGAGACCGATATAGCCGGCGCCGATGATCGCGAGGCGCTTGCCGCTTTCCATATGTGGGCGGATCGCATCGACATCGGCAAGGGCGCGAAGGTCGAAAACGCCTTCAAGATCAGCCCCCGGAACCGGGAGCGGCCTCGGCCGCGCGCCCGTCGCAAGGACGAGAATGTCATAGGGTAAACGCTCGGCACCGATAAATACCGTTTTCGCATCGCGGTCGATGAAGGTCACCGTCTCGCCGGCCCGTACCGTCACGCCGTGCTCATCATACCAGGCGGCAGGCCGCAGATAGAGGCGCTCCTTTGGAAGCTCACCCTTCATGTAGGCCTTGGAGAGGGGCGGGCGCTGGTAAGGCAGGTCGGGTTCGTCACCCAGAAGGACGATCTCTCCCTGATAGCCGCCCTGGCGCAGGGACAGGCAGAGTTGGGCGCCGCCTTGCCCGGCGCCCACGATGACCACGCGGGCCGGAAGTGGAAGGTGCTCTTCAGACATGGGGGGCGCCTTAGCAGCCTCTTTGGGCGGCACAAATGCGGGCGCAGTCCGGCTTGTTGGCTTCGGGCCCGGGCGGGGTTAAGCGCCCCCGGGACAACGACAAACCAGCGAGGTAACGAGATGGATCTGAAGGGCAAAGGCGCGATCGTCACTGGCGGCGCATCGGGACTGGGCGGCGCCACCGTCAGGCTGTTCGCGGAGCGCGGCGCGAAAGTGCTGATTCTCGACCGTGACGAGAAGAAGGGCGAGGCGCTCGCCTCCGAACTGGGCAATGACGTCCTTTTCGCGTCGTGCGACGTGACCGACGAAAATTCGGTTCAGGCGGCGGTCGAGAAAGCCAGCGAGGCGTTTGGCGGCCTTCACATCGCCTGCAATTTCGCCGGTATCGCATGGGCGCAGAAGACAGTGGGCAAGGACGGCCCGCATAGCCTCGATGCGTTCCGCAAAGTGCTCGAAGTCAACCTGATCGGCAGTTTCAACGTCATCCGTCTTGCGGCGATTGCGATGATGCGCAACGATCCTGATGCTGACGGTGGCCGCGGCGTGATCGTCAACACTGCGTCGGTTGCCGCGTTCGAAGGGCAGATGGGCCAGGCCGCCTATTCGGCATCCAAGGGCGGTATCGTCGGCATGACCCTACCGATCGCCCGCGATCTGGCCCGCGAAGGCATCCGGGTGAACACCATTGCGCCGGGCCTTATCAAGACGCCGCTTTTCGAAGGGCTTCCCGAGGAAGCGGTCAAATCACTCAGCGAACAGCCGGTCTTTCCGAAACGCCTGGGCGATCCGATGGAAGTCGCGAAAGCCGCGCTCTTTATTGCAGAGAACGACTACGTGAACGGCGAGACGATCAGGGTCGACGGCGCGATTCGGATGCAGCCGCGATAAAGCGGCTGATGGGTCTTACGCCGCCAGCCGTTCGGCCACGACCTGTTTGAGGTGCTGATGGGGGCAGGGCTTCGCGCAGAAGCCTGCCTCCGGAAGTTGGCGGGCGAGATCACCCGGATCGGCGTGGCCCGAATAGAAGACCAGCGTCGCGCCCTTGCGGGCCAGGCTCCGTGCAAGACCGACGCTGGTGCCGTCAGGCAGCATCACGTCGATGATGCCCAAGTCGAAGATCTCTTCCTTCGCCATGGCCTCGGCCTCGCTGACCGAACCGGCGAGGGTCACCGAGTAGGCACCCTCATGTTCAGCGAACATCTCGAGATCCAGGGCAATGAGCGCCTCATCCTCGAGGATGAGCACTCTCTGACCGGCGAGGAGCCCGTCGGGTTTGCGCTGCGGCCATGTGCCGGAACCAAAGGGCATTATCATTTCCACTTCTCTCGGCTGAACGGATGCCGGATCTATCGTCGATTAACCATAGCGATCTAACGGGTCGGATCCTGTTTCGTTCCTGAATAATTCCGTACCCGGCCCTTAAGATCAGGCAGGAAACAGCGTATCGGCTTCACGAACCGACGATCATGCCGCCATTGGGGTGAAGGGTCTGGCCCGTGAAGTAGTTGCCGTCGCTCGACGCCAGGAAGAGGTAGCTCGTGGCGACTTCCCAAGGCTGGCCGGGACGGTTCATGGGAACCTGCCCGCCGAAGCCCTCGACCTTGTCCGCTGGTAACGTACCCGGAATGAAAGGCGTCCAGATAGGACCCGGTGCGACGCAATTGACGCGGATCTTCTTCTCGGCAAGCTGCTGGGCCATGGACCGCGAGAAGGCCGTGATCGCGCCCCGCGTGCTCGAATAGTCGACGAGAAAGTTGTTGCCCTTGAAGGCGTTGACGGACGCGGTGTTGACGATGGCGTCGCCTTCGGAAAGGTGATCGAGCGCCGCCTGGGTCACGAAGAAATAGGCCATGACATTGCTGTCGAAAGTCCGCCGCAGGTGTTCCTCGCTGATGTCCCTGAGGTCGGTCTCCATCCATTGCTGGGCTGCGTTGTTGACCACGATATTGAGCTGGCCGAACCGGGCGACCGTGTCTTCCACCACCGAAGTGGCGTGCGCCTTGTTGCCGAGATCGCCGGGCAGGAGGAGGGCTTCGCCGCCTTCCTTCTCGATCAGTTCGGCGGTCTTCTCGGCATCCCTGGTTTCTTCGAGATAGGCAATTGCGACCTTTGCGCCTTCGCGGGCGAAGAGCACCGAGACCGCGCGGCCGATGCCGCTGTCCCCGCCCGTCACGAGGGCCACCTTGCCTTCGAGCTTGCCCGAGCCCGGGTGCTTCGGTTCATAGTCGGGGGCCGGCGTCATCTTGTGCTCGTCGGCGGGCATGCTGTCCTGGTGCTGGGCCGGGATATCGTCAGCCATCGGTACCTTGATCTCGCTCATTCCGAAGCGCTCCTGTCATCGCGTGTCCCGCGGCAACGGCAGGGCATTAACTCCGTTCCGCAACACCAGCTCGCTTCACGGCCTTGCGAAATTTTCGATGAACGGAGGGACAGGTTTCATCCGTCTACGCGCAACATCAAGCAAGCGGCTCGTGGTCGGCCAGACCGCCCCATCGGAGGCGCTTCGCGCCGTGAGATCGCAAATGGCGGAGGATCTGGGGGGAAGTTCGAACTCCAGCAGCCAAGGACGCGACGGCGTCCCGGTCGGCCAGACCGCCCCATCGGAGGCGCTTCGCGCCGTGAGATCGCAAATGGCGGAGGATCTGGGGGGAAGTTCGAACTCCAGCGGCCAAGGACGCGACGGCGTCCCGGTCGGCCAGACCCGCCCCATCGGAGGCGCTTCGCGCCGTGAGATCGCAAATGGCGGAGACGAAGGGATTCGAACCCTCGAGACGGCTACAAACCGCCTACTCCCTTAGCAGGGGAGCGCCTTCGACCACTCGGCCACGTCTCCGTCGGCGGGTTTGCCGGAAACGCGGCGCCATTGCAACAAAACGCTGGCCTGTGAGCGAGGCTGATGGGCGCTTTTTTCCCCAAGCGGGACGAAGCTTACCGGGAAGGCCGCTCATAGCCCCGGACATCGTCCGGAATGGGGCAGACCGTCGAGGCGACGAGGCGGTATCCGCCACCCGTGTAGAAGAGAGCGCCGCCGCGGTAGTTGGTCACGGTGTAACAGGCAGGCTGCTGCTCCGGATAGGCAAAGCACAGCGTATCGTCCTGAAGCGCGTATTTCGCCACCGGCGTGTTCCCGGCGGTCATCACCACCTGGCCATCCTCGGTCAGCCGTTCGGAGAAGCGTTCGCCATTCGTATAACAGCCGTCGATGACCCCGCCCACGAATCTGGCGGCGAGCTGCTCGCCGGTCATCGGCGTACCGCTGACCCGCTTGGCGAGGTTCTCGTCCTTGCCCCAGTCCTGCCAGTCTTCGGTCCGTTCGGACGGCGGCAGGGTGGAAGGATCGATCGGCGGCGCGCTGGGCCCTGCGTTGCAGGCGGCCAGAAGGAGCGCGGTTCCAAAAGCGGCTGTTCTCATATCGTCTGGTCTTTCGTGACTTGGAACCTTAACAAACGCTCGCCCAGCTTCGTGACAGACGTGTCGCGGAATTGATGATGCCGACCATCGAATAGGTCTGGGGAAAATTGCCCCAAAGTTCTCCGGTCTCGGTGACCATGTCCTCCGAGAGGAGGCCCAGCCGGGTCCGGTGGGCGAGGACATGCTCGAAGAGCTTCCGCGCTTCCTCTTTCCGCCCGGTCATGGCGAGGGCGTCGATATGCCAGAAGGTGCAGGCGGTGAAGGCGGTCTCGGGCTTGCCGAAGTCATCGGCGTGGCGATAGCGGTAGACGGCGTTGCCGACCCGCAGCTCCTTGTCGATGAGATCCACGGTCTTGCGGAAGCGCTCGTCGTCCCCGTCGACGAAGCCGACCTCGATCATCAGAAGGACCGAGGCGTCGAGTTCCTCGCCGCCGAACGCGCCTGTATAGGCGCCGCGTTCCTCATTCCAGGCATCGCGCTCGATCGTCCCGCGGATCTGCGTCGCGCGGTCCGCCCAGTGACGTGCGCGGTCGTCCTTGCCCAGATGCTCGGCAATCTTGGAAAGGCGGTCGCATGCGGCCCAGCACATCAGGGCGGATGACGTGTGCACCGAGGCGATCGTGCGGTATTCCCAGATCCCGGCATCAGGCTTGTCGTGCATCTCAAAAGCACGCTCGCCGATCTTCTCGAGACTGAAGAAGTCGATCTCTCCGGCCGGAGCCCTCAGGCGGCGGTCAAAGAACGCCTGGGCCGCGCCGAGGATGACCTGTCCGTAGACGTCATGCTGGATATGCTCGGCCGCCTGGTTGCCGCGTCTGACGGGGCCATGGCCGCGATAGCCTGGAAGGCTGTCGACAATGTGCTCCTTGAGGTCGCCTTCGAGGCCGACCCCGTAGACCGGTTGAATATGCCCGCCATCGGTATGGGCGGCGACGTTGCGCAGGTAGCGGAGGTAATATTCCAGCGTCGAGACTGAGGAGAGGCGGTTGAGCGCTGTCACCGTGAAATAGGCGTCGCGCAGCCAGCAGAAACGGTAGTCCCAGTTCCGCTCGCTGCCATCGTGCTCGGGCACGGAGGTCGTCAGCGCAGCGACAATGCCCCCCGTTTCCTCGAAGACGCAGAGTTTGAGTGTGATCGCCGCGCGGATCACCGCATCCTGATAGTCGAAGGGCACGGCGAGGCGCCTCGACCATTCCTGCCAATAGTCCACCGTCCGCTCTTCCCAGTCCCGGGCGAGCTGTTCGGGGGAGTCCGAGAGGCTCTCGTCAGGCGTGCAGATGATGCTGATCGGCCGGTCGAGGTTGAACTCGGTTTCGGAGAGGATATAGGAAATCGGCGCATCGGTCGTCATACGGAAGGTGTTGTCTTCGGACCGGAAGCGGATGTGGCTCGTGCCGCGCTTGCCCTGCATGGGCTCGTTCGACCAACCTTCGCTTGGCTTGATTGAGAGGGTGATCCGGGCGTGGCCGCAGCGCGGGATGATCCGCCTGACGAAGCTCATGGGACGGAAGACCCGGCCCTTGGCGGTGAAGCGCGGGCAGAAGTCGATGATCTCGACCTCGCATCCGTCCTTCGAGCGAAGGATGGTCCGCAGCACTGCCGTGTTGCGGATATAGCTCTGTTCGGTGCTTTCGAGGTTCGGCAGCTCGCAGTCCAGAACGCCGCTTCCGCCAAGAAGGGCGTTGAAGACGGGTTCACCGTCAAAACGCGGCAGGCACATCCATTGGTACGCGGCGCCGTCGTCGATCAGTCCGGCAATCGATCCGTTACCGATCACGCCAAGCTCAAGTGAGGTCATCAAACGCCTTTCGTAGGTAAGACCAGACGGCTTCGGGGCCGCTCAGGCGGTGCGGGGCCATGGTCGCGCCATCGCCGACCTTGACCGCGCTTCCGCCCCGTTCGAGGCAGACGGCGAAACCGTCTTCATCCGTCGTATCATCGCCGAAGAACAGCGGCGTCCGCCCCTCGAAGGGCGGCCGGTTCATCAGCCGGGTGATGGCCGCGCCCTTGTGGACCCCTTCGGGTTTCAGCTCGACAATGTCCTTGCCGGTCTGGATCACGTAGCCGCCTTCGGCCTCGACCACGCTTCGCAGGGCATCCACGACCGCGTCCGTGCCGATGTCCGCGAGCCTCGTGTGAATGGCGAGAACCCGGGCTTTCTCTTCGAGGCGGGCGCCCTGATGTTCGCCAACGAAGCTGCGGGCAGCACCCAGAAGGGGCTCGGGCGCAGACTGGACCTCCCCCGGATCGTCCTCACCCGGAGCGAAGAGCATGTCGCCATGATTGCCCGCCTTGAAAAGCGTCTTGGGTGTTCGCGAGGTGAGGTCGCGGCCGTCGCGGCCCGAGACGACCGCCACCGCCCCGCCGAGCTTCGTCGCGAGAGCGGTGAGGAGCGCTTCGCCGCCCTCTGGCAGCCGCACGCTCGCCGGATCATCGCGCAGGCCCGTCAGCGTCCCGTCGAAATCGAGAAAGAGCGCTGTCCCGCTGCCGATCAGCCTGCCGGGTGCAGGGTTGGTCGCCTTGTCTGCTGCCATCGTCACGGGACGAGATTGACGACAGAAGGACGCCCGCCTTCTTTCCCGTTCTCCGGATCGAGATCGGCGAGGAAGGACTCCCGCCACCAGGTGATGTCCTGGCCGAAGACCATTTTCGAAAGATGCCCGAAGCGCCGTTGGCGTTCGGCCAGCGGCATGGAGAGGGCTTCGCGGATGGAGTCGGCCATGGAGGCGATGTCGTGCGGATTGACGAGGATAGCGCCACCTTTGAGCTGTTCCGCCGCGCCGGCGAACTGGGAGAGGATCAGGACACCCGGATCATCAGGATCCTGAGCAGCGACATATTCCTTCGCAACGAGGTTCATGCCGTCGTGAAGAGGCGTCACCAGGCACACCCTTGCCTTGCGGTAAAGACCGGCGAGCTGCCTTCGCGGATAGCTGCGGGCAAGGTAGCGGATGGGAATCCAGTCAAGGTCGCCGTAATCACCGTTGATCCGGCCTGCCAGCGTGTCGAGCTGTTCGCGAAGCTCGCGGTACTCTTCGACCTTGGTCCGCGACGGCGGCGCGATCTGGGTGTAGGCGATCTTCCCGTGAAGTCCCGGCTCGTTATCCAGAAGCTTGCCCACGGCCTGGAACCGGTTCGGAATTCCTTTCGAGTAGTCCATACGGTCGACGCCGAGGATCAGCGCACGTTTCTCGCCGAGGAAAGGCTCGATCCGCGCGGCCGCGTCAATGGCTTCCTCACCATCCGCCAGGCGCTTGAACTCGTCTGCGTCGATACCGATCGGGTAGGCCTTGATCGCAATCCTGCGGTTGTTGATCTCGAGCATTTCGTTCGAGACCATCCGTGCGCCAAGTTCGCTCTGGCAGTATTTCGCGAAATTGTCCCGGTCACTGACCGTCTGAAAGCCGATCACGTCATTATGGCAAACTGCCTGCATCAGGGCCCTGTGGCCGGGCAGGGACTTGAAGATCTCCTGCGGCGGGAAGGGGACATGGAGGAAGAACCCCGTCCGCCCCGTCCAGCCCAGATCCCGCAGGTCCTGTGCCATGAAGAAGAAATGATAGTCGTGAATCCAGACCAGGTCGTCGCTCCGCAGCCGCGGGTAGAGCAGCTTGGCGAAGCGCCGGTTCACGTCGCGGTAGCAATCGAACTCGTCCTCGTCGAAATTGGCGAGATCGACCCGGTAGTGAAGGACAGGCCAAAGTGACCTGTTGGCGTAGCCAAGATAATAACCCGCATGCTCGCCTTCGGAGAGGTCGGTCACGGCGAATTCGACGCCTTCTTCCTCGAAAAGCTCCACCCCCCGCCGCGCTGCGTTGACGACCTCGCCGGACCAGCCGAACCACAAGCCGTTGCGGTCGACCAGTGCGTCCCAGAGGGCCACGGCGAGGCCGCCGGCTTTGGGACCGCCGGCCGCTGTTCTGTTGGAAACTCCCACCAAGCGTTTCATTCGTCGATCCCGTCCCGGGGCGCTTCAGACGCCGCCGCTTTCTTTCCGCGTCCCCAATAGGCGAATTGGCGCACCACCCCACGGAAAAGCCGAAGCTCCGCCTCCGTCAGGCGGGCATGGGTGAACATGGTGCGCAGATTGCGTTCGAGCACGGTTCTCTTGTCAGGGGGGTAGAAGTAACCGGCTTCGTCAAGAACGCCATTCAAATGGTCGAGCATCGCGTCGAGCTCTTCCCGGCTGGCGGGCTCTTCCGCGTAAGGAGAAGAGAAGGGCAGGGAGGCATCCTTCGACCGCCGCCACTCATAAGCCGTCAGGAGAACGGCTTGAGCGAGGTTCAGGGAGCTGAATTCGGGGTTCACCGGCAAGGTCAGGATGGCGTTCGCTTGGGCGACGTCGTCGGTCGCAAGGCCCGCTTTCTCCCCGCCGAAAAGGACGGCGCATCGCTCACCTGCGGCGAGGCGCTCGCGGACGGTGAGGGCGGCTTCGGCCGCGTCCATGACCGGCAGGAAGACGCCGCGCTGCCGGGCCGTGGTCGCGATGACGTAGCTGCAGTCTGCGATCGCCTCCTTGAGCGAAGGAAAAGGCCTCGCCTGGTCGAGGACCCGTCCGGCACCGGCGGCCATCGCTGCGGCCTTCGGGTTGGGCCAGCCATCCCGCGGCGCGACGAGGCGCATCGCGTCGAGACCGAAATTCAGCATGGCGCGGGCGGCGGCGCCGATATTCTCGCCCATCTGGGGCTCGACAAGGACGAAGACAGGCTGGTTCGGCCCACCTGTGCCTGGAACTGGATCGCGTTCGCTCATGGTGCGGCCGCTAACATGCATCGGCTCCCGGGTCAGCCGATGCGCTCACAATCTTCAATGGGTGTGGTGGGGGCCGACAACCTTGGCGAGAAGGCCCTTCGGCCCGCGAACCGTGCTGGCGGCGATCCGCTGGCCAGGTTCCAGTTCGCCGAAGCCGCCGGCGCGTACGGTTTCCATGTGGACGAAGATGTCTTCCTTCTCGCCCTCTTCCTGCAGGAAGCCGTAACCCTTGGCGCGGCTGAACCACTTCACCGTCATCGGCCGCAAGGGACCATCCTGGGCTGACGGGACCGGCGAGACCGGCATGTCGCCGCTGACGTCGAGCACCTTCACGGCCTGCAGGCCCTTTGCCCGCTCGACCGCCTCGCAGGTCACCGTGGCTCCTTCTGGCGGCGCGGTATGGCCACTGGAGCGAAGACAGGAGCTGTGCAGCATCACGTCACGGGAGCCATCTTCGGGGGTGATGAAGCCGTATCCCTTGGCTTGATCGAACCACTTCACGATGCCGCGAACTTGTCGCGCGGGGGTCTCGTTCTCCAGACTCGCCGCGCTTGTGTCGTGTCCCGCCAGGCCTCCGTCACTCATACCCAACTTCTCCCATAGTTAACGACAATGTAGTCCGATATGGGAATCCTGTCATCCGGACGGGCTTGTTTTCAGCAGCGCAAACGCAACTCCCCCGCGAAACGTGAACGCTTCTGCCAGTGTGACCGGCGGCGCGCGTCTATGGGTTCGCAGCACGCCGCGACGAGTGGTAAGCGGCGATTCGTCAAGGAGTCCGCCGACGATGCAGATCGAACCGTTCTTCTCCCGCCGCCCGAGGCCCAGCTACGAGGAGCGCACCGTTCAGGGCACGGAAGGCCCGTTCGATGTGATGGTGCCGAAGGGTTTCTCGCAACTCGCAAGCGAGATCCTCGTACGAAAATACCTGCGAAAACGCGGGGTTCCCGGCCGGACCGAAGTGATCGAGGACGATGCGGTTCCGCCTTCGCTCTACCCTCGCAGGCCGTCGCCAGGCACCGGGTTCGGCGGCGAGACAGACGCCCGCCAGGCGTTCGAGCGGATTGCCGGTGCCTGGGCCTATCACGGCCTGAAGCAGGGACTGTTCGACGGTTGGGCGGATGCCGAAACGTTCCGCGATGAGATCATCGCGCTTCTGGAAAACCAGATTGCTGCGCCGAACTCACCCCAATGGTTCTCAACCGGACTTCACTGGGCCTACGGCATCGAGGCGTCGGGCAAGGGGCATTTCCGCTACGACCCCGACGCGGGCGAGGTGGTCGAGGTCGAGGACGTCTACGCCCATCCCCAGCCCCATGCCTGCTTCATCCAGTCCGTCGAGGACACGCTGGTCGGCGAGGAGGGGATCTTCGGCCTCATCAGCCGCGAGGCGAAGCTCTTTAAATACGGCTCGGGTTCGGGCTCGAACTTCTCCGCCATTCGTTCGGCGGGCGAGCCGCTTTCAGGCGGCGGCTCGACCTCGGGCCTCATCAGTTTCCTCAAGGTCGCCGACAGTGCGGCAGGTGCCATCAAGTCGGGCGGCACGACCCGCCGGGCGGCAAAGATGGTCATTCTCGATATCGACCATCCCGACATCGTCGATTTCGTCACCTGGAAGCGCGAGGAGGAGGAGAAGGTCGCCTGCCTCGCCGCGGGCTCCAGGGTGATCGAGCGGCACCTTCGCCGGATCGGCAAAACCGTCGATGACGCGCCGGAAAGCTCACGCTTCGACGTCAAGGCGAATGACCGCCTGAAAAGGGCAGTCGCGGCAGCGCGGCGCGACGGCGTGCCGCCGGGGCTGATCGACCGTGCCCTGCGGATGCTGGCGGAAAGCGGCGAGAGCATGAGCCTGCCGGTTTTCTCAGTGGACTGGGACAGCGAAGGCTACCGGACGGTCTCGGGCCAGAACGCCAACCTCTCCGTGCGCGTCACCGACGCGTTTCTCGATGCGGCTGCGAAGAACGAAGACTGGCCGCTTCACCGCCGGGTCGACGGCGCGGTAACCGGCAGCATCCCCGCGCATGATCTCTGGCGGACCATTGGCGAGAACGCCTGGGCGTCGGCCGATCCCGGGGTGCAGTTCCACGATACGATCAACCAGTGGAACACCTGTGCGGCGGACGGCGAGATCAGGGCTTCCAATCCGTGCTCTGAATACATGTTCCTGGACGATACGGCCTGCAATCTCGCATCCATCAACCTCATCAAGTTTCTCGAAGAGGACGGCAGCTTCGACAGCGCAGGCTTCGAAGCGGCGTGCCGTCTGCTGACGATCGCACTCGAGATCTCGGTCGGCATGGCGAGCTACCCGTCCGCAAAGGTGGCCGAGCGCAGCCATCTCTACCGGACCCTCGGCCTTGGCTTTGCCAATCTCGGCGGGCTTCTGATGGCGAGCGGCATTCCCTATGACAGCGATGAAGGCCGCGGGGCGGGCGCTGCGATTGCGGCGCTGATGCAGGGCGTCGCCTACCACACCTCCGCCGAGATGGCGGGGGACTTAGGCGCGTTCGACCGCTTCCAGACGAACAGTGAGCATGTCCTTCGTGTGCTGCGCAATCACCGCGCCGGGCTGAGCGGGCAGTTCGAGAAACTGACCATCACCCCGCCGGTGCTGAATGCGGGCAAGGTGCCCTTCGAAGGCCTCGCCGACGAAGCCCGCCGGGCGCTCGAACAGGCGGTCGCGCTGTGCGAGCGCAATGGCGTCCGCAACGCCCAGGCGACGGCCATCGCCCCCACGGGGACCATCGGCCTCCTGATGGATTGCGATACCACCGGTATCGAGCCTGACTTCGCGCTGGTGAAGTTCAAGCAGCTCGTTGGCGGCGGCACCGTCAAGATCATCAACCAGGCGGTTCCGAAAGCGCTGAAACGGCTCGGTTACAACGAGGCGCAGATCAACGATATCGTCCGCTACGCGCTGGGCCAGCGGACCCTGGAAGACGCCCCGGGCGTTTCCTTCGAGGCCCTGCGGGAAGAGGGTTTTGGCGACCGCCAGATCGACGCGATCGAGGATGCGCTGGGGAGCGCCTTCGATATCACCTATGTCTTCACCCGCGATGTCCTTGGCGAAAGCTTCATGCGCGGTACGCTCGGCTTCTCCGACGACCAGCTCGAACAGTCGGGCTACCGCACCTTGCGGGACCTCGGCTTCTCCGACGAAGACGTTCATCGTGCGAACCTTTTCTGCTGCGGGGCGATGACGGTCGAAGGGGCGCCGCACCTCTCGCAGGAACACCTCAGCGTTTTCGACTGCGCCACGCCAAGCGGCAGGGCCGGAACGCGGGCTTTGTCGGTCGATGCGCATATCGGAATGATGGCGGCGGTCCAGCCCTTCATTTCTGGCGCGATCTCCAAGACCGTGAACCTGCCGGCGTCGGCCTCGGTGCATAACTGCCTCGCAGCCTATGAAAGCTCCCATCAGCACGGCCTCAAGGCAATCGCTCTTTACCGGGACGGCTCGAAGCTGAGCCAGCCCCTGACCGGGGCGCTGGCCGCGGCCGATGAGTTCGAGCTCGACGACCTCAGCGACCTGCCTGCTGGCGAGCGCGGCCGGGTCTTCGCTGAACGGGTTGTCGAGAAGATCGTCGAGCGTGCGCCGGGTCGGCGCAAGCTACCCGACCGCCGCAAGGGCTATATTCAGAAAGCCACGGTGGGCGGGCACAAGGTCTATCTGCACACCGGCGAGTTCGAGGACGGCGAGCTGGGCGAAATTTTCATCGACATGCACAAGGAAGGCGCGGCCTTCCGTTCGCTGATGAACAATTTTGCCATCGCGATCTCCCTCGGCCTGCAATATGGCGTGCCGCTGGAAGAGTTCGTCGACGCCTATCTCTTCACCCGGTTCGAGCCCGCCGGGCCTGTCACCGGCAATGACCGTATCAAGAACGCGACCTCGATCCTGGACTATATCTTCCGCGAGCTGGCGATCTCCTATCTCGGGCGCAGTGATCTCGGTCATGTGCCGGACGGCGAGGGCACCTTCGGCCTCGGCGCGGGCGTCGAGAAGGAGGGCGTGCCGAAAGAGGCGCAGCGCTTCATTTCCAAGGGGCTGACCCGGTCCTCCACCATGGACAACCTGGTCGTCCTGCGCGGCGGCGATTTCGACCGCTTCCGGCAGGACAAGCCTGCCGATGAGGAAGATGGCAGCGAAACGTCCGATGAGCCAGACGGTCCGCCGCGGGCCGAAAAGCCGAAACCGGCGCCCCTCAAGGCGGTCTCGTCCCCCGATGGCGCGGCGGAGGCGAAGCTGAAGGGCTATGAAGGCGACGCTTGCCCTGAATGCGGGCAGTTTACATTGGTCCGTAACGGCACCTGCCTGCGCTGCGAAAGCTGCGGCGCCTCCAGCGGGTGCAGCTAGGGAGCTTTTTATGATTACCCATGTGACGATCGGCACCAACGACTTCGACAAGGCCACGACCTTCTACGGCCAACTGTTCGAGAAGCTCGGTGCCAACCCCCTGATGAAGAACGACCGGATGGTCGCCTGGGGAAAATCCTTCGACGAGCCGATGGTGGCGGTCTGCAAACCCTATGACGGCAACGAAGCCGTCCCGGGCAATGGCAATATGGTGTCGATCAACTGCGGCTCGAAGGAAAAGGTCGATACCCTCTACAAGATGGCGATCGACGGCGGTGCCTCGGACGAGGGTGAGCCGGGGGCCCGCGGCGATGCTTTCTACATGGCCTATTTCCGCGATCCGGACGGCAACAAGCTGGCGCTCTTCGCTCCCAACAAGGATTGAGCCTGCGAAGAGGCGCCGCCGCCAGCGGCGCCTCTTCGCTGAGGCCAAAGAAAAAGCCCCGCCGGAGCGGGGCTTTTCCATATCTGATGTTCACAAGGTCGCTTAGAAGCGCTTGCGGACCGTCACGCCGTAGGTGCGCGGCTGGTTCGGATAAGCCGAGATCGAGCCAGGCTGCAGCGTGGTCGGGAAGCCCGAGGTGTAGAACTCATCCTCGTTGATGTTCCGGCCCCAGATCATCGCCTCGACGCCGTTGTCGAGCTGGATGCCGAGCGAAGCGTTCAGCATGCCGATCTCACGGCTCAGGACATCGTCAGGCACGTTCTGGACAACCTGGACATCGCTTTCATACTGGTAGTCGGCGCGCAGGAACCACTCGCCGGCATCCATGAAGGGGCGGCGGTAGTCGAAGCCGAAGGAACCGGAGAATTCCGGAACGCCTGCGGGACGTTCACCGTCCAGGTTGCCGATGCCATCGGCGACGCCATCGGCGAGGTCAGCTTCGCTGCCCGCAAGGACCGAGGCGTTCGGGAAGTCGTTGAACTGCGCGTCGAGATACATACCGGCGAGGTTCAGCGTGAGGCCTTCAAAAGGCTCGATCACTGCGTCGAATTCGAAGCCGTTGACCTCCTGCTCACCGGCGTTGCCGACAACGAAGCCCGTGCCCTGGAAGATCGAGGTCTGAAGATCTTCGACCACCTGGTTGAAGACGGCGAAGTTCAGCGAGCCGAACTCGAAGCGGGTCTTCATACCGAATTCCAGAACCGCGTTGGTCTCGGGACCTGCGAAACGGGTACCGGTGTACTGGTTCGGAATGCCAGCAGCCTGAAGCGCGATGGCGGTGTTGGTGACCGCACCTGCGCCGAGCGCACCGTCGGCAGCCAGTTCACCCGAAGCGCGAAGCGCCGAGAAATCGGACGCGAAGGGCCGGGTGTCAGGCGTCAGGTTCCAGGACGACGCCTTGAAGCCCGTGGCGTAGGACAGATAGAGGTTCGTCCGCGCTGTTGCGTCATAGGAAAGACGCAGGGTGTAGGGCGTGTCGTTGTCGCTTGTCTCACCATTCTCGACCGAATTCGGGAACGGGGTGAGGGGGCCGAGCGGCTGCAGGTTCGGGTAGAGACCAAGCAGTGGGTTGACCGCAGGATTGGTGGCGTTCGCCGCAGCGAAGGCTGCCGCACCGGCCTGGATCTGCTGGACACCGGCGGCGCCTTGCGGCGTGCCGGAAACCAGAGCGATGTTCGCCGGCGTAGCTGCGAGGCCGAACGTATCCTGGAAGGTCGTCGCAAAGGCCTGCTGCGTGATCAGACCACCGCCGATCTGAACGAGGTTCAGGTCGGAGAACGGGTTGGTGCGGGTCACGTCGCGGAAGTCGACTTCCTTGTCGGCACCGAAATAGGCGATACCGCCGGTCAGGGTCAGTCGATCGGTCAGCTCGAAATCGACCTGGGTGAAGATCTGGAACTGGGTGTCCTGCTGGTCGGCAACGAAGCTGGTGCCGCCGCCGTCCTGCCAGAAGGTCTGACCGATCGGCAGGCCGAGCGCCGCCTCGAGGGTCGTGATCGGGCTGGCTGCCGCATTCGGGATGGAAACGCCCGGTGCAACTTCGACGAACTCACCGGCGAGGGCCGCGCTGAGAAGGTCGACATAGTTGCGGGTGTCCGCACCGTAGAGACGGCTGTCGGTGATCTCGACATCTTCGGAGAAGTAGAAGCCGCCGACCAGGTAGCTCAGGCGGTCCTTGACGCCGACAAGACGCAGCTCGTGGGTCCAGGTGTCGCTTTCGACGCCGCGGATGTTGGTGCCGAGGGTGCTCAGCGTGGTGAAGTCGCCTTCGTAATCCACGAAGTCGTCATACTTCCGGTACGCTGCGATGTAGCTGATCGTGTTGTCGGGGTTAAGGTCCCAGTCAGCCTGGAACGACACGCCGCTGTTTTCAATCTTGTTGTTGTTCTCAATGTCGGCGGCCATGACGTAGCCGAAGCCGTCGGCCGGCGGCGAGGTCTCGCCGCCCAGGATGTTACGGATGATGCCGCCGGCATCGCCATCGGTGACACGGTCGGTGCCGCAGCAGATCTCGTCGATCTCGGAGTAGTCGGCGATGACGCGCATTTCGAGATTGTCGGTGGGCTGAGCGAGAAGCTGACCACGGACGGCGTAACGGTTACGATCGTTGTAATCGTCGGTGTTGCCGAGGTTCTCGAAATAGCCGTCGCGCTGGTTGTAGGAACCGGCGAGCGAGAAGGCGAAGATGTCGTTGATCGGGCCGGTCACCACACCGCGCAGGATGCGGCTGTCATAATTGCCGAGGGTCGCTTCGAGTTGACCGCCCCAGGTGTATTCCGGCTTCTTGGTGACCAGCGAGACGACGCCCGCGGAGGCGTTCTTGCCGAACAGGGTCGATTGCGGGCCTTTGAGGACCTCGACCCGCTCAAGGTCGATGAGGTCGTCGAGAGCCGAGCCGGCGCGGCTGCGGAAGACGCCGTCGATGAAGATGGCGACCGAAGGCTCGATGCCCGGGTTGTTCGCGCCGGAGCCGAAGCCGCGGATCGAGAACGTGGTGTTCGAGCTGCGCTCGAGCTGGCTCACGCGGAGCGAGGGGACGACCGACTGCAGATCGATGGCGTCGACGATCTGCGCGTCTTGAATCGTCTCTTCCTGGACGACGGAGACGGCGATCGGCACCTCTTGCAGCGTTTGCTCACGCTTGGTTGCGGTGACGACGATCTCGTCGACCTGCGCCGCGGCCGGAACGGCAGCGGACGCGCCGACAAGCGCTGTTGTGGCGAAAAAGAAAGCTCGGTTCACTCAGATCCTCCCTGGTCCCGAATCGGGACTATCAAAACGCGCTGCCCTTTAAGGACAGTTAAGTTTTCCTGCTTGATCCTATTGCCCCTCCCGGTGGTTGCCCCTTTAGAACCGGCGCAAGGATCGTCTGCGGGTTACGGATGGCTTAGCCGAAACCCCCTGACTTGGAAGGGTTTGCAATGAATATCGTCACACTTGAGAAGCTGCTGTCGCAGATCGGCAACAGTTCCCTTGTTTCTGATTGGGTGCCTATCGATCAGGCCCGGATCAACGCCTTCGCCGACGTCACCGAGGACCACCAGTTCATCCATGTCGACGAGGAAGCGGCCAAGGCGACCCCCTTCGGCGGCACCATCGCGCACGGGTTCCTCACGCTCTCGATGCTCTCGAAGCTGGCGGCGGACACGGTCTTCGTCCTCGAGGGTATCAAGGCCGGGGTGAACTACGGCTTCGACAAGGTGCGCTTCATCAATCCGGTCCGGGCCGGCAAGATGGTGCGCGGCCGATTCGAGCTGATCGAGCATAAAAGCCCGCGCCCCGGCACCCATGTCCTGACCTACAAGGTCGAGGTTGAGATCGAAGGCGAGCAGAAGCCCGCCCTCGTCGCGGAATGGGTGACGATGCAGATGACTTCGTAGCCGGTTGGCCGAAGGCAAAGGAATTGGTCCCGGGGACCAATTCTGAGCAGAGAAGGCCACGGCAGTGGCAGTAGGCGTCAGCCGAACCGCCCGTAGTCGATCGGCTGGGTGCGGTCGACTTCGCCGACATCTGCCGTCATCGGGTATTTGAGCCCGGTGGCGCAGTTGTAGAGGACGACGCGGTCATCGCGGTCGATGAGGCCCTCGGCCAGCGAGCGCTTGTAAGCCCCGTAGGTCGCTGCGCCTTCAGGACAGAGAAGAAAGCCTTCCTCTTCCGCGAACTCCGCCCAGCTTTCAAAGATATCGTCTTCCTCGACGGCGATGGCAAAGCCGCCCGATTGGCGCACCGCGCGCAGGATCAGGAAGTCCCCGACCGCGACGGGCACGCGGATGCCGGCGGCGGCCGTGTGTGCGTTCTCCCAAAGGGGCGCGTGCTCCTCGCCTTCCTCATAGGCCTTGACGATGGGCGCGCAGCCCGCGGCCTGCACGGCGACCATCCGTGGGCGGTGGGAGCCGATGAAACCCATCTCCTCGAGCTCATCGAAGGCCTTCCACATGCCGATCAGGCCCGTGCCGCCGCCGGTAGGGTAGAAGATGACGTCGGGAAGCTCCCAGCCGAGCTGCTCGGCCAGCTCGAGCCCCATCGTCTTCTTGCCCTCGATCCGGTAGGGTTCCTTCAGCGTGCTGACATCGAACCAGCCAACCTTGTCCTTCCCCTCACCGACGATCTTGCCGCAGTCATTGATGAGGCCATTGACGACGTAGACGTCCGCGCCCTGAAAGGCGATTTCGTCAATGTTCACCTTCGGCGTATCGTCCGGGCAGAAGACGGTGGAGCGGATGCCCGCGCGGGTGGCGTAGGCCGCCAAGGCGGCGCCAGCATTGCCATTGGTGGGCATGGCGAGATGCTCGATGCCGAACTCCTTCGCCATCGAGACCGCCAGCGCCAGCCCCCGCGCCTTGAAGCTGCCGGTGGGAAGGCGGCCTTCATCCTTGACCAGCAGTGGCCCCTTCGCGCCGAGTTTTCCTTCCGTGTGCGGAAAACGAATGAGAGGCGTTACCACCTCGCCGAGTGAAATACGGTTCTCGGCCCGGCCCACTGGCAGGAGCTCGCGGTAGCGCCAGAACCCTTCGGTCCGTTTGCTGAGCATCTCCTTCGTCAGCGAACGGCGGACCTTGTCGAGATCGTAGCGCACGAGGAGAGGGCGGCCTTCATCCGAAAGGCCATGTGGCACCCCGGCTTCATAGCGCTTCCCGGAGATCGAGCATTCGAGATGGGTGACGAAGGGCAGGGCGCTCGCTTCGGTCATCGGCTCAATGGTCCATCGTCAGGACGATCTTGCCCGTCGCCTCGCGGCTCTCGAGCATTTTGAGGGCCTTCGCACCTTCTTCCAGCGGGAAGCGGGCGGTGATGCGCGGCTTCAGCGTACCGTCGCCCATCATCCGCATGATGTCGGCCATGTTCGAGGCATGGGCTTTCGGATCGCGCATGACGGCGGCGCCCCAGAAGACGCCCATGATCTGGCAGCTCTTGAGAAGGGTGAGGTTCAGCGGCGGGTTCGGAATGCCTGCCGGGAAGCCGACGACGAGATAGCGGCCCTCCCACCCCATGGCCCTCAGCGCGGGCTCGCAATAATCGCCGCCGACCGGATCGTAGAGAACATTCGCGCCGCCGCCGGTCTTCTCCTTGATGGCGCTGGAGAGCGCCTTTTGCGCGTCGCGATCCATCTCGCGCGAGTAGACGATGGTCTCGTCGGCCCCGATCGACTTGCAGAACGCGGCCTTGTCCTCCGAGGAGACCGCCGCGACGACCTTCGCGCCCATCGCCTTGCCAAGCTCGACGGCGGCGGAGCCGACGCCGCCGGCCGCGCCGAGGACGGCCAGGGTCTCGCCCTTCTGGAGTTTCGCCCGGTCCTTGAGCGCGTAATAGCTGGTCCCGTAGGTCATGATGAACCCGGCCGCCTCGTCAAAAGGCAGGGCGTCCGGGATCGGGATGAGGCCCTGCGCATCCACGGCAACATGGGTGGCGTAACCGCCAAAGGCGCCTGCCGATGCAGCGACGCGCTTTCCGACCAGGGATTCCTCGACCCCCTCGCCGACCGATTCGACGATGCCGGCGATCTCGCCGCCCGGCGCGAAGGGGCGCTCGGGCTTGAACTGGTAGAGGTCCTTGATGATCAGCGTGTCGGGATAATTGCAGCCGGCCGCATGAACCCGGATGAGGGCCTGGCCCTTTCCGGGCATCGGGGTTTCCCGCTCGACCAGCTCCAACGACTCCGGTCCGCCCGGTTTCACCGACATCAAGGCCTTCATACCGCATCTCCCGCTTGTTCTGAGTGGCGAGACTAGGCACGGTTGCGCGAATTACAACGGTAAGAGTGAGGGCGGATCTGTGAAGAAGCTGGAGAACAGGGGAGCCATTCTGGGGCTCCTGACCTTGGTCTACGCGTTCAATTTCATCGACCGGCAGATCGTCGGCGTGCTCGCGCCCTTCATCCAGGGGGAGCTGGGGCTTAGCGGAACGCAGATCGGGCTTCTGACGGGCGGTCTGTTTGCGATCTTCTACACCTTCATCGGCATCCCGATCGCTGGCTTCACGGACAACCCGAGGACCCTGCGAATCGGCAGCAAGGCCATCCGCTTCGACCGGGTCACGATCATCGCGATTGCGCTCGGGACCTGGAGCTTCTTCACCATGGTGACGGGCTTCGCCAATGGTTTCCTCGCGCTCGCACTCCTCAGAATCGGCGTTGCCATCGGTGAGGCGGGATGCAGCCCGCCCAGCCACTCGCTGCTCTCGGATCTCTACAAGCCGCGCGAGCGGGGCAAGGCGCTGGCGACCTATGCCCTCGGCATCCCCTTCGGCATCATGACCGCCTATTTCGTCAACGCCTTCTTCGTTTCAGGCG
This sequence comes from uncultured Caulobacterales bacterium, assembly GCA_964556115.1. GTDB lineage: Bacteria > Pseudomonadota > Alphaproteobacteria > Caulobacterales > Parvularculaceae > Parvularcula. The sequence goes on from CAZKVC010000016.1 coordinate 40,768, forward strand.
GCACGGTGGATTGGCGGATGGCGTTCATCGTGGTCGGCTTCGCGGGCCTCCCGATCGCCTTCCTGGTCAAGCGCCTCGTGCCCGAGCCCGAGCGCGGGCGCATGGACGGCGGAGGCAAGGTCACGCCCCTTCCGTTCAGGGAAGGCCTCAAGCGCCTCGCCGGCGTGCCGAGCTACTGGACCATGGCCCTGGCGATCGCCTTCGCCAGTTTCGGCTCCTATTCGGTCAGCAATTTCGTGATGGCCTACATCGTCGGCGTCCCCGGTGAGATGCCGGGGCAGTTCTCCGAGCTGCCGCTGGTCTGGCTCCTGATCGGGCTCGGGGTCGGGAACGCGATCTTCTATGCTTCGGGCACCTATCTCGGCGGCGTGGTCGCGGACCATTTCGGGCAACGCAATGTCGGTGCCTATGCGCTCGTGCCCGCCATCACCACGGCCATCGCGGCGGTTATCATCGCGATCGGCTGGATGAGCCAGTCCCCGGTGGTCTTCTTCATCGCCCTTTCGGCGCACATCTTCTTCCTCGGCTTCTATCTCGGGCCGAGTTTCTCAGTGGCCCAGAACCTGGCGGGCGTTTCGGTGCGTGCCACCTCCACGGCCGTGTTCTTCTTCGTCCTGAACCTGATCGCCCTCGGCGGCGGTCCGACGACCACGGGCTTCCTCTGGGACGTCTTCGCCGCAAGCTCGGGCGACATGCTGACAGGGCTTCGGACCTCGCTGCTGTGGCTTTCGGTGCCCTTCGGTCTCGCCGTGCTCCTGTTCCTCGTTTCGGCGAAGCTGCTGCCGAAAGACTGGGCCAAGGCGCAGGCGGCGAACGAGCCAGCGGCCGAACCGCCGGTCGGGGCCGAAGGTGCGCGCGCATGACCGGGCCGGGTGCGGCGATCTGCAGGCCCCAGTATCCGGGCATCTTGGTACCAAAGAACGCCGAGAGCGGCGGAAAAGTACGATTTCAGGTCGTCGTGACGGTCTGTTCACGATGACTGCGTAAAACCTCTGCTTGTAACGAACGGGTAGAGTCCCGAAATCGTTAGTGTCGTCGCGTCCCAGTTCTATTCCCACCGCGGCGGTGGTCGGGATCTCGCCATGTCACGGGAGATTCCGCCGGAGACTGCCGAAAGGAGTTCCTTCATGGGTGATGAAGCCCGGACTTATCCAGTTCTGCCCCTGCGCGACATCGTCGTGTTTCCCCATATGGTCGTGCCGCTTTTCGTCGGCCGCGACAAATCCGTCCGTGCCCTCGAAACGGTGATGGAAGCGGATCGCGAGATCCTGCTGGTCGCCCAGAAAGATGCGGGTAATGACGACCCCACCGAAGACGACATCTACAAGGTCGGTGTCATCGCGCGGGTCCTGCAGCTTCTGAAGCTGCCGGACGGTACGGTCAAAGTGCTCGTCGAAGGCGCGCGCCGCGCCGAAATCCAGAGCTATACGGACGAAGACAGTTTCTTCGAGGCCGAAGCGTCCGAGCTTGACGAAGAGGAAGGCGAAGACGCCGAGGTCGAGGCCCTGGCCCGCTCGGTCAACGCTCAGTTCGAAAGCTATGTGAAGCTGAACAAGCGTGTCTCGCCCGAGGTCATCGTCTCGATCGGCCAGATCGACGACGCGTCCAAGCTTGCCGACACCGTCGCGTCGCACCTCAATCTGAAGATCGCCGAGAAGCAGGAGCTTCTCGAGGTCACCTCGATCCCGCAGCGCCTCGAAGCCGTCTACGGCTTCATGGAAGGCGAGATGTCGGTGCTGCAGGTCGAGAAGAAGATCCGTGGCCGCGTCAAGCGCCAGATGGAGAAGACCCAGCGCGAGTATTATCTCAACGAGCAGATGAAGGCGATCCAGAAGGAACTCGGCGACGGCGACGAGGGCAAGGATGAGCTGACCGAACTCGAAGAGAAGATCGAGGCGACCAAGCTCTCCAAACCCGCCCGCGAGAAGGCCCAGGCCGAGCTCAAGAAGCTTCGCCAGATGTCGCCCATGTCGGCGGAAAGCACGGTCGTGCGCAATTATCTCGACTGGCTGCTGTCGATCCCCTGGGGAACCAAGGGCAAGGTGAAGGCCAATCTCGACAAGGCGCAGGAAGTCCTCGACCGCGACCACTATGGTCTCGACAAGGTCAAGGACCGCATCATCGAATATCTCGCCGTGCAGAAGCGTACCGGCAAGCTGAAGGGCCCGATCCTCTGCCTGGTCGGACCGCCCGGCGTGGGCAAGACCTCGCTCGGCAAGTCCGTGGCCGAGGCGACCAACCGCGAATTCGTCCGTGTGTCGCTCGGCGGCGTTCGTGACGAAAGCGAAATCCGTGGTCACCGCCGGACCTATATCGGCTCCATGCCCGGCAAGATCATCCAGTCGATGAAGAAGGTGAAGAAGACCAATCCGCTCTTCCTCCTCGACGAGATCGACAAGATGGGCCAGGACTTCCGGGGCGATCCGTCCGCGGCGCTTCTGGAGGTGCTCGACCCGGCGCAGAACGATACGTTCTCGGATCACTATCTCGAGGTGGACTATGACCTCAGCGATGTGATGTTCGTGACCACTGCGAACTCGCTGAATATGCCGCAGCCGCTTCTCGACCGGATGGAGATCATCCGCATCCCCGGCTACACCGAGGACGAGAAACTCGAGATCGCCAAGCGCCATATCATGCCGCGCCTCCGCAAGGAGCACGGGCTGAAGGAAGATGAATGGCAACTTACCGATGCCGGCCTGATGAAGCTTATCCGGCTCTACACGCGCGAAGCAGGCGTACGCTCGCTCGAGCGTGAGCTTGCCAATCTCGCCCGCAAGGCGGTGACGCAGCTCGAGCGCGGCACCGAGCAGGGTGTGAAGCCGGAGACCATTACCGTGGACGAGAGCAATCTCGGCGATTTCGCCGGTGTCTCGAAGTTCCGCTACGGCGAAGTCGAAGGCGACGATGCGGTGGGTATCGTCACCGGCCTCGCCTGGACCTCCGTGGGCGGTGATATTCTCAAGATCGAAGGCGTCACGATGCCCGGCAAGGGGCGCATGACCCCGACGGGCAACCTCAAGGATGTGATGAAGGAAAGCGTCTCGGCCGCCGCTTCCTATGTGCGCAGCCGCGCCGTGGAGTTCGGCATCGAACCGCCGATCTTCGAGAAGACCGACATCCACATCCACGTTCCGGAAGGTGCGACGCCCAAGGATGGCCCCTCGGCCGGTGTGGCGATGGCGACCGCGATCGTCTCGGCGCTGACGGGCATTCCGATCCGCAAGGATATCGCCATGACCGGCGAGATCTCGCTCCGCGGACGGGTGCTCGCCATCGGCGGGCTGAAGGAGAAGCTTCTCGCGGCCACCAGGGCCGGGGTGAAGACCGTCCTCATCCCGGAAGAGAACGAGAAGGACCTCGCCGACGTTCCGGACAGCATCAAGGAGAGGATCGAGATCATCCCGGTCGAGCATGTTGACGAAGTTCTCAAGCACGCTCTGACTGGTCCGCTGACCCCCATCGAGTGGGATCCGGCGGCGGAGGCCCTCAAGGCGAAGGGTCCGGGCGAGAACAATGATGGCGAGTCCGTGCTGACCCACTGACGAATAATTCGCCGACTACGGAAAAAGGCGGGCTTCGGCCCGCCTTTTCTTTGCTGTCATCTTTGTCCCGGAGCTGTGAATTCGGGTTCCTGCGCGGCGCTCCGCCGCATGCAGCAAGGGCTGCAGCGGACCCGAACGGCAAGGTTCGGCCAGTGACGGGCTTTTCTTCCCCAAAGCACTGAAACCATGAGCTCTCAAACCCGTTGCCTTGGCAGCGGAGGCGTTTTGCCTCGGCGGGGCAGCGCGGACCGATCGAGGTCATGCGCGCCCGGAAACGCAGAAATTCGGAGGTCCTATGACTTTGAAAACCCTTCTTCTCGCATGCACCTCGTCGGCGCTCCTCGTCGCTCCGGCCGCAGCGCAATCGCCCTACAGTTCGCAGGAAGGCGGTTTCCTCAGCCTGTCCGGTACGGTGAACAGCGTCGATGACGACAGCTTCACGCTCGATTATGGTCAAGACACTGTCGAAGTCGAATTCGAAGATGCCGGTTGGGACTTCGATGCCGGTGAGATGCTGTATGCCGGTGACGAAGTGATGGTCTACGGCACGGCCGATGACGACTTCTTCGAAGGGCGTGTCATCGAAGCCAACACGGTCTTCATCCGCGACCAGTCGATGGTCTACAGCTCGGAAACCGATCTGCCGACCGCATATCTTATCGATATGGGTCCGTCTGGCGACATGACCGGCACCACCGTTTCGCTCGAAGGCATGGTCACCGATGTGAGCGACCGCGAGTTCACGCTCGACGTCGATGGCACGGAGATTTCCGTAGACACCATGTCGATGAGCTACAATCCGCTCGACCGCGAGGGCCGTCAGCAAATTCAGGAAGACGACCGCGTGACGGTCGTGGGTCAGATCGATGACGCTCTCTTCGATGAAACGGAGCTCAGCGCGACCGCGATCTTCTCGAACGAAATGAGCAGCAACAGCAATCGCAACAGAAGCTCGATGATGTCCAACCGCTCGAACCGGGGGGATGAGCGTTCGAGAGACCGCGATGATCGCGAAGACCGAAGCAACCGGTACAGCAATCGCGATGATGACAACGAGCGCTCCAGCCGCCGCAATGATCGCGAGAACAACCGCGACATGGACCGTCGCCGCAGCAACCGCGGCAACGCCAGTGAAGAGATGTTCAACGAGAGCGAGTTCGCCATGCTCGATGCCAATAACAATGGTGTCGTCACCCAGAGGGAATATGTGCGCCGGACCGCCGATCTCGAGAACATCACGCGCTCGGAAGCACGCGAACTCTTTGCAGCCATCTCAGGCGATGACGACGAGCTGACCCGCCGCGAGTTCCTCGATCCGGACCCCGAGAGCGAGCGTCTGTTCGAACGCGTTCTTCGCCTCAACAACTAAGCGGCCCTGATCCGCTCTCCCGGAAGGGGGCCTGCAGCTTCGGCTGCGGCCCCCTTCGCTTTGTGGTCCGGCCCAGAGACCCTGCGCTTTCCTTCGGCAGCGCAGGGGTCTATCAGGCCCATTCGCTGAAGGAGCCTCTTGATGGTCCAGGTCCGTTTCGCGCCGTCACCCACCGGCAAACTGCATGTCGGCAATATCCGCGCGGCGCTGTTCAACTACCTCTTTGCCCGTGCCCAGGGCGGACAGTTCCTGCTGCGTTCGGATGATACCGACCAGGCCCGATCGACCAAGGCTTTCGAAGACGGCATCCAGGCCGACCTGAAATGGCTCGGCATCGAACATGACGACTTCGCCCGTCAGTCCGAGCGTTTCTCGGTCTATGACGACGTGTCGGAGCACCTGAAGGCCGAAGGCCTGCTCTATCCCTGCTACGAAACTGCGGACGAGCTCGACCGCAAGCGCAAGCTCCAGCGCGCCCGGGGCCTGCCGCCCGTCTATGACCGTGCAGCGCTCGAGCTGACGGACAAGCAGAAGGCCGAATACGAAGCCGAAGGCCGCAAGCCGCACTGGCGCTACAAGCTGAAGCGGAAGGAAGTTTCCTGGGATGACCTCATCCGTGGACCGCAGGCTTTCGATACCGGGACCATGTCCGACCCCGTCCTGATCCGCGAGGACGGCAATTATCTTTATACGTTGCCAAGCTGCATCGACGATGTGGATTTCGGTATCACCCATGTGGTGCGCGGCGAAGACCACGTGACCAACACCGCTGCGCAGATCGAGATCTTCGAAGCGATCATCGCCTATCGCGGCGAGGGCAAGGTGCCGTCCTTCGCGCACCATTCGCTTCTCGTCGGTAAGGACGGCGAAGGCCTCTCCAAACGCCTCGGCTCGCTGTCCATCGAAGGGATGCGCGCCGAAGGGATCGAGCCCCAGGCGATCACCAGCCTCCTCGCAAGGCTCGGAACCAGCCAGCCGGTCGAGCCGGTCCTGGCCATGGAAGAGCTTGCCGACGGCTTCAGCTTCGACATTCTCGGCCGGGCGCCGGCACGCTTCGATCCGGAGGAGCTCAGGCTCCTGAACGCCAAGGTGCTGCACGCCATGCCCTATGAGATGGTGCAGCCCCGCCTCGAAAAGCTCGGGGTTTCGGAAGTGCTCTGGCACGTCGTCCATGGCAATCTCGACGCGCTCGAAGAGGCCGCGGTCTGGCGCGAGATCGTCGAGCAGGAGATCAATCCGGTGATCGACGAAGAGGATCGCGATTTTTGCGCCCTGGCGGCTCAGAAGACCGAGCAAGGCACTGGCGATCAGGAGGGGTGGTCCGCCCTTGTCGGCGCGCTCAAGAGCGAAAGCGGACGCAAGGGCAAGGCGCTCTTCATGCCGCTGCGCAAGGCGCTGACCGGACAGCCGCGCGGGCCGGAGATGCCCGAGCTTTTTGCGCTTCTGGGAAAACAGAAAGCCGCCGCTCGGCTTCGCGGCGAAAGGGCTTAGGTCTAAGGCGTCATGCAAAGGCGGCTTCCGGCCGGGGTGTCGGCGCCGCCGAACCCTGAGGAGCTGCCCATGACCCTAGCCGCCGATCACCCGCTTGCATCTTCCGGGACGCTCGAAACAACGATCATTCCGCGTGCGAAGGATCTCGGGGGTTTCTCCGTCCGCCGCTCCCTGCCGACGGCCCAGCGGCAGATGGTGGGGCCGTTCATCTTCTTCGATCAGATGGGTCCGGCTGATTTCGCGGCCGGGCAGGGGATTGAGGTGCGGCCGCATCCGCATATCGGCCTCGCCACGGTGACCTATCTCTTCGACGGCAGGATCAGGCACCGCGACAGCCTCGGCACGACGCAGGACATCACCCCCGGCGCGGTGAACTGGATGACGGCCGGGCGCGGCATCACCCATTCGGAGCGCACCCCGGACGACCTCAAAGGCAAGACCCACGGCATGTCGGGCATCCAGACCTGGATCGCGCTTCCCAAGCAGCTCGAGGAACGCGACCCCGACTTCGTTCACCATGCCGAGGGCGATCTTCCCCAACTTTCCGGCGAAGGCATTGAAGGACACCTTATCCTCGGCGATGCCTACGGATCATCCTCGCCGGTCAGAACCGCTTCTGAAACTCTCTATGCGGATATTCGTCTGACACCGGGCACCCGTTTTCCGCTCCCTTCCAACCATGAAGAGCGGGGCATCTATATCATCGAGGGCTCGGTCCGCTTGTCCGACAAGACGGTGCCAAAAAACCAGATGCTGGTCTTTGGCGATGGCGATCACGCCGTCGAAGCGGGTTCCGAAGGCGCGCACATCATGCTCTTCGGCGGCGCGACGATGGACGGTCCGCGGCATATCTGGTGGAACTTCGTGGCCAGCGACAAGGGCATGATCGAGGTCGCGAAGCGGGAATGGAAGCAGGAGGGCCATGGCCGCTTCGCCCTGCCGCCCCATGACGATGGCGAGTTCATTCCCATCGAGGACTGAGCTGTCTCAGGAACTCTTCGGCATCCGCACACGGACCATGGCGCGGCTTCTCTGGCCTTCCCGGTCGATCAGGGTGACCTCGTAAAACCCGGCCTTCTGCGGCTGCCAGAGAATGTTCCCGCCCTGGTCAGGACCTATCGGCATGCCGTCGACGAACCAGGAAAGATCGCTCCCGCCCCTCCCGGCGAGGACCAGCGGGCGGTCTTCCGGTGGCCAGATCACGGCGCCGTCGGGCGGGAACAGGATCTCCGGCGCCGCTTTGCGCTCGAGGGTGGAAAGAAGCGTGCTCGGACGTTCCGCATCCGAAGCCCCAGAAGTTTCTGCGCCCGCCGGTAGCGTATCGAAGATATCGAAGAGAAGCGGCAGCGCCGCCTCGCGGCCGGTCATGTCCGGGGAGGGCGACCCGTCCGCCCGGCCGATCCAGACGACCACAGCGTGGTTGCCGCTGAACCCGGCCGCCCAGGCATCGCGGTAGCCGTAGGAGGTTCCGGTCTTGAACGCGACCGAGGGCGCCTCGGCCGCAAGCGCGGCAGGCATCCGCCCACTGAGCGAAGGCGCGGTCCTCAGGATGGCCGCGACCTCGCTGGTAGTCTCCTGCGAGAGGATGCGCCGCGGCGGCAGCTTCTCCGCCCTCGCCAGGTCGGCGGGGGTGAATGCCAGCGGCTTCGCCCGGCCACCATCGCCAAGACCCGCGTAAAGCAGAGCGAGGTCTTCGGCCGTGACGCCAAGCCCGCCCAGCGCTACGGCGAGGCCGATGCTGCCCGTCTTGAGGTCCTGCGGCACGGCGGGCGCGACCCCGCCTTGATGCATGAGGCCGATCAGGCGCTCAGGACCAAGAAGGTCGAGCATCAGGACGGCGGGCACGTTGAGGGAATGCTGCAGGGCGGACGCGACCGTCAGTTCACCACTGAAACCACGCTCGAAATTGCGGGGCTCGTAGCCGCCGAACCGGAAGGGTAGATCGGCGATCAGCGTTCCCGGCGCGGCCAGCCCCTCATCCATGGCGAGGCCGTAGATGAACGGCTTGAGGGTCGAGCCGGGAGAGCGTCGGCGGCGGTTGAGATCAAGCCATCCGCCCGGACGGTCCCGCCCCGCAGAACCCGCCCATGCGCGGACGGCGCGGTCGCTCAGGCGAACGACGATCGCCGCCGCCTGCATGTCCTCGGCATGGTCCTCCGCCTTCTGACGAACTAGGGTCTGAAGGTGCAATTGCAGGCGCCGGTCGATCATCGTCGCAACGACGCCGTCCTCATTGGCGCTCTCCCTCAGGGCATCGCCAAGGTGCCAGGCGTCGCTGGGGAAATCCCGCCGCCCAGAAGGCAGGTCGCTTTTCTTCGCCTCGGCTGCCCGGCTTTCCGGGAAGAAGCCCTGGCCTGCCAGCCGGTCGAGGATCAGCGCGCGGCTCGCCGCTGCGTTCTTGGGCCGGAGGTCCGGCCTCCGCGCTTCGGGACTCTGCGGCAGGGCGAGGAGGAGCGCGATCTCCCCGTCGGTGAGCTCTTTCGGATCACGGCCGAAATAGGCGCGGCTGGCGGTTCGCACCCCTTCAAGATTGCCGCCATACGGGGCGAGGGTGAGATAAAGCTCGAGGATCCCGCGCTTGGTCAGCCGGTGCTCGATCTGGACTGCGCGCAGCATCTCGATCAGCTTCGAGCCCAGATTGCGTGGCCGGGGTTCGAGGAGCCTCGCCGTCTGCATGGTGATGGTCGAAGCGCCGGAGACGATCCGTCCGCGCCTGACATTGTCGCTCAGCGCACGGATCAGCGCGCGCCCGTCCACCCCGCCATGCTCAAAGAAGCGTTCGTCCTCGATGGTCAGAAGCGCCTCGATGAAACGCGGGTCGACGTTCCCGAGGTCTGCTGCAAGCCGCCAGCGCCCGTCTTCCACCGGAAAGACGCGCAAGGGAAGGCCGTCCTCGTCATTCACGACCGCCGAGACCGCTAGTGCTTCGAGCGGCGGGGGAAGGAGGCGGTCGAGGACCGCCGCCACGCCGATCAGTGCGGCGAAGAGGCCGGGGAGGACGAAGCGCTTCTTCAAGGTGCGATCACCACCCGCGATGCCGCGCTGGTCGCCGTAACGCTGGGCCGGTACATATCCTCCGCGACGGCGCCGGGAAAAGCGAAGTCGCCGGGCGTCACGGCGCGGACGACATAGGCGAAGCGTCTTTCTTCCGTATCCCGCATATCGAGCGCAGCGACAAAGCGGTCGTCCCGGGCTTCGGCGATATCGGCGCGGTCGACCCGGCCGAGGAAGCGGTAGGGCCCGGTGGTCGAGGCATCGGACGGGGTCAGGACCGCCTCGATCTCGAACCCTGCGGGCAAAAGATCGGTCACGGCATATTGCGCCGGGCGTTCCCGTTCCGGCGCAAGATCAAGCGCGACGATCAACCTGTCGCCCTGGCGCACCCTGCCAAGATCGACGGGATCGCCTCCGGTGGTGAACAGGGTCTTCCGCACTGACAGACCGCGACCGCCGGCTTCAACCGGTCGGTCGGGAACCCCTCGGCGCATGACGGTAAGATAGATCGGCTCCGTACCCGGATTGGTGATCTCCTTCTCCAGCGCCGCTTCCTCTTCGAGGACAAGCATGTCCGCCTTCGATCCGTCATGGGACAGAAGCGCCGCCGCACGGCCCTTGGAGTAGGCGTGGATGGCGCGGGCGAGGAACGCCTTGTCGAGGGTGTTGAGACGCTCCGGACCCGGAAGCTCCCGGGCCAGCTCGCCGAGCAGCTTTTCGGCTTCCTCGTCGCGCCCGTAAGTCACCCAATGGGCAAGGACGCCGCCCAGCTCCCGGCCATCGCTCTGGTAGTAGTCACCCGGATTGGTGCGCCCGAGGACCTCGCCGCTGGCTTCGAACGCGCTTTGCGCCCGCCCTTCGTCACCGATCAGTGCGAGAGCCGCGCCGAGCTGCGCACGGGCGAGCGATCCCTGGACCTCGTCGAGCAACTGGTCGTGCACGTAGCGAAGGCGGGAGCGGTCCACGACGCCGCCTTCCGTCAGGACGTAAAGAGCATAGGCCATCGCGTTGCGTTCGATAGCGTCCCGCCATTCCTGCCGGAGCCAGCGCACATTGGTGTCGTAGCCATAGGCCTGCCGGTAATTGCCCTGACTGACCGGTTGAAGTGCACGGTAGGCGCGCTCCATCGCGGCATCGGACACAGGGAGAGCCGCTGCCTTCGCCATGCTGAGGAAATCGGTGATATAGGCACCGATCCAGGGCGAAGCCTGGCGGTCGCCGACCCTCCACAGGCCGAAGGCCCCGTCGCTGCCTTGGCGCTCGAGAAGAGTCTCGACCGCCCGCATGACCTCGGCCGTTTCCTCGTCCGAACGGTCCGCCTTCAGAAGAAGCGGCGTCGCCTTGCTGACGAGCTGCTCCGAGCACTGATAGGGATAGTCGGACAGGCTCGCGGCGTAGAGCTCGAGGTCCAGCGGGGTGGGTGAGGCCGTGATGGTGACGGTCGCGGTCCCCGGCACGAAACCGTCCAGAAGTTCGCTTCCGGGGCGGTAGGTTTCCCCGGGCGCAAGGGTCATTGTCATCGTGCGCGTCACCGGGAGGGAGGCCGGGCGGATCTCGATGGGGTAGCTTCGCTCGGTCGTGAAGCCGTCGGGACCTTCCGCCGTCATCTGTACCTGCGCGATGCCTGCCCGCTCGGCTGAAAGACCAAGGGGGAGGTCGCTCCGCTCTCCTTCGGCAAGCTTCATCCGAAGGCCGTCCGAGGCCGTCTCGAGGATGCCGCCGATCGCTTCGACGCGCGCGCTATAGGTCCCGGCCGCGCCTTCGACATTGTCGATCGTCAGGGTGGCGAGCGCTTCATCTCCAGGCGCGAGGAAGCGCGGCAGGACGAGTTCCGCCGGAACCTTCTCGCGGACGATCAGCTCTCGGTCGGCCGATCCGACGGCGCTGTCGGACCATCCCACCGCCATCAGGCGCAGGCTGCCGTTGAAGGACGGAAGCTCGAAACTGACCGACACCCGGCCATCGCGGCCGAATTCGACGGGCCCGCGGTAAAGGGCGACCGTCCGGGTGGGGACCACCGTCAAACCCGCGCCGCCGATCTGGTCGCCGCCGGTGCGAAGCTGCCCCATCACGCCCGTTTCGGGGTCGAGAATGCGGCCGTAATCATCGCGCATGACGAGGCCGAGCCCACGCTTGCCGAAGATTGCGCCGAAGGGATCGGGGGTCTCGAACTTCGTAAGCTGGAGAATACCCTCGTCCACAGCGGCAATGGTGGCGAAGATGGGGCCTTGTGGCTTCTCGCCGTCGAGGCGGAGCGTGACTTCCGCCTCCTCTCCGGGCCGTTCCAGTTCGGCGGCTTCGATTGTCAGCGGCAGCCGCCTTGGTCCTGTATCCACCGGCAGGTAGGCGGCGCCCACGGCGCGCCGGGGTACGGGCCTGACCCCCGGCTCACGAGGGCTGTAGACACTGACGAGCACATAGGCACCAGCGCCCCAATCGTCTGTGACGGGTACGGAGAGTTCAGCGCCGCCCTCGGGGATCTCGGCATCGGTGATGCTGAGGACCTCGTGATTGGCCACGACGATTTCGGCCCGGCCTGCATAAGGCGCGCGAACGGCGACCCTGGCGGTCTCGCCGAGGGGGACCGGCGCATCCGGCACCATCACCTCGACCTGGTCGGGGGCGGGGGTGCCGTCGGCGGTCCTTCCGCCATAGCCCACCCAGAAGGTGACTGCGCTGCGCTTGTCACCATCATGGGAGACCGAGAGCTCATAGTCGCCCCAGCTCAGCGCCGGCCCTTCGATCGAGGCGCGTCCGTCCGCTCCAGTTTCGATGACGCCGTCCGCGATCGGCACGATGCGTTCGGACCGCCGCCAGCGCCACTGGCCGCGCTCGTCCTGGTACCAATCATAGGCATAGTCGCGGCGGACGAAGGCGTAGCTCAGCTCTACTTTCCGGCCTTCGCCGGCGCGACCGAGAGCGGCGATCTCGAAGCGGGGCGGGACGCCGCGTTCGGCCGTCCCTTCGAAGGCGCTCCTGATGCCGACATAAAGATCGCGGGGGCGGTAGGGTATGCGAAGATCGTCCTGTACCGCCCGGCCGCCCGGCTCCTCGACCCGGATGACCGTCCGCAGGCGAAGCGGTTCGTCCGCGTTCTCGCCTTCACCCCCGGCGCTGACCGGGAAGGTCGCGATGCCTTCCCCGTCGGTGACCACGGGTTCGATCCTGACGACTTCCTGCCGGTAAGGCTCGTCGGGGATGCCGAATGAGAAGCCCGAATGGTCGGGGAAGGGGCTCGGGTCGCTCTCGATCCTGACGGAACCATCGACTTCCAGCCCCGCGCCCGGCGCGCCGTAGAGGAAGCGCACATCGGCGGTGACCATCCGCTCTTCACCAGCAGCGAGTGGGGACTGGTCGTCAGCTTCGAGATCGAGAGACAGGCGCTGGGGTACGAAATCCTCGACGTTGAAGCGGATGCGCCCGACCTCTCCGAGAGCGTCGATCGAGACCGCCGCGCTCCACATGCCCCGCGCCGCCGCCTTGGGCAGGTCGATGTCCTTGATAAGCGCACCATCCGCACCCGCGTCCTCGAAGCGTTCAGTGAGGAACTTGGTGCCGTTGGGCCGGAAGATGGAGAGCGTGCCTGCGCGGTCCTTGACGCTGTAGCCTTCGGCGTCGCGCAGGAGCGCGGAGAGCCGGAGCGTTTCCCCGGGCCGATAGATGCCGCGGTCGAGATAGAGGAACGCCTCCACCGGACCAGCGGCGTCCTTCCCGCCCACGGGCAGGTGCGAGAGGTCGAGGCGCCTTCCATCGAGATCGAAGGCTGTGAAGTCGCCGCCCGGTCCTTCGACAAGAGCCATCTTCGGCGCGTTCCCGCCCTCGCCGCGGATGATCGCCTCGCCAAAGCGCACGCGGCCATTGCTGCTGGTACGCCGGGTCTCGAGGATCTCGTTGGACCTTGCGACAAGGCTGATCTCGGCGCCGCGCACCGGCGCGCCGTCGTTCAGCGAGCGCACCGTGAGGTTGATGCCCGTGCGGCTTGTATAAGCGGTGATGGCGAGGTCCGTGACCAGGAGCCAGCGTCCCGCGCGGGCGGGCAGCCGGACCGCCCGCTCCTCCGCCGAAGCGTCCGCCACCGAGACGTAATAGGCGCCAGGTGCTAAAGGCCCCACCGCATCCTGAAACGGGAAGAGGGTGGTGACAGCCTGGTTGATCGCCCCCTCGGTCTCGAGCGTGCCTTCGAACACCGTGATGCCGAGACGTCCCGGCTCGCTTTCCTCGTCCTGATAGGCCCAGCGGCCTTCCTGGGCATTGAAGCCCGCGGCGAGGTTCTTGAAGACGAGAGCCCGGTCATCGACCCGCGAGACGGTGACATCGACCTCGTCCACATTCACCGTCAGGATGCCCAGCCCCCGGGCGTCGCTTCGCGGCAGGATGAAGCCGTCGCCAGCGAAGCGGACCACGGCGGGGCGGTCCGAGAAGCTGAGGCTGAGCTGCTCGTCAGCGGGAAGGCTCTCGCCGTCCGCGGCAGGAAGCCCCGCACGAAGGGTCAGCCGGGCCGTCTGCCCATAGCGCAGCCCCTCGATGCAGAGCCGCTCGCCCTCCGGACGCACGGCGACTTTCTCCACGATCCGGACATAGGGCTCGTAGCTGACCGAGGGGTCGAGGGGGGCGGTGAAGTGAAGGCAGAGAGTGGGGCTTGCGGCGTCTTCGAGGACGCTGGTGCGGAGGAAGGCGAATTCCTCCTTTTCGTCAGGCGATTGAGCAGAGGTCTCGCTGAGGATCCCTGGGGTTTCCGCGGGAGCGACCGCCACCTCTTCGGCGAGGGTGACCTCGGGCCGTCCTTCGCGTTCGCATGCGGGCAGCACAGCCAGCGCCGCGAGGAAGGTAAGTCGACGCAAAAACTTCATGGAGTGCCCCCTGCAAATTCCATTTGGGACGTTGCCATTGCCACCAGTCTGAGGGAAGCCGTGGGCCGGTTTTGGGAGCGTCTCTTATGCAGCTACTTCTTGCCCTCGCCTTTCAGATGTCCGCGGCGGTCGACTGGGAAGCCGAAGGCCGTGCGGCCCTGGAAACGGCCAAGGCAACCGCGCCGATCGAAGGCCCTGCGAAGAACGTCATCCTGTTCATCGCCGACGGGATGGACGTGACCACCTCCACCGCGGCCCGCATTCTCGACGGTCAGATGAAGGGCGGCATGGGCGAGGAGAACCTCCTGACCTTTGAGACCCTACCCTTCACCGGCTTTTCCAAGACCTACAACACCAATCTCCAGGTCGCCGACAGCGCGGGCACCGCGACCGCGATGCTTTCCGGGCACAAGACGAAGGCCGGGGTCATCAATGTCGACCAGACCGTGCCGCGCGGCGACTGCGCCGCTGCCGAAGGGCACCGCCTGCCGACAATCCTCGAAGTGGCGCAGGAGACCGGACGCAGCGCAGGGATCATCTCGACGGCGCGGATCACCCACGCGACCCCGGCTTCGGTCTATGCGAGCTCGCCCGACAGGGATTGGGAAGCGGACCGGAACCTGCCCGCGAATTCGGGCTGCACCGACATTGCGACCCAGCTGATCGAAGCTGGCGAGACCTATGACCTCGTCGTCGCACTTGGCGGCGGACGCAGGAACTTCCTGCCTTCCGAAACCGCCGATCCGGAATATCCCGACCAGAAGGGCTCCCGCGAAGACGCCCGCGACCTGACCGCCGCGTGGAAGGCGATCAGCCGACGGCACAGCGTCGTCTCCACCGCGTCCGAGCTTCGCGAGACCAAGAAGAACGCTGCCGTCCTCGGCCTCTTCGAGCCGAGCCACATGATGTACGACCATGACCGGCGGACGAGCGGTGCGGACGAGCCCTCGGTCGCCGAGATGACGGCTTTCGCCATCGAGCGTCTGTCGCGTGACAAGGACGGCTTCTTCCTGATGGTGGAAGGCGGACGGGTCGATCACGCCCACCACGGCGGCAACGCCTACCGGGCGCTCACCGATACCATCGCCTTCGACGAGGCCGTCGAGACCGCGCTCGAGATGACGGACCCCGAAGAAACCCTGATCATCGTCACCGCCGATCACGGGCACACCATGAGCTTTGCGGGCTACCCGCACCGCGGCAACCCGATCGGCGGCGTGGTGCGTTCGGTCGATGCTTCGGGCGAGCCGGTGGACCTGCCGCAGCAGGCGGGCGACCAGAAGCCCTATACGACCCTCGGCTACGCCAACGGCCCTGGCGCGAAGCTCAGCCTTCAGACCGAGGAGGGCCGTCCTGGCGGGCGCCCCTTCGTCGAGAACGAGGAAAGCCTGGAGCCTGACTACCAGCAGCAGGCTCTCGTGCCGCTCTTCAGCGAGACCCATGGCGGGCAGGACGTGGCCGTCTACGCGGTCGGGCCGAAGGCGCATTACCTGTCGGGCGTCCACGAGCAGAACTTCATCTATTACGTGATGGAAGACGCCATGCGTGCGGAGAAAAACGGCAGGCGCCGCTGAGCTTCTGGCGCTCGAAGGTCTCATGGCCGTGAGATTAGGGAAACACCGCGAAGCCCCTGCGGCTTCGCGAAAAGCGCGATGGCGCTTCGGCCGGTCAGGCCGCCCCATCGGAGGGCCCGCGGCCCGTGAAATCAGAGAACACCGCGAAGCTCTGCGGCTTCGCGAAAAGCGCGACGGCGCTTCGG
>CAZKVC010000017.1:0-52244 GCA_964556115.1 uncultured Caulobacterales bacterium
CCCGGCAGGACTCGAACCTGCTACCTACAGATTAGGAATCTGTCGCTCTATCCTGATGAGCTACGGGACCACGCATGGCGGGGTTAGCCGATTGCCGCCCGGTTAGGCAACGTCGATGAGGTGACTGGCTTCGGGAAGGTCCTCACCGAAGGCGCGTTGGTAGAACTCGGCGACCAACGGCCGCTCGAGCTCATCGCATTTGTTCAGGAACGTCACCCGGAAGGCGTAGCCGATATCGCCGAAGATTTCGGCATTCTGGGCCCAGGTGATGACCGTCCGCGGGCTCATCACGGTGGAGATATCGCCGTTCATCAGCGCGTTGCGGGTCATGTCCGCGACCCGGACCATGGCCTCGAGGGTCTCGCGGCCTTCGCCCGACTGATAGGACGGCAGCTTGCCAGCGACGATCTCGGTTTCTTCCTCATGGGGAAGATAGTTGAGCGTCGTCACGATCGACCAGCGGTCCATCTGGCCCTGGTTGATCTGCTGGGTGCCGTGATAGAGCCCGGTCGTGTCGCCAAGGCCGATGGTGTTCGTCGTCGCGAAAAGCCGGAAGCTCTGATGTGGGGTCAGGACCCGGTTCTGGTCGAGAAGGGTCAGGCGGCCTTCGGCCTCGAGAACGCGCTGAATGACGAACATCACGTCGGGACGGCCAGCATCGTATTCATCGAAGACGAGAGCGACCGGGCGCTGGAATGCCCAGGGCAGAATGCCTTCCTTGAAGGAGGTGATCTGCTTGCCGTCCTCGACCACGATGGCATCCTTGCCGATCATGTCGATGCGGCTGACATGGCTGTCGAGGTTGATCCGTATACACGGCCAGTTGAGCCGGCTCGCCACCTGCTCGATATGGGTAGACTTGCCCGTCCCGTGATAGCCCTGGACCATCACCCGCCTGTTGTGGGCGAACCCGGCGAGAATGGCGAGGGTGGTGTTCGGATCGAAACGGTAGGTCTCGTCTTTGAGCGGAACATGCTCGCCGCCTTCGGAAAAGGCGGGAACCTTCAGCTTCGACTTGATGCCGAAGACCTCCTGCACGGAGACTTCGGTATCGGGTGTGCGATCGGGATCGACGTCGGAGGCGTGCGCCATCGGGTCTCCTCTTGCGCCCCCTCAGCGGAAGACGCGGTTGATGATTTTTTGCGTCGGACGCATCAGCACCGGCGGAAGAACCTCGCGCAGGCCTTCCTCGGTCCGCACCTTCCAGTCAGTCTTGTCATCCGTGCCCGGCCTGACCTTGAACTGGGTGGTCTTGCCAGCGCGGCTCTCGTCCCATGTCGCCGTATAGTAGTAAAGGGCGATGGATCGCCGCGGCGTCCCGTCCGGATGGGCCACCGGCGCGGGATGGCCGTGCCAGCTCTGCCCGGTGGTATTGAACATGACGCAGCGCCCTGCGACCGGCACCACCTTCTGGCGGCATTCCTTCATGGCCTCGTCCCAGAGCTCCAGCTCGCCGCCATACCCGTCCTTCCAGTCTTCGTTGAGATAGATGAGAACGTTCACCCGGCGCTCGAGATCAAGGAGCTTGTGGTGATTGAAATCGGCGTGCATCGACAGGTGCCCGCCCGTCCGGGTCTCGTGGAAACCGCCGCCGACGAAATAGGGATCGGGGATCAACCCCTTGATGCCGGTCACCCGCTCGATAAGGCGGATGAAGGGCAGGCTGTTGAAGTTGTAAAAGAGGTTGCGCAGCACCGGGTCTTCCAGCTCATCGGGCTGGAAGGACCGTTTGAACCGCTCCTGGTCGCGGTCGAAGCTCGCCCCGCCCTCACCGAGGCTACCGGGAAAATGATCGAGGCAGTAGCGCACGACTTCCTGAGGCAGGAAGTCGTCGATGACGGTATGGGGGAAGGGATCGGCCGAAAGATGGGCCTGCCGCCGCTCCTCGCCGACGGCTTTCAGCGCCTCGTTGTCGAGCATGAACGGCGGTTCGGTCGAGATCGGCAGGTAGGCCATAATGTCGGAAGCTCCCTCGTTGCCCTGCAGCTATTCCTGAACCCCCGCCTCTGCAAGTTGGGCGTCCCGGATGGCTTTGAACTCGTTGCCTTCGTACCAGTTGGGCCGTTGGTCGCTATCGGCGAGCTCGAGGCCGACATCGCGTAAAATGTTTAAGACCTGCACCATGCCGTCGAAGCGCCAGCTGTTCGGATCGTACTCGTCCGACGGTCCGTGATAGGGGCCATCGGTATAGGCCTTCGCCGCCACTTCTCCTGCTTCGCGGCCTCCATCGACGAGGTCGGTGCCATTGTCGACATAGAGCATCGGCACGCCCCGCTTGGCGAACTCCACGTGGTCGGAGCGGTAGAAATAACCGTTCTGCGGGCTAGGATCGGGGCTGAGGGTCAGGCCCTCTTCCTCAGCCTCGCGTTCAAGGATGTCCTCAAGCTCGGAGGAGCCGTAGCCGATGACCGTGAGGTCCCTGGCCGGCCCGGTGGGCAGCATCGCGTCGATGTTCAGGCCGCCCACGATATTGGCGAGCTCCACGGGCGGACCCGCAGCGAAGGCCTGCGAGCCGAGAAGGCCGGACTCTTCCGCCGTTACGGCGAGGAAGATCTGTGAGCGGGCAGGGCGGTAGCCCGCGTCCTTATAGGTCTTGGCTATCGCCAGAAGAGCGGCGGTTCCGGTGGCGTTGTCGACGGCGCCGTTGAAGATGCCGTCCTCGCCTTCGGCCATCAGCTTCTCGTCGACGCCCAGATGGTCCCAATGCGCGGTGTAAAGAATATACTCCTCGGGCCGCTCCGTTCCCGGGAGGACCCCGGCGACATTCGCGCTCTCGGTCATCTCGAGGCTCTGGTTCAGCTCGGCCGAAAGGGTCAGCTCACCCATCGGGACCGGCTCGAAGCCTTCATTCGTGGCTGCTTCCTCGAGCTCCGCGAAGTCGAGGCCTGCCGTATCGAACAGCGCTTGCGCCTGCTCTAGAGTGATCCAGCCTTCTAGCGCCACGGGCTCGGTCGATCCTTCGGTGCGCGGCAGGTTGAGCTGCGGGCCCGACCAGCTGCCCTCGACCACACCCCAGCCATAGGCGGCGGGTTCGGTCTGGTGGATGATGATGGCAGCATCCGCGCCTTGGCGGGCCGCTTCTTCGAACTTGTAGGTCCAGCGGCCGTAATAGGTCATGGCGTTACCGCCGAAATCCTCGCCCTGCTGGCGGAAGCCGGGGTCGTTGATCAGCATGACGACGGTTTTGCCTTCCGCGTCGATGCCGGCATAATCGTCCCAGCCATATTCAGGCGCCACGACACCATGCCCGACGAAGACGAGCTCCGATTCGTCGATCTGGATGGTTTCGCCGTCGCGCCTCGTCCAGAAGACCGCTTCAGGCCCATATTCCAAAACGTCCTCGTCATCGCTGATGGAGATGGAGGCGGAGGAGGTCTGAGGATCGAGGGTCCGGCTGACGAGGGTGACGGGCAGCGCGTAGCTGTCACCGATCGGCTCGAGGCCCAAGCCTTCCATCTCTTCGGAAAGGTAGGCGACGGTCTTGCGGCCGCCCTCGGTGCCGGGCGCCCGGCCTTCGAAGCTGTCATCCGAAAGCACTTCGATATGCTGGGCCAGGGTCTTTTCCGACACGGGCGGCAGATCCGCGTTCGCCGTTTGCTGCGGGGCCTCCGCTGCGGGAGGCTCCGCGCCCCGGCGGGTCGCCTGTTCCTCGGTTTCGGTCTCGCCCGAACATGCGGCGAGCGCCATAACCGTTATGCCTAGAAGCGCCTTGGTTTGCGTCATAATCTTTGCTCTTCTCCTGGGAACAACGCTCGATAATCGCGTGCGCTTCCTGCGGCAAGGCCCGGGAGCAAGGGAGGACATACTCGTGACGGAGATCACCGACGTCGTCATCATCGGGGCCGGACTTTCGGGCATTGGCGCAGCCAGCCGCCTGAAGATCCACCTGCCGCATCTCTCGGTACGCATTTTCGAAGCGCGCCAGCGGATGGGCGGGACCTGGGACCTTTTCCGCTATCCCGGCATCCGTTCCGACAGCGACATGTACACCCTCGGCTATCCCTTCAGGCCCTGGCACCTTCCCAAAGCGCTGACCGATGGCCCTTCGATCCGCAGCTACATCGAGGAAACCGCGAAGGAATACGGCGTCGCCGACAAGGTCGAGTACCAGTCGAAAGTGACGGAGATCAGCTTCAACACCGACGAAGCGCTCTGGACCTCCAAGATCGAGCGGGCCGATGGCTCGACCGAAACGGTGCGCTCGCGCTTCATCATCTCGGGCGTCGGGTATTACGACTATGAGCGCGGGCACGTGCCGATGATGGGCGGCGAGGACGAGTTCCAAGGCCAGATCGTCGAGCCGCAGTTCTGGCCCGAAGACCTGGACTACCAGGGCAAGAAGGTCGCGGTCATCGGCTCCGGCGCCACTGCGGTGACGATCGTCCCCGCCATGGCCGATTCGGGGGCGGGGCATGTGACGATGATCCAGCGCTCGCCGACCTATATCGCCTCCCTGCCGGCGAAGGACCCGTGGTTCGACAGTGTCAGCAAGGTGTTGCCGCCGGCTGCCACCTACAAGTTCTTCCGCATCAAGCGGCTGATGATGGGCACGATGACCTATCAGCTCTCCCGCCGCTTCCCCGGCTGGATGAAGAAGCAGATCGCCAAGGCGACAGAAGAGGCGCTGGATGGCAAGGTGCCGCTCGATCCGCATTTCCAGCCTGACTACAACCCCTGGGACCAGCGTTTCTGCCTCGTGCCGGACAACGATCTTTTCGATGCCCTTCGCGAAGAGCGGGCGTCGATCGTGACAGGCGGCATTGAGCGCTTTACCGAAAAGGGCGTCCTGCTGCAGTCCGGCGAGGAGATCAAGGCGGACATCGTCATCAAGGCGACGGGCCTCAAGCTGAAGCCGCTTTCGGGTATGAAGGTGTTCGTCGACGGGGAGCAGGGCGAGTTCAAGAACAGCTACATCTACAAGGGCTTCATGTTCTCCGGCCTGCCGAACTTCGCGGCGCTGTTCGGCTACACCAACGCTTCGTGGACCCTGAAGACGGATCTCGCATGCCGCTATTTCTGCCGCCTGATCGGCGAGATGGAGAAGCGCGACGCCGACATCATCGTCCCCGATTACGGTGCCGTGCCGCCGAAGCCGGAGCCTGCCATCGACCTCAAATCGGGCTATGTCGCGCGCGGAATCGACCTCTTCCCCAAGCAGGGGGACGCAAGGCCGTGGCGCAATCACCAGTCCTATATCTCGGACTATTTCGACATGAAGTTCGCCAAGCTCGATGACGGGGTGATGCGGTTCCGGCACAGAACCCCTTCGCCCGAGATGGCGATGCGTGAGGCCGCGGAATGAGCGGCAAGGGCGTAGCCGTCATCACCGGCGCGGGCAGCGGCATCGGCCGTGCCCTGACGGACCTCGCCGCTGAGCGCGGGTATGATCTCGTGCTCTTCGATATTCGCGGCGAGGATCTCGAGGCGGCGGGCGAGGCGGCGCGCGCGAAAGGCCGCAAGGTCAGCACACGAACACTCGATGTTGCGGACGAAGGCGCTATCAGCCAGGCGGCGGAGGAAGTGGCGCAGGAGCATGGCTCCATCGCTCTTCTCGTGAACAACGCCGGCGTCGCCCTGGGAGGCTATTTCGAGGACTACAGCTCCGAAGACTTCCAGTGGCTGATGAACATCAACTTCTACGGCGTGGTCAACATGACCAGGGCATTCCTCCCCATGCTGAAGAAGAATCCGTCACGCGCGCAGATCGTCAATATCAGCTCGATCTTCGGCGTCATCGCCCCGGTTGGCCAGACCGCCTATTCAGCCTCCAAATTCGCCGTGCGTGGTTTCTCCGAAAGCCTGCGCCACGAGCTTGAGGATACGAATGTCGGCGTCACCGTGGTGCATCCCGGCGGCGTTGCGACCAACATCGCCAAGCGGGCGAAAATCGTGGCCAAGGTCAGCGAGGCTGAGATGCAGGACGCGCAGAAGCGCGCCGCCGCCTCGCTGGTGATGCCGCCGCCAAGGGCCGCGCAACTCATCCTCGACGCAGCCGAGCGTGGCGACAAACGCCTGATCGTCGGCCGCGATGGGCGGATGCTGGCCGCCATCCAGCGCAGCTTCCCGATCAGCTACTGGCAGATCCTCAAGCGCATGCCGGGCCTCGCCCCCGCCGCGCGGAAGGATGGGGCTGGCGCTGAAAGGGCAGGAAGCGCCTAGCCTTACCGAGCCCTCACAGTTCCCTGCGCGATTTTGTGCTAGGTTCCCTCATCGGAGGCGTCCGGTGAAGGAGCGAGTTTATGATTTTGAAACCGATTGTTGTCGCAGGGCTTTCTTCGACAATGCTCATGGCGTCTGCGCTTCTCACCCCATCACAAGCGGTGACCGCTACCGATCTCAACTTCCGTATTTCCTTCGCCTCCGATGGCTACTGGGATGATGGCTGGGCGCGGCGGGGTTATTACCGCCATGGCCGCTATGCCCATCCCTGGCGGGGCATCCGGGTCGAGCGGCGGATCTCGCCGGGCGGGTTTGTCGAGCTTCTCTATATTCGCCACGGCCGGGTGATCGACCGCGATATTATCGGGCGCGTCGACCGCTTCGGACGCTACGGCTATTTCGATCCGTTCGACCGCTATGGCCGTTACGGTCACTGGGACCGCCGCTACCGTTCGGGGGCGGGCCTCTGGTACTGGGACGGGCATCGCCTTCGCGATCAGCGTGACCTCTGGTGGCGCGACAACCGCTGGTACCGCGACGATCACCGTTGGGCGGACCGCCGCCGCGATGATCGCTACCGACGGGACAACCGGTGGGACGAGCGTTATCGCGGTGACGAAGACCGCTACCGCGAGCGCGACTGGCGCTATCATGACGAGCGCCGGGACGACCGCGCCGATTGGCGGGACGACCGCAGGCGGGACCGTTTCGAGGAACGCCCCGACAGGGTCGAGGGGCGCATCATGGGCACCCCGGATGATCTGCGTGCAAACAAGCGCCGCGAGAGCGGCCGCATGCTCGACGAAAGACTTGAAGGACGCCGTTCGGACGGTCCGGTCCGCGGTCGGGTTGTCAAACCCGACTGATGGGGAGGGGCGGCTGCAACGCCGTTCCTGCAGGTGCCGCGTTGCAGTCGCCGCCTCGTCTCAAGCGGCGGTGAGAAAGCTTCCGATGACTTTCTTGGTGCCGACCTCGTCGAACTCCACCTCCAGCTTGTTCCCCTCGGCTCGCAGGACCGTCCCTTCACCGAATTTCTTGTGCGCGACCCGTTCGCCCTTGGCGAAGCTCTCTTCTCCGGGGGCTGAGGACGCCAGAAGGCGAGACGTACCTTCGAGTTCGGGCTCCCGGCCGGGGGCCCGGCCATACTGTCGGGCACGTTTCCAGCCAGGGGTCTCGTAGCGCGAGCTGCCTTCGTCGATCACGAGATCCGCAAAGCGCGACTGGGCCGGCATCTCGGACGCGGCAACGCCGTAAAGTCCGGGCTCGGAAAGGACATCGACCTGATCCTCTGGCAGTTCGTCCACGAAGCGAGAGGGCAGGGCGTTCTGCCAGCGGCCATAGACCTGCCTGTTCGCGGCGAAGCTGACGCGGCAGCTCTCCCGCGCCCGGGTGATACCGACATAGGCAAGCCGGCGCTCTTCCTCGAGGCCTTCATTGCCGTTCTCGTCAAGGCTTCTCCGAGAGGGGAAGATCTCTTCCTCCCAGCCGGGTAGGAAGACCACCGGAAACTCCAGGCCCTTGGCCGCATGTAGCGTCATCAGCCAGACCTGCCCGTCCTCCTCGCTTTCGGCACGTTCGGCGACGAGGCTGACATGGTCGAGGTAGCCGCCGAGCGTTTCGAACTCGGAGGCGGCGTTCACCATCTCCTTGAGGTTCTCGAGCTTCGAGCCGGCCTGGACGTTTTTCGAATTCTTCCAGAAGTCCGTATAGCCCGACTCCTCGAGCACCATCTCCGCGAGGGGCCCCGGGGCCATGGTC
This sequence comes from uncultured Caulobacterales bacterium, assembly GCA_964556115.1. Lineage (GTDB taxonomy): Bacteria > Pseudomonadota > Alphaproteobacteria > Caulobacterales > Parvularculaceae > Parvularcula. The sequence goes on from CAZKVC010000017.1 coordinate 7,918, forward strand.
TCGGCGTCGCGTGCCCAGCGCTCGAGACTGGCGAGGAAACCCGCCATCGCTGTTTTAGCCTTGCCCTTGAGCTCGCTGGTTTCAAGCATGAGCTGCCCAGCGGCGGCGAGGGACAGCCCGTTCTTCCGTGCCGTGACATTCAACTCGGCCAGTGTCTTGTCGCCGAAGCCCCGGCGGGGCTTGTTGATGACCCGGCTGAAGGAAAGATCGTCGGCCGGGTTACGCACCAGCCGGAGATAGGCGAGGGCATCGCGGGTCTCTTCGCGCTCGTAAAAGCGCGGGCCGCCGACAACGCGGTAAGGGATGCCGTTCGTGTTGAACCGCTCCTCGAAGGCACGCATCTGGAAAGAGGCACGGACAAGGACCGCCATGTCGGAAAGCGAGCGTCCCTTGATCTGCTCGCTTTCGATATCCTCAGCGACGGTGCGCGCTTCCTCTTCGCCGTCCCAGACGCCGCGCAGCTTGATAAGCTCGCCGCCATCGACCTCGGTCCACAAAGTCTTGCCGAGTCGGCCCGTATTGTTGTCGATGACTGCGCTCGCCGCCGCGAGAATGGGCGCGGTGGAGCGGTAGTTCTGTTCGAGGCGGATGACCTTGGCGCCCGGAAAGTCCTTCTCGAAGCGGAGGATGTTCTCCACCTCCGCCCCCCGCCAGCCATAGATCGACTGGTCGTCATCGCCGACGACACAGACATTCGCAGGCTCGCCTTCCTTGCCCTTCGCAAGAAGCCGCAGCCAGAGATACTGGGCGATGTTCGTGTCCTGATATTCGTCCACCAGGATATAGCGGAAGCGGCGGTGATACTCGGCCTGGATCTCGGGTTTCTGGCGGAAGATCGTGATGTTGTGGACCAGAAGATCTCCGAAATCCGCAGCATTGAGCGAGGTCAGGCGGCTCTGGTATTCCTTGTAAAGAGCGATCGCCTTGCCATCGCCGAACGCGTCGGCCTCATGGGGCGGAAGGTCGCCCGGCGTCAGGCCCTTGTTCTTCCATCCGTCGATGACCGACGCCAAAGCCCGCCCCGTCCAGCGCTTGTCGTCGAGCCCGGCGGCCTCGATGATCTGCTTGCAGAGCCGCACCTGATCGTCCGTGTCGATGATGGTGAAGCTCGGCTTGAGGTCGACCACCTCAGCATGGCGCCGCAGGATCTGCGCGCCGACGGAGTGGAAGGTGCCGAGCCACCGCAGCCCCTCCACCGTCTCGCCGACGAGCCTGCCGACCCGGTCGCGCATCTCCCGCGCGGCCTTGTTGGTGAAGGTCACGGCCAGGACTTCCCACGGCTTCGCCCGCCCGCTCGCGAGGAGATGGGCGATGCGGGTGGTCAGCGCCTTGGTCTTGCCCGTCCCCGCGCCGGCCAGCATCAGGACCGGCCCTTCGGTCGCCAACACGGCCTCGCGCTGAGCCGGGTTCAGCCCGTCGAGATAGGCCTGGTCGGTCGCGGCGGAATGGTGAGGGGCAGCGGCGCTCATCGCGCGCTCGGAAAGGGAAGCCATGGGACCACTATAGAAGAGTCGGAACGCTTCGGGAACAGAGCAGACGCCCCGCGGGGATGACGGGGCGGTTATATCACAGCCGATGTGGAAAACTTGTGGAGAAGGTCCGACCCCAGAGAACATGCGGGGAACGGGCGTGAGGGCCGCGTGGTTACTGGGCTGCGGCGATTTTTTCTGGCTCAGGCCCTTGCAGAGAGGTTCCGAGTATGAGAACGGTAAGAGAACAAACAGGGAGCGAACCATGACCTTTGTCCGTGATCTTGCCGGTTTCACCATTCTCCTCAGCATGCTCACCGCAGCCGTGAGTGTCATCGGCTGAGGCTTGCCGTTTTGTGGAGAATGAAGCCGCCCGCGCCGCGGAGGAATCGCCTACGATCTGGGCGATGCCTGCTTCATTCGTTCACCTGCGCGTTCACTCGGCCTACTCCCTTTCGGAAGGCGCCATTCCGGTCAAACGGCTGACCTCGCTTTGCGAGGCCGAGCAGATGCCGGCCTGCGCCGTCACCGACAGCAACAACCTTTTCGGTGCGCTGGAGGTTGCGGAGACCTTCGCCGGGGCGGGCATTCAGCCGATCACCGGCATGGAGATCTGCGTCGCGCCTGACGAGGGGACGCCCGATCCGCGTTCCAAGCCCGAGCCGGTCTTCAAGCTGGTGCTTCTGGCGCAGAACGAGACCGGATACCGCCGCCTGATGGAGCTCGGCTCCGACGCCTTCCTGAAGTCCGCTCGCCAGGGCGACCCATGCCTTGCCTTCAGTGACGTCCTGAGCCGCACGGATGGCCTGATCTGCCTGACCGGCGGCTCCGATGGACCGGTGGACCGCAAGCTGAACGCGGGCGACAGGAAAGCCGCGAAGGTGATTCTCGAACGCCTGACGGAGGCCTTTCCAGACCGCCTCTATGTCGAGCTGCAGCGGGCGCCCGACTTTGCGGGAACCGATCGGCACGGGCGCTATCCGCAGGAAGCGCAGCTCGTCGGGCTCGCCTTCGATCTCGACCTGCCGCTGGTCGCGACGAACAACGTCTATTTCGCCAAGGCCGAGGATCACGGCGCCCACGAAGCGCTGCTCTGCATCGCCGAAGGCTCCTATATCAGCCAGCAGGACCGCCGGCGGGTACCGGAGGACGCGTGGTTCAAGAGCGAAGACGACATGCTCGCCCTCTTCGCCGATCTGCCCGAAGCCTGCGCCAGTACGATCGAGATCGCTCAGCGCTGCGCTTTCCGGCCGCGGACGGCTGCGCCGATGCTGCCAAGCTTTGCCGGCGATCTCGAAGGGGAGACGGCCGCCCTCGAGAAGATGGCATGGGAGGGCTTGGAAAAGCGTCTGTCTGCCATCGAACCCGCCGCCCCGCGCGAGGACTACGAAGCACGCCTGCGCCACGAGCTCGGTGTGATCGCGAAGATGGGCTTTCCCGGCTACTTCCTCATCGTCGCCGACTTCATTCAGTGGGCGAAGGGGGAAGACATTCCCGTAGGTCCGGGACGTGGTTCGGGTGCGGGCAGTCTCGTCGCCTACGCCCTCACCATCACCGATCTCGACCCCTTGCGCTTCGGGCTCCTCTTCGAGCGGTTCCTGAACCCCGAGCGGATCTCGATGCCGGACTTCGACATCGACTTCTGCCAGGACCGGCGGGACGAGGTGATCGGCTATGTTCAGCAGCGCTACGGCCATGACCGGGTCGCGCAGATCATCACTTTCGGTAAGCTGCAGGCCCGTGCCGTCCTGCGCGATGTCGGACGGGTCCTGCAGATGCCGTTCGGTCAGGTGGACCGGCTCTGCAAGATGGTGCCGAACAATCCTGCCAACCCCGTCACCCTGAAGGAAGCCGTCGACGGCGAGCCGCGCTTTGCGGAGGAACGCCGCGCCGATCCGCAAGTTGGCGTACTGATCGATACCGCGCTCAAGCTCGAGGGACTGTACCGCCACGCATCGACCCACGCGGCGGGCGTCGTCATCGGTGACAGGCCGCTCCATGAGATCGTGCCGCTCTATCTCGATCCACGCTCGGACATGCCCGCTACCCAGTTCAACATGAAGTGGGTGGAGCCTGCGGGTCTTGTGAAGTTCGATTTCCTCGGCCTCAAGACATTGACGGTCATCCGGCGGGCGATCGACAACCTCAAGGCGGAAGGGGTCGAGCTCGTCATCGACGCCATTCCGAAGACCGATGAGACGACCTTCGCCATGCTGACCCGGGGTGAGGCAACCGGGGTCTTCCAGCTCGAAAGTGCGGGCATGCGCGCCGCGCTCAAGGGCATGAGGCCCGACACGCTCGAAGACATCATCGCCCTTGTCTCGCTCTACCGCCCCGGTCCGATGGACAACATCCCGACTTACAATGCGCGCAAGGCGGGCCTTGAAGACCCAGACTACCTGCATCCCCTTCTGGAAGACGTCCTTCGCGAGACCTTCGGCGTCATCATCTATCAGGAACAGGTGATGCAGATCGCACAGATCCTTTCCGGCTACTCCCTCGGCGAAGCCGATCTTCTCCGCCGCGCGATGGGCAAGAAGAAGAAGGAGGAAATGGACAAGCAGAAGGTCCGTTTCATCGCCGGCGCGAAGGAAAAGGGTGTCAGCGCCGCCAAGGCGGAAAGCATCTTCGAGCTTGTCGCGAAATTCGCCGGCTATGGTTTCAACAAGTCCCACGCCGCGGCCTATGCGTGGATCAGCTATCAGACGGCCTATCTGAAGGCGCACCACCCGGCGGCGTTCCTCGCCGCGTCCATGTCGCTCGATGCGGCGAATACGGACAAGCTCGCGGTGTTCTTCGCCGAGGCCAAGCGCTCCGGTGTCAAGGTCAATCCGCCCTGCGTCAACTCTTCGTCGGCGGACTTCGAGGCGCGCGGCGGCGAGGTCTATTACGCCCTCGGCGCGGTGAAGAATGTCGGCTTCGAGGCGATGCGCCACATTCAGAGAGTGCGCAGCGAGGGTGGTCCGTTCAAGGATCTCTTCGATTTTGCCGAACGGGTCGACGGCCGGCAGATCGGCCGCCGGGCTCTCGAGCAGCTCGCCCGAGCCGGCGCGTTCGACATTCTCGAAAAGAACCGCGCCCGTGTCTTCGCCGCTGCCGATACCCTGATCCGTTATTCCCAGGCCTGTGCGGAAGAGCGGTCTTCGGACAATCTTTCGATGTTCTCCCTCGACGGAGGGTGCAAGACCGAGCCTCCGAAGCTGCCGCAGGCGCAGGAATGGAACCTCATGCAGAGCCTCGAGGAAGAGCGGCAGGCCATCGGCTTCTATCTTTCCGGCCACCCGCTATCCGCTTTCAAGGAAACGCTGGAACGGCAATCCGTCGACCATGCGAGGCGGCTTTTTGCGGAGGAGGACGTTGGCACCCGGGCGGTGCTTCTCGCAGGGGTCGTCAGGGAAGTGACTCAGCGCCGCTCGAAAAGCGGCAAGCCCTTCGCATGGGTCGCGCTATCCGACGAAAGCTGCGATTACGAAGTGACTGTCTTCTCCGAGGTGCTCGCGAAGAGCGAAGCGCTTCTCAAGCCAGGGGTCCCGCTTCTTCTGTCGGTGACGGCCGATGACAGCAATGGGAGCCTGCGGCTCACTCTCGAAGGCGTGAGGCGCCTTGAAGACACCGGTCGCGGACAGATTTCACAGCGGCTCGAAATCACCGTGGCCGAGGAGGCCGCGCTTTCGGCGATCCGGGCGAGCCTGAGGGCCTGCGCCAGGGAGGAGGCGGCTGCGCCCGCCAGCCTCGTTCTGCCGCTCGGCGAGCCGGGGCTCGAAGTTGTGATCGCCCTTCCCGACGACTTCCGCGCGGGAAAGGCCAGCCGCGGGGCCCTGCGGGTCATCAAGGGCGTGGACGGAGTGGCCGAGATCGCCTGACGCACCATCTCCCCCGGGAGACATTGACCCCAAGGGAGCCCACCATGCGTTACATTTTCCGCCCGATCGCTTTTCTTGCAGCCTTCGGCCTCGCCGCCTGCGGTGACGGCCTCGATGACAGGGACGATACGGTCGCCGTGGACGAACGGCCGATGGCCACCGAGGGGACCGACGACGTGATGATGGACGATCGGCGAACCCTCGCTGAGCTGTTCGAGGACGAGCCGCGCTTCTCGACCTTCCAAACCGCGCTTGAGGCCTCCGGCCTTCAGGGCACCTTCGAAGACGAAGGTCCGATGACCGTCTTCGTGCCCAGTAACGAAGCTTTCGAGGCCCTGCCAGCGGCCGCTTCGGTCGATATGCTGCTTGAGCCGGAAAACCGTGCGCTCCTGCGCCGCATCCTGGCCTTCCACATCGTGCCGGAGCGCCTCGAGGCGGCTTCCCTCGCTGGCGGTAGCGATGAGTTCGAGACCGTCGGCGGCGACGCTCTCGCCGTGACCGGCTCCGGTTCGGTGGTCGAGGTCGGCAGCGCGCCCCAGACCGCCGTTGTCACACTCTCGGACATTCAGGCTGAGAACGGCGTCGTTCACGTGATCGACGCGGTCCTGCTGCCCCCGGTAGAGTGATCAGCGTACCGAAAGAAAGATGCCGTCATCCTGCAAGGTGACGGCATCGCCGCCCAGTGCCCGTCTGAGGGCGAGGGGGTAGAGCCGGTGTTCCGCCTTCTGGACCCGCGCCGTCAGGGTTTCCGCGTCGTCGCCCTCCGAGACCGCGACGACCGCCTGACCCACGATCGGGCCCGCATCGAGTTCGGGAATGACGTGGTGAACGGTGCATCCCGAAACCGACACCCCGGCATCGAGCGCCTGTTCGTGCACGTGAAGGCCGCGGAAGGAAGGCAGTAGGGAAGGGTGGATATTCAGCATCCGGCCTTCCCAACGGCTGACGAAACCAGCCGTCAGCACGCGCATGAAACCTGCGAGACAGATGAAGTCGGCGTCAGCCTCATCCAGCGCCGCCTGCAGCTCGTCCTCGAAGGCCTCGCGGGACTTCCCCCGGTGCGGGACCGCCGCGACCGGAATGCCGTTTTCGCGCGCGCGCTCGAGCCCTGCGGCTTCCGGCCTGTTCGAGAGAACAAGCACGATTTCACCCGGGAAGTCGGCCGCCTTCGCGTCTTCCAGAAGCGCGGTCATGTTCGATCCGCGCCCGGAGATCAGGATCGCGATGCGCCTCGTCATCGCGCTTTCAGCTCACCGATCGTTGTGGCCTCGGGCAGTTCTTTCAGGATCTGCGGCGCCTCTTTCCGCCCTGCGATCAGGACCATCCCGATCCCGCAGTTGAACACCGTCCTCAGCTCCTCGAGGCCAAGCCCGCCCTGTTCCTGCAGCCAGGCAAAGAGGGGCGGCAAGGTCAGGGCCGCCTCGTCGTATTCAGCGGTCAGATGGTCCGGCAGCACCCGGGGCACGTTCTCGACAAGACCGCCGCCGGTGATATGGGCCATGCCCTTGAGAAGCCCGACCCGCAAAAGCGGCCTCAGCGCCTCGGCATAAATCCGGGTTGGAGCCATCAGCGTTTCGCGCCAGGTTCCGCCGAAGGGCGTCTTGGCTGAAAGCTCGATGCCCGCTTCGCCGATCAGCTTGCGGATCAGGCTGAAGCCATTGGCGTGAGGACCGGAGGAGGGAAGCGCGATGAGCTGATCACCGGGCTTTATCGCGGCACTTTCAGGCAGCAGCCTTCCGCGCTCCGCCGCGCCGACACAGAAACCGGCGAGGTCGAAATGCCCCTCGCCATAAAGTCCCGGCATCTCGGCTGTTTCGCCGCCGATGAGAGCGGCGCCTGCCTGACGGCACCCCTCGGCCACGCCCTCGATGACGCTGGCGGCCGCGTCCTGATCAAGGCGGCCAGTCGCGAAATAGTCGAGGAAGAAAAGCGGCTCGGCACCCTGGACGAGCACGTCATTGGCGCACATCGCCACGAGGTCGATCCCGATCTCGCGGTAGCTGCCGGTCTCGATCGCGAGGAGGAGCTTGGTGCCCACCCCGTCGGCGCCCGAAACCAGGATCGGGTCGCTGAACCCGGCAGCCTTGAGGTCGAAAAGGCCGCCAAAGCCCCCAAGCGCGCTGTCGGCGCCGGGCCGGACAGTGCTCTTGGCCATGGGTGCGATGCGGCGGATCAGTGCGTTACCGGCGGCGATGTCCACGCCTGCCTTCTGATATGCGTCGGTCATGGCTTCCGATAAGCGCGGCCGCGCCATTCGTGAAGGGGGCGCGCCGCTTTTCGGTCTCGTTAGTCGCCGCCTTAGAGGTCGCATCGGCTCGTCAGGGGTGCTAAGTCCGGCACAAAGAGCGGTTCGGGACCCTTTTTACATGCAGCGTTTCTTTGTGGTGTTGGTGGCGCTTGTCGCGTTCGGACGGGCGGGCGCCCAGGATGTCTTCACGGTCCCGGAAGTCCCCGTTTTCGCCGAAGCGAAAACGGCGGGCGAGGCCCAGACCCTCGCGCGGGACCAGGGGCGTCTGGCCGCCCTCGACCTCCTGCTGCGGCGCCTGGTTGCCGAAGAGGACTGGGTCTACCTGCCGAGCCTGTCGAAGGGCGAGGAAGCGCAAGCCCTGTCGGATCCTTACGCCACGGGCGGCGCGTACAATCCCGACCGGAGCACGGCGGTCGCGATGAAGCAGCCGCTTGCCCTCAACCCGGATGCCGCCGCCGCCCTTGAGCGTGAGACCAACGTCTTCAACGAAAAGAGTTCGGGCACGACCTACCGCGCCAACATCACCTACCGCTTCAAGCCCGATGCGATTCGCGACCTCCTGCGCACCGCCCGGCTTCCCTATTCGGAAGAGCAGGCCCGCGAGGTGATGGTTCTGCCGGTGCTGGAGACCGCGAACGGACTTTACCTCTGGGAGGCGAAGAACCCCTGGGCCCGGGCATGGCTTGAGCGGCCGCTCACCGCCGAGCTGACACCCATGGTCCTGCCGCGCGGCGACATGATCGACGTCGAGGCGATCTCGGCTGAGGAGGCGCGCAACCTCAACGCCGCCGCCCTCAGGGCCTTTCAGGAGCGCTATGGTGAGGAGCGGCTTCTTCTCGCGCTCGGCAAGCTGTCCGAGGTCGGGGGCAATTTCCGGCTCTATGTGCAGCTGATCGAAGCCACCCCGCCCAGCCTCGAAGGCAGCGAGACCTCGGCGATCGGAACCACCGTCACCGAAGCCTTCTTCAGGGGCTCCGATGACGACTTCCCCGCCCTCGCACGGCGGGCTGTGGAGGCGACGGTCCAGCGCCATTCCCGGCAATGGAAACGCCAGACCCTGGTCGATTTCGGGCGCGAGCGCGCCTTCGAGCTGACGGCATGGTTTGGTACCCAGCGCGAATGGACCGACATCCAGAACGCGATCCAGGGCACGCCGCTGGTCCGCAACAACGATGTTCGGGCCTTCAACACGGAGAACGCCATCATGGCGCTGACCGTGGTAGGCGCGGAAGAGCAGTTCGATCTCGCCATGCAGCAGCGCGGGCTCGATGTCTGGCAGGACACCACCGGACGCTGGCACATCGCCCAGGCGGACAGGGCAGGCACGCTGCAGGCGACCATGCAGCCCCTGACCACCGATATTGACGCGGAGGCAGACCGCCGCCGCGGGCTTGGCCGCTTTTTCCGCCGCGGTGGCCGGGATCGTAGCATCGAAACCGAAGAGTTGCCCGAACTGGAAGACAACCAGTCCGGCGAAGCGCAGGAATCAGAGGACGGGGAAGAGGTTCCCGACCTCCCTGACGACCTTTTCGGAGATGACGATAGCGGGGACGGCAACTGAACGCCGAGCCTCCCCAGAAACAGCCGAGCCTGCCCTTCGGGCCCCGCCTGGAAGGTGACGGACCCTACCGCGCAACCCTGCAGCAAAAAGAGCTGCTCGATGCCCTGCGCCCGATCGTCAGGCGTATCGGGCAGGCGTCGAGCGGCCTGACCAGCGTTCTGCTGACCGGTCCCGCCGGGTCGGGCAAGAGCCGGGCCCTGGCCGAAGCGCAGACGGGCGACGTTCCACTGCCGATCATCACGCTCACCCTGCGCGATCCGGATCCCCTCGATATCTTCGCCGAAATCAACGCGGCCGCTGCGGAGCGGGAGGTTCTGGTGCTCGAAGCGAGGACCGGCCCGGCGAAGCTTTTCGACGAGAAGACAACGCCGCCCGACCTCTTCAGCAGGCTCGCCGCGATCCCGCATCTGACCATCGACAGGCCAGGATGGGAGGGCATGGTCCCGATCCTGCTTGCCGATCTGGCGGTGCATGGCCATCTCTTGAGCGAGAAGGAAATTCGCGAGGCGGCCTTCGCGCTGCCGAGACATCTGGGCGCGCCGCGGCTTTTCTGCCGCGCTCTTGATCAGGCGCCGCCCGGCCTTGGCCGCCGTGCGACCTTGAAGTGGGCCCTCGAACAGGCTCATGTCACTAGCGGCTAGCCGCAGGAAGAAAGGGAGAGACCCCGTGAGCGAGATGCCGAACGACGAAGCCGTCCGCTTCGATGAGTCCGGCCCCGAAGCGGCTCCCCCCATCTCACCGGACAGCCCCGAGCGCTTCATCAACCGGGAGCTGAGCTGGCTCGATTTCAACGACCGCGTGCTCGAAGAGGCGAAGAACGAGAACCATCCGCTGCTCGAGCGGCTTCGCTTCCTTTCGATCTCGGCCAGCAATCTCGACGAGTTCTTCATGGTCCGGGTTGCCGGCCTTGTCGGGCAGGTGCGCAGCGGCGTGACGAGCCTCAGCCAGGAGGGCCTCAGCCCTCGCAAGCAGCTCAAGCTCATCAACGAGCGCGCGGCGACGCTGATGTCCGAGCAGCAGGGAATCTGGCGCCACCTGCGCGATCTTCTCGCCAAGGACGGGGTCGAGCTGACCGACCCGTCCGCGCTTTCGCAGCAGGAGCTGAGATGGCTGGAGGAAGAGTTCTACAGCAATATCTTCCCGGTCCTCACACCTCTGGCGCTCGATCCGGCGCACCCGTTTCCCTTCATTCCCAATCTCGGCTTCGTGCTCTGCTACAGCCTCACCGGACCCGACGGCGAGCTGACCGCGCTCCTGCCTGTGCCGAGCAAGGTCCGCCGTTTTATCCGCGTGCCCAGCTCGGACGAGATGGAGAACGGCCGCCCGAGAATTCGTTTCGTCAGTCTCGAGCAGACCATCTCCCACTTCCTCCACCATGTCTTCCCGGAACGGAAGGTTCTGTCTTCTGGCGCCTTCCGTGTCATCAGGGACAGCGACGTCGAGATCGAGGAAGAGGCCGAGGATCTCGTCCAGCAGTTCGAGACCATGCTGCGCCGCCGCCGCCGCGGCGACGTCATCAGGCTTTCCATGCACGCGGACATGCCGTTCGACCTTCGCGACCTGATCAGTGCGAAGCTCGGCGTGCATCCCAATGACGTGGTGCTGGTCGAAGGGCTCCTCGGCCTCGCCCAGACCTCCGAGATGATCCCGTCGGACAGGCCCGATCTTCTCTTCCCACCTTTCGAAGCGCGCTTTCCCGAGAGGATCCGCGAGCACAACATGGATTGCTTTTCGGCCATCGCCGAGAAAGACATCGTGGTGCATCATCCTTACGAAGAGTTCGACGTGGTGGTGCAGTTCCTCAAACAGGCGGCTGCCGATCCGGACGTCATCGCCATCAAGCAGACCCTCTACCGGACCTCCAAGGACTCGCCGATCGTCAGTGCACTGGTCGAGGCGGCGGAGTCCGGCAAGAACGTCACTGCCTTGGTCGAGCTGAAGGCACGTTTCGACGAGGAGGCGAATATCCAGTGGGCCCGGGCCTTGGAGCGGGCAGGAGTGAATGTCGTCTACGGCTTCGTCGATTACAAGACCCACGGCAAGCTGAGCTACGTCGTCCGGCGCGAGGGCGGCGGTACGAAGAGCTATGTCCACCTTGGGACTGGCAATTACCACCAGATCACGGCCAAGGTGTATACTGATATTTCGCTTTTCACCAGTGACGACGCGATTGCGCAGGACACGGCAAGGATCTTCAATTATGTGACCGGCTATGCGGCGCCGAAAGCCTTCGAAAAGCTGTCGATCGCGCCGATCCACCTGCGCCAGGACCTTTACGGCCTGATTGACGAGGAGATCACCCATGCCCGGGAGGGCAGGGCGGGTGCGATCTGGGCCAAGATGAACTCGCTGGTCGATGGCCCGATGATCGACAAGCTCTACGAGGCTTCCAATGCCGGGGTCGAGATCGACCTCGTCGTGCGCGGCATCTGCTGCCTGCGGCCCGGTGTTCCCGGTCTATCCGAGAACATCCGGGTCAAGAGCATTGTCGGGCGGTATCTCGAGCACAGCAGGATCGTCTGTTTCGGCGGGGGGCACGCCCTGCCTTCCGACCATGCGAAGGTCTTTATCTCTTCGGCCGACTGGATGCCCCGGAACCTCAACAGGCGGGTTGAGATCCTGTGTCCGGTGACCAACCCGACAACCCACAACCAGATTCTCGATCAGATCATGGTCGCGAACCTCAAGGACAATATGCAGAGCTGGTCCCTCATGCCCGACGGCTGTTACCGCCGGGACGCGGTCGAGCCCGGCGAGCAGCCTTTCAATGTCCACGACTACTTCATGACCAACCCCAGCCTCTCGGGCCGGGGACGTGCCTTGAAGGAGCGGATGCCCAAAGAGCTCTCGGTCGAACCATGAGCGCGCAGGCCTGGCCGCGCCGGGCGGTCGTCGACATCGGATCGAACTCCGTCCGTCTCGTGATCTTCTCCGGGCCGCCGCGGGTGCCCGTGACGATCACCAATGAGAAGGCGTTGTGTGGCCTGGGGGACCGTGACCCCGAAACCGGCAATCTACGAGAGGAAGCGGCCGATCGTGCGCTGACGACCCTCCGCAGGTTCCATGCGGTCATCGAGACTGAAGAGCCTGAGACCCTCGATGTGTTCGCCACGGCCGCCGTACGGGAAGCTCCCAACGGCCGGGCGTTTCTCGAAAGCATCCGCGAGATCGGCTTCGAGCCGCGGCTCATTTCCGGCGAGGAAGAGGCGCGGCTTGCGGGCCTCGGTATCCTCTGCAGCGCGCCGGAGATCATCCGGGAGAAGATCCGCGCCATAGGCGGCGACCTTGGCGGCGGCAGTCTTGAGCTCAGCCTTCTCGGCGGCACCCGTGTTGCGGTGGACAGGATGATCAGCCTGCCGCTCGGCTCGCTGCGGATGACTGCGGATTACGGTGACGACCTGAAGACGGCCGAGAAAAACGTCCGCAGGGCGTTCGGTGAACTGCCTTGGCTTTCCGAGACGCCGACCCCGCATCTCTATATCGTCGGTGGGTCCTGGCGGGCCATCGCGAGGGTCGGCATGCATCTCAGCGAACATCCCCTCGCTATTCTCGACCATTACATGATGCATGCGGAGCAGGCGCTGGAGGTCTGCCGGTTCGTTGAGGAAGCCGACCTCGACGAGCTCATGGCCATTGACGGCGTGCAGAAGAAACGCGCTCCCAACCTCGCCATGGCGGCAGTCGTCCTTCGCGTGCTGATCGAGCATGCCGATGCAAAGAAGGTCGTCGTGAGTTCGTGCGGGGTCCGCGAGGGCCTTCTCTTCGACAGGCTGCCCGACCGCATCAGACGCGAGGAACCGGCAGCTGCCTTGGCGGCCGATCTGGCCGATCGGCAGGGCGGCGGACGCAGGCCCAGCGCGACCGCGGTCACCTCCTTCACCGAAGACCTGTTCGCGGACGAGCCTTCCAGCCTTGCAAGGATCAGGCGGGCAGCCGCTCGCATGATCCGTGTTGCGAACATGACGCACCCCGATAAGCGGCCCGGACATGCGGCTGCGATCGTGATGACCGCGCCATTCCTCGGCATCGACCATATCGAGAGGGCGGCGCTGGCGTTGATGATGATGGCACGGTTCAACGGTGACGTTGAAACCGGTGAGGGGATGATACCGCTGTCCATCCTGCCACCGGAGATTGCCGATTATGCTATCAGGGTCGGCTATGCGCACCGCCTCGCGGCCAGTCTCAGGACCCCCCTTTACACCCAGCGCAGCGGTTTCGAACTAAGCCTGAAAGCAGATAAACTGAGGCTGAACGTGGCGCCTCAAGTCGCCGCCTTCGTCGTTGAAACGGGGCTCAAGGACCTTGGCCGCCTTGCCGATGCCTTCGGCGTGGAGGCCGTTGTTCAGACGGCGGAGGACTGAAGAACGGAAACCCTCTTGCCGTCGAGCGCCAACGCGAGTTCTCCGCGCTTCAGGCGCAGCGCCATGTCACCAAACACTTCCCGGCGCCAGCCATGAAGAGCCGGAATGTCCGCGTCGTCGCTTAGGGCGAGAGCATCGAGATCGGCCGCGCTGGCGAGAAGTTTCGGCGCCACGTCATGCGTTTCGCATTGCCGCTTCAGAAGAACACGTAGCAACTCCACGACTTCGGGCGGACCGGGCTCGCGCTGACGGTCCGAAAGGCGCGGCAACTCCTCGCGCGGGATGGCCTGGCCCGCGGCGATTGCCTCAAGAAGACCCTGCGCCATCGCCGAGCGCTCGAAACCGTTGGGAATGGAGCGCAAGGCGCCGAGTTCTTTCTGGTTCTGAGGCTGTGAGCGGGCGACGTCGAAGAGGACGTCGTCCTTGACGATCCGCACGCGCGGGACATCGCGTTTCTGGGCCTCCTCCTCACGCCAACGTGCCGTTTCGATCAGCACGCCGAGTTCTTTTGGCCTGACATTGCGCAGCTTCAGGCGCTTCCACGCATCCTGCGGCTTGACGGTATAGAGGCCCGGGTCCGAGAGAGCTCCCATTTCTTCCTCAACCCAGGGCAGGCGGCCGGTTTCCTTCAGCTTGCCGACCAGGTTCTCGTAGACATCCCGCAAGTGGGTCACATCGCCGATCGCGTAGGTCAGCTGCTTCTCGGAGAGGGGCCGGCGGGACCAGTCCGTGAAGCGGCTCCCCTTGTCGATCTGTGCGCCCGTCACGTCCCGGACCAGGGGCTCGTATCCCACCTGATCGCCATAGCCGAAGACCATCGCCGCAATCTGGGTGTCGAAGAGCGGGCGCGGAATGTCGCCGCTCAGATGCACGAAGATTTCGAGATCCTGACGCGCCGCATGAAAGACCTTCATGGTACGTTCGTCGCGGAAAAGCGCGAAGAGCGGGTCAAGATCCATACCGTCCGCAAGGGGATCGATGATGACGGCTTCATCCTTGGTCGCGACCTGGATAAGGCAGAGCTGCGCATAATAAGTCTTCTCGCGCATGAACTCCGTATCGACCGTCATATATTCGGCGCCGGCAGCCCGTCCGGCGAACGCTTCGACCTCTGCGGTCGTGGTCAAAACCTTTGTCATTGCTATTGTTCGTTCTTTCTGAGGGTCAAAGTGGGCCAGCGCGCGGTGCCGCCGCGGGCCAAGAGGGTGAAACCCGATGTCTGATAGGCCCCGAGGACGCCGCCCTCCTGCTCATCGAGCAGGCCAGCAAGGATGACGATACCGGACGGTGCCGCCACCTTCTTTATGTCTGGTGCGAGTTCCTTGAGGGGACCGGCCAGTATGTTGGCGAAGACGAGATCATAAGGCGCATCGCGACCGATAATCTCGTCATCGGTCCCCGCCGCGGTCAGGAAGGTGATGTCCGAGATCTGATTGATCGCCGCGTTCTCCTCGGCAATGACGACAGAAGTCGCGTCAATATCACTTGCGATGATCGACGCATCCGGACGAAGTCGGCGCGCCGCCATGGCCAGAACGCCCGACCCGGTTCCGATATCGAGGATTCTGTTCGTCTGCTGCAGATCGAGTTCGGCCAGCGCCTCGAGGCAGCCGGCGGTGGTCGGATGATGACCGGTGCCGAAAGCCTGATTGGCTTCGACCTGGAGCTTGATGCCTCCGCGGTCTGCCACCTTGTCCGCATCGTGACGGCCGTAGAGAATGAACGGCCCCGCCTCGATCAGGCCCAGCCCTTCGAGGGCATGGGCGACCCAGTCGCGATCCTCAAGCTCGGCTTCTGCCTCGACTTCCACCCCCGCCGGGAGGAGGCGGCGGTGATCGGCGGAAAGGGGCTCTTCCGTATAGGCATGAAGAACCCACCTGCCATGCTCCGGCTCTGCGCTGGCATCGTCATCGCGCATGAGCGACGTGGCATCCACCGGCTCTGCGGCAAGCTCGGTCAGGGCCTGATCGGCCGCTTCCAGAAGGGCCTTGCTACCGCGGAAGGTGGTGCGCCAGCTCATGAGACGATCCGGATTAGACCGTGCTTTTTCTTGCCGATGGAGAGTTTGATACTCTCTCCGTCAAGGTCCGCTTCGCCGATCGGGCGTTCTTCACTGACCCCTTGGCCGTTGATCCGCAGCGCACCGCCCTTGATGTGCCTGCGTCCCTCGCCGTTCGATGCGATCAGCCCAAGCTCCTTGAACGGATCGAAGAGCGGAAGGCCGGCCTGAAGCGCTGCGCGGCTAAGCTTGATGGTCGGAAGGTCGGCGCCCACAGCCCCCTGCTCGAAGGTGCTTCGCGCGGTTTCAGCGGCGGCCTCGGCGGCCTTGCGACCGTGCAGAAGGGCTGTCGCCTCGGTGGCAAGAGTTTTCTTCGCTTCGTTGATCTCGCTGCCTTCGAGAGCTTCGAGCCGACAGACCTCGTCTATCGGCAGCAGGGTGAAGCGGCGCAGCATGGTGCCGACATCGGCATCGTCCGTGTTGCGCCAGAACTGCCAGTATTCGTAAGGAGAGGTCTTGTCCGCATTGAGCCAGACGGCGCCTTTCTCCGTCTTGCCCATTTTCTTGCCCGAGGAGGTGGTGATGAGCGGCGTCGTCAGTCCGTAGGCCTCGCCTTCGCCGCCGCTGACCGCACCGACCCGGCGGATCAGCTCGACGCCGTTGACGATGTTGCCCCACTGGTCCGACCCACCGAGCTGAAGAGTGCAGCCATGACGGCGCTTCAGCTCAAGGAAGTCATAAGCCTGCATCAGCATGTAGTTGAATTCGAGGAAGGTCATCGGCTGCTCGCGGTCGAGCCGCAGTTTGACCGAGTCGAATGTCAGCATCCGGTTGATCGTGAAATGGACGCCGTATTCGCGCAGGAACTGGATGTAGGAAAGCTCCGACAGCCAATCGTCATTGTTGACCATCAGCGCGTCGGTTTCGCCGTTGCCGAAGGTCAGAAAGGGTTCAAAGGCACGGCGGATGCCGGCGATGTTCTCGGTGATGGCGGCATCATCGAGAAGCTTGCGTTGTTCGTCTTTGCCCGTTGGATCGCCGACCTTGGTCGTTCCGCCGCCCATGAGGGCAATCGGCCTGTGGCCCGCCGCCTGGAAATGGTGCAGCAGCATGATCTGCACGAGGCTGCCGACATGCAGGCTGTCCGCCGTGGCGTCGAAGCCGATATAGGCAGACTGCGGACCTTCAAGAAGCTTCGCGTCGAGCGCGCCGAGATCGGTGCCCTGGTGGATGAAGCCGCGCTCGTCCAGAAGGTGAAGGAAATCAGACCTGTATGTCGTCATTATCCGAGGTTTTTCTGCTCTTCGATCCAAAGATCGATCTGCTGTTCCAGAACGTTCAGCGGCAGGGGACCGCTTTTGAGAATGGTGTCGTGGAAGCCGCGAATGTCGAACCGGTCGCCAAGCGCTTCCCGCGCCTTCTCACGGAGCTCAAGGATACGCAGCATACCGATCTTGTAGGCGGTGGCCTGGCCCGGATAGACGATGTAGCGCTCGATGGCCTTGACCGTGTCGCCCTTCGGATTGGGCGTGTTCTCCTGCAGATAGGCGATGGCCTCCTGCATCTCCCAACCCTTGGCGTGAAGGCCCGTGTCGACGACCAGCCTGGCCGCGCGCCAGAGCTCCATGGCAAGCCGCCCGAAGTCCGAATAGGGGTCTTCGTAGAAACCGATTTCCTTGGGAACCAGTTCCGAATAAAGGCCCCATCCCTCCGTATACGCCGTTGCGCTGCCGAAGCGGCGGAACTTGGGAAGCTCCTCCTGCTCGAGCTGCAGGGCCCGCTGCATGTGGTGGCCGGGGACCGCTTCGTGATAGACCAGCGCCTCGAGCTGGTAGACCGGCATGTCGCCCATATCGGCGAGGTTGGCGTAGAAATAGCCGGGGCGGGTGCCTTCTTCGTCCGGCTGGGAATAGAACGCCTTGCCGGCCGCGCGCTCCCGGAAGGGCTCGACCCGGCGGACTTCGACCGAAGCTTCCGGCCTGATGCCGAAAAGCTCGTCGAGCTTCGGCTCGATCCCCGCTATGTAGCTGCGGGCGAGGGTGAGATATTCCTCGCGGCCTTCGTCGGTGTTCGGAAGGTAGAACTGCTCGTCCTCACGCATGAAGGCGAAGAATTCCTGCAGGCCGCCTTCGAAGCCGACCTCCTCCATGATGGCCCGCATTTCGTCCTGAATGCGCGCGACTTCCTCGAGGCCGATCTCGTGAACTTCGTCAGCGGTCAGATCGGTCGCGGTGTAGTTGCGCAGGAGAGCTGCGTAGTACGAACCATCCTCGTCGAAGCGGGCTACGCCGAGATTGCCCTCGTCGGCGGTTTCTTCCGCCAGGACGGAAATCCGCTCGGCATAGTCGCGATAGGCTTCGCGGAAAGGCCCTTCGATGGCGGCGGTCAGCCGCTCGCGCAGGCGCTCTTTTTCTTCCTCGGCGATGTCGAGCGAGGCTAGTTTCGCCTCGAAGTCCTCGGCAACGCTTTCGCCGGCTTCGATGTTGCGCGCGGCTTCGGCCATCAGCGGGTAGGAGAAGGCGGGGAGGGTGTAGCCAGCTTCGACCCGAGCTTCGAGCTGCGCCGCAGCCTGGCCAAGAGGGCGGCCTATGGTCTCGACACGGGTCAGGTAGGCTTCGGCATCGGCGAGACTGTCGATGCGGTGATAGTTGCGCAGGAAGACCGGGACCGAGCTGTGGAAGCCCCGGAACTGGCTCGACGGATAGCGCTTCAGCCTGAAGCCATCGAGAGCCAGCGTATTCTCCGTGTTCGCAACGAAAAGGTCGTAGTTGAGCTGGCCTTCCCGGGACAGTGCCTCGCGGTCGAAGCTGCTGCGAAGCTCGCCGAGTTGTTCACGGAGAAGTGCCGCATACCGGTCGTCCGCAGCTTCGGAGCGGTCATTCCACTGATCATATGCGGTCTTGCGGCCGAGGCGTGTCTGGTATTCCGGCGAGAGCGCCAGCCGTTCTTCCCAGAGCGAGTCGAGAAACGAGATGAGGCGGCCGTCTTCGCTCGCCCGTTCGACCTCGGCCGTGCGGACTTCGGGCGAGGGGGGATCGGCGAGGGGGCGGGCTTCCTGTGCCTCGCCGCCGCAGGCGGTCAGGAAAGCGAAAGCAGCGGCTGAGGCGAGAAAACGAAAGCGCATGAAGATCTCTTTTTACTCAGCGGCCTGCTGACTGTCGGTGTTCGGATTGCCGTGGCAGTGCTTGAATTTCTTGCCTGAGCCGCAGGGGCAAGGCGCATTGCGGCTGACCCGGCCCCAGGTCGAGGGGTCGTTCTCCTGTACTTCACGCTGGGCGCGCTGTGCACGGATGGAGCTGGCGCCGACCGCCTGGCCATAGCCGCGCCGCGGCGCTTCGGGCCCACCGTGACCGGCATCGTTCTCGCCGGTGGTCGCGTCGATATGGACTTCCTTGAGCTTATCAGGGTCGAGCTGCCCGCGCTTCTGAAGCTCCGCAATCAGGCGTTTCGCCTCCTCCACGTCGACCTTGGGCGTTTCGGGCCGCTGGATCTGGACGTGATAGAGCGAGCGGGTCACGTCACGGCGCAGCCCGTCGAGAAGGCTCTGGAAGAGGGCGAAGGCCTCGGTTTTGAACTCGTTCAACGGGTCGCGCTGGCCGACGCCGCGCAGGCCGACCACGGAGCGAAGATGATCGAGCTGCTGCAGGTGCTCGCGCCAGTTCCGGTCGATCGTCTGAAGGAGGATCGCCTTTTCGATCTTGCGGGTGCTTTCCTCGCCGAAGTCCTCGGTCTTCTCGCGGTAACGCGCCTCCACCGCATCGCGGACCTTGTCCGCCATCTCCGCGTCGGCGACACCTTCCTGCGCCGCCCAGTCGGCCACCGGCAGCTCGACGCCGAAGACCTCGTGAAGCTCCCTGCGGAGACCTTCCGTGTCCCACTGTTCGGCGTAGCTCTTGGGCGGGATATAGGTCAGGACGAGGTCGTCGATCAGGGTCTCGCGCATGTCGAGCACGATTTCAGAGACGTCGTCCGCATCCATGAACTCGATGCGTTGCTCGAAGATCGCCTTACGCTGATCGTTCATCACATCGTCGTATTTCAGGACGTTCTTGCGGATGTCGAAGTTGCGCTGTTCGATCTTCTTCTGTGCGTTCTCCACCGCCTTGGTGAACCAGGGGTGCTCGATCGACTCGTCAGGCTTGATGCCGAAGCGTTTCAGCATCTTCTCCATGCCGGTGCCGAAGATCCGCATGAGATCGTCTTCGAGAGACAGGTAGAACTTGGTCGTACCCGGGTCGCCCTGCCGGCCAGAACGACCCCGGAGCTGGTTGTCGATCCGGCGACTTTCATGGCGTTCCGTACCGAGAACGTAAAGCCCGCCCGCCTCGAGCGCTGCCTTTTTCTGCTCCGCGATGCGCGCTTCGATTTCCTGGCGCTTGCGGGCGATGGTTTCGGCGTCATCGTCCTCTTCGAGGTGGGTCATGATTTCCATGTCCACCGAGCCGCCAAGCTGAATGTCCGTACCCCGCCCGGCCATGTTCGTGGCGATGGTCACGGCGCCGGGTTCGCCGGCCTTGGCGACGATCTCGGCTTCCTGCTCGTGAAAGCGGGCGTTGAGAACGTTGTGGGGAACGGGAACGGGCTTGCGCGCCAGGCCCTCGATCTCCTCGGCCAGGCCGACAAGCTCGGCCTTCTCGTCGGCCTGCTTGTCCTTGAGGTCCTCGGCCTGCTTGCGAAGGTCGGAGGCGACGCCTTTCCAGAACTTCTTGTCGGTAAGGACCTGCGACAGGTACTCGGACTTTTCGATGGAGACGGTGCCGACCAGCACGGGCTGGCCTTTCAGGTGACAGCGGGCGATCTCTTTGGCGATGGCGCGGTACTTCTCCGCCGCCGACATGTAGAGCTCGTCGTCATGGTCGTCCCGGGCGATGGGCCGGTTCGTGGGAATTTCGAACACGGACAGCTCGTAGATGTCCTGGAACTCGCCTTCCTCGGTCAGCGCCGTGCCGGTCATGCCGGAAAGCTTGTCGTAGAGGCGGAAGTAGTTCTGGAAGGTGATCGACGCCATGGTGACGTTCTCGGGCTTGATCTCCGCGCCTTCCTTGGCCTCGACGGCCTGGTGCAGACCGTCCGACCACCGACGGCCTTCCATCATCCGCCCGGTGAACTCGTCGATGATGACGACCTTGTTGTCCTTGACGATATAGTCCTTGTCCCGCGTGAACATCTTGTGCGCGCGCAGGGCGTTCTGGATGTGGTGAACGACGGCGACGTTTTCCGCCTCATAGAGGCTGTCGCCCTTGAGAAGACCTTCCGCGTCCAGAAGCTCTTCGAGCTTTTCGTTGCCTTCGTCGGTCAGGGTGACGAGCTTCTTCTTCTCGTCGATCTCGTAGTCGTCATCATCGAGCTGGGGCATCAGCTTGTCGATGGTGATGTAGAGTTCTGACTTGTCCTCGGTCGGGCCTGAGATGATCAGCGGCGTCCGCGCCTCGTCGATCAGGATCGAGTCCACCTCGTCCACGATGGCGTAGGAGTGTCCGCGCTGGACCATCTGGTCCTTCGACTGCTTCATGTTATCGCGCAGATAATCGAAGCCGAGCTCGTTATTGGTCGCGTAGGTGACGTCGCAGGCATAGGCCTGGCGCCGCTCCTCGTCGCTCAGTTCGTTGTGGATGACCCCGGTGGTCAGGCCGAGCTGGCTGAAGACCTTGCCCATCCATTCCGCGTCACGCCGGGCGAGATAGTCGTTCACGGTGACGATGTGGACGCCGCCGCCGGTCAGGGCGTTGAGATAGGCGGGGAGGGTGGCGACCAGCGTCTTCCCCTCGCCGGTCTTCATCTCCGCGATGTTGCCACCGTTCATCACCATGCCGCCGACGAGCTGCACGTCATAGGGCCTGAGGCCGAGCGCCCTGTCGGCCGCCTCGCGGACCAGCGCGAAGGCTTCGTCGAGAAGCTGCTCCAGCGTCTCGCCGTCCTGGTAGCGCTTCTTGAACTCCTCGGTCTTGGCGATGATCGCCTCGTCGCTGAGGGCGGCCATCTCGTCGGCCATGTCGCCGATCTTCTTCGCGCGCTTCATCATCGGCTTCAGACGCCGTTCGTTGGCGGAGCCGAAGAGACGCTGCGCGAGAGATTTCTTTGCCATTCTGAATGCCTTTTCGATCCGTCACTGCCCGCCGGGCGGCGGCTTTTTTTGCACAGCCCCAGCCCCCGGAAGACACCGTCCCCCTGGACGCACCGCAGATAGGTAGCAGGGCGCCCCGCTGTCAAATCGACGCCAGTTTTGCCGTTGGCACTTGTTTCGCACTGGAGAAACCGTCACTGGCCTTATGAAGGGTTAAGGACCAGTTAACGCTCTGCACCTGGAGACGATGACCATGGCTTCGACCACGATCGCTGCGCCGGCGCGCAAAAACGCACAGAAACTGGGCCTTCCGGGCCAGATGATGGCGTTTGCCTGGTCCGAAGTGACGCCGCGCTTCATGCTGCGTGCTCTTTTTGCGGGTGTTCTGATTTCGGTCACCGCCCTGGAGGCGATTCGTTTTGGCGTCGTCGAGCGTCCCATTCCGCTCGCCGCGACCTACACGTCGGTCGATCCGGTGGTCGCATCGGTGGGCCGTGAGGTCCTGAGGGTTTCCGACGCCTACGCTCACGCGGCTTTTATCGGTGAGGATGATGCCGCAGCGATGCCTGAACTGATCGCTTCGGGAACGGTGGACGATGCGATCGACCATCTGGCCCTCGCCCAGGCAGCGCGTGAGGACGGCATCGACGAAAATCTCGAGATCCGTGCCCTCGTGGCGCTGGCCGAGCGTCAGATCCTCGCCGAGGCCTATCTCGACCGCATCGCGACCCTTGCTGCCGATGAAGAAGCCATCAAGGCCCGGTACGCCGAGGAGCGCGCGGCCCTCCGCCGTGAGCAGCTTCTCCAGATGGCACAGATCGTCGTTCCCACCCGCGCCGAAGCCGAGGCGGTGATCGCCGATCTTTCCGGCACCTCCTTCGCCAGGCTCGCCGAAGAGCGTTCGATCGACGAGGCCACCAAAGCCCAGGGCGGCAAGATGGCCCAGGTCAGGACAGGCGATCTCGACGAACGTCTTCAGGCGGCGCTCGCATCGCTTTCCATCGGGACGGTGAGCGAGCCTGTCGAAACCGATCAGGGCTGGCACGTCGTGCGCGTCGAAAGCCGCCGCGCCATGCGTCTCGAGCCGTTCGAAGCACGCCGCGACGCCATTGCCGAGACCCTGCGCCGCGAAGCTATCGCCAATGCGTTGGACAGCGCCCGTGACCGCATGCCTGTGAAGCTGCGTTCCGCAGACGCTATTGCGGCGGACGAAGCGGCTTCGAGCGAGGCCCGTATCGGCCTTGTCCGCCAGCTCTGAAACTGCCTTCCGATGACGCAACTTCTCGTCGCAGCGTGCGCGCTGATCGACCGCGACGGCCAGGTGCTCCTGGCGCAGCGTCCGCCCGATAAGGATGATGGCGGCCTCTGGGAGTTTCCGGGCGGTAAGGTGGAAGCGGGGGAGCGTGCCGAGGATGCCCTGATCCGCGAACTTCGCGAGGAACTCGGCATCGACACCGAAGCAAGCTGCCTTGCGCCGCTGTCATTCAACACCGCGCCGTCCGGGCTGATCCTGCTGCTTTTTGCCTGCCGCAAATACCAGGGCGTGCCCTCGCCCCTCGAAGGGCAGAACCTCACCTGGTCAGCTCCCGAGAGGCTCTTGGGCCACGACCTCGTCCCGGCGGACCGGCCACTCGCCGCTGCGGTCAGGGATCTTCTCTCCTAGGCTTTTCGCCCTTCAGGATCGCATCGGCCAAGGACGCTTTCCCGCTCCCGGGCTTGAGCGGTTTGGGCTGGCTCGCATCGGGCGCCCAGCCGGTCAGGCCGATCAGTTCGAAGGCCTGCTCCTGACCTTCGAGCGCCGAGAGGGTCCTGCCGAGAACGTCCCGGCGCAGGCCGCCGCGGGGTCCTTTGACGAGCGCTGAGGTCTCGCCCATCCCGCGAAGATCATGCAGCAGCCGCAGGGGCTGGCGGTAGCGCACCCGGACGGGCTGGCTGTCCACCACGGGCAGGGCAAAGCCCGCGCGCTGCATCAGGGAAGCTGCGTCCTGAAGGGTGACGAAGGGCGCAACCCGCGGCGCCAGCGTGCCGGTGATCTCGGCCTCGGCATCCCGAAGCGCTGTCCTGAGCGACACCAGGGTTTTCTCGCCGGGAAAGACCGCCACGAAGAAGCCGTCCGGCCGCAAGACGCGCCGCGCCTCCATCAGCGCTTTGGGCAGGTCGTTCACCGCATGAAGGCTCATCAGCGAGACAACGAGATCGAAGCTCTTGTCGCCAAAGGGCAGGGCGTCGGCCTCCGCTTCCACCGGGTCGCTCGCGCCCTGCGCCTTCAGAAAAGCGCTGCTCTCGCCGGCATGGACGACCCGCTCGACCCGCGCGGCGTCACTGAGCATCGAATGAAGCAGCGGCCCGCCAGGACCGAAGAACAGCGCTTCGGGAAAGGCGCGGGTTGCGGTTTCGATCCGGTCAAGGGCATCCTCGGCGGCGCGGCGGTGAAGAAAGTCATGCTGTTCGAACTTGCCGCCAGCCCGGGCAAGGCGAAGTCTGCGCAGCGAGGGCGAGAACACGGAAGGCGCTTGTGTCATGCAAAGTCTCTTCTCTACCGGCGGCGAGGCCTCCTCTGCGCTGCTGAGGGCCCGCTTCCAACCCCGCAACTGGCCGCGGGTCGGCGTTCTCGCCAAGACTTTCCTTTTTCCCTCTGTCTGTCCCGTGACGGGGCAGCCGCTGGGCCTTGGGGCCGGGTTCTCGGGAGGCGGCTGGAACGGCCTTCGCTTCCTCGCGCAGCCCTGCTGCTTGGCCTGCGGCTATCCCTTCCCTCAGGAAGAGGGACATGGCCCGCTCTGCGCTTCCTGCGCCGCGCCGAGCGCCTACAAGGACGCGGTTTGCGGACCCCGGCGGCTCGACAGTTTCCGGGCAGGGGTCGTCTATGACGATGTCTCCGCCAAGCTGATCCTTTCCCTCAAATATGGCGACCGCCACGACATGGCGCCGCTCCTCGGCGCTCTGTTGCATCAGGGGATGCGGCAGATGACCTTGCCCGAAGACAGTGTCCTCGTGCCCGTTCCCCTTCATCCCTCCCGGCTTCGCGCCCGGCGCTTCAACCAGGCGCAGCTTCTTGCGGAGGCCCTCTCGAGCCGGAGCGGCCTGGCTGTTCGCACGGACCTTCTCAAGCGCGTCAGGCCGACCAGCCAGCAGAAGGGGAAGGGCAGGCTGGCCCGCTTCCGCAATCTCGGCGGCGCCTTTGCGGCCAATCCTGCGACGAAGGGGCGGCCTTTGGTGTTGGTGGATGACGTGATGACCAGCGGCGCCACCCTTCTTGCCTGCGCAAGGGCGCTCAGGAAGGCGGGCGCCCCTTACGTCGCCGGGGTGACGGTTGCGCGGGCGCTTCCGAACCTTCACGTGCCCGATGTCGATCTGCCCGAACTTTGAAGGAGGCGTTCTTGGCCAAAGTCACGATCTACACGAAGATGATGTGCCCCTTTTGCACTAGGGCGATGTCCGTCCTGAAGAAGAAGGGCGCCGATATCGACGAGATTCAAGCGGGGTTCGACAGCGAGAAGAAGGAAGAGATGATCCAGCGCTCGAATGGCGGCCGGACCTTTCCGCAGATCTTCATCGGCGACGAGCATATCGGCGGCTGCGATGACCTCCTCGCCCTCGACCGCGCAGGCAAGCTCGACGCCAAGCTGGCGGCCTGACCCGAAATGAGGATCGCCGCCGTTCAGATGCGTTCCGGCATCGACCGCTCGCGCAACCTCGAGGAAGCCGAGAGGCTGATCCGCAAGGCGGCGGCGGAGGGGGCGGAGTTCGTCTCCACCCCCGAAATGACGACCCTCCTCGACCAGAAGCGCTCTCGGCTTTGGTCATCGCTGGAGGAGCCGCAGCCCGATGAAAGCGGCGTCTTCGCCAGTCTTTCGCGCGAGCTCGGCATCACGCTTCATATCGGCTCTTTGCCGACAATCCTCGAAGCGCAGGAGAAGCTTGCCAATCGCGCGCTCGTTTTCCGTGATGGGGCGCTCCTCGCCCGGTACGACAAGGTGCATCTCTTCGACGTGAACCTGCCGAGCGGTGAGAGCTGGTGCGAATCGGCGCTCTACGAAGGCGGGGGCGAGGCGGCGATCGTGAAGCTTCCCGAAGCATTGATCGGCCTGTCGATCTGCTACGACCTCCGCTTTCCTCAACTCTACCGCCGTCTCGCCCAGGGCGGCGCCCAGATCCTGACCGTGCCCGCCGCCTTCACCGCTTCCACTGGCGAGGCGCACTGGGAAGTGCTTCTGCGCGCAAGGGCCATCGAGACCGGGTCCTTCGTCGTCGCGGCCGCGCAGGGCGGAGAGCACGAAGACGGGCGTGTCACCTATGGCCGCTCGATGATCGTCGCGCCCTGGGGCACGGTCCTCGATTGCCTGCCCCATGACGAACCGGGCCTGGCCATGGCGGATTGCGACCTCGGCGAGGTCGAAGCCTTCCGAAGCCGTATCCCGTCGGTGAACCTTGAATGCGCGCCCGAACTCCGCATCTATAAGGCGTGATCAAGTATGCGTTGAAATGCAGGGCCTCGGACCACCGGTTCGAAGGCTGGTTCAGCTCCAGTGCCGATTTCGACAGGCAGAAGGACGACGACCTTCTGTCCTGCCCGGCCTGCGGCTCGTCTGACGTGGAAAAAGCGCTGATGGCCCCGGCGATCGTCAAGGGCGCCAAGGGCGGAAGCCCCGGCATGAAGCAGATCCGCGACGAATGGAACGAGGTCGCCCGCAAGGCGAAGGCCTATGTGGAAACTCACTTCGACCATGTCGGCACGAACTTTCCCGAGGAGGCCCGGAAGATCCATTACGGCGAGACCGAGCCGCGGGCCATCTATGGCGAGGCGACACCGAAGGAAGTTGGCGAGCTGAAGAAAGAGGGCGTTACGGTCGCCCCGGTTCCCGCGCCCGTGCCGGAGCCTTCTGAAACGAAAAAGAAGCTCAACTGACGCTTTTCAAAAGGTAACCCTGAGTCGTTCTGCCTCGCCCGCCATGCGCTTCCCGTCGCTGCGGCCTTGTGTCAGAATCAAAGGCGTGCCCCTTGATTCGCCACCGTCCCAGCCCCTTCTCGGCGTCAGCCGATCCGTTACCGGACGGTTGTGGCAGCAGCGCGCCGTTTGCCGCCGCACTGCCGAAGCTGTCGTGCAGCGTCAGGGTCTCGACCGTCTTCTGGTCGACGTCCTGATCGGCCGGGGCGTCGGTGAAGACGAACTGGCTGGCTACCTGAAGCCGAGCCTGCGCGAGCAGCTTCCCGACCCTTACGTCCTGACCGAAATGGACAAGGCTGCGGGGCGCCTCGCCGATGCGGTCACCGGCGGTGAGACAGTCGGCATCTTCGGCGATTACGACGTCGACGGAACGACCGCCGCCGCGCTCCTCTACCGCTACCTCAAGGCTGTCGGCGCCAATGTCGTCGTGCATCTCCCCGACCGCTTTACCGAAGGCTACGGGCCGAGCCGCGAGGGCTTCCGCAGCCTCGAAGAGCAGGGCGCCAGCGTTATCGTCACGGTGGACTGCGGCTCGAACCACGCTGGTGTGGTCGAAGCTTCGTCAGCGGACGTTGTTATTCTCGACCACCACCTGATGAGCGCGCGGCCCGATGTGTTCGCCCTCGTCAATCCCCAGCGTCCGGGCGATGCTTCGGGCCTCGTCGGTCTTTCCGCGGGCGGGGTTACCTTCATGACGCTGGTCGCGCTGAACCGTCTGTTGCGCGAAAAGGGCCTCTTTGAAGCGCGCGCCGAGCCTAGGCTTCTTCAGTCTCTCGACCTCGTCGCGTTGAGCCTCATCGCCGACGTGATGCCGCTGCGCGGCCTGACCCGAACACTCGTAGCTCAGGGCCTCAGGGTCCTTGGTCAGTTCGGCGATGCCGGCACGGGCAATCCCGGGCTTCGCGCCCTCGCCAGTGTCGCAGGGCTGCAGGGTACGGCGCAGGCCAGCCATCTTGGCTTCCAGATCGGTCCACGGATCAATGCCGCAGGCCGTATCGGGCACGCCAAAACCGCCTTCGATCTTCTGACGACGGACGACCCAGCGCGGGCCGTGCTGATCGCGCAGAAACTCGAAGCCCTCAACCGAGAACGCAAGCGCCTCGAAGAAGAGGTCCGCCGCCAGGCCTTCGAACAGGCCGAGGCTATGGGGGCGAGCGGCGGGTCGGCTATCGTGACGGTGGGGGAGGGGTGGCATCCGGGCGTCGTCGGCATCGTCGCCGGGCGCCTCAAGGAGCGGTTCAACCGCCCCGCCTTCTGCATCGCGCTCGGCGAGGGGAAGGGCACCGGCTCCGGCCGCTCTGTAGCCGGTGTCGATCTCGGCTCTGCGGTCAGCGCGGCTGCCGCGGCGGGTGTCATCGACGGGGGCGGTGGCCACGCCATGGCAGCGGGGCTGTCCTTGCGCGAAGGACAGCTCGAAGATTTCCGCGCCTTTCTCGACGAAGAACTCGGCTCCGCCGTGGCGGCTGCGACCGAGACCCATCCCCTCGTCCTCGACGGCGTCGTCGGGCTCGGCGCAGTCCACGCCCAGACCTGCCGCCACCTCGCCCCGGCAGGCCCCTACGGCGCAGGCAATCCCGAGCCCCGCTTTGCCATGGAAGCGGTGAAACTGCGGCACGTCCGGATCGTCGGCGAGCGGCACCTTTCCGTCACCATCGAGGACCGCATGGGCAAGACCGCAAGGGCCATCGCCTTCGGTTGCGTCGGCGAACCCCTCGGCGATCTTCTGGAAACCGCGGGCGAGCGCCGTGTCCACCTGGCCGGCCGGATCACCCCCGACACCTGGCGCGGAGGCGACGCCGCACAGATCGAAATCGACGACGCCGCAGAAGTTTCGTTCGACCCCTCGGAGATCGAAAAAAGGGCTTGATCCCCCTCACGCATTTTTCTATGTGCCCCTCTCCGGGCGCAAGCCTTATGCGCTCCCTTCGTCTATCGGTTAGGACGCCAGGTTTTCAACCTGGAAAGAGGGGTTCGATTCCCCTAGGGAGTGCCACTTTCTCCTTCAAATTCGGGCTAGAGGCGAACTTGCGGCGTGGGTTTCCCGTTCGTTCGTTACGCCGCCTTCGTTGCGGCGCAACGGACATTGGAGGACTCTATGAGCGAGTTTGGTACCCTGAAAGACCTGTATGTCGACCAGCTTCAGGACAACTATTCGGCCAACAAGCAGATGGCTGGTATCCTCGGCGAGTTCGAGGAAGTTGTCGAAAACGAGAAGCTGAAGAGCTATCTTTCGAACAGCCGCCAGAAGATCGAACAGCATCAGGCGACCCTCGAAGGCATCATCAAGTCGCATGATGCCGACCCGGACGGTGAGCATTGCAAAGGCATGCAGGGCCTCGTCCGCGAAGGCCGTGCCCATGGCCTTCAGCCGCAATTCAGCGACAAGCAGGTTCAGGAAGCCGCGATCATCGCGCAGCTCAACCGGATGAACCACTACGGCCTCGCCGGCTACGGCACCACCAAGGCGATGGCCCAGCAGCTCGGCCTCAATGATGACGAGCAGAAGCTGAACAGCAGTCTCGACGACATCTATGACGGCGACGCCTATGTTTCGATGATCGCCCAGGACAAGATCAATCAGCAGGCGACGAACTGATCGGATTTGATCCTGACAAGGAAGGAGCCGCCCCCCGGGGCGGCTTTTTCATGCGCCCTCGATTTCCTCGCGCTTGATCTCGAGTTCGAGCCAGCGTTCCTCCGCCTTGTCGAGCCCTTCCTGCGCTTCGGCGAGGCCCGTCCGGTGATGTTCGAAGGCGGCCTGATCCCGGCTGAAGAGGTTCGGGTCGGAGAGAGCGGCCTCATGCTCGCTTATCCGCTGCCGGAGCTTTTCCATTTCCGCGGGGAGGGTTTCGAGGGCATGCTTGTCCTTGAAAGAGAGCTTGCCGGAAGAAGCCTTGCGGGCGGGCTTCGACGGCTTGTTCGCTTTCACGCTCTTCGTGCTGACGGATGAGGGGCTTTCCTTCTTTGCCCGCCGCCGCTGCTGCATCATGTCCGCATAGCCGCCGGGATATTCCCGCCAGCGTCCGGGCCCTTCCTCGGGCACCGGGGTCAGGGTGGAGGTGACCACACGGTCGAGAAAGTCCCGGTCGTGACTGACGAGAAGCAGCGTACCCTGATAGCTGGCCAGGGCCTCCTCCAGAACGTCGAGGGTTTCGAGATCGAGGTCGTTGGTCGGCTCGTCGAGGACCAGGAGGTTCGAGGGCTTGGCCAGTGCGATGGCAAGGGCCAGCCTGCCGCGCTCACCGCCTGAAAGAGCGGCGACGGGCTGGCGTGCCTGTTCGGGGGTGAAAAGGAAATCCTTCAGATAGCTGAGGGCATGGCGCGGTTTTCCGCCCACGGTGATCTGGTCGCCGCGGCCCTCGGTCAGGGCGTCCATCAGCCGGATGTCCTCCTTGAGGGCACCACGTTCCTGATCCAGCGCCACGATGCTCAGCTTGCTGCCGTGCCGCACCGTGCCTTCATCCGGCCCGCGCGTACCGAGGAGGAGGCCGAGAAGGGTGCTCTTGCCCGCGCCGTTCGGCCCGACGACGCCCAGCCTGTCACCGCGCGCGACCTTGAGGTCGAACCCCTGCACGATCGGGTTCTCGCCGTAGGAGAAGCCGAGATCCTTCGCCTCCAGGACGAGCTTGCCAGAGCTTTCGGCCTCGGACGCAGCAAGATCCACCGCGCCCTGCGGGCCCCGCCAATCCGTACGCTGACGGCGTAGGTCGTGAAGCTGTCCGAGGCGCCGGACATTGCGTTTGCGCCGCGCGGTGACGCCGTAGCGGAGCCAGTCTTCTTCCCTCGCGATCTTGCGGTCCAGCTTGTGCGCGGCCAGCTCGTCCTGCTCGTAGACCTCGTCACGCCAGGCTTCGAAACTGCCGAAACCCTTGGCGAGATGCCGGGTTTCGCCGCGGTCGAGCCATACGGTCTCGTCGGTCAGGTTCTCAAGAAACCGCCGGTCGTGGCTGATGACCACCAGGGCCCTTCGCATGCGGACGAGCTCGTCTTCCAGCCAGAGGATGGTGTCGAGGTCGAGGTGGTTGGTCGGCTCGTCGAGCAGCAGGATTTCCGGCTTCGGCGCAAGCGCGCGGGCGATGGCGAGGCGACGCTTCTCACCGCCGGAGAGAGGGGCGGGGTCGGCGTCGGGCGCGATCCTGACCGCGTCGAGAAGCCGGCCGACCTCGCTCCGGTCATCGGTGGTCTGAAGCCCGCTTTCCACAACGTCCTCGGCGCGGGAGAAATGCGAGAAGTCCGGCTCCTGCTCGAGATAGCGCAGGCCCGTCCCGCTGCGCATGGTGCGTTCGCCGCGGTCCGCTTCGATCAGCCCGGCGGCGATCTTCAGGAAGGTCGATTTGCCCGAACCGTTCCGGCCGACGAGCGCGATGCGGGCGCCCTCATGGACGGTCATTTCCGCCCCAGTCAGGAGGGGCGTGCCGCCGAAGGTGAGACCGATATCCTTGAGCGCGAGAAGGGGTGGAGCCATCAGCCGCAGCTAGAGGCGCGCGGCGCGCCTGTGAAGGCCCCGGGGCTCATGCGCGTGAAGGTTGCAGCCATTCCGTGAGCTTTCGCCTCGCTTATCCGTCATAAACTGTTACCTTGCCTCACGAGCCGAAAGGGAGAACCCGCCGTGCTGCCTGCCATTCTGACAAGTACGCTGCTGTTCGCCGCGCCCCTGCTGCAAGACCCTGCTGCGCAGAACGAGACGCCAGCGCCGGAGGTCAGCGAGGCAGAGGCCCCTGAAAGCTCGCGGGCCAAGATCTCCCGGGAAGACGCTGAGGCAAACGCGACCTTTGGCAAGGGCGAAAGCGCTTTCGAATACACCGTGCGGGCGGGCTTCCTGCCGCTGGGGCCTGAGGGCGAGCCGGAAGCGGAGATCTTCCACACCGCCTATCTGCGGAATGACGCGGACCCCGCGAACCGGCCCGTCACCTTCGTCTTCAATGGCGGGCCCGGCGCGGCTTCGGTCTACCTTCACATGGGCGCGCTTGGCCCCAAGAGGATCGGCTTTACCGAGACCGGCGACCTCGCGCCGCCTCCGGTAACCATCGAGGATAACCCTGACAGTTGGCTGCCTTTCACCGACCTCGTCTTCATCGACCCGGTCGGAACAGGCTTCTCGCGCTTCGTCGGTGAAGCGGCGGAGACCGAAGGCGGTGAGCCGCGGGGTGCGCGTGAATACCAGTCCGTGGAAGGCGACCTTCGCTCGATCGGCCGCTTCATCGAGCGCTGGCTTGGCGAGAACCGCCGCTACCGCTCGCCGGTCGTGGTCGCAGGCGAAAGCTATGGCGGCTTCCGCGCGGCGATGATGACACAGCTCCTGCCCAAGGAGCATCACGTTCCGCTATCGGGATCCGTGCTGATCTCGCCCAAATTCGACCTGTTCTCCGGCCGCCGGGATCCGCTTCATCCCGCACCCTGGCTCACCCGCGTGCCGAGCTATGCGGCAACCGCCGCAAGCCAGGGGAAAGGGCTCGTCAGCGAGAAGGTGACCTCCATCGACGGCCTGGCGAGCATCCTGTCGGTAGCGGAGACCTTCGCGCTCAATGACTTCGCCAGCTATCTCATCATGGGCGAGGCGATGTCATCGCAGCGGCAGAAGGAGATCCTTTCCCGTTTCGCCGAGATCACCGGTCTCGACCCCGCCTATGCCCAGCAGCAGCGCGGCCGTGTCGCGCAGGACGAATATGCACGGGCACTGCTTCGCGACCGGGGCGAGCTCGTCGGCATCTATGACGCGACGATCGCCGTGCTCGATCCCGCGCCCGACAATGCGAGGGCGGGCTATGATGTCGATCCGCTCCAGACCCTGTCTGGGCCCTACCGCGCGGGACTGATCAGCTATCTGACCGAGGAACTCGGCTTCGAGATGCCGGACCGGCGCTACGAGAGCCTGAGCTACGATGTCAGCCGGGCGTGGCGCTATTATGTCGGCTCGTCGAAACAGCCCCAGCCCCCCGCGGCGGCGGAAGCCATGCGCGAGGGCCTCGCCATGAACCGGCACCTCAAGGTCTGGATCACCCATGGCGCGATGGATCTTCAGACCCCGTATTTCGAGAGCGCCTATATCGTGAACAATCTCGGCGTGCCCGAGGAAGTGCGCGAGAATATCGTTCTCGATACGTATTATGGCGGGCACATGTATTACATGCATCCGCAAAGCTCCTCAGCCTTCGCAGCGGACGCGGCAGACTTCTACCAGTCGATCACGACCCGGAAGGGCGCTTCCGCCACCGCGCCGCAAGAACCCAGCGGGGCCGCGCCGACCCCTTAACGGGAAGGACAGGCCGAGCTTTCCGCGCTGATGGCGTCTTCGAGAGGCTCGAGCCCCACCGTCTCGCGAAGGCGCCTTGCCTTGCCAAGGTCTTCGGTCGGGAAAGGTCGCCAGCCGCCTTCCTTCGTACACGCCCCCTGGGTCGCATAGCGCTGGGGAAGGCCGGCGCCGACCGCAACCCGGTCATGCAGATAGGCCACCTGCTTGGCGCTCGTGCGCTCCGCTTCCGCCAGGGGCGCGATGGTTTTCAGCACGCGGAGCTGGAAGGCCGGGTCCTCTTCGGCGTTCTGGACGATGCGGCCCGCATTCCAGCCGACCCGCCAGCCCCATTCGTCTTCCGGAAACCAGCCATAGCGCTCGACATAACCCTTGAGGGCATCGGCGTTGGCGCGGCGGTTGGATGAGGGGTCCGCGGCACGCTCCGCCGCTTCGACCATGTCGATCAGCGCCTGGTCCACCTTCCGAACGGTTCGCTTCGAGGGCGGAGGAACCAGCGGATAGGGCTCGGCCCGCGCCAGCAGTTCGTCCATGCCCCCACCGGTTTCAGGCAGGGGAAAGGCGAGGGCGGCGAGGATCAGGACAAGTGGCAGCATGCAGGGATGCTAGCGCAGGCGGGCTTGCGATCAATCGAAGAGGCTCGAAACCGATTCTTCGTTGGCGATCCGCCTGATGGCCTCAGCCAGAAGCCGGTCCACCGAGACGGTTTCGATCTTCTTGGCGCCGTCGCGCCGGCCGTCATTGGCGATCGAATCGGTGATGACCAGCTTGCTGAGATGCTCGGAGGTCTCGATGCGGTTGACCGCTTCTCCCGACAGGACGCCGTGGCTGACATAGGCTTCGACGTTGACGGCGCCCTGTTCCTTGAGTGCCTTGGCCGCGTTGACGAGGGTGCCGCCTGAATCGGCGATGTCGTCGAACAGGACGCAATCCATCCCCTCAACGTCGCCGATGATGTTCATGACTTCCGACACGCCCGCCTTCTCGCGCCGCTTGTCGACGATCGCCAGCGGCGCATCGCCCAGGCGCTTGGAAAGGGCGCGGGCCCGGACCACGCCGCCGACATCGGGGGAGACGACGCAGACATTGGAAAGGTCGTCGCGGCGCATGCGGCGGATGTGCTCTTCCATCACCGGGGTGGCGAAAAGGTTGTCCGTCGGAATATCGAAGAAGCCCTGGATCTGCCCTGCGTGGAGATCCATCGTCAGCACACGGTCGGCGCCTGCAGTGGTGATGAGATTGGCCACCAGCTTGGCCGAAATCGGTGTGCGCGGCCCTGCCTTACGGTCCTGTCTCGCATAGCCGAAATAGGGAACGACCGCGGTGATGCGGCTGGCCGAAGCGCGGGCGAGCGCGTCGATGACGATCAGGAGCTCCATGAGGTTGTCGTTCGCCGGAGCCGAGGTGGACTGAATGACGAAGACGTCCTCGCCGCGGACGTTTTCCTTCACCTCCACATGCACCTCGTCATCATTGAAGCGCTGGATAACCGATTGGGCCATCGAGGCGTCGAGCCTCTTTGCGATGGCTTCTGCGAGGGGGAGGTTCGAGTTCCCGGCGAGAATTTTCATGGCAGGCTCCGCGGTGACGGGCGCGGTTTGTGACGCTCCCGTGTCGGGAGTCAATGGCGTGGAGACGCGCCGGAGGCGATCGCGGATACATTGTGTCCGAACTGCGCCTCACCTCTGCGTTGGGCGCCGCGATAGCTGAAGAAGGCCTCCGGCTCGGCGAGGGTGTTCCCGCCGACATCGTCGATACGCGCTTCCTCGATGCCCGCCGCCGCAAGGCGCTGCCTGACGAACCCGATATGATCGTATTGCCAATGCTCGGCATCGGTCTTTTCGAAAAGGGGCTCCGCGTCCGGACAGGCGTCCAGAACCGCGCTGCGCAGATCTGCGCGCACGTCGAAGACAGGCGGGCGGAGCGAGGGGCCGATGGCTGCCCTGATCGTCGAGCGGGCCGCGCCTTCTTTCTGCATGAGCGCGACGGTCGCTTCCACAATGCCGCCAAGGCTGCCCCGCCACCCGGCATGGGCTGCTGCCACGAGGTCGCCGCCTTCGAAAAGGATCGGAACGCAATCGGCAGTCAGGACGGCGACCGCGAGACCGGGCGTCCTCGCCACGAGAGCGTCGGCTTCGGGCCGCTGGTCCTGGGAGAAGGGGTCTTCGATCAGGATCGCGCGGTTGCCGTGCACCTGCTTCGCCGAAAGGACATGGTCGGCGCCGAGAGCCACGGCGATCCGGCCGCGGTTTTCCTCGACGGCCCCGCGCTCGTCCCCTGAAGCATAAGAGCCGTTCAGGCTGGAGAAGATACCCGTGGACGTGCCGCCTCGCCGGCCGAAGAAGCCATGCGGCGCAGTAAGTCTTGCGCTTGTCCGGCGCGGCGGTGTCATCCCTCGAAGCCGGGGGGGATGTCGGCACCCGAAGGAGAGAGGGCCATCACCTTGAAAAGCTCGCCCATCCCGTTCCGGTCGACAAGACGCAGCGCACCCTGACGAATGTCCTTGCGCTTGTCTTCCTCCTTGATGTTCTTCTCGATGGCTTCAAGCCTCAAGGTGAGACCCAGCCTTTCGAGAAAGTCTGCCTGCCGGATCGGGCCGTCGACCCTGAGGCCGTCGTTCCGCGCATGACGGGCGAGGGCGGCGAAGTCGACATGGGCGGTGACGTCGGCGAGTCCTGCCTTGTCCAGCACGGGCCAGGGTTCATGCTTGCGCATTGCCTGAAGAGTATCGCCATAGCCCGAACGGCCATGACCATAGTCGATAATCAGGGCGCGGCCCTTATGCTCACCCAGACGCGCGGCGATCTCGGCGATCACCTCGCTGCCGGCCTGGCAGACCTCGAAGATGTCCTCGGGCTGCGCCCCCTGAGGCATGCCGGGCTGGTCGGGATAGGTCTCCTTCGACAGGACGAAGCCGAGCTTCTTCGCCTCGCCTTCGCCGGTCACGCCGACCAGGCGTTCCTTCCACGGCTCGTCCGAGGATGATGCGGTGCGCACGAACTGCCTGATCGGCAGGCAGTCGAAGAACTCGTTGGCGAGCAGGAGGACCGGGCCGGGGGGCACATCCCCCAGCTTGTCGGCCCAGGTGATCCTGACGCCGGTGGGCGCGAGCAGGCGCTTTTGCGCATAACGCATCTTGCCCGACGCCTCGATCATGTAGACATGGACGGCCTTGAGGAACTTCGGCCGGACCTTCGCCACGCGGAGGATGTCCGCCATCAGCGTCCCGCGCCCCGGGCCAAGCTCGATCAGGTTGAAGGCTGAAGGAGCGCCCATCGCTTCCCAGGCGTGGACGAGCCAGCTTCCCACCAGTTCGCCGAAAACCTGGCTGATTTCGGGCGAGGTGGTGAAGTCGCCGCTCGAGCCCAGCGCCACTTGGGTAGCGTAATAGCCGTGCTGGGGGTGGACGAGGGCATCGCTGATGAAGTCACCGACCCGGATGGGCCCATGATCCTCGATCAGCTCGATCAGGCGTTGTTCGAGAGGGGTGCGCTCATTCTCACTCATGCCCTGGCCTTCCCTGATGGCGTCCGGGTTCCGCGACTTCGGGCGAAGAGGAAAAGCCCGAGCGCGATCATGGGCAGGGACAGCAGCATACCTCGGGTGAGGAAGCCAAGGGTGGCAGCATAGGTGTCCGGCTCGCGGAAGAACTCGACGAAGAAACGCGCGCTGCCATAGCCAAGGAGGAAGAGCCCCGTGGCCGCGCCCCTGAGGCGAAGGATGCGGAAGCGCTTCACGGCGACATAGAGAACCACGAACAGAAGAAGGCCTTCGAGCACGGCCTCATAGAGCTGGCTCGGATGGCGGGCCACGGCTTCGCCGGATGCGATCCATTCCTCACGGGTGAAGCGTGCCGCACCGCCCTCCGGCCCGTAGAGCCAGGCGTCGCGCTGCGGGTCGAAATAGCGCGGGAAGACCATCCCGATCGGATGGTCCGTCACGCGGCCATAGAGCTCGGCGTTGATGAAGTTCGCCAGCCTCCCGAAGAACAGCCCGATCGGCGCGGCGCAGGCGAGAAGATCGCCGATCCTCAAGGCATCCGTGCCGCGCTTCCTGGCAAACAGAAGCGTGACGATGGCGACGCCAAGAAGGCCGCCGTGAAAGGACATGCCGCCTTCCCAGACGGCGAGGGGTGGCCAGATGGGAATGGCGCCGAGCAGCTTCGGCCAGCTGGCGAAGTCCTGCCACATCAGCTCGGGGCGATAGAAAAGGACAAAACCGAGCCGTCCGCCCAGGATGATGCCGAGAATGATCCAGCTGACAAAATCGTCGAGCATCGGCTTGTCCAGCGGCGGCCTGGCCGGATTGCGAATCGAGCCGCGCCCGTTCCACAGCACGGGCTGCTTGAGAAGCCGGTTGAGATAGGTCCAGCCGGCGATGATCCCCGCCAGATAGGCAAGAGCATACCAGCGGATCGGCAGGGGTCCGAGATGGAAGAAGACCGGATCGATTTCGGGAAACGCCATGCCGGCCCTTTAGGCAATTCGAGCGGGCAGCAACACCCTTTCGCGGCGCTTATGCCAAACGCCGGGTTAACCGGACCTCTCGGCTTGAGAGGCAAGTCACAAGAGGGTCTTTGCAGATCACTGATACGTCATCACCACCAGGGGCAAGGTGCGGCTGGCGCGGGTTCTCGAAGGAAAGCCCGCAGGTGAAATCAGGCAGAAGCGATATGTGAAGGGAAAGAACGGGAGAACGAGCGGGCAGGCTCTTGACCTCGGCGCCACTTAAGGGTGACGGCATGGCTTCGAATGTGAAGGACGGAGCCATGCAGACCAAGTCGCCTCTTTTCGACGGTGTCGCCAAAGTCATCGCAGAAGCCGCTGGAACGGTCGACGGGGTCCGCAGGGAAGCGGAAACCGTGCTTTCGAGCCAGCTGCAGCGGTTCTTGGCGGAACAGGACCTGGTCACCCGCGAAGAGTTCGAAACCGTTCAGGCTCTCGCCGAAAAGCTTCGCGAAGAGGTCGCGGAACTCAAGGCGGAACTGGAAGCCACCAAAACCGGCGCTTGACGCCGGGGCGCTTTCGGTCCCTTCTATCCATGGTCGCTTTTGCCCAGTGAGGCGGACGCACAGCGCCCGCCTGGAGTGGCGGAGCGATGCGTTACGGGACGTCAGCGATGTTCACCACCTTGATCCTTCTGGCCTGCGTGGCCTGCAAGACCAGCACCAGCGGTCTGCCGGGCGAGGAGGGCGTCGATCAGAACCCCCAGCCTGTCGCCGAAGGGCCAGGCACGCCCGGCTCCGGCTTCGTGCCCTCGGAACTTCGGCCGAAGCTCAATTACGGCACGCCCACCGAAGAGGAGGCGGTGCGCTTTCTCGCCCAGACCAGTTTCGGCGCCATCCCCGAGACCGTCCCCGACGTCCAGCGCCTCGGCTACAAAGCCTGGCTGCGCGAACAGTTCGAAATGCCCCGCGGCCCCTCCGCGCTGCAGCGCTATGACGAAAACGTCGCGGCAGGGGGGCGGATCTATCCCGATGTGGTTGGCAACGATTTCTGGGACCGCGCTTTGCACGCGGACGACCAGCTTCGTTACCGGACTGCACTGGCTCTCTCTCAGATTGTGGTGGTCAGTTTCGCGCATACCGAGATGGCGAATGTGCCCCGCACTTTCGCCTCCTATGTGGATATCATCTACGACGGTGCGTTCGGCAATTATTGCGATATCATTCGCGACGTAACCTATTCGCCGGCTATGGCTCTCTACCTGACCTACTTCGGCAACAGGAAGCGTGATGAGCTGAACGGGTTCGTACCGGACGAAAACTACGCCCGCGAAATCATGCAGCTGTTTACCATCGGCTTGGATGAACTGAACCTCGACGGGACCCCTACTGGGGAGCCTACCTACACCCAGGCGGATGTCTCTGGCCTCGCCTCGATCTTCACCGGGTTGAGCTCACCGAACCAGAATTTCGGCACGCCCAAGCCGCAGAAGCAGAACCAGACCTACCGTCTTCAAGAGTTCCCTGAGTATCACGAAGGACGCGCCAAGACCTTCCTTGGCAAGACGATCAACTATGGGGCGTCCCCGGAGAAAAGCATCAGCGCGGCGCTGGATCATCTTTTGGCGCACAAGAACGTGGCGCCCTTCATCTCGAAGCACCTGATTCAGAAACTGGTCACCTCAAACCCGTCACCCAGCTACGTTGCCCGGGTGGCAACGGCCTTCAATAACGGCCGTTTCGATATGCAGGACGGCCACGTTGTCGGTTCGGGGCGCCGGTGCGATATGAAGGCGACCCTCTCGGCAATCCTGCTTGATCCCGAGGCAAGGCTCGAAGAAGCGTGGCAAAAGCCCGACTTCGGAAGGGTCAAGTCACCGGTTGAGACCGTTGCTCACATCCTTCGCCTGTTCGGTGAGCAGCAGGACGTGACCGTGTCGGGCCAGATCCCTACCGCCGGTTGGTTAAGCTACGACAGCAACTACAACGGCATGTGGGCACTCGGTCCACCGTCGGTGTTCGGTTTCTACCGCGCCGGCTACGCGCCTCCGAGCAGCGAAATCGCCAAGCGAGACCTCGTGGGCCCTGAGCTTCAGCTCTATACGACCACATACTCGATGGCGAGTTTGTCTTGGCCCGACATCGCCCGTCAGGAGAGTGAGTGGTTCGGCGTCTACAAACCGTCTTATGACTGGCTCCTACCCCTGACTTCGAGCCCGGAGCAGCTGCTTGAAGCGTTGACCCGTTATCTCACGGCTTCACGTCTAGAAACAGACACTGAAGAACGCATTCTCAAGGCTATCGGCAATGTTCCGTATAATGCGGACAACGCCGATCTCATAGAGCGGCGTATAGCAGTTACTTCCATGTTCATGATGTCCGCTCCCGACTTTCTGGTGCAACGATGACAACGACTACGCTTTCGAGAAGACATTTCCTTCGTGCGGCCGCTGCAACCGGGACTGTCGCTTTGGGCACCTCATTGCCGTATTCGGCGCGGGCAGCTTCCGGTGACTACAAGGCGCTGGTCTGCGTGATGCTGAACGGCGGAATGGACGCCCATGACGCGATCATTCCAACCGACAGTGCCGGATTCTCCAAATGGGAAGGTTTCCGCCGATCGCTTTACGGGTCCGAGATGGGAGCAGTGCGAAGCCGGTCTTCAGTGCTGCCTCTGTCCGGGTCCGGACAGAACTTCGGATTCGTTCCGGAACTGGCTCCTCTCTCCAGCCTCTACCAGGACAGCAAGCTGGCCGTTCTCGCCAATGTCGGCCCGCTGGAGGAGGCTACACGGCGCCAAAACATTATTGATCGTACCGCTCGCCTTCCGTTCAAGCTCGGCAGTCATAACGACCAGATGTCGATGTGGACCTCCATGGAGCCTGAGGGTGCTGTCACTGGGTGGGGTGGCCGGCTGCTGGACGAGATTGGCCAAGGTTCAAATCTCGCAGGTGTCACCTTCTTCTCTCAGTCACCGATGGTGGCAGGCGAGACCTACCCGGGCGTTTCCATTAACTCGAGGAAGCTGTCGATCCACGACGCACTCGTGAACGAATATCACTTCGGTTCGAGCGGGGTAGCAACGCTTCTCGAAGAACATCTGCGCACTGCAAGTCAGTCTTCGCAAAATTTGCTGATGCGTGAGGTTGGCGCGGTGCAGCGGCGTTCCTTGGATGCTGCCTTCACTCTGAACCGTGCGTTGGACAGCACGTCGGGAGGCGATGCCGCCAAGATCAGCGGTAACAGTCTTAGCAACCAGCTCGCTACGGTCGCGAACCTGATCGATGCGCGCTCGGTAATCGGGCTCGACCGGCAGATCTTCTATGTCCAGATGGGCGGTTTCGATACGCATGCGAACCATGCGGCGAGCTTCCCGGGGCTTCTCACCAAGCTTGCCGAAGCGCTCTACAGCTTCCAGGGCGTGCTCGAGGATCTGGGTGTTGCGGACAAGGTCACGACCTTCACCATGTCCGATTTCGGCCGCACGCTGCTGGCCAATTCCAACGGTACGGACCATGGCTGGGGCGGGCACCACTTCGTCATGGGCGGCGCGGTGCGCGGCGGGCGCGTGGTCGGCGAGATCCCGCCCTATGATCTCGACCACGACCAGGACTGGCAGCGCGGCGCGATGATCCCGACTATTTCGGTCGAGCAGTTCGGCGCGGATCTTGGCCGCTGGTTCGGTCTTTCGGACAGGCAACTCGGCTCGGTTTTCCCGAACCTCCCGCGCTTCGGGATGATGAGCGAAAGCCTCTTCTAGGGCCCAGCCCCAAGCTTTCAACATGTGGGGAACTCGGCACGCCGCCCATCTTGGCGGGGGTGCCGAGTCATTGGCTTATGGTGGCAGGACAGGGGCGGGCCGCAAGGCTTCGCTCTTCGAAGAAGCCAGATGGAACCACAATGATCAGCCATGAATATTTCGAGGACCGTGCCGACCCGATCGACCTGATCGAGAAGCTGGCGCAGGCTTCCGATCTGGAATCGCAGAGGGTGGACGACAGCGAGGTCCATGTCTGCGTCACCGGGTCATGGCGCGATGTGTCCCTGTGGTTCTCCTACCGCAAGGATGTGCAGATCCTGCAGGTCGGCGTACCCCTCGAGCTGAAAGTGCCGGAAGCGCGCCGCGATGAGGTGCTGAAGCTCCTTGCCATGATCAATGAGCGGCTGTGGCTCGGCCATTTCGATCTCTGGGGCGACGAGCAGGAGATCACCTACCGCAACGGCTCCGTCCTCGGCGACGGTTTCGGGCTCGAGCCGCGCCAGGCTGAAACCCTTCTGAAGAGCGCCTTCGAAGCCTTCGAGCGCTACTACCCGGCCTTCAACTTCGTGGTGTGGGGCGGGCGCAGCGCCAAGGACGCCATGGCGGCGGCCATTCTGGACACGGTCGGCGAGGCTTGAGGCTTCAGCCTTTGCCGCCCGGCGGACGCTCGATGACATCCACCCCTTCGGCGTTCTTCAGCCGTCCGACCACCTGATAGGTCACAGGCGTCAAAAGCGCTTCCCAGACCACCTTGATGAGGTAGTTCGTGACCATCACGGTCAGGATCAGCTGCCAAGACCAGACAAAGGCAAAGGCGAGGGGATAGAAGATGATGCTGTCCACCGCCTGGCCCACGGCCGTGGAGCCGATGGTCCGCTGCCAGAGCTTCGTCGCCCGGCCTCCCGCTTTCATCGAGGCCATCACCCGCGCATTGGCGATCTCGCCGAAATAGAGCGCCACGAGCGAAGCCCCGACGATCCGCGGCGCCTGGCCGAAGGCGAACTCGAAAGCCGACTGCCGGTCGATGCCGCCAAGATCGGCGTTCCAACCCTCCGCCGGCGGGAAGGCGGTAACGCTCGCCGCCATCAGCGCGGCGAAGAGGGCCGAGGCCGTCGCGGCCCGAACCGCGCGTCTTGCGCGGCGATAGCCGTAGACCTCCGTCAGAACGTCGCCCAGCACGTAGGAGAGGGGGAAGAACAGCACTCCGGCCCCAAATGCAAAACCGTAGAAACTCGCCACCTTGCCCGCGCCGATGATGTTGGCGCAGACCACCACGACGCAGGTCGCGGCAAGCAGGAGATCGTAGAACCTGAACCGGTGGTCTTCCGCTTCGGCCCCGGACATGACGGCGGTGGGGTGCATCTTGGCTCTCCTCGACGTGAGGGTTCCTAGAGCGCTGCTGCAGGCTTCGCCAAGTCTTGCGCCCAGGGTGGGTTACGCTGACGCCGTGTTCGGCTATGGGCAGGCCATGACTGACTCGTTGCGAATGATCCAAATCGGCGCTGGCTCCATGGGCGGCGCGCTTCTGAAGGCCTGGCTGGAGAGCGGTGTCGTCGACCCCGCGCGCTCGGCGGTGATCGACCCGCGCCCCTCGCCCGACCTCGAGGCGATGTGCGAGGCGCGGGGCCTGACGATCAATCCCGAAGAGGACGGCGCCTACGATATCTGCGTCCTCGGCGTGAAACCCCAGCAGTTCGCCAGCATCCTGCCGGAGCTCTCCTGGCAGAATTTCGGCGACACCCTGTTCCTGTCGATCGCGGCGGGAATCACTGTGCAGGAGATCGAAGCCCTCCTGAAGTCGCGGGCACCCCAGCCGCGGGTCCTTCGGGTCATGCCGACCCTTCCCGCCAAGGTCCGCCGGGGCGTGAGCCTTCTCGCCGAGAACCCCGCTCTCAGCGAAACCGACCGCGAACGCGGCGAAGCGATGATGAAGGCGGCGGGCGACACCTATTGGTGCGACGACGAAGACCAGCTCAACCGCCTGATGGGCGTGACGGGCTGCGCCCCGGCCTTCCTGCTGCGCGCTGTCGAGGGCCTCGCCGCTGCCGCTGAAGCCCAGGGCGCAAGCCCCGAAGACGCGCGGCGGATGGCGGAGACCACCTTCACCGCTACCGCCCGTCTTCTCGAAGAGGATGGCCGCAGCGCCGGCGATCTGCGCGAGGCTGTGACCAGCCCCGGCGGTACGACGGCGGCCGGTCTCGACGTTC
Source organism: uncultured Caulobacterales bacterium (assembly GCA_964556115.1). Classification (GTDB taxonomy): domain Bacteria; phylum Pseudomonadota; class Alphaproteobacteria; order Caulobacterales; family Parvularculaceae; genus Parvularcula. The sequence continues at coordinate 51,092 of CAZKVC010000017.1, forward strand.
TGAACGAGCGCGGCCTCGTCGAAAGCTTTGTCGATGCGGTGCAGAACGCCTACAATCGTGCGCTCGAGCTGGCGGGAGGCGGAAAAGGCTAGCTCCCCGGGGAGGCAGCCTTTAAGACCCTTTGTTCGATGACCGGTATGATCGTCACCGCGCGTCACGGGCGCCCCAATGTCGACCGCAGCGTGAAGATCACCGCGCGCGAATACGGCTATTGGTGGGCGAATTACGACAAGACCGGTCTCGCCCCGGGCCAGGTGCCCCCCCAAAGCCTGATCGACATCGCTTCGGACGCATCGGTGGTGCTCTGCTCCACCATGCCCCGGGCGATCGAGACGGCTGATGCGGTGGTGGACAATGCCCGCATCGTGCCGCGAGATGCGCTTTTCGTGGAAGCGCCGCTGCCGCCGCCGCCTTTCTTTCCCGACTTCATTCGCCTGACCCCGACGACCTGGGGCGTGATCAGCCGCACCTTCTGGTTCATGGGTTATGCTCCGAAGGGGACCGAGAGCCACTACCGCGCCCAGAAGCGGGTGCGCCGGGTCGTCAAACGCCTGGTGGCCGAAGCGGAGGATTGCGGGGGAGACGTCCTTCTCTGCGCCCACGGCTATCTCAACTGGATGGTCCACCGCGTCCTGACCAGGCGGGGCTGGGAGCTGGTCGAGCATCGCGGCGGCAACGATTACTGGTCCCACCGCGCCTACCGGCGCAAGGCGAAACAGACGAGCCGCGCCGCAAGAGCGCGCGCCAAGAACCCCATGGCAGCCGAATGACCAAGACCGACGATATTTCCAAGATGCCCTTCGAAAAGGCCCTCAGCGAACTCGAATCGATCATCACCAAGCTGGAAGACGGCGATGTGGCGCTCGAGGAATCGATCGCCCTGTATGAGCGCGGCGCCGCCCTGCGGGCCCATTGCGAAAGTACCCTGTCCGCCGCGCGGGAGCGGATCGAGAAGATCGTTCTCAAGAAGGATGGCGAGCCCGAAGCGGAGCCCGCGTCCTTCGAATAGGGGCGCCAGGCAGCGGTAAACTGTCCTGTGATGCAGGGGTTTGCCCGGAGAAGCTTGCCGCAGCGCAGCGAACATCCTAGCCAGCATGGATGACCAAGACCCCTCTTTTAGACCGTGTTGATGTTCCGTCGGATTTGCGTGGTT
>CAZKVC010000018.1:0-44037 GCA_964556115.1 uncultured Caulobacterales bacterium
CCGCATCCATCGCCAGCGCATCGATATAAAGGCCGCGCGCCTCGTGGCTGAGGGCGTCGATGTAGAGACCCTGGGGGTCCATCGCGAGCGCGTCGATCCAGAGACCCTTGGAGCCGAGGCCGAGCGGGTCGATGTAGAGGCCGCTCTCCTCCATGGTGAGCGCGTCGATATAAAGACCCTGGGCAGTCAGCTCGAGCGGGTCGATGTAAAGCCCCTTCTCGCCCAGCTTTGCGAGGGGGTCGATATAGAGACCCAAGGGATCGATATAGAGCCCGAGCGCGTCGATATAGAGGCCGAGCGGATCGATGTAGAGGCCGTTCGCCCCCATCTTCAGCGGATCGATGTAAAGACCGTTCGCCGCCATCGCGAGGGGATCGATATAGAGCCCCTGAGCGCTGAGGCTCAGCGGATCGATATAGAGACCGCTTGCAGCAAACCCCTGGGCAGCCGGCGCGGTACCCGCCCATGCTTCAGCCGAAGCGGCGGAAGCGGTTCCCGCAGCCAGAGCCAGTGCACCGGCGCTTGCGAGCAGCTTGTTCATCATCATCAAATCCCCAGAACGCGACGAGCCGGACACCCTCCGGCTATCCTTACAGATGAGTAAGCGCATAATTTCAAATTTGATGCAACCGTGGTTTGCAGTTCCATAGGCCGTTCCGACTCTCGGTAGGACCGGAATGCCACAGTGAAATGTGAGGAGATAACGGGCCGTTGGGGCCGGTCGGGCCAATCCGGTAGCGCCGGTAGGTCCTTAGGCACTTCCCTAGCGAAAAGCCAAGCGACCACTACCTCTGCGTGTATCGGGGGGCCGGGTCTTTTCATTCTGGCCCGCTTGGGGCATAGCCCCGCCCGTAATGCAGCCTTATGTGCTGCCGGGGCCCGCAACCGGAACGAACTCGCATGCGTCTTTCGATGCTCAAGGCGAAGCTGCACCAGGCGACGCTGACCATGACCGATCTTCACTACGAGGGCTCGATCGCCATCGACCGGGACCTTCTTGATGCGTCCGGCATCCTGCCGAACGAGAAGGTCGAAGTCTGGAACATCACCAATGGTGCCCGGCTGACGACCTATGCGCTGGAGGCGGAGCGGGGCAGCCGCGAGATCATGCTGAACGGCGCGGCGGCGCGGCTCGCCCATGCCGGCGACCGGGTGATCATCGCCGCCTTCTGTGAGGTCGAGGCCGCCGAGGCGAGGGCTCACAAGCCTACTGTGGTCCTGATGAACGAGGACAACACGGTCAAGGAAGTGATCGAGGGCTGACCCTCGGGACAAAGGCTTGTCCTTCCCTGCCGCCACCTCCATGTGTCTTATCGATTGGCGATAAAAGCGGATTGGCGTGGAGGAGACACCGATGAGAATTTGGCTGACAGCAGCGGCGGTCCTGACCGCGATGGGCGGGGCCGCGCAGGCCTATCAGTCCGAAGAGGAGCGGATCGCGGAGTTCCGCGGCTTCCTCGACGGTTTCCGCAAGGAGCGGCAGATCCCGAGCCTTTCGGTCGTCCTCGTCAAGGACGGCGAGATCGTTCTCAGCCACCATGGCGGTTTCCAGGATCACGACGCCGAAGAACCGACGACGGGGAAGACGACCTATCTCGCCGCGTCGATCACCAAGACCTTCACCGGCGCGACCCTCCTCGCCATGGAGGCGGACGGGCATGTCGATCTCGACGCGGATTTCACCACGCTTTCGGACTGGGACGAGCGCTGCGAATGGCTGACCGGCAGCGGCATCATCTTCGGCGGCGGCACGATGGACGACGGCCGGAAGATCGAGGCGCCGCGCTGCGACGAGGCCATCAGCCTGCGCCAGGTCCTGCAGCACCGGGTCCAGGGCGAGCCGGGCACGTCCTTCTTCTACAACCCCGTGGTCTTCGGGCGGCTGTCGAACTGGGTGGAGGAGAACACCGAGCGGTCCTGGCGCGACTGGATGCGCCATTACGTGATCGAGCCGGGCGGCGTCGGAGAGATCGCGGCCGGATGGCGCGATGCCGATGCCGCCGAAGCGCTCACCGACCTCGCGCCACCGTTTCGCCATAGAGACGAGGGAGAGGGCGTCGAGCCTTCGGCGCTGCCGAACCCGGAGCTGAACGCCAGCTCCGGCATCATCGCCAGCGCCGAGGATCTGGCGCGCTACTCGATCGCCCTCGACGAGGGCAGGATACTGAACGCCGACCTCCTCGAAGAGATGTGGACGCCGCCGCGCGACGCCGATGGCGAGCCTGCGCCCTATGCTTACGGCTGGTTCGTGCAGGACTGGCAGGGGCACCGCCTGGTCTGGCACAGCGGCTGGTGGCCCGAGGCCTATGCGGGCATCTTCCTCAAGGCCCCCGACGACGGCTGGACCCTCGTGGCCCTAGGCAATACCGATGGGCTGCGAACGGAGATCGACACGCTGACCAAGGCCCAGATCGAAAAGAACCCCCTTGCCGAAAGGTTCCTCGAGCGTTTCGTGGGGGCGGAGTAGGCGTCAGGGGCCGCCCAGCTTCTGGACCCATGAAAAAGCCCGGCCGTCGGGGGCCGGGCTTTTTCGTTTTCGGATCTCAAACCGGTCAGGCGTTGCCTGCCGCTTTGCGGGGCGCGCGGCGGCGCTTGGGTTTGCTGGCGGCGCCGGCGGGTTTGCCCTGGCTCTGGCCACCGGGTTTGCGGCGCTGCTGGGACTGGCCGCGGCGCTGGGGTTTCTGGCCCTGGGGTTTGGGGGGAAGGTCGCGGGTGTCCTCCGCGAAGCCTTCAGGCAGCTCGGCCTTGTCGATCGTCTGGCCGGTCAGCTTCTGGATGGCGCGCAGATAGCTTTTCTCGTCACCCGCCACCAGGCTGATCGCGGTGCCCGCCTTGTCGGCCCGGCCTGTGCGGCCGATCCGGTGCACATACTGCTCGGGCACGTTGGGCAGCTCGAAATTGATGACATGGCCGAGCCCCGAGATGTCGATTCCGCGCGCGGCGATGTCGGTTGCGATCAGGACCATCAGCTTGCCTTCGCGGAAAGCGCCCAGGGCGCGCTGGCGCTGGTTCTGGGACTTGTTGCCGTGAATGGCCGCAGCCCCGATGCCGTCGCGGTCGAGCTGTTTCACCAGCCTGTCCGCGCCGTGCTTGGTGCGGGTGAAGACGATGACCTGGCCGATACCCTCGCCGCCCTTCAGAAGGGTTGCGAGAAGGGCGGGCTTGTCGCCCTCGGCGATGAAATAGGCTTTCTGCGCCACCCGTTCGGCGGTCGATGCGGGCGGTGCGACGGCGACTTTCTCCGGCTGGTTGAGGAATTCCCCGGCCAGTTTCTCGATGCTCTTCGGCATGGTGGCCGAGAAGAAGAGGGTCTGGCGTTCCCTGGGCAGGGCTGCGGCAATGCGCTTGAGGGCGTGAATGAAGCCCAGGTCCATCATCTGGTCGGCCTCGTCGAGGACAAGATGGCGGACATGCTCAAGGGTGACCGCCTTCTGGCGCATCAGGTCCTCGAGCCGTCCCGGCGTTGCCACCAGGACATGGGCGCCGCGGGCCAGCTTCTGCTTCTGCGGGTTGATGTTGACCCCGCCAAAGGCAACCACTGTGCGCAGCTTGGCGCCTTCGCCATAGGTCTCGAAGCTTTTGGCGATCTGCGCCGCAAGCTCACGGGTCGGGGCGAGGACGAGCGCGAGGCAGCCCTTCTGCGGAGCCCGTTCCTGGGCCGAAACGATCTGGCTGAGGATCGGCGCGGCAAAGGCGAGGGTCTTGCCCGTGCCCGTCTGCGCAATGCCGAGGACGTCGCGGCCTTCGAGGGCGAAGGGTATGGCCTGGGCCTGGATGGGGGTGGGTTTGTCATAGCCCGCATGGGCCAGCGCCTTGGCGATGACGGGGGCGAAGGGGAAATCGGTGAATTCGGTCATGAAAGTATTGGCCTGAACAAAGGCACCTTCATGCGCGGCAGCGTCGTTCGGCGCGGCGTCAGGAAGGCGGCGAACCGGTCCGGCGTGAAAGCGGCTGGTCCATGGGAAAGGGAGATGTTGTGTCGCGAAGGCGCCGGCCCATCCGGCTTCACGCAGGCTTCGCGAGCGGCGCGGGAAAGAGGCGCAGCTTCGGTGCCCCTGCGCTCAATGGGGCCGAAGGTCAAGGTTTCTTTCGCGGTGCAAAAAAAGGAGCCGCCCCGCCGAACGACGATCAGGGATGCGCGAGGTCTGGGCTTTCGCCCGACATCGCCGGAACACTGGCAGGGCTCCTCTGTTCGCGCCGCAACCTATGGAGGAATTGGTATGCGCGCGCTCGTCTGGCACGGTAAGAACGATATCCGCTGCGATCAGGTGGACGATCCAGGTATCGAGGATCCGAAGGACGTCATCATCAAGGTGACGGCCACCGCCATCTGCGGCTCGGATCTGCACCTTTTCGACGGCGTCGTTCCCAAGATGAAGGAAGGCGACATTCTCGGCCATGAGTTCATGGGCGAGGTGGTCGAGGCCGGAAGCGAGGTCAAACGCCTCAAGAAGGGCGACCGGGTGGTGGTGCCCTTCACCATCTCCTGCGGGCATTGCTGGTTCTGCGAGCGGGAGCTCTTCTCGCTCTGCGACACGACGAACCGCACCGCCGAGAACGCGCGCGAGGCGATGGGCCATGCCCCGGCCGGGCTGTTCGGCTATTCCCACCTCACCGGCGGCTATCCGGGCGGGCAGGCCGAATATGTCCGCGTGCCCCATGCCGATGTGGGCCCGGTCAAGGTCGCCTCCGGCCTTGCCGACGAGAGTGTCCTCTTCCTTTCCGACATCTTCCCCACAGGCTGGCAGGCGGCGGAGAACGCCATCGGCAGGAAAGGCGACACGGTCGCCGTCTGGGGCTGCGGCCCGGTCGGCCTCTTCGCCATCAAGTCGGCCTGGATGCAGGGCGCGGGACGGGTCATCGCCATCGACAACGTGCCCGAACGCCTCGCCCTCGCCGAGAGCTACGGGCAGGCGGAGACGATCAATTTCGACGAGGAAGATGTCTATGAACGCCTGCAGGACATGACGGACGGCCGCGGCCCCGACGCGGGGATCGACGCGGTCGGCGCGGAATCCCACGGCCATAATTTCGGTGCCTCGATCGCGGAAGCCATCGAGCTTCACACCACCGGCGGCAGCAACCGGCCCCATGTCCTGATGGATATGGTGAAGTCGGTCAGGAAGGGCGGCATGCTCTCCGTGCCCGGCGTCTATTCGGACATGACCGTCTTTCCGATGGGACCCTTCATGAACAAGGGGCTCTCCGTGAAAACCGGCCAGACCCACATGCAGCACTACCTGCAGCCGCTTCTCGACCGGGTCGAGAACGGCGAGATCGACCTTTCGGAGATCATCACCCACAGGGGCGGCCTCGAGGCGGGACCGGACCTCTACACAACGTTCCGGGACAAAAAGGATGGCTGCGTGAAGTGCGTCATGACCCCCCACACATGAGGTGAGGAAGGCCGGGCGGCGCTCGACGCTGCCCGGCCGCCTCCGGGAGGCCCGCCCGTCCCGCCGCACCCGAAACTGAAACAATCCCGTGTCCGCGGCCGTCGGGCACGCTTCGGTCCCTTGGCAAGAGTTCCATGATCGTGCACGAGAGCAGGCTATGATGCGCCTTTCTGCTCTTGCTGCCGCCCTCACCACTTCGACCCTGCTCAGCCCGGCCCTCGCCGAGGAAATCGGCCTCGAGCGGCTGTTCGACAATCCGAGCCTCACGGGGACCGCGCCCCGGGCCGTCGCCTATTCCCCGGACGGGAGCATGGTGACCTTCATCAAGGCGCGCGAGGACGACGCCCAGCGCTTCGACCTCTGGGCCTATGACACCGAAAGCGGCGAAGCCTCGATGCTGGTCGACAGCCTGTCGATCGAACCGGACGACTTCGAGCTTTCCGAAGAGGAAAAGGCCCTGCGCGAGCGCAAGCGCATCGCCGGCAGCCGCGGCATCACGCAATATGACTGGGACAGCGAAGGCGAGCAGATCCTCGTGCCCCTGGCCGGCGACCTCTTTCTCGTCACCCTGGAGGATGAGAGCGTCCGCAGGCTGACTGAAACCGAAGGCTTCGAGTATGACGCCAAGGTCTCGCCCTCGGGCGGTTATGTGAGCTTCCTGAGGGACGGCGCGCTCTTCTCTATCGACCTCGACACCGGCCGCGAGCAGCGGGTCTCGCCGAAGCCCGAAGAGGGCGTCTCCTACGGTACTGCCGAGTTCGTCGCCCAGGAGGAAATGAGCCGCTACACAGGCAACTGGTGGTCCCCGGACGACAGCCGCATCGTCTACACCCGGACGGACGAGACCGGCGTCGACATCATCCCCCGCTTCGACATCGCGGCAGGCGAGGTTTCGGTGGTCGAGCAGCGCTATCCGCGCGCAGGACGCCCCAATGCGGTTGTGGATCTCTTCGTCAAAGAGATCGGCCGCCGCCGTCCGGTCAAGGTGGAATGGGGCGCCTCCCCGGACAGCTACCTCGCAAGGGTCGACTGGGCGGACGAGGACACCCTCACCATACAGACGGTCAACCGTGACCAGACCGAGCTGACGCTCTCCCGGGTCGACGTCGATTCCGGCGAGGTGACGCCTCTTTATACGGAAGAACAGCCCGCCTGGATCAACCTTTCCGACGACCTCAAGCCACTCGGGGATGGCAGCCTTCTGTGGACCACCGAAGAAAGCGGCTTCCGGCACATCGTGCGGCTCACGGAAGACGGCGAGAAGACCCAGATCACCCTTGGGGACTGGGAGGTGCTGGAGATCGATGCCGTCGACGAGGACGAGGAGATGGTCTATTTCGCCGCCCATCTCGACACCCCTCTCGAGCGGCATCTCTACCGCGTGAGCTATGCCGACCCCGGTAAGCCCGAGCGGATCACCGAACTTGGCAAGAGCTGGTCGATCCAGATGAGCCCCGATGCGAAAAGCTTCGTCGGCGGCTCGATGAACGTGAACACGCCGCTTCAGACAGGGCTCTACCGGGCCGATGGCGAGCGCATCACCTGGATCGACGAGAACGCTCTTGACGAAGACCATCCCTATGCACCCTACCTCGATGCGCACAGCACGCCCGAGTTCGGCACGCTCCAGGCGGAGGATGGGCAGACGCTTTACTATGAACTCGTCAAACCCCACGACTTCGAGGAGGGCAGGCGCTATCCCGCGATCATCGAAGTCTATGGCGGGCCGGGCGTACAGCGTGTCTCCAACACCTTCGGACGCGGACTTCTCTTCCATCAGCACATGCAGCAGCAAGGCTATGTGGTCTTCAAGGTGGACAATCGCGGCTCTGCCGGACGGGGCAAGAAGTTCGAGGACGTCCTTCACCGCCAGATGGCAGGCGCGGAGGTCGCCGACCAGATCATGGCGGCGGCCTGGCTGAAGGAGCAGCCCTTCGTCGATCCTGATAATATCGGCCTGATGGGCTGGTCCTATGGCGGCTACATGACGCTGCACCTGGCGCTTCGCGCGCCGGAGGGGACCTATGGCGCAGCCGTGTCCGGTGCGCCTGTCACGGACTGGGCGCTCTATGATACGTTCTATACGGAACGTTACATGGACACGCCCCAGGACAACCCGGAAGGCTACGAGGCGGCCTCCGTCTTTCCTTATGCAGAAGACCTTTCCATGCCGCTTCTCATCATCCACGGCATGGCCGATGACAACGTCACCTTCGATAACTCGACCCGGCTCTTCTCCGTGCTTCAGGAGGCGGGGCGCGAATTCGAGATGATGACCTATCCCGGCCAGCGCCACGGCATCCATACCGGTGCCCTCGGCCGCCACCGCTTCGGCGCGACCATGCGTTTCATGGACCGGCATCTTAAGAACTGACTGTTAGATCACACTTTCCCGGGCTCCAGGGCGGGCCCGGCTGGACTTGGCGGCGCGATGCTTTAGTCTCCGCCCGACCGACGAAAAGGACCGTACACGTGCGAATTGTTTTCCGGCTGCTTCCTCTTCTTCTGATTGTGCCCCTCGGTGCCCATGCCCAGAAGGACGGCCCCGCCTTCACCGGCGTCGGCTCCGGCGCGAAGGCGTTCGAGCAGCTCCAGCAGGAGCTTCCCACCCCCAACATGTACCGCGCCGCCACCGGTGAGCCGGGTCCGGCCTACTGGCAGCAGCAGGCCGATTACGACATCGCGGTGGAGCTCGACGAGGACAACAGGCGGATCGAAGCGTCCGAGGTCATCACCTACACGAACAATTCGCCGCACGAGCTGCGTTATCTCTGGGTCTCGCTCGACCAGAACCGCTTCGCCGAAGGCAGCCTTGCGCGGACATCAGAGCGCCTCGCCGACACTGGCACGCGGCCCGGCTCGAACACCGCGCCGACCCTTTCCTACGGCGCGCTGGCGCGGATCGAGGATTTCGAGAACAATGATTACGGCTTCAAGATCGAAAGCGTGATCGACGACCGCGGCGATGATCTTCCCTACACCATCGTGGATACCATGATGCGCATCGACCTGCCCCGGCCCCTGCGCCCGGGCGGTCAGACGCGTTTCGGCATCGCCTGGTCCTACAACATCATCAACGACACGACGATCGGCGGCCGCGCCGGGTGGGAAGGCTTCCCGGTCGGTGAAGAAGAGATCACCAAGGACATCATCTTCTCTTTCGCGCAGTGGTTCCCCCGCATGGCGGCTTTCAGCGACTATGAAGGCTGGCACAACAAGGCGTTTCTCGGCCGCGGCGAGTTCACGCTGGAGTTCGGCGACTACAATGTCGAAATCACCGTGCCAGCCGACCACATCGTCAGCTCGACCGGCGTCCTCCAGAACCCGAACCAGGTCCTGACCGCCGAGCAGCGCAGCCGCCTGCGCGAAGCCCGCACGGCCGACAAGCCGGTCTTCATCGTCACCCCCGAGGAGGCTCTCGAGAACGAAAAAGAGGGCACCTCGGAGATGAAGACCTGGCGCTTCGAGGCCGAGAACGTGCGCGACTTCGCCTGGTCCTCCTCCCGGAAATATATCTGGGACGCGATGGGTTACGAGCAGGACGATGACGACAACCCCCTCGTCATGGCCATGAGCTTCTACCCGAACGAGGCCATGCCGATCTGGCACCAGTTCTCGACCGAAGCGGTCATTCACACCATGGATGTCTACAACCGCTTCTCGTTCAATTATCCGTACCCCACCGCCCAGTCGGTCAATGTCTGGGAATCGGGGGGCATGGAATACCCGATGATCACGTTCAATGGGTACCGTCCGAACACGGAGGATGCGCCGGACGGTGAGGTGACCTATTCCCGCCGGACCAAATACGGCCTCATCGGCGTCATCATCCACGAGATCGGCCACATCTATTTTCCGATGACGGTCAATTCCGATGAGCGTCAGTGGACCTGGATGGACGAGGGGCTGAACACCTTCCTCGAATATGTCGCCGAGATCGAATGGGAGGAGAACTACCCGGCCTTCGGCAACTACACGAACATTCTCGACTATATCGACAACTACATGACCAGCACCAACCAGGTGCCGATCATGACCCAGTCGGATTCAGTCATCCAGTTCGGCCCGAACGCCTACTCCAAGCCTGCTTCGGCGCTGGTCATCCTGCGCGAGACGGTCCTTGGGCGAGAACTCTTCGACCCGGCCTTCCGCGAATATGCCCGCCGGTGGAAGTTCAAGCGTCCTCAGCCTGCGGATTTCTTCCGCACGATGGAGGAGGTTTCGGGCAAGGATCTCGACTGGTTCTGGCGTGGATGGTGGTACACCACCGATCACGTCGATATCGCCGTGACCGGTCTCGAGACCCTCAAGATCTCGACCCAGGATCCCGACCGCGAGTCCGATTTCGCGCGTGATGAGGATGGCGAGCTCTATCCCGAGCCGCTGATCCAGAGCCGCAACCGCGAGGAGGGCCGGGAAACCCGCCTTCAGCGCCGCCGCGACGAGCTTTCGGACTTCTATAACGAGAACGACCGCTTCGAGCCCACCAACAAGGCGCGGAACGACTATCGGAAATTCCTCGAAGGCCTGGGCCCGCGTGAACGCGCGCTCTACGAGCGGATGATCGAGCGCGATCCCTTCATCCACTATATCAGCTTCGAGAATGTCGGCGGGCTGGTCATGCCGATCCCGCTGACCCTGACCTATGCGGATGGTGAGACCGAGGAGATGATGCTGCCCGCCGAGGTCTGGCGTTACGATGCGGAGCAGTTCACCAAGGTGCTCGTCAGCGACAAGGAGATCGTCTCGGTCGAGATCGACCGTGCGAACCAGATCGCCGATGCCGACGAGAGCAATAACGCCTTTCCGCAGAAGACCCGCCAGAGCCGCTTCGAGATCTACCAGCGCTCGCGCAGCTCAAACAATCAGCTTGCGGACAGCCTCTACGAGCTTGATGGCGACCAGAAAGGCGAGGAGGCCGAGGATGAAGGTCCCGATGTCCTGCTCGAGCCTGCTTCGGAAGCCGACGATGAGGGCAATGGAGGCGGGCAGCGCTGATGGCTGCAATCCGCTCTCTTCTTGGCGGCTTCGTCCTTCTCGCTGCCGCCCTTGGTACGGCAGCGGCGCACAGGACCCCTGAAGTCCACATCACCGCCGAGATCATCGAGATCGGCGGTGAACAGCGGACGGCCCTGACCGTCCGTATGGAGACCGAAGACGCCCTTGCGTTGGGTGAGGAAAAGATCGGCACCGGCTTCACCCTGGACGACGAAGCGGTGATGCGGGCGCTTGCCAGGCATGCCGCTTTCGCGATCGACGGTAGCGCGCCCCTCGATGTCCTGGGCGGTGAGGTCGAAGCGGACCGGAGCTTCTTCTACCTTGAGGGACCGGCCGATTTCGAGCTTGAAAAGGCGAGCGTCCTTTCGTCCGTCTATCTTCACTGGACGAACTATTTCGAGGACAAGCGGCAGGCGGCGCTTCCGACCCGCATGTTCACCCAGGACGGCAGGATCCCGCCCCACAGGCATTGATGCGTCAGTGCCCGTTCGGGCACTCCTTGCCCGTCAGGTCATGTGCCGGAGGTTCCTCTCGTCACCCGACGGTGCGCACCGTTCCCCCGGGCGCCACAAACCTTCAACTCGAGGCGGGAAGAACTTCCACGGGTGCGGGGGCGCCGAGGGCCGTGTAGAGATTGACATAGGACTGGGCGACAAAGGCCTCACTGTCGGTGAACCGCTCGCGGCTGGCGATAAGTTGCCGCTGCGCGTCGAGCACGTCGATCAGGGTGGCGAGACCCTCCTTGTAGAGCGCCTGGAGCTGGTCGAACGCCGCCTCGCTGGCCTTCACCGCGACAGCGAGGTCCGAGCGCTGGGCCTCGGCGGCTTCGATGGTGATAAGCGCGACCTCGGCTTCGCGAAGGGCACTGATCAGCGTGCGCTCGTAGAAGGCGAGGGCCTGATCGGCGCGCGCCCTCGCGGCGCGCACCTCGGCCCGGCGGCGGCCGAAATCGACCAGGGGAATGTCCAGAAGCGCGCCCGCTCGCTGGACTGTTTCGTTCGCGAGATTTCCTGAGGTCAGGCTGGTGCTGAGAAGCCCATCAAGCCGCAGGCTGGGATAAAGGTCCGCTGCCTCGATCCCGATCCGCTGCACGGCCGCGATCAGCTGGGCCTCGGCCTCGCGCAGGTCGGGCCGGTTGCGCAGGAGATCCGCCGGCACGCCGACCTCCGGGCCGCGCTGGTAGCTCGGCACCGGGGAGCCCTCCCGCACGGGCACGAGGCGCCCGGACGGCGGTTCTCCGTTGAGGACAGCGATCAGCGTATCGGCCTCCCGCCGGGAGGCGGCGAGGGGCCCCCGCTGGGCTCGGGTCCTGGCGAGATCGGCCGCGGCCCGCCGCACATCGAGATCGGCCGCGAGGCCCGCCTGGGCCCGCACATCGACGATCCGCAAAGTCTGCGCCTGAAGCTCCAGCGACTGGTCGAGAAGCGCGATCCGCGCATCGGTGCGCCTCAGTTCGATATAGGCGTTGGCAAGGCCCGCAGCGGTCAGCCGTCTCGCATCATCAAGCGCGGCGGCGCTGGCCGCGCGCTGGGCTTTCGCGGCGCGCAGGGACCTGCGGTTCTGGCCGAAAAGATCGAGCACCAGGGCGCCGAAGAGGCCTGCCGAGGCGTCGGGGCTGACCCCTTCCGCCGCGTCGGCCGTCACCTGCCCGTCGATCAAGGGGAAGAAGTCGGACCGCTCGGCGGTGATGAAGCTCTCAGCTTCGTCAAGCGCTGCCTCGGCCTCCTCGATGGTCAGGTTCCTGCGCAGCGACGAGACCATCAGCGCGTCGAGAGCCTCGTCGCTGAAACCCTCCCACCACGGAATGGATGCGACGGGCCGCTCGGGCGCACGTTCATAGGACCCGGGCAGAGCGATTTCAGGCCGCTCATAATCGGGCCCGGCAAGGCATCCCGCCAGAAGCGGGAGGAGCAGCAAGGAACGTCGGATCACAGGGCTTCGGCGTCTTTCAGTTCACGGTTCAAGGCATCGCTGTCCTCGGACCGGACCGAGCCGAACCGCGCGACGCCTAGATAGATGACTGGCGTGAGGAAGAGGGTGAAGAGCCCGGCGAGGCCCAACCCTCCGAACACCACCCAGCCGATCGACTGGCGGGCCTCGGCCCCGGCGCCGAAGGAGAGGATCAGCGGGACCGCGCCGAGCACGGTGGAAATCAGGGTCATGACGATCGGGCGAAGGCGGACCGAGGCGGCTTCCTTGACGGCCTCGGTCACGGTCCTGCCTTCGCCGCGCAGCTGGTCGGCGAACTCGACCATCAGGATGCCGTTCTTCGCCATCAGCCCGATCAGCATGACCAGCCCGATCTGGCTATAGATGTTGAGCGAGGTTCCGGTGAGGGCGAGGGCGTAGATCGCCGCGGCCAATGCGAAGGGTACGGAAAGGAGGACCACCACGGCAGAGGTCAGGCTTTCGAACTGTGCGACGAGCACCAGGAACACGATGACGAAGGCGAAGCCATAGGTCAGAAGGATCTCGCGGGAGGATTCCTCAAGGCTCGCTGCCTCACCCTGGAGGAGGAGGTCGATGTCTTCAGGCAAAGCTTGTGCGGCAAGGCGCTGGATCTCCCGGCTCGCCTCTTCCACGGTGACGCCGTCGGCGATGTCCGCTTCGAGCTCGATGGCCCGGCGCTGTTCGGTGCGGTCGAGCTCGGCTGCCACACCCTCTTCGGTGATGGTCGTCAGTGAGCTGAGCGGAACGAGCGCGCCTTCCTCGGTCCTGACAAACAGGTTCTGAAGGTCGGAAGGGTCGGTGATGCTATCGCTTTGTGAGCGGAGGAAAATCGGGATCGCCTCGTCGCCGACATTGAGGTCGACGATTTCCGCTCCGCCCACCATGGCGCGCAAGGTCACCGACAGCTCGTCGAGCGCAATGTTGAGATCGGCCGCGCGCTGACGATCGACCTGGATCGCGATCTGCGGCTGGGTCGGCTGGTAGCTGATCTCGGGGTTCGAAAGAATGTCCGACTGCGTCTCGATCAGGTCGGCCAGGGCACGCGCGCCGGTGAAGATCCGGCCATACTCGGGCCCTGTCAGGGCCACCTGGAGGCCGCCGCGACCACCGCCCCAGCCGAGCTGCAGGCTACCGCGGGAGAACGGGCTGGCCCGCACGCCGGGGATCTGGTCCAGGGGCCCGCGAAGCGCCGCGATCAGCTCCTCGCTCGACATGTCGCGTTCGGACCAATCGGCCATGGGCACGGTGATGAGCGTGAGGTTGGGGTCGTAACGCCCGACGATCGTGTAAAGACCTTCCACCGTCCCATCCTCGAGATAGGGGTTGAAGGCTTCTTCGATCTTGTCGGTCTGCCGGTCCATATAGTCGATGCCGACGCCGTCCGGGCCGCGCGCGAAGACGCCGATCTGGCCACGGTCTTCGGGCGGGGTCAGCTCGCTCGGAAGCGCGCGGTAGGTGAAGACAGCGAAGACCGCGGCGACGAGCGAGATGCCCACAGGGAAGATGGGCCGCGCAAGACAGAAGCCGATGGCGCGGTCATAGGCGCCCTGGGTGCGGCTGCCGATCCTCTGCGCAAAGGAGGGGAGGCTGTCCCGCCCGGTGCCGATCCGCGAGGCGAGGGCAGGCACGAGGGTCAGGGCGACGAAGCTTGAAATGATGACGGCGATGGCGAGGACGAAGCCGAACTCGCGGAAAAGACGCCCCGTCTCGCTGGGCAGGAAACTGATCGGCACGAAGACCGAAACCAGGACCGCCGTGGTCGCGACCACCGCGAAGAAGACCTGGCTGGTGCCGATGACCGCCGCGGCCCGCCGCTCCATGCCCTCGCTGCGCTTGCGCTGGACGTTCTCGAGCACGACGATGGCATCGTCGACGATCAGGCCGGTGGCGAGGACCAGCGCGAGAAGGGTCAGGATGTTGATGGAGAAACCCATCAGATAAATGCCCGCCAGGGTGCCGACGAGGGCGACGGGGATGGCGAGGGAGGGGATCAGCGTTGCCCGGGCCGAGCCGAAGAAGACGAAGATCGTCGCCATCACGACACTGACGGTGATGAGAAGCGAGGTGATGACCTCGCGCACGCTGGCCTTGATGAAGATCGCGTCGTCGGTGGTGATGATGATTTCGATTTCGCCGTCGAAACGCTGGTTCAGACGCTCCACCACGGTCCTGACCGCGTCGGCGATCTCGATGGTGTTGCTCTGGGCGCGGCGCACCACCGAAAGGCCAATGACCGGCTCGCCGTTATAGCGGGTGAAATTGCTGGCATCGGCAGGCGCGAAATAGGCGTCGGCCACATCGCCGATGGTGGTCTCGCCGCGAAGGACGATGGAGCGGATGCGCTCTGGGTTGGCGGCGGTCGCCTCCGCGCGGACGAGAAGCGCCTGGTCCTGGGACAGGAAGCTGCCGACCGGCACGTCGAAAGGCGCCGACTGGAGCGCGTTCGCCACGTCCCCGACCGTCAGGCCGTAGCGGCTGAGGCGCAAGGGGTCGATCACCACCCGAAGCTGCCGTTCGCGCGCCCCGAACTGGCCCACGCTGGCGACGCCTTCGACGGCCAGAAGCTCCGGCAGGACTGCGTCGTCGAGGAGCCGCGTCAGCTCCTCCTCGCTCATGCCGGGGGCGCGAACAGCCATCTGCAGGATCGGGTCCGCGTCCTCATCGGCCTTGGTGACGCCCACCTGCTCAACGTCGTCGGGAAGCTCGCGCTGCACCTGGGCCACCGCCTCGCGCACGTCGTTGGCGGCGCTGTCGAGGTCGGTGCCCGGGTTAAATTCAATACGGATGCGCGTGTTGTTCTCCTCCGACGAGGAGCGGATATCGCGCACGCCCGAAACCCTGGCCGCAGCGCCCTCGAGGATCGAGGTCACCTCCGCATCCATGGTTTCGGGAGCCGCGCCCTGATAGACCGCGCGGACGGAGACGATCGGGCGGTCCACATCGGGCAGTTCGCGAACCTCGACGCCGAAGATGGCGGCGAGGCCGCCGATCACGATCAGGAGATTGAGGACCCCCGCCAGAAGAGGCCGCCTGACGGCGAGGGCGGGAAGGCTGCTGATCATTCCCCCGAAACCCCCGACGAGGAAACAGAACCGGCCAGCGGCCCGGACCGGCCCTCGGGCAACTCCAGCGGCGTGCCTTCGCGGACCTTCTGCACCCCTTCGGCGACGATCAGGTCGCCGCTTTCGAGCGGCCCCTCGACGAGCACCCGGCCGTCGCGGCGTGAGACGATCCGCACGGGGACCTCGGCCGCCTTGCCGCCCCGGACCGCCCAGAGATAGCTGCCGTCCGAGCCCCAGACGATCGCAGCTTCGGGCACCAGGGGATAGCGTCCGCCGGGCACGTCGAAACGCACCTCGAAGCTCATCCCGGGCCTGAGGCTGTCATCGGTATTGTCGATCGCCGCGCGCACCCGGAAGGCCCGGCTCATCGGGTCGATGCGGCTGTCGAGAAGGACGATCTCCGCCTGACGCGGCCCGGCGCCCTCGGAGAACGGCGCCGCGGTAACCGTTTCGCCCACCGCGAGCTGGCCGAAGACGTCCTCGGGGACCGTGAAGTCGATATAGAGGACCCGGCGGTCATCGAGCGCGGCAATGGCCGCGCTCTGGGCGATCCGCGCGCCCGGGTCGATGTCGGTGAGGCCGATGAACCCTTCGAAAGGGGCTTCGACCGTGCGCCTGGCGAGCGCCAGTTCCGCCTGTTCGAGATTGATCCGCGCGGCCTCGAGCTGAGTGATCGCATCGTCGATGGCGCTGGCCGAGACCGCGCCGGTGTCCTCGATGCGGCGGTAGCGGGCAAGAAGCTGCTCGGCGGTCTTCACCGAGACCTCGGAAAGCTTGACGGCGAGGCGCTCCTCGTCGGCCTCGAGGCGGAGGAGGGGCTGGCCTTTCTCGACGAACTGGCCGGACTCGAAAAGGACTTCCTCGACGATGCCCGATGTCTCGGCGCTGACGGTCGCGGCAGCGCGCGCCCTCGCCGTGCCGACGGCTTGAATCTCGCGCGTGTTCTCGGCCATTTCGATCTCGAAAGGAACGATCTTGCGGGGCTGGTCGCTCTGACCACCCTGCCACCCATTGCCGCCGGCCTGGCCGGAGCCGCCGTCGCCGCAGCCCGCCAACGCGAACGCCAGCGCCATCAGACCCAATCTGCCAAACCGCATGGGTGCCTCGCTTCCTTGTTCCCCCTGCATGGTCCCTATCAGAAGGAGAACAACACTCCCTTGAACTTGTCCCGCGATAAAAGCGATGCGCGGTTACACCGCATCAAGGCCGCAGGCTGGTATAAGGGGCTGAAACGCCACATATGAAGCCCTCTAGGGAACCGAAGGGGCGTTCATGCGGCGACCGCTACGAGATGTGCTGGACGATCACCCCGATCTCGTGGGCGGGGCGAACCGTGACGAGGCCGAAGCGCATCTCGAGACCCTGTTCCTCACCGCGCAGAACCATGCGAACGCCTATAGCGCCGAGCGCCTGCAGGAAATCTACGAGGTGGCCGAGCGGGCTTTCGCGCTTGGCGCCGCTTTTCCTCCGCCGCCCGAGCCAAGACGCGAGAGTGCCGCGGGCGGGATGATCGAGGCCGCGCCGCGCTTGCTGCGCCGCTTCGGCGGTGGGCTCCTTCTCGCAGCTTCGGCGCCGCTGGTTGCCGAGACGAGCGCGATCCTCGCCATTGCCTGCGCGGTGGGCGCGGTCCTCACCCTCGCCATGCCGAACCGCTCCCGCGAGGAGCGCGCCGCCCTTCCCCCGCCCAAGGCGCCGGACGCGAAGTTCGAAGGCCTGATCGAAGCCGCCGACCGCTCCCTCAACGCGATGACCGCGCCGCGCGCCCTGGCCGCGCCGGAAGAAGCCCGAGGCCGGCAGATCCCGGAAGATGTCCTTGTCTTCCTTCAGGAGGCCCTGGTCGGTGACGACAAAGAGAACGCCGATCTGCGGGCCAATGCCGAAAGACTGTTGCGCAAGGCTGGATACCGGCCGGTCCGGGAAGGGCCGGACGAGCTTTTCGAAGTCATGGTCGACCCCGATGTCGAGGGCCCGCTGCTTCTCAAGCCGGCTCTCGTTCACCAAAGCGACCCCCTCAAAACCATGCCGGGCGTGATCGTCAGGAGACGGAACTGATGGCCAATCACTATCTCGGCTTCGACCTCGGCCATGCCGATACCGCACTGGCGCTGATCGGCGGCGGCCATACCGAGCGCTTTGCCGCGCCCGCCAATCTCGAGATCCAGGGCCAGACCATTCAGCCCACCGCCCTGACCCGCACTGTCAAGGACGGCCACGAGGCGCTGGTGATCGGCGGCCGGGCGATCCGCGAGGCGTCGAAAGCCGAAAGCGGCGGCGCACGCCTCTCCGTCGCCTTCAAGACCCGGCCTAAGGATCTGGGTGCGGCGGAAGGGGACATTCGCGACTTCTTCGCTACCTGCCTTGCCGAAGCGGCCTTCACCCCCGTTCCGCCAGAAGGTTGGGCCGGGGTCGCGGTTGCGGTCGGCTGCCCGTCGGGATGGTCGGCGCAGGACGATATCGCCCGCTATCAGGCGATCCTGCAGAACGGCATCGCAGGCACACCCATGGCCGATGCCGAGATCACCGTGGTGCCCGAAAGCCGCGCCGCGCTTCTCCATGCGATCGACAATCCGAACTCTCCGCTCACGGTAGAAGCGCGGACAAAGAACATTCTCGTGATCGACGTCGGCTCATCCACCCTCGATTTCTCGCTGATCGCGCCGGAGAAGAAGGCCTCGCCGCTCCTTGATGCGGGGCTCGATCTCGGCGCCAGTTTCTTCGACCGGCAGGTTCTCGCCGGAGCGCTGGAGAACGAAAAGGCGGCGCGGCTCTTTCTCGACAACAATCCTCATTACAAGGATCTCTGGCTCTATTACGCGCGGCGTACGAAGGAGCAGTATTTCATCGATGCGCCAACGGACGATAGCGAGCTCGTCAGCGGGGCGCCGCTTCAGACCTATTACCAGGGCGGCAGACGGCGGACGCTCGAGATTACCGTCACCGGCGAGCGAATGGCGCGCTACCGGAATGCGCCCCTCGACCGGCCTCTCCACCCTTCCGAAGAGCTGGCGCTCGACCCGAAGCTTCTCGAGGGAAAGAGCTGGGAGGAGATCTACAGGATCAGCCTCGAAGCGCTGAAAGAGGCGATCCTTCGGCGGGGCTCCGACTACGGACATGTCCTTCTTGCAGGCGGCGCTTCGCGCATGCCCTTCACCCTCAACATCGCGCGCGAAGTCTTCGAGGACGGCGAGACGATCCGTGTGCTGCGCGACCCGGAGCCTTCGCATATGGTAAGCCGCGGCCTCGCCCGCTGGGGCCGCAAGCGCGAGAATGTCGAGCGCTTCGCCAAGGACGCGCGGCGACTCCTCAAGGACCGCCTCCCTGAGCTCGTCGATGCCCATTTCGGCGCACTTCAGGACCGGCTTGCCGTAGGCCTTGCCGAGCAGATCTTCGAGACATTCGTGGTCCCCGTTCTCGAGCGCTGGCGGGACGGCGCCTTTCGCACCGGCCACGACGTGCGCCGCGAGATCGAGAGCCGCTATGGCGAATGGATCACATCAGAGGAAGGCTCGGCCTTCTTTGTCCGGACGATCAACGGCTGGTGGCGCGACGAGGTCAAGCATGAGCTCGACCGCGAGCTCGACCGGCTCCATGCCGCCTATGACATCTCGCCGGACATTCAGCTGCATTTCGAAAACGCGATCGACCCCGACGCGTTCACCTTCTCGGCCAGGAGCATCGACCTGCCCTTCGAGACAGTGATCGGCGGTGCACTGATGACTCTCGCCTTCGCGTTGACCCTCACCGTCGACACGGCCTTCGCCGGTGTGCCGGTCTTCACGGGAACGCTCGCCGCCGCGGTGGCGCTCGGCGGGCGCTATACCAAGGCGTGGATCTCGAGCCTCGACGTGCCGGCTTTCGCGCGCAAGCTTCCCGACCGCCTTCCGGGTCAGGAGCGTCTCTTCTCCGGGCAGGCCCGCCAGCGGGTGGAAAAGGAGCTGCGCAAGAGCCTCTCGTCTGCCAAGCCGAGCCTTCTCGCGCAGCTTCAGGACGCGGTTTCCGCCTCGATCGAAAGCCAGACCAAACGGGCCCGCACCCTTCTCATGGGCAGCTCGCAGGGCTAGGGTCCGGTCCCTAGTTGCCGAGAAGGATCCGTCCGCCCTCGGTCCGCGCGGGGACACCGAAAGCCTTGCCGATCGTGGTCGCCGTCAGAACATCCGCAGCCGGACCGCTGGTGTGGGTTTTCCCGTCAAGAAGAACCACCACCTCGTCCGCATAGCGCGCGGCGAGATCGAGGTCGTGAAGGACGAGAAGAACCCCCGCCTGCCGCTCTCTCGCCTCGCGCCGGAAAAGCTCCATCAACGCGATGGCATGCCTCGGGTCGAGCGCCGCTGCGGGTTCGTCCGCAAGAAGATAGGTGGCTCGCCCAGCCAGAAGCCGCGCCGCGTGCACCCGGGCCGCTTCGCCGCCGGAAAGGGTCGCGACCGAGCGTTCCCTGAATCCGGAAAGCCCGCATGTTGCGATGGTGTCCCGTACGATCCGCTCACCCTCTTTCGGGGTGCGGCCGAGCGGTTCTCCGTAGGCGAAGCGACCGAGCCGGACGGCGTCCTCGACCATGATCGGCCAGGCGAAACTTCTATCCTGGGGAAGGTAGCCGATCATCCGGGCGCGGTCTTGAGGCGGAAGGACAGAGAGGTCCTGGCCATCGGCGGTGATGGTTCCGCGATAGGGAAGGAGCGCGGCGATTGCCCGCACGAGGGTCGTCTTGCCGCTGCCGTTCGGGCCGACGAGCGCGGTGATCCGTCCTCGCGGAACATCGAGCGACGCACCCTGAAGGATGGCGCAGCCGTCGATCGCGACGGTGAGGTTCCTGACAGAAAGGCTCATCGCATGATCCGCCCCCTCGCGGCGATCATGATGAAGACAGGCGCGCCGATCAGGGCCGCCAGGACGCCGAGCTGGAGCTCCCGCCCGGTGGGAATCAGCCTGACACCGATATCGGCAAGGATGAGGAGCGTGCCGCCGAAGAGGAACGAGGGGAGCAGGCTTCGCCCCGTATCATGGCCCGTCAGGGGGCGGATCAGATGCGGGGCGACGATGCCGACAAAGCCGATCCCTCCGGCCAGCGCCACCGCGCCGCCGGTGGCGAGCCCTGTTCCCACGACCACGTTGAGCCGCAGCCGCTGAAGGCCTAGCCCGAGGCTCGACGCTGCTTCCTCGCCAAGCGCGAGGACCGAAAGGCCCCGCCGCGCCCCGGCGAGCACAGCCGTTCCAGCGAAGATGAAGGGAAGGGCGAAGCCGACATCCTGCCAGCTTCTGTTCGTGACCGAACCGAAGCTCCAGGTGACGATTTCAGCAAGCGTGAAGACATCCGGCGCGAAGCTGAGGGTCAGGCTCATCAGTGCCCCAATGAAGCTCGAAAGGCCGATGCCGACGAGAAGAAGGCCGCCAACGGAGCGAAGCCTCGCCGCGAGAAGGGCGAGGAGGAGGGTCGCGAGGACCGCGCCCCCGGTGGCCGCCGCAGGAAGCGCAAGGGGTATGGCCGAAAGCCCGAAGGCGATGCTGAGCGTGGCGCCGAAGATCGCCGCCGCGCTGACGCCCAGTACGCCCGGCTCTGCCAGCGGGTTGCGCAGAAGGCCCTGAAGCGCCGCCCCGCTCATGCCCAGGGCCCCGCCTGTCAGGAAGGCAGCAGTGGTGCGCGGCAGTCTGATCTCCTGCATGATCAGGATATCCGCGCGCCCGCCCTGTCCGAAGAGCCCACCAATGATGCGGCCGAAGGGCAGGGACACCTCGCCGATCATCAGGCTGATGAATGCCGCGACTATCGTGATGGCGACCAGCGCCGGGATGAGGGAAACGGCTCTCACGGTAAAGGCCCCTCGCGCAACAGGCGCGCCGCATCGAAAAGGGGGAAGGCGGGGCAGGCAAGAAGGCCGCCGGATATGTCCTGGCGCGGAACATCTTCGAGAGCCCGGCGCGCGACGGGATGCCGGGCGCTGTCCCAGCGCCCCTCGTAGCGGGCGCGGCTGTCGAAGAAGCCGGTCATCACCGCCTCGGGGCTCGTCCGGGCGAGGGCTTCGAGGGGAAGGTGATGCCAGCCCGGACGCCGTTCGTAGGGCTCATAGCCCGCCGCCTCCATCACCTCCGCCACAAGCGTTCCGGGTCCGGAGGTCACGCCCGAGGGCGTGAGGTAGAGGAGGCGGCCCCCGTCACGGGTTTTCAGCAGGGCCATGTCAGGGAGGGGGGAACCGCTACCCAAAAGACGCGCGACGCGAACGGTATTGTCGCGCACGCCGCCAAGGTCCCGCGGCCAGCCGATTTCCTCCACCCGCAGCCCGCTCCGCGTCAGGAGGGCCAGGAGGCGCGCATCGCCGCCATAGCTCCTGAGGACGAGATCCGGCGCCTGCGCCAGCAAGGCTTCGGCGTCAGGTCGCAAGACCGGGTAGGCTTTCGCGCGGCTGCGATAGGGCTCGGGCAGACCATGAGTCTCGGGCGAGAGGGCCGCGATCCGCGACGGGGGAGCAAAGGCAAGAAGATGAAGGTCCGCACAAAGATCGAGACTGACCATTCCGCCCTTCATCGCGACCGGCGCCCCCTGGCCGCATGCGGCAAGAAGAAGGAAAAGAACGGCGAAGAGGCGCATCAGAACCGCCGCCTCAGCCCCGCCGTCAGCGCCCGGCCCGGGGTCCCGTAGCCGAGAACCTCCTGATAGGAAGCATTTCCGATATTCTCGATCCGTCCGTAGGCTTCGAGCCCTTCGGAAAAGCTGTAGCGGGCGGTCAGGTCTGCCCGCGTCCACGCATCGAGGGTGCCGGAGCTGTCCTCTTCCTCGCCATTGTGGCGGATGAGGAGGCTTGCGGAAAATGGCCCTTCGGGAACGAAGGAGACGATGAAATCTCCCTGATGGCGCGGCAGGCGGAGAAGCCGGGCGCCGTCGCCGTCTTCCGCTTCGGTGAAGCCGTATTGCGCTTCGATGTTGAGCCACGAGGCCGCCTGCACCGCGAAGGATGCTTCGACACCTTCGGTATGGGCCTCTTCGATATTGATATAGCCGCCAGCGAAGAAGTCGAAGTCGATCAGGTCCTCCGTTTCAAGACGGAACCAGCCCAGCTCGAACCGTAGACGATCGGCCGTATAAAGAACGCCTGCGTCGAACCCTTCGCTCCTTTCAGGGCGCAGGTCGTCATTGGCCGCGCCAGCGCCGCAGCAGAAGAAGGTCTCCTGAAAGAGGCTCGGGGCCTTGAACCCTTCGCCGAAGCTTGCGCGGAAGGAAAGGCCGGGCGTGACCTCGAAGGAGGCGGCGAGCCTTGCCGTGTCCGCGCTGCCGAAGCCGTCATGCTCGTCGCGCCTGAGCCCGGCGGAAATGGTCAGGGCGGGGACGGGTTTGACCGATGCGAGACCGAAGAGGCTCGCGATGGTCGCGCTCGCGCCCTCCGCGCTTCGGTGGTCCAGCTCCGCCCCGGCGGCAAGGCTGGCTTTCTCGCCAAACCCGCGGTCAAGCTGGTAGCGCAGCGTGCTGCGCTCGCCATAGGCGTCGAAGGATGGCGCTCCGCTGGCGAAATTGTCCCGGTCGATCAGGCGGTGACCGAGAAGAAGGCTTTGGGCGAGGCCGCTTTCGGCATCGCCTGCTCGCGCCGAAAGGCTCAGGGTCAGCTCCTCGGTCTCGCTTCTTTCGTCCGCATCCGCTACGCCTCCGGGTGCGGCGAAGGAGAAGCCGTCGAACTCGGCTTCGGCTTTCTGGTAAAGAAGGCTGCCGTCGAGATGGAGCGCACCCAGACGCGTGGTCCCGCCTGCCTGGAGGCCGAGGTTTTCAAAGCCGTCGTCTTCGTCATTGCCGAAGCGGCGGTCGGCCTTTGAAATACCGTCCGTTTGCGCCGCGTTGACGCCGAGGCGCATAGAGCTTTCGCTTCCGGCGTAAAGAAGGCTGCCGCCGCCCCTGACCGTGGCGAAGCTACCGCCTTCGAGAAAGGCGCGTCCGCCGCTCTCGCCGGCCTTTTTCGTGGTGATCGAGACCACCCCGCCGATTGCTTCGGAGCCCCAGAGTACCGATTGCGGACCTTTCAGGATCTCGACCTTCTCGATCTCGGCCGTATCGAGCCGGGCGAAGTCGAAAGCTCCGCCTACTGCCGAAGGATCGCCCACCGGGACGCCGTCGATCAGGACGAGGGTCTGGTCAGAGCCCGCCCCCCTGATCCTGACGCTGGCCGCGCCGCCGAAGGGGCCGTTGCGGTTGACCGTCACGCCCGGGGCATGGGCCAGCGCTTCGCCGAGCGTGGTGAAGCCCAAGCGGCGGAAATCCTCGTCGGTGAGGACCGAAGCGGCCGTGCCCGCCTCGCGCAGGGTCTGGCCGAGCCGCGTGCCCTCCACCACGACGATGTCAGGGTCCCCGCCGGGCAGGGGCGCCTCGGCGGGCAGGCTCAGAAGAGCGGCAAGAAGAATACTCATCCGTCAACAAGGCGGCCCTTTTCCAGGGCCGCTCCCTTTCAAAACGTCGGGCCCGGCGGGGGATCCGCCGGACGTCAAGGGCCGTTTCGAAGGAGACTGGCTCCCGGCAGAAGGCGTGACCCCGCACCCCTTGCACGAACGACGTGGACGGCAGGTCTCCTGGCTTGCCGATCGGGCGCTTCGGGCCGCCTTCCCGCACCCATCACGTGCAGTGGCATTGGCCGCCGGCTCTCGGCTTACAGTTGCGGGCACAGCGCCGGTTTCGCACCGGCTTCCCTTTTCACCCGCCATCCGGCGGGCACCGTCCAGGGATGAGCTTTCTTCAAGCAAGGCCCTTCTGTCAAACGCTTCATCAGTGATTGGACGGGCTCGAAGAGCGCGACTACCTTCCCGGGGCCGCCCCTACGAGGACCATCATGGAAAGTCTGGCCCGTGACCTGCGCGAGATGCAGCGCATCCCGCTTCAGGACGAGCATGTGGAGCTGATCCGCCGCCACGGTGCGGCGCGGCGTTTCAAGGCGGGCGAGCTGATCGTCGACTACGGCGACCCGATGGCCGAGTTCTTCTATTGCGAGGAAGGCGAGGTCGAGGTGGTCGACCCCCGCACGGACGAGCGGGCGGTGCCCTCGACCATCGGCCCGGGACAATATCTGGGCGAGATCTCGTTCCTCAATGGCGGCATCTGGACCATGCCCATGCGGGCGGCGAAGGACAGCAGACTGATCGCCGTGCCGCGCGAGGAGATGCTGCGGCTGATGGGCCGGGTGCCGGAGCTTTCGGACATCATCGTCACGGTCTTCGCCGCGCGGCGGCGCCGGACCCTCGAAGACGGGAACAGCGCCATCACCCTGATCGGCGCCGACGAGGACCCCAAGCTGCGGGAGATTGCGAGTTTCGCCTCACGCAACAAGATCGCCGTCAAGAGCTATGATCTGGATGACGACGAGGCAAACGCCCTTCTCAGCCGCGCCGGCGCGGCTGAGGGGACGCCCGCCCTTATCCTGGGCCGTGACCGCCTGATCGAAGATCCGAGCCCTGAAGGCCTTGCCCGCTATGTCGGGCTCGATCTGCGCCTCGATGGCGAGGACGATTTCGACGTGGTCATCGTCGGCGCGGGACCTGCCGGCATCGCCGCGGCGGTCTATGCGGGCGCGGAGGGCCTATCGGCGCTCGTCATCGAGGACCGGGTGATCGGCGGGCAGGCGGGAAGCTCGAGCCGGATCGAGAACTATATGGGCTTTCCCACCGGCATCTCCGGCGCGGATCTCTGCTTCAGAGGCGAAATCCAGGCGATGCGCCTTGGCACCCGCTTCGTCATGCCCCGGCAGGTGATGAGCCTCAGCGATATCGGCGAGCGCGGCTATTGCATCGGTCTTGCCGACGGCGAGGAGGTGAAGGCGAAGTCGGTCATCATCGCCACGGGCGTTCAGTACCGCAGGCTGCCCATCGACCGGCTGGAGCATTTCGAAGGGGCCGGGGTCTATTACGCGGCCACCGATCTCGAAGCGCGGCTGTGCCAGGGAAGCGAGGCGGTGATCGTCGGCGGCGGCAATTCGGCAGGGCAGGCGGCGATGTATCTCAGCCGCTTTGCCAGCCATGTGCATGTCCTCGTGCGCGGCGATGCGCTGGCCGAATCGATGTCTGCCTATCTTTCGGACCGCCTCGAACAGGACGAACGCATCACCGTGCATTTCAGGACAGAATGCACCGCGCTTCACGGGGACGACCTTCTGGGGGCGGTCACGCTGACCAGGCGCGACGGCGGCGAGGAGCGGATCGAGACCCCCGCGCTCTTCGTCATGGTCGGCGCGGCGCCCAAGACCGACTGGCTGAAGGATCTCGTCGAACTCGACGACAAGGGCTTCGTCGTCACCGGACGGCAGGAGCATTGCGGCTCGAGCTACGCCACGTCCTGCCCCGGCATCTACGCCGTGGGCGATGTGCGGGCGGGATCGGTCAAGCGGGTGGCGTCCTCGGTCGGCGAGGGCTCGGTTGTCATCGCCGACGTTTGGAACCATGTGCATGGGTGACCGATCGGTCAGGCTGGATCCATGGGAGGACTTATGAGCCGTATTGTCATGCTGGTGCTGGCGGCAGCCATGCTGTCCGCTTGCGGGATCAACGACGTGCCGGACAAGAAGAACAATCTCGATGCCGCATGGTCCGAGGTCCAGAACCAGTACCAGCGCCGCTCCGACCTCATTCCCAACCTCGTCAGCACCGTTGAGGGCTTTGCCCAGCAGGAGCGCGATGTCCTGCGCGAGGTGGTCGAGGCGAGGAGCCGCGCGTCGTCGATCCAGCTTTCCGCCGACGACCTCACCGACCCCGCCATGGTCCAGCGCTTCGAAGAAGCGCAGCAGCAGCTTTCGGGCGCCCTCTCGCGGCTCCTCGTGACCGTCGAGCGCTATCCCGACCTGAAGTCGAACCAGAACTTCCTTGCCCTCCAGTCCCAGCTCGAGGGGACCGAGAACCGCATTGCGATCGCGCGGCGCGACTACATCGCCGAGGTGCGCGAATATAATCGCGAGTTCATGGTGCTGCCCGACCGATGGGTCGCGGCGATCTTCAATCCCTCCTACGAGCGGGCCGCCACCTTCGAAGCGGTCCCGGCCGCCCAGGAGGCCCCGACGGTCGAGTTCGGACGGGACGGCTAGGCCTTGCGGCTCTTCCCTGTCCTGATCGTTCTGATCCTCTTTCCCCTGCATGCGCAGGGGCAGCAGGAACCCGACTTTCCCGCCCTCACCGGGCGGGTCGTGGATGCGGCGGACATCCTCTCGCCTCAGACCGAAGCCCGGCTGACGGCACGGCTTGCGGCATGGGAAGATCAGTCTTCCGATCAGATTGTCGTTGTGACGATTCCTGACCTTCAAGGCTACGAGATCGCCGATTACGGCTACCGGCTCGGCCGGGCCTGGGGGATCGGCCAGGACGAAGGCGAGGAGGGCAGGGCGCTCGACAATGGCGCGCTGCTGATCGTCGCGCCGAACGACCGGGAGGTGCGTATCGAGGTGGGTTATGGCCTCGAAGGCGACCTCACCGATGCCGCTTCCAGCGTCATTCTTCAGAATGCGGTGCTTCCCGCGTTCCGCGGCGGCGATTTCGAGGCCGGGATCACCGAAGGCGTCGAAGGCATGATCGCCGCGCTCGACGGCAATCTCGCAGCCTGGCAGGAGCGCAAGCGCCGTGCCGGGACCCGGCCGGTGGCCGAAGGGGAGGGCGGGGTGCCGTGGCCGCTCATCCTTTTTATCCTGCTTTTCGTGCTGCCTTCGATCTTCCGCAGGCGTCACCGGGTCGTCTACGATTCGGACAAGGGACGGCTTCGCCGCAGGCGGCGGCGCGGTTATGACGGCACTGGCGACGCCCTCGCGTGGATCGTCGCCAGCCAGATTGCCGGCGGCATGGGCTCCCGCGGGGGCGGCGGCTTCGGCGGAGGGGGCTTTGGCGGAGGCGGCGGCTTCGGAGGTTTCTCCGGCGGCGGCGGCAGTTTTGGCGGCGGAGGGGCTTCGGGCTCATGGTAGATCAGGACGACAAGCAAACCATTGAACGGGCCGTCGCCGAAGCCGAGGCGAAGACCTCGACCGAGATCGTGGTCATGGTGATGGGTTCGGCTACGGATTATCGCGGCATCGAGTTCCTGGCGGCGGCCATCGCCGCGCTCGCGGTTCCGGCCTTCCTCCTGCCCTTCACTTTCATCCCTGCCCTGAACATCTGGATCGTTCAGCTTCTCGCCTTCGTGGTGCTCGTCATCGCGGCGAGGGCGATGGGGCTCGGCCGGATCATCCGGGGTAAATCATCCGTAGCCGAAGATGTCCGCGCTGTGGCCGAGGCGCAGTTCTTCGCCCACGGCCTCAGGCGCACGCGCAAGAGGGCGGCTGTCCTGATCTTCGCCGCATTGCAGGAGCACCGGGTCGAGATCCTCTGCGATGACGCCGCCACCGAGGCCGTCCCGCAGGACGAATGGGACCGGCTGGCCTCCCGCCTCGCCGAGCATCTCGCCGCGAAGAACCTCGAGAAGGGCTTGAGCGAGACCGCCCACCGCACCGCCGAACTCCTCGCCCCCCACTTCCCCCCGGACGGCGACGACACGGACGAACTGCCGAACGTGATCGTTCACTAAAAAAGGGCGCCCGCGAGGCGCCCTTTCTTGCTCTGCATGGGAAGCTTCTTACTGGCCCTGGCCGAGGGAGAAGCCGAGCTTGCCGTCGAAGAGGTAGAGGTGCTCGGTCTTGATGAAGTCGATGCCGGCTTCCTCGAGATCGCTCAGGAGACGGACGACAGCCTTGGCTTCGATCGGGTTTTCCGCCTGGAAGCGGCAGCGCCAGTGGTCGGTGCAGAAGGTTTCCGGCAGACCGCCCGGCCAGACCTTCACGCCGCGGTTGGTGATGAGGACGAGCGGCGGCTCGCCGCTGGCGGCGGCCTTGAGCTTGTCTGCGAGGTCGTCGGCCGAGCCGCGCCAGTCGACGAAGACGTCGACGCCGATCAGCTCCTTCTTCACCGGCTTCATTTCCGAGGCGGTGGGGATGTCCATCGGTTTGCCGGCCCCGTATTCGACCTTGGGCAGGACGCGGGGGTTCTCACCGAGGCGCTGGATCACGGCATCGGCGAAGCCTTGCGTGCCCACAGGCTTCTCGGAACGACCCTTACGGAAGATATCGCCGGTGTGAACGCCGTCCTCGATCGTCCGTAGCCATGCATTGTGGACCTTCGAGGCGACGTCGCCCTGGCCGATATGCTTGAGCATCATCACGCCTGCTAGGAGGAGGCCCGAGGGGTTCGCCATGTCCTTGCCCGCGATGTCCGGCGCGGAGCCGTGCACGGCCTCGAACATCGAGGCATGCGCACCGATGTTCACCGACGGGCCAAGGCCGACCGAACCGGTGATCTGCGCTGCGATGTCGGAAATGATGTCGCCATAGAGGTTCGAGGTGACGATCACGTCGAAACGCTCGGGTGTGTCGGCCAGGCGCGCGGCGCCGATGTCGATGATCCAGTGATCGGTCTCGATCTCGGGGTAGTCCTCTTTGATCTCATCGAAGATCTTGTGGAAGAGACCGTCCGTGAGCTTCATGATGTTGTCTTTGGAGAAGCAGGACACCTTCTTGCGCCCATTGGCGCGCGCATATTCGAAGGCGTAGCGGATGATCTTCTCACAGCCCGGGCGGGAGATCAGCTTCAGGCACTGGTAGACATCCTGGGTCTGGCGGTGCTCGATGCCCGCATAGAGGTCTTCCTCGTTCTCGCGGACAATGACCACGTCGACATTGTTGTGCTTGGTCTCGACGAAGGGGGTCAGCGAGATGCAGGGACGCACATTGGCGAAGAGGCCAAGCGACTTGCGCACCGTCACGTTCAGCGACTTGAAGCCGCCGCCTTGCGGGGTGGTGATCGGCGCCTTGAAGAAGATGCCGGTGCGGCGAAGGCTGTCCCACGCGCTGTCGGCGATGCCCGCCGTGTTGCCACCGAGATAGACCTTCTCGCCGATCTCGATCTTCTCGAAGGCGATATTGGCGCCGGCGGCATGGAGAACCTTGAGGGTCGCCTCCATGATCTCGGGACCGATACCGTCGCCATAGGCGAGGGTGACAGGGACGGCGTTGGGGGCGTCGGAGGCGAAGAGTTCGTGGGGAGCGCTTTGGGTCATCATCAATCTCATGGCGGGCGGTGATCGACGCTATCGGCGCGAGCGCCCGACGGCAGAAGCGACCACAGGCTTGGCACCCTATAGGATTTTCCTATAACGAAAGGGTTTTCACTGTGCGGTTCTCGTTCCGCTCGGCAGGGGACAGCGCCAGAGGCGCCAGTCCGCGAGCGGCGAGACTGCCCTTAGGAGCGAAGAGCTTGTCAGGCAATATCACCCTACGTCAGCTGCGTTACATCGCTGCGCTTTCCGCCACGTCGAGTTTCCGCAAGGCGGCCGAGCGCTGCGGCATCAGCCAGCCTTCCTTCTCGGCGCAGATCCGGCTTCTCGAGGAAAACCTCGGCGTGCAGCTCGCCGAGCGCGGCAGCGGCATGGTCACCATGACCCCGGTGGGGCGGGAGGTGGCGGCCGGAGCGGTCGAAGTCCTCGACCGGGTCGAGGCGCTGCGCGCGGCGGCGAACCAAGGGCCGCTCAACTCCGTCCTGCGGCTCGGCGTCAAGGCGACCCTCGGGCCCTATCTTCTGCCGCTGGTGGTCAGGCGGCTTCACCAATCGCACCCCGATCTCAGGCTCTTCATTCGCGAGGCGCCGCCGATCGACCTCGAAAAGGAACTCAATGACGGCCTCCACGATATCATCCTCGCCCAACTCCCGGTCCATTCCGCCGACAGCGAAAGCGTCCGCCTCTTCCGCGAGCCTCTGTTCCTGGCTGTCGCCGCGGACCACCCGCTGGCGGGCAAGGCCACCTTCACCCCGGAAGACCTCACCGGGCTCGACGTCCTGACCTTGAGCCCCCGCTATCACCTGCACGAGCAGGTCCTGCGGCTGTGCGAGCAATCAGGCGCGAGGCTCCGGCGGGACTATGAGGGCACGAGCCTCGATGCCCTGCGGCAGATGGTCAGCATCGGCCTCGGCGTGACCTTCCTGCCCGCTCTCTATGTCGACAGCGAGGTGCGCGGGGAGAGCGACGTGCATGTCCTGAAGCCCGAAAAGGGCATGCTGGCACGCTCGATCGGGCTCGCCTGGCGGCGGAGCGCCGGGCTCGGCGTGGCCTATCAGAGCCTCGCCGACACCATTGCCGGGGTGGTGCGCGAGGAGCTGAAGAGCGTTGTCAGCGAGCGGTAAGAGGGCGCTGCCGCTGATAGCTTTTTCCTATGCGGATTGCCCTTGGCGAAAGGTTGAGCAATTATACGGGCAAGGCTGAAGGAACAGGCCGGCACCTCTCACTGCCCCGGAGCCCGTGCCACGAACCCCCTTCCTTCAGCCTAGCATGGCCCGCCGGCCCAGGCGTCCCTGACTGGTCCGGAACAAAAAGGCCCTGTCCCTGCCCTGAGCGGCGGCGACCCATTGGATGGGGTCGCCGCCGTTTTTCTTCGAGCAGCGGCCAAAAGAAAAGGGCCCTCGTAGGGAGGGCCCTGATCCACTTGCCGAGGACGGCGAAGCTTACTTCGCGCGTTTCTTCGCGGCACGGCGCAGGGCGCCTGCTGCGGCCACGCCGCCGAAGAGAAGGCCGGCTGCCGGAACGGGAACTTCCGCCGCGGCGAGATCGCCGGTCTTGATGAAGACCTGCTGACGCGAGCCGCCACCGGCGAGGATCGCCATGGTGCCGGTCATGGTGAAGCCGTCGAGGAAATCGGCGCTTTCGAAGACAACGGTCTCGCTGGCGTCGGTATCCCAGTCACCGAAGGTCTGGTTCACGGCCATACCGTCCAGGGTGTCGATGGTGATCTCGGCGCGGCGCTTGGCGAAGACCTCGATCGCATTGCCAAGGCCAAGGCCGGAGAAGGTCAGCACGGTCTGACCGATGATCAGCGTCGCGTCGCCCGTGCTGGAAAGCGTGTACTCGAAGTTTTGCTGCGCGCCGGTGTCGCCCCAGCCATATTGCGCCTGGTTGAAGTTGCCCGGGCTCTGGGTGTCGGTGCCGAGGCCAAGCTCCCAGTCGCCGTTGGTGCCCTGACGGCCACCGCGGGTCTCGAGGCCATGGGTGCCCGAGCCGGTGGCAAAGCTTTCGAACTGATCGATCGTGGCCTGATCGGTATAGGTGGTGATCGGCGCGGCCTGGGCGAAGCCCATGGACGCAGCGAGCGCCGCAGCAGCGGCGGTGATGGTGATCTTCATAATGTTCCCTCAACCCGGCGCGGTGGCCGGCCCCCAAAGAGTGGTTACAGATATGATAAGATCACACGAAAAAGGTTCCACCGCAAGCGGAAAAGCGGGACCGCCCGCCCGCCTGGAGCGGCCATCACTGCCACCACGGATTTGTGACCCGGGGTCCGCAGCCCCTCGGCTTCAGCGCTCATCGCGGGCGAAGACGGCGTGCTCGCCAAGGGGATCGGCCTGCGTCTTGCCCCCGATCACGTCGCGGTAGTGCTGAAAAAGCGTGTCTGAACCGAAGGAAGGCGTGGCCTCGGCGTCATAGCGGCCCCGGTCGTCGTCCCAGACCAGCATGGACTCGGTCGCGTAATAGCGCGCCGTACGGACGAACTCGGCCTTGTCCGCAAGGCCTGGCGCGATGCGGCCCGCGGTGCCGAGGACCGATCCGAGCGCGCCGAACAGCCAGACCGGGACCTTGCGGAACTTCGGCTCTCGCCCCGTAAGGCGGAAAAGCTCCAGTCCCTGCTCCCTCGGCGTGATCGCGGGTCCGGGCCCGCCGATGGGGAGTATCCGGTTGTGAAGGCTCTCGTCTTCGATGCAGCGAAGAACGAATTCGGCGAGGTCGTGGTTGGAAATCGGTTTGCAGGCCGTGCCCGTCCCATCCCCGAAGAGGAGGAAAGGCTTTCCATCGCGCACCCGTTCGATCTGTCCGCTGAGCGACTTGAAATAGGCGGTGGGCCGGACGATCGCATAGCTCATCCCCGAGGCCATGAGTTCGGCCTCGAAGGCGAGCTTGGCGCGCTGGAAGGCGAGCCGCGGTTTCTGAACGCAGATGGCCGAAACCAGAACGACGTGACGGACCCCCGCCTCGCGGGCGCAGGCAAGCGCCTGGCTGTTCGCCTCGTGGTCGACCTTCCAGGCGTCCGAAGGCGCGCCGCTCCGCGAGGCGAGGCAGGAAACGAGGACATCGAAGCGTTCGCCGCGAAAGCCTTCCTGACTGAGCGAGGTCGGCGAGAGCTCGCCGAACCGTAGCTCGGCACCCGGCAGGCGCGCGCGCGTTTCCTCCGCCGACCACCGCCCGCCGTCTTCCGCTCCGCGCACGAAAGCTGTCACGGCGTACCCCGCGCCGACCAGTGTCCTGGCGACGGACTGCCCGATCGTCCCGGTACCCCCCAGAAGGAAGACCCGGCGGAGAGGCTGGGCCTGAGGACGTGCTATGTCATATGGCTTCATTGCGCCTTCGCTTTCCAGGGCCGTCTTCTCCTGCCCCAGGCACCTGACGAACCGTCTGGCTCCACGGCGATCTAGCACCAAAGCGGGCTTATCACAGGTCGCCAGCGCCTCTGGCATGGAGTTTGTGGATGTCGCTTTGGGCAGGGCTTCTCGGCCTCTTCCTGCAGACCGACCCCATCGGCTATGGCGACGGGCTGAACATCTATGCCTATGTCGGCGGGGATGCGGTGAACGGGAGGGATCCGAGCGCCCCGGGTTCGAGACCGGCGGCTATGTCCGGGGCACGGTGGGAAGCTGGGAGCAGTACCGCGCTGAAGGCGACTTCAAGACCGTTCTTGGTACGGACGAAAGCCTCGGCCTGCGCCTGGTGGGGTTCTACGAAGACGCCGAGAGCTTCCGCGAGGAGGTCGAGACGGAGAAGTTCGGTTTCTACCCATCCGCAACGTGGCTCATGGCGGACAGCACTTCGCTGACCTACGAGCTCGAATATACCAGGCAGGAGCTTCCGTTCGACCGCGGCGTGGTGTTCTCGGAGGCGTTCGGTTTCTCGCCGCGTGATGTCTTCCTCGGCGAGCCCGTGCCGATCGAGACCGAAGTTCTCGGCCACCAGCTCGAATTCGCGCACGCCTTCTCGGAGTCCTGGAGTTTCCTCGGCGGCCTCGGCTACCGTGAGACGAGCCTGGAGGGTGACGCTTTCGAACCGCAGTTCGGATCGCGCCAGACCTATTTCCGGGATGGCCAGACCGTGTCGCGGTTCTTCCGGTCCCGTGACTTCGAGTCCGACTACCTCGTCCTGCGCGGTGAAATGCTTGGCGAGTTCAGGACAGGAAGCCTCCGCCACCGATTGATCGTCGGGGCGGACTATGACGAGTTCGACAACACCCTCGTCATCGACCGCTACCGGTCGCGGTTCACCGGCGACATCGACAGCATCACCCCGGACGATGTCTT
Source organism: uncultured Caulobacterales bacterium (assembly GCA_964556115.1). Classification (GTDB taxonomy): domain Bacteria; phylum Pseudomonadota; class Alphaproteobacteria; order Caulobacterales; family Parvularculaceae; genus Parvularcula. Next base: position 33,704 of record CAZKVC010000018.1, read on the forward strand.
CACCCACCTGCTTCTCGACCTGGAAAATCCTGTCTACGGAGTGAACCTGAACCCGGATGCCGGCGCCAATACCGACCGGAACGAAGTCCTTCATGCCTACGGCTTCTACTTCCAGGACCAGATCGACCTGACAGAGAACCTGCAGATCCGGATCGGTGCACGTTACGACGACTTCGGACAGGACCTGACGAATTTCCTGGCGGACCCGGCGGCGACGATCACCTCATCCGACGAGCGCTGGTCCCCCCAAGGCCGGTGCGGTCTACAGCTTCAATGGCGGCTTCAGTGCGTAAGCGTCCTATGGTGAGGGTTACCGACAGCAGACCGGCCAGGACTTCCGGGGCGACCAGTTTGACCCGAACATCACGGAGTCGATGGAGGTCGGCTTCAAGGCGGACGTCGGTGAGCTGTCGGACAGTGTCGAAGGCATCATCACGGTCGCTCTCTTTCAGGTCGAGCAGAGCAGTTTTCTCGTCAATGACGACCGGCCCGAAGCCGCCGCAGTCGGGTTCTTCTCGATCCCCGCGGGCAAGGCCGAAAGCACCGGTGTCGAGGTGGATGCCAACCTCGAATTCGCGAATGACCTGAGCCTCTGGCTTTCATACGCTTATACGGATGCGGAGTTTTCGAACGAGTTCGCCGACCCGGACGGCTTCGGTTTCAGGATCGAGCCCGGCGACCCCCTGATCAACGTGCCCGAGCACCAGCTGAATATCCAGGCCGCCAAAGGGTTCATGCTGGGCGCGATGCCGACCCGCGTGGGCGGCGGCCTTCTCTATGTTGGCGAGCGGAACGGCTTTGTCGGGTCGGACTTCACCCTGCCGGACTACACCACGGTGCGCGTCTTCGGGGACGTCGAGGTCGCCGACGGGCTGTCGCTGCGCCTCGACGTCGACAACCTCTTCGACGAGACGTTCTACACTAATTCGTTCGCGAATGTCTGGGTCGAGCCGGGCGCGCCGCGGCGCTTCCGGGTGACGGCGGCCTATGCGTTCTGAGCAACGCTCGAAATCGCGGATGGGCAGCCCCCGTGCCGGCCATCCGCATTCCCGGCCACCCAGCCGTGTGCGGCGCAATCAACCACGACAGTCCGCCCCGCAGCCGGAAGTAGAAGAAACCCATCGCATGGCCCGTCGATTTCCGGGCCCGTCTCGTTCGGCGGCATTCTCGAAGGGTTCAAAAGCTCATGCCTGATATCGTCCTGCAAGCTGACAGCCTCTCGGTCCTGCGAGGGCAGAGGCAGGTGCTTTCCGACATCTCCTTCTCGGTGGAAAAGGGTGGAGTGTTCGCGCTTCTCGGCGGCAATGGTGCCGGCAAATCGACCACGCTCCTGACCTTTCTCGGTTTCCTCAAACCCGCAGACGGCGAGGCATCCGTGCTCGGATATTCGGTAAAGGACGATATTCCGGCCATTCGTCAAAAGACGGCTTATCTGCCGGAAGCCGCCAACCTCTATCCGCATCTCACGGCGCGGGAGAACCTGCGCTACTTTCTCTCTCTGGCCAGAGCGAAGCGGTCGGAGGCCGATATCGAGAAGGCTCTCGATCAGGTGCGCCTTGCGGGGGAGGCGAGGGGGCGCCGGCTAGAGGCCTACTCGAAGGGTATGCGGCAGAAAGTGGCGATCGCCCTTGCGATCCTGCGGCAGACGCCGGTACTTTTTCTCGATGAGCCGACCTCCGGTCTCGACCCCGTGGCGATCGATGAGTTCAATGCCTTGGTGAGCCGGCTTTCGGAAGGCGGCACGACTGTCCTCATGGTCACTCACGACGTTTACGGAGCGTGCCAGGTGGCCCGGCGGGTCGGGCTTTTGCGGCAGGGCCAGCTTGTGGGAACCTTCGAAGCCCCCGCCGGAGGCCGCATCTCGCGCGATGAAGTCCACCGCGCCTTCGCCGAGGAGCACGCGGCATGAGCGCTCCCCTGATGATCGCGCGTGAGGAATAGCGGTTCTGGATCCGCTCCCGGCTTGCCGTGGCCCTGGCTGTCCCGGCGCTCGGCAAGCTCGCGGCTGAACGCTTCCACACCGTCCCGGAGGGAGGAGAACTCCTCCTTGCCCAGAGGGAGGCGGTCAATGATGCATGGGACCTGCCCAAGGAGGAGACGATGCAGGCGTTCCTTGCCCGCTACCCTGAATGGCGTCCTTATGCGGAGGTATCCCGGCCCTTCGAGTGGAAATGGTACTACGCCTTCCAGCAGGTCGGTGACCAGAGCGTCGAGGACATGTCGAAAGCCTTGCGGGCGGGTGTGGCGGAGCGCGACCGGTTCATGGGTAGGCTTGCGTTTCTTTCACCGACGCTCGCATCGGAGAGGCACATCGAAGCAGCGGCCGAAACGGGGATTGCTGCGTACCAGGACTATGAAGCCTGCGTTCGGGCCTTCCATGCCGATCTTCGTGCGTTCCACTATCCGATGCTTTTCGGGACGGAGGAATACTCGCCACAAAGAATGGCCGGGCTGCCCCGGTTCGAACCATGTGGTGGCTCGGCCGGTACAGGAGGTGATCGATGAAACCCGGTGTCCTGCTTTTGCTGCCAGCCCTGCTCTGGCCGGCGTCGTCCTGGGGGCAGGGGGAGCCTGTCCTGCCGCCGGCCCTCCCCTGGTCCGGTGCGAGCGAAGCCTGGATCGCCGAGGACGACGATCCGTGGATCACGCCGGCGTAGGCTGCGGATTTCAGCCTGACACCGAGTTATGACGAGACCCGCACGTGGCTCGAGCGGATCGTGGCGGAAAGCCCCTTGCTCAGTATCGAGAGGTTCGGGAAATCTGCCGGGGGCCGCGAGCTCTATTTTGTACGGGCCAGCAGGAACGCGGATGAAGACCGTCCTGTCGTTCTCGTGCAGGCCGGTATCCACAGCCATGAGATCGACGGAAAGGATGCCGGGCTGATGCTGCTCCGCGATATTGCCCTGCGCGGCAAGGACAGCCTCATCGAAGAGGTCGATCTCGTCTTCGTGCCGATCTACAATGTCGACGGGCATGAACGGGCGAGCCCCTTCAACGCCCCGCATCTTCGGGGGGCCGGGCAATCCCGGGACCCGGAATACGGCACAGGGGATCAACCTGAACCGGGATTATGCGAAGGCCGCAGCGCCGGAGACGCGTGCCATGCTGCGTCTGCTTCGAAGGCTCGACCCGGTGCTTTATATCGATGTCCATGTCTCCGACGGCTTCGACCATGGGTACGATGTCACCTACACCTATGCCGGCTGGGGTCGGCACGTGCAGTCCGACGCCATCACCGGTTGGCTGACCGGCCCGTTCGAAGAGGGCGTGAACGCCTTCCTGAGGAAGAAGGGCCACAACCCGCACTTCTATCCCAGCGCCATCGATGACTACGAGATCGAGAAGGGGGCCTGCGGATCTCCGCCGAGGGACCACGCTATTCGACCGGCTACGGAGATTTCGCGCGCATTCCCGCCGTCCTCGTGGAGATGCACAACCTCAAGCCCTACCGCCAGCGCGTTCTCGGCGCCTACGCAATGATCGAAGGTGCCTTGCGGACCGCTGGAGCGACGCTCGACCGGCTCGAGGCCGCGATCGCGGAGGACCGCGCAGCCCGGCCCGAAACACTGGCGGTCGAATGGGAACGTGACGACGGACCCTTTGCCACCATTCCCTTCACCGGCATGGCGCGCGAGCGCTACCTGTCCTCCGCATCCGGCGCGGAGGAGAACCGCTACCTGGGCCCGACGGAGGAGTGGCAGCTGCCCGTGACGGGCCAGCATCCCGTCGGCAGCGTGTCCCTTCCTGAGGCCTGGTGGGTGCCAGCCTATGCGACAGAGGTGATCGGCCTTCTTGACCTGCACGGTATCCGTTACGAGCGGACAGAGCGCGCTCGGGATCTCGAGCTCGAGATGATCCGCCTCGGCAATATCGAAGTCGGCCCGGTCTACGATGCGCGCGTGCGCATGTCGGCGGACATGGATCGCGAGCGGCGCAGGGTCACGATGCCCGCCGGGTCGGTCCGTGTGCCCTACGATCAACCGCGCGGCCTGCTCGCCGCCGCACTTCTGGAGCCGGAAGCGGTGGATTCGGTTTTCGGGTGGGGCTTCTTTCCCGGGCTCGCAGAAAAGGGCGGCAGCCGCGAACGCTTTCTTCTCGCGCCCTCCGCCGAACGCATGCTCGAACGTGACGAGGATCTCCGGAAAGCTTTCGAGCAGCGCGTCGCCACCGATCCGGAATTCGCTTCCGACCCCAAAGCCCGGCTTCAGTGGTTCGCCGAACGCTCGCCTCACTTCATGGGCGACGAAACCATCTATCCCATCGGAAGGGAGATTCGTTTGAAGTAGGCGAAAGACGAACGTCAGGCTGCGGCAAGGCTCATGGCAACACCAGAAGAGAATCTTCACCCGGTCACCGATATGCGCCGCGGCTTCGACGGTCTGAGTGCTCAGGCGGCGACCCCCAAGCCTGGCTCACCGATATCCTCACCCGCATCGCCGGCCACCCGGTGAACAGGATCGACGAGCTGCTGCCTCGGCGCTTCAAACAGACCTGAAGGTCACCGCCGGACGGACACCTTCGAGCAGATACGCAACAATGATGGTTGCCTTCCCATTCGGGAACAAGTATGTGCGAACCATTCGCATTCTTGTTCGCATGGGGGCCAGAAATGGCAGATTGGGCACACGGTATTAGCGCAGTGGCCATGGTCGCGGCATCGGCGTCATCGGTATACGCACAAGACACTGAAACCGCCTCGGACGAGGTCATCGTCGTGCGTGGGCAGAAGATCGAACGTACACTTCTCGAAACGCAGGCCAGCGTGGCCGTCGTCACGGCGCGGGACATTGTCGAGAAAGACCTTCAGTCCTTCCGCGAGGCCTTCAGGATCACCGCCAACGTCATCGACGCGGACTTCGTCGATGCGGGGTTTGTCATCCGCGGGGTGAACTCCGAGGGGCTCACGCCGGGTGGCTCGCCTCTCGCCACCTTCTATGTCGACGGCGCACCGCAAACGGTACAGGGCACCCGCCGGGGCGCGCGCGGCCTCTTCGACGTGCAGCAGGTCGAGGTCTATCGTGGGCCGCAGGCGACACTGACCGGCCGGGCTTCGCTCGCAGGCGCCATCTACGTAACCACGCAGGACCCGACCTATGAGTGGGACTACGCCTCGCGGTTCACCGTCGGCGAGAACGAGACGGCCGAGGCGGGCATCGCCTTCGGTGGGCCAATCATTGATGACGTGCTTGCCGTCCGCGTGGCAGGCGAGGTGCAGCGCTCCGAGAGCAACCTGAACTTCGACGGCTACGAGCAGTACGACGCCTTCGACGAGTTCGTGGAGGACGAGTACTACCAGATCCGCAGCAAGCTTCTGTTCGAACCGAAGTTCCTGAACGGGGGCCGGGCACTCCTCACCTATTCTTTCGCCCACGACTCGCCGACCTATGACGATATCGCAGGACCGGGCCTTGGGTTCGAGTATGACGAGCGGCGCGGCGACCTGAATGCGGGCACGCCTTTCTTCCAGGAAAACCGCTCGGCGGACAACCACACGGGCGTGCTCGATGTGACCTACCCGCTGTCCGAGACGCTGTCCTTGACGTCGCTGTCGACCTACAACTTCACCGATCTCGACCGCCCGTCGATCAACGCCGGAACGCCCGGTGAGGTTTTCGTCGCGGAAGGCACCGAAGAGCAGAGCTTCGCAACCCAGGAGTTCAGGCTCAACAGCTACACCGACACCCTGGACTGGGTGCTGGGCGTCTTCCTCACGGATGAGCAGTTCGAGACCGACCGCACACTGTCGAATTTCTTCTCTGGCGGCAGAACCGATATATCCCGCCCCGAAAGTCAGTTGCGCTCGGCGGCTGTTTTCGGCGAGGCGGACTGGCGCTTTGCCGAAGGCTGGACCCTGACGGCCGGTGGCCGGCTTCACTACGAGGAGCAGGAGAACGACCTGTTCTTCGCACGCGACTTCACCGACCCGGCGCAGGACGATGTTCTGACCGACCCCGACGTCTTCGAAGCTGAGAACAGCGTGTTTCTGCCCAAGGCCGCTATCTCCTACGAGGTCGCGCCGAACCAGACAGTCGGCCTTCTGGTGTCCACCGGCTTCCGCTCCGGCGGGGCCGGGATCGACGGCACCGATGGTTCGATCTACGAGTTCGACGAAGAGTATGCGACCAATACGGAGCTTTCCTACCGAGGCCGCTTCGCGGATGGCCGCTTGAACGTGGCGGCGAACCTCTTCTACATGGACTGGACCGACCAGCAGGTGGAAGTTCAGACCGACCCCCTCGACTTTGCCTCGCGGCGGACGGAGAACGCGGCGGAGAGTCATTCCTACGGCTTCGAACTCGAAGCGCAGGCGCAGGTGACGCGCGATTTCACCGCTTTTGCCGCGGTCGGCCACGTCCAGACCGAATTCGACAGTTTCGACGAGGGAAGTGTCATCGATTTTTCCGGCCTTCCCTTTCCGGAAAGCCCGGAATGGACGGTGGCTTTCGGCGGCGACTACGAGCACCCGTCGGGCTTCTTCCTCGGTGCGGATGCTCGCTATGTGGATGCGTACTTCGCCCGCGACTTCCAGAACGCACCGATCGACACGGTGGGCGACTATACGACTGCCAACCTGCGTGCGGGCTACCGGGCGGAACGCTGGTCGCTGACGGTCTTCTCGGACAACGCTTTCGACGAGGAATACTTCACCTACCGCGACGTGATCGGCGATTTCGACTGCTGCGCGACGCTGGGCCCTCGAAGGCTGACCGGTGTCACCTTGCGCTTCGACCGGTAAGATCATGCGGGCGGCGATCTTCGCACTCTGTCTCCTGTTCACGGTAGCGGAAGCACTGGCTCGGCCCGCGGACCCGGAGGGGCTGCGGGCTGAGATGGAGGCACTGTTCGAAGACGCCGGCATCGTCGGCGCGGCCTACGCCGTCGTCGAGGAGGGTGAGATCACCGTCGCGGAAGGCCTCGGCCTCGCTGACCTCGCCACCGGCGAGCCCGTGACGGCCCAAACGGTCTTCCGCATCGGCTCTGTATCGAAGAACGTCACCTCGCTCCTTGCAGTTTCCCTGGCCAGCGAAGGGATCATCGACCTCGATGCACCCGTCCGGACGCTGGTTCCGGACCTTCCCTTCGCGCCTCACCCCGATGGTCCCGTGAAGCTCGTCCACCTTTTGGAGCACACTGCCGGCCTTCCGGGTTCGACCTATGCCGAGTACGCCCATGACGGTGCGCCGCTCAGCCCCCAAGGCTACGCCGACCTCGTGGGTGACGACCTCGACCTGCGCTGGGCGCCGGGGCGCTACTACTCCTACGCTAACGCAGGACATACGCTCGCTGCCCTCGCTCTCGAGCAGGCATCAGGGAGCAGCTTCGACGAGCTGGTCAGGGGACGGATTTTCAAGCCTCTGGGCATGACCGGGGCTTCTTTCGACTGGCTGCAGTCGCGACCCATCAGCTACAACGCCGATCGGAGCGAGGCACGCTTCTGGGAGCTCGGCCCCAGACCATCCGGCGCCCTGCAGGCTAGCGTCTCCGACATGGCGAAGCTCGTTCGCTTCTACGCCACCGAAGGCGAAGTCGCGCCGTCCATTGCCTCACGAGCGCTGCTCGAGCGGATGAGGGGCGGCGAGACGAACCTCGCTGCCGAGGCGGGCTACGATCTGACCTACGGGCTGGGTACGTTCGGCTTCGTGGCGGCCGAACGCATCTTCTACGGCCACTGGGGCCGCATCGACGGCTTCCAGGCGAATCTGGGCTACCTGCCTGATAGTGGTGGCGGCTTCGTTCTCCTCGCCAACATCGCCGACCGGCAGGGCATGGCTGCCCTGCGCGAGACCCTCGCCGCCTACGTTGCGAGGGGCCTGCCATCTCCGTCCCTGCCGCAGCCGGTAGAGGATGACGTTCTCGCCTATGAAGGCTGGTACGCTCCGTTCACGCACGACATGGAGATGCGGAGCTGGATCTTCGGCCTCCTTGGTCTTTCGCAGGTCGAAGCGACCGGGACAGGTCTCCTCCTGTCTCCCGCATTCCCTCTCGGCCGCCGTGCCGAGCTCCGGCCCCTAGGGGGCGGGCTTTTCGCCGAAGAGGGCGTACCGGTCGCAACGCATGTCTTCGCTACGACGCCGGACGGTCGGATGACCATGCTTGGCGACGGACAGGAGACGTTCATGCGCCTCCTGCCCGCTGACGCCTGGGCGCGACTAGTCTGGTCTCACGCCTTGGGCATCGCGGTGGCAGGGAGCCTGCTCCTTCTCGTGCCGGTCCTTCTTCTTCGCGCGACCGGCGTGCTCCGCGCCGGCCCTGCGAGCCGGGCGCTCATGCTCAGTGCCGCTTCCTCCGTGCTCCTCGTTCTTCTGTTCGCCGGCTTCGTCCGCTACGGCCTCGGTGGGCTCGACCTGGCGGCGAAGCTCGGCAAACCGACTCTGCCCTCGCTCGGGCTTCTGGCCTCGAGCCTGCTGTGGCCGGTCTTTGCCGGTCTTGCCGTCTGGCAGGCTGGACGAAGCGTTGCCGATGGTAGGCGCATGGCGGGTCTCCTGGCCGCTCTTCCGGCGGGCATTCTCCTCGTGACAGCCTTCGTCCTTACGGCAGCAGGGTGGCTGCCGCTCAGGACCTGGACCTGAAGACGTGTCGCGGGGCCTTCTTCGCCTCCTGCGCCTGACGCACCTCTGGGCGGGGATCGCAGCGAGCTTGCCTCTTCTCCTGATCGCTCTGAGCGGCGTTGCCATCACGTTCCAGCCCGCGATCGTCAAGGCACGTCTGGGCGTGGCCGCCAATACACCGTGGCCGGAACAAGCACCTGCAATCGCAGCCGACGTCGAACGGATCGACGCCCTTGCTGGCGGTCCCTCGTCGTGGTGGCTGATCAAGCGTCCTACCGCGCACCTGCCGCTCTACGAGATCTGGCTGGCTGACGGCGACCGGGCCTACTACCGCTCAGGCGCAAGGACCTTCGAGGACCGGTTCGCGCCGCCCGAGCGTTTCGAAACCTGGGCCTACGACCTTCACACCCATCTTGTGGCCGGTGAGGCGGGCGAGAGCGTAGCGGGGATTGCGGGCCTTCTTGCGCTGGGCCTGACGGCCAGCGGCATTGTCGTCTGGTGGCCAGCCCGGAGGCTGGCCAGCGTTGACCGGTTGAAGCCTTGGCCGACGACGAGGCGTCAGTGGCTGCGTAGCCACGCGCTCTGGGGGGCGATCCTCGCTGCACCGATCGTTCTGAGTGTCGGGACCGGTGTCATGCTGGTCTACGGAGGGACGGCGGAGGTGGTGCTGACGACCCTGCTACCAGGTGAAGCCGAGCCGATCGACCTCCCGCACGTCGAAGCGGATGCGGAGGAGACTGACTGGCAACTGGTCTTGGCGGGTGCGGAAGATGTTTTCAGAACCGACCGGCTGGTCTTCATCTTCCCACCAGACGAAGAGCACGGTGCCGTATGGTTTCGAACGGCCACCGCAGCCGAATGGCACCCGAACGGCAAGACCCAGTTCGCCGTCGATTTGCGAACCGGCGATCTTCTGGGCAAGGAACGACCTGACGAGATTGGCCTGGGTAGGAAGATCCTGAACGGTGTCTATCCGGTCCATGCAGCGAATGGTGGAGCTTCCTTGCTTCTGCTACCCAGCCTGGCCGCAGGCGTTGGCCTCGCCGGTATTATTGCACTTTCGGTTCTCGCATTTCTGCGCCGGTATTTCAAAACCGGCACCAGATAGGATAATGGCAAACAATGTCACTGACCTTCATTTGGGCCTTTCAAGACATTCTAGTGATGATCCTGTCCCGTTTCTGTGGACACCCATGCTAGGCTTTTAAGCCATAGAGGAGTGTTCGATGACCGAGAAGATCGAGGAGAGGAAGCGCCGTCGGGTGTTTCCTGAGACGTTCAAGCGAGAAGCGGTGGACCGGGCGCAGACCAGTCGTGCCGCCCGATCCGCCTCTAGCTGACCGGCGGGCAGGTGCCCGACTGCGTCGCAGCGGCGGACCTGCTGCGCATCCTCCCGTCAGGTGTCAACGTGGTCGAAGGCGACAAGGGCTACGACTCGAACGCCGTCCGTAGGCAGATCGTAGAGGCCGGGGTGCGCCGAACATCCCGCCAAAGAGCAACCGCCGCTACCGCCCTTTATCCTCCAAGGCCCTTTACCGGAACCGCAACGCCGTCGACCGCGCCTTCCGCGGGCTCAAGGATTTCCGCCGCATCGCCACCCGCTATGACCGCTTAGCCCGCAACTCCCTCTCAGCCGTAGCCCTCGTCAGCGCCTTAACGGCTTGGTGCGTATGAGTCCCCGACCCAGGATCAAGCTCAGCTACGAGTGCCGGCATGTGACGCAGGCCGGTAGGAAAGCGATCCATGCCATCCTGGCGAGCGTCGGGGGGAGGCGGGTCAAGGCCC
>CAZKVC010000019.1:0-43273 GCA_964556115.1 uncultured Caulobacterales bacterium
ATTTTCAATCCGCTGCTCTACCAACTGAGCTACCTGGGCGTGAGCGGGGCTCCTAACCCCTCGGCGCGGCGGTGTCTACGGCTTTTTCGCCATCCCGGCCTCAGCCCAGGATGAAGGGCGTGAGGAGGGTGACGAGCGCCGCGATGAGGAGGGCACCGATCAGGTTGAGGACCAGTCCGACCCTCGCCATTTTCGCGATCGAAATCTCTCCGGTGGCATAGGTGATGGCGTTCGGCGCGGTGGCCATCGGGAACATGAAGGCGCAGCTCGCCGCCATCGCCACCGGCAGGGCAAGGACCGCCGCATCCATGCCCGAGACACCGGCCATGGCGATGATCACCGGCATCACGGTGGCGGCGGTGGCGACATTGCTGGTGAATTCGGTGGCGAAGATCACGAGGACCGTCAGCGCCAAAACGAGGAGGGGCAGCGGCAGGCCGGTCAGCCCCGCAAGCTCCTCCCCGACATAGGCGCCAAGCCCGGTGGCGGTGATCGCGGCTGCGAGGCTGAGGCCTCCGCCGAAGAGGAGGAGAACGTCCCAGGGAATGCCCGCCGCGGTCTCCCATTCCAGAAGCGCGGTCCTGCGCTCATCCCGGCAGCCCGAGGGGACGATGAACATCAGAACGCTACCGGCAACCGCGATCAGCGCGTCGCTGAGCCCCGCGAAGGGGGTAACGCCGAAAAGGGTCAGGTCCTGCAGGAAGGCGCGGCGGAAGATCCAGAAAAAGGCCATCAGGCCGAAGACGGCGAATGTGCGGATTTCGGGCTGCCGCCACGGGCCGAGGGTGTCGAGCCTGCTTCTGATGAGGAGCGAAGGGTCGCCGCTGCCTGAAGGCCGGGGCGGCATGGCGGTGAGCTGCGCGCGCAGGACGAGCCACGCGGCGGGCAGGAGGAGGAGGACCATTGGCACACCGATCATCATCCACCTGTCGAAGCTGAAGCGCACCTCGCCCGACTGTTCGAGGGCGCCGATGACGATGAGATTGGTGGGCGTGCCCACGGGTGTCGCGAGCCCGCCGATCGACGCGCCGTAAGCGACCGCGAGGATCAGGGCGATCGTCAGCCCCCTCCCCTCGCCTTTCTTCGCGCCGAGCTCATAGGCGACCGACAGCGCGACGGGCATCAGCATGATGGCGGTGGCGGTGTTGGAGATCCATGCCGAAAGAAGCGCCGAGGCGACGAGGAAGCCGCCGATCAGCGCCCCCCTCCCCCGCCCGGCCCGAACGAGGGTCATGAGCGCGAGACGCTCATGAAGGCGCCAGCGCTCGACCGCCGTCGCCGCGATGAAGCCGCCGAGGAGCAGGACCACGATGGGCGAGAAATAGGGCGCGGCCGCCTCGCGCATGCTCGCCGCCCCGGCCATCGGCAGGACGACGAGGGGCAGGAGGGAGGTGATCGGGATGGGCAGCGCCTCGGTGACCCACCATGTCGCCATCAGGACGAGAAGCCCAGCGCAGACCCATGCCTCGAAGCTGAGGCCATCCGGGCGCGGCAGAAGCAGGAGCGCCGCGAAGAGAAGCCCACCGAGGATCAGGCCGAAGGTCTGGCCCGGCCTTTTCGCATGGGGGCTTGCCGTCCTGGCGGGTGTCACGCTGCACTTGTCCTCTGGTTGATGGGCCCCGCGAAAACCTGCCCAAGCGCGGGGGGTCTTGCAAGCGAACCGGTTCTTCGCGGCTCAGGGATCGCCGCTGTCCTGGTGGACGGTGACGTCGGCGCCCGGAAAGCGGCGCTTGAGCTCCGCTTCGATGCGGTGGGCGGCGTCATGGGCGTCCGAAAGGCGCATCTCGCCGGGCATGATGACATCGACCTGGATGAAACGGCGGGCGCCTGCCTTCCTTGTGCGGAGGTTCTTGAAGCCGTGGGCGTCGGGATGCGCGCCGAGGACGGCTTCGAGCTTGGCTCTTTCGTCCTTGGGCAGCTCCTCGTCCATGAGCTGGGGCAGCGCCTGGGCGGCGACTTCCCGGACCGACCAGAAGAGGAACCCCGCCGCCAACAGGCCAGCGAGGGCATCGGCCCGCTCCAATCCGAAACGCGCGGTGAGGACCACGGCGATGAGAAGCCCGGCATTGGAGAAGACATCGCCCGTGTAATGGGCGCGGTCGGCGGTGATGACGAGGCTCCCGCTTCTCCTGATGGCAAGGGTCTGAAAGCCGACGAGGGCGATGGTGAGAAGGGTCGCCGCTCCGAGGGCAAGGATTGCGGGGCCCGCCTCCTCGATCGGTGCGGGCTCGATCAGGCGGCGGAGGCTTTCGACGAGGACCAGCGTGCCGGACGCCGCGATCAGCACCGTCTGGATGAGGGCGGAAACCGCTTCGGCCTTTTGGTGTCCGAAACGATGGTTGTCGTCTGGGGGTGTCGCTGCCACCCGGACGGCGATGAAGGCCGCGCCGCTGGAGACGAGATCGAGGCTTGAGTCCATGAGGCCAGCGAGCACCGCGACGGAATCGGAAAGAATCCACGCGGCAAGCTTCATCAGGAAGAGGATGCTGGCCACCGCCATAGCGGTGAGGGTCACGGCGTGCGCGATCCCGCCCCCGGTGCTCTGCGTCTCCGTCTTGTCGTTCATGCCGGGCGCCGGTCCTTCAGGCGCAGATCAGTCCGCCGCCTGTTCTTTCCAGAACGCGCCGACGGCCTCGATGATCTCCGGGTTCGGACGGTTTTCCACCTCCATCATCCAGAAGGTGAAATTGTCGGACAGGGTCTCTTCGGGGTGGATGACATAGCCCGTATTGCCGCCGATCGCCTGCATGAAGGCGGGGACGTCCTGCGGCTCAAGAAGGTCCCCGGTGGTCTCCGCCGCGGCCGTGCAGGTGCCGGCTTCGACGGTGACGGGCAGAAGGCCGAAGCCGAAATAGTCGGGCAGGCGCCCTTCCCCGTCATAGTCGCGCGTCGTGTGAAGGAAGGGGATGACGCCGTCCGCGCCCTCCATCTCTACCGGAACGAAGTGGCGGTTCACCGGGGCATCGGGGTTGGTCAGGCGAACCGCGCGCAGCGCCTCAGGCTCTTCGAAGCGGCAGGGCTCATAGCCGATCAGCGCGAAATAATCGTCCTGGAGGCCGCTCTCCTTGCGGCTGAGAACGTGGTGCAGCTCGTGAAGGATCAGGCCCTTGAGGCTGTTCTCCTGCAGCGGGATCTGGCCGCCGGCGAAGATGATGGCGTTCGAGCGGGTGTGGGGAAGGCCGCCTTCGACCACTTGGCCCGCCAGGACCAGAAGGACCTCTTCGGGAAGCAGCGGCGCGACGATCGCGATGCGCTCTTCAAGATCCGACAGCGCATCGCGCATCGCGGCTTTCTGGTCGTCCGTCCAGGTCATGACATCGGCCCGGTAGGCGTCGGCCACGGCCTGCCAATCGCTCGCGCCCGCGTCCTGCGCGCGGATGGCGATCTCGCGCGGCTGGAGTTCGGCGGTGTATTCGTCACGTCGTGCCAGCACCTCGCCGCCGGCATCCTGACCGGCAAAGCGGAAAGTGACCCCGCCGATCTCGGCGGCCACATCATCTGCAATGCCGGTGCTCGCCGGGGCCTGGGCCGCGATGTCGCTTTGCGCCGGAACGGTTGTTTCTTGCGGTTCGGATGTTTCGCCGCAGGCGACGAGAAGAAAAGGCAGAAGAGCGGCGCGGCGCATAGAGGGTTTCCTTGACCGGTTGGAACTTTTGCTCACCTCTAAACCTCTTCGACGCCGTGTGGCCACAGGGTTCTGAACGCCCCCCGAGCGCCCGGGACCATCGTGAAAACCGCGAACGAATTCGAACCCGGCCAGCCGGGGCGTGTTCGCTGCGTATCGGGTCGAGGGTTTCGACTTTCGTCACCGAAGCTCACAGACACATGTAGTCCCTGGGCGGCTACCCTCACCCGCGATTTTCGCTAGGAGCCAAAAGAAAGGTGCTTCATTTTCCATGACCGACGGCGAGGATCCCACGAGACAAGCGTTTCGAGCTGCGCCTCACGCATCCGAGCTCATGGACAACGAAGACCAGTTCCAGCCTGCGACCGGCCTCCTGTTCGAGCAGGCGGTCGCCCAGTCGCGCATGGCGATGTGCCTGTCCGACCCCCATAAGCCCGATCAGCCGATCATCTTCGCAAACCGGGCGTTCCGCGACCTCACCGGTTACGACAAGGACGAGATCGTCGGCCGCAACTGCCGGTTCCTGCAAGGCAAGGATACCGACCCCGAAACCATTGCCTATATCAGCCGCGCTCTCCTGCGCGAGGAAGTGGTCGTCGTCGAGATCCTGAACTACAGGAAGGACGGAACCGAGTTCTGGAACGCCCTTCACCTCGGTCCGATCTACGACAACGACGGCAAGCTTCTCTATTACTTCGGAAGCCAGTGGGACGTCAGCGACGTGCGCTCCTCGCGGGCCAATGAACGCCACGCCAAGATGCTGGCGCGTGAGCTTTCCCACCGCATCAAGAATCTCTTCTCGGTGATCAGCGCCATCGTCTCCGTAACGGGACGGACCCGCGGCGTGCGGGAGGAGACCAGGGAGATCGCCCAGCGCATCCAGGCTCTCAGCCGCGCCTTCGAGCCGACCCTCGACGATCCCAGCCGCGGCATGATCGACATCGGCCAGGTGGTTCGCGCGGTCCTCGCCCCCTTCAGCTTCGACGACGAGCGAATACAGCTCGACGGCAAGCGGGTCGTCATCGACACCAATCTCGTCTCGACCCTCGGCCTGACCCTGCATGAGCTCGCCACCAATGCGAGCAAGCACGGCGCCCTGCGCACCGGTCCGGGCGCCATCAACGTCACCTGGGACACACGGGTGAACTCCGAGGGCATCCATGAGGCGGTGCTCGTATGGGAGGAGTTCGTACCCCACCCCATCGACCCGCCGGCCATAGGCGTGGGTTCAGGACTTGCCGTGATCGACGCGCTCCTCGACGCCATGGCCGGCAGGCTCGACCGTACCTGGAAGGAGCGCGGTCTTCACGCCCAGATCATCATTCCGTTGAACGAACCCCACAGCGAGACAATCCAGTCATGAGTGCCAATCCCCGTCCGCAAATGTCCCAAGGCTCCCCGAAGATCCTGATCCTCGAAGACGAAGCCCTGATCCTGATGGACCTCGCCTTCGCGGTGGAGGATCTCGGCGCGACGGTGGTCAAGGCCAGCAATCCGCGCCAGGCGCTCGCCGCCATCAAGGAGCAGGCGATCGATGCGGCCATTCTCGACGTCAATCTGGGCACCGGGCAGGACTGCGCCGACGTGGCCGATGAGCTGGCCCGCCGCGGCACGCCGTTCGTCCTTCATTCCGGCGATCTCGACCGCAAGGGGGAGCTGATCCGGAAGATCAATGCACCGATCCTGAGAAAGCCGATGCTCGCCTCCGCCGTGGCGGAAGCGACCATGAAGCTGGTGGGCGCGCCCGCCTAGATCGCCGCCGCCTTCGGCGTCAGGAAGAGAACGTCGCAAGGGGGGTTCTCGGCAAAGGCATGGGCCGTGCTGCCGAGGAAGAACCGCGCGATCCGGCCCTGCCCCCGGGTTCCCAGAACCAGAAGATCGGCCTCGGTCTCCTCGGCGACATGGCGGATGAGGCGCGCGGCCTTCCCCTCCTGCGAGCGCACTTCGATCGAAGGGGGGTTCTCCATCCGTCCGAGCCCCTCGAGAACCGCCTTGGCGAGATTGCGCAGGCTTTCCGCCCCGCCGGTGCCGTCAGGATCGGGTGCGCCCGATGACGGCTCGAGCACGTGGAGAAGCGTGAACTTCGCGTCCGGCGCGAGGCGAAGGGCGAGATCCAGGGCGGCGAAGGAAAGCGGGGACAGATCGGCGGCCAGAAGCACATGCTTGTAGGGCCGCGGCGGCTCGTTGGCGGCGATCAGGACCGGGGCTCCGGACAGCTTGAAGAGGTTGTCGAGAAGCGTGCCCGAGAGAGGCCGCGCGCCGCGTCCACGGTCATGAGGGCCGATAACCACAAGATCGGCGCTGCGGTCGCGGGCCGTGTCGGCAAGGATCGCGGCGCGGCCATGCTCCTCATCGGTGTGATAGTCGTGAAGCGGCCGCACTTCGGCCATCGAAGGGCACCGGCCCTCACCGCTCAGGAGCTGCTTTTCGAGGCTCATCAGGGCCGCATCGGCACTGTCCCCGTCCGCGTCCTGATCGAGCACCATCAGCGCGAGGCACGAGCCGCCCTGCGCCTCGGCCAGTTGCCGCGCCACACGCACCGCCCGGTCGCCGCGCGGCTTGCCGTTGCTGGCGCAAAGACAGGTGAAGCGTCCGCCGCCGTCCTCACCATGAACCCACCGGCTTTTCACCCGCTCTGGCATCCCATTTCTCCTTCCGAGGCCGAAGACCCCAATGTTCCCAATCGCTGTGACGTTTTGCAACAAGGCTTGGCAATAGGTGATCCTGCGGATGCTCGACTTGGGACGCCGGGGGCATTATCCGCGGGGCCAAGCATTGAAGCACCGGCCAGAGGAGGCCCCCATGGGCATCGCATTCATCGACCTTCAGGCGCAAAGGCGCCGTATCGCCGACAAGGTCGATGCCGCCATCAGCAATGTCCTCGAGCACGGCGCCTTCGTCATGGGCCCCGAGGTGCGGGCCTTCGAGGAAGCGCTGTCGCAGTTTTCGGGCGCAGGCCATTCGCTGGGCTGCGGCAATGGCACGGACGCGCTGGCGCTTCCGCTGATGGCGTGGAACCTGCGCCCCGGCGACGCGGTCTTCTGCCCCAGTTTCACCTTCACCGCCACGGCCGAGGTGGTCCCCTGGCTCGGCGCCAGCCCGGTCTTCGTCGATATCGATCCGCGGACCTACAACATGGACCCCGCCTCCCTGCGCGCCGCGATCGAGGAGGTGAAGACGCAAGGCACCCTTCAGCCGCGGGCGGTCATCGCGGTCGACCTTTTCGGTCAGCCCGCCGACTATCCCGCGATCAAGGCGATCTGCGACGAGCACGGCCTGAAGCTCATCTCCGACAGCGCGCAGGGCTTCGGCTGCACCATCGATGGCAGGCACCCGATCGAATGGGCCGACGTCGTCACCACCAGCTTCTTTCCCGCCAAACCCCTTGGCTGTTACGGCGATGGCGGCGCGGTGCAGACCAATGACGCGGAGATGTGGGACCTTCTCGACAGCCTGCGTGTCCACGGCAAAGCCAACCAGGCTGACATGGACGCGGCCGGTTATTCAGGCCACGAAGCGAAGTACCTCAACCCGCGGATCGGCATGAACAGCCGTCTTGACACCATCCAGGCGGCAATCCTTCTCGAGAAGCTCGCCATCTTCCACGATGAGATCGAAGCTCGCGAAAGAATTGCCCGGCGCTACAACGAAGAGCTTGAAGGACACGTCCTTTCGGTACCTTTCGTGAAGGACGGCTATCAGTCCGTATGGGCACAGTATACGATCGAGGTGGAGAACCGCAGCGCGCTCCAGGCGGGCCTGCGCGACAAGGGCGTTCCCTCGGCGGTCTATTACCCCGTTCCCATGCACATGCAGGCGCCCTATTCACGCTTTTCCTCGGCCCCCGGCGGCCTTCCGGTTACGGAAGAGAAGAAGGACAAGGTTCTCAGCCTGCCGATGCATCCCTATCTCGATGACGACACTCAAAGCGCAATCATCGAGGCCGTGAAGGCTGGCTGACCCTTGGGGAAGTCAGCGGCGCGCACTGTCCGCGTTGGCGAGATACCAGCGGAGGGTCTTCTCAAGCCCTTCGCGAAGACCGATCGACGCCTGCCATCCTAGGGCTGAAAGCCTTTCCACCGACAGAAGCTTGCGCGGCGTGCCGTCGGGCTTCGAGGGGTCGGTGAGGACCTCGCCTTCGAGGCCGACGACATCCATGATCGTCTCGGCGAGCTCGAGGATGGTGACATCCTCGCCGGTGCCGACATTGACGAAATCCTCGCCAGAATAATGCTCCATAAGGTGGACCAGCGCATCGGCGCAGTCGTCCACATGCATGAACTCACGATACGGACGGCCACTTCCCCAGACAGCGAGGTCTTTCGCTCCTGCCCGCTTGGCCTCCACGGCCTTGCGCAGCAGGGCGGGAACGACATGGCTGCTGGAAAGGTCGAAATTATCGCCAGGGCCGTAGAGATTGGTCGGCATGGCACTGATGAAATCATTCCCGTGCTGACGGCGATAGGCCTGGCAGAGCTTGATGCCGGCGATCTTCGCCACCGCATACCATTCATTCGTCGGCTCCAGCGGCCCGGTGAGAAGCTGGTCCTCCGTCAGGGGCTGGGTCGCCATGCGGGGGTAGATGCAGGAGGAGCCGAGATAGAGAAGCTTCTCCGCCTTCGAACGATGGCAGGCTTCGATGACATTGCCCGCGATCATCAGGTTATCGTAGAGGAAATCCGCAGGCTGTGTATTGTTGGCGTGAATGCCGCCGACCTTCGCCGCGGGAACGAAGACGGCTTCGGGCCGGTTCTGCTCGACCCACGCACGGGTCGCCGCCTGGTCCTGAAGGTCGAGCTCCTGGCGGGTCGCCGTCAGGAGCTCGACGTCGCCGCGCGCCTCCAGCCTCCGCATGAGGGCCGAACCCACCATGCCCCGGTGGCCGGCAATCCAGACCCTCTTGCCGGCGAGATCGTAGACCTTAGCCACGGCGCGAACGCCTTCCGCTCTCCTGCGCCACGACTTCGAGGTCGCTGGTCACCATTTCGCGGACCAGCTCCTCGAAAGGCGTCCGATGGACCCAGCCGAGCTTCTCTTTCGCCTTCGTCGGGTCAGCAAGGAGGAGCTCGACTTCGGTGGGGCGGAAGTAACGCGGGTCGATCTCGACCACCGTCTCGCCATTATCCTGCCGGACACCGACCTCGTTCTCGCCCTCACCTTTCCATTCGATCCCGATACCGACATGGGAGAAAGAGAGCTCGACGAACTCGCGCACCGTATGCATCTCGCCAGTGCCGAGGACATAGTCATCCGGCTCATCCTGCTGCATCATCAGCCACATGCCTTCGACATAGTCGCGGGCGTGACCCCAGTCGCGCTTGGCGTCCAGATTGCCCAGATAGAGCGTGTCCTGAATGCCGAGCTTGATGGCCGCAGCGGCCCGGCTGATCTTCCGTGTCACGAAAGTCTCGCCCCTGATCGGGCTCTCGTGATTGAAGAGGATGCCGTTCGAGGCATGCATGCCGTAGGCCTCGCGGTAGTTCACTGTGATCGCATAGGCGTAGAGTTTGGCCGCACCGTAGGGGCTTCGTGGATAGAAAGGCGTTGTCTCGCTCTGCGGCGTCTCGAGAACCTTGCCGTAAAGCTCCGACGTCGAAGCCTGGTAGAAGCGGGTGGTCTTCTCAAGGCCGAGTATACGGATCGCTTCGAGTATCCTCAGGGTGCCGATGCCGTCTGCATTCGCTGTATATTCCGGCGTCTCGAAACTGACGAGGACGTGGCTCTGCGCACCGAGATTGTAGATCTCGTCAGGGCGCACCTCCTGGATCAGCCTGATGAGATTGGTCGAATCCGTCAGGTCGCCATAATGCAGAAAGAACCGCGCATCCGGGTCGTGGGGGTCCTGGTAGAGGTCGTCGATCCGCTCGGTGTTGAACGAGGACGAGCGCCGCTTGACCCCGTGGACCTCGTAACCCTTCTCGAGAAGAAGCCGCGCGAGATAGGCGCCGTCCTGTCCGGTGACGCCGGTGATCAGTGCACGTTTACGCGTCATTGGAAGCTCCATCCTTGCCGGGCCGGGAAACGCGCCGCAGGCAGATCGTCATGTCGGTTTCGGCCATGATCTCGAACCCGTTCTCGAGCAGGAGCGGCATGGCCGTCCTCCCCTTGCCATGATAGGCGCCGTTCTCGTCCTTCCACGTATCGTCGAGGGCAATGATGCCGCCGACATCCATGCGGCGGACCAGGGTCCTGGCGCAGTTTTCATGCATGTCCCAGCACGCCTTGTCGGAAATCCGCGTACCGAGATTGCGCTCATAGGCAGCCTGGCGCGCTTCCGAATGCTTGCCGTGATCGAAGTCGAATGCGTCGAGATAGACAATGTCGATCGAGCCCGAATGCACCTTGAGGAAATCCTCGCCCTTATCCGCAACCGCATGGGCGCCGGGGTTGATGTGGGCGAGGAGCGCCTTGGCCCGCTTGATGTTCTCAGGGTCCATGTCGACCCCGATGTAGCGAAGATCCGTCAGCAGGCAGAAGAGTGCAAGCTTCTGGGTGGAGCGCTGGCTCCAGACGGGCTCCCGCGTGACGCCGATCTCGATGAGGGTCTTGCCGGCGAGGAAGCCCCGCTCCTTCGCCTCGATGTCGGCCAGAACCCGCATGAGAACGCCGTGTCCATGCTCCTGGTCGACTTCGAGCTCCGCGCGCTCCGACGCGCTCCCGCCGAGCCAGAGCGGCCGCATGTACCGGGCCACCACCGCAAGGTCGATGCCGAGCTGCTTCGAACCGTTTTCATCGACCTTGCGGGAAGTTTGAGCGAGCCGCCCGGACAGCCCGTCCAAATCTTTCGTCGCTTGCGCCCGATGAGATTGTAGAGCTTTTTCAGTTTGCTCCAATTTGCCCGACACCTCGCCAAGACGCGTCGCGTTCCGTCCGGCGGCCGAGATCTGCCGGTCGAGGCGCGCCGACAAGGTGGCAAGCTGAGATGCAGTATTTTCTTTCTCGAAGCGCTCCTTGAGGGCTGCAAACTTTTTCTCCGCCCTCGCTCCGCCCGATCGTAAATCGGCAATCTGGGTCAGGATCGCGTTGAGCGTCACATAGGAACGCAACGCTACGTAGCCCAGCGCGCCCAGTAGCAGGAGGAACGCTGAAAGACCGATGAGCAGGAGCTCTGCACCTTCCGCCCCCGGAAGAAGTGCGATGAACAGGGGCGCAGCTACGATGAGAAGGCCTGCAAGAACGAGCACCCTGCGGCGCCACAGTCCAGCGGCCCCCCGGCGCGAAAGGCGCAACAGGGCGAAGAGGCCCGGCGACTTACCGCGCAGCCAGTCGCCGAAGCCGGCATATACCGGGCGCCCGCCTTGCGGCCGAGCGGGACCTTCCTGTGCTGTATGAGTAGCGGAAACTACCGGCTCAGCAATCGTTGCTGCAGCTTTGCTCGAACCGGGGGAGGACACCGTCCGCCCACTCGAAGGCCGAGATGAATTGACGATGATACGAGGCGTGGGGGGTTCGGTGGAGCGTTGGTTCTCGAAGAGATCGTAGTAGTTTCTGCGTTCGAAAATCTCTAGCTTGCCGCCAACCGTAGAATTAAAGATCCTTCGTCCAACCGCTTCGTAGGCCAGCTTCGCCATCCGGTAATTCATACCAACCCGTTCGAGCTTCGGGTCTTTCCAAGTTTTTCCCTTGCCGAAATAGTCTTTGTGGAAATGGTTGGGATCATCGGTGGTCGACCGAATAAGGTCGCCATCGCGCTCGTGCTCTTTGGGTATGACGTAATCGAAATCCATCCCGATAAGATGCACTTCCGAGAAGCCCATGAAGTAAGCAAGCTGAAGATTGATATAGGTCACCGACTGCCCGCAGTACAGGACCTTGGAAGCGTCGGTAGAGAATCTTGGCACGCAGTAATTTGGACTGTTCTTTTCGTAAAAGCCACGATTCATCTCAAAGAACGTTACATTGCGTCCTTCCGGATGATACCTTCTATAAATTGTCGGAAAAAACTTATAGGGCGCTTCGAATTCGCGAATATCCGCTGCATTCTCCATCATGACGGAGTTATCTTCGACGACGTAGAATGTGGGCCGATAGCCGCTTTCTCGCGTCTTATAGAAGATAGAGTTGACCGCAAAAGAATATTCGTTTTTCAGAAGTGACAGGTCGTGCTGGTTCAGAGAAGGCCCGTTGCCGACGATGAAACAGCGCTCTCCTGCAAACCTGTTATAGAACCAATGCAATTTAGCTGTATCAGGGTCGGCAGCATCGTAGAGCTCTCGCGAAGTATAATCATCAAGGCCATTGAAGGTACGCGGCACTAGAATCGTACTTTTCGGCTGTTCAGGAGCGCTCGATTTCCGGAACAGTCCATTTACGGTCAACGGCTTTCCGGACGAATAAAGCTCGGGATCGCCAAAAGATTCCGCCCGTGCGGACGCCATGTTCTCAACTTTGGCGCGACCTTTGTGGAGACAGTTCTGGTGAATATAGTCGGCACCACCGAGAGTCCGGTCAACAGAACAGCCGAAACTTTCTTCGAGATGTTTGAGGACGTCCTGAAGGCTGGACTTGTCGATCTCCTTCCCGGGGTGGTGCATGTGGACGTAAACGTATGGAGCAATACGAAGACGCTCTTCGGGTCTCAACGAAAGCAGCGTGACGTCTAATGCTCGGTCTTCCCCTCCATAGCTGGTGTATTGCTCGAAGCCGTTGACGGACAGGAACACATCCCGCCGAACGATGACGACCCCGCCAGTGATCGAAGTTGGTTTTTGAACCCTGTCCGAGGCTGTCAGTCTTTCGAGCGAACCGGTTCGCCTAACTTCGTTCGCCTCTTCCTCGTCGGTGAAGTAGATATTCGCGTACGGCGAAATAGCATCATAGTCAGTATGACAAGCAGTTATCTCTTCAGCAAAGTTCGCACCCAGAAGAACGTCCGTATCGAGAAAGGCCAAAACCTCGCAGTCAGTGAGCCGAGACGCCGCGACGTTATAGCCCCACCCGCGGTTGAAGGCGTATGGGTTATAAAGGAACTCGGTTCTGACATAGGGCTTGAGGTCCAATCCGGCTTTGGGGAGCTGAGGCTCGATATCCTGTTCGACAAGCAACACCTCGAACAGGTCCCCGTAGTACCGATCGATCCACTCGAGCAGGAATTTCAGGTTGGCTTTCCTTGACGGATCGTCCGAAGGAAACCTTACGCCTATGATCAAGGATGCGAGCGGCTGATCCTTGTCGAGCTTTCTGGAAGCACGTAGGCGTTGCCGGTCTTCATCAGTAAGGGCGACAGGCGTCTCGATAGGGCGGCCTGCGAACGAGAAGCCTTGCTCGGACGACCGTTCTGGAGCAGCCAATATTGCAGGATCAGCTGCGCTTTGATTGGGGAGCTCCATTTTGTTCGCCATCTCTTCTAGAATCCACTCGTTTCCCCGCTCGGTCAGATGAAGGTTGTCACAGGTGTAGGTTTTCACCTCCTCCTCGTCCCACCGCAGAATGTCGACCACACGATCAGCACCAAGAACATCCCGGAACAACTCCGAGTACTGCTCGGTGACTTTAATGTTCTTGGGACGTCCGCGCTTGTAGTCGCCTTCCCATCCGGAAATGAAGCGGTTCGAATTGACGAAGACGAGGTTCTCGATTTCCGCCAATCGCGGCAACAAGGATGCCTCCGCCATGTCGAGGCTGTACATGTTGACCGTTGGCTGACCTTCGAACTCAACATCGAACGCTGAGGCGAGATGAGCCTTCATCGCTTCCTCGCCAAAAACGCGGTCGAAGGCTGCCTTCTTGTTGTTGACGATCTTCCGGCTGTAGTCGCGGGTATCGAAGTCCGTTTGATCGAGATTGTCAGTATCGGTATTATTATAGAGCTGGCCTATCGCGCTTTGCTGGGGGCGCGGCGACCAATCGACAATTCCGGTCTGCAGAATGACCTGGTCGTAAGTCTGCCAACCACCTTGCTCCTCAAGATAGGAGAGGAAGTCTATCGTTGTCGTCCATTTCATCGGACAAAGGATGAGTTCGGCGCTGATGCCTGGAAGCTTGCCGATCCGTTTCGGGAACGTATCGAAAACCGGCACTCCGGTAGGCGTGTGTTGGCCGCGACTGTCAGTGTAGATGAGAATCTTTTTTGCCATTGAAAATTTCGCTCTTCGATTCACGAGGCCAAGAGGGGTTCTGCCATTGCAATTGAAGGGCGGACGCCTAGTGAGATCCGATGACCCTTCCCCGCCTGCTCATTCTCGATCACACGCCGATCCGTGGTCCGGCTGCGACCAGTGTTCTGAAGGCCAATCATTTCGGCGACTGGCCCGCTGGCCAGCTCCTGCAGGTCACGCAGAACCCGGCGACCCGTCGCCTGGCGCTGACCGATGCGGCCGGACGGCTCGTGCCTTTCCGTGACGATGCGGAAAGCGCGGCGCTGCTCGACGGGACATTCGCGCCGCAGATCACTCTTTACCGACCGACTGCGGAATGCCCGCCGCTTCATGATTTTGCCCTTCATCTTCTGGAGAGAAGCCAGACCGCTCTTGCGTTGTGGTTAATGGATGACTGGCACGCCCGGCTTCTGGCCGATCATCCCGAACGAGGCAAGGCATGGCAGAAGGACCTTGAAACCCTGGCCGGACGCGCGGCGCTGAACCTCGCCATCTCCCCGGGCATGGCCAGGGCCTTTGGCGAGCGTTACGGCGCTGGCTTCGAGGTGGCGCGGAATGTCGTCGATCTGCCTGACCGGCAGGTGGCGGCCAGCACCCGCGGCGGGTCCTTCACCATCCGTTATGCAGGATCGCTGGCGCCGGATATGAGCCTCGAGGCGATCCGGCGGCTCGCCCGCTTCGTCGCCGGGCCGCATGGCGAGAGGATGGATCTGCGCTTTGACATCAGGACCCAGGCGCACTGGCTCAACCTCTATGGAGACGGGTTCGCCGGCCTTCCACGAGTGGATCTGCGCGCCTCGGACCTGAGCGCCGATGCCTATCGCCAGTGGCTTGAGGAAGCGGATCTGTTGGTGGCCGCCTACAATGATGACGAGGAGACCCGGCGCTATCTGCGCTATTCCTTCGCCAACAAGGTGCCGGAGCTTCTCGCTTCGGGCCGACCGGTCCTTGCCATCGGTCCCGAGGCGATCGAGACCGTCGCTTTCCTCAAGGAAGTTGGCGGCGCCGTGGTGACGCGGGGCCGAACCGACAGCGAGCTGGAAGCGGCCATCGCTCCGCTCATCGCCGAGCCGGAAAGCCGGCAGGCGCTTGTGCGCCGGGCGCGCGAAGTGGTTGCGAAACATTTCGGTAAGGAAACGAACAAGGCTGCGCTTCGGCATTCGCTTGTGGAAGCTGCCGCCGAACGCGAAGCCAAGCCCCGATCCATCGGCCAGGTGAAGCGCAAGATGGCCGCGACCATCCCCTGGCAGGCGCGCGCCAAGTTCCGTGTGGTCTCGTCGATCGCCTCTCTGCCCGGCGGGGAAAGCGCCATGCGCGCCGCCCAGACCCTCAAGCGCGCCGTTCGCCCTCCAGCGCCTTGAGCCTTTCGCGAAGCCCGGTCAGCTCCGCCTCCTGCCGCGCCAGCCTTTCGGTCACCGCCCGGCGGTTGAGGAGGAACAGCGCACCAAGAGCGAAGACCGCTCCGGCGAGGAGCGCGAAGGCGACAAGAGCCGCCAATCCGAACCCGGCCAGGGCCGCGAGCACGAGCGCTGCTGCGCAGAGAAGCGCGAGGAGGCCGAGCGGCTTTCCTTCCCGGCTCAGCCTCTGACGCAGCCCGGGGGGCGCCTCGCTTGTCGTCTCGCGCGGCGGAGGGGTAAGCCTTGCAGGTCTCGTTTCGGAACCGGAAGCGAAAGCTGCGTCCCGGTCGACGAAGGGGAAATAGCCGACATCGGAGCGGGGATTGGTGTTGACGACCTGAACGTCCTCATCCGCGAGGACCGCGGCCGCCTGGCCCCAGCCTTCCTTGTGAAGGCCCGGCCGCGGGTTCGGGATATTGTAGCGGTCGCCCGGCTGCTGATAGCCTTCGAAAAAATAGTTCGGATTCTCGCCGCTCTCGACCACTTCCAGCTCGATGCCGTCGCGGCGTTCGGCCCCGGGGACGATCTCCTTGTAGTTGCCGTCGATCCCCAGAAGCGCGATCTTGCGGTAGCCGAGGGTCGCGGCCCACAAGGTGGTGTGGCTGCCGGTGGTGATGGTCGGCGAAGCCAGGCGGTCATCCTGCGAAGCGAGCCCTTCGAAGGAGATCACCCGCTCGGAGCGGCCCGCTTCGCCCAGCGCCTCGATCAGGTTCGCGCGCAGGAGGAAGCGCTCGATCCGCCCCTCTTCGATCAGCTCGGCAATCGCATCCTTGTGGGAGACGCCGACCACGAGGTCGAGGCAGCTATAGTAACGCGGCCGCCAGTCGATGGACCGCCAGTAGCGGTAAGCCGCGTTCATCCCGAACGAGGGGCCCGGCAGCGCTTTCAGATCGACGCCTTTCAGCGACGGTCCATTGCCGAGAATGAATGCGGTTTCGGAATCAAAACGAAACGGTTCGGAAGGTTCGGAAGCCATGATGATCCATTGTCGCGATCTTCCGGCCCTGTCCATCCCGCCGGCCGGCGCCATCGTCCTTATCTGGAAGGTAAGCGGCTTTTTCGCTTCCGATCCTTTTTAACCCTGCTGCCTTATGGCATGTGTATCATCACATTCACGCAATCAGGGGCAGGATCCGTGGAGAGCATGAACCGCAAGGTCAGCATCGTTTTCAGGGCGCTCAACGAAGAGAAATGGTTCGCTGACGCCCTCGAAGCCTGCCAGCAGCAGGACCTGTCCGCCTTGGGGATGGAGGCGGAGATCGTCCTGGTCGATTCCGGCTCCACCGACCGCACGCTCGAGATCGCCGAGGCGTTCGGCTGCCGTATCGTCCACATCAAGAAGCACGAATTCACCTTCGGCCGGTCCCTCAACTGGGGCTGCGAGGCGGCGGTGGGCGATTATCTCGTCTTCATCTCGGCCCACTGCATCCCGGCCCATGAGAACTGGCTTGCCAACCTGATCGAACCCCTGGTCAGGGACGAGGCCGACTACACCTATGGCAAGCAGATCGGCCATGAAATCAGCCGTTTCTCCGAAAAGCAGATCTTCGCGAAATACTTCCCCGACCACGACAAGCGTCCGCAGGATGGCTTTTTCGTCAACAACGCGAATTCCGCGATCAGGACCGATGTCTGGCGCCGCTACCGCTTCTGCGAGAAAGCGACGGGCCTTGAGGACATGGTGCTGGGCAAGGCGCTGACCGCTGACGGCGGACGGATCGCCTATGTCGCCGACGCGCCGGTGGTTCACATCCACGAAGAGAGCTTCAAGCAGACCCGGCGGCGCTACTACCGCGAGGCGCTCACCCTGCGTGAGATCATGCCCGAGGTGCAGGTCACCTATCGGGACTTCCTCCGCTACACCTCGGCGGCGGTCCTGCATGATTGGGGCGAAGCGGTCCGCGAGCGCTGCTTCTTCTCCAAGGCCGGCGAGATCCTGTGGTTCCGCTTCAACCAGTTCTACGGAACCTGGGCTGGACACAACGAACACCGCACGCTCTCCCGCGCCCAGAAGGAGAGCTACTACTTCCCCACGACCCACAAGAAAGAGGCGCGTGAGCAGCAGGCCGACGCCTCGATGCGCACCGCCAGCTCGTCTTGATCCTGGGGCGTTTTACGGCGTAGTCCCCTCGGAAAAACCGAGGACGGGACCATGATCGACGGCAAAAAGGTAACGGCGCTCTTGCCGATGAAGGCGCACAGCGCCCGGGTGACTTCCAAGAACTTCCGGGACATCGCCGGCAAGCCGCTGTTCCGGTGGATCCTCGACACCCTGCTGGCGAGCGAAGTGGTCGACCAGGTGGTCATCAACACCGATGCCCGCTCGATCCTTGCCGACCATGGCCTGAAGGACGGTGACGCGGATGGCCGCGTTGTGATCCGGGACCGGAAGGAAGAGATCTGCGGCGATTTCGTCTCGATGAACCTCGTCCTTGGTGACGACGTGGCGAATGTGGCTTCGGACATCTTCGTGATGACCCACACCACGAACCCGCTTCTCAGCGTCAAGACGGTCGAGGCGATGATCGCCCGCTATACCGAGCTCAAAGACAGCGGTGATGCGGACAGCCTCTTTACCGTGAACCAGCACCAGACGCGCTTCTACACCCCTGAAGGCAAGCCGATCAATCACGACCCGGACAATCTCGTCCGCACCCAGGACCTGCCGCCCTATCTCGAAGAGAACTCGGTCTTCTACGTCTTCGACGCCAGAAGCTTCGAAGCCACCGGCGCACGTATCGGCGAGAAGCCCGAGATGTTCATCACCCCGCCTCTTGAAAGCGTCGATATCGACGAGCCAGCCGACTGGTTCATGGCGGAATCGCTCCTGATGCGCGTTGCGCGCGGCGAAACCCTGCCGGAGGCATGAGCATGACCGACAAGCCCAGGATCCTCGTCACCTGCCCGCCCATGCTCGGCCTTTTCGATGAGTTCCGCGATGATTTCTCCGCGCACGGACTCGAAGGTGTGCCAGCGAATGTCACCCAGACCATGACCGAGGACGAGCTGATCGAGGAGCTTCCGGCCTATGACGGCTGGATCATTGGCGACGACCCGGCCTCGGCCCGGGTGATCGAGGCCGTGGCGCCCAGCCTGAAGGCGGCTGTCAAATGGGGCGTGGGCGTCGACAATGTCGACTTCAATGCCTTCGAGAAGGCCGGCATTCCGGTCACCAACACCCCCGGTGTCTTCGGCAATGAAGTGGCCGATGTCGCCCTGACCTATCTTCTGGGCCTGGCGCGCGAGACCTACCGCATCGACCGCGAGATCCGGCAGGACAAGAGCTGGCCGAAGCCGAGCGGCATCAGCCCTGTCGGCCGCACTGCCGCCGTCGTCGGCTATGGCGATATCGGCACACAGACGGTCAACCGCATCCTGGCCTGCGGTTCGAAGGTCATCATCTATGACCCCGCCGCGCCCGGCGACCTGCCCGAAGGGGTCGAGGCCGCCAAATGGCCGGACCGGCTCGGCGAGGCGGACTTTCTCGTCTTCACCGCCCCCCTCAATGACGCGACCCGGGGCATGTTCAACAAGGACATTCTGCCGAAGCTGAAAAAGGGTGTCAGGCTGGTCAATGTCGGCCGCGGCCCCCTGGTGCGCGAGGACGCCCTTCTTGCAGGCCTCGAAGACGGCACGATCCACTCAGCCGCCCTCGATGTTTTCGAAACCGAACCGCTTCCGGCGAGCTCGCCGCTTCGCGCCTATGACAGGCTGATCTTCGGCTCGCATAACGGCTCGAACTCCGCCGATGCGGTCCGCCGGGTGAGCCGCCTGGCCATCGAGAAGATGGCGGGCATGCTCTCGTGAGAAAACCCGCGGTCCTGGTCACCGGCGCCGGCGGCGGCATAGGCCGTGCGCTGATTGCTGCGTTCGGCGCGGCAGGCTACCAGCCCGTCGCCACCGACCGGGGCGAAGACCCGGGCCTTGGCTGCCCCTTCATCAGCGCCGACCTCCAAACCCTCGCAACGGATGAGAAGGCATTAGCCGCGTTCTCCGACGACGTGAGAAAGGTGGCAGGCGGACCATTGCGCGCGCTTGTCAACAATGCGGCCTACCAGCATCTGGGCAGCACGGAAGAGATCGGGCTTTCCGACTTCGCAATATCGCTGCAGGTCAATGTCGCAGCGCCCTTCGCGCTCGTACGGAGCTTCCTGAGTGACCTCAGCGAAACCCGCGGCACGGTTCTCAATATCGGGTCGGTGCACACCAGGGCGACCAAGCCCGGCTTCGTTGCCTATGCAA
This sequence comes from uncultured Caulobacterales bacterium, assembly GCA_964556115.1. Lineage (GTDB taxonomy): Bacteria > Pseudomonadota > Alphaproteobacteria > Caulobacterales > Parvularculaceae > Parvularcula. The sequence continues at coordinate 19,362 of CAZKVC010000019.1, forward strand.
CGTCCAAGGCGGCCATCGACGGGCTGACCCGGGCGCTGGCCGTGGACCTTGGCGGCAAGGTGCGGGTCCTCGCGCTGGCCCCGGCCGCGGTGGGAACCGACATGCTGCGCGCGGGTTTCGACGGCAATCCCGAAGGCCTCGAAGCGCTGGCAGGCGTTCACCCCGCCGGGCGCATCGCCAGTCCGGAGGAGATCGCCGAGATCGCGGTCTTTCTTTGCTCGGACAAAGCCGGTTTTCTGACCGGCACCACTCTTTACGCGGATGGAGGCGTTCTCTCGCGCCTTCACGACCCGGCATGACTGACAGGAAGCGGACCTTCACGGCCATCGGCGAAGAGCGCCTGATCCTTGGCGAGAGCGGTCTTTACGACCCCAGGGCCGACCGCATGTTCTGGCTCGACATCAAGGGAGGCAAGCTCGTCAGCTCCGGGACGGACGGCACGGATCTGACGTCCTGCAGCCTGGAGGGCACGGTCAGTGCCATCGGCCTCGCGGAGCGCAGCCAGTTCGTCTGTAGCCGGCAGGACGGCTTCGCCCTTCTCGATATCCAGGAGGGCCGGGCGCAATTGGCCCCCCTCACCGACCCGGAGGCGCACCTGCCGGAGAACCGCTTCAATGACGGCAAGGTCGACCCCTTCGGCCAGTTCTGGTCGGGCACGATGAAGAACGCGGAGGACGAGCGCACCGGGTCCTGGTACCGCCTCGGGCCGGACGGCAAGGCGGTGAAGATGCTGGACGGTTTCTTCGTCACCAACGGTCCCGCCTTCGATGCGGAGATCGGGCGCGGCTATGTTGTCGATAGCGCCGATGGCAAGATCTTCCGCTTCGAGATCAACGAAGACGGCATCACGCACTATGAGGAGCATCTTGCCTTTGATACCGCAAAGACAGGCTATCCCGACGGGTTGACGGTGGACGGCGAAGGCGGCCTCTGGGCGGCGTTCTGGGACGGGGCTGCCGTCAGGCGGTTCGGGCGGGACGGCGGCCTTCTCGAAGAGATCGAGGTTCCGGCCAAACGTCCCACCACGGTCGAGATCGTCGGTGGCCGCCTGTTCATCACGACCGCTTCCATCGGTCTTGCTCCTGACGAAATACAGGAAGACGGAAAGCTCCTGATCACCGATCTCGATCGCGAGATCGGGCGCAGCGGCCGCTTCCGCTTCGATGACCGGAACCTCGTATGAGCACCGCCCCCTCATTTGCGATGACCGTGCCGATCGGCGCCTGGCATCCTTTCCTCCCCGATTGCCTGGCGTCGCTCGCGGCGCAGGATGTGGCGCTGCAGGTCGCGCTTCTCGATGCATCGGGCGACGACCGCGTCAGGAAGACGGCGGATGAATTCGGCGATCTTCTCACCCACCGCTATCATGGCCCTGACGACGGGCAGGCCGACGCGATCGCCAGCGGCTGGGAGCGGGCTGAAGGCAGCGTCCTTGGCTGGCTGAATGCGGACGATGCCCTCTACCCCGGGGCCCTGGAGAAAGTCAGTGAAAGGATGATGCAGGCTGACCGGCCATCCGTGGTCTACGGGCACAGCACCATCATCGACACGAAGCGCCGCCTTGTCGGCTGGCAATACGGTGTCGAGCAGCCGTCCGAAAGACTTCGCCACACCGCAGGCATCTCCCAGCCTTCCTGTTTCTTCACGCGGGAGGCCCTCGATGCGGTAGGCGGCCTCGACCGGTCTCTTCATTATACGATGGATTGGGACCTTTTCCTGCGGCTCTACCGATCAGGCGTACCCTTCGCCTTTCTGGACGAAGCCCTCTCACGGATCCTCTGGGAGACAGGCACCAAGACCGCGTCCTTCACCACGCGCCGCCGCGAAGAGATCGAGCGGATCGACAGGCTCTATCCGGGCCCGGATGGCTACAGATCGTCCTTGCGCGGCTTTCGGGTACAGAACGTCATCGACCAGGCCCCCGGATTCATCCGTGAGCGGCTATCGCGTCTCCTGATGAAGGGAAGCACCCCGATCCATGGGCTGCGGGCGGATGGTTTCATCGCTAAGAAGGCCGCTTTCCCCCTGATGCATTGGGGAGCGGAAGCGAAAAACGAGGTGGTGATCGAGATGGCGAGCCTCTCCGCCTCCGGGGTCGAAGTCAGCTTTGCAGGACAGACCGCCAAGACAGAGGTCCGTGGCCGGATGATCTCAGCGGAGCTCCCCTCGCCTCTTCATGCTGGCGAGAAGGCCGATCTGGTCCTGACCCTTGGGAGCGGGAGCGGCTATTTCAGGGCGCTGTCCCTCAAGCCCGGCGCATGACCGCTTCATATTCGTCGAGCACGTCCTTGACGGGCCCTATCTTCTTGATCCGCCCGCTGTCGAGCCACATCACCTGATCGCAGTTGTTGGTCAGAAGCGACCGGCTATGACTGGCAAGGACGATGATGCCGGCCCGTTCGACGAAGCTCGACATGCGCTCTGTCGCCTTCATCTTGAAACGTTCGTCGCCTGCGCTCAGCCATTCGTCAAGGAGCAGGATCTCCGGCTCGAAGGCCGTTGCCACCGCGAAGCTGAGCCGCATGCGCATTCCGGCGGAATAGGTGCTGACGGGAAAGTCGAGAAACTCTCCGAGCTCGGAGAAAGCCGCGATCTCGGCCCGGCGCTCCTCGATCTCACGGCGCTTTCGGCCCGAGGCGAGGCCCTGCAGCGTGATATTGCGGTGCCCGGTGGCGTCGGCCTTCATGCCGAGATTGATGTTGATGAGGTTCGTCGCATGACCCTCCATCACCACCCGGCCCTGGTCGGGGGGAAGAATGCCCGCCAGAACCCTAAGAAGGGTCGTCTTCCCCGAGCCGTTCCTGCCGATCAGGCCAAGTCGGTTGCCCTCGGTCAGAGAAAAGGACACACCGCTCAGCGCCCTCACCCCGAGGATGCGGCCTGAACCCGAGCGCACGAACTTGTCGTCTTCATCGCCAGCATCTCCCGCACCGGAACTTGCATAGCCGGCGATCGGATGGGTCAGGCTGATATTTTCGACTGTCAGGCTGGTCACGGTTCAGACCCAGAAAGGCAGGTGCTTACGCAGGCGGGCGGCGACGAGGATCGCCACGACCCAGGCCGCCACCGTCAGACAGGGCACGATGTAGAGGCTCTGCGGCAGGATCGGCTCCCCCAGGAGCGGCGCGCGGAAGATCTCGAGGTAATGGGTGAAGGGGTTGAAAAGGGCGATCTGCCGGATCGCGCCGCTTCGGCTGTCGAAGGTCCAGATGATCGGCGTCAGGAAGATGAGAAGCCGCGTCAGGGACTGAACCAGGTGGCCGACATCGCGCGACCATGCGCCAAGGAAGCCGAACATAAGCTGTACCGGCACCGCGGTGATCAGCACGATGAGAAGGGAGAAAGGCACCAGCAGGATCGACGGGGTCGGGCGCCAGCCGGTTGCCAGCATGATGACGATCGCGACCACCATCTGGACGAGGAAGGGGAAGAGCGCGCGCGCGATCCCTTTATAGACATAGACCGAATAGGGCATGGACGAGCTCTTCAGCCAAGAGGCCGAGCCGTAGAAGACCCCGCACCCCTCGGAGACATTGCTCATCAGGAAGAGAAAGGTCGCATAGCCGATGGCGACGTAATGCACATATCCTGCATCCCCCCTATTCATCAGCCCGCCGAAGATGACCGCGATGCCGAGGACGAAAAGGACATAGGAAATCGCGATCCAGGCAAGGCCGAGGACACTGCGGCGGTAGCGGCTCTGGATCTCGTCCCAGGCGAAGGTCCGCCAGACGGGGCCCATCTCGAAGCCCTCGCGCAGGTCGCGCAAGGTGGCGCCCACACCCGATGCCTGAGCGCTCGAATAAACGGTCTTCCGCGCTGACATTTCAGGCCCGATCCTCTTCAGCGGCGTCCTGGCCGGGGTCGGCCTGGACGTAGGGGCGAAAGGCCGCCCCCGTTGCAACTCAGCGAGGTGTCGTCAAGTTGCCTGCCGCCCTGACAAATCTGCCAGATCGAGATTTGAGCCTGGTAAACGATCGCTCCTTGCCATCGTGCCCGCACCATCCGCTGGGTGACGGGCCGAGCTGGTGCCAAGGACTAGGGTGACCCGCCCTCCACCGGCCGCCGAGCGGAGCGCGTCACCGTATCGCTCCTCAAGGCGGCTATGGGCAAGACGCGAGGTCAGGGTGATCGTCACGCCTCCGCAAGCCCCCGGGACGAGCCTCGCCATCCGGGGTGCGAGGTAACTCGCCGCGGCTTCCCTGCCCGCTTGCCGGGCGAAGGCTTCGACGAAGGCGTCGATGCGTTCATCGCCATGGCTCGGAAGGTCGACAGGTTTGGGGTTCAGCTCGGCAAGGCGCTTCAGGGAGGCGGTCTCGTCATAGTGCTCGGCCTTCATGACGAGACGTCCCAGATAAGCGGAGGCGGCGCGCACTTCGGGGTCGTGGAGCGCGATGGCGACCGCGGGGAAGAGGCGGGCGCCGAGGCGCTGAAGACCCCGCATTCCGGTATTGGCGATCGAGCGGGGGGGATCGTTCGGGAAGAGATCCGGCAGGGCGTGATTGAGGGCAAGAAGCGCCGTGCCGGGGTCGGTATGACCGCTGATCTCAGGTAGGGCTTCGCGCAATCTGGGGGCGTGATCGAGGGTGTCCGCAATAAGCCGCCGCAGGGCGGTGTCGTCGCGGTCAAGCTCCGCCAAAGCCTTGGCGTCCTCCCCTTTTTCCAAATCGAACGAACAGTGACTAGGAATCTTATCCTTACCGTTTCGGGGGTCATACCCGGCCCCCCGGGGGGTCATATCCGAAGCTTGATCGGCGTGGCGCCGTTCGGCCCGGCGGTCCTTGAGCCCGGCATTGATGCTGTCGATCTTGCCGAGGAGCTCTTCGCGGCGGGCAAGGAGCGGGCGCAGGTCGATCGCGCCTCCGATCAGGGGCTGGTTGCGGTTGTCATAGCGGCGGAGGATGTAGCCGGCCTTCTCAAGCTCACGCTTGTAGCGCTTGAGGCTTTCCTTCGAGACCTTGAGAAAGGCGCAGGCCCGCTCGGTGCCGGGGTAGACCGCGGTGGTCCCCTCCTCGATCGCCTTCACGCCGAGATGGCTGGCATAGAAGCACAGGAGAAGCCGCGCCTGGGGGCTGACGTCATGGGCGGCCCAGACGATCATCCGGTCGAGGTCGAGCCGGGTCACCGGCGCGATGGCGGCTTTCTCCGCCCTCGCCTTCATGGCTTCGAACCCTTCGGCCCGCCGGGCAAAGCCCGGTCTTGATACAGCAGCTTCCATCATCGCGCTCACCCAAGAGGGCGCGAAGGCAAAAAAAGGGCGTGGCGCGAATCGCGCTTTGCGCTTGCTCTTTGAGACGGCGGGGGTTATGCAAGAGGTGTCAAACTTATGCAGGAACCCATGGTTCCGCCGAAGAGCCCGGCCCCTGGCCGGGTTTTTCTTTGCCTTTCGCCCTGATCCTTTCTCGTCTGGTTCCGATCGCGCCGGGGTGATCCCGGGCGCCTCCTTCCAAGCACGGGCCAGGACGGAGGGGGATAAATTAGTGGCGACGATTCTCGCGGAGAGTCGAGAAGCGCTGCCGGCTCGGTCGAATGTTGCACTTTTTGGTGCAATCGGCGCAAAAATCGAACATGGGTGGTTAACGGAAGGTTAACCCTGGCGGGCGGAAAGCATTCGCCGTAGATGGCCACCGGCTAAGGAGGGATCATGGCTGATCGAAGCGCGGCGACCCAGCGTGTTGGACGGCTTCAGGAACGCTCGGTGCGGCTCCTCGATGCGATGCGTGACGAGCTTCTGGGGGAGGCGGAAGGCAAGGTGCTGCCCTTGCGCTTCAGCATACGCCATGCGGCGAAGATGGTGGGCAAGTCCGACATGACCATCCGGCGGGCCGAGCAGGACGGCACCCTTCCCGCCCCTAAAAAGCGCGAGAGCGGCCACCGGGTCGGTTTCACACTGGCCGAGATCAATCACATGCGCGACGTCTTCGGCACGAGACCGGGGCGCGCAGAAAGCGATCCGCCGCTGATCCTCGGGGTCCAGAACTTCAAGGGCGGCGTCGGCAAATCGACGATCGCGGTCCACACCGCGCAGTATCTGGCGCTGCAAGGCTACCGCGTCCTGCTGGTCGATGCCGACCCGCAGGCAAGCTCCACCGGGCTTTTCGGCTACAACCCCGAGACCGATATCGAGGAGGAAGAGACCCTCCTCTCCTATCTCGAACCGGGGGGGCGTGACGATCTCAGCTACGCGATCCGAAAGACCTACTGGTCGGGGCTCGATCTCATCCCCGCCTGCCTCGGGCTTTATAATGCCGAGTACCATCTTGCATCGACAGGGGCCGGGACAGACCGGTTCGAGCGGCTGCGGCTCGGTTTGCGTGAGGTGGCGGAGGCCTACGATATCGTGGTTCTCGATCCGCCCCCTGCCCTCGGCATGATTTCCCTCAATGCGCTGAGAGCCGCGAACGCGCTTCTCATCCCGACGCCGCCCTCCTCCATCGACTATGCCTCGACCGTGTCCTTTCTGAGGATGCTGACATCGGTGCTCGAGACCATGGAGAGCCACGGCGCGGCGATGGACTACCGCTTCGTCCAGCTCCTCGCGACGAAGGTGGATGAAAACAAGAGCGCCCATCAGGAGATGCGCGACGCCATGCGCGAGATCTTCGCCGGTGACATCCTGACGACCGCGCTGCTCGACAGTTCGGAGTTCGACAACGCTTCGATCGAGATGCGTTCCGTCTATGAGTATGACGGCCCGTCGAACAGGACATACCGGCGCTGCCGCGCCAATCTCGACCGGGTGATGGGGGATCTTGAGATGGCGATCCGCTCGACCTGGCCGAGCCATGAAGCACGGCTTCTGCGTGAGGGAGTGGCGTGATGTTCAACGCGTTGAACGTGAGTCAGGCATGCGGAGTGGAACAGCTCCTTAATCGTGCGGTTCCACTGTTCCATTGTTTCGTTCGTTCCTCAGCGGTGTTCAACGCGTTGAACACATCCAGGGAGGCCCAGCATGGCCCGTAAGCGCATTCTTCAGAACGCTGTCACTGCCGCGCAGGACAAGGAGGCAGGGCCGTCCAGGCCCTCCGGCCTCAACATCAATCCACTGGCCCAACGGGAAGGCGCGCTCAGCGATATCGCTCAGGGCCGGGTGCGGGACGTGCGTCTGCGCATGATCGACCCGGCGACCTGCCGGATGTGGCATAAACACAACCGGATCTATGACCTCCTCGACGCCGAGAATTGTGCTGACCTCATCGGCTCGATCAGGGCGCAGGGTAAGCAGGAAATCCCGGCGGTGGTCCGTCGGCTCAAGAATGACCCGGAAGGGTATGACTATGAGGTGATCTCCGGCGCCCGGCGTCACTTCGCGGTCAGCTGGCTCAGGGAGAACGAGAACCGTAAGGAGATCTTCTACCTCGTGGAGGTCCGCGATCTCGAGGACGAGGAAGCCTTCCGCTTTGCCGATCTCGAAAACCGCGGCCGGCAGGACATTTCCGACTATGAGCGGGGCCGGGAATATCTCAAGGCGCTCGACGACTATTACGGCGGCAATCTCACCCGCATGGCGCAGCGCATGGAGGTCTCGAAGAGCCTCCTGTCGAGCTACATCTCGATCGCCAAGCTGCCGAGGGAGGTCCTCGATGCCTATGGCGATCCGCGCCAGATCTCGGTACGGCACGGCCAGCAGCTCTCACCGCTTCTGAAAGGCGACAGCCGGGCGCCGCTGGTCGAGAGGGCAGGGGAGATTGCCAAGGCCCAGGACAAGGCGCGTGAGATGGGCGGCACGCTCCTCATGAACGGGGCGGAGGTCTTCAAGCTCCTCAAGCAGGCCGGCGGCAAAGGCGGCGGGGCGAGGAAACCGAAGCAAGTGAAAGAGGGCGGTGCAGGCGGCGTCCCCTTCCTGACCGCGCGGATCGAGGGGGAAAGCCTCAAGCTCGACATCGACCTCGCAGCGAAACCCGATCCGGACGAACTCGCCAAGGCGGTGGTCCGCGCCTACAAGAAACTCTCGGGCTGACGTTCAACGCGTTGAACGCCCGGGGCTTACCCCCCGCGGCTCGGCGTCCTGCGCAAAAATGAGGAGCGCCCGGACCCCTTCGCGGCGTGCCAGCTCGCCTTCCACCAGGCGCGGCGGGTAGCGCCATTGCCGCACGGCGATCAGCACGGGCCGGTTGAGACAGGGATCGTCACTGCGCACGATCTTTGCATCGGTCACGAAGCCCTCCGGCCCCACTTCCAGCTCGGTCACCACTTCAGCGCGATAGGGCAGGGGCTTGCCTTCGGTACAGGCTGCGAAGCCCTGAACATTGACCCGGGACATGGGCTGGGCGCCCGGATCGCGAACGACCGGGACCTCCCTTGGCTGGGTAGCGCAGGCGGCAAGGGCGATCAGCGGAAGGAGAAGGGAAGGACGCATAGGCTATCCTTCGCGAAAGCCGATCCGGACCTCAAGCCCATAGACACGCCGCGGATGCCCAAGCTCCATCACCGGGCAGAACCGCCACTCCGCCAGCGCTTCTGCCGCGGGGTCCTCAAGGCAGGGAAGGGGCATATTGCCGGTCTCGATGCTGACCGGGCGCCCCTCCTCATCAAGATCGAACCGAAGCACCACCGCGGTGCTGGTGCGCGGCACTGCTTCGCAGAACCGGACAGCGCCAGGCCACTCGACCTTCTGCGGCAGGTTATGGGGTCCTTCATAGCTCTCGCATGGCTGACCGTGGCCCGGGTCGAGCGGAAGCGGCACATAACGGCCACGCTCTGCCTTCGCGGGTGTTGCGGCGATCGTCAGGAGAAGCGCAAGCACTCCTCCGAGCCTGAATTTATCCTCTCCCATGGGGCAGAAGCTATCATCGGCAGGCCTGCCGCCAAGCATCCTACGCAGCGGAGACTGGAGCTCATCTTTATTTCGCAAGCGGAACCGCCCCTACTCTACAGGGTTCTCAGCACGCCTAGCCGAGCTGTGATCGTCTCTGGCTCTCGATACTGCAGCGGGCTCTTGACGGCGAAAGGAGCCGCGCGCATGCAGACGCCCAGCGCCGATTTGACCTCTCAGCTTGCGGGGCGCTTTACAAATGTCGCTAAAGCGAGGGGTGCGTGTGTGGCGAGGCCTCTTGGCCTTCTTGTCCATGGCGCACAACTTGCTCCCCGCAAGCAAAAGGCACGGCGCTCCGAATGGAGTGAACCGATGAGCCTGTCCGTGACCGAAACCGCCGATGTCCCCTTCGCCGCGCCTGTCCGGGCGCGCCCGATGGTGCGCGACCGCACGGTGATCCTGCCCGAAAGCGGCAACGATGCCGTTCCAGGCCTTGAGGGCGAAAGCATCAGGCTGCGCCTGGTCGGCAACCCCGAAGGCCCCAGGGTTTTCGTTCTCGGCGGTATCTCCGCCGGGCGCCAGGTCGCATCGGAGGATGATGGCTGGTGGGCCTGTCTGGCTGGACCCGGACGCGTCATCGACACGGACCGCTGCCTTGTCATCGGCGCCGACTTCCCGGCGGGTCGGCCCGGCTGCGCGCTGACCCCTGAGGCCGTCGCGCGCGCCTTCGCCTTCGCCCTCGAAGAGACGGGCACGCCGCGCATCGCGGCCCTCGTCGGCTCGTCCTTTGGCGGAATGGTCGGACTTTCCTTCGCCAGGCTCTATCCAGAGCGGGTGGGTCAGCTCGCCCTTCTTTGCGCGGCCCACAGGCCTTCGCCGATGGCGACCGCGATCCGCCACGTCCAGCGCCAGATCCTCGAGCTGACGGAGGGGACGAACCGCGAGGCGGACGGCGTCTCCCTCGCCCGCCAGCTCGCCATGACCACCTATCGTTGTCGGCAGGAGTTCGACGGCCGTTTCGGCAGGCGGGGAGGGGAATGCCTCACCTCCTATCTCAGCGCCCGGGGCCGGGACTATGCGCGTAAGACCAGCGCCGCCCGCTACAAGGCCCTCTCCGCCGCCATCGACCGCCATGACGAGGATCCGGCCGGGGTCAGGGTGCCGACCCTCGTCATTGCCTCCTCGACGGACAGTCTCGTCCCGCCGGAGCTGGCTTCCGAATGCGCGGCGGAATTGCCGAAATTATCTGGCTTCGAGGTGATCCATTCGCTTTACGGTCACGACGCCTTCCTGAAGGAACCCGCCCGCATCGGCGCCCTCCTGCGGCGCGTCCTTCCGTGAGCGGACGGAAAAAGGCGACGATCATCGCCAGCCGCGCCGTCGCCGAAGACCCGGCCCACGGCGCGGTGGCGCCGCCGATCGGCCTGTCGACGACCTTCTGCTGGAGCGACCACCGCGAGAAGCCGGCCTATGACTATTCGCGCCGCGCGACGCCGGGGCGGGACCAGCTCACCGATTGTTTGGCCGAACTCGAGGGCGCGGAAGGAGGCACGGTGACGGCCAGCGGCATGGCCGCGATCGACCTCTGCCTCGCCCTTGTCGGGCCGGGCGATCTCGTCCTTGCGCCTCATGACTGCTATGGCGGGACCCACAGGCTTCTCACCCACAAGGCGCGGCGGGGGCTCTTCGACGTTCTCTTCGCCGACCTCACCGAGCCCGAGGCACGCAAGGCCGCCTTCGCGCAGAAGCCGAAGCTCGCCTTTCTCGAAACGCCGTCGAACCCCCTGATGCGGATCACCGATCTTGCCGCCGCGGCGGACGAGGCGGCAGAGGTCGGCTGCCTCACCGTCTGCGACAACACCTTCCTTTCACCCTTGCGCCAGAACCCGCTGGTCCTCGGCTGTGATATGGTGCTGCATTCCACGACCAAGTTCATCGCAGGACACAGCGACGTCGTCGGCGGTGCCGTTTTGGCAGCGAAACGAGAGCTCGGCGAGGAGCTTGCCTGGTGGGCGAACGCCACCGGGGTGACAGGCCCGGCCTTCGATGCCTGGCTCACCATGCGGGGGCTTCGGACCTTGGCCGTGCGCCTCGACCGGCAGGAGGAGACGGCGAAGCGCCTGGCGGAGGCCCTGTCCGGTGACCCCCGTGTAGCCGCGGTCCATTATCCGGGCCTTCCCTCCCATCCCCAGCACGCTCTCGCGGCCAGGCAGCAGACAGGCCCGGGCAGCATGGTCAGCTTCGAGCTGCGCGACGGTCTGGACCCGGGCGCCTTTCTCGGCGGGCTGGGGCTCATCACCCTTGCCGAATCCCTCGGCGGCTTTGAGAGCCTGATCTGCGTTCCTGACACCATGACCCATGCCGGTATGGAAGAAGCCGCCCGGCGCCAGGCCGGCATTGCCCCCGGCCTCCTGCGTCTGTCGGTCGGTCTTGAGGATCAGGACGACCTCCTCCGCGACCTCGAAGCAGGGCTCTCCGCTGCTGAGTGTGGTGCTTAAGCAACACGACAGGGCGGAATATCGCGTAATGAAGGTCACAAGCGGCCGATTTGTGCTCCTCCATCTTGTTCTGTGGCAATCTTTGCTTCATTTCTGCGGTGCAAAAGGATATTGCGCCTGCGAACGGAGAGCGCTGAATGCCCGGCTCGAGCACAGAAGATCGGATGAACCGGCTGCGCGTCGCGCGGCCGGTATCGCCATGCTCGCGTCCGGCGGCAGATCGCCTTAACCCCGCTGCCTTTCCCCGACGAAAGGCGCGATGATGACCGACACCCTTCCCCGCTACAGCCGCGACGACATCGACCCCGCCGCTCTTGATGGCCAGACCATCGCCATCATCGGCTACGGCAAGCAGGGCAGGGCCCAGGGCCTCAACCTGCGCGACCATGGTCATGAGGTGATCGTCGGCGCGCGAAGGGGAGGGGCTTCGGAAAAACAGGCCGCGGCGGACGGCTTCGACGTCATGCCGATCGCCAAGGCCGCTCGGCAGGCGGATATTGTCGCGCTCCTCGCCGCGGACATGGCCCATGGCGAGATCTACGAAGAAATCCTCAAGGGCGAAATGAAGGAGGGGGCCACCCTTCTTTTCGGGCACGGATTTTCCGTGCTCTACGGCCTCGTCAAACCGCGCGCCGATCTCGATGTGGTGATGGTGGCCCCGAAAGGTGTCGCGGCGCTGGTCCGCCGTGAATATGAAAAGGGCAGGGGCGTCCCCTGCCTTATCGCCATCCATCAGGATGTCAGCGGCACGGCCCGGCAGAAGGCCCTGGGTTTTGCCGATGGTATCGGCGGCGGCGCGGCGATGATCTTCGAATCGTCTTTCCGCAACGAGACGGAAACCGATATGTTCGGTGAGCAGACCGTTCTTTGCGGTGGGGTGACGGAGCTCTTTCTATCCGCCTACGAAACACTGGTCGAGGCCGGCTACCCGCGGGAGCTTGCCTATACCGAATGCTTCCATGAGCTCAAGCTCGTGGTCGACCTCCTGCATGAGGGGGGCCTCAACAAGATGTATGATTTCATCAGCGAAACCGCGGCCTTCGGGGATTTCACCCGCGGCAAGAAGGTGATCGGGCCCGAGGTGAAGGCGGCAATGAAATCGGTGCTGGGCGATATCCAGTCCGGTCAGTTCGCCCACGAATGGATCCTCGAGAACAAGACCGGCAAGGCTCGCTACAACGCCATGATGGCGCGCAAGCGGGAACACGACATCGAAACGATAGGCGCGGACATCAGGTCGGCCATGCCGTGGCTCAGCGGCGACAACGACAATCAGGAGAAAGGCTCATGATGCGACAGGCAAGCAACCGAAAAAGCAAATCATCCGTACCGGGTTTCATCCGCTCCAAGAAGAAGGGCGGTTCCTCCGTCCGCGTCAAGGCCGGACCCAAGCGTCCCAATGGTGAGGCTTTCGGCTCGTTCCTTGGCGCCGCACCCTGATCAACGGCGTCTCGCCGTCTCGATGACCCGCTCCAGCGCGCGCGAAAGAAGCGCGGCCTCGGCCTCGCCCAGGCTTTCCGCAAGCTCCCTTTCCCAGGCGCGCGCGCGTGGCATCACCTTTTCATAAACCGCCCGGCCATCGGCCGACAGGCTCAGCGCCACGCTGCGCTTGTCCGATGGCGCCGCCTGCCGGGCCACCAGGCCGCGATCGACGAGAGCGCTGGCCGCGCGGCTGATCGCTGTCTTGTCGAGGGCGGTGAGGGCGGTCAGTTCCTTCGCGGTCAGCCCTTCCTCGCCGCCGAGGACGGCCATGATTCGCCATTGGGTCATGGTCAGGCCGAACTCGTCTTCGTAGATCCGGGCGATCCCGCGGGAGACGAGGTTCGACGCGACGGACAGGCGGAAGGGCAGGAAATCCTTCAGTTTCAGGATGTTGTCTGACATATCCCCGCCCGGCCTGCAGCTTGCAAAATAGCCCCTGCTGTGGTCAATGACAAACCCTCCGTAAAGCGGCAAGACCGGAATGCGGGGCGCGGCTCGATCCTTCATCCGAAGGCGGAGGGCCGGGTCCGCACTGGCAGGAGAGCGATGTTGTGACGAACCTTCTCATGAACGGCCTCGAAGAGGCGCAGGCCGACCCCCTCCTTGGGCTGATGGTCGAGGCGCGCCGGGACGACCGTGCGGAGAAAGTGGATCTCGGCGTCGGCATCTACAAGAACGAACAGGGCGAAACGCCTATCATGGCGGCCGTGGCCGCCGCTGAAAAACTGCGGATCGAGCAGGAGACCACCAAGGCCTATGAAGGCCCCCGGGGTAATCAGGACTATGTCGACCGCCTCGGGCGGGTGCTTCTTGGCCGGTCGTCCGAACGCATCGAAGGTTTTGCAACCCCGGGCGGGTCCGGGGCGGTTTACGTGGGGATGAGCCTTGCGGCCCTCATGTCCCCGGGCGCGCGGATTTTCGTCAGCGATCCTTCATGGCCGAACCATATCGGCATTGCCGAGGCAGCACGTCTCGAGGTCATGCCTTATCGCTACCGTTCGACTGCGGACGGAACGCCGGATTTCGACCTGATGATGGCAGACCTCTCGGCAGCAAGGGCCGGGGACGTCATCCTGCTGCAGGGGCCCTGTCACAATCCGACGGGTACCGATCTTTCTGCCGATCAGTGGGGCGAGCTGGCTTCCCTCGCACAAAAGGTCGGGGCGCTGCCCTTCATCGACATCGCCTATCAGGGTTTCGGCGACGGCCTCGAAGCCGACGCGGCGCCGATCCGCGCCTTCCTGGATGCCGTTCCCGAAGCCATCGTCTCCTATTCCTGCTCGAAGAATTTCGGTATCTACCGTGAGCGGACGGGCCTTCTCCTCCTGCAGGGGGAGACCGCCGAGGTCGCGGCGCGCGCGGCAGGCCAGGCGGCAGGCATCGTGCGCTCGACCTACTCCATGCCGCCCGCACACGGCCCGGCGATCGTTGCCAGCATTCTGGCGGACGAAGGGCTTTCCCGTCAGTGGAAAGAAGAGCTCGAGCAGATGCGGTTGCGCCTTGGCCGCCTGCGGACGGGTTTCGCCGATGCGCTGACGCGCGCGACCAATGACGACCGCTACCAGAAGCTTGCGCACCAGAAGGGCATGTTCTCGCTCCTGCCCCTCGACGGCGAAGGCGCGGCGGAAGCCCTCCGCCGTGACCAGGCGATCTACATGCCCGGAAGCGGCCGGATCAATGTTGCGGGCCTGAAGGAAGGCCGCCTCGAAGATATTGCCAAGGCGATGGCGCCCTTCCTCAAGTCGGCAGGCTGATCTTCCCCATGCTGACCGGCGGCGCGCCGACGATCCGCCCCTCGAAGACGCTGGGGTCGCCTGCGACGAGTTCGTTCGCCAGCACGGCGAAGAGGATCGCTTCCTTCGCGTCCGGATCAATTCCGAGAGCCGAGGTCTCGCCAATCGAAAGGTTCGGAAGGAGCTCCGACAGCGATTGGCGAAGGAGGGGGTTGTGGGCGCCGCCGCCGCTGAGAAAAAGGGCGGGCCGACCGGGCAACCGCTCGATATGCTGGGCGATCACCCTCGCCGAAAAGCGGTTCAGCGTTGCCAGCAGGTCTGGCAGCGCGAGATCAGCGGCCAGGGCCAGAACCCGGTCCAGGCTGAAATGTTCAGGTCCCGTTGTTTTCGGCATGTGTTCCGAAAGAAAGCGGTCCTGAAGAAGCTGTTCCAGCACCCGGTCATCGACCGTCCCGGCTTTCGCGACGGCGGCGTCTTCGTCGAAGGTGCGCGTCGGATGAAAGCGGCGCATGGCAGCATCCATCAAGGTGTTGCCCGGCCCAAGGTCACTGCAGAATGCCTTGCCGCCTCCATCCGTTGCCGGAAGACAGGTGATGTTGGCAATGCCGCCGATATTGAGAAGCACACGGTCTTCGCTGGGATCGGAAAGAAGCAGGAGGTCGCCGTACGCCGCAAGGGGCGCGCCCTCGCCGCCGCCAGCGATATTCCGGAGCCGGAAGTCAGAAACTGTCGCGATGCCTGTCCTGACGGCCAAGTGGTCACCATCACCGAGCTGAAGGGTCCCATGCGGACGATCCCCGGCGCCGTGCAGGCTGCGCGGGGCGTGGTAGATGGTCTGCCCGTGGCTTGCGATCAGGTCGACATCGCGCGCGGCCATCCCCCAATCGCCGAGGGCGCCGAGGATAAGCTCCGCATGATGCTCCGCGATCTCGACATGCAGAAGGGTCAACTCCTGAAGGTCGACCTGCCGCTTGGCGAAGCAGCCAAGGACTGACCGCCGAAAGGCGTCCGTATAGGGAACGGTTACGAACTTCTCCAGTTCGAGACGTGTGGAGAAACCGCATCCGGTCAATCTGCAGACCGCAATGTCAAGGCCATCGAGAGATGTGCCGCTCATCAAGCCGATGATCCGGCGGGCGGGCGCCTCGCTCAGCGCCGCGAGGCGGCGAAGACCCGAAAGGCTCATGCGCCCGGCTCCTCGTACAGGCCCAGGCGCCGCAGGCGGTCGGCGGCGGCTTCGCGGTCGAATTCCTTTGCGGCCTGCCGCCCGATCGCGCGTGCACGGTCGCCGCGGCGCCTTGTATCATCGGACAGCGGACGGGCCGCGAGCGCCACCGCTTCCATGTCCGCCCGCTCACCGTTGCAATGGCAGATCATTTCGCAACCAGCATCGAGGGCCGCACGGCTGCGCTCGGTCAGGCCGCCGCCCAGGGCATTCATGTTGATGTCGTCGGTCATGATGAGGCCGTCATAGCCCCAATCGCGGCGGATCAGTCCTTCGACGATCCGGCGGGAAAGCGTCGCAGGATGGTCCTTATCCAGAGCATCAAAAAGAACGTGAGCTGTCATCAGCATGGCCTCTTTCCGCAACGCCCGAAACGGGGGAAAGTCCGCAGCCTCAAGCGTCGCAAGGCTCTCCTTCACCCGGGGAAGCGCAAGATGGCTGTCCGCATCGCCCCGGCCATGGCCGGGGGCATGCTTGATGACAGGAGCAACCCCGCCGTCACGAAGGCCCAGTGCGATCGCCTGACCAAGCACGGTAACTTGGTCCGCAAGCCGACCAAGCGCGCGCTTCTGCAGAAACTCATGCGCACCGGGCTGTACGACATCGAGCATGGGCGCGCAATTGGCGTTGACGCCGCAAGCCCTGAGCTCATCAGCCATCAGCCGGGCGTTCAGCCAGGCCGCCTCGGCTGCAGCTTCAGCATCATCAGCGTAAAGAGCGGCGAACCGGTGCGGCGAAGGCGGGTGGCGAAAGTTCGGCCCCTTGAGGCGCGCGACGGTTCCGCCCTCCTGGTCGATGAAGACCAAGGCATCGGGGTCGCCGCTCGCCTCCCGCATTTCATCCGTAAGACGGCGCAACTGATCCGTGGTCTCGATATTGCGTCCAAAGACGATATAGCCCCACGGTTTCTGTTCGTTGAAGAAGCCGCGTTCCCAGTCATTCAGTGAGGGGCCCTCACAGCCATAGATCGCCGATGTGTTCGTCATCGTCACTTCCTTGCTGGCCCCATTGCCCGAAAACCCGTCTTTTGCCTGCCCCGGGACCATCCGTCAAAGATCAGCCTGCTGGCCCCGAAAGACCACGCCGCGCAAGCCAAGGTCCGGACCCAGAACGGCGAAGTCCGCAAAAGCGCCCGGTGTGATCTGCCCGACCTCACCCTCTATACCCATGAAGCGTGCGGGTTCGAGGGTGGCCATGCGCAGGGCATGACCAAGCGGGATCTGAACCTCGCGAACGAGGAACCTGACCGCCTCAAGAAGGGTGAGGTGCGCCCCCGCCAATGTACCGTCCGGCCCGGTCAGGCGTCCGCCCGACAGCCTGACATCCTGCCCGGCGATGCGGTGGTGTTCAGCGTCGGTACCAACGCTTTGCATGGCGTCGCTGACGAGGATGATCCGTCCATCCGCCTTCGACCGGATGGCCGTGCCAAGCGCGGCCGGGTGGACATGGTGGCCATCGGCGATGATGCTGCACCATGCGCCACTCTCGAGCGCGGCGCCGATCGGTCCCGGAGCGCGGCTGAGAAGGGGCGGCATGGCGTTGAAGAGATGCGTGAAGCCCGTCAGTCCCGCCGCGATCGCCTTGCGTGCCTGCTCGTAACTCGCTTCGGTATGCCCTGCCGCCACGCGGATGCCCGCCTCGCTCAGCCTGGCGATGGTTCCTATGGAGATCGTCTCGGGGGCCAGGGTCAGAAGGAGGGGCGCACCCTTGAAAGAGGCCAGCTCTTCAGCGGCAGCATCCGTCAACGGAGCGAAATGCCCGGCATCGTGGATGCCCTTCTTCGCCGCATTCAGGAAAGGGCCCTCGAGGTGAAGGCCGGCAATGCCGGAAGCAGGATCGCGGACCGCGGCGCTGACGGCATCCATCGCTGCAGTCCGTTTGCCCGGCGTATCGCTGATGAGGGTCGCGAGGATCGAGGTGGTCCCGAAGCGGCGATGCGCCTTCGCGATGGTGCGAAGCGCATCCTCATCGGGCCTGTCGTTGAAGAGGACCCCGCCGCCGCCATTGACCTGGATATCGACAAAGCCCGGCGACAGGACAGCGTCGCCGAAGTCGACGACCTCGGCCCCCGCAGGGGGGGGCTCGGCGCTGGTGACAGCAGTGATCCTGCCGTTCTCGACCTTGACGCCAAGGCCTTCCCGAAGACCGTCCGGGGTCAGAACGGTTTTGGCCCTTATGAAGCTGGCGGTGGTCACGGGAAGCCGGTCATCCTTGCGCTGAGAGAGATCAGGAGACGCGGTTCGCCTCCGCCTCGGCCGCATTCTGCTTGGCCCTCGCGACATTCGCAACGATCGCCTGCATCAATTCGTCGGGCTTGATGGGTTTCGCCAGGTAGTCATTGGCCCCGGCGCCCAGAATCTCATCCCTCGCCTGGGCGAAGGCATCCGCCGTGACCGCGATGATCGGCACGTCCGCCGCCTTGCCGCCCAAGGCGCGGATCTCGCGGGTGGCCATGACCCCATCCATGACCGGCATCTGCTTGTCCATCAGGACGATGTCGAAGTCACCTGTTTCGACAGCTTCGACGGCTTCCCTGCCGTTCTCGACGATGGTCAGGGCACGGACCCTCGTCTGCAGGATCGTCTGGATCACCATGGCGTTGACCGCATTGTCTTCAGCGGCAAGAACCCGGAGCTCTGCAAGCGAGGCGCCCAGTTCCTCAGGAGGGAGGGGCTTGGGTAGCGGGGTGACCGCGGGCTTGTCCGCGCTGGGAACAGAGGATGCGGGAAGGATGACCTTGAAGGTCGTGCCTGCACCGATCGCGCTCGATACGTCGATACTGCCGCCGAGAAGATCGGTAATCTGACGGCAGATGGCGAGGCCGAGCCCCGTTCCCCCGAAACTCCGGGTGCTGCCTGCGTCGATCTGGCGGAAGCTTTCGAAGATCTCCTCCTGGTTCTCCGGCGAAATGCCCAGCCCGGTGTCCGAGACCTCGATCTGGAGCGGCTTGAGCGGAGTACCGCCGCTGATCCGCAGGAGGATGGACCCTTCCTCGGTGAATTTGATGGCGTTGGACAGGAGGTTCGAGAGCACCTGGCGCAGAAGGCGCTCGTCGGTCAGGAAATGCTCCATCGGAAGGTCGGCTTGAACCTCGAAGGCAAGACCCTTGTCCTCCGCCTTCGGACGCCAAAGTTGCGCGACGTCCTCGACCACGGAGGCGAGATGAACCGCGCCGACATGGGGTTCGACCCGCTTCCCCTCGAGCCTTGCCACGTCGAGCACGTCGCTGACGATGGCATGAAGGTGCTGGGCGGAGCGCAGCGCGGTGCTGAGCTTCGCTCGTGAAGGCCCGGTCTCGCCGATCTCGTCGATCGCGGCGCTGGTCAGGTTGATCACCGCGTTCAGGGGCGTACGGATCTCATGCGAGGTCGTCGCCAGGAACTCGGTCTTGACGAGGTTCGCATGGGCGAGCTCGGCGTTGCTCTTGCGCAGCTTCTCATTGAGCGCTTCGGTGATACGACGGGTACGGTGCGCGTGAACGCCGCGGCTGATGAAAAGGCCGGTCACGCCGAGCGCAAAGAGAACGATAGCGGCGGCGATCAGCTGCTCCTGCCGGCGTTTGGCATCGAGAAGCGCAACTTCCGCCTGCAGACGTTCACCGCGCAGGGTGGCGATCTCGAGTTCCTTGGCGGAAAGTTCGAACTCCGCCGTGAGAATGGCAAGATTGGCAGAAGCGGCGATGTCGCGCTGGTCGTCGCCGAGGCGCTTGAGAGCCTCAAGATGCGACAGCGCAGCGTCGGCACGCCCGGCGGCGCGGTAGACGGCGAAGGCGTAGCGGTGGGCGTCGAAATCGTCCTCGGTGGTGGCCGCCAGGTCCATCCCTTCGAAGGCCTCGTCCAGCAGTTCGGCGGCGCCCGAGGGGTCGCCTGCTTCGCGCCGCAACTCCGCCGCGATGGCCGCGGCGAGAATGGGACGCTCAAGCGAGGCGTCGCTGGCAATCCGCTCTTCTATACGGGCGAGCGCCCGGGAGGCTGCGTCATAGCGGCTTGCATCGAGTTCGACGGATGCAAGGTTCGCTTCGATTCGGTTGGCGAAGGGCGGCGAGCCCGCGACGACGTCGGTTTCGAGGGCCTGCTCGAGAAGTGACCGGGCCTTGCCGTAACGCTTCAGCCTGGTGAAGGCGACCGCCCGGTTGTTGAGGGAGGAAAGCTCGATCATCGGATCGTCGGGGAAGAGCTCGGCCGCGCGGCGGTCATATTCGATGGCTCGCTCATACTGGCGGGCATTGGTGTAGAGGGTCGACAGGCCCTGCAGCGCGATCGCCATGTAGCGCCGGTTTTCGACCCGCGTGAAGACGGCGAAGGCTTCCTGGAAACTCTTGAGGGCCTGGCCGTTGTCGCCGCGCGCTCTCGCGACCCGGCCCTGGGTCAGAAGAAGCTTGCCGGTGATCTCTTCGGGTGCATCGACGCCGAGAGCCAGGTGGGCGCTGAGGGCGTCCGCGGCTTCGTCGAGGTCTCCGAGGCGGAACAGGGCCTCGCCTTCGAGCCATGCCGCCCGGGCGACGATTTCCGGACGCGGAGCGGGGGAGGCGGTTTCCATCCCGTGGGCCTGCTGGGCAAGGCGCAGGCCACGCCCCGGGTCGCGCACGAGAACGCCCTGGGCCTGATCGAGAAGCGCTCCAGGGGTTTCAGCGAGCTGGTGGTAATGAAGATGGGCCGATGCAGCCGGAGGGATGGCCGCGGCGAAGGCGGCAGCGATCAAGGCCAAGACGGAACGGCGGACTGCCATGGCATCCTCGGTGACAATGGCAGAAAGTATGGTGAGAAGCTGTTAAGATATGTTTGCGGCGACGCCGTGCACTTGCCGCTATCCGCGCATCGGGCCGTTTGAATGAGAAAGGGTCCGGCGCGGCTGCCGAAGCAGCGACGCCGGACCCTGGGGCCGCCCTAGAAGCTGACCGAGAAGCGCAGGCCGGTGGTCGCGGCCGGTTCCACCGGTCCGAGGACCGGCGCGCTGTCGAACTGACCGAACAGCGAGAGTGCTCCGCGGCCGGAAAGGACCTGGGTCCCGTAGAGGACTTCACCGACATAGCGGCGTTCGCCTTGGTTGAAGCCGATCGTTTCGGCAACGAAGCCAAGCTCGCCCGTGGCCCGGTCCACCAGTTCCACATTGCCCACGGCCAGGGCACCGCTTTCGATGTGAAGCGGTTGGCTGATCGAGAAGCGCAGGCGGTCGGTCTCGCCGAAGACGCCGTTCTTGGTGACAGCGGCCTGATAGGCGGTGGAGAGAACGTCGCCGTCGAGGCCGAGGAGGCTGTCGCGGCCAAAGCCGGAGCGACTGCGCGAGGCGGTCGCGTCGAGTGCGAGGGTGAAGCCGAAGCCAAGCTCGGAAACGAGGCCGGCATTCATCGCGGTGGACTGGACCGGCTCACCGAAGCCAAGCGCGCCGATGGTCTGGCCGCCGAGGAAGCCGTCGGTTTCGCTGAGCGAGGTGAGGCCGAAGCTGAGCTTGGTGCCTTCGGTGATGGTGTAGCCGAGCGCGGCCGAAGCCGCGGTGGCCCGGTAGCCTTCGGTACCGGCAATGCGCTCGGTGAGCTCACCGGAGAAGGGGTTCACCACAAGGTCGGCATGGGCCCGGGTGGTCACGCCGCCCGAGAGGCTGAAGCGCTGGCTGAGGGGCAGTGCCGCATGAAGGTACTGACCACCCGAAGCGAGGCCGAGCATCGGGTTCACGCCGCCGGTGTTGATGGCGTGGTCGGAGGTCATGGCGAAGCTGTCGCCAGCAAAGGCGAGGGCACCGTCCCCTGCGCCAAAGCTGAGGGTGAGGCCTGATTCCTCGGCCACGAGCTTGCCGTGGGTCTCGAAGGCGAGACCGCCCTGGGGCACCTGCAGGCCGTGGGCCGGCTCACGCGCGCTCAGGGTCAGGGACCAGCCCGCCGTCCCGCCGCCAAGGCTCATGCTGCCCTTGTCCATGGCGTCGGTGAAACCGTTCAAGCCGGAAAAGCCGAGACCGGAGACGCTTTGGGTGGCGCCGGCAGCAACGCCGAGGCGCTCCGCGAAATAGCGCTCGACCGACTGCTCAAGGCCGACCGAGGGGTCGATGGCGCCTGCTTCGAAGAGGCCCACCGGCACTTCGAAGTCGCGGTAGGTGCCCGCCACCCTCTCGAAGGCGGTGATGCTTTCGGAGGTGTCGATGCGGTCCATCAGCGTCTGGCTCATGCCGACCGCGTTGATGTTCACCGCGCCCCTTTCGGTCTGGAAGAAGAGGCGGTTGACGTCGATGGGAAGCTGCGAGGCCTCGACGTTGAGAAGGCCCCAGCCATAGGTGCTGTCGACGCCTTCTTCGCCGAGGTCCGTCGCGGTCTTGAAGAGGATGTCCGCGGTGGCTTCGGGGTGCTGCTGCAGCCATTCCCAGCGGGTCTGGAGAAGGGCAGCGGCGCCGGCGACCATCGGGGTGGCGAAGCTGGTGCCGGAGGCACGGCCGACGCCGTCCTCGGTGGCGACGAGAAGCATCTCGCCGGGAGCGACCATGAAACGCTCCATCATCGGCGTGCAGGCGCCGCCCGTGATGAAGCACGCATCGCCCGGGGTGTTGGAGAAGCTGGCGATCTCGCCGTTCACGCCCAGCGCGCCGACCAGCATGATCTGCTCGACGGTGTCGAGTGCGCCGAAATCGACGTTTTCGGTTTGCGCGACGCCGTCATTGCCCGCCGCCATGACGAAGAGGACGTCCCTGGTGGCTTCGCGAAGCGCGTCGTCGGAGAAGGTGGGGATCCAGTCCTGGGAGAAGGTCTTGCCGGTCTCGCCGAGGGAGAGGTTGACGATGCTCGCGCCGGCATTTGCGACTTCGGTGATCGAGACGGTGACGTCGTCGATATCGGCCTGGCCGCCTTCCATGAAGGGGTTGGAGAGAACGATCCGGGCTTCCGGCGCGACGCCCATCACGCCGCGATTGTCGATCGCGCCCGCAACCACGCCGGAGACGGCGCGGCCGTGGTTCTTGCCTTCGAAGACGGGGCCATAGCTTTCCGGGGCCTCGGCAAGGCCGCCCTTGCCGTCAAAGCCCTGGTCGACGATGCCGACAGTGGTCTTCGCGCCATAGCCCGCGACCTCGGCGATCCGCGGCGACCAGAGGACGGTCTGCATCCAATGGTCGGGGTGGTCGATGCCGAGATAGGTGGTGAGCTGATCGGAAAGGTCGATCAGGAAGCTCATCCGCTCGCCGTCTTCAAGCCGCAGGAAGTCGGTGAAGCCGTTGCCCGAGAGGCCGTGCTTGGCGAGGAAATCCTTCAAGAAGCCTTCTTCGAAGGACTGGCCGGTCGCCTCGCCGACAAGGCCGCCAAAGGCGTCTTCGGCCGCGCTCAGCATGCCGCTGTAGCTCTTATAGGCTTCGCCGAGCGCCTCGAGAGCCTGGCTGAGGCCACTGAGCTGGGTGGCGATCTCGCCGATATGTTCCAGCGGGTCGATATAGAGGCCGAGGGCGTCGATATAGAGACCCTGCTCGTCGAGGCCGAGGGCTTCGATCCACAGCATCCGCTCTTCCATTGAAAGAGCGTCGATATAGAGACCGAGGGCCTTCAGGCCTTCGGCGGCCTCGCCGAGGTCCGAGAAGAGCGCAAGCTGGGCGTCGAGTTCGCCAGCATCAAGCGCGTCGATATAGAGACCGAGCTCGCCCACCGAGAGCGCCTCGATCCAGAGCCACAGCGCGTCGATATAAAGGCCGCGCTCTTCGGCCTTGCCGAGGGCGTCGATGTAAAGGCCAAGGCCCTCCATCGCGAGGGGGTCGATATAAAGACCAAGCTCATCGAGCGCGAGCGGATCGATGTAGAGGCCCTGCCCCTCCATGATCAGCGGGTCGATATAAAGGCCAAGGGCGTCGATATAGAGACCGAGCTGATCCATGCCGAGCGCGTCGATATAAAGCCCGCTCTCGTCCATGGTCAGTGGGTCGATGTAGAGCCCGGCCGCATCCATCGCCAGCGCATCGATATAAAGGCCGCGCGCCTCGTGGCTGAGGGCATCGATATAGAGCCCCTGGGCGCCCATCGTGCCGAGGGCGTCAATATAGAGCCCGAGCGCGTCGATCCACAGGCCTTTGTCCTCAAAGCCGAGGGCGTCGATGTAGAGGCCGTTGGGCTTGAAGGTGCCCCAGAACATGTCGCCTTCGGCCTTGAGGGCGTCATTGTCCGAAAGCGCGTCGATCCACAGGCCCTGCTCGGTGTAGTTGAGGGCGTCGATGTAGAGACCCTGGGGGTCCATCGCGAGCGCGTCGATCCAGAG
>CAZKVC010000020.1:0-33001 GCA_964556115.1 uncultured Caulobacterales bacterium
TCGGTCCCGTGAAGGACTACGAGTGCCTGTGCGGCAAGTACAAGCGCATGAAGTATAAAGGCGTCGTCTGCGAGAAATGCGGCGTCGAAGTCACTCTTTCCAAGGTGCGCCGTGAGCGGATGGGCCATATCGAGCTCGCCGCCCCCGTGGCCCATATCTGGTTCCTGAAATCGCTTCCCTCCCGGATTTCGATGTTCCTCGACATGACGCTCAAGGATGTCGAGCGGGTCCTCTATTTCGAGAACTATATTGTCATCGAGCCCGGGATCACGCCCCTCGAGCCCATGCAGCTCCTCTCCGAAGAAGAGTATATGGAGGCGCAGGAGCAGTACGGGGAAGATCAGTTTACTGCCGGTATCGGCGCGGAAGCGATCCGCGAGATCCTCGGCAACATGGACCTCGACGCCGTGACCGAGCAGCTTCGCGTGGAGATCGCGGAGTCGACCTCTGAGCTGAAGCCCAAGAAACTCGCCAAGCGCCTCAAGCTGATCGAGAACTTCATGGCGTCGGGCAACAAGCCCGAATGGATGATCATGACGGTCATTCCGGTCATCCCGCCGGAACTGCGTCCGCTCGTGCCGCTGGATGGTGGCCGCTTCGCGACCTCGGACCTCAACGATCTCTACCGCCGGGTCATCAACCGCAACAACCGCCTCAAGCGCCTGATCGAGCTACGCGCGCCGGACATCATCGTCCGCAACGAGAAGCGGATGCTGCAGGAATCCGTGGACGCCCTGTTCGACAACGGTCGCCGGGGCCGGGTCATCACGGGCACGAACAAGCGCCCGCTCAAGTCGCTTTCCGACATGCTGAAAGGCAAGCAGGGCCGCTTCCGCCAGAACCTCCTTGGCAAGCGGGTCGACTATTCGGGCCGTTCGGTCATCGTTGTCGGGCCCGAGCTGAAGCTGCACGAATGCGGTTTGCCGAAGAAGATGGCGCTCGAGCTCTTCAAGCCGTTCATCTACTCGCGGCTCGACGCCATGGGTCTTTCGGCCACGGTCAAGCAGGCCAAGAAGCTGGTCGAGAAAGAGCGGCCGGAAGTCTGGGACATCCTGGACGAAGTGATCCGTGAGCACCCGGTTCTCCTGAACCGCGCGCCGACGCTGCACCGTCTCGGCATCCAGGCCTTCGAGCCCAAGCTGATCGAGGGCAAGGCCATCCAGCTTCACCCGCTGGTCTGTACCGCCTTCAACGCCGACTTCGACGGCGACCAGATGGCCGTGCACGTACCGCTGTCGCTCGAAGCGCAGCTCGAAGCACGCGTGCTGATGATGTCGACCAACAACATCCTCAGCCCGGCCAACGGCAAGCCGATCATCGTTCCGTCCCAGGACATTGTCCTTGGCCTTTATTACATCACCCTCGAGAAGGACGGTGAGCCGGGCGAGGGCATGGTCTTCACCGACGTGAACGAGATCGAGCACGCGCTTCAGGCCGGTGTCATCAGCCTTCATAGCAAGATCAAGGCGGTCTGGCGTTCCGTGGATGCGGACGGCAACGACACCATGGAGCTGGTGGACACAACCGCCGGCCGCATGAAGGTCGCCGCTGTCCTGCCCAGGGACAACAACGTCCCGTTCGAGGTCATCAACAAGCTTTTGACCAAGAAGACCATCCAGGGTCTCATCGACACGGTCTACCGCCACTGCGGCCAGAAGAAGACCGTCATCTTCGCCGACCACATCATGGAGCTCGGCTTCAAGGAAGCCTGCAAGGCGGGCATCTCCTTCGGCAAGGACGACATGGTCATCCCGGATACGAAAGCCGGGATCGTCGAGGAGACCCGTACCCTCGCCTCGGAATACGAGCAGCAATACGCGGACGGTCTCATCACCCGCGGCGAGAAGTACAACAAGGTCGTCGACGCATGGGCGAAGTGTACGGACCGTGTCGCCGACGAGATGATGAAAGAGATCTCCACGACGAAGTTCGATCCGGAGACCAAACGTCAGCTCGAGCCGAACTCGGTCTACATGATGAGCCACTCCGGTGCGCGTGGTTCGCCCACCCAGATGCGCCAGCTCGCCGCCATGCGCGGCCTGATGGCGAAGCCGTCCGGCGAGATCATCGAGACCCCGATCGTCTCGAACTTCAAGGAAGGCCTTACCGTGCTGGAGTACTTCAACTCCACCCACGGCGCGCGGAAGGGTCTTGCGGACACGGCGCTCAAGACGGCGAACTCGGGCTACCTGACCCGCCGCCTCGTGGACGTCGCCCAGGACTGCATCGTCAAGGAAGAGGACTGCGGCACCGAAACGGGCATCACGCTCGAAGCGATCGTCGACTCCGGTGAGATCGTTCTGAGCCTGGCCGAGCGTCTTCTCGGCCGGACCCTGCTGAACGACATCACCGATCCCGACAGCGGCGAGGTGCTGTTCGACGCCGGGCTGCAGCTCGACGAGAACCAGGCCGAAGCGGTCGAGAAGGCCGGCATTCAGAAGGTCAAGGTCCGCTCGCCCCTTACCTGCGAAACGCCGATCGGTGTCTGTGCCACCTGTTACGGCCGTGACCTCGCCCGCGGCGAGCCGGTCAATGTCGGTGAAGCGGTCGGCGTCATCGCGGCGCAGTCCATCGGCGAGCCGGGCACCCAGCTCACCATGCGGACCTTCCACGTCGGCGGTACCGCCCAGGTCGGCGACACCTCGCTGATCGAGGCCAGCCACGAGGGCACCGTCCATCTCGAGAACCGGAACGTCGTCAAGGACAGCTCCGGGGATCTGGTGGTCATGGGCCGCAACACCCTGATCAAGATCCAGGGCCGCGACGGTGAAGACCTCGCCAGCTTCAAGGTCATTTACGGCACCAAGCTGCGGGTCGACGACGGTACTAAGGTTGAGCGTGGCCAACGCCTCGCCGACTGGGATCCTTACACCCTGCCGATCATGACCGAGATGGCCGGCCGCGCGAAATACGAGGATCTCGTCGAAAGCGTCAGCGTCCAGATGGTCGCTGACGAAGACACCGGTCTGGCAAGCCGGGTCGTCACCGACTGGCGCTCGAACCCGCGCGGCGGTGACCTGCGCCCGGCTATCCTGATCGTCGATGACGAGGGCGAGCCGATCAAACTCGAAAATGGCCAGGAAGCCCGCGTACTCCTGCCTGTGGAGGCGATCCTGTCGGTGAGCGATGGCGACAAGGTCGGACCCGGCGACGTCCTCGCCCGTATCCCCACCGAAGGGGCCAAGACCCGCGACATCACCGGTGGTCTTCCGCGGGTGGCCGAGCTTTTCGAAGCCCGCCGTCCGAAGGATCATGCCATCATCGCGGAGATCGACGGCCGTATCGAGTTCGGACGCGACTACAAGAACAAGCGCCGCATCTCGATCGTGCCTGCCGACGAAGAGCAGGAGGCGAAGGAATACCTCGTTCCGAAAGGCAAGCACCTGGCGGTGCAGGAAGGCGACTTCATTGCCAAGGGCGAGTACATCCTCGACGGCAACCCGGCGCCGCACGACATTCTCGACGTGCTCGGCATCGAGGCCCTCGCCGACTACCTGATCAATGAGATCCAGGAGGTCTACCGCCTGCAGGGTGTGCCTATCAACGACAAGCACATCGAAGTCATCGTCCGGCAGATGCTGCAGAAGGTCGAAGTGAGAGACCCCGGCGACAGCCCGTTCCTCAAGGACGAGCAGGTCGACAAGGTCGAGTTCGACGAGGTCAACGCCCAGCTCGAAGAGCAGGGTTCGGCCCCGGCGACGGGTCATCCGGTGCTTCTCGGCATCACCAAGGCCAGCCTTCAGACCCGCAGTTTCATCTCTGCGGCGTCCTTCCAGGAGACCACCCGTGTCCTCACCGAGGCCGCGACCCAGGGTAAGGTCGATACGCTGGAAGGCCTCAAGGAGAACGTCATCGTCGGTCGTCTCATCCCGGCAGGGACGGGCGGTCAGATGTCGAAGCACCAGCTTGAAGCCGATCGCCGCGATGAGAAGCTCATCGAAGAGCGCGAGCACCGCGAGGCGGCTGCGCTTCCTGCACCGGACCAGGTGTTCGACGACGGCGGCAGCGGCGAATCGGCCGCGGCCGAGTAAACTCCCAGAAAGGCGGGCTGCGGCCCGCCTTTTTGTTATGGTTTGCGGACTAGCTTGCTGCCGTCAGGCGCCGCGGCCATCTCGCGGTTGAGTTCAAGAGGGCAGGGCAATGGACGGGCTCGGCATCGTCGTTATCGGTCGTAACGAGGGAGACCGGCTGAAAGCCTGCCTCGCTTCGCTTCCAGCGGATGTGCCCACCGTCTATGTCGATTCAGGATCCACAGACGGTTCGGTACCCCATGCTTATTCCGTAGGCGCCGCAATCGTGGAGCTGGACGCGGCGAAGCCTTTCTCCGCCGCACGCGCCCGGAACGATGGCGCGGAAAAGCTCAAAGCTCTGCATCCGGACCTTCGCTATCTGCAGGTCATCGACGGAGATTGCGAACTCCTGCCGGGCTGGCTCGAAACGGCGATCGCCCGCCTCGACGAAGCGCCGGATCTCGCCGTGGTGGCAGGCCTCCGCCGCGAGCGTTTCCCGCAGGAGAGCTGGTACAATCAGCTTTGCGCCTATGAATGGGACACGCCGGTCGGCGAGGCGGCGGCTGTGGGCGGCGATGCCCTCTACCGCTTCGCGGCGTTTGGCGAAGTCGGCGGCTTCGATCCGATGATGATGGCCGGAGAGGAGCCCGAGCTCTGCCTCCGCCTCCGCCGCGCCGGCTACCGGGTCGAGCGCCTGGACCACGACATGACCCTTCACGATGCGGATATCCACAGCTTCGAAGCCTGGTGGAAACGGGCCGTCCGCTCCGGCTATGCCTACACCCTCGGCCTGATGAAGCATGGCCGGGAGGGCTATTGCGTGCGGGAGGTTCTGCGGGCGCTCGTCTGGGGTGGCGGGCTTCCGCTCCTGGCGCTTCTCTTCCTGCTCTTCGGCTTCCCGCTCGGCACCTTCCTCCTGATCGGTCTTTACGCGCTCAAATGGTACAGGATGCGCCGACGCTTCGTCGCCAGCACACCGAAGCCGGGCAGGCGGGCCCTGTTTCTCATCCTGACGAACATCGCCGAGGTCTTCGGTATCGGCCGCGCCTTCCGCGAGAGCCTGACCGGGGACCGCTCGATCCTCGAATACAAGCGCTAGCTTTCCGCGTCAGCGCTGCCCAGGGACCGTCCCGCTGGCGCTCGCCACCGAAGCGAAGGCCGCCGCGTCCTCTTCCAGCCAGAGCTCTCCGAGATAGGTGGCGCCTGTCCGGCTCAGGTGGTTGTTGTCCGCATAGAGCGAGCGGCCATCCCGCTCGACCCGGCAGACAGGGGTGCAGAGAAGCGGGGCAGGGCGGAGAAGCGTCAGTTCGTCTTCGTTCTCAAGAAGCGCAAGAAGGCGGGCATGGCTGCTGCGGTAGTCCGCCAGCGTGGTGCCGCTGTCATAGGCCCGGCCCGTTGGTGCCTGACGCGCCAGCGCTCGGGGGACATGATTGTCGTGCACCGGCACCGGCAGCATGACGACCACCTCCTTGCCCGCTGCCCGAAGCGCGGAGAGGGTCGCCATGAGCGCCTGCTCCCTCGCTTCGAAGGAGAGGAGCTGGCCGTCCGGGCCGTAATAGTCATGGTCGAAGAGGCGCCAGATCGAAGCGAGGACGACGGTACCGATCGCCTGATCGCTCTCGACCGCGCGGAGGAGCGCACTTTTCTCGGCGATGCAGCTTCCGCTTCGCTGTGGTGACACCTCAAAGATCGGCGGGCAGGCATGGGAGAAGCTGAGGATGCCGGTCTTGCCCTGCGCATCAAGGACCACATCGAAAGCCCCCGACGAGGCCAGCGCGTGGGAGTCGCCCCAGAGAAGAACCGAAGGCTCACCGCCGGGTTCACCGAGTAGGCACACCGGATCACTGCTGATGCCGCGGCAGGCCCGACGGGCGACAAAGCGGTCGCTTTCGGCTTCGAGGAAAGCCAAGGACTGCGGCCCGAAGCGCTGAGGCAGCCCCTGGGTCAGAAACCCCACCCCGACGAAGAGGGTCAGCGTGCCGAGAACCGCAGCGTAGCCGCTGCGCGGTCCGACGCGGAGCCTGGCCTTGCCCGGTTTGCGGAACGGCGTCTCGACGAAGCGGTAGAGAAGGTCCGCCGCAAGGACGGACAGAAGCGTCAGCCCCGCGCGCCCGGCAAGCCCGGGCCCTCCCGGCACGATCATGTTCGCCGCCACGGCGATCGGCCAGTGAACGAGGTAGAGGGAGTAGGAGATCTGGCCGAGATAACGAAGCGGCGGCGTCTTCAGAAAGCTCGCCGCCGGCCCGCTCGACGGTCCGGCGATGACCGCCATGGTGCCGAGGACCGGCAGAAGAGCCCAAGCCCCCGGAAAGGCCCGGGACTTGTCGATGACGACGGCGGCGGTAACGATCAGCGCAAGGCCGCATGCGGTCAGAAGCTGCCCGCTCTTCCCCTCGACCCTAGGCAGCAGGGCCAGGAGCCCCCCGGCGCAAAGCTCCCAGACCCGGGTCGGTGTCAGATAGAAGGTCGCCTCGGGCTTGTAGCCCACCATGAAGAGGTTGAGCGCGAGGGAGACGAGGAGAATCAGTCCGATCGCCGCGCCAAGACGCTGCGGCGCAAACCGGGCCACAGTCAGAAGCGCGAGCGGGTAGGCGAGATAGAACTGCGCTTCGACCCCAAGCGACCAGCTATGAAGAAGCAGCGTTTCTCCTGCGCCGAAGCCGAAATAGTCGAGGAAGCGCCAGTAGTAGATGTTCGAGACCTGGAACGCCGCCGCCGCTGTCTGCTTGGCAAGCTCCGCAAGCTGGCTGGGGAAGAGATAGACGAAGCCGAAGGCCAGCGTCGCAAAGCAGACCGCATAGAGAGCCGGCATCAACCGCCGGACGCGCCGGATGTAGAAGTCCTTGAGGTCAAAGCGGCCCTCGCGGATCTGCGGCACGGTGATTCCCGTGATCAGGTAGCCTGACAGGACGAAGAAGACATCAACGCCGATGAAACCGCCGGAAATCACCGGAATCAGCGCGAAATGGAAGATCAGCACCAGCACCACGGCCAAGGCCCGCACGCCGTCCAGTTCGCTCCGGTAAGTCATAAGGTGATCCCGCTCCGCCTTGGCCTCATCCGCTGGAGATATTGCAACCGTCCTGCCATTGTGGCGTGAAACTGGAAGCGAAAACCGCGCCGACCTTTCGGATCGCTCAGATCGCGCATAACAACTTGACGAAGGTTTGACGAACCGCTAGCGGCACCCGACGCCAGATAGGGCGCTGTCGGTTCGCCGAAACAACCCTAGGCACATCGTCACGGCTGATACCCAGGCCGCGCGGGCGCATGCTACGCGCGGTGCGGCTTTTGGCATCCGTTCGGGGCGATCCTGGTCACGATATTTGGAACGAAAAAGGGCACGGATGCCGACGATTCAGCAGCTGATCCGCAAGCCGCGCAAGCCGAAGCGGAAGATCAACAAGGTCCCGCACCTGCAGGGTAACCCGCAGAAGCGCGGCGTGTGCACGCGCGTCTATACGACGACACCGAAAAAGCCGAACTCGGCCCTGCGTAAGGTGGCCAAGGTCCGCCTGACCAATGGCTACGAGGTCATCAGCTACATTCCCGGTGAGGGTCACAACCTTCAGGAACACTCCGTTGTCCTGATCCGTGGCGGCCGGGTGAAGGACCTTCCGGGTGTCCGCTACCACATCCTCCGCGGTGTCCTCGACACCCAAGGGGTCAAAGACCGCAAGCAGCGCCGTTCGAAATACGGCGCCAAGCGTCCGAAGTAAGGGTTTAGACCATGTCGCGCAGAAGACGTGCCGAGAAACGGCCGATCGATCCGGATCCGAAGTTTCACGACATCCAGATCTCGAAATTCATGAACTACGTGATGCTCGACGGCAAGAAATCCGCCGCCGAGAAGATCGTCTACGGCGCTCTCGACCGCATGGAAGAGAAGCTTCGCCGTCCGCCGCTGGAGACGTTCCGCGACGCGATGGAGAACGTTGTTCCCTCTGTCGAGGTCCGCTCCCGTCGGGTCGGCGGCGCCACCTACCAGGTGCCCGTCGAGGTGCGTCCGGACCGCAAGCAGGCGCTCGCCATGCGCTGGCTGATCGGCGCCGCGCGCAAGCGCAACGAAACCACCATGGTCGACCGCC
The DNA here is from genome assembly GCA_964556115.1 of uncultured Caulobacterales bacterium. Lineage (GTDB taxonomy): Bacteria > Pseudomonadota > Alphaproteobacteria > Caulobacterales > Parvularculaceae > Parvularcula. The sequence continues at coordinate 8,099 of CAZKVC010000020.1, forward strand.
TGTCGGGCGAGCTCATGGACGCAGCCCAGAACCGCGGTTCGGCCGTCAAGAAGCGTGAAGACACGCATAAGATGGCCGAAGCCAACCGCGCGTTCTCGCATTACCGCTGGTAGGGCAGGGCTGATCGTGACCAACCTCCGCATCATCGCTTCTCTTGTCGCGGCAGCCACGCTGGCCGCCTGTTCGACCTCGTCGCCCCAGGCGCCTGAAGTCGAACGCCAGGCCGCCCAACCGCGCCCTGCGCTGACATCGGTGGTGATCGAAGGCGTCGCTCTTCGCACGCTGGCCGACGAGGTCAGTGCACGTGAGATCGCACGCCGGGCCGAAAGCTCGGCCGCGCGCGGTTACGAGGGTGACAACAAGGGCAATGCCTGTTTCGAGGATCCGGTCTTCCGGGGTGTCGTCGGCGGCGAACTGAACACGGCGGCCACGCGCCGCGAGGAATTCTGGCAATACGCGGTCTGCGGTGAGGCCTATGAGGTCCCCGTGATCGTGACCAAACAACAAGGCTCGGGGGCGGTTGATTTCACCGTCGGTTCCGGGCGAGAGGCGCGCTGAGGCGATAGGCCGAGGCTAGGGATAAAGACCATGTCACGCGAATACCCCATTGAGGACTACCGCAATTTCGGGATCATGGCCCACATCGATGCGGGCAAGACCACGACGACCGAGCGTATCCTCTACTACACCGGCAAGTCCTACAAGATCGGCGAAGTCCATGACGGCGCCGCGACCATGGATTGGATGGAGCAGGAGCAGGAGCGCGGCATCACCATCACCTCCGCTGCAACCACGACCTTCTGGGAAGGCCGTGACGGCAAGAAGCGCCGCTTCAACATCATCGACACCCCTGGTCACGTCGACTTCACCATCGAGGTCGAGCGTTCGCTGCGCGTCCTAGATGGCGCCATTGCGCTTCTCGACGGCAATGCCGGCGTCGAGCCGCAGACTGAAACCGTCTGGCGTCAGGGTGACAAGTACCGCGTCCCGCGCATGTTCTTCATCAACAAGATGGATAAGCTGGGCGCGAACTTCTACACGTCTGTGGACTCGATCCACGAGCGCCTCGGCTGCAAGACCGTGGTCCTTCAGCTCCCCATCGGCGAAGAGAGTGATTTCAAGGGCGTCGTCGATCTCATCGAGATGGATGCGATCGTCTGGAACGAAGAGACCCTCGGTGCTTCTTTCGAACGTGTCGAGATCCCTGCCGACCTCAAGGACCAGGCGGAAGAATACCGCGAGAAGATGATCGAGACTGTCGTCGAGCTCGATGAAGAGGCCATGGAAGCTTATCTCGAAGGCGAAATGCCCTCGAACGACAAGATCCGTGAGCTGATCCGCAAAGGTACGATCGACGTCGAGTTCCACCCGGTCATGCTCGGCACCGCGTTCAAGAACAAGGGCGTGCAGCCGCTCCTCGATGCGGTCATCGACTTTCTGCCGTCGCCGGTCGACGTGCCGTCGATCAAGGGCGTGCTCCCTGATACCGAAGAAGAAGTCCGCCGTCCGTCCTCGGACGACGAGCCGCTGGCGATGCTGGCGTTCAAGATCATGAACGACCCGTTCGTCGGCACGCTGACCTTCTGCCGTATCTATTCCGGCCACCTGGAGCAGGGCGTTTCCGTCCTCAACTCGGTGAAGGGCAAGAAAGAGCGCGTCGGCCGCATGCTGCTGATGCATTCCAATACCCAGGAAGAGATCAAGAACGCCTATGCAGGCGATATCGTTGCGATCGCGGGGCTGAAGGACACCACCACTGGCGACACGCTCTGCGTGCCCTCCAAGCCCGTCGTTCTCGAGCGCATGGAATTTCCCGAGCCCGTCATCTCTCTTGCCGTCGAGCCGAAAACCAAGGCCGACCAGGAAAAAATGGGCATCGCCCTCAATCGTCTGGCGGCGGAGGATCCGTCCTTCCGTGTCCGCACCGACGAAGAGAGCGGCCAGACCATCATCGCAGGCATGGGTGAGCTTCACCTCGACATCCTCGTCGATCGCATGAAGCGTGAGTTCAAGGTCGAAGCGAATGTGGGTGCCCCGCAGGTCGCCTATCGTGAGACCATCACGAAGCATGCCGACATCGACTATACCCACAAGAAGCAGTCGGGTGGTTCGGGTCAGTTCGCGCGCATCAAGTTCAAGATCGGACCGGCCGAGCCTGGCGAGGGTTTCGTGTTCGAGAACTCGGTCGTCGGCGGCAACATTCCGAAGGAATACATCCCCGGCGTCGAGAAGGGTCTCAGATCAATTCAGGAATCCGGCCTCCTGGTCGGCTTCCCCATCCTTGACTTCAAGGTCGATCTCTACGATGGCGCGTACCACGACGTTGACTCGTCTGTCCTCGCTTTCGAGATCGCGGCTCGCGGTGCGATGCGTGAACATAAAAGCGATCTCGGACTGGCTCTCCTGGAGCCTGTCATGAAGGTCGAAGTCGTGACCCCGGAGGACTACACCGGCACCGTCATCGGCGATCTGAACTCGCGGCGCGGCCAGATCTTGGGTCAGGAAGTTCGTGGCAACGCGAACGTTGTGAATGCGATGGTGCCGCTCGCGAACATGTTCGGCTATGTCAACAACCTGCGTTCGTCCACCCAAGGGCGTGCACAGTACACGATGCAGTTCGATCACTACGAGCGCGTTCCCAACGCGGTCGCGGATGAAGTCAAGGCGAAACTCGCCGGGTGATAACGGTCAGAATACGGAGATAGGGTTATGGCCAAGGAAAAGTTTGAACGGACCAAGCCGCACGCCAATATTGGCACGATCGGCCACGTTGACCACGGCAAGACGACGCTGACGGCGGCGATCACCAAGTATTTCGGTGACTTCCGTGCGTATGACGAAATCGACGGCGCGCCGGAAGAGCGCGAGCGCGGTATCACGATTTCGACCGCTCACGTCGAATACGAGACCGAGAACCGTCACTATGCCCACGTCGACTGCCCGGGCCACGCCGATTATGTGAAGAACATGATCACCGGCGCGGCGCAGATGGACGGCGCGATCCTGGTTGTGAATGCGGCCGACGGCCCGATGCCTCAGACCCGTGAGCACATCCTGCTCGCCCGTCAGGTCGGCGTTCCGGCGGTTGTTGTCTTCCTCAACAAGGTCGACCAGGTCGATGACGAGGAGCTCCTGGAGCTTGTCGAGATGGAAGTTCGCGAGCTTCTCAGCTCCTACGAGTTCCCCGGCGACGACATTCCGATTGTCGCTGGCTCGGCTCTCGCAGCGCTCGAAGGCCGCGACGCCGATATCGGCGAAGAAAAGATCAAGGAGCTGATGGCTCAGGTCGACAGCTACATTCCGACCCCGGAACGTCCCGTCGATCAGACCTTCCTGATGCCGATCGAAGACGTCTTCTCGATCTCGGGCCGCGGTACGGTTGTCACCGGCCGTGTCGAGCGCGGTGTCGTGAACGTCGGCGACGAACTCGAGATCGTCGGTATCCGCGAGACCAAGAAAACCACCTGCACGGGTGTCGAGATGTTCCGCAAGCTGCTTGATCGCGGTGAGGCCGGTGACAATGTCGGTGTCCTTCTGCGCGGTATCGACCGTGAAGGCGTCGAGCGCGGTCAGGTGCTCTGCAAGCCGGGCTCCGTGAACCCGCACACCAAATTCGTGGCCGAGGCCTACATCCTCACCAAGGAAGAGGGCGGTCGTCACACCCCGTTCTTCAACAACTACCGTCCGCAGTTCTACTTCCGGACGACCGACGTGACCGGCATCTGCACTCTCCCCGAGGGCACCGAGATGGTCATGCCGGGTGACAATGTGAACCTGAACGTCGAACTGATCGTTCCGATCGCCATGGAAGAGAAGCTACGCTTCGCTATCCGTGAAGGTGGCCGTACCGTCGGCGCCGGCATCGTTTCCTCGATCATCGAGTAACGAAGGCTTTCCCTGGCGGGCCGGCGTCTGACGCACGGCCCGCCGTTTTCTTTTGAAGCTCCTCTGAAGTCACCGGAAAGCCGGCTTCACGAGCCCAGTCGCAAGGACTAGGAACAGTGCAACAGAATATCCGTATTCGGCTGAAGGCGTTCGACCACCGCGTGCTCGACAGTTCGGCCAAGGAGATCGTCAACACAGCCAAGCGCACGGGTGCGCAGGTGCGTGGGCCGATCCCGCTTCCCACCCATATTGATCGGTACACGGTCCTTCGCTCGCCGCACGTCAACAAGAAGTCGCGCGAGCAGTTCGAGATGCGCACCCACAAGCGCGTCCTCGATATCGTGGAGCCGACCCCGCAAACCATCGACGCGCTGATGAAGCTTGATCTCTCGGCTGGCGTCGACGTCGAAATCAAACTCGGAGCGTAAGCGATGTCCGTTACGGAACGTCAGCAGATGCGCAAGACGCAGCACCGGCCCCAGCCGCTGCCGGCGCAGCACCAGGCGCGCACGGGTCTGATTGGCAAGAAGCTGGGCATGACCCGCCTTTACACCGCCGAAGGTACCCACGTCCCAGTGACGGTGGTCAGCCTCGAGAACTGCCAGGTCGTCAGTCATCGCACTGAAGAGCGCGACGGCTATAATGCGCTGCAGCTCGGCGCGGGAACAGCCAAGGTGAAACGCGTCTCGAAACCGATGCGCGGCCACTTCGCGAAAGCCAAGGTCGAACCCAAGCGCAAGCTTGCGGAATTCCGCGTGCCGAACGATGCAATGATCGACATCGGCGCGACCATGACCGCGGATCACTTCGTCGCCGGCCAACGGGTCGATGTTGTCGGCACCTCGATCGGCAAGGGTTTTGCGGGCGCCATGAAACGGCACAATTTTGGCGGCCTTCGCGCGTCGCATGGTGTGTCGATCTCGCACCGCTCGCATGGCTCGACTGGTCAGTGCCAGGACCCCGGCAAGGTGTTCAAGGGCAAGAAGATGGCCGGTCACATGGGCGATGTGCGCGTGACCACTCAAAACCTCGAAGTCGTCAAGACGGACGTTGCCCGCGGTCTTCTCATGATCAAAGGCGCGGTTCCCGGGTCGGCTGGCTCATGGATCCTGATCAAGGACGCAATCAAGCGGCCGCTTCCCGAGGATGCACCGCGCCCCGGCGCGTTCGCGGCTCCGAACGAGGAAGTCGAAGCCAAGGAAGAAGAATCGCTGCTCGCCGACGCTGGCGACAAGAAGCCGGTGGGCGCCTATGACGCTCCCGTCCCGGCGGAAGGCGAAGAAGAGAACGACGCCAAGGCCCCTGATGCGGTCGACGGCGCTGAAATGGACGGTGCCGGCGGCGGCGCCGATGCAGGATCGGGAGACAAGGGCTGATGGAAGTCGACGTCATCACGCTCGGCGCGGAGAAGTCCGGCGCGGCTTCGCTCAAGGACGAGATCTTCGGCCTCGAGCCCCGCACGGATCTCCTGCACCGTTATGTCGTGTGGCAGCTGGCGAAACGCCAGCAGGGCACGCACAAGACCAAGGAACGCGGCGAGGTTGCCGGTTCCACCAAGAAGATCGTTCGTCAGAAAGGCTCCGGCGGCGCCCGTCACGGCAACAAGAAGGCTCCGCAGTTCCGCGGCGGCGGCAAGGCTCACGGCCCCCGCGTCCGCAGCCATGCGATCGACCTTCCCAAGAAGGTCCGTAAGCTGGCCCTACGCCATGCGCTTTCGGCCAAACAGGGTGCCGGTGAGCTCGTCGTGATCGATGATGCGAAGCTCGATACGCCGAAGACGTCGGCGTTGATCAGCAAGCTCAAGCATCATGGGCTGAACAGTGCTCTGATTATGGACGGCACCTTCGACGAGAATTTCGTCAGGGCAGCCCGGAACATCGACGGCGTGAACGTGCTGCCGGTGGCTGGTGCCAACGTCTATGACATCCTGAAGCACGACAAACTGGTCCTGACCAAATCCGCGGTCGAAGGACTGGAAGCGAGGCTGGCATGACCGACGTCACCGCCAAACATTACGACACCCTGACCGCTCCGGTGATTACCGAGAAGGCGACTTTGGGTGCCGAACACAATCAATACGTCTTCAAGGTGCCGCTCAAGGCAACCAAGCCGGAGATTGCGGAAGCGGTCGAGGCGCTGTTCGATGTCAAGGTGAAAGCGGTCAATACGCTGATCAACAAAGGCAAGAGCAAGCGTTTTCGCGGCCGTCCCTACACCCGGTCGGACGTGAAGAAAGCAATGGTCACCCTAGAGGATGGCCATTCGATCGACGTGACCACGGGGCTTTGAGACTATGGCACTGAAGACATATAATCCGACCTCCCCGGGCCGCCGTACCCTGGTTACCGTTGACCGCAAGGGTCTCTGGAAAGGCCGCCCGGAGAAGAAACTCACCGAGGGCCTGACCAATAGCGGCGGGCGCAACAATTACGGGCGGATCACCGCGCGGCGGCAGGGCGGCGGAGCGAAGAAGCTTTATCGTCTGGTCGATTTCAAGCGGCAGCGTTACGACGCCATCGCTGAAGTCGTGCGCCTCGAATACGATCCGAACCGGACCGCGTTCATCGCGCTGATCGAATATGGCGACGGCGTACGGGCCTATATCCTCGCGCCGCAGCGTCTGCAGGAGGGCGATAAGGTCGTCTCCGGCGACCGCGTCGACGTGAAGCCGGGCAACGCGATGCCGCTCAAGAACATCCCGGTCGGCACGATCGTCCACAACGTCGAGCTCAAGCCCCTCAAAGGCGGCCAGCTTGCGCGATCGGCGGGTGCCTACGTGCAGCTCGTCGGCCGCGATGGCGATTATGCTCAGATCCGGCTCAAATCCGGTGAAGTCCGCTTGGTCCACGGTGACTGCCGGGCGACCATCGGTGCGGTCTCCAATCCGGATCATTCCAACAGGGTGCTTGGCAAAGCCGGCCGCAAGCGTCATATGGGCAAACGCCCGGCGGTGCGCGGTGTTGCGATGAACCCCATCGATCACCCGCATGGCGGTGGTGAAGGCCGGACTTCGGGCGGCCGCCATCCTGTCACCCCGTGGGGCAAACCCACTAAAGGCAAGCGCACGCGCAGCAATAAAGAGACCGATCGTCTCATTATTCGCTCGCGTCACGCGAAACGGAAAGGACGCTAAGCGATGCCGCGTTCCGTATGGAAAGGACCTTTCGTCGATCGGTACCTCCTCAAGAAGGCGGCCGAGGCTGGCGAGGGGAAACACAAGGGCGGGATCAAGACCTGGTCCCGTCGGTCGACAATCCTGCCGAATTTCATCGGTCTGACGTTCAACGTCTATAACGGCCAGAAATTCATCCCGGTGCATGTCACCGAGGACATGGTGGGCCACAAGCTCGGTGAGTTCAGCCCGACCCGGACCTATTACGGTCACGGTGCGGATAAGAAGGCGAAGCGGCGCTAATCATGGGACAGATGAAAAACCCCGTTCGCCGCGAAGAGGATCAGGCCGTCGCCAAGGGGCGGATGATCAAGACCTCGCCGCAGAAGCTGAACCTCGTCGCGCAGACGATCCGCGGCATGCGGGTGGAACGCGCGCTCAACGAGCTCGAGTTCTCCCGCAAGCGTGTCGCTCGCGAGGTCAAGGCCGTGCTCGAGAGTGCGATCGCCAATGCCGAAAACAACCACGACCTCGATATCGACAATCTGATCGTCGAGGAAGCGTTTGTCGGCAAGAACCTGGTGATGAAGCGCTTCCGTCCTCGTGCCCGCGGCCGCGTCGGACGCATCAAGAAGCCGTTCGCCGAGATCACTATCAAATTGCGTGAGAAGGAGACTGCCTGATGGGTCAGAAGGTTAACCCGATCGGTCTCCGTCTGGGGATCAACCGCACCTGGGACAGCCGCTGGTATGCGGACAAGGGTTCTTATGGCGACCTGCTCCATGAGGATCTGAAGATCCGTAACCACCTGCTCAAGAAACTGTCGAACGCCGGTGTGTCGAAGATCGTTATCGAGCGTCCGCACAAGAAATGCCGCGTCACCATCTACTCGGCCCGTCCGGGTGTGGTGATCGGCAAGAAGGGCGCCGACATTGAGAAGCTCCGTCAGGAACTCTCACGGATGTCGAGTTCGGAGACGGTTCTCAACATCGTCGAGATCCGGAAGCCCGAAACCGACGCGACCCTGGTGGCCGAGAACATCGCCCAACAGCTCGAGCGCCGGGCCAGCTTCCGGCGTGCGATGAAGCGTGCGATGCAGACCGCCATGCGCATGGGTGCCCTCGGCATCCGCGTGAACTGTGCCGGCCGCCTCGGCGGTGCGGAGATCGCCCGGACCGAATGGTACCGCGAAGGGCGGGTGCCGCTTCACACGCTTCGCGCAGACATCGACTACGGAACCGCCACCGCCCGGACCACCTATGGTGCCATCGGCATCAAGGTCTGGATTTTCAAAGGCGAAATTCTGGATCACGACCCGATGGCCCATGAGCGCCGTCTGATCGAGAGCCAGACCGGCGGTCCGCAAATGAATCGCGAGCGCCGACCGCGCCGCCGCGAAAACGCATAGAGGCAAGAGATGCTACAGCCGAAACGGACGAAGTTCCGTAAACAGCATAAAGGCCGGATCAAGGGCACCGCGAAGGGCGGCACCGAGCTCAACTTCGGTTCCTATGGCCTCAAGGCCGTGGAGCCCGAACGCGTCACCGCTCGCCAGATCGAAGCCACCCGTCGTGCCATCACCCGCCACATGAAGCGGGCAGGTCGCGTCTGGATCCGTATCTTCCCGGACGTCCCCGTCACGGCGAAGCCGACGGAGGTCCGGATGGGTAAGGGTAAGGGTTCGGTTGACCGTTGGGTCGCCAAGGTGAAGCCTGGCCGGATCATGTTCGAAATTGACGGTGTGCCGGAACCGGTCGCGCGGGAAGCCCTGTCGCTTGGCGCGGCGAAGCTTCCGATCAAGACCCGCATCGTCAAGCGGATCGGGGAGAGTGCCTGATGAACGCGCAAGATGTTCGTGACCTGAGCGACGATGAGCTCAGCAGCAAGCTTCTCGAGCTCAAGAAAGAGCAGTTCAACCTGCGCTTTCAGCGGGCTTCCGGCCAACTTGAGAAGACCGACCGTGTGCAGGAGGTGCGCCGCAGCATCGCCCGGATCAAGACTGTCCAGACGCAGCGCCGTTCCGATGCTGAAGCGCCCGCTCGTACCAAGCCCGAAGCGGCGAAGGACGAGGGCGGCAGCATCGCCGATCCGGCAACGCCCAACCTCGATGGGGTGACCAACAATGCCTAAGCGTATCCTGCAGGGACCTGTTGTTTCGGACAAGGGTGAGAAAACCGTTGTGGTTCGTGTGGACCGTAGCTATCTGCACCCGCTCCTCAAGAAGGTGGTCCGGCGCTCCAAGCGCTATCACGCTCACGACGAGGCGGGTTCCGCCAAGGTCGGCGATGTCGTCCAGATCATCGAGTGCGCGCCGAAGTCGAAGCTGAAGCGCTGGGAGCTTTACACGCCTGCCGCCGAAGAGGCGTAAGGCACAGGGTTTAAATGAGGTAGCACCCGGTTTCCCCGGGGCTGAATGGAGGATCGAAGATGATCCAGATGCAGACGAACCTCGACGTCGCTGACAATAGCGGCGCCAAGAGGGTGCAGTGCATCAAGGTTCTTGGCGGGGCCAAGCGGAGATACGCGTCCGTCGGCGACATCATCGTGGTGTCGGTGAAGGAAGCCATGCCGCGTGGTCGCGTGAAAAAGGGCCAGGTGATGAAAGCTGTGGTGGTACGCACGGCCAAGGACATCAAGCGGCGTGACGGTTCCGTCATCCGTTTCGATGGCAATGCCGCCGTGATCGTCAACAACAACAAGGAGCCGATTGGCACCCGGATCTTCGGCCCGGTGACGCGCGAACTTCGCCGTTCCGGCCACATGAAGATCGTCAGCCTCGCTCCGGAGGTGCTGTAATGGCCGCGCGCATCAAGAAAGGCGACAAGGTCGTTGTCCTGTCCGGCAAGGACCGTGGTGCCGAAGGTGAAGTGCTGAAGGTCTTCCCGAAGGACGACCGCGTCCTCGTCCAGGGGTGCCAGATGATCACTAAGCACCAGAAGCCCACCCAGCAGTCCCAGGGCGGCATGCAGCGGACCGAGGCGCCGATCCACGTCTCCAACGTGGCGCTGAAGGATCCGAAGGACGGCAAGCCGACCCGCGTCGGGTTTGAAATCCGCGACGGCAAGAAAGTGCGCGTCGCCAAACGCTCGGGAGAAGTCATCGATGGCTGATACCGCTGTTGAAAACTACGTCCCGCGCCTGAAGTCTCTCTACCGGGAGACCATTCGTGGCAAGTTGAAGGAAGAACTGCAGCTCGCCAACGAGATGCAGATCCCCAAGCTCGACAAGGTCGTCCTGAACATGGGCGTCGGCGATGCGGTCAACGACCGCAAGTCGATCGACCAGGCGTTCTCGGAGATGCAGGCGATCGCCGGCCAGAAGCCGGTGGTGACCAAGGCAACCAAGTCGATCGCGGGCTTCAAGGTCCGGGAGGAGATGGCGCTGGGCGTCAAGGTGACCCTGCGCAAAGATCGTATGTGGGAGTTCGTCGACCGTCTCGTGACGATCGCGCTGCCCCGTGTGCGGGATTTCCGCGGTCTGAACCCGAAGAGCTTCGATGGTCGCGGCAACTTCGCCATGGGCCTGAAAGAGCACATCGTGTTCCCGGAGATCGACTACGACAAGGTCGAGACCCAACGCGGTATGGACATTATCGTCTGCACCACGGCCGACAGTGACGAGCACGCCCGGGCGCTGCTCAAGGAACTCAATTTCCCCTTCCGCAAATAGCGAAGGGCCACTTCGGTACTTCCGTCAGCGGACGGAAAAGGCCGGAAAGGAGAAGATGAATGGCTAAGAAGTCGATGATCGAGCGCGACGTGAAGCGTCGTCGTCTCGCCAAGAAATGGGACGCCCGGCGCGAACGTCTGAAGGACGTGATGCGTTCGGAGGACACTTCGCCCGAGGACAAGTTCAAGGCGGCGATGCAGCTTGCGGAAATTCCGCGCAACGCTTCGAAGACCCGGATCCGTAACCGCTGCCTGGTCACCGGCCGTCCCCGTGGTTACTACCGTAAGCTGAAGATGTCGCGGATCGCGCTGCGTGAGCTTGGCTCGCTGGGCAAGATTCCCGGCCTCGTCAAATCGAGCTGGTAAGGACACGATCGAATGACCATCAGTGATCCGCTCGGTGATATGCTCACCCGCATCCGCAACGCGCAGATGCGTGGCATGTCCAAGGCCTCCACGCCCGCATCGAAGCTTCGCCAGCGCGTCCTTGACGTGCTCGAGGCCGAAGGTTTCATCCGCGGCTACACCCGCGTCGAGCACGAGAATAACAAGGCCGATCTCGAGATCGAGCTGAAGTATTTCGATGGCGACCCGGTGATCTCGAAGATCCGCCGGATCTCCAAGCCCGGCCGCCGCGTTTATTCTTCCGTCAAGGACATCGAGCCCGTTCGCAACGGTCTCGGCATCTCGATCCTATCCACCCCGAAGGGTGTGATGTCCGATGCCGTGGCGCGTGAGCAGAATGTCGGCGGCGAAGTCCTCTGCCAGGTGTATTGATCATGTCGCGCATCGGTAAGAGACCCGTTCCCGTTCCCTCTGGCGTCGATGCCAAGATCGATGGTCAGAGGGTTTCCGTCAAAGGTTCGAAGGGCCAGCTGGAGTTTGTCGTCAACGAGCTTTGCCTCGTGGAGATGGCGGATGAGGGCGTGAAGGTGACCCCCGTCAACAAGAGCCAGGAGGCGCGTTCGATGTGGGGCATGAGCCGCACGCAGATTGCGAACCTCTTCGAAGGTGTCACGAACGGTTTCACCCGCAAGCTCGAGCTGGTCGGGGTCGGTTACCGCGCCCAGATGAAGGGCAAGACCCTGGTCCTGGCGCTCGGCTACAGCCACGATGTTGAGTTCGAGCCTCCGCAGGGCATCGAGATCAAATGTCCGAAGCCGACCGAGATCGAGATCTCTGGCATCGACAAGCAGGTCGTTGGTGAAACGGCCGCGAAGATCCGCAGCTTCCGTCCGCCGGAACCCTATAAGGGCAAGGGCGTGAAGTATCAGGGCGAATACATCTTCCGCAAGGAAGGGAAGAAGAAGTAACCATGCCTCTCACCCGAATTGCAAAACTGAAGAAGCGCGCCGGTCGCACCCGGACGGCGATTGCAAAGCGTGCCGGTGGTCGGCCACGCCTCAGCGTCTACCGCTCGGGCCGCAATATCGCCGCGCAGATCATCGACGACGCTGCGGGCAAGACCCTCGCATCGGCCTCCTCGCTGGAAAAGGATTTCCGCGAGGGCGGCAAAGGCTCGACCGCCGATGCTGCTGCGAAGGTCGGCGCATTGGTTGCCGAACGCGCGAAGGCTGCCGGTGTCGAGAACGTGGTTTTCGACCGTGGCGGATATCTTTTCCATGGCCGGGTGAAGGCCCTGGCCGATGCCGCCCGTGAGGGCGGCCTCAAATTCTGAGGACTGAGTGATGGCAAGAGAACCGAGACAAGGTGGTGATCGTCGCCGTCGTGGCGGTCAGCGTGACGAAGAGCGGGACGAGATCCAGGACCGCCTGGTTGCGATCAACCGCGTGGCCAAGACGGTGAAGGGCGGCAAGAACTTCGGTTTTGCCGCGCTCGTCGTGGTCGGCGATCAGAAGGGTCGTGTCGGCTTCGGCAAGGGCAAGGCCCGCGAAGTGCCCGAGGCGATCCGCAAGGCGTCGCAGGAAGCCAAGCGCAACATGGTCCGCGTGCCGCTGCGCGATGGCCGTACCCTGCACCATGATGCCCATGGCCGTCACGGTGCCGGCAAGGTCACCATCCGCACGGCGCCTCCAGGTACCGGCGTCATCGCTGGCGGTCCGATGCGCGCCGTCTTCGAGATGCTGGGCGTTCAGGACGTGGTCGCCAAGTCGATCGGCACCTCGAACCCTTACAACATGGTCCGCGCTACCATCGACGCTTTGAAGGAGCAGGCCAACCCCCGCTCCATCGCGGCGAAGCGCGGCCTCAAGGTGTCTGATCTGATCGCCCGCCGTGCGGCCGTTCAGGCTGACGCTACCGTTGTGGATGCAAGCTGATGGCAGACTACGAGAAGAAAACCACTGGCCGCGGCCGGGTCGTCGCCAAGAACCAGGGCGCTGAGAATGCGAAGAAGGAAGGCCGCGGTGTCATCACCGTACGTCAGACCGGTTCGCCGATCCGCCGTGAGGCCAGCCAGCTTCAGACTCTCAAGGGTCTCGGGCTCGGCAAGATCGGCCGGGAGCGCGAACTCGAAGACACCCCTGCGGTCCGCGGCATGGTCCGCAAGGTCCGCCACATGGTCGAGATCGTCGGCGAGGAACAGGCGAGCTGAGCTTCCTCTTGTAGGCCGATGGGCAAGAACGAAGGGGAGGGCGCTTGCCCTCCCGTTTCATTTGGGGCATGCGCCCCTTCTCATATCAAAGGCGAGGGGCCGGAAGGCCCCGCATAGTCGAAAGGACAAGACATGAGCATTCGTCTCACCGACCTTCGTGACAATCCGGGTGCCCGCAAGGAACGCAAGCGCGTCGGGCGCGGCATCGGCTCTGGCATGGGCAAGACCGGCGGCCGCGGGGTCAAGGGTCAGAAATCCCGTTCGGGCGTTGCAATCAAGGGCTTCGAAGGCGGGCAGATGCCGCTTCACATGCGGCTGCCCAAGCGCGGCTTCAACGCGCCCAACACCAAGACGTTCGCCGAAATCAACCTTGCCGACCTGCAGGCGGCAGCTGATGCCGGTCACAGCACCATCACCGAGGATGGGCTCGTCGAAGCCGGTCTCATCAAGACGAAGCGCGACGGCCTTCGCCTTCTCGGGTCGGGCGAACTCTCGGCCAAGCTCGACGTCACGGTGACCTACGCCACGAAGTCGGCCCGCGAAGCCATCGAAAAGGCTGGCGGTTCGGTCACCATGACCCGTCCGGAAAAGATCAAGCGCCTGCGGGGCAAGGAACGCGAAGAAGCCAAGGCCGCGAAGAAGAAATAAGGGGCTCTGATGACGAAGACAGGTTTCATCGTCATCTATCGCTGGCGCGTTCATCCTGAGAAGGAGGACGCGTTCATTCGCGCTTGGGGCGACGCAACCGAAGAGATCGCCGAAGCCTTGGGCGCCCACGGCTCAGCGCTTCTCAAAGACGACGATGGCCTTCACTACGCCATCGCCCGTTGGCCCTCCCGGGAGGCATGGCTCGCATCGCGTGGGCAGGATGCGGTTCCCAGTGCCGCTCTGCGCCAAGTCACCTCTCAAGCGATCGCCGAACGCCTCGATCCCATCGAGCTTGATATGCTCGATGATCGCTGGCGGTTCTGAAAGGATCATGCTTGGTGAAGGTTGGGCGCCGTAAGATTCGAAAGTCGCGAGGGGTCAGTCCCCTATATCAGGGCATGTTAGCGCTTGACCCTGATCACTCAGGATTTAGCAGAACCAGATGACCTCAGCAGCAGAACAAATGGCCTCGAACTTCAGCCTCGGCAATTTTGCCAAGGCTGACGAGCTTCGGAAGCGCATTTTCTTCACCCTCGGTGCCTTGATCGTCTACCGCCTGGGGACCTTCATTCCGATCCCGGGCGTGAACCCCGAAGCCTTTGCTGACCTGTTTCAGACCCAGACCGGCGGCCTTCTCGGGACGTTCAATCTGTTCTCGGGGGGCGCGACCGAGCGGATGGCCATCCTCGCGCTCAACATCATGCCCTACATCTCCGCATCGATCATCATGCAGATGATGGCGGCGATCGTTCCCTCGCTCGAGGCGATCAAGAAAGAAGGCGAGAGCGGCCGGCGCCAGATCAACCAATACACGCGCTACCTGACCGTGCTGCTGGCCACCGTGCAGGGCTATTTCATCGCCGCGACCATCGTCGGACAGACGAGCCCTAATGGGTTGCCCGTGGTTCCCGACGCAGGGCGGCTCTTCATTCCGGCAACAGTGGTCACCCTTGTCGGGGGCGTGATGTTCCTGGTCTGGCTCGGTGAGCAGATCACCAATCGCGGCATCGGCAACGGTATCTCGCTGATCATTTTCGCTGGTATCATTGCGGAGCTGCCGCGCGCCGCCGCAGGCCTTCTCACCTCCGGTCAGACCGGGGCGCTGCCGGCCTTTGTCGTGATCATGGTGATCGTCCTCGCCGTTTCATTGATCGCCTTTGTCGTCTTCATGGAACGTTCGCAGCGGCGCCTTCTGGTGCAGTACCCGCGGCGGCAGCAGGGCAACAAGATGACCCAAGGCGAAAAGAGCCACCTTCCGCTCAAGCTCAACACTGCCGGCGTCATCCCGCCGATCTTCGCCAGCTCGCTTCTCTTCCTGCCTGCGACCGCCCAGGGCGCGATCGGGCAGAATGCGCCGCTCTGGTTGCAGGATGTGGTAGGGAGCCTGACCCCCGGCAACTGGCCTTACATGCTGCTTTACGCGGCAGGGATCATCTTCTTCTGCTTCCTCTACACCTCCATCGTCTTCAATCCGCAGGACACGGCGGACACGCTCAAGCAGTATGGCGGTTACATTCAAGGCTACCGCCCGGGCGCGCGGACGGCGGAGTATATCGACTTCGTCCTCACCCGCATCACGGTGATCGGTGCTGCTTATTTGACGTTTGTCTGCCTGATGCCGGAGCTTTTGCGAATGCAGTATTCAGGCATCCCGGTATATTTGGGCGGCACCTCGCTCTTGATCGTGGTGACCGTGACATTGGATACGGTACAGCAGATCCAGGGCCACTTGCTCGCGCAGCAATATGAGTCGCTGATCAAGAAGTCGAAACTTAGGGGGGCGCGTCGGTGATCGTTATTTTTCTCGGACCGCCGGGGGCCGGTAAAGGCACCCAGGCCAAAATGATCGCGGCCCGCCACGGGATACCGCAGCTTTCCACCGGCGACATGTTGCGTGCTGCGATCGCGACCGGAACCGAGATGGGCCTCAAGTGCAAGTCCGTCATGGACCGCGGGGAGCTCGTTTCCGACGAGATCGTCGCGGGAATCATCGGCGAGCGCATCGAGATGGAGGACTGCAAGTCCGGCTTCCTGCTCGACGGTTTCCCCCGAACTGTCCGTCAGGCCGAGCTTCTCGACGACATTCTCGAGAAGAAAGGCCGCAAGATCGACGTCGTTCTCGAGCTGACAGTGGATGACGAGGAACTGGTCAACCGCCTCAACACGCGTGTTGCCGAAACAAAGGCGCGGGGCGAGGAAGTCCGGTCGGACGACAATGAAGAGACCTTCCGCAAGCGGCTTGGTGTCTACAACGAACAGACGGCCCCCCTGGTGCCGTTCTACCGCGAACGTGGGTTGGTGAAGTCGATCGATGGCATGAAGCCGATCGATCAGGTGACGGCCTCGATAGAAGAGGCACTGGCCCCCGTTCGGGCCTGATTGGCGAGGAAGCGGGAACCCGGCTGAAGAGGCGGGTCCTGAACTGGCACGCGGCGCTTGACACGCGCCGCTGAAGGTTTAGACCCCGGCTTTCCGCTTCACGGACGGATGCACGCTTTGCCATGTTCGCAAGGCGTGCTCGCATATTTTAAAGGCGCCGATGGCGGCGCACCCGCAAGAGAGGAATTCGATGGCCCGCATCGCCGGTGTGAACATCCCCAACAACAAGCGCGTCCACATCGCGTTGACCTATATCCACGGCATCGGTCCGTCCAAGGCGATGGAGATCGTCGAGAAGACCGGGCTCGACAGCGCTCGCCGGGTTCAGGATCTCAGCGATGCCGAGATCCTTCAGATCCGTGAGGCCATCGACGCCGACTACACCGTGGAAGGTGACCTGCGCCGTGAAAATGCTCAGAACATCAAACGTCTGATGGATCTCGGCTGCTATCGCGGGCTGCGCCACCGCCGTGGCCTGCCTGTCCGTGGCCAGCGCACCCACACCAATGCACGCACCCGCAAGGGTCCTGCGAAACCGATCGCCGGGAAGAAGAAGTAATGGCACGCACTCCGACCCGTTCCGCTCCGCGCCGCCGCGAACGCAAGAACATCGTTTCCGGCGTCGTTCATGTGAACGCCTCTTTCAACAACACCCATGTCACCATCACCGACGCGCAGGGCAATGCTGTCTCCTGGTCGACGGCTGGGCATATGGGCTTCAAGGGTTCACGGAAGTCCACCCCCTTTGCGGCGCAGATGGCGGCTGAAGACGCTGCCAAAAAAGCGATGGAGCACGGGCTCCGCTCGGTCGATGTGCTGGTACGTGGCCCGGGCTCGGGCCGTGAGAGTGCGCTTCGTGCTCTTCAGGCGGCGGGCCTGACCGTGACGACGATCAAGGACGTCACGCCGATCCCGCACAACGGCGTTCGCCCGCGCAAGCGCCGCCGCGTCTAACGACTCACCTCAAGGCTGGGGACGCGCCTGAAGCGCCTCAAGGAGACCTACATGCTCGAAAAGAACTGGCAGGAGCTCATCAAGCCGCAAAAGCTTGAAGTGCAGCCGGGTTTCGACCCGCAGCGGAAGGCGACGATCGTTGCTCAACCGCTTGAGCGCGGCTTTGGCCTGACCCTCGGCAACTCGCTCCGCCGTATCCTGATGTCCTCGCTGCAAGGTGCGGCGGTCACTGCCGTGCAGATCGACGGCGTGGTTCACGAGTTCAGCTCGATCCCCGGCGTGCGCGAAGACGTCACTGTCATCATCCTGAACATCAAGCAGCTTGCTTTGCGGATGCACGCGGACGGTCCGAAACGCCTGGTCCTTCAGAAAAAGGGCCCAGGTGTCGTCACGGCCGGCGACATTCAGGAAACCGCGGATATTGAGGTTCTGGACAAGGACCACGTCATCTGCACCCTTGACGAGGGTGCGGATCTTCGCATCGAACTGACCGTCCAGACCGGCAAGGGTTACGTCCCCGCGGACCGTAACCGTCCGGAAGACGCGCCGATCGGCCTTATCCCGATCGACAGCCTCTACTCGCCGGTACGCCGTGTGTCCTACCGAGTGGAGAACACACGTGAAGGACAGGTCCTCGACTATGATCGCCTGATCCTCGACATCGAGACCAATGGTGCCGTGAGCCCCGAGGACTCCGCTGCCTATGCTGCCCGTATTCTTCAGGACCAGCTGCAGATCTTCGTCAACTTCGATGAGCCGAAGGCCGATCAGGCGCAGGAGAAAGAGGAAGAGCTTCTCTTCAACGCTGCGCTCCTCAAGAAGGTCGATGAACTCGAGCTGTCGGTCCGTTCGGCGAACTGCCTGAAGAACGACAATATTGTCTATATCGGTGACCTGATTCAGAAAACCGAAGGCGAGATGCTGCGCACCCCGAACTTCGGGCGCAAGTCGCTCAATGAGATCAAGGAAGTTCTCGCGTCTCTTGGCCTCCATCTGGGCATGGATGTCCCGGACTGGCCGCCGGATAATATCGAAGAGCTGGCTCGCAAGTTCGAGGACCAGAGCTAAGCATTCGGAGGCGCCTCGCCGGCGTCTTCCCTTTTCTTTCCGGGTGTGGCATCAGCCGCCCTTCAGGATCAGACCCAAACCATCCGGCCTGGCCGGAGTAGTGGAGAGTGAAACATGCGCCACGGCGTTGCGCACCGCAAACTGAACAGGACGGCGTCCCACCGCCGCGCGATGTTCGCCAATATGGCAGCTTCGCTGATCAAGCATGAGCAGATCGTCACGACCCTTCCCAAAGCGAAGGAATTGAAGCCGATCGCCGACAAGCTGATCACCCTCGCCAAGAAGGGCGACCTGCACGCTCGTCGTCAGGCGATCTCCAAGGTCCGCGACGTGGAGATGGTCGGTAAGCTGTTCGAAACGCTGGGCCCCCGTTATGCCGAGCGCAATGGTGGCTACACTCGCGTGATGAAGGCGGGCTTCCGCTTTGGCGACAACGCCCCGCGGGCCGTGATCGAGTTTGTCGACCGTGACGAGACGGCGAAGGGCCGCGATTCCGGTCCGACGATGACCCTCGTCGAGAACGACGAAGAGTAAGCTCTCTTCGCAGCTCCTGAAAAGCCGCCCTTTGAGGGCGGCTTTTTGTTTTGAGGCAACTGCTCGAAGGGACTGGACAAGTCGGCACTGCAGGTTTTCCATCCATCCCATGAAACGTTTCATGACCGCCCTGGCCACCGCCGCGACCGTGCTCGCGCCGCAGGCCTTCGCCGAGACCTACACTGTCATCCGTACTGACCGCCTGGTGGCCGTCCCCGGTGAGGGCAGCCCCCGCGAGGCAACACTTCTCATCAAGGACAACATCATTGCTGACATTCGCGGCGGCATGGTCGCGGACGACGCGCTCGAGTCCGAGGGGCACACGGTCGAGGCGAGCTACGATCTCGAGGGCCACACGGTCCTTCCCGGGTTCATTGACGGCCATGTCCACATCACCAGCGAGAACAATCCCAAGGGCCGGCTGCAGAATGTCGAGCTGTCGTCTTCCGACCGGGCGATGCTGGGCGCGGAGCATGCGCGCCGTACCCTGATGGCCGGGTTCACCACGGTACGTGATGTCGGCGGTGACGCCGAAGCTGTCCGTGCCCTGCGCACCGCTGCAGAGAACAACTTCGTGCCGAGCCCGCGGATCGTCGTGAGCAGCACGGTCGGGATCACCGGCGGTCACTCTGACGGCAGTCAAGGCTATATCGACGAGATCGCCCGGATGAATAACACCGAGCGCATGTGCAACGGCGCAGATGATTGCCGCCGGGCGGTGCGCTGGGTGATCTCGCGCGGCGCGGACAGCATCAAGATCGCCGCGACAGGTGGCGTGCTGTCGAACACCGCCACCGGCGTTGAGCAGCAGATGATGGATGACGAACTCACCTCGGTCGTCGAGGCGGCGCAGGCCTACGGCCGAACCGTGACCGCGCACGCGCATGGCAAACAGGGGATCGAGGCTGCCCTGAAGGCCGGCGTCCGGACGATCGAGCACGGGACCTATGGGGATGCCGAGAGCTTCCGGCTCTACAAGCGCAATGACGCATTCCTCGTGCCGACGATCCTCGCCGGTGAGACGGTGACCGAATGGGCGGCTGACAACACCAGCTTCCTGACCCCGCCGCAGCGTGAGAAGGCCGCGACCGTCGGTCCACAAATCAAGGACATGGTCGGCCGGGCGCACAAGGCCGGCGTGAAGATCGCCTTCGGCACCGATAGCGGCGTCTCCCGTCACGGCGAGAATGCGCGGGAGTTCGGCCTGATGGTCGAGGCGGGCATGTCCCCCACCGAAGCGATCCGCGCAGCCACCGTGATCGGCGCGGAGAATATCGGCATGTCCGGCAAGATCGGGACCCTGCAGAAGGGCAAGTTGGCCGATATCGTCGCGATTGAAGGCGACCCGATGGAGGATGTCGAGCTCCTCGAGACCTCGGTCGCCTTTGTCATGAAGGACGGCAAGGCGCACAAGACGCCACGCTAACACTCCTCAGGCAAGAAGGGCGTCGGTGCGGCGGTTGGCTTCGGCCTTCGTAGCAGCGTTGCCCAGCTCTGCCGCTTCGGCGATCCATCCGGCGAGGCTCCGGCGTTCGTCATCGGTAAGGGCGGCGCGCAGGCGCTCGGTAAGCAGGCGAAAGCTCCTCTCGCGCGGAGGGTTCTGCCCGGCGAGGTCTTCGGCGGCTTCGCAGGCTTGTTTCGCCCGGGCGGGCTCGACCACTTGTGCCAGCCGGGTTTCGATCATCGGCCGCGCGTCGGCCCAGATATCGTCGCCGAGCGTGATCCTCGCCAGAAGCGCGGCCGCATCCACCGGGTCGGTGATGCGTGCGACAGCGCCAAGTTCCGGCGAGGCTGCATCGCCCTGACCAAACCGCGCCGCCGCATCAATCACCGTGCCCTCCTGTCGGGGGCTATCAGGGCGGCGCGGCCTGGAGCGGATGAGCCAGAAGCCGATGGCGATGAGGACGAGAGCAACAAGAACAGCCTGCATGGTTCCCATCTAATGCGGGCGAGGTGCCCGGTCGAGAATAGTAGGGTTCCAATCGAGGATTGCGAGGGGGTGTAGAGGCGACGATTGCCAGTCAAGCGAGACATCGATCGCTTTGGCCCGGGCAACCGGGCCGTTCGCCTTTGTACGAACCCCACCTTCGACCGTTCTCGTTCGGATCTGACGGCGCGCATCTCCGCTCGTATGGGTTTCTCGGGTTAGCCGGCCGCCTAAGCGCGCAACAGGCTGCAGAGGCAACGCTCGGGCTGCTTACGCGCAGGGGTGATCCGCGGCGCGCATTGCGACCGTGAAGAAGGGACCGCCCTGCGGCTCACCGCAGCGTTGGGTCTTTTGTACTAAGCCGCGGTGCAAAGGCTCCCACGCCTTCGCCGCAGGGCGTCTCCGGCTCTCACACGCATGGAACGGCCAATCCCTAGCTCACGCCCCATACGGACCATCAGAGCGGAGGAGCGGCACCCCTCCGCCTACGGAGATCCGAAGAGCAGCAGGCCTCGAGCCGACGGTACCGGGAGGCCCTTCCTCCTGCTGCGTGGGGGTAGGGTAGCGTCTTTCTGCGGAGCGGGGACAAGTCGGGCGAAACGCGGATCACCTGCGGTATTCCGCCCTTCGGGTTCGCAATTTCCACTGTCATTCCGGGGCGCTCGGCAGAGCGAGCCTGGAACCCGTACCGTACCGAGCATGGGGCCCGGACATGCTCTTGCGAGCATTCCGGGATGACAGGCCGTAGGGCGGAACGTGCCAGCGATCCGTCCTACGGTGCGTCTGACAAACACCTCAGCCAGCGCGCCAGTCGATCAGGATGCCCCGGTCCGCCGGAACCTCGCCCTCGACCATCTTTGTCCAGACTTTACGGATGGCGTCTCCGCCCGTGTGGGTTTCAAAGGTCAGTTGGTCGCCAAGTTCGTCCGTCATCTGCAGCCATGCCTCCAGCGCGCGGTTCATGAAGACGCCGGAGCCGAGTTCCGCATCGCGCTTCTGGATCTGGGCGGGGGCAAAGAACATGGTCGGTTTGGCGCCGGGCAGGGATGCCTGCTGCCGAGGTGCCTCCCAATGCGTTGCCCCGACGATGGAGCTGACCTTGACGTTCTCGCCGAAGGTCTCGTGCACCGCGGTGATGATCTCGGCATTGCCGGACATGTCGATGAAAGCGGTCGGCTTGTCCGCGCCAAGATCACGCACGGCATCGTAACCGATCACTTCGTCGAACATATTCAGTCCCCGTACGAATTCAGCGCGGGAGGAGGAGGTGACGCCGATCCTGCCCATGCCGGGCCTGACCATGCCGACCGCCGCGCCGGTTCCAAAGCCGGTTTTCGAAGAGGCGCTCGTCACGACCACCTGCTCCGCGCCGAAGAACCCGTTATCATCCAGCCAGTCGGCGATGATATAGGACGTGGCGAAGAGCGGGAACAGGACGGCCCGGGCCTCTTCGCGCGCCTTCAGCGCTTCGGGTTCTTCCGCTGTCAGACGATAGGCGTTGTAGGCCGCAGGCAGGCTCGCCCGGTGGGCGCTGGTGTCGAACACCGCCCCGCCCGTGCGTTTGGGAGCGATGATCATGTGACTGGCCATGGGGAAATAGCCGTAGAGGCGCTCGCCCTCCGCCAGATCGGCGCTGTTGCTTTTCGTGACGCGACCAAAGCCCCAGACCGGAATGATTCCCGTCTCAGGTGCGTCTGGTGTCGGGAAGAACTGCCAGTACCCGATCTGCTCGCCGACAAGGCCGTAGGTAACATTGTTCGCGGTCAGGCCACAGCGCTCGACCTCGATCAGCGCTTCGCCCTCGGCGAGATCGGGCAGGGGGCGCTCGGCCAGATCGGCCCGGGTAAGGTCAGTCCGGCGCACTCTCAATTCGCGGATCATGGCAGGTGCCTTTCGCAGTCAGCTCGCTTCCGGCGCCCTGCCTAGGGGAAAGCGCCCCGTCCGGCCAAGCATGCTGGTCAGTGCACCAGCTAGGCCGCCTTTTTCTTGCGGCTGCGCGATTTCCTGCTTTTTGTGCCTGAGGCGGCGCGGCTGTCATGGCGGGCGAGAACGTCTCTCAGGAACTGGCCGGTGTAGCTCCGTTCCACTTCGGCCACCTCTTCGGGGGTGCCGACCGCCACGATCTCTCCGCCGCCATCGCCGCCCTCGGGACCGAGGTCGATGATCCAGTCGGCCTGTTTGATGACGTCGAGATTGTGCTCGATGATGACCACGGTGTTGCCGGCATCGGCGAGCTCCTGGATCACTTCCATCAGCTTACGGACATCCTCGAAGTGAAGGCCCGTGGTCGGCTCATCGAGGATGTAGAGCGTGCGGCCGGTTGCGACCTTGGAGAGCTCCTTGGCGAGCTTCACCCGCTGCGCCTCGCCGCCCGACAGGGTCGTCGCCTGCTGGCCGACCTTGATATAGCCGAGGCCGACGCGGTTGAGGGTCGCCATCTTGTTGCGGATCGACGGCACCGCCTTGAAGAATTCCGCCGCCTCCTCGACCGTCATGTCGAGGACGTCGGCGATGGATTTGTCCTTGAACTTCACTTCCAGGGTTTCGCGGTTGTAGCGTTTGCCGTGGCAGACATCGCAGGTGACGTAGACGTCGGGCAGGAAGTGCATTTCGATCTTGATGACGCCGTCGCCCTGGCAAGCTTCGCACCGGCCACCCTTCACGTTGAAGCTGAACCGGCCGGGCTTGTAGCCCCGCGCCTTGGACTCAGGCAGGCCGGAGAACCATTCGCGGATCGGGCCGAAGGCGCCGGTATAGGTCGCGGGGTTCGAGCGCGGTGTGCGGCCGATGGGTGACTGGTCGATGTCGATGACCTTGTCGAGCTGTTCAAGGCCGAGGATGCGGTCATGCTTTCCGGGCACGGACTTCGCGTTCATCAGCTTGCGCGAAGCCGCCTTGTAAAGGGTCTCGATGGTCAGCGTGGATTTGCCGCCGCCCGACACGCCCGTGACGCAGGTGAGAAGCCCGATGGGAAACTCGGCATCGACATTCTGAAGGTTGTTGGTCGAAGCACCTTCGACACGAACGACCTGTTCAGGGTCGAAGACCCGGCGTTCGTCCGGAACCGGAACTTCGCGCCGGCCCGCCAGGTAGTCGCCGGTGATCGAGCCTTTGTCCGCCTCGATATCGGCAGGCGTGCCAAAGGAGACGACCTCGCCGCCATGAACCCCCGCGCCGGGACCGATGTCGAGAACATGGTCGGCGGTGCGGATCGCGTCCTCGTCATGCTCGACGACGATCACGGTGTTGCCGAGATCGCGAAGACCCCGAAGGCTTTCGAGGAGCCGTTCATTGTCCCGCTGGTGAAGCCCGATCGAGGGCTCGTCGAGAACGTAGAGCACCCCCGTCAGGCCAGAGCCGATCTGGCTGGCAAGCCGGATGCGCTGGCTTTCCCCGCCGGAGAGGGTGCCGGAGGAACGGCTGAGCTGGAGATAGCCGAGACCGACATTGTTGAGGAAGTGAAGCCTGTCGCGGATTTCCTTCAGGATACGGACGGCAATCGTCTGTTCCTTGTCCGAAAGCTGGGCATCGAGATCACGGAACCACTTGTCCGCATCCCGGATCGCAAGGCCGGAAATCTCGGAGATCGGCTCCGCACCGACCTTCACGGCCAGGGCTTCGGGCTTCAGGCGCGCGCCGCCGCAGCTGTCGCAAGGGTGGACGGACTGAAACTTCTCCATCTCCTCGCGCACCCATGAGCTGTCGGTCTCGCGCCAGCGCCGCTCGAGATTGGGGATCACCCCCTCGAAGGTCTTGGTGGTCTCGTAGCGGCGCAGCCCATCATCATAGACGAAGGTCACTTTCTCCCGCCCGGTACCGAAGAGGATCGTCTTGCGCTGAGCGTCCGTCAGCTTGCGCCAGGGCGTCTCGACATTGAAGCCGTATTTCCGGCCGAGCGCCTCGAGGGTCTGGGTGTAGTAGGGTGACTGGGACTTCGACCAGGCGGCGATGGCGCCTTTGCGCAGGTTGATGTCGTGATCGGGTACCACGAGATCGGGATCGAAGAACACGGATGTTCCGAGCCCGTCGCAGGTCGGGCAGGCGCCCTGGGGCGAGTTGAACGAGAAGAGGCGCGGCTCGATCTCTTCGATGGTGAAGCCGGAAACCGGGCAGGCGAACTTCGCCGAGAAGGTGATCTTCTTCGGCTCTTCGTCGCCGCGCGGCGCGCTTTCGG
>CAZKVC010000021.1:0-30760 GCA_964556115.1 uncultured Caulobacterales bacterium
ACCCCCAACCTAGCGGTTATGAGCCGCCAGCTCTAACCAATTGAGCTACACCCCCATCCCTGGGAAGCCGCTTCCCTAGGCGGCAATGGCTGGTCACTCAAGCTTGCGCACAAGCCCTTCTGGCCTTCGCGCTGCGGTCGCGGTAACGACATCCCCAACTGAGAAAGAGGAGACGCTTCATGACCGAGGCCTTCATCTACGACGCCGTGCGTACCCCCCGCGGCAAGGGCAAGCCTGACGGCAGCCTGCACGAAGTCACCCCCGTCCAGCTCGGCGCACAGGTCCTGCAGGCGCTGCGTGACCGCAACGATCTCGACACGCGTTATGTCGACGACGTCGTCTTCGGCTGTGTCTCGCCGGTGGGCGAGCAGGGCGCCGACATCGCCCGCACCGCGGTGCTGATGGCTGACTATGCCCAGACCACTGCCGGCGTGCAGATCAACCGCTTCTGCGCCTCCGCGCTGGAAGCCACCAACATGGCCGCAGCCAAGGTCATGTCCGGCGAGGCCGACATGGCGATCGGCGGCGGCGTCGAGGCGATGAGCCGTGTGCCGATGGGATCGGACGGGGGCGCGCTGATGTCCGACCCGGCCGTCACCTTCGAGAACTATGTCGTCCCGCAGGGCATCTCGGCCGACATCATCGCCACGAAATACGGCATCAGCCGCGATGACGCCGACAGCTATGCGGTCGAAAGCCACCGCCGCGCCAAGCAGAGCTGGGACGAGGGCCGGTTCGACAAGTCCGTGGTCCCGGTCAAGGACGTCATCGGGATGGAAATCCTCAAGCATGACGAAACCATCCGTCCGGGTACCGACATGCAGACCCTTGGTGCGCTGAACGCATCCTTCCAGGGCATGGGCGAGATGATGCCCGGCTTCAACAAGGTCGCGCTTCAGAAATATCCCGAGCTCGAGCGTATCAACCACATCCACACCGCCGGCAACTCTTCGGGCATCGTCGATGGCGCGGCAGGAATCCTCGTCGGCAACGCCGAGATCGGCAAGAAATTCGGCCTCAAGCCCCGCGCACGGATCAAGGCGATGGCGTCGATCGGTTCCGAACCGACGATCATGCTCACCGGCCCTGAATTCGTCACCGAGAAAGTGCTCAAGCGTTCGGGCATGACCGCATCCGACATCGACCTTTGGGAACTCAACGAAGCCTTCGCATCGGTGGTGCTGCGCTACATGCAGGCTCTGAACATCGATCACTCGGACATCAATGTCTGCGGCGGTGCGATCGCCATGGGCCATCCGCTGGGCGCCACCGGCGCGATGATCCTCGGCACGGTTCTCGACGAAATGGAGCGCGCCGACAAATCGACCGCCCTCGCCACCCTGTGCATCGGCGGCGGCATGGGCACGGCGACGATCATCGAGCGGGTCTGAAGCCTGTGAGATACGTCACGCCTCTTGCCGTGGCGGGTGCGGCTCTTCTTGCCGCCTCCGCCCACGCCCAGTCCTGCGATGCCGAGGACGACTTCGCCATCGGCCTTCACGGCGGGGCCTACACCAATGGCGAGAACATCTCCGATCAGCAGATGGATTATATCCGTGTGCTGTCCGACCAGGTGGCCAGCCGCCTCGAGCGGGGCATGAACGCCGTCGACGCGGTCGAGCTTGCCGTGGCCGCCATGGAGGCGTCGGGTCTTTACAATGCCGGGCGCGCGTCCATCGTGAACCAAGAAGGCTATGTCGAGAACGACGCCTCGATCATGTCCGGCAAGGACCTCAATGCAGGAGCCGTCGGCTCACTGATCAACACCAAGTCCCCGGTTGGCGCCGCCCGCCTGGTGATGGATGAAAGCCGTCATGTCATGGTCGTCGGTGACCGGGGCGAGGCCTATGTCCGCGAACTGGGTGCAGAGGAAGCGCCCGAGGGGTGGTTCCTGAAGTCAGGATCCGAGAAGGACGAACACGGAACGGTTGGTGCTGTAGCCCTCGACCGTTGCGGCGACCTCGCTGCAGCAACCTCCACCGGCGGCTACGATGCCAAGGTGCCGGGCCGCCTCGGCGACGTGCCGGTGATTGGTGCGGGAACCTATGCCGACAATGAAGGCGCGGCGGTCTCGGCCACCGGGCACGGCGAATGGTTCATCCGCCACGGGGCGGCGCACACCGTCTCGATCCTCGTGGAAGGGGGTCTTCCGGTGGGTGAAGCATCGGAGATCGCGCTCGAGAAGATGGCCCGCTCGGGCGGTCTCGGCGCGGTCATCACCCTGGACCGGCAAGGCAACTTCGCCGCTCCGCATTCCACCCGCGGCATCATCCACGCCTTCGCCTCCGATGAGACGCGGGCCTATTCGAAGAAAACCAGCGGCGCGCCCATCGGCGGTGCAGCCAGCAACCGGTAAGACGGGAGAGAAACATCCTATGAGCTACGAAAGCTTCAAACTCGACAAGGATGCCGACGGCATCGTCACCATGACCATCGACCTGCCGGGCAAGTCGATGAATGTCTGGAACCAGGCGCTGATCCAGGACTTCGAAAAGTTCGTGGACGAATTCACCGGCGACGATTCGATGACGGGCTTGGTCATCACTTCGGGCAAGGACTCCGGCTTCCTCGCCGGGGCCGATCTCACCATGCTGAGCGGCATGCCTGAGGACGCGACGCCCGAGCAGATGTTCGAAGCCAATTACGGCCTGCAGCGCGCGCTCCGCAAACTCGAGACCGGCGGTCAGGACCCCAAGGCGCTGCAGAAGGGCCAGGCCAATGCCAAGCCCGTCGCGGCGGCGGTGAACGGCCTCGCCCTCGGCGGCGGCATGGAGCTGGCGCTCGCCTGCCACTACCGCGTCGCCAGCGATCACAAGAAAGTCCAGTTCGGCCAACCCGAAGTGCAGGTCGGCCTCATCCCCGGCGCGGGCGGCACCCAGCGGACCATGCGCCTCGCCGGCGTCCAGAACGCCATGCAGATCTGCACGCAAGGCAAGCCGATGGATGCCGAAGCCGCCAAGGGCATGGGCATCGTCGACGAGATCGCTCCGCATGGAGAAATCGTCGCCAAGGCCAAGGAATGGGTGAAAGCCAATCCCAAGACCGCGGCCCGCTGGGACCGCAAGGGGTTCAAGATCCCCGGCGGCGCGGGTGCGATGGACCCGCGCGTGGTCCCGATCTTCGCTGGTTCCTCGGCCATGGCGCAGGGCCAGACCAACCACAACTACCCTGCGGTTCAGCGCATTCTCTCGGCCATCTATGAAGGCTCGATCACCCCGATCGACGTCGGCCTGAAGATCGAGAGCAAGTACTTCGTGCAGTGCCTGATGGAGCCGCAGGCCAAGAACATGATCCGTACGCTGTTCGTCAACAAGGGTGCCGCAGAGAAGGGCGCGGCCCGTCCCGAAGGCGTGCCCAGGCAGGAGATCAAGACCCTCGGCGTTCTCGGTGCGGGCATGATGGGTGCAGGCATCGCCTATGTCTCGGCCAAGGTCGGCATGAAGGTGATCCTCCTCGACCGCGACATGGAAAGCGCGGAGAAGGGCAAGGACTACTCGGTCAAGCTGAACGAGAAAGGCATCTCGCGCGGTAAGCTGACGAAAGAGAAGTCTGACGAGATGCTCGGCCGGATCACGCCCACCGCCGACGTCGCCGACCTCAAGGATGTCGACCTGATCATCGAAGCGGTCTTCGAGGACCCGGCGGTGAAGAAGGACATCACCGAGCGCGTGGAAGCGGTGATCCGGGACGACGTGATCTTCGCGTCCAACACCTCGACCATTCCGATCGAGAACCTCGCGAAGAACTTCTCGCGCCGCGAGGATTTCATCGGCATCCACTTCTTCTCGCCGGTCGACAAGATGCCGCTGGTCGAGATCATCACGCCCGAAGGCTGCGGTGACAAAGCCCTTGCCACCGCTCTCGACTATGTCGGCGCGATCAAGAAGACGCCGATCGTTGTGGGCGACACCCGCGGTTTCTACTGCAACTCCGTGGTCGTCCCCTATCTCAACGAGGCCGCGCTGATGGTGAAGGAGGGGATCAACCCCGCCCTCATCGACAATTGCGCCGTTCATATGGGCATGCCGGTTGGCCCGCTCGCCCTCATGGACGAGACCAGCCAGGAGCTGGGCTGGCGGATCGCCCAATCCACGATGAAGGAGATGGGCGACGACTATAAGCCGAACGGCGTCGAGGATCTCCTCAAGCTCTTCGTCGAGGACCTTGGCCGCAAGGGCAAGAAGGTCGGCAAGGGGTTCTACGAGTATCCCGAAGGCGGCAAGAAGCACCTTTGGGAAGGCCTCAGCGAACACTTCCCGCGCCAGGAAAACCAGCCGACCCCGGAGGAAGTCAAGGAGCGGCTCCTCTACGTGCAGCTCGTCGCCGCCGCGAACATGTATGCGCAGGATGTCGTCCATGATCCGCAATCGGCCGATCTTGGCGCGATCTTCGGCTGGGGCTTCGCGCCCTGGACCGGCGGCCCGATGAGCCACATCGACACGATCGGCCTTGAGGAGTTCGTCCGCACGGCCGAGCGCCTGGCCCAGAAGCACGGCGCGAAGTTCTCGCCCCCGGCCAAGTTCCGCGAAATGGCGGAGAAGAACCAGAAGCTCTACGGCAAGGCCGCCTGAGTTCGCGCAAGAGGCAGGGGGTCCAGCCTCCTGCCCTGACATTGCAGGCCCGGCGATCCCTGACAGGGCTCGCCGGGCTTTTTCCATGGTGTAACGGTTTCGACTCGCCTTCGCGGCATCTCATTTGCAAGATTTTGTTCATGACGAACGAAGCCCAATTGCTCATCGACGGTCTGACCGGGCGCGCGTGGGAAATCGCGGCCACCGTGCAGCGGGAGATCGAAGCGGCCGCGCCTTACGCAGAGCTCGACCTGGCACTCGGCGTGCCGACATGGTCGTTCCACGAAAGGGTGGTCTCGCTCCTTCCCTTCACCGCCCATTGCAGCCTGCATTTCTGGCGAGGCGACCAGCTCGAAAGGCTGGTTCCGGGCCGGCTGTCCGGCAATGCGCCGGGGCCTATCCGCATTCTCGAGCTGCGCTCGATGACCGAGGTGGACGAGGGGGTCAGGGCCCTGTTGCGCGGCGCCTTCAGGCGGCAGATCGAAACCGTCGCTGAGGCCGATCTTGGCCGTTCGCGCAATGCAGCTTTGCAGTTCTGACCTGCGCTTCGGCATTGCCGAGAGCTGTTAACACGCCAAGTTCTTCCTCGCGCAGCTTTTGAGGAAGACGCCATGAAATTCGTTACCACCGCCATCGCCGCAGCCGCTTTCGGCCTTGGCGCCAGCGCCGCTGCACAGGACGTGCCCAGCGGTACCTACAAACTCGACCCCGCCCACACCACCGTTGTCTGGGGGGTAAGCCATGCCGGCTTCTCGACCTACCGCGGCAGCTTCGAAGGGATCGAAGGTGAGCTGACCTGGAACGCCGACAACCCGACCAAGAGCGCCCTGACGGTCGCGATCGAGGCGGAAAGCGTCGACAGCCCGGAAGCCGAAAGCCATGCCGGCTATGACAACTTCCAGCAGGACATTGCCCGCAAGGCCCTCGGTTCGCAGGAACACCCGACCATCACCCTGCGCACGACCCGGCTTGAGAAAACCGGCGAGAAGGAAGGCAAGCTCTATGGCGAGCTGACCATGAACGGTCAGACCAACCCCATCGAGATGGATGTCACGCTGGCCAAGGCAGGCGATTTCATGGGAACGCCGAAGCTCGGTTTCTCCGGTAAAACCACCATCGACCGCACCAAATGGGGCTCGGATGCGTGGACCCAGTTCGGGATCGGCACCGATGTGACGATCACTGTCGAGAGCGAATTCGCGAAAGCTGAATAAGCCCTGTCCGGCCTGCAGCCCGACGCTTGCAGGCCGGGACCTTTCCCGCCACCATGCGCTTCTGGTCTTGGGGAAGGGGCACAGTGATGAAGATGTTGCGCAGTTTGGCGGCAGTGGGTGTTGCGGCAGGTCTGTTCGCGTTTCCGCAGGCTTTCGCTCAGACGGTCGAGCGTCCCTCGGAGATGCTGCAGTCCTTCGATATCGACCAGCTGGCGAAGATCGTCGAGGAGGCCGGCGGCGTGCCGGAGCGGCTGAACTTCGGCGGCATCCCGCATCTCGGCGCGAAGATGGCGACATCGAACACGAAGTTCCTGATGGCACCCACCGCCTGCGACGCGGACGGCGTCAACTGCAAGGGTCTCAGCATGCGCGGGCTCTTCAGCGCCGGGCCGGTGAGTCCGATCGCGGTGAACAGCTTCAACCGTATGGGGACGGTCGCCAAAGCCGTCCATGAGGGCGAGCTTGTCGTCATCTATCACTACATGGTCGCCGATTACGGCATCCCGCGCGGCAACGTGGAGGCGCATCTCAGGATCATGGAGAACGCGATCCTCAACTATCGCGGCTTCACCAATGGCGAAGGGCCCTCACCGGTCCAGTCGGTCGGCCTGAACGCCGTGACCAGCCATATTGGCGGGCGCAACCGGGGTGAGGGTCGTCACCCCCGGCTCATCAGTGACCTGATCGCTCCGTCCGGCGAATACCGCAACAACTGATTGGTTACCTGACGATCGTGATACGTTCTGCAGCCCGGGTAACCCCAGTATAGAGCCATGCCATACGGTGTTCGCGGAAGGCATAGCTTTCGTCGAAGAGAACGACGTCGTCCCACTGCGAACCTTGCGCCTTGTGAACGGTCAGGGCGTAGCCGAAATCGAATTCGTCCGAGTTCCGCTTCTTCGGCCAGGGGATATCGCCTGCCTCGCCGGTGAAGAAATCCGGCAGGACCGACACCCGCGCCGCGCGGCCGCCGTCTTCGGGCAAAAGGTCCATGCGAAGCATGCCGCGTTTCTTCCCTGCCCGCTGCTTCACGGTCCACATCGAACCATTCAGCAAGCCTTTCTGCTTGTTGTTCTTGAGGCAGACCAGGCGTTCGCCAACGCACGGCTCGATCCCGTCAAAGCCTTGGCGCTCACGCAGCCTTTCATTGTAGCGGCGGCGCGTGCGATTGGTGCCGACGAGAACCTGATCGGCGGCAAGGACCCGGTCGGGATCAATGCCGCGCTTCGGCACAACCTCGGCATCTCCGTAATCGCCGAAGTCCGGCAGCTCGCCCTGACGGATCTGCATGGAGAGGCGCACGATCGGGCTTTCAGCGGCCTGACGATGCACCTCGGTCAGCATGACGTCTGGTTCGGCCTCGGTGAAGAAGCCCCCGCCGCGCACGGGCGGCAGCTGTGCCGGGTCGCCCAGTACGAGGACCGGGGCGCCGAAGGAAAGAAGATCGCGCCCAAGCTCTTCGTCCACCATCGAGCACTCGTCGATGATGATGAGGGCCGCGTCCCCGGCGGGCGCATCCCGTCTGATGGTGAACATCGGATTATCGCCGGGGTCTTCGTCCTCCGCCACGGCAGGGCGGTAGATCAGGGAGTGGATCGTCTGCGCGCCTTCGCAGCCCTTCTGCCGCAAGACGTGGGCGGCCTTGCCGGTGAAAGCGCCGAAGACGACGTCGCCATCCACCTGCTGAGCCAGCTCCTTCGCCAGCGTGGTCTTGCCGGTCCCCGCATAGCCGAAGAGGCGGAAGACCTGATCGTCGCGCTTTTTGAGCCACCGGCTCGCGGCGACGAGGGCGTCGTCTTGCTGGGCTGACCATTTCATCGGGCAAGGCGCTCCGCTTCGTCGAAAGGGGCGGAACGTAAGGAGAACCGCCGCCGCCGTCCAGAGCCGGGCGGCGGCTTTTTCTGGCAAGCTAGTCCGGTGCGGGGCGGACCAGGCGAACTTCGGGAAGGCCGCGCCGGCGGCTTGGTTCATTGATGAGTTCGGTTGTCAGGATCTCGACCTCAAGGCGTTCCGCCGTAGTCCAACGGACGGCACGGATGTTTTCATCTGCCCGTCCCTGGACGGAAAGAATATTGCCCGGCTCGTCGGGCAGCGTCGCACCGACCGGCAGGACAGAGAGGTGGGTGGTGTAGGGCGTCGTCGCCCCGCAATTGCGCTCGAAGAGAACCGCGTGCCGTTCGCCTTCGGGACCGACCGTCCGGTCCACTTCTTCGTTCGCGCACTGGGCAAGATCGAGAGTCAACAGATTGACGAAGACCGCGCCGAGCATGACCACCGCGAAGAAGGCAAAGACGGACAGGATGATCTTGTTGTTGTTCATTGCAGCACCGCCCAGACTGGTACGTGGTCAGAAGGTTTCGCGTCGCCTGAACCCTGCTCGGGGTCCCGGACGTCCTCGTCCACGCCTGCCTCGTCGAGCCTGTCCGCAGCTTCCGGCGTCAGGAGTATATGGTCGATCTGAAGGCCGTGGTTCTTCTTCCACGCGCCGCCCTGGTAGTCCCAGAACGTATAGAACGGCTCTTTCAGAAGGGCATGGACCGCGCTGGTGT
The DNA here is from genome assembly GCA_964556115.1 of uncultured Caulobacterales bacterium. GTDB lineage: Bacteria > Pseudomonadota > Alphaproteobacteria > Caulobacterales > Parvularculaceae > Parvularcula. The sequence continues at coordinate 8,335 of CAZKVC010000021.1, forward strand.
AGCCGAGCGCCAGCATTCGCCGCAGGGGCGCGCGCGCTTCGTCGCGGAATAGAGCATCGTTCCGCCAGCCTTCCGGATCATAGACACCGTCCGCCGCCGGAATGATGTTGTAATCGCCAAGAACGCCGAAGGCTTCTTCTCCATCCAGACGCGTTTTCATATGAGCGATCAGGGCCTCCATGAAACGCAGCTTGTAGTCCCATTTCGGCCCCGGCGCGGGGTTGCCATTGGGCATGTAGAGCCCGCCGATACGAAAGGGTTCGTCGCCGCCGGGCAGGATCAGCCCTTCGATGTAGCGGGCCTGATCGTCCTTGAGCCCCGGCACGCCGCGCAGCACGTTCTCGACCGGATGCTTGGAAAGGAGGGCAACGCCGTTATAGGTCTTCTGTCCGTGCACGAAAACGTTGTAACCCCGCTCCTCGAACGGCGCTGCGGGGAAGGCGTCATCGACGCATTTGATTTCCTGCAGCACACAGACATCGGGCTGCGCCGCGTCGAACCAGTCGAGAATGCGCGGCTTTCGTGCTTTGATCGAATTGACGTTCCAGCTTGCGATCTTCATCCGTCAGGACGCCAGGAGCTTGCCGTAAAGCTGGAACCACATCACCACCAGGGTGATGAAGCTCAGCAGGAAGGCGAAGAAGCGCAAGAGGACGATGTTGACCGTCACATGGATCAGCGCGTGGATGATCCGCAGGATGACGAACGTCCATGCGAGGGTGACGAACCCGTCCGAGATCGGCCCCGTCTGGATGGCGAGAAGAACGGCCACATAGAAGAGGACCGGCAGCTCGAACTGGTTTTGAAGGTTGTCCGCAAAGAGCTTCGAGCGGGGGGAGAACATGTCCTTGCGCCCTGTCTTCGCTTCCGCCGCCAGTTTCCTGTCGCGCAAGGTCGGGATGACACGGAAACCGGCGAGCCCCACCGTGACCAGCAAAGTGAGGGTGACCTGCAGGAACAGGGGCGGAAGAATGGCGGACATGGAACCTCGCGTGAATCGCTTGCTTGCGGAGGCTTACAGGATGTCCGCCATGCCCTGAAGGCGTCAGATGCTGAAAGAGGTTCCGCAGCCGCAGCCGGTCTTGGCGATGGGGTTGTCGATCTTGAACGCCGCGGCGATCAACTCATCGGCGAAGTCGATGACCGCGCCGGGCATGTAGCGCTGGCTCACCTCGTCGATGGCGATCTTGGCGCCGTCCCGTTCGAGAAACAGGTCGCCATCCTCGGCATCCTTGGTGATCTCGAAGCTGTATTGAAAGCCCGAGCACCCGCCGCCGAGCACCGCGACGCGCAGAAACGCGCCATCTGCCTCTCCGGCCAGGATTTCAGCCACACGGCTTGCCGCGCGGTCGGTCATCGTGATCGGTTGGATATCAGTCGAAGCGTCCATAGTCACCTAGGTAGGGGACACGGCGAAAGCTGCAAGTGGCTCTGAAAGCCGCGGAATAATTGCAATTGCCCGTATCCGGCAACCCGACCTTATCCAATTTCATCCATGAACGCCAGCAGGGCTGGAGAGATGAAATGAAAGACCAGAAGCAGAGCCAAGCGCTGCACCTCGTCGCGATCGCATGCGCCATGGGAGCTGCAGTGGCTTCGATTGCCGCCGCAGCAGGGGGATTTGTCGCAGGGCCGTGGATAGCCGCTTGCCTGACCATCGGCGCGGTTGGGATCGGCGTTGTCGCCATGACGGAGGCGCAGGGAACTGCGAAGAAGCTGAGCGCGGCCATCGCAGCGCAACAGGACGCCGAAGCCAAGGCCGCCGATGCCTTGGAAACCGCAGAGGCGAGAGGTGGCGCTCTGGCTGAAGCGGAGAGCAGACAACAGGCCCTCGAAGGCGAAATGGCATCGCTGACCGACGACAAAGCGACAGCCGAGGAAGGCCGGGCAGCGGCTCACGCCCGCGCGGAGGCTTCGGATGCCGCGTTCGCCGCCAGCCCCGCGGCCATGGTCCGGCTCGACCGCGAAGGCGCGATCGTTGCCACCAACGTGGCTTTCGACCGTTTCTACCGGGAGCACCGTTCCGAAATGGCCGTTCGCTGGCCGTCCTTTGCAGAGGGAGAGCGCGCGCTCGATACGGAAATCGCCTCCAAGACCGATGCCGAACCCTGCCTGATCGAAACTGGCGAGCTGAAGGTTATCCTCACGATCAGCCGTATGGGCGACGATCTGGGCTACCTCGCCACTTTCGCCGAAGCGAAGGCCGAGGAGAGCGGCCGCGACATCCTCGAGGCGTTCGACCGTACCCAAGCGCTGATCGAGTTCGACCTCGACGGCAATATCGTCGAAGCCAACGAGAACTTCCTGAAGGTCGTCGGCTACCGCAGCGACGAAATCGTGGGTCGTCACCATCGAATGTTCGTGCCCGACGAGATCAGCTCGTCAGACGACTACCGCCGTTTCTGGCAGGCCCTTCGTGCCGGCGAAGCGCAAGATGGCGTCTATAAGCGCGAGGGCCGCGACGGCCGGGTGGTCTACCTTCAAGCCACCTATATTCCGGTCAAGGACAACAATGGCGACGTGACCAAGGTGGTCAAGATCGCCTCCGACGTCACCGATGCCATCCGTGAGCGTCAGGACGCCAGGGCCGTGATGGCCGCAGTTGACCGCACGCAGGCGCGAATCGAGTTCGAACTCGATGGCAGCATCCTCGACGTCAACGAGGCCTTCCTCGCCACCGTCGGCTACAGCCGGGATGAGGTGATCGGCAAACATCACTCCATGTTCCTCGATCCGAAGGAAGCGGCTTCGGCGGCCTACCGTACGTTCTGGGACAAGCTCGCACGCGGCGAGATGGATCAGGGCCGCTACAAACGCTTCGGCAAGGATGGCCGCGACATCCACATCCAGGCTGCCTATAATCCCGTCTTTGACAATGAAGGGAATACGGTTCGCGTCATCAAGTTCGCCACCGACATCACGGCTGAGCGGGCACGGGAGGAAGAAGCGATGTTCAAGGCTTCCGCCTTCGAACAGTCTTCGATCCCGATGATGATGATCGACCGGGACCGGACGATCTCCTACATGAACGAAGCGCTGATGCAGTTCTTCGAAGACAATACCGAGCTGTTTGCCGATCTCTATCCGGGCTTTGCCGCGAGCAAGCTGGTGGGCACATCCATCGACCGGTTCCACAAGAACCCCGGCCACCAGAAGCGTATTCTCGACGATCCGGCCAACCTTCCGCACAAGGCTGACATCTCGATCGGAAATCTGAAGATCAACCTCGCGATGGGCGCGGTCTACGATGCCAAGGGCGAATTCGTGGGCAGTACCCTCGAATGGACCGACGTGACCGAGCAGCGGGTTCATGCCGCCATGATCGAGGCCTTCGACCGCAATCAGGCTCTGGTCGAGTTCGACCTCAACGGCAACATCCTGAAAGCCAATGCGAATCTCTGTGAGACGATGGGCTACAGGCAAGAGGAACTCGTCGGCGAGCATCACCGTATGTTCCTGCCAAAAGGCGCACAACTCGAAGACGAATACCGTCAGTTCTGGGACGACCTCCGTGCGGGCAAGCCGCAGAACGGGCAGTTCGAGCGGATCGGCAAGAACGGAAACCCGGTCTTCCTACAGGCATCCTATACGCCGATCACGGATCAGCAGGGTCGGGTCTACAAGATCGTCAAGACCGCGATGGACGTGACTGCCGCCGAGCAGGCCGCACAGGCCAACCAGGAAGAACGCCAGCGCCAGATCGACGAGCAGCGCAACGTCGTTGGGCGTCTTGCCGAAGGGCTTGCCAGGCTTTCCGAAGGCGACTTCACCTTCCAGTTCGAAGACCATTTCCCCGAGGACTATCAACAGCTTCGCTACGACTTCAACGAAGCGGTCGCCAAGCTCCGCAAGTCGGACGAGCTGCGCGTGAAGGCTGCGGAAGAACAGGCGACGGTCGTCGAACGCCTCGCCGCTGCTCTTGAAGCAGTCTCGGAAGGTGTGCTGACCGAAGAGATCAAGGAAAACTTCCCCGGCGAATACGAAAAGCTGCGGCACGACTTCAACCGCGCCATTGCCAACCTGCGTGACGTCATGGGATCGATCGCGGGCACCGCCAAGACCATCCGGACCGGTGCCGGAGAGATCAGTCAGGCAGCGGACGACCTCTCCAAGCGGACCGAGAACCAGGCCGCGACCCTCGAGGAAACCGCGGCCGCGCTCGACCAGATCACGGCAACCGTCCGTCAGACTGCCGAAGGTGCGAGCGAGGTCAACCAGGTGGCTTCGGACACCCGCAACGAGGCGCACGACTCAGGCGAGGTGGTCAAGGCGGCTGTCGATGCCATGGGCGAGATCGAGAAATCTTCGAGCCAGATCAGCCAGATCATCAGCGTCATCGACGACATCGCCTTCCAGACGAACCTTCTCGCGCTCAACGCCGGCGTCGAGGCGGCGCGGGCGGGGGACGCGGGACGCGGCTTCGCCGTCGTCGCGCAGGAGGTGCGCGCACTCGCCCAGCGCTCTTCGGACGCTGCGAAGGAAATCAAGGACCTCATATCGACCTCGACGGAACAGGTCAGCCGCGGTGTGGATCTCGTCGGTAAGGCCGGCGGCGCACTCAGCGAGATCGTTAGCCGTGTGGAGAATGTCAGCGCACTGGTCTCGGAGATCGCTGCATCAGCACAGGAACAATCCGTCAGCCTCGCTGAGGTGAATGCGGCCATGAACCGAATGGATCAGGTCACACAGCAGAACGCGGCGATGGTGGAGGAATCGACGGCAGCAAGCCATTCGCTCGCCCAGGCTTCGTCGATGCTGATCGAGCGCGTGGCTCATCTCAGGACAGGCGGGTCCGATCTGTCGCGTTCCTCCGCTAGCCAACCGGACCGCGTCACGATCCGGCCCGGGACGAAATCAGGCGAAAACGAAGCTTCTTCGGGTAAGGAACCGCCCGTACGCCAGCAGCGCGAAGCAGCCCAGGCCTTCTTCGCCGGTGTCGGCGGAACGGCGGAAAAGATCGAAGACGCAGACGATAATTGGGAAGAGTTTTAACCCCTTCAGTGAAAACTGAAATCTGGATAGGCCCGACGGGACGCTCCTGTCGGGCCTAGCCTTTTGGGAAGGGTGTGGGGAGTAGAGCGCCGCGATGAGTAAGCCTCCGAACCGTCCGATCAGGGTTTTGATCATCGACGACAGCGCAACGATGCGTGGTCTGATGGCTCATGCCTTGGGCAAGGACCCCGATATCGAAGTTGTGGGCTATGCGGGCGACGCTTACGGCGCGCGCGAGGCTATCAAGACCCTCGACCCCGATTGCGTCACCCTCGACATCGAGATGCCTCGCATGGATGGGCTGACCTTCCTCGAGAAACTGATGCGCCTACGGCCGGTTCCGGTGGTGGTCGTGACCTCAAAAACAGAGTCTGCGGACGAAATCGAAGGCGCGGCCCTGCAGCTCGGCGCCGCGCATTGCCTTTTCAAGCCGGCAGGCGCCACGGGTGCGAGCCTCTTCGAGGCGCTTCCCCAGAAGGTCAAGGAAGCGGTCGAACAGGGCACGGATCAGGCTCCCGAAGCCCGCGACGAGCAGGAAGACGGCGGCTTCGACCCGAAGAAGGTCATCCTCCTCGGTGCGTCCACCGGCGGTGTCGACGCGCTTATCTCGGTCCTGCGCGTCTTCCCGAAGGTTTGTCCACCGACCATGATCGTGCAGCACATGCCGAAGAAGTTCATTCCCCTCTTCGCGCAGCGCCTCAACACGGTCTGCGCGCCGCGCGTTGCCATCGCGCAAAGCGGCAGCAAGCTCGAGCCGGGCCGGGTGGTGATCTGCCCGGCGGGCGAGCATATGCGCCTCAGTCGCAAGGATCCCTCGATCTATCTTCTCGAGGACCGTCCGCCCGTGAACGGCTTCAAGCCTTCAGTGGACATCCTCTTCCATTCCGGCGCCGATGTCCTCGGCAAGCATACCGTGGCCGGACTTCTCACCGGTATGGGCCGCGACGGTGCGAAGGGCCTTCTCGCCGTGCGCGAGGCAGGCGGCGCGACCGTCGCGCAGGACGAAAAGACCAGCGTTGTCTGGGGTATGCCCCGGGTCGCCTATGAGATGGGAGCGGTCGACAGGCCACTTCCGCTCGACCAGATCGCCGAAGCGCTGCTCGATCCCTGCCGGAGCGTGAGTGTTCGGAAAGCGTCATGAACCCGGCGCTCGAGCCCGGCTTCGCGCCGGCGCGAAGTCCGACCCTCATCGGGGTGGGCGGCGTAGCCTGGACGGGTGATCCGAGGACGGTCTATTCGACGCTGCTGGGAAGCTGCATCGCTGTCTGCTTCTTCGACCCGGTGGCGGAGCGTGGCGGCATGAACCACTTCCTCCTTGCCGAAGCCCCGTCGCCGCAGAGCGCTGATACGCGCTATGGCGAAGTGTCCCTGCGGGTGCTCGTCGACACGCTCTGCATGGCGGGCTGCCGGCGGGAGCGTTTGCGCGCGGTGGTTGCCGGCGGCGCGGACCTTCTGAGCAACATGAAGCCTATCGGTACCGAGAACAGCGAATTCGCCCTGGCATGGCTGCGTCGCGAAGGGATCACGATTTCGGACAAGAACTATGGGGGCACGAAAGCGCGTCGTGTGCGCTTCGTTCCGACCACGGGTCAATGCCAGATAACCCAGGTCGACAACGAAATGATGCAACCCTCTCCTCGCAGTTAAAAACAAAGTAACGGCGCTGCGCTAGTCATGCCGAAGAGAGCGCGTCGCAGCGAATGGTTTCGCTTCGGTCGTCAGGGTTGAAGGGCAAGAGACGGGCATGACTTCGGACGACATCGAAGGCGGTTACTGCCAGATCACGCTCGATGCGAAGCTCGCATCGAAGGCAGCCCCTGACCTTCATTCACAGATCAAGGAACACCGTCAGGACACGATCGTTCTCGATGCTTCGAAAGTCGAGCAGATCGGCGTTCTGGCCATGCAGATCATCACCTCCGCCGCACAGACCTGGCGGAGTGAGAATAGAGGTTTCGAGGTTGTTGATCCTTCGCCGGCGTTTTGCACGGCGGCCCGGGAACTCGGCCTCGATCTGGCACTTCTGGGTGCCGAAGGCGATGAGGAGACAGTCGATGCCGCTTAAGATTCTGGCCGTCGAAGACAGCCTGACGGTCCGTACCATGATCGAGCACGTCCTGAAGGACGCCGGCTTCGACGTCTATCTCGCCGAGGACGGACAGCATGGCCTCAAGCGCCTGAAAGAGGTCCAGCCGGACGTCATCACCACCGACATGAACATGCCTGTCCTCGATGGTCTGGGCTTCATCAAAGGTGTCCGTGCGGACGACAAATACAAGATGACCCCGATCCTGGTGATCTCTTCCGAGACCGCGCCGGAGCTCAAGACCAAGGCCCGTGCGCTTGGCGCCTCGGGCTGGATGGCCAAGCCTTTCCATGACGAGCGGCTGATCTCGGCCGTCAAACGGCTCGCGGCCTGAGGCGAGTGATGTCGGATCCGCTCGCAGAACTGCGCGAGACCTTCTTCCTCGAATGCGACGAGCTTCTCGAAAAGCTCGAAACGGACCTGCTTGCGATGGAGCAGGGTTCGGCAGACGAGGAAACGGTCAATTCGGCCTTCCGCGCGGTCCATTCGATCAAGGGTGGTGCGGGTGCCTTCGGCATGTCCGGCATCACCGATTGCGCGCATGTCTTCGAGACGGCGATGGACCACGTCCGGTCTGGCTCGCTCAAGCTCGACCCGGAGCTTTGCGCACTGTTCCTTCGCGGCAAGGACTGCCTCGCCGGGCTTATCCTTGCTGAAAACGGTGGCCCCCCGGCTGACGAAGTCGAGGTCACCGCGGTGCGCGAAGCCTTCGAAGCGGTCTGTCCGGAAGAAGAGGAATTCGATCCCAGCGAAATCTTCAAGCCCGTCGCGATCGGCGGGGGCGAAGTGGAGCTGCCGGATCTTGGCGAAGACGATGGCGACAGCGTGGGCGCGACCGATCCCCTGGACATTCTGGCCCAGTTCGAAGCCGATCCCGATGCGGAAGATACAGGTTTCGGCAATGCCGACTCTGGCGACGCGAAGGGCAAGGGCGACCTGGTCGTGGCCTTCGCGCCCAAGGACGATTTCTTTGCCCGCGGCAATGACGTTGCGCCGTTCCTGCGTGAGATGACGGACCTTGGCGAGACCGAGGTGATGGCCGATACATCGCGCCTCCCGGTCTTCGATGATCTCGACCCGGCCAAGGCCTATTTTGAATGGTCGATCGTTCTCGACAGTTCCGTGGACCAAGGCGCGGTCGAAGAGATCTTCGACTTCGTGGCCGAGGACTGCGTGATCTCCTACGGCGAGAGCCTCGGCTTTGTGGGCGACGATATTCCGGAAGCAGCCGAACCCGAAGCGGAAGTCTCGATCAGCATCGAAGCCGACGAGCCCGAAGTCCGAGCGGAAGGGCCGAAAGCCGAAGAAGAGCCGCAGGTGGACCCCGAAGAGGTGATGCCGCCTCTTCCTTCGGCATCGGAGCTTCCCGATGCTGCTGGCGGGAAATCCGCCGCTCCGGCTCCAGCGAAAAGCGAGGCCCCTGCACCGGCCGCCGAAGCGAAGCCTGCGAGCAACGCTGCCAACCAGAAACACGCCGGGCCGAAGCCCGTGGTGCGTGTCGAACTGAGCCGTGTGGACAGGCTTATCAACCTCGTCTCCGAGCTCGTCATTTCACAATCGATGCTCAGCCAGTGCGTTGAGGACGAAGCCTCGGGCGGGGACAACCAGGCGCTGATGTCCGGCCTCGACGAGTTCCGGCAACTGACCCGTGAGCTTCAGGAAAGCGTCATGGCCATCCGCGCGGAACCCGTGCGTTCGATGTTCATGCGTATGGGTCAGATCGCCCGCTCGGCCGCGCAGATGTGCGACAAGAAGGTCCGCCTCGTGACCGATGGCGAAAACACCGAAGTCGACAAGACGGTGATCGAACGCCTCGCTGAACCTCTCACCCACATGATCCGCAACGCCGTCGACCATGGTCTCGAAACACCAGAGGAACGTCTGGCTGCCGGTAAAAGTGAGACGGGGACGGTTACTCTTTCAGCAGAGCATCATTCTGGACGCGTTGTCATGACCGTCGGTGATGACGGCGCCGGGATCAACCGTGAGCAGGTCCGCGCCAAGGCGATCGAGAAAGGCATCATCCCGGAAGATGCCCAACTGACCGATAGCGAGATCGATCAGCTTCTCTTCGCGCCCGGTTTCTCGACCGCGGCCACCATCAGCCAGGTCTCGGGCCGCGGCGTCGGCATGGATGTGGTCAAGCGCGAGATCAATTCACTCGGCGGCCGCATCACCATGAACTCGGTGCCAGGGCAGGGCACGACCTTCACCATCTCGCTGCCGCTGACCCTTGCGGTTCTCGACGGCATGGTGGTCCGGGTTGCCGACCAGACCGTCGTCCTCCCGCTGTCGGTCATCGCCGAAAGCCTTCGGCCGGAAGCAGAAGACATACAGAACCTCGGCGGCGACGATCAGGTGATCTTCGTGCGTGGCAACTTCGTTCCGATCCTCGATGTCGGCGCAGCGCTCGGCTACCGTCCGCTCACCGAGGAATATGGCGGCATGGTGATGCTTCTCGTTGAGAACGACCACGGCGTGAACTATGCTTTCGCCGTCGATGAAATCATCGACCAGCGGCAGGTGGTCATCAAGGGCCTCCAGGACAATTACGGCCATATCGAAGGGGTCGCTGCCGCGACAATTCTCGGCGACGGCCAGATCGCCCTCATTCTCGACGTCAATGATCTGACGGCAGATCAAACACAGCTAGGCTCGCCCATCCCGCTCGCGGGCGCGGCGTAACGGAGGAAGTCATGTCGGAACCGTTGGTGGAAAACGCTCACCTCATGACCGAAGTCATCGCCTTCAAGGTGCAGGGTGACGAATACTGCGTCGACATCATGTCCGTGCGTGAGATCCGCGGCTGGACGCCGGCGACGCGGATTCCCCATGCGCCGACCTATGTTCGCGGTGTCATCAACCTGCGCGGGGCCGTGCTGCCGATCATCGACCTCGCCGGACGCCTCGGTTTTCCGATGAGCGAGCCAAGCCCGCGCAACGTCATCATCGTGGCGCAGATGGAAGGTCAGCTCTTCGGGCTGCTGGTCGACGCGGTCAGCGACATCATGTCGATCACGGCCGATGACCTTCAGCCGACGCCGAATATCGGTTCGGACCTGGCGCGCACCTTCGTCAAGAATGTGATCGCCCGCGAAGAGCAGATGATCCGCTTTATCGACCTCAAGCAGATCCTCCCGCAACAGATGGCGCAAGTCGCCTAAGGATTGGATCGTCCCCGTTGCAGGCGGAAAAACGCATACCGGAGTTTCCGTATACGGAGGCCGACTTTCGTCAGATCAAGGGTATGATCTATGACGATGCCGGCATTTTCCTTCCGGATACGAAGATGAACCTCGTCTATTCCCGTCTTGCGCGGCGACTGCGCGCGAACGGGTTGACGTCGTTCCGTGATTACATCGCTTTCGTGCAGAGTCGGAAGGGGCGCGACGAGCGCTCCGAGCTTCTCAACGCGCTGACCACCAACCTCACGCATTTCTTCCGTGAGCCCCATCATTTCGAGATCGTGCGGCGTGAGCTCGCACGCGAGGCGATGGCGCGCACGGCATCGGGCGGCCGTTTCCGCATCTGGTCAGCTGGCTGCTCGACAGGGGAGGAGCCCTATTCGCTGGCGATCGCGCTTCTCGACGAAGAGCCGCTGCTCGCCAAGCGTGACGTGAAAATCCTCGCAACCGACATCGACAGCAATGTCATCCGGAAGGCCCAGAAGGGCATCTACGAGAAGGACATCGTCGCCCCGGTGCAGAGCCACCTCCTGCAACGCTATTTTGAGGCCGGCTGGGGCCCGAACGCGGACCGCTACGTGGTTGGCGATGCGGTGCGGCAGCTCATCTCGTTCCGCACCCTGAACCTGATGCAGGCCTGGCCGATGCGCGGCCCTTTCGACGCCATCATGTGCCGCAACGTCGTCATCTATTTCGACGAGCCGACGAAGGCGGTCCTCTGGAAACGTTTCGCCGAAGCGCTGCGCCCCGGCGGGCTGATGTTCATCGGCCATTCGGAACGCGTGCAGGGCGAGGCGCGCACCTCCTTCGAGCCGGCCGGCCTTACCACCTACCGGCGGGTCGCGGAATGACCGCCCTCATGGCGTGAAATCGTCCTTCGGTTTTCGCGCTGCGTTAACTGCCTTCGGCTAGATGTCGAAGCACCGAAGGCCCTTCGTCTTCGGCACGAACAGAGAAGGTTGCGGCATGTCGCTGGTCAAAGTGCTCAAGGTTCTGGTCGTCGACGATATGTCGATCAGCCGTGGGCTGATCACCGAAACCCTCGCTGGCGTGGGGATCCAGAACATCCGCTACGCCGAGGACGGCAAGCAGGCCCTGCAGATGATGCGGGAAGACCCCGCTCACCTGGTCATCTCCGACTACAACATGCCGAAGATGTCGGGCATCGAGCTCCTCTACGCCCTGCGCCAGAACCCCAAGACCCAGAAGGTCGGCTTCATCCTGATCACTGGCAAGGCGACGCGCACCATCCTTGAAGAGGGCGTCGCTCTCAAGATGAACAACTACCTGCTCAAGCCCTTCGAGCCCAAGCAGCTCATCAAGTCGATCCAGGACGTTTTCGGCCCGCTGGGTCAGGCGTCCTGAAGCCCCTTCAGCGCATCGTCCGGCAGATCCTTCAGGAACGCGGCATAGCGCTCACCGCGTGAGCGTTCGGGTTTCGCAATAGGTCCGCGTGCCTGGTCGATACTGAAGGTGCGGACCTCTGCCGACCTGTTCGCTTCATCGAGATAGCTTTCCTTCCAGGGCTGGCCCGTCAGGCCGAAGAGTTTTTCCCCTTCCGCAGACGGATCGGCGACGAGAGTGTCATAGTCGATCGTCTCGATCCCGACCCCTTCAGCGCGCCAGCGGTCCAGCGTGCGGCTGTGAAGGGAGAGGTAGTCGGCAATGTCGACCGGCTTGCGGGTGAAGCCGAAGGCGTCGCGGAAATTATGCAGAAAGACCGACACCAATGTGTCCATGGGGTCGCGCTTCTGTTCGATCAGGACCGCACCCGGATGAAGCTTGGCGATCAGGCCCGCCACATGGGCGTGGTGGGTGGTCTTGTCGATCATCACAGAGGCCCCGGGCGCGATCGACCGCATGCCCTTGATATCGGCGAGGCGAACGGCCTCGGCCTGCTGCTGCCAAAGGTCCGCATCAGCCGCGGTGAGCCATGACATGAGGGCCCCGCGCTCGCCCATCGAGGCTGCATCGGGCGCAGCGGCGAGCACGGTCTGAAGCAGCGTTCCCCCGGTCCGTGGCGCACCGAGGAGGTAGATCAGCTTCGGCATATCTTCCGTTGCGGGAAGGGCCTCAATGGTCCGTTCTCGGCTGAAGGCATCCTCGATCGAAGCCTCGGCGAGCTCCACCGTCTGACCTTCGGTCGTATAAAGACCATTGCCGAGCGTCGCAAAATGCCAGGCCTTCTCTTCGTCCTCCGCGCGGTCGAAATGGCCGGTGAGGGCGAAGGCGAGCCCGCGCCGTTGGCCAAGGGGAAGGTCTTCCTTGCCGATCAGCCTTTCGGCCAGCCCCGTCGCCTCGTCGCCTGCGCCGCCGAGGGCGATGCGGTCGGCGAGAATGCGCGGCTCTTCAGGGGAGCCTTCCCGGGCGCGGTCGAGAATGGCCACCGCCGTTTCGCGGTCCCCGCCGATCCGCTCGAGCCGGGCCGTGGCGCGGGCGAATTCGGGGACCTTCTCATGGCCCTCGAGCAGCTTGCGGAAGGTCTCGCGCGCCGCGGCGAAACGGTGCCCGACCTCCTGGGCGTGACCGAGGCCATAAAGCTCCCGCGCGTCGGGCGCGCCGAGCTTGGCGGCTTCCTCGCGGGCGTAGAGTCCACCGATGAGGTCTCCCAGGATCTCTCGGGTCTGCGCAAGCCTGAGGTAGAGAGCCTTGGAGGGGCTGAGGCTGACCGCCTGCTCGAAGATCGGCAGCGCGTAGCTCGGACGGCCGCTGCCGAGGAGGGCGACGCCCTGGAGGGCAAGCATGTCGGGATCGTCCGGGAGTTCGGCGCTCGCCCTGTCAGCGGCTTCCAGAGCGTCATCCCAACGCTTCTCGCGGATCGCCGTGATCACCGGCAGCAGAAGTTCGTTCTTGTCCATGGCGCAAGATAGACCCGAGTGGACGCTGTGGGTCAAATCGGCTCACGCGTCTGCGAGCGGCGGGGGCTCTGGCTCGCGATCGGCCATCTCGACCCGGAGGAGGGAATCGGCGGAGCGGTCGGGTGTTCGCCTGAGCCTAGGAGGCTTGCCATGACCCTCGCTTTTCCCGCACCTCTCGCCCCCTTCGCCGCCAAGGCGCAGGAAACCCGAGGACGCCTTTACGACGAGAAGCCGAGCGCCACGCGAACGCCGTTCCAGCGCGACCGGGACCGGGTGCTCCACACCGTCGCCTTCAGGCGCCTCAAGCACAAGACGCAGGTCTTCGTCTTCCATGAAGGTGACCATTACCGCACGCGCCTGACCCACAGCCTGGAGGTCAGCCAGATCGCCCGCGCGATGGCGCGGACCTTCAAGCTCGACGAGGACCTCGCGGAGGTCGTCGCCCTGGCCCATGACCTCGGTCACCCGCCCTTCGGCCATACGGGAGAGGATGTCCTGATCGAGATGATGGAAGGGGCAGGGGGCTTCGATCACAATGCCCAGACCCTCCGCCTGATGACGAAGCTCGAGCGGCGGCATGGCGGCTATCATGGTCTCAACCTCACCTGGGAAACCCTCGAAGGCACGGTGAAGCACAACGGTCCGATGACCGGGCCGCTCAAGGTCAAGGACAAGCCGCTGCCCAATGCGATCCGGGAATACGCGGAAAAGCAGGACCTCTGGCTTCACACCTATCCAAGCCTCGAGGCCCAGCTCGCCGCCCTTGCCGACGACATCGCCTACAACAATCACGACAGCGATGACGGTTTGCGGGCGGGGCTCTTCAGCTTCGCGGAGGCTATCGACGTGCCGCTCCTCGGGCCCTCGCTTAACGCGGCGCAGAAGGAATGGCCGGACGAGCCCACCGAGGTCATCATCGCCGAGGCGGTCAGTGGGCTGATCGGCCGTATGGTGAACGATGTGTTGGCCGAAACCAGAAGACGGCTGGACGACCTCGCGCCGAAAAGCGCCGATGACATCCGCCACCACGATGCGCCGGTCGCCGCGTTTTCGGACGCCATGCATGACGAGATGAAGGCGCTTCGCTCCTTCCTCTTCGCGCACATGTACCGCCACCATAAGGTCAACGCCGTTCGCTCCGCCGCGAAGCGGATCATCCGTGACCTCTTTGTCATCTACCGTGACGAGCCCGAAGTCTTACCCCCGTCCTGGTTCGCGAAGCAGGAGGGCGAGGACCTTTCCAAAAGAAAACGTGTGGTCTGCGACTACATCGCTGGAATGACGGACCGCTTCGCGATCCACGAACACCGCAAGCTGACCGATCTGTCGCGAAGTTTTCTTTGATGGTTAACAGCGTCTTTACCGATTGGTGGCCAAAGCCTTAATGGACAAGACCAGCAGGGACATGAAGGAAAGCCCATGTCGAGCACCACGGCGAACGTAAACGACATCATGGACGACGACGAAGGCGGTCTTTCCGGCTTCTCGATTCTGGCCATCCTGGCAGCGCTGCTGATGGTCTTCTGCCTGGTGGTCTACTACGCCTACCGGCAAGGCAAGGCGTCGGCGCTGGCGGATAGCGAGCAGCTTCCCGTGGTTGCCGCCGATCCGCGCCCCGTGGCCGAGGACGTGCCCGCAACCGCGACGGCCGACAGCGGCCGGCAGGAGATCTACGACCGCGTCACCGGTGCGGTCGAGACCCGCATCGTAACCCAGGAAGACCCCTCCCGCGACGCGCTGGACGGCTATGGCGGCGCGCCTGCCAAGCTGACTCAGCGGCAGGAACCCCTTTCCGTGCGCAACGAACCGGAAGACCCGGTGGTCACGGCGATGACCCGTTCTCCCAGCGAAAATACCGCCGCGAGCGCGCCAGTCCGCAAGCCGGAGACGACAGACACCAGCCCCGCAGCTCCCGCCATGGCGGAAGCGAAGCCTGTCGCGGCGAAGCCCGCGCCGAGCAAGACGACCCAGACAGCTTCTGCCGCCCCGGCTGAGAGCAGCTCCGCCGGTGCCCTGACCGGATCCCATGTCGTCCAGGTCGGCGCCTTCGACAGCAACAGCGCCGCCCTCGATTATTTCGACGGCCTGGCCGGCAAGATGGGCAGTTTTGTCGCTTCGAAGAAGCCGGACATCCAGGAAGCGACCGTGAAGGGGCGCACCTATCACCGCCTGCGCATCGGGCCTTTCACCACCAAGAGCGAGGCGAACAGCTACTGCTCCCAACTCAAGACAAAGGGTCAGGATTGCCTCGTTCGCGGAGTTTAACGTGCGGTTCCCGAACGACTCGGCTTAGCTGGCCGTTCGGGGAAAGCTGAGTTGGGTAAGCGGGTGTTCGACGATCACGTTCCGGAATTCGAAGAGGAAGCCACTGGCGGCGATGCCGCCGAGCAGCTGATCCTGCGGCTCGAGGGCTATGAAGGCCCGCTGGATGCACTTCTGGACCTCGCGCACCGCCAGAAAGTCGATCTCCGCGAAATCTCCGTTCTCGCTCTGGCGGAGCAGTATCTCCGCTTCGTGGAGGAGGCCCGCAGCCGGAACCTGCAGCTCGCCGCCGATTACCTCGTCATGGCGAGCTGGCTGACCTACCTCAAAACCCGGCTTCTGCTGCCCAAGCAGGACGATGACGAAGAACTGTCCGGTGAGGAAATCGCCGCACTTCTCGCCCACCGCCTCCAGCGCCTTGACGCCATGCGCAAGGCAGCACGGGCACTGACCGGCCGCAGGCTCCTTGGTCGCGATGTCTTCGCTCGGGGCGTGAGGAGCACCGAGATCCGCCGCACGACCCATACTGCCGCAGAGCTTTGGGATCTCCTGCAAGCCTATTCGGCCCAGCGCCTGCGCGCCGCTCCGCCGGAAAAGCGCAAGGATCCGATCCCGGTGATGCGTATCGAAGAGGCGCGCGACGAACTGCGCTCGGCCCTCCGCGGCCGCGACGACTGGTTCGAGCTGACCGGGCTTGCGATGAGCAACCCCTTCCGCGCGCCGAGGGGCTCTGTCGTCGCCTCGACATTCACCGCAGCGCTTGAGGCGGCTCGTGATGGCCACGCTGAGGTCCGGCAGGACAAACCTTTCGCGCCCGTCATGGTGAAGGCAGCATCGTGAGCTATTCAGACCGCGAAGATGAGACTGTGGACCAGGATTTCGCCGATCTCGAAGAGGCCGAGCTTCATGATCCTGAAGTCGCGGAGGCGCAGCGTTTACGCCGGATCGAAGCCCTGTTGTTCGCCTCGCCGGAGCCGCTGAGCGAGACTGTCATTGCCGACCGCGTGCCCGGCGGGGCGGTGAAGCCGCTGCTCGAAGAACTCTCCAGTCATTACGAGAACCGCGGCGTCAACCTTCGTCAGGTGGGCGGACGCTGGCAGTTCGTCACCGCAGAAGACTGCGCCAAGGTTCTGATCACGACCCAGGAGACGACGCGGAAGCTCTCCCGCCCAGCGCTCGAGACGCTCGCCATCATCGCGTACCATCAGCCGTGCAGCCGCGCGGATATTGAAGAGGTTCGCGGGGTCTCGGTGAGCAAGGGGTCTCTCGACCAGCTTCTCTCTCTGGGCTGGATCAAGATGAAAGGCAGGCGGGACGCCCCCGGACGGCCGCTCCTCTACGGCACGACGGCCGCTTTCCTCGAGCACTTCGATCTGGAGACCATCGGTGATTTGCCGGGTCTTCAGGATTTGAAAGCGCAAGGCCTGCTAGAAGGGCATCTGCCGCCCGGCTTCGACGTTCCTCGCCCGGTCTCGAGCGATGATGACGACGAAGACGAGGACGGTGAGGAAGCCGGCTACGATACGGCTTTCGGTTCTTGATTTGAACGGAGGCGGCGCGCAGGTCAGGGCCTGAACGCATCGACCTCATGGAGACTGCACCATGGTGCCCGGTTGGCAGCAGCTACTGATCGTCCTCGTCCTCGTCCTGATCCTGTTCGGGGGCCGCGGCAGGATCTCGTCTTTGATGGGGGACATGGCGAAGGGTATCAAATCCTTCCGCAAGGGCCTCGCCGAGGATGACAGCGACGAGCAGGAGGCGCCGGAACAGGGCGCCACCGCTTCGCTCGAGGCGAAGGAACATGACGGCGTGGTCCATCCCGAGAAGCGTCCGCAAGCAAGCGAATGAGCCTTGTCCCGCAGCTCGGTCTGCCGGAGATCATGGTTCTGGCGGTGTTGGCCCTTCTGGTAATCGGACCGAAGGACCTGCCGCGTTTTCTGCATGGTGCCGGCAAGCTCGTTGGCAAGGCACGCCGCCTCGCCGATGAATTCCGTATGGGTATCAGCCAGATGGCCCGCGAGGCGGAGCTGGACGAGATGCGGCAGGAGATCGAACGGCTGAAGTCGAACGCTGGCGGCGACGATGCGACCCGCACCTTCAGCGAGATCGACCGCGAGATGCGCAAGAAGCCCGAGTCCGGCAAGAAGACGGCTGGTGACGATGGCTGACGAACTGCCTCGCCCGGACATCGTCGATGACGGCGCCGACGAGATCGAAAAGAGCAGGGCGCCGTTGATGGCTCATCTGACGGAACTCCGTCAGAGGCTGCTGATCATTGTCGGCGCTCTGGCAGTGTTCTTCGTCCTGGCCTTTCTTGTGAGCGCGCCGCTCTATAACTGGCTGACCCTGCCTTACGTGAAAGCGCTCGCAGCGGCGGGGCAGGAGGTTGCGGTTCTCAACTACTTCCCGCTCGAGCTTTTCTTCGCGCAAGTGAAGCTGAGCTTCTTTGCGGCCTTGATGGCAAGCTTTCCGATTACCGCCTGGCAGATCTACGCTTTCGTGGCGCCGGGTCTCTACCGGTCGGAACAGCGGGCCGTTCTGCCCTTTCTCTTCGCCATGCCGATACTCTTCTCGCTCGGCATAGCGCTGGTGCACCAGATGGTCCTGCCGATGGTGCTCGACTTCGCGCTCGGTATCGAGACCCGCGCTGAAATTGGCGCTTCGGCCAGCTACAATCTCTTCGTGAAGGTCGGGGACTATCTCGATCTGGCGGTGGCGCTGATCCTGGGCTTCGGTTTCGCGTTCCAGCTGCCGGTGGTCTTGATGCTGCTTGGCCAGGCGGGGATCGTCACGGATAGCTTCCTCGTGAAGAACCGCCGCTATGCGATCGTGATTATTTTTCTCTTCGCCGCGTTCCTGACCCCGCCAGACCCCCTCAGTCAGTTGGCACTCGGCTGCACCGTGCTTCTACTTTACGAACTGTCCATCTGGGGCGTGCGCTGGACACAAAAAAGGCGGAGAGCCGAAGTCTCCGCCTGACGATTTGCAGTAGCCTCAATCGAACCAACGGCTCGCTTGGAAATTTTACCGCACAGGGTTAACCAGTACTCGCCTTCCGCGCGCGGGTCTTTTTCGTCGCCTTGCGACCGCCTTGGGTGCCGAGGCCGATTTGCTTGGCGAATTCCGAACGGCGCTTGGCGTAGTTCGGCGCAACCATGGGGTAATCGGCGGGCAGGTTCCACTTACGCCGATAATCTTCGGGGCTCATATTGTACTGCGTGCGAAGATAACGCTTCAGCATCTTCAGCTTTTTGCCGTCTTCGAGGCAGATCAGGTAGTCGTCAGTGATCGACCGCTTGACCGGAACCGCAGGTTTTTTCTGCGTCTCTTCTTCCTGAGCCGTTCCGCCAAGGTTGTTCAGCGTCGAATAGGTGTTCTGGATGAGGTCCTGCAGCTGCTCGGCCGGAACCGAGTTGTTGCTCACAAAAGCCGACACGATGTCAGTTGTGAGACTAAGAGCTTCAGATTTGTCGAGAGCTGCTTGCTCATTGGTGTTTTCTGTCATTATCGGCCCTTGTTGCACCGGAAAACTTGTTGATGACGGCATTTTGACGAATCAGGTCCGCCCGCCGTCCAAGTAGTGAAAGTCCGGCTATAAAGATGTTTTCCCCAGTCTCCAAGTCAAAAACGGAAATAACCACATCAGCTGGTGAAGCTGAGTTGCGGGACATCACCATCCTGCAACCGCCGGTCAAGCCGGGACCAAACGCCCCTTTAATACCGGATGTGACCGGCGTAGGAGCAGCAGCAGGTGTTATCAGATAGGCGGCTTGTCATGACCATTCCATTCCAACTGGCTTCGCAGCCTTTCTCTTTCTCCCGCTCGATCAGAGAGACCGATCCGCAACTCGACCAGATGATGCAGAAGGAGCTCGAGCGGCAGCAAAGCCAGATCGAGCTGATCGCGTCGGAAAATATCGTCAGCCGCGCGGTCCTCGAAGCGCAGGGAAGTGTGCTGACCAACAAATATGCCGAGGGCTATCCTGGCCGCCGATACTATGGCGGCTGCGCTTTCGTCGATGAGGTGGAGCAGCTCGCCATCGACCGGGCCAAGGCGCTGTTCAACGCCGAAGAGGCCATCGTGCAGCCTCACTCTGGCAGCCAGGCGAACCAGGCCGTGTTCATGGCGCTCCTGAAGCCGGGCGACAAGATCATGGGCCTCGACCTCGCCGCCGGGGGCCACCTGACCCACGGTGCCAAGGTCAATCAGTCCGGCAAGTGGTTCGATGCCGTCCATTACGGTGTCGGTGCCGAGGACCATCTGATCGACATGAACAATGTCCGTGAGCGTGCCCTCGAGGAGAAACCGAAGCTCATCATCGCGGGCGGTTCTGCTTATTCACGGATCATCGACTTTGCCGCCTTCCGGAAGATCGCCGATGAAGTCGGTGCCTACCTTCTGGTCGATATGGCCCACTTCTCCGGGCTCGTCGCCGGGGGTCACTACCCTTCGCCAGTGCCCCATGCCCACGCGGTGACGTCCACCACGCACAAGACGCTGCGGGGTCCGCGCGGCGGCATCATCCTGACCAATGAAAAAGACCTCGCCAAGAAATTCCGCTCGGCGCTCTTCCCTGGCCTGCAGGGCGGACCGCTGATGCATGTGATTGCGGGCAAGGCCGCCGCTTTCGGCGAAGCGCTGACCGATGATTACAAGGCCTATACCGGCCGCGTCATCGAAAACGCCAAGGCGCTGGCTGAAGTGCTTGTCGAAGCGGGCTATGCCGTCGTCTCCGGTGGCACCGACACCCATGTCATGCTGGTCGATCTTCGGCCCAAGGGCGTGAAGGGCAATGCCGCTGAAGAAGCGCTCGAGCGGGCGGGCATGACCTGTAACAAGAACGGTGTGCCCAACGATCCGGAGAAACCGGCCGTCACCTCGGGTATCCGTCTTGGCACGCCCGCTGCGACCACCCGCGGCTTCGGAACCGAAGAGTTCCGCGAGACCGGACGGCTGATCGCCCGTGTCCTCGACGGCCTCGCAGAGGGCGGCGATACGGCTGCGCTCGAAGATACGGTTCGGGCAGAGGTGAGGGCGCTGACGGCGCGCTTTCCGATCTACAAAGGCTAACCCGGCACGGCCTTCCCAAGCCTTGGGGAAAGGGTTATCTGCCCGCGATGCGATGCCCTTTTTGCCAAGGTGAAGACACTCAAGTGAAGGACTCGCGGCCCGCCGATGACGGGGCCGCGATCCGTCGGCGCAGGCTATGCAACTCCTGCGAAGCGCGCTTCACCACCTTCGAAAGAGTGCAGCTGCGTGAGCTCGTGGTCCTGAAAAGCTCGGGCCGCAAGGCGCCGTTCGACCGCGAGAAGCTCGCCCGCTCGATCTCTATCGCGACCCGCAAGCGGGATATCGATCAGGACACGATCGACCGGACCGTCAGCCGCATTGTCCGGACGCTGGAACAGTCCGGCGAGACCGAGATTGCCTCTTCCCAGATTGGCGCGCACGTCATGGCCGCGCTCAAGGAAATCGATGACGTGGCCTTCGTGCGCTACGCCAGTGTGTATAAGAACTTTCGGAAGGCTGAGGATTTCGAAGCTTTCCTTCGTGAATTGGAAGGCCGATGAACAAGACCGACGCCTATGCGAAATCGCGCCGCGAAGCCCGCACGCTTGCGCGGCTCGGCGCCGTGCAGGCTCTCTATCAGATGGAACAGTCCGGGCAGGGCGTGGATGCGGTGGTGCGCGAGTTCGTCCACTACCGCCTCGGCGGGGAGCTCGACGGTGCGGCGATCCGGGAGGCCGACGACGAATTCTTCACCGATCTCGTCCGCGGCGTTATCGATGCGCAAAAGCCAATCGACCCCCTCATCAACAGGAACCTGCGGGAAGGCTGGTCGCTGAAGCGGCTGGACAGCACCGCCCGCGCCATCCTGCGCTGCGCCGCCTACGAACTGATCCGCCTGCCGGACATTCCGGCGGTGGTGGTGCTCGACGAGTATATCGAGATCGCCAAGGACTTCTTCGGTGAGGGCGAGCAGGAGCCGAAATTCATCAACGCCGTTCTCGAAGCCTGCGCCAAGCAGGCGCGCGCCGAAGAGTTCGCCGGTTGAGGCCGTGTCCGAATTCGGCCTGATAGCGCGGCATCTGGCACCCCTTTCGGGTGAAGGCGCGTTCGGCCTGAAAGACGACGCCGCGCTCTTCGGCGGTTTTGTTCTGACCAAGGACGTTCTCGTCGAAGGCGTCCATTTCCTTCCCGGCGATCCCCTGGACCTCGTTGCGCGCAAGGCGGTGCGGGTGAACCTCTCCGACATCATCGCCAAGGGCGCGCGGCCCAGAGCCTACCTTCTGGGCCTTGTTCTGCCGAAGGAACGCGGGGAGCAAGCCGTCGAAGCAATCGCCAAGGGTCTTCGCGAGGAGCAGTCGGGCAGCGGCCTTGCACTTCTCGGGGGAGATACCACAACGGGCCCGTGCCTGATGCTCAGTATCACGATGTTCGGGGAGCCCGGCCCGCGCGGCATGGTCAGGCGAAGCGGCGGGAAGGCAGGCGATCGCCTCTTCGTCAGCGGAACGATCGGCAATGGGCTTCTCGGCCTGGAAGCCGCACAGGCGGGCGATGCAGAAGGAGCGATGCCTTATCGTCTGCCGGCGATCCCGCTCGGCGTAGAAGACGTCATAGCTGCCCATGGGTCAGCGGCGCTGGACATATCGGATGGCCTCATCGCCGATGCGGGACACTTGGCGGCGGAGAGCGGGGTCAGCCTCAGGATCGAGGCGAAGAGGGTGCCCCTGTCACCGGCTGGCCAACGAGCGTCGGAGAAGGGCAGGCTGACCGAGCTTTTGACCCATGGGGACGACTATCAGGCCCTCCTCCTCGTGCCCGAAGAGGCGGTCGGCGCGCTGAGAAAGGCGTGGCCGGAAGAGGTTCGGCTGACTGAAATCGGCTGGGCCGAACCCGGCAGCGGCGTGACGCTGGTGAGCGAAAGCGGCGAAGTGATAGAGGCGGAAAAGCCCGGCTGGGATCACTTCGCCTGAGAATGGTGATCCCGGCAGGACTCGAACCTGCTACCTACAGATTAGGAATCTGTCGCTCTATCCTG
>CAZKVC010000022.1:0-29628 GCA_964556115.1 uncultured Caulobacterales bacterium
CCGACCGCAAGCTGCCGGACAAGGCGATCGACGTGATCGACGAGGCCGGCGCGCGGCAGATGCTCTACGCCGAGGACCAGCGCAAATCGGAGATCGGCGTGCACGAGGTCGAGGAGATCGTCGCCGTCATGGCCCGCATCCCGCCGAAATCGGTGTCCAAGTCCGATACCGAGCGGCTGCGCAATCTCGGCGGTGACCTCAAGCGTGTGGTCTTCGGCCAGGAGGGCGCGATCGACGCCCTGTCCGCCGCGATCAAGCTGGCGCGGGCGGGCCTGCGTGAGCCTGACAAGCCCATCGGCAACTACCTGTTCGCGGGCCCGACCGGGGTCGGCAAGACCGAGGTGGCCAAGCAGCTCGCCAAGATGATGGGCGTCGAGCTTTTGCGCTTCGACATGTCCGAATATATGGAGCGTCACACCGTCAGCCGTCTGATCGGTGCGCCTCCCGGCTATGTAGGCTTCGACCAGGGCGGCGGCCTCCTGACCGATGCGGTGGACCAGAACCCCCACGCGGTGATCCTCCTCGACGAGATCGAGAAGGCCCACCCGGAGATCTACAACATCCTCCTGCAGGTGATGGACAACGGTCAGCTCACGGACAGCCACGGCAAGAAGATCGACTTCCGCAATGTCATCCTCATCATGACGACCAATGCCGGCGCCGCCGATGCGGGCCGTCAGGAAATCGGCTTCGGCCGCGGCCGCGCGGAAAGCGAGCAGGAAGCGGCGATCAACCGCCTCTTCACGCCGGAGTTCAGGAACCGCCTCGACGCGGTGATCCCCTTCGCCGGGCTTTCCAAGCCGATCATCGACCGCATCGTGGCGAAGTTCGTCCTGCAGCTCGAAGCGCAGCTTGCGGACAGGAACGTCACCTTCGAGCTCACCGACGAGGCCACACGCTGGCTGTCGGAGCGCGGCTTCGACGAGGACATGGGCGCACGCCCCCTCGCGCGGACCATCCAGGAGCACATCAAGAAGCCCATCGCGGACGAAATCCTCTTCGGCTCCCTACGCCACGGCGGCGTCGTGCGCGTCTCCCTGGGCGAAGACGACAAGCTCGCCTTCGAATACATCCCGGAGGATCCGGCAAGGGTCGAAGAGCCGGGTACGGAAGGTCAGGGCGAGGATGGTGAGAAGGAGCGGGTTGGGTAGGTAATTTATTGCGAGTACTATAAAATCAGTGCAGACCCACATGCTTGCTTTGCGGTTAGGTACATCATGTCGGGCAGCCATGAAATTTCCCGGTGGGTCAACAAGTCCCGTTCGTGGACAAGCCTACTAAGAGGATTTTTCGGCGAAGTGTTGAGGATCGCGGACCGACCGGTAAGTATATCTGGTTTTGTCGCAGGCGTAATAAGTATAGGTGTCACACTACTTATTGCCTCAGCGCCTATCTGGCGGTCGGTTCTGGATGAAGAAGTCACCCTAAAGTCTTCGGATATTGGACTTGTCGGACTGATGGCTTTACTTCTGTCGGTCCGTTGGATGGTCGAGAGAACCCGTAACGCAACCCGGAGAGCTCGTCTCAAAGCAGCGCTTGAAGAGCGTGAGGTGGCGAACGTTTCCGCAGTAATGCACTTCTTTTCTGAAAACCTTCGTTTTCGAACAGATGCAATCAACTTGGCACGCCGCGACATGTTGATTGGTCATGTATTAAAAGCGATCCGTGCAAGGATTGCCCAAACTATTGGTGGTGTTGGTGATGAGTACTTTGCTGTTACCCTCATTTTGTTCGGACACGAACGTTGTCCGGACAAAGCCTTTATTCGTCACCGATCTGACGACAGTGGGAATCGGCGAAGCGCATACGGTGTAGAAGTAGATGGCTGCGCCGCCTTCCACGTAACTCGCTATGGCGCTAAAGTGAAAATCGAAGATCAGTTTTCAAAAAATCCTATATTCAAAGGGAAGGGATTGTCGGAGACGGGAAATGCGCCGTACGAGAGTATTGTTTTCCTGCCTCTTCCCCCTCCAATAGACAAGAAAGAACAGGGGGAGGGTGCAGTATCACTTGGGTGCGTCACGATCGACTGTGGTAAGCCTTTTGCTTTTTGGAAAGTGCAGCCAACAAGTTTTCCAGCAATTATTCGCCCTTACCTATTCCTCCTCAATATGCTAGTGTTTGAAGAATGCGAGGGAATCGGGATCGAAGATGCGTGAGAAAAGACGGGGCCAATTTCGAGGGCGAATGTCGACAAACGATGCCTCGCGGTTGATTTCGGAACTTTTTGATAAATTTGAGCAAGGCCTCATAGATGAGGACGAGTTAATCGAAAAAATTGACGAGATAAAACGCCAGCGGGAAACTCTGCTTGGGACAGTTGCCCGAGCTTTAGCATCTTAGTAGCTCGTTCCGCCTACGGCGCCATCCTCCCTACACTGTCATTCCGGGACCGGCAGAGCCGGGGCCCGGAACCCATCATGTGCCGAGGTCTGGGTTCCGGGCTTGATCTTCGATCGCCCCGGAATGACAACGACCGCCTGCGGCACCTTCCCGGAACGCATCACCCTCGCCTTCGTAGGGCGGAACGCGGCAGCGATCCGCCTTGGTGCGCCGTTCGGAGGGGCGGATCGCTTTCGCGTTCCGCCCTACGCGTTTGCTTCTCCGCCGTCTTCCCGGAAAGCGCGGTCGCGCTTATCCGGGACCCATGGTGCGCTTTGTTCGTCCGGGTGCGTTTGAATGGATCCGCACGGTCCGTGGACCCTGGATGCCGCCTGCGGCGTTCCCGGGGCGATGAGCCTGACGGCGCGCCTCTTATCCCCGCACCATCCGCCCGTGCTAAACCCATCTTACCGGCAGGAGCGGGGTGTTGGATCCGTCACCTGATACCTGCCGGGACGGTGGTCTGCTGTCGGTGACGGCTGCCGCTTCCCGTGTGAGCTAGGGATTGGCCGCGGGGCGGATCGTCGGACCTCCGCATGGCGCGCCGCATGTGGTTTGGGCACCTTCAGACCACGGCGGACCCCTCGAATGAGAATCAGCAGTGCCGTGGTCAGGCGGCGCGCCATACCCCGCGACACGCAGAGGCCAGAAACCTCGGCGGCCAGGAGCTATGGAGGAGACCGATCGCGCGATGTTTCATCCTCAGCCGGCGGATCGCTGCCGCGTTCCGCCCTACGCATCCCCCACCAACCCAGCGGGCAAAGAGACCCCGGCCAAGCGACCGACCGGCCGCCGGGCGAACAGCCCGCCCCATCGGAGCGCCCACCGCGCGCGGAGCTTCAACGACCCGAACACCATCCTTCCCAACCCAGCGGGCAAAGACACCCCGGCCAAGCGGCCAAGCGGCCAAGCGGCCGCCGGGCGAACAGCCCGCCCCATCGGAGCGCCCACGGCGCGCGGAGCTTCAACGACCCGAACACCATCCTTCCCAACCCAGCGGGCAAAGAGACCCCGCCCAAGCGGCCGACCGGCCGCCGGGCGAACAGCCCCCCCCATCGGAACGCCCACGGCGCGCGGAGCTTAAACGACCCGAACACCATCCTTCCCAACCCAGCGGGCAAGGAAACCCCGCCCAAGCGGCCAAGCGGCCGCCGGGCGAACAGCCCGCCCCATCGGAGCGCCCACGGCGCGTGAGATCAAAAATGCCCCGAAAGAACAAAGACCGCCCCTCGCGGCGTGAACGCGACGACCGCATCCGCCGGGAGAGGGCGGACGACCCTTTCGGCGGCGATACCGAAGCCCTGCGCGCGGAGCTCTTCCGCCGACTGATGCGCCACCGCGAGGCCTTGGGCATGGAAGAGCTGCGCCGCCGCGTGCGGGCGCGGGGCCTCGACCCGGACAAGGTGGCTGAGGTGATCGCGCAGCGTACCGAAAGCGCCCGGTGAGCGAAAAGCACCCCTTGGCTGCACTCGTAAGGTCTGGCGGCACGGCAGCGCGCTAGAAGGGCGGCGGCCAACGAAAGGAGCCTCCTATGCGTATCCTTCTCTGTGCGTTTGCATTTCTTCCCGCAGCCGTTCTCGCCGCCGACCATCACAAGGAGGGCGAGAAGGGAAAGCTCACCGGCTCCTGGGAGAGCGGTGACTGGACCATCACCTTCATGAAGGACCACATGGTCCCGGTGCACCAGCCCTCCGGCATGGCCGCCGCCATCGTGGCCTACCGGCTTGAGGACGAGAGCGTTCTCGTCATCGACGATGTCGAGGGGAACGACCTCGCCTGCCCCTCTGGCGAGGCGCGCTACTCCTTCGATATGGGCGATGACGGCAAGGTCGGGTTCGAAGCGATCTCCGACCCCTGTACCGGGCGTATGAACTCGGTCACCGCGATGCGCTGGTCACGGGTTGAGATGCCCGAGGAGCTGCGCGGCGATTGAGCGGGCCTAGCGCCTGTCGGCAGGCCCCGGCGGGGTGCGGCGGGAGGGCGCCTCGTCGTCCTCCTCCGGCTCGAACACGTCGGCGGAGCGCCGGTCCGGCCGCTGCTGGCCATAGGGTCCGTAGTCCCGGTCGTCGCCTTCGGGAAGCTTGAAGGCGTCTTCGTTGGAGACGTCCTCGTCGTCGGGTTTTCGCTTTTTGTCGCTCACGGAGAGCCTCCTCGCGGTGTCGGGGCAGGAACACCCGCAGGGGGAAACTCGTCTCGCTAGAGAGCGCCGATGACCGGAACGCCCCTTTTGCGGCCCTGATCGTCCATGCCGTAGCCGACGAGGAAGGCGTCGCCCGGCGCCTCGAAAAGGGCGTAGTCGGCGGTGATGTCGGCGGCGCGGGGCTTGTCTTTGGTGACGGCCACAGCGACCGCGACCCTCGCCGCCCGGCGCTCCTCGAGCATGGCGCAGGCATGGGCGAGGCTGCGGCCCGAATCGAGGACATCGTCCACCAGAAGGACGGTGCGGCCCTGAAGATCGAGGGTGAAGTCGCGCACCACCCGGACGAGACCGGAGCTTTGCCGTTCGGCGCCATAGGAGGCGAGCTGGACGAAGTCGGTTTCCGGGTCGCCGCCCGCACCCTGGATCGCCCGGGCAAGGTCCGCGCCGAAGATATACCCGCCCGTGAGGACCGGCGCTAAGACGAAGTCGGGCCCGAGATCGGCGACGATCTCAGCTCCGATGACCTGCAGCCGCTGGGCGATGGCGTTCTGATCGAAAAGGGTGCGCATCGGCAGTTTTGACCACGTGCGCTCCGGCCTCACAAGACGCGATGCCCCCGTCCGGCCAAACCGGGCTAAACTGGGCGGCGAATCGGTATCGAGGGCAGGGCGCCGGCATGAGCATGATCGAGGAATTCAAGAAATTCGCCATCAAGGGCAACGCGGTCGACCTGGCCGTCGGTATCATCATCGGCGGAGCTTTCTCGACGATCGTGAAGAGCCTCGTGAACGACATCATCATGCCCCCGATCGGCTATGTGACCGGCGGTGTCGATTTCTCGGACCTTTACGTGAACCTGAAGACCGATAGCGCGTTCAATTCGCTGGAGCAGGCGCGGGAGGCGGGGGAACCGGTGATCGCCTATGGGCTTTTTATAAACAATATCATCAGCTTCCTGATCGTCGCCTGGGCGGTGTTTTTCCTCGTGAAGGGGATGAACAGCCTGCAGGACCGGGCCGAGAGCGAGGCGCCGCAGGACAAGCCGGTGGAGCCGCCCAAGGACATCCAGCTTCTTGAGGAGATCCGCGATGCTATTCGCGCGAAGGGTGCCTGAGGCGATCAGACGGGCGGGCAGAGACGGCGGAGGGGGCCGACGACGACCTCGCTGCTGGTGACGGGAATGCCGTCGGCTGTCGCGGCGTGCATGCCGAGCCTGACGGTGCCGACGCCTTTTTCGGCTGTGCCTGAGGTCGGCAGCACGTCGAACGAGAATCGGCGCGGCGCTTCGGCGGGCCAGAAGGCACTGTCGAGGCTTGCCACCTCCACCGTGCGGCCATCGCGCACCCGGGTGCGGCGGCGGACGCCATCGGTGAGATCGGCGAAGGAGCCGCCTTCGACGAAGACCTCGATGATGGCGAGGTCGAGCGCGTCGGTTGCGGTGACTTCGAAGGAGGCGGGGAAATCGCCCCTGAGGGCGAAGTAGCCGCCGCGGAGCTCGTCGCCATTGCCGCAGCCGACCCGCTTGTCGCCCATGCCCATGGGCTGGCTGTCAAGAACGGTCGTGCCGCCCTGAGTGAGGGCGTAGATGACCGGTGCGGCCTGCATGTCGCCGCTTGTCGTGCCCGTCCGGTTCGGGGGAGGTCCGGGAAACATCGCCGAATCGCCGCCGCGGATCCCTGAACAGCCGCCCAGCGTGACGCTGAGGAGCCCGAGCGCATAAGCCAGTCGTTTCATCGCGGGGTTCCTCCATCGGCAGCCACACCCGCCTTTCTTATGCCCTTCGGCATTGCGCCAAGGTATAAAAAGCTTCGGCCATTGATGACGGCGAAACGGGGGGCTATTGGCGCGCATGGACCAAGACCACGCCGCACCGCATCACGAACGCATCCTGATCGTCGACTTCGGCTCCCAGGTGACCCAGCTCATCGCCCGGCGCCTGCGTGAGGACGGGATCTATTGCGAGATCCATCCCTTCACCAGGACCGACCAGGCGTTCCTCGATGACTACACGCCAAAGGGCATCATCCTGTCGGGCGGGCCCGCTTCGGTGACCAGCGCGGACAGGCCCAATGTCGGCGAGCTCCTCGGCTACGGCGTTCCCGTCCTCGGCATCTGCTACGGCCAGCAGGTCATGGTGAAGGAGCTGGGCGGCGAGGTCGAAGTCTCAGGAGAGCGCGAGTTCGGCCGGGCCGAGGTCAAGATTACCCAGTCATCCGAGCTGTTCCAGACCGTATGGACCGCCGGCGGCAATTATCCGGTCTGGATGAGCCATGGCGACCGCGTCATCAGCCTGCCCGAAGGCTTCCATGCCATCGGCACCAGCGACAACGCACCCTTCGCGGCCATCGCCGACGAAGTCCGGCAGTTCTACGGCGTGCAGTTCCACCCCGAAGTCGTCCACACCCTGGACGGCGCGCGGCTTCTTTCGAACTTCACCCGCGGCGTATGCGGAATGTCCGGTGACTGGACCATGGCGTCCTTCAAGGACGAGATGATCGCCAATATCAAGGAGCAGGTCGGCGATGGCCGGGTGATCTGTGGCCTGTCGGGCGGTGTCGATAGCGCTGTGGCGGCCGTCCTGATCCACGAGGCGATCGGCGACCAGCTGACCTGCGTGTTCGTCGATACCGGCCTGATGCGCCACAATGAAGGGCGCGAGGTCGTCGATCTCTTCCGCGGCAGCTACAACATCCCGCTGATCCACGTCGAAGCCGAGGACCAGTTCCTCGGTGAACTGAAGGGTGTGTCCGACCCAGAGCAGAAGCGCAAGATCATCGGCAGGCTGTTCGTTGAAGTCTTCGAAAAGGAAGCGAAGAAGGTCGAAGGCGCCAAGTTCCTCGCCCAGGGCACGCTTTATCCCGACGTGATCGAAAGCGTTTCCGCCACGGGCGGGCCTTCGGTCACGATCAAGTCGCACCACAATGTCGGCGGCCTGCCTGAGCGGATGGGCCTCGACCTCGTCGAACCCCTGCGGGAGCTTTTCAAGGACGAAGTGCGCGAGCTCGGCCGCGAGCTTGGCCTGCCGGACGGCTTCGTCAAACGCCACCCCTTCCCAGGGCCGGGCCTTGCGATCCGCATCCCCGGCGAGATCACCAAGGACGCGGCGGACCTTCTTCGCAAGGCGGACAAGATCTATCTCGACGCGATCCGTGAAGAGGGCCTCTATGATGCGATCTGGCAGGCCTTCTCGGTCTTGCTTCCCGTACGGACGGTCGGTGTCATGGGCGATGCCCGTACCTATGACCAGGTCCTTGCGCTGCGCGCTGTAACGTCCACGGACGGCATGACGGCCGATACCTATCCGTTCACCCATGATTTCCTGAGCCGGATCTCGACCAGGATCATCAACAACTGCCAGGGCATCGGGCGGGTCGTCTATGACATCACGTCGAAGCCCCCGGGCACGATCGAGTGGGAATGAGCGTCATGCCGAAGGATAGTTATCCCCGCGGCGCGGCGATCGGCTAGAACAGCCCCCGCCTCGTCAGGGCGTGGAGGCCGTGCTAAATGGTTCCCTCTCGGCAGCGAAGGATGTGACGATGAAAGCCTGGCCCCGCATTGTTACCCTCCTGGCCCTTGGTGCCGTGATCGTCTTCCTGGGCGTGATCTACGGCTACCGGCTAGGGCTCTGGGACCTCGGTGTCGTCTTTGGCTGGTTGCGGCCGATGATCCCCGTCCTGGGAATCGCGGCAGTGCTGGCGCTGGCCGCCGCGGTCGCACTTTTGCTGCGGCGGTCGTTTTTCGCATCGGTCGCTGCGCTCGTGGTTGGCCTGAGCGCGGCCAGCTTCGCCTACCTGCCGATCTGGATGCGCGGTGAAGCGAACAAGGTGCCGGCGATCCACGACATCACCACCGACTGGGTGAGCCCGCCTGAGTTCGTTGCAACCGCTCGTGAGCGGGGCCCGGACGACAATCCCGCCGCCTAT
The DNA here is from genome assembly GCA_964556115.1 of uncultured Caulobacterales bacterium. Classification (GTDB taxonomy): domain Bacteria; phylum Pseudomonadota; class Alphaproteobacteria; order Caulobacterales; family Parvularculaceae; genus Parvularcula. The sequence continues at coordinate 8,449 of CAZKVC010000022.1, forward strand.
GATTCCGAACAGACCGAGGCGCAGCTTTCCGCCTTCCCTGAAATCCAGCCACTCGTCATGCCGCAGCCGCTGCCCGAGGCCTACGCCATTGCGCTCGAAGCGCTGAAAGCGGAGGGCTTGCGGATCGTTGAGGCTGCGCCTTCAGAAGGACGCATCGAGGCGACGGAGACCGTGCCGTTGTTCGGGTTCAAGGACGACGTGGTGGTGCGGCTTCGTAACGCCCACAATATCGCGACAGTGGTGGACATCCGCTCCAAGTCACGGGTGGGCCGCTCCGACCTCGGCTTCAATGCGAGGCGTATAGAGAGCCTCCTTCAGCGCATGGAAGAAGCGGGCGGCCGTCTGGAAGCACCTTCGGAAGAAACCGAGGGCATGACGATCTGAGAGGGAAAGCGTCAGGCCTTGGCGGTCTTGGGCCCGGACTTCTCGTTGCGGCGGCCTTCCTCGCGCAGACTACGGAAGATCTGATCGGCACGCAGGGAGCGGCGGTACTCAGTGGAGGCGAGCTGCTCCAGAAGTTCCCTGGTTTTCGATCTGTTGTCTGCCATGCCCTGAGACCCTGAACGAATAGGTTTACCGCTCATTAAGGTAAGGTCTGCGCCATACCTCTTAAGGAAACGTGAACCGTTGCATCCTTCCGATCAAGAGTAGGATGCATCTTTTTCCCGAAAATGAAGGTTCGCACGCGAATTTTTCACGCATTGCAGGGCGAAGGCTTACTCGCCCTTCACCTTGACGTAGCTGCCCGGGGCATCCTCGATGACAGAAAGCTCGCGGTCGCCAGGTGCACGGGCCGCAACCTCGCCGCTGGAATGCGAGGAAAGCCACTCGATCCAGTAGGGCCACCAGCTATGGTCGTGGAATTCGGCATTTTCCGTCCACGCAGCCAGGCTTTCGGGTAGACTGTCATTGGTGCGGTAGTGGTACTTCTTCTTGTCGGGATGGTTGATGACCCCGGCGATGTGACCGGATCCGGCCAGCATGTAGGTGACGTCCCCGCCGAAAGAGCGAGCCGATCGGTAGACGGAGCCTGCCGGTGCGATATGGTCCTTCTCGCCCGCCTGCATGAAGATCGGAACCTTGACCTTGGCGAGGTCGATATGCGTGCCGTCGATCACGAGTTCGGACTTGGAAAGCTTGTTATGCTGATAGAACTCGCGGAGGTAATAGAGATGGCACGCCTTGGTCATCCGTGTGCTGTCGGCATTCCAGTAGAGGAGATCGAACTTCTTCGCTTCCTTGCCCTTGTAGTAGTTGTCCACGAAGGCTGACCAGATCAGATCGTTCGGGCGCAGCATGTTGAAGGTCCGCGCCATGGCGGAGCCCTCCAGGACACCGCCGGCGGCGTCGATCTGCTTCTCGATGTTCTTGAGCTGCTTGTCGTCGACGAAGAGAAGGAGGTCACCGGCCTCGGCAAAGTCGGTCTGGGCCGTGAAGAACGTCGCGGTGTTGATCCGCTCGTCGCCTTTCTGCGCCATGTAGGCGAGGGTGACGGCGAGGAGCGTCCCGCCGATGCAGTAGCCGATCGTGTCGAAGCTATCGGAGCCGGTTGCCCGTTCGGCAGCCTCGAGCGCCTCGAAGACGCCCTGGCGCATGTAATCGGGGAAGCTTTTGTCCTTGAGCTCGGGACCCGGATTGACCCAGCTGACGACAAAGACCGTCCGGCCCTGATCGACCAGCCAGCGTATGAAGCTGTTCTCGGGCTGGAGGTCGAGAATGTAGAACTTGTTGATCCAGGGCGGGAAGATGACCATCGGACGCTCGGCCACCTTGTCCGTTGTCGGACTGTACTGGATGAGCTGCATCAGCTCGTTCTGGTAGACGACCTTGCCCGGCGTGGTGGCGAGGTTTTCGCCGACCTTGAAGAAGTCGAGGTCGGCCTGCCTGATGGCGAGCTCGCCGTGCCCACGCTCGAGGTCGGCCATGAAGTTTTCGAGGCCCTTGAGGAAGTTTGCGCCCTGGGTCGCCATCGTCTCGTCGATGACTTCGGGGTTGAGGGCGGGAACGTTGGTCGGCGCCATCGCGGCGAGGAACTGATCGGCGTGGAACTGCGCCCGCCGCTTGGTCGCGTCGTCAACACCGTCGGCGGAAAGAATGGCGTCATCGACCCATTTGGAGAGAAGGAGATAGCTTTGCTTGACGAAGTCGAGCACCGGATTTTCCGACCAGGCTTCGTGTTTGAAGCGCTTGTCGGAGGGGCCCGGCTCGATGATCGCCTCGGCCGTTTTGCCAGAAGCCCGCTCGGTCATCGCGCCGAAGAGCTTGGCGTAATTGTCCCAGAGCGACATCTGCAGCGACATGACCTTGAGCGGGTCGGTCGAAAGCGCCGAGACCACCTGAGACGTCGCCTCGGCGACGTTGAGCGGGTCGGTGGGGGCTTCGGCACCTATCCGCCCAGAGCTGACGCGCCGTTCAGCGGCGTCGCGCATGACGTCCTGCGCCTTTATGTTGATGTCCGCCATGGTCCGGGTGAGCGCAGCCATGTCCGCATAGGGAGGGTAACCCTGGCTCCGCGGACCGTTCTTCTGCGCGGATACCTTGGCATCGGGAACGGGGCGCAGCCGCGCTTCCGCTTCGCCATTGTCCTTCGCAGCATCGGAGCTGTCGGCCGCCTCGGGTTCGGGCGCCGCTTTCTTCTTGGTCGTCTTAGCCGCCTGGCCCTTGGCTTCGGCGGAGCGTTCGTTCCCGGACATGACACTCACCTGCTTGTTCGGTTTGTTGGTTTCAGGCAGGGACGTTGAAGCGGCCTTGCGCGGCATTTGGCAACCGGGAGTTACATATGCGTTTGCCTGCTCTGGTTCTTTTGATCGCGCTGGGGTCGGCATCCTGCCAGACCCAGCCGACGCGATCGGCCGGGGAAATGCGTATCGAAGAGGTCGCCAGGGAGCGCCGCAAAGGCGAGCGTTTCCCTGTCCTCACCCGCCTCCCGAGCGAGGCCGCCGTGATCGGCGAGGTCATTCCCGAAGGCACGGGCCCCGCGCTTATCCAGGCTGCGGAGAGTGTGACCGAGGCGCGCGAGCTCGCCGAAGCCAGTCTGCAACCCGATGACGAGGAAGCGGTCGCGGCCGAACTGCGTGCCCTCGTGCAACGTGTGCAGCGCCCCTGGCGGGAAGAGCCTTCCGCGACCCGCGAAGACCTCGGCTTTCCCGTGCCCCCGCCGCTGGACAGTCCATGAGCCGGGCGCATCCCGCCCTTGAGGGTGCGGCGAAACCGTCTAAGTCGGCCCTTGCGGCGAAGTGAGGAGATAAGCCCGTGAGCGAACTGCGCGTCGCCATTGCCGGGCTCGGCACCGTGGGCACCAGCCTGATCCGGATTCTCGAGGACGAGAGCGGGCGGGCCACTTCGCCAATGAAGATCGTCGCGGTCAGCGCGCGGCAGCGGGACCGCGAGCGGGCGGTTCCGACCGAACATTATACGTGGTGGGATGATCCGGTCGCCATGGCACGGGCCGACGGCATCGACGTCTTCGTCGAGCTGATGGGCGGAGAGGACGGCACCGCGAAAGAGGCCGTCGAGGCGGCGCTGTCGATGGGCCGCCAGGTCGTGACCGCCAACAAGGCCATGATCGCCAAACACGGCCTCGCCCTCGCCGAACTTGCCGAGCGCAACGGGGCCGCCCTCCGTTACGAAGCTGCAGTTGCCGGCGGCGTACCCGTGATCCGTGCCCTGCGCGACGGTCTGGCCGGCGCGCGGGTTTCGCGGCTGAAGGGGGTCCTGAACGGCACCTGCAATTTCATCATCGGCGAGATGGAAGGCGGCCAGTCCTATGACGACGCCCTCAGTGAGGCCCAGAAGATCGGCTACGCCGAGGCCGATCCGAGTTTTGACGTCGGCGGTATCGACGCGGCGCAGAAGCTCGCGATCCTATCGGCGCTCGCCTTTGACACCATGCCGCCCCTTTCGGACATCGCGCCCACGGGCATCGAAAGACTGAGCACGGACGATCTGCGAGCCGCTGGCGACCTCGGCTACCGTATCAAGCTTGTGGCGGAAGCCGTGCGGGATGGTGACCGGTTCGCCTTCCGGACCGGCCCCGCGCTCGTGCCGATCAGCGAGCCCATCAGCATGATCGAGGATTCCGGCAATATCGTCACCGCCGAGGCCGAGCCCCTGGGCGCCCTGACCATGACAGGGCCGGGCGCTGGCGGCGGCGCGACGGCCTGCGCCGTGGCGGCGGATCTCGTGACCATCGCGCGGGGCGCGACAGGCCCGACCTTTGCCGTTCCCGTCGCCTCCATCGAGCGCGCGCCCAGGACCGACCCGGACCTTCTGTCCAACCCGTTTTTCATCCGGGTGCTGGTTAAGGACCGTCCCGGCGTCCTTGCCAAGCTGACCACGGCCCTTGCCGATCTCGACGTCAGTATCGACACGATCCAGCAGGGTCCGGTTTTCGATCCTCACTCGGTGACCCGCTTTGCCGACGCGGCTGAACTCGTCATCACGACCCACACCCTGACACAGGCCGCTGCGGGCAGGCTGGCACGATCCCTGGAAGAGCTTCCGATCGTGATAGCGCCCGCATCGATCTATCCCATTTTGCACGAAAAGGACTGACCAGCCATGGTGAAGCACGACGACGCCTATCTCGACCGTATCCTGACCATCGAACTTGGCCGCTGCACCGAAGCGGCGGCGGTTGCGGCGTCGACCATGATCGGGCGCGGCGACAAGATGGCCGCCGACCAGGCCGCGGTGGATGCGCTGCGGACGGCGCTGAACAAGCTCGACATCGACGGCACCATCGTCATCGGCGAGGGCGAGATGGACGAGGCGCCGATGCTCTATATCGGCGAGAAAGTCGGGCAGGGCGGCCCGAAGATCGACATCGCCCTCGACCCGCTCGAGGGGACGACCCTTACCGCCAAGGCCATGTCCGACGCCCTCGCGGTGGTCGCGATGGCGACGGAGGGCGGCCTGCTGCACGCGCCTGACGTCTACATGGACAAGATCGCCATCGGCCCCGGCTATCCCGAAGGCACGGTGGATCTCGACGCCCCGGCGGAGGAGAACATCCTGAACCTCGCCAAGGCGAAGAACGAGAAGCCCGACAACCTCACCATCTGCTGCCTCGACCGTGACCGGCACAGCAACATCATCAAGGCGGCGCGCAAGGTGAATGCCAGGGTCTTCCTGATCCCTGATGGCGATGTCGCCGGCGTTTTCCATGTGACGAGTTCGGATGAAACCGGCGTCGACATGTATCTCGGCTCAGGGGGCGCTCCTGAAGGTGTCCTCGCCGCGGCGGCTCTCCGCTGCGTCGGCGGGCAGATGCAGGGGCGGCTGAAATTCGCCGATGATGCCGAACGTGAGCGGGCGGCGAAGGCGAACATCTCCGATCTCGACCGCAAATACGACCTCATGGACATGGCCGGCGGCGACGTGATGTTTGCTGCCACCGGCGTCACCGACGGCACCATGCTGAAGGGCGTGAAGTGGCGTGGCGATACGGTTCGGACACAGACCATGGTCATGCGGAGCAAATCCGGCACGGTCCGCGTCATCGACGCGGTCAGCAAGGCGGACAGCTTCAATCTCGGCTATCGCCGCTAAGGACAGGAGGCGAAGCGCAGGTGTTTCGGTCAGCACGATCGGCACACCCGCCGTTGAACTTCCCTTCATGCCACGCCGTTTTGTGTTGGGCGTTTCCATCAGGCAGAAGTGCAATCGGCTGGCTTCGACGATGAGGCGGCCACCATCCGCGAGGCATTCGGCCGTTCGGGACTACAACTTTTCTGATCGGGCCCGCTTGGGCGATAGGTGCGACCGATAGCGGTCATCGCAGCTTCGGGGTTGGCCGCGCGGGGAACGCGCCGTAACTCTGGGGGCAACCGCAACGACGAACAGGAGGAGACATCCCATGTCGTTCACTGGAACCTATAACGTCACCATCAACACCCCCATGGGCAAGCAGGAAGGCGTCCTGACCCTTGAGGAAACCGGCGGCGCGCTGACCGGCAACATGGCCGCCCAAGGTGACAAGACCGAGATCAAGAACGGCCGGGTCGAAAACGACACCGCCTATTGGGACGTTGACGTTACCAAGCCGATGCCGCTGACGCTCAGCTTCGAAGGCAAGAAGAACCACGACATGATCAACGGCAATGTGAAGCTCGGCGCCTTCGGTCAGTCGACCTTCGAAGCCACCGCCGCCTGAGGCACTGATCAACGGTCGGGAGAGCGCCAAGCGGCGCTTTCCCGCCACATGGCGCGAATCATCAGCTACGCGTTGTGTTCCTCCCCATTGTCAGACCGGCGGAGGGATGAATGGAGCCGAAAGAACGCATCATCTTCGACGGCTGGTCCGGCCTGCTCGAAGTTATCGTCAGCGCCCCGCTTCTCTATGTTCTGGTCGTCGCGGCCGTGAACATCAGCGGCAAGCGGACCACCGGCCAGATGAACAATTTCGACTGGATCGTGACCGTCGCGATCGGGTCGATTGTCGCCTCCGGCATCGTCATCAGGACAGTTTCCGTGGTCGAGGCCGCGACGGCCGCGACCATCCTTTTCGGCATGCAGTGGATCGCCACCCGCCTCGCGGTGTCGAGCGACCGGGTCGGCAAGGCTCTCAAGACGGAGCCTCGCGTGCTCCTGTCCCGCGGCGCGTTCCTGCCAGACAACATGAAGGCCGAGCGGATCACCGAAGACGAAGTTATCGCCGCGGTGCGCAAGGCGGGATACACTGACCTCAATGAGATCGCGTGGGTCATCCTCGAGAACGACGGCCAGTTCAGCATCATTCGCCGTGAGGAGGGCGACAGGGCATCAAGGAAGGTCGTCCCGGATGCGTTGCGCGGCCCCTTCGATGGGAAATCCCCTCGTCGCGCCTATCACTAGCAGCTTGCCGGGTTTGCCAAACTTCGGCTGTCTCGCCTAAGGAGCGCCTGAACGAAGGAGCCGTTATGAACGCCGACGCAGCGCCCGCGACGAACTACACCGCCACCAAGGATGAGCTTCTTGAATATTACCGCATGATGCTGCTGATCCGGCGCTTCGAGGAGAAGGCGGGACAGCTTTACGGGATGGGCCACATCGGCGGCTTCTGCCACCTCTATATCGGTCAGGAAGCGGTGGTTACCGGCCTCGAGGCGCTGCGGAAGGAGGGCGACCAGGTCGTCACCGGCTACCGCGATCACGGCCACATGCTGGCCTGCGGGATGGATCCCAAGGGTGTCATGGCGGAGCTGACCGGCCGGGAGGGGGGCTACTCCAAGGGCAAGGGCGGCTCGATGCACATGTTCAGCTCCGAGAAGAAGTTCTACGGCGGACACGGCATCGTCGGCGCGCAGGTGCCGATCGGCACTGGGCTGGCCTTCGCGAACAAGTACCGCGGCAATGACAATGTCGCCTTCACCTATTTCGGTGACGGCGCGGCGAACCAGGGGCAGGTCTTCGAAGCGATGAACATGGCCGAGCTCTGGTCTCTGCCGGTCGTCTTCGTCATCGAAAACAATCAGTATGCCATGGGGACGAGCGTCAAGCGCGCTTCGGCGGAGACTCATCTCTACCGCCGTGGGGCGAGCTTCGGTATTCCGGGCAAGGAGATCGACGGCATGGATGTCGTCGCGGTGCGCGAGGAAGCGCGCGAGGCGGTTGACCACGCGCGTGAAGGTGGCGGGCCCTTTGTCCTGGAGATGAAAACCTACCGTTATCGTGGCCACTCCATGTCGGACCCGGCAAAATACCGGACCCGCGACGAAGTCGACGACATGCGGAGCAAATCCGACCCGATAGAGCGCTGTAAACTGCGCCTGATGGATGCCGGTGTTGCCGAGGACGAGCTCAAGGAGATCGACAAGGCGATCAAGGCCGAGGTGAAGGCGGCTGCCGACTTCTCCCTTGAAAGCCCGGAGCCGGCCCCCGAAGAGCTTTATACGGACGTCCTTGCCGACGCAGGCTGAAGCTGCGGGGATCACGGTCCGCCCGGCTGACCGGGCGGACCTCGCTGGCATTTCGGCGCTTGAGAAGAGCTTCGAGGCACCCTCCGCCTATCCGCCTTTCTTCTTCGCCCAAGCTCTCAGGCATTTCGGCCGGGGTCTGATCGTCGCCGCTTATCATGAAGAAGTGTTCGGCTACGTCCTCGGTGGTGGCGGTCAGGATGGGCATGCGTGGAACCTCTGGTCCCTCGTCGTAGGCGAGAAGTATCGGGGGCAGGGCATTGGCGGAAAGCTCCTCGAGGCCGCCTTGCAGCAATCAATCCGCGATGGCGCCCCTTCGGTCGCTTTGACCGTCAGCCCAAAGAATGAACCGGCCGTGGCGCTCTACCGCAAGTACGGTTTTGTAGCGACGGACCACCTGCCGGACGAGTTCGGCCCGGCGGAGGATCGCATCCTGATGGTCAGCCATCATGCCGATCGCTGAACGCAGCCTCCGCCTGCCCTGGCCGATCGGTCAGTTGGCGGAACGCCAGGTCGATGCGTTTCTCTATGCCAGCCCAAAGGACAAGGCACTGTTCTCCGAACCCGCCGGCGAGCCGGGATTTGTGCCCCTCGATGGGGTGAATGCGCGCGTCTACGCTTCGCCCCTGACCCTTTACATAGGCGGGATGAGCGCTGTGCTTCTGGAACTGGCCGAGCCGCGGGTCAGGCACGGCGTCTGGGACCATTCGGTCTTCCCGGTCGATCCCGTTCGCCGCCTGCAGAGAACCGGGCTGGCTGCGATGGTGACGTTCTACAGCGCCAGGTCCGTGGCAAGCGCCATGATCGAGGGAATCAACAGGCGCCACACCTTGGTTGCAGGGCGGACACCGAACGGCGAGCCTTATCAGGCTGATGATCCGTCGCTCCTCCTCTGGGTCCAGGCGACAGCCGCCTACGGTTTTCTCGAAGCTTTCGCACGCTTTGGTCCCGGCCTGACTGAACCCGAATGGGACAACGCGCTTCTCGAGGCAGTGCCGGTCGCCAAGGCCTACGGCGTCCCAAACCCTCCGGAGAGGAAGAAGGACGTCGACCGCCTCCTGGCCGAATGGACCCCGCGCCTCGGTCCTTCGGACATCCAGGACCAGTTCCTGGCGAAGATGAGAGTGGCCGCCGTTCTGCCGCGGCCCTTCACCTCCCTACAGCCGCTCTTCATTCGCGCGGCGGTGGACATGTTGCCCGAAGCCATCCGCGAGCAGCTCGGGCTTTCCGGGCACGGTCTCAGCGCGGCCCAACGCCGCCTCCTGCGCGCGGCCGTCGGAGCTTCGCTGAAGGTCCATTTGGGCAACCATCCACGAACCCTCGCGGAAAGGCGCATCGGCATCTTTGCAAACGAGGCGATCCCCTCTAGCCCCTCCTGATGAACGTCAAAGATCCACAATCGTGCGAGACCATGGACGAGGTGCGGGCAGGGGTGGATGCTCTGGACCGGGAACTCGTCACCCTGCTTGCGAGGCGGCAAGGCTATATGGAGGCCGCGGCGCGCATCAAACCGACACTGGACGACGTCCGCGTGCCGTGGCGCATCGAGGACGTGGTGGAGAAAGTGCTCGAAGATGCCCGGCAGAAGGGCCTTTCCGCTCGAATCGCGGAGCCGGTTTGGCGTGAATTGATCGAATGCTGCATCGCACATGAGGCGGATGCCTGGAAAAAGCTGCGTTCTTAGGGCATTGTAAAAGGCAACGAAAACAACATCTTAGTCCGAAGCCCAGTGTTTATGCGGGTTTGCGGCCTATAAATCCCTTTGACGGGGCAGGAAAACGCTCTCTACCGTGAGGCGACCGGCCCTGAAAGCCGCAGAAACAAAGGGTTTCCTACCATGAACAAGAACGAATTCATCGACGAAGTCGCGCGCAAATCCGACATGAGCAAGGCGCAAGCCGGCAAGGCCGTCGATGCCGTTTTCGACACGATCACCGAAGCGCTGAAAAAGAAGGACGACGTCCGCCTCGTCGGTTTCGGCACCTTCTCCGTGTCGCGCCGGGAAGCCCGCGAAGGCCGCAACCCCCGCACTGGTGAGACCATCAAGATCAAGGCCTCGAACCAGCCGAAATTCTCGGCCGGCAAAGGCCTGAAAGACGCGCTCAACTAAGATGCGCAAGGGCGCTCTGCGCCAATCGATCAGGAAGCAAGCGCCATCGGTCCCAACGCGGACGTTTGGCGCTTCTTTCGTTTTCGGGCCCGGTTTTCCGGCCGTTCAGATATGCGGGAAAAAAGCGCCCGGTGACGCTTGCCCATCAGCCCGGGTCAGGCTTAAGGCGGCCTCCCATGACGCGGTTTATTTTCATCACCGGCGGCGTGGTCTCTTCGCTTGGAAAAGGGGTCGCATCAGCTGCGCTCGGCGCGCTTCTGCAAGCCCGCGGCTATTCGGTGAGGCTTCGCAAGCTCGACCCTTACATCAATGTCGATCCGGGCACCATGAGCCCGTACCAGCACGGCGAGGTCTTCGTCACCGATGACGGTGCCGAAACGGATCTCGACCTTGGCCATTACGAACGCTTCACCGGCGTTTCGGCGACGAAGGCCGACAACATCACCACCGGCCAGATCTACCAATCGGTGATCGAGAAGGAGCGGCGGGGCGACTACCTAGGCGCCACCGTCCAGGTGATTCCGCACATTACCGATGCCATCAAGGAATTCATCCGCTCCGAAGCGCTTGACGAAAATGGAAAGCCGGTCGACTTCCTCCTCTGCGAGATCGGCGGTACGGTCGGCGATATTGAGGGCCTGCCGTTCTTCGAAGCCATCCGTCAGTTCGGGAACGAAAGCCCGAGGGGCTCCTGCGTCTATATCCACCTGACGCTGATGCCCTATATCTCCGTCGCCGGAGAGATGAAGACCAAGCCGACCCAACACTCGGTGAAGGAGCTGCGGTCGATCGGAATCCAGCCCGACATTCTCCTCGTCCGGGCCGACCGCCAGATACCGGAGGGCGAGAAGAAGAAGATCGCGCTCTTCTGCAATGTCCGCTCCTCGGCAGTGGTGCAGGCGATGAACTCGCGCACGATCTATGAGGTTCCTCTCGATTATCACTCGGAAGGTTTTGATACGGAAGTTCTGGACGCGTTCGGTATTGAGGACGCACCGGCGCCGGACCTCAGCCGTTGGCGCGAGATCACCCGCCGGATCATCGCCCCCGACGGCGAGGTCCGCATCGCGGTGGTCGGCAAGTACACGGTTCTCAAGGACGCCTACAAATCCCTGATCGAAGCCCTCGCCCATGGCGGTATCTCGAACAACGTCAAGGTAGCGATCGAATGGATCGACTCGGCGATCTTCGAGAGCGAGGAGCTGACCATCGAACGTCTTTCCGGCGTGCACGGTATTCTTGTGCCCGGGGGCTTCGGTGAGCGGGGCGCTGAAGGAAAGATCCTCGCCGCGAAGTTCGCCCGTGAGAGGAACATTCCCTATTTCGGCATCTGCTTCGGTATGCAGATGGCCATCGTCGAGGCGGCGCGGAGCCTGCTTGGCGTGAAGACTGCGACCTCGAAGGAATTCTCAGATGACGGAGAACACGTGGTCGGGCTGATGACCGAATGGGTCAAGGACGGGAAGGCCGAGACGCGGACGGAACTTGACGATCTTGGCGGAACGATGCGGCTGGGAGCCTATGAGGCGCATCTCACCTCAGGTTCGAAGGTCCGGCAGATCTACGGCGAAGACGTCATCTTCGAACGCCACCGCCACCGCTACGAGGTCCAGATGGATCTCGAGGAAGCGCTGCAGGAGCACGGCGTGCGGTTTTCCGGGCGATCGCCCGATGGTCAGCTACCGGAGATCATGGAGATCGACGGCCACCCGTGGTTCATCGCGGTGCAGTTCCACCCTGAACTCAAGAGCCGCCCCTTTGATCCGCATCCGCTTTTCGCAAGCTTCATCAGGGCTGCCCTCGAAAGGTCGCGCCTGGTCTGAGCGTTCTCAGAGCTTGATGCTGAGGGAGAGCGCGCCGAACGCATCGGCACCGTTCTGCGCCTCGTAACGTTCGGTACGGTGAACATAGGTCCAGGAAAGCTGCGCGCGGCCATAGGTCAGGGCAAGGCCCGCCTGGGCATCGGCGACGAAGCTGTTCTTTTCGACCCCGGTCTCGTCGTCACGGAAGAGGCTGCCATCGAGGAAGATATCGTGACCGACCACCCGGCCCTGAACGCCAGCGAAAGCGTACCACCCGAAGCCGGGGTTCTCAGCATAATGGCCGGAACCGGTGAGCGAGGGCCTGATCCGGGCAGGGCCGAAGTTGGGGTCGAGGCTGTCACCGATCCTCAGCATGCCGCCGGCGCGTGCGTTGACGGCGACATTGCCTAGCGAGAGACCAGCCGCAGGCGTGACTTCCCAGTCGAGCGTACCGACCTCACCCTTGGCCACGGGTGCGCCTTTCCAGTCATAGGAGAAGTTGATTGCAGCCTCGTTCTCGAGCTGGCTGTCCCAGCCCTGCGCCTCGATGAAGTCGAAGCTCCGGTGAAACCAGTTCTGGGTCTCTTCGGCCAGCGCTGCCGATCCGACGATGCCAACCTCGAGGGTGTAGAGATCCCAGCGGCCGTTCTTCTCGGTCAGAAGCGCCGCTTCGGCGAAGAGATGTCCGGCATAGGGATGGTCGCCGGGAAGGGGCTTGGCGGTGAAGATGTTTTCGGGCGTGTAGATCGACTGGCCCGCGGCGAAGCTCCTGCGCACGGTCCCTTCCTCGGCCCGGAGGCCGCCGAGCCAGCGCTCGAGAGCGTTCGGCTTCACGGGCGCGGTCACATATGCGAGGCGGAGGCCGTTGGTGTAGTGGCGGTCCTGGCCCGAGACGACATCGTTCTCGACGGTCGTCGTCAATGTCCCACGTTCATCGGCGGCTGCATCCGCCAGCGAAGGCAGCGAAAGCGTGGCGAGAGCGGCGCAGAGGGCGGGGGTCGAAACGAAACGAGCCATGCCCGGCCCGTTTCAAGACTCGCGCCAGTTTGCACTTTGAGGGCGAACTCAGACAACCAAATACCCGCGAGGCGAAAGAGAAAAGGGCCGCAGCTTTCGCTGCGACCCTCTCTTCTTCTCCCAAACTTGTTTCGGCCTGGAGCTCAACGCTCCCGCCTTGTCAGGCCTCGACGCCGCTCACCGGGCGCGGCTCGAAGCCGAGCCTGTCCATGGCCTCCTCGCGCAGCATGTTCCGTTGCTGCACACCGAGGTCGCGATAGTCCACCGGACGCTCGCGCTTTTCCGTCGCCCAGATATCGGACGCCACCAGGTCGATCATCTGGCGCTGGTCGGGGCTGAGGCCCGCCCAAGCTGCCGCGATCTCCTGGCCGCCGCGCTCACCCGGAACCACGGCCCCCGCCGCCGTTCCCATGATGATCGCCGTCACCGCTGCTTTCAGGATCATTCCCATATCGACACCCTCACGCACACACCGTCACGAAGAGAACCCTTAGCGTGAGGGTGTAACGATGCCCTGAGCGCGGACGGCATAAATTGAAGAATGCGCGTTAACCCTGATGGGTATGCATCCTAAGAAAGGATAAGCGGTTGCACGGCGGCGGCTCTTCGGTTATGCGCGCCGCTTCATCGAATATGTTGGAGTGTCCCCGTGGCCGTCCCGAAGAGAAAAGTTACGCGCGCCAAACGCGGCATGCGCCGCGCCCATGACGCGCTGAGCCCTGCGCAGTACATCGAGGACAAGCAGTCCGGTAACCTGCGTCGCAATCACCATATCGACCTGAAAGCCGGTACCTACAACGGCCGCCAGGTTCTTCCTCCGCAGGAAGACTGAGACCAGCCGGGCACGCTGCCCGGAAGCATCTCTCATAGAAGGCCGTGTCTCCTGGGCACGGCCTTTTTGCTGTGACGAAACCGATTGCGAAGCGGGCCTTTGCGGGCTTCCCGAAAAATGGCATGGGGCTGGCGAGAGATAAGGAGCGCCCTTCCGTGCACATGATCGCCGATATTCTTGCCCGCGAAATTCTCGACAGCCGCGGTTTTCCGACCGTCGAAGTCGACGTTGTCACCGAGAGCGGTGTCATCGGCAGGGCGGCCGTCCCTTCGGGTGCGTCGACCGGCATGCATGAAGCCCATGAGCGGCGCGATGGCGGCGAGCGCTATGGCGGCAAGGGCGTCCGCGATGCCGTCAACGCCATCCAGACGGAGATCGCGGAGATCATCCTCGGCGTTGATGCGCACGAGCAGACCTTCATCGACCGGGCGATGATCGACCTCGACGGCACGGCCAACAAGAAGAGGATCGGCGCGAACGCTATTCTCGGCGTCAGCCTCGCCGTCGCCAAGGCGGCCGCCGAGAACCATGACCTGCCGCTCTTCCGTTACCTCGGGGGGCCCTCGGCCAACATCCTCCCTGTGCCGATGATGAACATCCTGAACGGCGGGGCGCATGCGGACAACCCGGTCGACATCCAGGAATTCATGATTATGCCGGTCGGCGCCGACAGCTTCAGCGAGGCCCTGCGCATGGGCGCCGAGACCTCTCACGCCCTGAAGAAGAAGCTGAAAGCCGAAGGCATGGGCACCAATGTCGGTGACGAGGGCGGCTTCGCTCCCAATATCGGCTCCAGCCGGGCGGCGCTGGATCTCATCATGGCGGCGATCGAGGAAACCGGCCTTTCCGCTGGCACGGACATGGTCCTCGCCCTCGATGTTGCGTCTACGGAATTCTTCAGGGAAGGTCAGTACACCCTCGCGGGTGAGAACAAGACCCTCGACGGGAACGGCATGGCTGACTACCTCGCAGGGCTGGTCGCCGACTATCCGATCAAGTCGATCGAGGACGGCATGGCCGAGGACGACTGGGAAGGCTGGCAGGCGCTTACCGACAAGATCGGCGATAAGGTCCAGCTGGTGGGTGACGACCTTTTCGTGACCAATCCGAAGCGTCTGAGGGACGGCATTGAGCGTGGCGCCGGCAATGCGATCCTCGTCAAGGTGAACCAGATTGGGACACTGACGGAAACCTTCGAAGCGGTGAACATGGCCCATAAGGCCGGCTTCAAGGCCGTGATGTCCCACCGCTCCGGCGAGACCGAGGACACCACCATCGCGGACCTCGCGGTCGCTACGGGCTGCGGCCAGATCAAGACCGGCTCGCTTGCGCGGTCCGACCGCACGGCGAAGTACAACCAGCTTCTCAGGATCGAAGAGATCCTCGGCCCGTCGGCTGTCTATCCGGGTGCTGAGATCTTCAGGGGTTAACAATTCTGCCGTTTCGGTGAGGTCCGTTTACGCGGCCCTCACCGAGATGAATCCGCAGGTGAGAATCTTCCGATTGATTCACCGGGCGGTAACTCTGCCTGGCGAAGGGTGAGTCGTCGCCAGAGATTTTCCGTTCCTATGCTGATGATCCGCTCGGTCTTGTTTTCCGCCGTTCTTCCCGCCGCCATGCTTGTCGGAGGTGCCTATCAGGCGCTGATGGCCGTGAATGGTCCCGATGGTTTGAAGCAGGCCGAGCATCTCGCGGCCGTTAAGGAAGAGCGGGCCGCTGCGCTCGATGAACTGAAGCGTGAGCGCGAGAAACTGGAGCGCCGCGCCGATCGCCTCGTGCTGGTTTCGCTCGACGAAGACCTTCTCGAAGAGACGGCGCGCGCCAATCTTGGCCTGATGAAACCGGGCGAGTACCGCATCCCCCTGGACGATCTTGACCGGGTCGCCGCGGCGGAGGCGTCGAGCGGGGCTGAGCTCACCAATCTTATCGCCGTTGCGCTTCTTGACGAAACCGGCGTCTGAACGCCGCGACACAGCTTATTGAGCGAAAGGCCAATCGCTCTTAAGTGGCCGGAATGGCCACCCTCATCGACCTCGAAAAACGCCCCGCGCTTCGCCACCCCGAGAAGCAGAAGCGCCCGGACAGCCCCATCCAGCGGAAGCCCGACTGGATCCGCGTGAAAGCCCCTGTCACCGAGGGCTACCGCGAGACGCGTGAGATCGTGAAGTCTAAGAACCTCGTCACCGTGTGCGAGGAAGCGGCCTGTCCGAATATCGGCGAATGCTGGGACCAGAAGCACGCCACGATGATGATTCTCGGCGAGGTCTGCACGAGGGCCTGCGCCTTCTGCAATGTCACCACCGGGCTTCCGAACGCCGTCGACCACGACGAGCCGCGCCGGGTGGGCGACGCCGTTGCCGAGATGGGTCTGAAGCACGTGGTCATCACCAGCGTCGACCGCGACGATCTGGAGGATGGCGGCGCGCAGCACTTCGTCGATGTGATCGAGGCCATCCGCCGCGCCTCACCGGGCACAACGGTCGAGATCCTGACGCCGGACTTCCTGCGGAAGCCGAAGGCAGCGCTGGACCGTGTGATCGACGCCGCGCCCGACGTCTTCAACCACAACCTCGAAACCGTCCCGCGGCTCTATCTCTCGATCCGCCCGGGCGCACGCTACTACCATTCGCTTCGGCTTCTCGAACGGGTGAAGGACCGCGCGCCCGACCAGTTCACCAAGTCTGGCCTGATGGTCGGCCTCGGCGAAAGCCGCGAAGAGGTGATGCAGGTCATGGACGACATGCGCTCGGCAGGGATCGATTTCCTGACCATCGGCCAGTACCTTCAGCCGACCCGGAAGCACGCCCCGGTCGACCGTTTCGTCACGCCCGAAGAGTTCAAGCGCTACGAGGTCCTTGCCCGCTCCAAGGGCTTCCTCATGGTCTCGGCAAGCCCGTTGACCCGCTCGAGCCACCACGCCGGCGACGACTTCGCCAAGCTGAAAGCTGCCAGAGCCGCTAAGGGCTGAGCGGGTAGGGGTTTGTCCATGAAGCGTTTTCTGTTCTGCCTCGCAGCCCTCGGGGCATGCCAGACCGCAGGCGGCGAGGAGCAGACGCCCGAGCGCGTTCCGTCCGAAGCCGCTTTTGTCGAAGCGCAAACCTCAGGTGACGGCGAGGTCCGGGTCGTCATCGGCGGGCAGGGGACGGCAGGAGCACTCTACCAGCTCGGCTCGATCTCCAAATTCGCCTGCACCCTGGCCGCTCTCGATCTGGCTCATGAGGGCAAGCTCGATCTCGACGAGCCTGTGGGCACCTATCTCGACGATTACCGAAGCCCCGCTGCGCAGCAGCTCACCCTCCGCCAGCTCATGGGCCACCGCGCCAACCTGGTGGATGGGTTCGTCGCCGCCTTCCAGAGCGATCCTTCGGTCCTGGACGACGACATCACGGCGGCCGAAGCCGTCAATCGCTTTGCCTCGGCACAGACGCGGATCATGCCCGGCGCGGCCTTCAGCTATACGATCAGCAACTGGATCGTAGTGCAGGCCGTCCTCGAAGAGGTGACGGGGGATGACGTTGCGAACGTCCTTCATGACCGGATCTTCGATCCTGCCGACATTGAAGGCATCGAGGCCTATCATGGCCGCCTCGACCCGGACCGGACGGTCGAACCTGTCTCCCCGGTTCCCGCGATCCCGTCCTATCTCGTCTGCGCTGGCGGTGTTGCCGCGACGGCTGAAGGGCTCCTCCAGCTTGCACGGTGGCCGATTGCCAACTCGGGCTGGCCGGCCGCTCTCGTGGGCGAGCTGACCGAGGTGCGCTCGCCTGAAGAGAACTACGCGCTCGGCGGCCGGGTCTGGGCACCGGGAGACGATGGCACCTCGCCGCGGTTCCTCTGGCTTGGCGGTAGCAACGGCGCCTTCAAGTCCCGTGCGGTGGTCGACCTGGAAGACGGAGCCGGTTTCGCTATCGTCACGGCCAGCGACGACAATGCGCTCGTCGATGGCCGCCGGAGTGATTGGCTCGGGTCGACCTATCCGGCGCTTGCGAGCGAGAGTGGAGAATGAAGCGTTGAGTCAGCACCACGAAAGGATCGTCGTTCCCTTCTCGCCGGAACAGATGTTCGATCTCGTCATGGATGTGCGCACCTATCCGCGGTTCATTCCCTTTGTCGATGCATTGCGCGTGACCGACGACGAGGTGACGGACGGCACCGGCCGGATGTGCGCCGACATGGTGGTGCGCTACTCGATGTTTCGCGAGACCTTCCGCTCGGAAGTGACCGGCGACAAGGAAGCGGGCACTGTCGACGTGCGTTACGTCCGCGGCCCGCTGAAGGATCTTCGGACCCTGTGGCGGTTCGAGCCGCACCCGAAAGGGGCGGTGATCGACTTCACGCTGAATTTTTCTTTCAAGAACAGGCTGATGCAGGCGGCGGCCAACCGCTTCATCGAGCACGGTTTCAAGCGGATGTCCGGCGCGTTCATCCGCGAGGCGCACAGGCGCTATCCGGTTGCGGCATAACATTTTGTCGAGAAACGATGAATGCGCCCTTGCCGGGAGTGCATTCTCTCCCCATTTACAAGTGACAAGGGAAACACACCCGCGTTTGCATAGATGAGGAGGCCATAGTGACCGATACTGCACAAACAGATAACAAGATGTTCGACGAAAAAACATTCGCGCATCAACTTCGTCCTGCTTGGACGCCAGTGAATATTGCGCTCATGATCCTGTTTTTTGCGGTCAAGCTTTGGCCTCTTGGTCTCTTTGCTATCGCTTACATGATGTACGGCAAAGAGATGGGGATCGATCTCTCCAACTGGGGTAAGGCGAAACGTAGCGCGCGCAAGGCCGCCGGTCAGTTCAGCTGGTCCTCCAGCCGCACCCAGGGCTCGGGCAACATGGCTTTTGACGAGTGGCGCAAGGCCGAGATCGAGCGCCTGGAGGAAGAGCGCCGTAAACTGGAAGAAGCCCGCGAGGCCTTCGAACAGCACATGAAGGATCTGCGCATGGCACGCGATCGCGAGGAGTTCGAAAACTTTCAGCGTAACTGGGCGCAAGGTCAGAACGGAAATTCCAAGCCGCAGTAACGGCTGACAGGATGCAGGCGGCGCCGGGGAACTCAACGCCCCGCGCCGCCGTTCCCTTATCGCGGTCCTGATGGAGGGACGGCTTATGGGGAAGTTTTTCGGCAGTCTCTTTTTTCTCGGAACGCTGGCCTTCGTTGGCTGGCTCGTTATCACTTCCATGGCCGGTGAAGGGGGCTTCACCGACGTTCCGCGTTCCGAGGCATTGACCACCGCTGATGTCGCGAACAAGGGCGAGGCCGCCGTGCGCAGCCTTGATGCTGTTCTGGACGACGCGCTTCGCAACGCCGAACGCGCCACCGAGATCGCCAATGAGCTCGAAAGTGCGTCGGCCGAAGCCTACGCAGCGGCGGACGATATTTCTGGCTTGATGGTCAGCAACGATGCCGCCGCCGCCTCCCGGGCGACAACCGTAGCCGCAGCGCAGAACGCCGATAGGACGGCGGTCCTGATGCGCAGCTACGCTTCCCAGCTTCAGGAGGCGCTGCGCGAGGCCGGGCGCCTTGCCAATGAAGCCGAGCAGGCCGCAGCGATGGTCGCTTCGGTCGAGGAAAGCCGCATCACCGCACAGAGAGCCGCCGCGAAGGCCGCTGCAGCCGAGGCCGAACTGATCGAAGCTGCCCGTCAGGCCGAGGTGACCGAGCAGGTTGCCGGGCGACGTCGCGGGCCTGTGGCCATTGATGATACCGTGATTGCCGAGCCGCTGCCTGAAGATGACGGCCCTGAAGCCATCATCGTCGTGCCTATCGAAGACCTCGATGAAGCGAGCGCAGAAGCGCCTTACTGAGGGGGAGCGTTCGGGGCGTTGGCAGGTGCCTGTCCGGCAGCAACGCCGACCCCGCCGAGAAGTTGCTCGAAGAAGTTCAACTCCTTGCCTCGGGTCGCCGTCTTCCGCCCGACAATATCCACATTGGTCCCGTCGTCGAGACTGTAGCGATCGATCTCGGTGACCGTCCCATCCTCGTCGAAATTGAACGCAACGATGGTGCGCTCATAGACCTCCGTTTGGAAAAAGGCCCGGGCGTTGGTCTTCTGGCTGATATAGTACCAGGTGTCGTCCTCCAGCGGCGGGCGGACGGAGGGCTCACCGAAGCGCGCGAGAACCGATTCCTTGGTGTCGATCCCCGGCATGCCATCCACCTCGGTTTCGCCAAGCTCAACCACATAGCCATGCTGCGACCGGGTGGAGACGCAGCCAGTGGCAAGAAAAGCGATAAGACTGAGGGTGAGAACTGTTCTGGTCATACCGATGTGATCGCGCGTCTGCGAAGAGAGGTCAATTGCCGCGGCGCTTTCGCAGGGGTGAGAATGACGAAAGATTGCGGCCTCCGTCCTGAGCGACCATGAAGAGCCATGTTCGAACGCATCAAGGAATTGACGTCACGCGCCCTCCGGAAAGATACCGAACGGCGCCGTGCGCATGAACTCTACGTCGCCATCGCCGAGCAGGCGCGCAAGCCGGTATTCTACGACGACTGGAACGTCAGCGATGATCCGGAAGGCCGCTATGACCTTCTGTCGCTGCATGTGATCCTGGTCCTCAAACGCCTCAAGGAGCATCGCGAAGAGACTGCACGGTTCGCCCAGCTGCTCTTCGATGTCATGTTCAGGGACGTGGACGACGCGCTGCGCGAAATGGGTGTCGGCGACATGCGCGTTGGAAAGAAGGTTCGGGGGTACGCCGAAGCCTTCTTCGGACGCGCGCTCGCCTATGAGAGGGCCATGGAGGAGGAGGGGGAGCCGCTGGAAAGCGCACTCGCCCGAAATGTCTACGGCGCTGAAGAACATCCCTCGGCTTCGCGCCTTGCGGACTATGTCAGGAGGGCGGATGCGAGCTTGGCGGAGCAGCCCGTTGCCACCATCATGGCAGGCAAGGTGCGATTCCCCGTCTCCCGCGCCGAGCATGAAGAGGAGTCCCGATCATGACCGAACCCACGCGCCCCATTCCTCTCGCTGAGCTCTCGACCGACCCGACGCCGTTCAGCCTTCATGCTGATGCCGAAAGCCGGGAGACCCTGGCGAAGCGCTACGACGTCCAGGACATCGCTTCGTTGTCGGCGGACGGCAAGTTGCGCAAATCGGGCAGCATGGTCCGGGTCGAGGGGCACCTTCTGGCCGACCTCGGGCGGACCTGCGGCGTCAGCCTCGAGCCGATGCGTGAAAAGATCGACGAAGATTTCGAGGTCGTCTTCTCCAAAGACCGCCCCGCCGAAGTCGAAGGGGAAGTCGAAGCTGACCTCGATGCTCCCGAGCCGCTGGAGGATGATGCAATCGATCTTTGGGCGGTCGTTCTGGAACAGCTGGTCCTCGCCATGTCGCCGCACCCACGCAAGGAAGGCGCAACGCCGCCCGAAGACCCGGGCAAAGCTGAGGAATCGAGCCCGTTCGCTGTTCTGAAATCGCTGGAACAATAAGCGCGGAACGTAGGACCGTCCCGGCTAGAAAATGGTCGGAGTGGCCGGATTCGAACCGACGACCCCTTCACCCCCAGTAAA
>CAZKVC010000023.1:0-24600 GCA_964556115.1 uncultured Caulobacterales bacterium
AGGAAAGCGATCCATGCCATCCTGGCGAGCGTCGGGGGGAGGCGGGTCAAGGCCCGCTTCACCTCGGACGCAAGCTCTACGAGGTCGATGGATCGGGCGCCTCGTACACAGTCTGTATCAGGACGCCCTACCGAAACGACTATGGGCGATTGAGGGAGAGCACGCAGAACATCGAGGTGACGGCTGACCGGCCGAAGGGCTATTGCGAGACCCATCAGGCGCCCGTCGAGATAGGGACGGAGGTGAAGATCAACTCCGGCGCCATGCACCTGGTCTTCATCGGCAAGGTCACCGGGATCGACGAAGACGAATGGGTGGCCCTAAGCGGCCGCGATGGTGACACCGAGACAATCAAGCGTTCGGAGTTCGCCCCTTACCGCTGCGTCAGCGCAAACGGGTCGCCGATCGGAGCGCATCTCGCCGAACCTGCCACGTCATAGGCTCGCAGAGGCGGCAAGAACGCAAGGGGTTAGGACTGAGCGTCCTCAGCAGCCTTCCGGGCATAACTATCGATCTCCAGGTTTCTTTGTTATACGCGGCTATATTTGGATGGAGGCCCCATGGACCCGTTCGACAATCCGTTTGCCCCAGGGGCAGGAAGCTGGCCGCCGGAGTGGGCAGGACTTTGTCGCCTTCGATCCAGACATCATCCAGAATGTTCGTCCGGGCGCGAGCCGGAAGCTCGTCTGGCAAGGGGCGCCGGAGTTCATGATCGAGGGGCTGTAGAGCCCTCCAATCACTAAGGGTGTTTCACATCGAGCTTTGTCGGCATGCCTCGCATAACGTCCGAGACGTGGTTGCGTGCTTCCATAGGCGGTATGCCCATGAGAACTGTCGTTCAAACCAGGAGCGCAAACGCCAAAGAGAAACGGGCCGGTCGGTAGCCTTGGCTGAGGAACCGGCAGCACCCTCTTCGGTATCGCCTCCTCCTGACACGAACCCCTCAGTTGCCGATCGTGGAGAGGCCTTCACATGCCATCCCCACATCGTGCACAGAAACGTTGCCGACAAGAACGGTCGATTTCAGGCCACGATTGCCGGGATGAATCTCGCTCTTGGTAGCGGTTACGGCATTACGGAAACGAGCGGACGATGAGGCAGGACGTGGACAAGGCGAGCAAGATCGACATGGGGGCCCTGTTCGACAACGCGCCCACGGCGCAGATGGTGTTCGAGCCCGATCTCACCGTTGTTGCTGCGAACCGCCTCTACTGCCAGATGCTCGGCATCAAACGAGAAGACCTGGTCGGCAAGCGTGTCTTCGAAGCTTTCCCGGCAAACCCCGACGATCCCGACGCGGATGCCGAGGCCGAGCTGCAAGCCTCCGCCGACACGGTGGTGGCGACGGGCGAGCCGCATGAAATGCCGGTCCGCCAACACGACGTCATGGACCCGGACGGCCGTTACGCGGTACGGTACTGGCGTGTGGTGAACTCCCCGGTTTTTGGAGATGACGAACAGCCCGACCGCGTCACCCACATCATCCATACGGCGGAGGACATCACCCGGATCATCCTGGGCGACCAACTCCAGGAGGCGAAGCGCCGGGCGTCCATGCGGGGCGCCGACCTTGCCTATTTCGAGTGCCGTCCCGAAGCAGGGACGGTGTTACGATCGCTGCAGCTGGACGCCATATTCGGCATCCCGCCGGACGAGCCCAGCGACGCGCTCGAGCTCTTCCTGAACCGTATTCACCCGGATGATTTTCCGAGCGTGGAAGCCGCCGTGGAGCGCGTGCTCCGCACGGTCGGCGCGCATCTGCAGCAGGACTATCGCATCGTCCTGCCAGACGGGACGATCCGGTGGCTGACGACCCAGGGGGAATCGATCCGGGCGCCCGAAACGCAAGGGGTCCTGATCGTGGGCGTGACGCTGGACGTCACCCACATCAGGCAGAAAGAAGACCGTCTGCGCGCGGCTCTCGAGGACCGCGACCTGCTGATCGGCGAGGTCAACCACCGCGTGAAGAACTCCTTGCAACTGGTCGGCAGCATCCTCTCGCTCGAGGCTGGCTCAGCCAGAACAGAAGAGGCGAAGGAGAAGCTCGCCGCCGCGCGTGACCGGATCGATGCCGTGGCTGCGATCCACGCTGCACTCTACCGGGGCGAGGATGTCAGGCATGTGGCCTTCGGTGACTACCTCGAACGTCTCTGCGACCACCTCGCCACCTCGCTTGGCGCCGATCAGCGAAACATTGCGATCGAGGTCGATGCCGACCCGGCCTTCATCGAGACGAACAAGGCCATCACGCTCTCCATCGTCGTCAACGAGCTGGTCGCCAACGCGTTCAAACATGCCTTCGCGGATGATGCGGGCGGGACGGTCTCGGTGCGTCTGCGTCGTGAAGATCCCGCGACCGCGACGCTGACGGTCGTTGATGACGGAACGGGGAGCGGTCGGCCGCCGTTGGAGGCTCAATCATGTCCTTCCGGCCTCGGGACGCGGTTGATCGCGGGCTCGGTCCGTCAGCTGGAAGGATCAATGAGCACGGAAGGTGGCGCTGGTGGCTGGAGTACGACAATCACCTTCCCCCTTGCAGAACGCCCGGCGCCAACAAACTAGCATGCGGGTTCTGATCGTTGAGGACGAGATCCTGATCGCCCTGGATCTGGAGATGCGCATCGAGGAGCTCGGCCACGAGGTCGTCGGCCAAGCGGTCTCGGAACGGGAAGCCGTGGAGGTGGCTCGCAAGACGTTGCCGGACCTCGTTCTCATGGATCTTCGTCTCGTCGGACCGTCGAGCGGCAAGGAGGCAGCGCTCGCCATTCGGCGGGAACTGGACATCCCGTCGATCATCCTGAGCGGCAACGTTCACGAGATCACGGACGCCGAGGCTGCGGTGATGCGGCCTTTCGCCAAGCTGTCCAAGCCCCTGGTGGGACAACAGCTCGAAGAAGTCGTAAGAGCATTCGAGGCAGCGCGGACGGAGAGATGAGTGAGATCACCCTTTTCGGCCCGCAGCTTTTGCCGCAAGGGTAAGAAGGCGCAGAACCGGACATAGGCGGTCGGTGCGATCTAGGCGCGTTCGGTTGGTTCTGCATCAGTTTCTGGATGTGGCTTCTACCGGGGGAAGCGCCGGGCAGATCGGCGCACGTCGGTGTCGCTTCATGAAGCCCACGCCTCTGTGGTGAACCGCCGGAATGATTGAATGACTTTGCAAATCTGAAAAGCCGCCGACAAATCTGGACCTGGCGATCAGTTCCTAGGGCAGGGTATCAATCCGTTCGAAGAGTAGGTTGATGATTATTGCGCCCGTCTTGGCTGCGCTCGTACTTGTCGGCTGCGGAGGCGGAGGCGGCGGCAGTAGCTCACCGCCTACGCCTCCGATTGGATCATCTCCGCCGCCGCCTCCACCTCCCGTGCCTCCGCAGGGAACGACCATCTCGGTTTGCGCTCCCGAGGATATGTCTCTCGCTGAGAACGATTTCTTCGACGCCGTCTTCACCGTCACCACGGACGGCACAGCGGTCCCGGAGATCTTGCTGACTTCTGTTGACGCCGCACTGTTCGATTTCGTCGAGACCGAGGCGCGGTCGGGTTTTGCCTCCTATAGACTAACGCCAAAAACCGCATTTGACTTCGAGAATCCAACCGATCAGAACGCGGATAGCCGCTATGAAGTCAGCTACAGCGCTGCGGGTGCGGTGACGCTGGAAGGCACGTTCGATCTGACGGTAACGAATGTGCCCAGCGATGGGGTGGTCGTCTTTCGTCACGAACTAGACGGCCTCGAGAGGCTGGAAGACGTCGCAGTCCTCGGTGAAGATCGACTTCTCGGTCTGAGTATTTACAAGAGAGGCACGAGCAACACGAGGCTTTAGGGAAGCATTGTCGATTACGGCTCGCTTTCTTCGGAAAAGGACCGCTGGCTGCTTTTAGGTGGCCCGCGGACAGCGGTGAGGCCGGTGATCAATTCCTTGCCTGGACCTTGGGTGACAGATCCAGACCCATCGACGGCAGTCCTGGCGGCTGCAGCAACGACGATGCGCCTAAGAAACTCACGCGGGAGCATCGAACCTTTCATGCTGATGGGGTTCTACGCCCGACCACCAGGTGCCGATCCCGACATTCGTCGCCCGGCCATGGCTGGCATTCCGGCGTCGATTGCCACCGGTACAACCGGCACGATTGATCTCGATCGGTCTTTTGCCGAAACAGGGGTCTACTCCACAGACCGCAGCTTCCCAGCTTCGCCTTTTTGGAATGCCGATCCTCTCATTACCGATGCGAACGGCGACGGTATCGACGACCCTTTCTCGCGGACCCTTATCGACTCCGAGACTGGCCGACAAAACGTAACTTTTATCGATGGTCGGGCGTTCCACCCTGCCCAGGACAGCTTCTTCGCGGCCGACGATGTCGACACTGCGCATAAGCGCACCGTGACGATCAGCAGTGCACACCCGAATTACGAGGCTGACGTTACGATGAATACGGATATTGATGGCTGCGGCGGCAGTGATCTGGTGTTCGGGACCCTCTTCCCCAACGGACCGGACGCCGATCATGGCTTCGGCGTCTTAATGGGTGAAAGCCTGTTTCCCTCCGATGGTGGAGCTCTCGTGTTCGAGGACCTCCCGCCGGAAGAACGGGCGTTGTTACGAATTACCGGACTTGGTTCAGTCTCTCAAAATGACTCCGTACTCCTCGGACATCTGCCGCTTCTCGATATCGCAGGCGTGGTAGACTAAGACCGTGATGGTCTGGGTGATGTGGTCTTCGGGTTCATCGCTAATGACGCCCTTCAGGGGGCTGACGACTACGTCTACATCGTTCCAGGTGCCGCTTTGCTGAACGCACCTGATCGAGTGCTCCGAACGACGATCGAAGACCTGCCGGGCTGGCGCATTGCCAAGACACGCCCTGTGCCAGCTGACCCAGGATTACCGCAGGGGGACGAAAGGGTCTACAAGATCAGCGTTATCGAAGATCTGACGGGCGACGGAAGACGCGATCTCGTCCTCTCGATGCATCCTGGTCTCGTCATCGCGGCGAGCGAAGCGATGCCGACCATGCCCAGCGAGATTGATCTCCGCACGCTTCCTCTCGGCAGCTACGCGACCGTCTCAACCAGTGCGGGGGGGTTCGCTTTCGACGCCTCTGAGGCATTCACCCTCCCCTTGGGAGACGGTCGGTCAAACCTGCTGGTGACGGTGGGGGGCCTGCCGTCGGGGGCCGCTGACGAAGGGTCGGTCCGAACGGGCGCGATGATTATACCGCATGCCCGTTGGTCGGCAGCTCTCGATCAGAATGGCAACATCGATTCGGACAACCTCGCTCTGCCCCCTTGTGCCGCGGGATCAGACGGGCGCCTCTCCTGCGAATAGTAAGTCAGAGTTTGAGAGCTGAACTCGAAAAGCAGCGCATCTGCCCCGTGCGATTCTCGATTCTTCTTACTTTCGTTCCAAGAAATATAAAGAGACCCGTCTTCTTTGAACAGTAAGCGACGGTGAGCAAATAACAGTTGCTTCGAAGGAGAAGGACGAAAGGCGCGAAGCTCTACAAACAAGCCATTCTTTCACTCAGAGTGGCTGCGTTCAAAGGGGTCGGGTCAGCAGGCCTTCGACCCCGTGGCGCTGCCACGCCTGATGTGATGCGACACCCCCCAGCTCCGATGAGCCTCTGGTCTGGTAGTGAGCGGACCAAGGATGTTCCGGGGGATCATCCGACTGCGTGAACGGCTCAGGCACTTCCAACCAGCGCTTCATGACGGCTGACGGTTCAGCGGATGAGGGACGATCTAAAGGATCGGCCCCGCTGGACGGTTCGATCATCCTCCTCACCGACAGCCAGGGCGATGTGGTCGCCCAGAACCGCTACGATGCCGACGGCAACCCCCATAGCGGCCATATCGGCCGGTTCGGCTTCACCGGGCAGACCAGGATCTCAGGCACCAGTCTGTGGCACGACTAGGCCAGGGCCTACGACCCCCGCCTCGGACGCTTCCTGCAGACCGACCCCATCGGCTATGGGGATGGCCTCAACATCTACGCCTATGTCGGCGGGGATCCCGTGGATATGGTGGATCCGAACAGCTCGTGTGGAGCGTTATCCGGGTCATCAGTGGCGGCGCGAACCCTTGGGACCTGGCCGGCCCGTCCTATTTGCGACAATATCAATTGTCGCTCAAGTCAGTCGGTCCCGGCTTCCTTCAAGCATGCTATCCGCGCTCCCGGGTCTTCAGGAAGCTGATCTCGGCCGCGTCCTTCTCGCGTTCGCCCAGGTCCCACATGCTGGGGGCCATGTAGACGGGGCGGCCGTCGCGGTCGTCGGCGATCCTTGCGGGGTAGCGCGCGATGAACCGGTCGATGGCCTGCTGATCGTCGCTCGTCAGCCAACGGATCGCGGCGCACGGCGCAGGGTCGAACCCGGCGGTTACGCCATACTCTGCCAGAAGGCGTGAGATGAGCACGTCGAGCTGCAGGGAGCCGACGACGCCAACGACCGTACCGGTGCCTTGGTGCGGTTCGAACGTCTGGGTGACCCCCTCTTCAGCCAGATCGAGAAGAGCGCGGCGAAGCTGCTTTGCCTTCATCGGGTCATCGAGACGGACCTTGCGGAGGATCTCCGGCGCAAAATCGGGGATGCCGGTGAAGCGGGTTCCGGAGCCTTCGTAGAGCGTGTCGCCGACCCGCAGTGTACCGTGGTTCGGTATGCCGATGATATCGCCGGCCCACGCCTCGTCGGCCAGTTCGCGGTTGCTCGCAAAGAAGAAGATCGGGTTCTGGATGGCGAGGGGCTTGCCGCTTCCGCTCGCGGTCAGCTTCATGCCGCGCCTGAAGCGTCCCGAGCAGAGCCGCGTGAAGGCGATCCGGTCACGGTGGTTCGGGTCCATGTTCGCCTGAACCTTGAAGACGAAGCCGGTGACCCGTTCCTCGTCCGGGCCGACCGCGGCAGGCTCGGCGGGCTGGGCGCGCGGCGGCGGCGCCATCCGGGTGAGAAGGTCGAGGAGCTCCGTCACCCCGAAATCCTTCAGTGCACTCCCGAAGACGACGGGCGAGAGGTGGCCGTCGCGGTAGGACTGTCCGTCCACGTCTGGGTAGGCCGCCTCCGCAAGCGCCACCTCGTCCCGGCTGCTCTCCAGGACGGCTTCATCGACCAGCCCGCCCAGTTCCGGGTCGTCGATCCCGGAGAAGGCCCGGCCTGCACCCGCGACGGAGCTTTCGCCCTCGGGCTGGACCAGCCTGTTGTTGATGAGGTCCCAGGTCCCTTCGAACCGCGTCCCCATCCCCAGGGGCCAGGTGACCGGGGAAAGATCGAGGGCCAGTGTCTCGCCGACCTCGTCGAGGAGGCCGAACGGATCCTTGCCCTCACGGTCGATCTTGTTGATGAAGGTGATGATCGGCACATCCCTCAGCCTGCAGACTTCGAGAAGCTTCAGGGTCTGCGGCTCGATGCCCTTCGCCGCGTCGATGACCATGACGGCGCTGTCGACGGCAGTCAGTGTGCGGTAGGTGTCTTCCGAGAAATCCTCGTGCCCCGGGGTGTCGAGGAGGTTGAAGGTCAACCCCCGGTGCTCGAAGGTCATCACCGAGCTCGTGATCGAGATCCCGCGCTTCTGCTCGATCTCCATCCAGTCCGATCGGGTCCTGCGGCGCTCACCCCGGGCCCTGACCTCTCCGGCCATCCGGATGGCCCCGCCTGCCGCAAGAAGCCGCTCCGTAAGCGTCGTCTTGCCCGCGTCGGGGTGCGCGATGATGGCGAAGGTCCGCCGCGCCTGCCAGTTGCCTGGGTTCGTTCCGGTCATCCTGCCTCTTCTTCGTTCGTCGGTTCGTGCTGATCGCCAATGCCTGCCGCCCGTGCAAGGTAGACGGTCTGGACGATCGGCGAGCCCGCCTGGGGGCGCTCGATCCTTATCGGGACGGCGCGCGCGTCACCGAAGGCGTTGCGCAGGCGCTCGACAAAGCTCTCCTGGGGCGGATCGTCGGACCAGAGCGCGAAAACGCCCTCCGGCTGCAGCATCGAGGCGAAGCGCGCAAGCGAGGCCTCTTCGTAGAAAGAACGGCTCCGTTCGGAAAGCAGCATGTCCGGCGTGTGATCGATATCGAGAAGGATGGCGCCGAACGCCTGCGCGCCCGCCCGCTCTCCGAAGCGCCTCCTTTCGGCCATGTCGAAGAAGTCGCCGCTGAGAAAGGTCGTGCGCGGATCGTCGGCGATCCTTGTGCCGAGCGGCAGGACGCCGCCCTTGTGCCATTCGATGACCGGCTCGAGATATTCGGCCACGAGGAGCGTCCGGGTCGCCGGGCTCTCGAGGGCGGCAAGGGCCGTGTAGCCGAGCCCGAGGCCGCCGACCAGGACATCGCACGATCCCGCTTCGAAGCCCTCGAGCGCGAGCTCCGCCAGCGCCCGCTCGGAGACGGTGTAGGCGCTCGACATGAGGAACTCCTCGCCGAGCTTCACCTCGAAGACCTCCAGCTTCAGGACCGGATCGAAGCGTCGGCGCAGGCTCAGCGGGCCGATGGGTGTGGGGCAGTAGTCAAGTTCCTGGAACAAATGCGCTTCTCGGTGACGGAGGGCCGGAGGAGATGAAGCTCTCCCCCCGCCGGAGCGGCCCCAAGGGACGGGGGCTGGACCTGCGGGCCTCGATGGTGTGGACGATCAGATAGCGCCGGTGAAGTGCCTTGGAAAGCGTAGCGTCATCAAGGTCCCGGCGAACAAGTGACGCTGCCCGGACAGCTAGCCAAGGCCGCCTGGCGGCTCCAAATAGCTGCACTGGCAGAACCGGAGCGACCTTCCGGTAGAGGGGCGGCATACCATGTCCGAACAAGCTGGCGCTTCCGCCGACAAGGACCGCGGGTCGTCCTTCGCCTCGGAACTGGCCCGGGACAAGGAGCACAGGACCAAGGCGCGCAGCGTCAAACCGCTGAGCAATCTCGCCCCGTTCGTCCTTCGCTATCCGGGCCTCCTCGCAGCCTTCGTTCTTTTCCTTGCCCTCGCCGCCGGCCTGACCCTCGCCCTGCCGGCCGCATTCCGGCTCGTGGTCGACTGCGGCTTCTCGGGCGCGGAAAATTCCGAAGCCTGCGAGACCTTCGCCATGGGTGACGATCTCTCCGGCTATTTCCTCGCAGGCATCGTCGTCGCGTTCGCCCTCGGGATCGCCAGCGCCTTGCGGTACTACTTCATCGGGCGGCTGGGCGAACGGGTCGTCGCCGACCTTCGCCAGGCCACCTATGCGAGGCTGCTCGATCTCTCGCCCGGGTTCTATGCACGGGTGCGCACCGGGGAGGTTCTGTCCCGGCTGACCACCGATACGACGCTGATCCAGACCGTCGTCGGCTCGTCGGTCTCGGTCGCGATCAGGACCCTCGCGACGACGCTCGGTGCCATCCTCCTCATGGTCTTTGTCAGCTGGAAGCTTTCGCTCCTGGTCCTCCTCGCCGGCCCGCTGGTGATCGGACCGATCCTCCTCTTCGGAAGACGGGTCCAGCGGCTCTCCCGCTCCAGCCAGGACCGGCTCGCCGAAGCCTCGGCGAGGGCCAGCGAGACCCTGCGCGCTGTGGAGACCGTGCAGGCCTTCACCCGCGAAAACGAAGAACGGAACCGGTTCTCCGAAGCCGTCGAAGCGACGTTCGCCGCAGGCCTGCGCCGCATACGCGTCCGCTCCTTCATGTCGGCCAGTATCTTCGCCACGGTGCTCAGCGGGCTGATCGGTGTCCTCTGGCTCGGCGCCCTCCAGGTGCAGTCCGGCGCCATCACGCCCGGGGCCATGACGCAGTTCGTGATGTACGCCTTCATCGCCGTCAGCGGCGTCGGCGTCCTCACCGAAACCTACGCGGAGGTGATGCGCGCGGCCGGCGCGACCGAGCGGCTGATGGAACTTTTGGCATCGAAGAGCGACCTCACCGTTTCCGCTTCACCAGGAAGGCTCGGGACACCGGCTGAAGGCAGGATCGCCTTCGAGGGCGTCGGCTTTGCCTATCCCGGACGGCCCGAGGTCGCAGCCCTCAGTGACGTGACGTTCGCGGTGGCTCCCGGCGAGACCGTCGCCCTGGTCGGCCCGTCAGGGGCGGGAAAGAGCACGATCTTCCAGCTGATCCTGAGGTTCTACGATCCCGTTTCGGGACGGATCACCTTTGACGGCCACGACCTGCGCGACCTCGACCCGGCGGAGCTGCGCCACCAGCTTGGCGTGGTGCAGCAGGACGCCATGCTCTTCTCCGGTTCGGTGCGCGACAACATCCGCTTCGGAGACCCAGGCGCCACCGACGAAGCGATCGAAGAAGCCGCGCGCGGCGCGAACGCGCACGGGTTCATCCGCAAGCTGCCCCAGGGTTACGACACGCAACTGGGCGAAGGCGGCAGCACGCTGTCGGGCGGGCAGCGCCAGCGGATCGCGATCGCCCGGGCCATTCTGCGGGATGCTCCGGTCCTCCTTCTCGATGAAGCGACCAGCGCCCTCGACTCAGAGAGCGAAGCTGCGATCCAGGACGCCCTGACGACGATCTCGGCAAGCAGGACGACGCTCATCATCGCCCATCGGCTGTCGACGGTGGTCAGCGCGGACAGGATCATCGTCCTCGAAGAGGGGCGGATCGTCGCCTCTGGGACCCATGACGAGCTGATGGCTGCCGGTGGGCGGTACACGCAGCTTGCCGAGCTTCAGTTCGGAGCCGCCGCCAGGGCTGCGGAATAAGCGGGTCCGGACCCGGGGCGGGCTGCTTCAGAGATTGCGGGCGATGATCTCCTTCATGATCTCCGTCGAGCCCCCATAGATGCGCTGCACCCGGGCGTCGGCGTAGAGCCTGGTGATCGGCGCTTCCCACATGAAGCCGTAGCCGCCGTGAAGCTGCACGGCCACGTCCGCCACTTCGCCCAGGACCTCCGAAGTCCAGGCCTTCGCCATGGCGGCGGTGTCGGGGGCGAGATTGCCTTCGATCTCCGCCTCGATGCAGCGGTCAACGAAGACCTGGGCGATCTGCGCCTTGGTCTTGAGGTCGGCGAGCTTGAAGCGCGCGTCCTGAAAGCTGGCGATCGGACGGCCGAAGGCCTTTCTCTCCTGGGTATAGTCGCGGGCCATCTTGAAGGCTTCGTCCATGGATGCGGCGCAGCCAATGGCAATGATGAGCCGCTCCCAGGCCAGCTCGTTCATCAGCATGGGGAAGGCGCCGTTCTCCATGCCCAGAAGGTTCTCCTTGGGCACGCGAACGTCGTCGAAGGTGAGCTGGCAGGTGTCCTGCGCGCGAAGCCCGAGCTTCTTGAAGGGTTTGTCCTTGTGAAAGCCCTTGCGGTCCGCCTCGACCAGGAGGAGCGACATCTGCTTGGCGCCGCCCTCCCCGCCGGTCTTGGCGACGACGATGGCGAAGTCGCAGTTCCAGCCATTGGTGATGTAGGTCTTGGCGCCGTTGATGACGAATTCATCGCCCTGAAGATCGGCACGGGTCTGGATGCCCTGCAAGTCCGACCCGGTACCGGGCTCGGTCATGGCGATGGCGCCGATCTTCTCGCCCTTCGCCATGGCGGGAAGATAAGCTGCCTTCTGATCTTCCGTGCCGTAACTGTTGATGTAGGGCGCGACGATGTCGGAATGCAGCGAAAAGCCGATGCCGCTGGCGCCGAAGCGGTGCTGCTCCTCGATCAGGACCGCGCTGTAGCGCCGGTCGACCCCCGAGCCGCCGTAGCTTTCCGGCATGGTGCCGCAAAGAAGCCCAAGCGCCCCCGCCTTCTCCCACACGTCGCGGTCGACATAGCCTTTCTCCTCCCACGCATCATGCCGGGGCATGACCTCCTCTTCGAAGAAGCGCCGGACATTGTCGCGGAAAAGCTCGTGGTCCTCGTCATAGATACGGCGTTCGAGCATGGTGGTCTCCCTTGTCGGCGCCGCCATGGTCGGGGCGCGGCTTTTGGCGGTGAGCCTAACCCGACAAAGCCCTCGCGGTGAAGCTGCGGCAAAGCGTCCACGCCGAGCCGGGCATATGCGCAAAGCTCAGGAGTGATGCGCAAATGCCATAGGCGGAAATCCCGGCTTATGACACTCTTACAACAAAGGCGGGGACGCCGCGGCGCTTTCTGGCGCCCATGAGACGGCGAGAACGACAACGTCTGCGATGGAAAAAACCGGGCCTCCAACATGGAGAGGTCCGCCAAGGGAGCGAAAGAATGCAACGACACCTCATGTTGAGTGCGGCAGCGGCCGGTCTGATGTTCGGTGGACAGGCTTCGGCCCAGACCGACAACTCCATCGACGCGCTGACCGATGTCATTACCGTGACCGCCACCAAGCGGGCGGATGCGGAAAACGTTCAGGACGTGCCGATCGCCATCACGGCCTTCGACGAGGACACCCTCGATATCCTCAAGGTGCGCGACCTCCAGGATCTCAGTTTCTCCACCCCCAACGTGTCGCTGGACGATATCGGCACCTCGCCGGGTACTGCCAACTTCGCCATTCGCGGCCTCGGGGTGAACTCCTCGATCCCCTCGATCGACCCGGCGGTCGGCGTCTTTGTCGACGGTGTCTATCTGGGCCTGAACTCGGGCGTGGTGTTCGACCTTTTCGACCTCGAATCCATCGAAGTGCTGCGCGGACCGCAGGGTCTTCTTTTCGGCCGGAACACCACCGGCGGCGCGGTCCTCGTCAACACCGGCAATCCCACCGACGAGTTCGAGGCGAAAGCCCGGGTGGCCTATGAAATTCCGGCGGCGGAAGACCGCGGCGGTGCCAACCGCTTCGTCATGGGCACGGTCTCCGGCCCGCTTGTCCCCGGCAAGCTGAACGGCAAGATCGGCGCTTATTACAACGGCGACGAAGGCCATTTCGAGAACCTTCTGAACGGCGAGGATCTCGGGGAGCGCGAGACCTACATCCTTCGCGGCGCGCTCGAGTTCATGCCGACGGACGACTTTACCGTTCTCGGCAAGGTCGACCTGACGAGCTTCAGCGGCGACGGCCCGATCGGCCAGAACCGCGGCTGGTTCGAGCGCGACACCTTCAACGTCGCCATCGACGAGCCGGGCACGAACGAAACCGAAGTGATCACGGCCAGCCTGCGCACCGATTGGGAGATCGGTTTTGGCGACGGGGTCATTACCAACATCTTCGGCTATCGTGAGATCAGCGGCGAGACCAATGCCGATATCGATGCGACGCCGGTCTTCCTCTTCCACTCCGCTACCGAGCTTGAACAGGACCAGATCTCCAACGAGCTTCGCTACACGGGCACCTTCGGCCGCGCTGAGGTGACGTCCGGCCTCTATTACTTCAACCAGGACGTCTTCTACACCGAGACCCGCGATCTGCCGCCGCTCAGCCCGCTGACCTTCTATGGCGGCGGCTTCCAGGATCACACGGTCCTCGGCGCCTTCGCCTCGATGGATTACGACCTCTCCGATGCTCTCACCCTGGCTCTCGGTTTGCGTTACACGCACGAGGAAAAGGACGGCGGCGTCACCTATGTCCGGCCGCGTCCCGAATGCTCCGTGGTCGACGAGACCTGCCCGACCTCGGGCACCAACCCCTTCGTCCCCGGCGAGCCCAACGGCTTCACCGATGACGACGAATGGTCGAACTTCATCCCCAAGGTCGGGCTGCGCTTCGAGCCGAACGACCAGACCCTCGTCTATGCGGACTGGACCAAGGGCTACCGTTCGGGCGGCTACAACTTCCGCATCACCAACCCGGCGCTGTTCCTGCAGCAAATCCAGCAGGGCGCGGACTTCAGCTTCGATGAAGAGGAAGTCACCTCCTACGAGATCGGTACGAAGTTCCAGACTCCGGACAATCGCGGCCAGCTGAACCTCGCCGCCTTCTACACCGACATCGAGAACATGCAGCGTGAGGTGAATATCTCGAGCCCCACTGCCGGCGTCTCGCAGTTCATCTTCAACACCGCCGACGCCAACATCCTGGGCTTCGAAGCGGAAGGTCAGTATGCGCTGACCGAGTCGCTCCTCCTGCAGGCCAATGTCGGTGTCATCGATGCCGAATATGACAGCGTGCTGTTCGATATCTCCAGCGACGGGGTCGTCGATGACGAGGACACAGCCCTCGCCATCCCGCGGGTGCCGGAGCTGACCTGGGGCGTCACCGGTGTGCACAACGCCGACCTGGGGAATGCAGGCTCGCTCCTGACGCGGGTGAGCTATCAGTATCGTGACCGGTTCGCCTACACGGACAACAACTTCGGTTGGGTTCAGGAAGCGGACATTCTGGATGCGAACATCACCTGGCAGACGCCGCGTGATGGCGTGTCGCTTTCGCTCTATGGGCGGAACCTCCTCGACCAGGTCCAGGTCGGCAACGATACCCAGGTGCCCTTTGGCTTCATCCCGGGCTTCGGCTTCGGCGAACAGCGCAGCAACGGTGTGAACGAGCCGTTCGGCGATCAGCCAGCCGCGGGCACCTTCTCGCCCCTCGCGCCGGGCCGTGTGGTCGGTATCGAGCTGACGATCCAGACCAACTGATCCTCCGCATCAGAACAAAGAAAAGGCGGCCCTTCCCGGGCCGCCTTTTTTCATGTCCGAGCGGCCGTGCGTTCAGTTCACCTGACGTGCACGTCCTTCCCAGTAGCGGTCCCTGAGGGCGCGGCGCAGGACCTTGCCCGTGGGGTTGCGGGGCAGGGCGTCGATGAAATCGACGGATTTAGGCGTCTTGAAGCCCGCGATCCGCTCGCGCGCGAAGGCGATGATGTCATCCGGGCTGGGTTCTGAACCGGGCTTCCTGACGACGACAGCCTTCACCGCCTCGCCCCATTTTTCGTCCGGCACGCCGATCACCGCGACTTCGGCCACGTCCGGATGTTCGTAGACGACCTTTTCGACCTCGGACGGATAGACGTTCTCCGCCCCCGTCACGATCATGTCCTTGAAACGGTCCTGGATGTAGAGATAGCCGTCTTCGTCCAGGTACCCCGCATCCCCCGTCTTCAGCCACCCGTCCTCGGACAGGGTCTCGCGGAAGGCTTCTTCCTTCTTGTGATAGCCAACGAGGTTCGCTTTCGAACGGGTCTCGATCTCCCCGGTCTGGCCCGCCGGCAAGGGCTCGCGGGTCTGCGGATGCACGACGCGCAGCTCCACCCCCGGAAGCGGGAGGCCTGCAGAGGTCATCTTCTCTCGTCGCTCGGGCCGGTGATCCTCAGGCGGAAGATAGACGATGGTGCCCGTCGTCTCTGTCATTCCGTATTGCTGGCAGAAGCCGCAGCCGAAGACGTCGCGGCAGGTCTCCAGAAGATCGAGCGCGATGGGCGATGCGCCGTAGAGGATATGCCGCAGGCGGCTCGTGTCGATCGCGCGCGCCTTCTCGCTCATCACCATGAACTGAAGCGCGGTCGGCACCGCGAAGAGCTTGCTGACCCCTTCCCGGTGGATGGCGTCGAGCGCCGCATCGGGGGCGAACTCGGCATGGATGATCGTCGGTACACCGTTGAGAAGGCTCATCAGCCCCCAACCCGTGCCGCCGATATGGCCAAGCGGCATGGCGAGGAGGCTGACATCTCCCTCGCGCCACTCATGCCAGTCCATCTGCGCCTCGGCCGTGTCCCTCCGCATCAGGAGGAGGTTGTCATGAGACAGCATCACCCCCTTTGGAAGACCGGTCGTGCCGGAGGTGTAGAGCTGAAGGACGACGTCGCCGGTTTCGACCTCCGGCAGGTCCGGCGCGGCATTCCCGGCCGCTTCGTCCCGCCAGGCGGCGAAACTCTGCGCCCCGTGGCCGTCTTCCGTGACCAGCACACGGGACCGGCCGGACGCGCCTGCGATCTCGTCCAGGCCGCCGAGCTGCTCGGGCCCGAGGAGCAGGAGCTTCGCTTCGCAATCGGCGACGATGACCCCGATCTCACGCGGCGCAAGGCGCCAGATGATCGGTACCGTGATCGCCCCGACGAGGCTTGCGCTGAAGAAAAGCTCGAAGAAACTGTCGCTGTTCTTCGCCGCATAGGCGACCCGGTCGCCCTTGCCGATCCCGGCGCCAAGAAGCCGCGCCGCCACCATCCCGGCCCGCTCGTGCAAGGTCTTCCAGTCGGTCGTCCGACCTTCGAAGACCAGCGCCGCCGCATCCGGCTGACGGCCCGCATGGTAGGCCGGAATGTCGCCAATTCGGGGCATGGCGGAAAGATCGGCCGCCACCTCTTCACCAAACGCCATCATCATCCTCCCTTCGGCAGGGCCCGCGGCGTCCTTCTCGTCACGCGCCGCTTCGGCCAGACGGGGCAAGGTTAGCACGATCATGCACGCCTGTCCCGACCGAGGGCAGAACCTTGCCGCTGGACCTCACCCGGCATAGGTAGGAGCGCGGCCGTGAGGGAGAGACGCGATGGCGGGATTGATGCAAGGCGTGCGGGTCCTGGACCTCACGAGGCTTCTTCCTGGTCCTCTTTGTACGATGCACCTTGCCGATCAGGGGGCTGAGGTCATCAAGATCGAAGATCCGGGCCGGGGTGACTATGCCCGCCTCGACATGGCCGTTGGCGTGTCGATGTCGCACATCTTCCACGCCATCAACCGCGGCAAGAAATCGGTGATCCTTGATCTGCGTGAGGACGAGGGACGCGAAGCCCTTCTCTCTCTCGTCGATACCGCCGATGTGCTCGTGGAAAGCTTCCGTCCCGGGGTGATGGACCGGCTTGGGATTGGCCACGAAACCCTTCGGAAGCGCAAACCGTCGCTGATCGTCTGTGCCATGACCGCTTATGGACAGAGCGGGCCCCTGCGTGATGAGCCGGCGCATGACAACAACATGCTGGCCCTGACCGGCATCGCCGATCAGTTCCCCCGGGTCGACGGCCACGCCGTGTCGCCCAACTATCAGATCGCAGATGTGGCAGGCGGGTCGCTGACCGCACTTTCGGCGATCGCCATGGCGCTTTTCCGCCGTGAACGGACGGGCGAGGGGGCAACCCTCGATATCAGCCTTGCCGAGGGCGCGCTGGCGAGCGCGGTCCTGCCCTTCTCCACCCGCCAGCTTCATGGCCACACCCCGGCGGCTGGTGAAGACATGCTGACAGGGGCCCTGCCCTGCTACGGTTACTATCAGACCAAGGACGACCGGCAGATGGCCTGCGGCGCCCTCGAAATCAAGTTCTGGCTGGCTTTCTGCGAAGCGGCCGGGCGTTCCGATCTTGCGTCCAAGGGCCATCTGATGGGCGATGACGGCAAGGCGGCGAAGGAGGAAGTCGCAGCGCTCTTCCGCAAGAAGACGCGCGATGAATGGACCGAACTTCTCAAGGGAACCGAATGCTGCGTCACCCCGGTCCTCTCCCTCGACGAAGCGATGGAAGCGCCGCACCTCACCGAGCGCGGCATCCTCTACGAGGCCGAGGACCCGGTCGACGGCAAGATGCCCCGCCTCGCCTCGCCGGTGGTGGTGGACGGAGAAAGGGCGAAACCCCTCGCCCCGGCCCCCCGTCACGGCGAGCACGATGACGAGGTGTTGACGCGGCGGTAGATATCGCGCCGCTTTGACCTTTGCCGGACGCCCGCTAATTCCCCCTGACTATGCCCGATGCACGTATTCTGAGCTTCGTCCTGATCGGCATCGGCCTCGTCTGCGTGGTCGCGCTGCGCAAGTCGTTGGAGCGGCTGCCCCTCTCCCTGCCGATCATCTATGTGGCGGTCGGCTATGGGGTCTTCGCCCTGCCGCTCGGGTTTCCGGTGATCGACCCGCTCTATAACGAGATGGCGGCGCAGCTCACGGAATACCTGACCGAGTTCATCGTCATCGTCTCGCTTCTTTCCGCCGGGATCGCCATTGACCGGCCCCTTTCCTTCCAGCGCTGGCGCCAGGTGCTGCCGCTTCTTGTGGTCCTGATGCCGCTCTCGATCGCCGCCGTCGCGGTCTTCGGCTGGTGGTGGTTGGGCCTGACACCGGCGGCGGCGGTGCTCCTCGGCGGCAGCCTCGCGCCGACCGATCCGGTGCTGGCGCGTACGGTGCAGGTCGGGCCGCCCGGCGAGAATGCGCGCCATGACGTCCGCTTCAACCTGACCGTGGAGGCGGGCCTCAATGACGGCCTCGCCTTCCCCTTCATCCACCTCGCCCTGGCCCTCGCCGCCGGCGGCGCGATGGGAAGCCTCCTGACGAACTGGGTCCTCGAAGATGTCCTGTGGCGCATCGGCATGGGCTCGGTCGTCGGCTATGTGGTGGGCCGTGCCGGTGCGTGGTTCGTCTTCAGAGGATCGGACGAGCACGAGCGCCACCGCGAGGAAAAGCCCCGCGACCGGATTGAAACCAGCGAAGGCATCATCGTGCTCGGCACGCTTCTATGCGCCTATGGACTGGCCGAGGTCGTCCATGGCTACGGCTTTCTCGCGGTCTTCATCGGCGCGGTGACGGCCCGGCAGATCGAGCGCAACAGCGGCTATCACAGGCTCAGCCATCACTTCATCGACCAGATCGAGGAGATCGTCCTCGTCATCATGCTGTTCGGTTTCGGCGGATTGCTGGCGAGCGGCATTCTGTCCGGCCTGACGCTGAAGGGCGCCGCTCTGGGGCTCGCCCTTCTCTTCATCGTCAGACCTCTCCTGGGTGCCTTGTCGCAGATCGGCTCCACCCTCCCCTGGTCCGGAAGGTGGGCGGTGGCGTTTCTGGGCATCCGCGGCATGGGAAGCCTCTACTACCTCGCCTACGGACGGACCCACGGTTCCTTCGCGGAGATGGACCAGCTCTTTGCGATCGTGTCCTTCACGATCCTCGTCTCGATCATCCTTCACGGCACCACGGCAACCGCGATCATGCGGCAGGTCGAAGCCGAGCGCGCCCACGTCCTTCCGGGTGAGGACGATCATGTGGGCAATGAGACGATGTTCCCCGACGAAAGCAAGCCGGCGAAGGCATAAACCTTCGCCGGCCCTTTTCGGTCAGTTGAGGCCCTGGCTGCCCGCCGCTTCGGGAACCGCGTCCGGTTCCGGGAAGCCGCGCTGGCGCATCAACGCGCCGACATCGACATCACGCCCACGGAAGGCAGCGTAACCCTCCTTGGGCGGAACGGTGTTGCCCACCGAGAGGACGTGGTCGACGAAGCGCTGGGCGACTTCCTCGTCATAGGCGCCGCCATCGGCCTCGGCGAAAGCTTCCCAGGCATCCGCGCCGAAGGTGTCCGCCCAGAGATAGGCGTAGTACCCCGCAGCATAGCCTTCGCTCGAGAAGATATGTGCGAATTGCGGGGTGCGGTGCCGCATCACCACCTCGTCCGGCATGCCGAGTTCCGCGAGTGTCTCGCGCTCGAAAGCGTCGGGGTCGAAGCCCTCGAAATCGGTCATGGTATGCAACCTCATGTCCACCAGCGCCGAGGCGAGATACTCCGTGGTCGCAAAACCCTGGTTGAAGGTCGCGGCGTTCTCGATCTTCTGCACGAGTTCCTCGGGGATCGGTTCGCCGGTCTCCACGTGCAGCGCGTAGTTCTGAAGCACTTCCGGCGTCGCCAGCCAGTTCTCGTGGACCTGGCTTGGGAACTCCACATAGTCGCGGGGCACGGATGTCCCGGCGAAGGACGCGTACCGAACATCCGACAGAAGGCCATGGATCGCGTGGCCGAACTCATGGAACAGCGTGGTCGCATCGTCCCAGGAGATGAGCACCGGCTCTCCAGGCGCGCCCTTGACGAAGTTCGAATTGTTCGAGACGATCGGCAGGACTTCTCCGTCCAGCTTGTTCTGGGTACGGTAGGCATTCATCCACGCGCCCGAACGCTTGCCATCGCGGGCATAGGGGTCGAAATACCAGAGGCCGGCCAGCTCGCCCTCCTTACGGACTTCCCAGACCCGGACATCGGGATGGAAGACCGGGACATTGTCCACCGGGCCGACGAACTCGAGGCCGTAAAGCTCTTCTGCCATCCAGAACATCCCCTCACGGAGGTTTTCGAGCTGGAGATACTGCTTCACCTCGTTGGCATCGAGGTCGTATTTCGCCTTGCGGACCTTCTCCGCATAATAGCGGTAGTCCCAGGGCTCGATGGTGATGTCCGCGCCCTCGTCATCTGCGAGGGCCTGCATGTCGGCGACCTCTTCGGCGACACGCGCCTTGGCGGCGGGCCAGACCCCCATCATCAGCTCCATCGCGGCTTCGGGCGTGCCGGCCACCTGCTTTTCCAATGCGCGGTGGGCGAAGCTTTCATAGCCCTGAAGCTTCGTCCTCTCGGCACGGAGCTTCATGATCTCGGCGATCAGCGCGTTGTTGTCATATTCGTCGCCATTGTCGCCGCGGTCGTAATAGGTCCGCCAGACCTTCTCGCGCAGCGGCCGTTCGTCCGAATAGGTCAGGAACGGGTCCATCGAGGAGCGGGTGTTGGTCACCGCATAGCGCCCCTCTTCGCCGCGCGCTTCGGCAGCGGCCGCCATCGCGTCGACGAGGTCCTCCGGCAGGCCGCCGAGCTGGTCTTCTTCGACATAGGTGACGTAGCTCTGCTCGTCGTGCAAGAGGTTCTGCGAGAACTGCGTATAAAGAGCATTGAGCCGTTCGTTCAGGGCCGCGATCCGCGCCTTCGTCTCGCTGTCCAGCGCCGCGCCGGAGCGGGCGAAGTCGGTGTAGTAATCCTCGACGAGACGCCGCTCGACATCGCCAAGCGCCTTCATCTTTTCTTCGTCGTTATAGACCGCGCTGATCCGCTCGAAGAGTTTCTCGTTACCGATGATCTGCGAATTGTAATCCGAGAAAAGAGGCACGAGCTCGGTCTCGATCTCCTGGAACTCCGCGGAGGAAAGGTTCGACGACCAGATCCCGTAATAGGTATAGAAGCGGTCAAGAGCGCCGCCCTGGCGCTCCATGGCCAGAATCGTATTCTCGAAGGTCGGCTCGGCGTCGTTGCCCGCGATCGCGTCGATCTCGGCGAGGCCCTTCTCGATCGCCGCTTCAGCAGCGGGTTTGAAGTCCTGAAGCCGGACCTTGTCGAAGGCCGGAACGCCGCCGAACGGGCCCGCATAAGGGGCATTCAGAACGAAGCCCTTCTCCGCAGCCATCACCTGCTGCGAAGCGTTGTCCGTTTGCATCGTCATGGATTCGTCTCCGCTGCAGGCTGTAAGCGCCAGAACCGCGGCGCCGGTCAAAAACACGTGTCGCATCAAATACTCCTTTGCCCGGGTTTTGCCCGAAACTCCTTGGTTTGGCGAGGCCCTGAACGCTTCGCATCAGATGAGAAAGCCCGCCCGGCAGTTGACGGCGGCAGGTTTTCAAAGGCAGGCTTTTTCGCGCGCAAACCCTCGCCGTAAGGTCAGCGGCGGAAAGGCCGATGATGAGTAAAGTCGCCCCCTCCCACCGGCCCAAGGCAGGCGACGAAGCACGCGCCGCCACAGAAGCACGCTTTCAATCCGTGCGCGGCACCACCGTCTCGCTGACCGCCGCCCTCAGTCCTGAAGACATGTTGTTGCAGGTCATGCCCGATGCAAGCCCGACGAGATGGCATCTGGCGCATACGACCTGGTTCTTCGAGACCTTCATCCTTGCAAGGTTCGATCCCGGCTTCACCCCATTCAACGAGGCCTACAATTACCTTTTCAACAGCTACTACGAAGCTGTCGGTGAGCGTTGGCCGCGGGAGAAGCGCGGCCTTCTCTCCCGCCCTGGCCTGGGCGACATCATCGCCTATCGTCACGCCACGGAGGAGCGGGTTCTCAAACTGCTCGAGACGCTGGCGGGCCGGGACGAGGAGGAGGCGCTGTTCCTGATCGACCTCGGTCTTCACCATGAAGAGCAGCACCAGGAGCTTCTCTGTACCGATATCAAGGCCGCCTTCGCCATCAGTC
This sequence comes from uncultured Caulobacterales bacterium, assembly GCA_964556115.1. GTDB lineage: Bacteria > Pseudomonadota > Alphaproteobacteria > Caulobacterales > Parvularculaceae > Parvularcula. The sequence goes on from CAZKVC010000023.1 coordinate 21,670, forward strand.
CGCTTGCGCCGGCGGCCTTTCCCGACTGCTCGCCGCTCGACGCCGAGCCCGCGGAGAGCAAGACCGCGGCGAATGAGCGCTGGGTGCGGTTCGATGGCGGCATCCGGCGCATGGGCCATGAGGGCGACGGGTTCACCTTCGACAACGAAGGGCCTGCCCATGACGTCCTTCTGCAGGACTTCGAGCTCCACGGCACGCCGGTGACCAATGGCCAGTTCCTCGATTTCATCGAGGATGGCGGCTACGATACCGCGTCCTTGTGGCTGGCTGACGGCTGGGCGTGGAAGGACCGCGAAGGCGCGACCCATCCGGTCTATTGGCGCAAGAAGGACGGCGCCTGGTTCGAATTCTCCCTCCACGGACTGATCCCGCTGCGGCGGGACCGGATCCTCTGCCATGTCAGCGCCTATGAAGCCTTTGCCTTCGCCGAATGGGCCTCGGCGCGGCTGCCGCGCGAGCATGAAATGGAAGCGGCGCTGAAGCGGTCGGACCCAAGCGAAGGCCAGTTCCTCGATCCTGAAGGGCTCCTTCATCCCCGTCTGGCAGGCCGCGACCAGGGGCTCGGCTCCCCCTACGGAACGGTCTGGGACTGGACCCAAAGCGCCTATTCCGCCTATCCGGGATACCGCCCGGCCAAGGGTGCGATCGGCGAATACAACGGCAAGTTCATGTCCTCGCAGCTCGTCTTGAAAGGCGGTAGCTGCGTGACGCCCAAGGGGCATGTCCGTTCCAGCTACCGCAATTTCTTCCCGCCCGATGCCAGATGGCAGTTCACCGGCATCAGGCTGGCGCGGGACGTCTAGACCTCGTCGAGCTGCCCATCGTTCAGCATTGGGAAGATCACCGAGAAGTCGCGGTCGCCGTGAAGGTCGTCGGCCGCCTCGTAGATCCGCCGCGCATGCTCGCCGAGCGGGGTCGTGGAGCCTGACGCTTCAGCTGCTTCGGCGGCGAGAACGAGATCCTTGAGCATCATCGGAACGGCGAAACCGGGCGTGTAATCGCGGTTCGAAGGCGCAGCCTCGACCGGGCCCGGTGCCGGGCAGTAGCTCGTCATCGACCAGCACTGGCCGGACGCTTTCGACGAGATGTCGAAGAAGGTCTGCGCGTCAAGGCCGAGGCGTTGGGCGAGATGGAAGGCTTCCGATGTGCCGATCATCGAGATGGCGAGAAGCATGTTGTTGGCGATCTTCGCGGCCTGGCCATTGCCGCTGCCGCCTGCATGGAAGACGTTCTTCCCCATGGCGCCCAGGATCGGCCGCGCCTTTGCGAAGGCTTCTTCCCTGCCGCCCACCATGAAAGTCAGAGTACCCGCCGACGCCGCCGCGACGCCGCCGGAGACCGGCGCATCAACCGCGAGAAAACCCCTGCTTTCGGCCAGCTCGTTCAGTTCCCGTGCGGTTTCAACATCGATCGTCGAGCAGTCGATGAGGAGCGTTCCTTCGCGCAAACCGCCGGGCAGGCTTTCCGTGTAGACCGATCTGACATGCCTTCCGGCCGGAAGCATGGTCACGACGGCGTCGATGGCAGCGCCGTCCAGATCCGCAATCGCTTGGACCGGCTTTGCGCCTTCGCCAGCGAGCTTGGCCACCGCGTCCTGGTTGAGATCGAAGACGTGAACCTCATGCCCCGCCCCCACCAGGTTCGCGGCCATGCCCGAACCCATATTCCCAAGGCCGATGAAAAGAATGGACTTTGTCATGACTTACCGCCTGTTGTCGCTGAGAAGCCGGCGGGCGATGATGACCCGCATGATCTCATTGGTGCCTTCCAGGATCTGGTGAACCCGCAGATCACGGACGATTCGCTCCACTTCGTATTCGGAGAGATAGCCATAGCCGCCGTGGATCTGCAGTGCCTCATTGGCGACCTTCGAGCCCATATCGGTGACGAAGCGCTTGGCCATGGCGCAGGCCGACGTGGCGCCGGGATCCTTGGCGTCGAGCTTGCGCGCGGCAGAGTAGAGGAGCTCACGAGCCGCTTCGATCTCGGTGGCCATATCGGCGAGCTTGAACTGCGTGGCCTGAAAACCGGCAATCGGATGGCCGAATTGCTCGCGCTCCTGAGCATAGGCGATGGCCCGGTCGAAGGCTTCCTGCGCCCCGCCGAGGGAGCCCGCCGCGATGTTGAGACGCCCGCCGTCGAGGCCCTTCATGGCAAAGACGAAACCCTCGCCCTCCTCGCCAAGGCGGTTCTCGGCCGGAATGCGGCAGTCATCGAAGGTGACGAGGCGGGTCGGCTGCGCCTTCCAGCCCATCTTCTTCTCGCATTTGCCGAAGGTGAGCCCGGGGGTTCCATCCTCGACCAGGAAGGCCGAGACACCCCGGGGGCCGGCTTCGCCTGTCCGTGCCATGACGATATAGACATCGGAAAAGCCTGCGCCGGAGATGAACTGCTTCGATCCGTTCAGGACATATTCGTCGCCGTCACGCTTGGCCGTGGTCTTCATCGCCCCGGCGTCCGAGCCCGAGCCCGGCTCGGTGAGGCAGTAGCTGCCGATGAGATCGCAGCTTGTCATCCGCCTGCCATAGGTCTCGCGCAGATGCTCCGAGCCAAAACTGTCCACCATCCAGGTGACCATGTTGTGGATCGAGAGGAAGGTCGCGTGACTGACGTCGCCTTTCGACAGCTCCTCGAAGATCAGGACCGCGTCGAGGCGCGACAGCCCCGAGCCGCCAATGTCTTCGCGGGCATAGATGCCGCCGAAGCCGAGCTCGCCGAGCTCTTTCAGGACGGGCCGGTCCAGCGTTCCGTCCTCCTCCCATTTGGCCGCGTTAGGCCGCAGACGGTCCGAGGCGAAATTCGCCGCGGTCTCGCGGATCATTTCCTGTTCGTCGGTCAACATGCTCATGGCGCGCTCTTACTGAAAGGTGGGGATGATGAAGCTCTGGTCGCCGACGGTGCCGCCGGGCCAGCGCTGGGTCACGGTCTTGA
>CAZKVC010000024.1:0-23559 GCA_964556115.1 uncultured Caulobacterales bacterium
CCATGGGCTTGGTCGCGGACTCTCTCGACATGCTCGCCGACGCGCTCGTCTACGCGCTCAGCCTCGCGGCCGTGGGCGGCACGGCCCTGCGCAAGAAGCAGCTCGCCCGGTCCAGCGGCTACCTGCAGCTCGGCCTCGCGCTGTTCGGCCTCATCGAGGTCGTACGCCGCTTCATAATGGGGGACGAGCTGCCGGGCGTGACCGTGATGATCGTCGTCGCGACTCTCGCTCTTATCGGCAACGTCGTCACCCTTCTCATCCTCAGGAAAGCCGGGCGTGGGGAAGCGCATGTCGAGGCGAGCTGGATCTTCACGTCTAACGACATCAAGGTGAACGGCCTCGTCATCGCGTCGGCGCTCGTCGTCTGGTTGACGGGTGCAGCTTGGCCGGACCTCCTCGCAGGCGCCTTCATCTTCGCCATCGTCGCCAACGGGGCACGGCGCATCTTGAAGCTGTGAGGTGATATTGAGGGTAGGCGAAAAGCGGCACCGACTGACCTGCACGCGGCGTCAATCCAGCTCTCAGGAGGTCTCGTTCGAGCTCAGCGCATCGATGACCGGACAGTCTGGTGAATCGCCGAGCGCGCAGGCGTCCGCAGCAGCTGCGAGCGTTCGTTCGAGCGCCCGCAAATCCTCAATGCGCTGCCGAACGCCGTCGAGGTGGCGAACGGCGACGTCGTGGACCTTGGCACAGGACGGTGGACCATCCTCAAGACCGAGCAGAGAGCGCAAATCGTCCAACGGAAAGCCGAGTTCGCGACCGCGCTTGATGAACCGCAGCCGGGCGACGTGGGCTGGTCCGTAGCGGCGATGCCCGCTCTCGGTGCGGTCGGGCTTCGGCATGATGCCTATGCGTTCATAGTAGCGGATAGTCTCCACCTTCACGCCTGTTCGCTCGGCAAGGCGTCCGATGGGAAGACCGTCCTGCATCGCCACCTCTGGAATATAGGGGTTGAACCTGTAGTGACTACAGGTCGTACATCGGCTGACATGAAAACGAAAGATACCGAAAGAAGCGACCGGAGTTCTGGCGGCGTGGCAGCCTCCAGCAGCATCCTCGCCGGCGTTCTGGCGGCGATCGGCGCGTCCTGCTGCGTGCTCCCGCTGGTGCTGATCCAGCTCGGCGTCGGCGCGGCTTTGGCCGGAAACCTGACCGTGCTCGCGCCGCTCAGGCCGTGGTTCCTACTCGCGGCAGTTGGGCTTCTCGGCTGGGCCGCGTTCCGCGCCTTCAGGAACGGGCGTCCCAGGATGCGTGTCATCGTCCTGTTGGCGCTCGGCACCGCCGTCGTAGCGGTCGCTGTCATCCTCCCCGCCTTCGAGCGCGACCTTTTGCAGTGGGCCCGAACCCTATGAACACCGTCAAGCTGACCTCGACGCTGACCTGCCCATCCTGTGGGCATCGGAGCACGGACGAGATGCCGACCGATGCCTGCCAGTTCTTCTACGACTGCAAGGGCTGCGGAGAGGTCCTGCGTCCCAACAAGGGCGATTGTTGCGTCTACTGCTCGTTCGGCGACACGGCCTGCCCACCGATCCAAGAAGGAAGCTGCTGTGACTGAGATGTTCGACCTCGTGGTCATCGGTGTCGGCATGTCCGGCCTGAACGCCGCGAAGAAATGCGCCAAGGGCGGGCTGTGCGTCGCTGTCGTCGATGAGCGGCCCTATGGCGGCACCTGCGCGCTGCGAGGGTGCGATCCAAAGAAGATGCTGCGGCGCGGGGCTGAGATCGTCGAGGCAGCGCGCCTGATGGCAGGCAAAGGCGTGGGCGACGCTCCTCCTATCGATTGGGCCGAGCTCATGGCGCACAAGCGATCCTTCACCGATCCCCTACCAGGCAAGATGGAGTCCGGCCTGGACGAAGCTGGCGTCACGACGCTGCACGGGGCGGCTCGGTTCGTCGGACCCACGACATTGCGGATCGGCGAGCGCGAGGTCGAAGCTGGTAAGGTCCTCATTGCCACCGGACAAAGACCGCGAACCCTTGACGTCCCCGGTGCCGAGCACCTGACGAACTCCACGGAGTTTTTGAAGCTGGAAGAGCTGCCGCGCCGGATCCTCTTCGTCGGAGGCGGCTACGTCTCGATGGAGTTCGCCCATATCGCCGCGCGTGCCGGGGCATCGGTCACCGTTGCGGATAGGGGCAAGCGGCCGCTCAAGGCGTTCGATCCGGACCTCGTGGACCAGCTCGTCGACAGCTCGCGGGAAGCCGGGATCGACTTCACCTTCGGCGCTTCGCTTGCCCGGATCGAACGGCGCGGCGGCGCGCTCGTTGCGGCGCTGGATCGGGACGAAGGCAGCGTCACGATCGAGGCAGACCTGATCGTCAACGGCGCGGGGCGCGTGCCTGAAATTGGCCACCTCAACCTGGAGGCTGCGAACATCGCGTACGGTGGTAGCGGCATCGCGGTCACGGAACATATGCGATCAACGACGAACGGGAAGGTCTACGCCGCTGGCGACTGCGCCGCGACGGACGGCCCGCCTTTGACACCCGTTGCGGTTCAGGAAGGCGCAGTGGCGGCCTCGAACATCCTGAAAGGGGATCATCGGACGGCGGACTATATTAGCGTTCCCAGCGTGGCTTTCACCCTACCGGAGATCGTCCGGGTTGGTATGTCCGAGGAGAAGGCCCGCCGGTCAGAGCGCGACGTGGAGGTCCGCTTCAATGAAACGTCCAGCTGGTACTCCAACCTAAGGATCGGCGCGCAGGTCGGCGCGACGAAGGTGATCGTCGATAAGTCTACGGACGAGCTGCTCGGCGTTCACCTGCTAGGCTACGGACAAGCAGAAGTCGCAAACCTCTTCGGGCTAGCAATGCGCTCGGGACTGAAAGCCGCCGACCTCCGGCGCATGCAGAGCGCATACCCGACACATGGCTCCGACGTCAGTTCCATGCTGAGGTAGAACCGGCCCCCGCCCTCGTGGATGAGTTTCAATCGGTGGACGGCGCCGAGAATTGTCCTTTGAGATAAGGTTCCGAACGATGCTGACGGAAGAGCGAAGCGCAACGTATCGATCTCGGCTACGAATTGTTCGGAACCTACGGAAATAAGCGAAGGCCATGTCAGAACCTCCGCTATTGCTCGTAGGAAGGTGACTATGCAGCGCATCAGCAAACGCGAGCCGCTGGATCGTTGAACCCTATCCATTTGCTGTCGCGGCGTAGCCCTGATCCATGCACGCTGAGGAATGAAGACGTCCCATGAAAACCATCGCTGCCTAAATCGGTGCGGCCTTGGCCGAAATTGCCGGATGCTTCGTCTTCTAGGCGTGGCTTCGCCTCGACAAGTCAGCTTGGTGGGTTCTGCCTGGCCTCGCATCACTCGCTCTGTTCGTCTCTTTGCTGACCGTGGTCGACAGCGCCGCTGCCGGGCGGGCCTACGCGGCCTATGGCGGTGTTTACATCGCAAGTTCCATGGTGTGGTTGCGCATCATCGAGGGTGTGGAGCTGGACCGTTGGGACATGGTGGGGGTCATTATCTGTCTCCTGGGCGCCGCGATTATCGTCGCATCGCCGCGGCCACCTGTCTGAACTTTGCCTTAGCGAGGGGTCCGTCAGCGAAGACTGCCGAGCTTTATAAGCACTTCATCCTATCAAGCGCCGGCGTCGGGGAAGAGCCATTGACTTTGAAAGATATCAAGGTGTTCTTCGAGATCTTGATCGTCGTCTTCGTCAAAGACAATGCGAGGTCGATTCTGTCGCTTTCCGAGCAATTCCGCTTGTCGTTGGGCACGAACGATTATGATCCTGAGAGGGATCCCCCAGCATGGTCCTATAAAGGATGCCGCCACAGCACGATCTCTACACCGTTGACTCTGCTTTTCCGGACGCGAGCAGTGGACAGACCATGTTGCTGAACGCCTTGGAACTGCAGGCGCAGTCCGCGATTGTCAATTTGATCAGGCAATTGGCGTCGATCTTCCCCGAGGAATACTCTGCCAACGGATCGACTAGGAATCTCTCACGAAGGTCCCCTCCCCTGTAGGCAATCTCACCAGCTTCGAAGCTCCGAAGGCCGCTGGCTCATTTCTCGGCCTCGAAATGAAGCGGTGCAATTGCGATCTCTCGACCCGCATGGATGCGGTACTGGTTATGGCGGGGACTGAGGATTTTTTCTGTTAGGCATGATCCAGCAGGCAAGTTTTTCTCATCTGTATACCCTTAGGTTGGGATGCGCCTCGCCTTGGTTTTAGCTCAACCCGTTCAGAAGGTCGAACGGTCCAAGGCGCTGGCCTATGCTCTACACCTCCTGTAAACGGTAAGAAGCGGCGCGTCCTCTTGACAGGACCGGGCTCTAGGCGACCTTGTCGCCCGGAGCCGGACGCCGTCCGTCTCCGCCATGCGGTTACGATCCCTCGCGCTTGGCCGGGCGTTGCCCGGCAGGGGGCGCGCCGCAAGGCGGCGCGACTTTGATTTGTACCTTTCCCTTCGAGGTCGGGGGACCGGACGCTCGATCCGGCTACCGGAGGCGGCCGGTCCGCAACCTGTTTCGGGATTGAGACGTCCTAGTGATCTGAGTTCTCCTACGAAACAGGTCCATCGTTCCTGTCCGTCTACGGGTCTTTTCGCCTCGATTGCTGACCGTCTCCTCGCCTCCGGTTTCCGGCGCTTGACCGTCCCCCCGCCCTCGCGGGGGAAAGGATGCGAGCGGAGAGGAGCGAGAGCATGGGTACGAGAACCCCGAAGAGAGGTGCTAGGGCGAAGGCCGGAGGCGCGAAGCGGCGGGACCTTTACCAGGAGGTCACCGACCGGATCATCGCCCAGCTGGAAGCGGGCACCGTGCCATGGGTGCAGCCTTGGGACGGTAGCAAGGTAGGGCCGAGCGTGGGGCTTCCCCGCAACGCTTCCACCGCCAAGAGCTATTCCGGGGTGAACATCCTTCTCTTGTGGGGCGTGGCCTTCGAGCGGGGTTTTCCTTCCCTCGACTTTCTCACCTTCAAGCAGGCGCTGGCTTTGGGCGGTGCCGTGAGGAAGGGCGAGCGCGGGAGCACCGTGGTCTATGCCGACCGCTTCACGCCGGAGAGCGAGAAGGAGAAGGCCCGCGAGACAGGCGAGGCCGCGCGGGAGGTCGCCTTCCTGAAGCGCTACACCGTCTTCCACGTCAGCCAGTGCGACGGCTTGCCGGACGATCTTCTGACCCGCGGCGCGCCCCTTCCCGAGCGGCAGGCGATCCCGCGGGCAGAGGCCGTCATCGTGGGCACCGGCGCGGACTTCCGCATCGGCGGTGACCGTGCCTATTACGCCCCCGGCCCGGACTTCATTCAGGTCCCGCCGCAACCGGCATTCCGGGAACAAATCAATTATTACCGAACCTGCTTTCACGAGCTTGGCCACTGGACCGGCCACGCCGCGCGGCTTGATCGGAACCTCACCACCTCGTTCGGCACCAAGGACTACGCCCGCGAGGAACTGGTGGCGGAGATCGCGTCGGCCTTCACCTGCGCTCAGTTGGGCATCGTACCCACCGTCCGGCATGCGGACTATCTCGGCAGCTGGCTTAAGGTCCTGAAAGAGGACAAGCGGGCGATCTTCAGGGCGGCGTCACAGGCCTCCAAGGCAGCGGATTTCATCCTTGCGAGTGAAGAGGGCGAGACAATGAGCGATCACCACGAAGCCGAGGCGGCGGCGTGAGCCCTTCGCATAGGACCTGCGAGCGCGCTCGCAGATCTGGCTTCCTTCGGCCTACTGATCATCAAACGACCGAATGGCGCGAAGCCAAGCGCGGATGCCTGCCATTCGGGTCCTCTCCATCAACAAGGCATTCGCGTGACCCTATTTCGAACAGGAGACCATCATGACCTTCACCACCCATCCGCTGAAAGGCCTTGTCATTGCCGACGAAAATGCGCGCGCAGAAGCGGGAGCCGATGACGGCATCCCTGCCCTCGCGGAAACCATCCTACAGGAAGGCTTGCAGCAGCCCCTTTGCGGTTACCGCAAAGGCAAAACGCAGATCGCCATCTTCGACGGCAGACGTCGGTTTCTGGCCCTGAAGCATCTCGCGGAGGGGGAGCGGCTACCCGATGAGTTAAGAGATGCCGTTCCTGTACGGATCAACGACAAGGCCCTCGCGAAGCAAGCTTCCCTGTCGGCAGGACTCACGTCCAAGGGCTTCCACCCTGCCGAGGAGTTCCGCCAGTTCGACGCTCTGGTGAAGGATGGAAAAACTACGGACGAGATCGCCGCGACTTACCATCTCGAGGTCCGAGACGTCGAAAAGCGCCTGAAGCTCGCAAGGCTTGCCCCGCCCCTTTTTGACGCCTTCGCGCGGGATGACCTTCGCTTGGATCAGGCGCAGGCCTACGCCTTGAGCGATGACCATGATCGGCAGATCAGCGTGATGCAGGCTCTGGGGCCAGCAGCAGGAGCCCATGCCATCAGGCGGGCGCTTACCGAAGGTGAGGTCCCAGCGACGGACAAACGCGCGCGGTTCGTCGGTGCCGAGGCCTATGAAAAGGTCGGCGGCAGGATCAGGCGCGACCTCTTCCGCGAAGAAGGCGACTTCTTCATGGACGCTGGCCTTCTGGACCGGATGGCACTGCGGCGGCTCGAAGAGATCGCCGTTTCCTTCCGTGAAGACGGCTGGTCATGGACCAAGGTCGGTATCGAAGCGGATAACGACCTCTACCAGAGCCATGGACGCGCCCACCCTGACGACAGAGCGTTCACGGTAGAGGAGCAGGAGCGGTGGGACAGGCTGCAGGAAGAACTGGCAAAGCTGACCGACGATGACGACGGCTCGGAGATGTCCGACGAGGAATGGGAACGGTGTCAGGCAATCGAAGCCCAACTGGACGATCTTCGCGAGGCATCGAAGGTCTACCCTGATGACCTCAAAGAGTCGGGCGGGGTGATGATCTTTCTGAAGCGGGACGGCACCCCTGATATCGTCAAGGGGCTGGTGCCGCGCAAAGCGGTGAAGGCTTCAGAGGACGACACGAAAGAGAAGCCTCCCCTTCCGCATTCCGTCCACCGCTTACTGACCGAGTGGGCCACCCAAGGCCTCGCGCGAGACGTGGTGCGGCAACCGGAGCTTGCCGATGCCATCCTGACCGCTGCGCTTCTCCATGCAGCCTTCGGCCATCGCCCCTGCCCCGGCGTGATGCTGCGGATGGATGGCCTCAACCCGAAGGCGGAGAACGCCCTGCCCGTGGACCACGGACACGCCCAAATGGAAGAGGATGCCGCAGCCTTCGTGATGCCCAGCTTCGCGGCGACGCTCACCAATATCATCAGTCTACAGCCCGAACGTCAGTGCCAGCTCCGGGCCATCGCCTTGGCGCGCAGCTACGACTTCAGCGAGATGCGCGGTGACACGCGGAACGCCACGGCGCGGGAGGTGGGCGCGACCCTTGCTAAACGCCTGCAGTCTGATCCCCGCGAGCACCTTTCTTTCGATGCGGACATTTTCGCGAAGCTTCCGAAGAAGGCTCTCGTCGCGGCGCTGCGGGAGATGGGCAGCTCCGAGGCAGGGCTTGAGACCGCCAAGAAGGGCGATCTTGTTCCCATGGCGGCAAGGCGGGCCAAGGAGAGCGGATGGCTTCCCGAACCGGTCCGGTTCCTCGATGGAGGGGCGGAAGCCGATACCGAGGACGCGCAGAACGCAGCCTGACGATACCAAAGGGGCGGAGCGCGAAGTGTTTCGTGCTCTGCCGCGGTGGTCCCGGAAGCTCGCGAATAGAGCGGCTGGTTCGTGTCTCCGGCGTAGGCGGATCATCGTCAACGCCCGGACTGGCCCCCTACTTGTTCAGTCCATCGAATTCTCGGTAGGCGGAGACGTAGCGGCGCAGGATAACGCGCACTCCGCTTCGCGCGGCGGGACAACTCGAACGCACAGATAAGAGGGAGTGTGAGCGGTGACCCGGTGACCGACTGACGGCGGGAAGGTGGCGACGCCGAGTGGCTGCAGACCGTGAGCCCTTCTCTTCAGAAAGCTCCGCAAAGGACCATCCCCGCCTCTTCTCTTCGGACCTATCACGCCCGGACCGGCCACCCGAAACCGGCGTTCCCGGATCATTTCCCCTGGCTTCGCCATTCCTCGCGAAACATCGCTGGCGCGATCAAATGATGCCGGTCCCACCGGTCCTCCACATGCGTTGCGGCCCTGACGGGTTCGGTGGCCGGTCCGGGCGCGCCTTTTCGGTCCTCATCGGCGGGGATGGTCCCTGCCGAGTTAGTGAGAAGGACCAACACCATGGCAGCCATCGGCTACGTCACCCACAATCCCGAGCGCGGTACCTACAAGGGCACGCTCAAGACGCTCACCATCGCCTGCGGCATCGAGCTTGTCCCCAACCGCGAGAAAGAAAGCGACAAGCAACCCGACTTCCGCATCTTCTCCGAGGAACGCACCGAGATCGGGGCGGGCTGGAACCGCAAGGGCAAGAACTCAGGCCGGGACTATGTGAGCCTGACCTTCGCAGCGCCGGAGCTCGGACCACGCAAGCTCTACGCCAACTTAGGCCCCGCTGCCGGTCAGGACGATCCGTCCGTCTTCGCCATCATCTGGAACCCCGAAGGCTGAGCGACCTTGCGCCGTATCCTCGGGATGCGGCGCATCGCTTCCCTTCGACAAGGAGACGATCATGGACCTGATCCCGAACGACATCCGCCCGCAACTCAAAGCCAATTTCGACGATGAAACCCAAGACCACTTCCCCCTCGTCAAACTCTTCTGTCCATGGGGTGCGGGGACCTGGCTCATCACCGCCATGAGCGACGACGAAGAACTGCTCTTCGGCCTCTGCGACCTTGGCATGGGCTTTCCGGAGCTCGGCTATGTCAGCCTCTCTGAGCTTCAAAGCGTCAAAGGCCCCTTCCATCTCACGATCGAACGCGACGTCCACTTCACCTCGAAAGCAAGCCTCACGGTCTTTGCCGAAGCGGCGCGAAGGGCCGAAGCGGTTACCGAGGATGGGGCCTTGTTGCGGGCGGCGTTCGAGGCGCTGGAAGCGCGCGCCAAGGAAGAAGGCCGGGCTTTGAAAGCACGTTTAGCCTGAGCGCCATCGGGACCGCCGGGTTCGGCCCGGTGGTCTCGACACACACCTGTTCCAGCCTCAGCAGCGACAGCAAAGAACCGGCAACATTGCATTGTAATGCAGAATGCATTACATGGGCGATCGGAGACAGATCATGCTCGACTTCGAGAACCAAGACTTCGCCCAGGACAAGGGGAGCCGCACCACGCAAGTGCGCCACGGCGACCGTCTGGCCGACCTCATCGAGGAAGCGGTGACGGCCCTCGGTATCGAGAAATCAGCCTTCCTGCGCGGAGCCATCGCGAAAGAAGCTGCCCGTGTTCTCGAGGACCAAAGCCGCCATGTTCTGAGCCGGGAGGACGCAGCCGTCTTTGAAGCAGCTCTCGATTCAAAGCCTCAGGTGACCGCCAAGGCGCGCCGCGCAAAGGAGGCCTTCCGCACCCGCGTGGTGCATGCCGACTGAAGGCACGCTGCTCCGCATCGAAGCTTTTGATCCGTCGCGGCACGGACGAGATGAGTTCGATTGCGGGACCGAACGGCTGAACAATTACCTTCGGTTGACCGCCAAGAAGCACCAGAAATCGGACCTCACACGAGTCTATGTGGTGACCCGCGACGGGGAGAGCGAAGTCCTCGGATATTCCGCCATCGCGTTGGGCATGATGAACGCCAATGCCCTCACCAAGAAGCCGCGCGGCGCGCCTAGGCATGGCGAGCTGCCGGTTCTCTTCCTCGGTCAGATCGCGGTGGACAGAGGTGCCCAGGGGACAGGAATCGGCTCCATTCTTATGCATCATGTCTTCGAGAAAGCGGCTCTGATCGCCGATCAGGCCGGGTGCTTCGCGATCCTTCTCGACGTGATGAGCGATGGCGATGAGGAAGCGTTCGAGAAGCGTCGGGCGTGGTATGGCAGCTTCGGGTTTCAGAGCTTTCCGAGCCGCCCCGCGCGGATGTTCCTGACCCTGAAAGAGGTCCGAGCGATCCTCAAGTGACGACAGCCGTTTGCGAGGCCGCGCGTTTTGGGATAAACTCTCAGGGCTTTCGTCCGGTGACCGATCTCCTGCCTCGGAGATCACACCCATGAATTCCATTCACCTGATTGGCCGCCTCGGCGGTGACCCTTCCTGCACCTCTTACGGTGACGAGGGCGGCAAGCGCCTTGCGCGTTTCTCCCTCGCCATTTTGGACAATAAGTCGTCGTCGAAAGAAACGACTTGGATCCTCGTCACCGCCTTTGACGGTTCCGACCAGCGCTTCGCCGAGCAGCACCTTTCCAAGGGCGACCTCGTCGCTATCGAGGGGCGGCTTCAGCAGAACCGCTGGCAAACCGAAGACGGCCACAAGCGGACCAGCCTCACTGTCATCGCCTCCTCCGTCACCGGTCTCTCCCTCACCAAGTGGCAGGGCGCGAAGAACGGGGAGATCAGCGCATGAGCTATGCACTTGGCTCTTTCTTCGCCTCTTCGCCTTCCGTCCTGCTCAACAGGGTGGGAGGGACCTCGGCCGTCGCCGTGACTAGGCGCCGCAGCGTTTCGTCGGCTCCCAGTTTGGCGATCCGATCGAGGACGTCGTCCATCGTCTTTGCGTCAACGGCATGGAGCCCGCGATCCATCAGCTTACGGCCAAGATGGGCAGCGGCTTGTTCCTCCAAGAGCTTCGCCTTGTCCTTGAACGCCGCCTCCTTCTTCCGGTGGGCTGCGAGTTCAGCGACAGGGTCTTTGGTGCGGGGCATGGTCTGGTCCTTCGGGCTGCTTCAGCACCATCTTAAACAGCGAGCTGATGTCCTTCGCGGGCTACAGAAGGACTCATCGCTAGGTGAGCCAGAAGGGCCACGCCGATCCCTCAATACAGGGACCGCTTACCCCGTAAAGACAATCGGGCGTGGGGGCGGAGAACGGCCAGGGGGCCGCCCTGGCCTGATCACACACAACGCACAGGGTGCCTTTGGGCGGCAAAGCCAGTCTGGGCCTGGGTTTGAGGCCAAGTCCGGCAAACCGAGCCGGTTCGGCGCGCTGTATCCGGACGGTCCGTTAGCAGAGGATATGCGCGGCCTCCGCCGGATACGGACTGTCGCCGATGCGCGCCGCCGATGCAGAGCCCATCCCTGCAGCTGTCTTCGGCACTCCCCCACCCGCGCCCGTTTCGGAAAGGCGGTGACCCGATGACCGAGTGCACCCGTTTCCAGTTCCGCCTTCCCAAAAGGGACTGCTTTGCCCTCGAAGAGGCCGCCAAAGCCCACGGCATCGCTCCCAACCAGATGGCGAAGAAGCTCGTTCAGCTGGCCCTCTCGAAAGATCCCCTACCCCCCGAAAAGCTCGCCGATGATCTCCTGGTGATCCGGGCCGGCATGGAGCAGCTGTTCCGAAGGTCGGACCGGTCGAGAGAACTCGATGACGCCATCGAGATCGTCAAGACGAGGCTCCGGCAGGAGGCTTCGATCCTCCGTGACGGGAGGATCAGCTGATGACAGCGAACGCCAACGGACCCCTCAAGACCTTCCTGCGGGGCGGGCAGGTCACCCTCCACACCCTTCGCATGTTCGGCCAGGTGATCCGTTTCCTGGCCGGGGCGATGGTCAGCCTGATGTTGGTCATTGCCTATCTCGGTACCATGGCAAACACCTCGCCCGAGGAACGCCACTACGCCATGAAGAGGTACGAGGCGCACGGGTACCGGCTGATGCGGGCGCCGCTTCATACGGAGCTTAACATGCTCACCGCCTCGGGTGAGCATCGCCCCTTCCCGCTCTCGGTAATTCTCACCAACAGCGCCGTCTCCGAGCATGAGCGGAGCTTTCGAAAGACCACCCTCCGGTGGCTGATGATCGGCGGATCGGCGGGAGGCGCAGGGTTCCTGGCTCTGGTCGGACTGTTCGTCCGGCGGGGCGGATCGCTGACCAGCACCAACATCAAGCGCGGCGCTTCGATGACCACGGCACGCGCCCTCGAAGCCGAGGTCACGGCGCACAACAAGGCCCGACGGCGAGAGGTCAAAGCCCTTCGCTCCGCGCCCACCTACAGGCTCGCGGGCATCCCCTACCCCCTCGGCTCGGAGGTCCAGCACACGTCGATCTCCGGGACCATCGGTTCGGGAAAGACCCAGGCGATCTCGGCTCTGCTTGAACAGATCCGAGAGGCTGGCGATCGGGCCATCGTCTTCGATCTCACGGGCGGCTTTATCGGTCCCTTCTACCGGGAAGGGACCGATCACATCCTCAACCCCCTCGATGCCCGATCGCCTTCCTGGTCGGTCTTCGAAGAAGCTCAAAGCAAGGCCCAGTTCGATGCAGTCGCCGCCGCCATGATCCCCCGCGGCATGCATGGCGATCCGGTCTGGGCGGACAGCGCGAGGCTCGTCTTCTCAACCGCGGCGCAGCTTTTGGTGGGCGACGGCAAAGCGACCAACGGAGAGCTGGTTCGTACGCTTCTCACGGCGAGTTTGGACGAGCTCGGCGCCTTCTTCGAAGGAACACCCGCCGCACCGATCATCTCGCCGGACAGCCCCAAGATGACCAACTCCGTCCGGATGATGCTCAGCACCTATCTTGATGGGTTGCGGCTCCTGCCGAGCGACGGAGAGCCCTTCTCGGTCACCCGCTGGATCGAAGAGGATGAAGCGGGCAGCACGCTGTTCCTTTCGTCCCGCGCCGACATGCACGAGACCCTGAAGCCCCTCCTCACGGTCTGGATGGACACCGCGGTGAGGGCGCTCATGTCCCGCCCGCGCGATCCGTTCCGGCGGATCTGGTTCATCCTCGACGAGGTGGCAGCGCTCCAATCCCTCCCCTCGATCATGGACGGCCTCGCCCGCGGCAGGCAGTTCGGCGCCGCCTTCGTCCTCGGGCTCCAGGCGCAATCCCAGCTCCGCCAAATCTACGGCACTGACGGAGCACAGTCCCTGTCTTCGGTCTGCCGGACCAAGCTCATTCTCGCAGCCTCGGACGCGGATACGGCCAAGTGGTACGCGGATTTCCTCGGACGTCAGGAGCGATCCCAGTCCAACGAGAACGTCTCCTTCGGCGCCAACACGATCCGCGACGGGGTCATGGTCGCCCGCCAGGAGAAGACCGAGCATCTGGTCATCCCGGAGGAAATCCTGAACCTTCGAAGTTTGGAGGGCTTCCTCAAACTGCCAGAAGGCTTCCCCTTGGCGAAGGTGGGCGTGCCCCTGGTGGTGCGGGAGGACGCAGCGGCACCCTTCGTACCGAGGGCGGAGGATCAGCTTCTTGTGCAGCGATCAGCGGTCCAATCGCCTGGCAAACCGCGTACCCATCGTCGCGAGGAAGAAAGCAGGGATTTGACCGATCTCGATCCTGTCGAGACCCGAACTCCAACAACTCCAAACGAGCCAGCCGACGAAGTGGACCGGACAAAGCCAGATGCGCTGGCGCTTCGGTTCCCGGGCTGGGATATGGAGGTCTGAAACGGAGGGAAGAACGGCGCCGTGGCGACCGCGTTAGAAGCGGCGACTGACCGATCAGTCGGCGCCATTCGAACAGGCGCGAAGACTGCTCATTCATCGAGAAAGGTCAACGTTTCGCCACGCTTCAGAATCTCATAGATGACGCCTTCGAGGATGGGGAGCGCCTGTCGATCTTTGCTCAGCAACAGCGTGGCCAGCGAACTGTGCGATGACATGGCCCGGACAACGGCAGCTTGGACGGCCCCAGGCAAGTTACCCTTCATCGCCTGCTCTTTGCTGTTCTTGTTGATTTGAGCCATGACGATGGGGTTCGTCCGTGTAATGGCGGCGACCTGGTTCACGAAAGCAACCTGATCCTCAAGAGGCGTCGCTTCGCCGAACAGGCTGTTCAGCTGCTCGATGAGCTCCTGCATGTAGATTGGCAGGGCGCCCGGCCGTTCCCCTCCGCCGCCCCCCTTGATAGGATCGAGAATCGGAGGGGCATCGTCGCCGCCTTCAGTCGGCGATTCACGCTCGGTGATATCATACCCTGTCAGAGCAATCCCGTGCAGGTCGATCTGAGCAGAAGGAATGCCATCCAACCGGTTCGCGAGGAGTTTTGAGAAGGCAGCGAAGGTCTCAAGATCCGGATCACCAAGGTCGACCAGTTGGGCGATGTAGGAATAGAGCCGTCCGAACCGCGACAAGCCGGACTTGAAATCCGAAAGACTACGGATGACCGCCTCAACCTGCTCGCGCTCGTGATCGGCGCGCTTCATGCCATCCTCGTTCCCCGCGCTCTTAGCGTGCTGCCATGCGTCTTCCGCCGCGGCGGCGCGCTCCCGGAGATCTGACAGGCGCCGATTATAAGCATCGGTCGGCTCTTGGGTCGCAGCATACATCGCCTTGTGCGACGCCTCATCGTCCTGTCCGGTCGCAGCCGCTGTTGCAGTCCGGAACCGGGCGCTTTCGAACTCTCGGACGTGGGTCTCATCATAGACCCTCTGGTCATCAAGGAATTCCTTCAGATCGTAGACGATGTTGAGGTCCTGCACCTCCTCGATCTTCGCACCCCGGTCATATTGGGCGAAGGCAGCACGGACCACGTTCGGGTCGTTGATGAAGTCGATGATGAAAGTCTGGTCCTTTCCGGGAAAAGTCCTGTTCAAACGGGAGAATGTCTGGACGATCTCGACCGCGTTCGCGATCTTCTTGTCGACATACATCGCGACCAGCTTGGGTTGGTCGAACCCCGTCTGGAACTTGTTCGCCACCAGCATGACGCGGTATTCCGGCCGGTCGAAGACGTGGCGAAGGTCCTTGCCGCCCGCGTCCGGGTTCATGTTCGCCTCGGTGAATTCGGCGTCCTCCTCGACGACGAAAGCGTCCCCCTGAAGCAGGTCGTCATTCGGGTGCATCACCTCGCGTCCGGTCAGCTTGCCCGAGAAGGCTACGAGGGCTCGGATGTTTTGGTATTCAGGGTTCGCCGCGATGTAGGCGTCGAAGGCTCGCTTGTACCGGACTGCGGAGGCCCGGGAGCTGGTCACCACCATCGCCTTTGCCTTACCGTCCAGGAGGTGAGCGACGTTTTGCGCGAAATGCTCGATGATGAACTGGACCTTCTGGGTCACGTTGGTCGGATGCAGTGTCATCCACTTTGCCAGCGCCCGCTTGGCGGCCTTCCCGTCGACCCGCCTCTCCTCGACGATCTCCTGTCCAAGGTTGAAGGCGGTCTTGTAGGGGACGTAGCCGCGCAGAACGTCGAGGATGAACTCCTCCTCGATCGCCTGACGCATCTCGTACTTGTGGAATGAGACCGGAAGGTTTTCGTCCGATGCGGGCCTGTTCGGGTCAGCCGGGCGCCCGAAAAGCATCATGGTCGAGTGCTTCGGTGTCGCAGTGAAGGCGAAATGGGAAACGTTCGCGGGACGCTTCCGGGCCTTTTGGATCTCCAATAGGATGTCCTCGACCGTCATCTCCTCCGCATCCTTGCGCGCCGACAGGGCCAGCGTCGCCTGCAGCTTGGAGGCGGTGTTCCCGGTCTGAGAGTTGTGCGCTTCGTCAATGATCACTGCGAAGTTCCGGTCCCGGAGGGAATTCTCCGTCAGGATCGCTTCCATCGCGAAAGGGAAAGTCTGGATTGTCACAACGATGATCGGTGTGCCTTTCAGCATCGCCTCGCTGAGCTGCTCGCTCTTCGACTTTGACGAGGTCTCCCGGTCGATGGCCGCGATCAGCCCCTTCTGGTGGTCGATCTGCTGAACCGCATCCTGCAGCTGGCCATCAAGAACGTTCCGGTCGGTGACAATGATCACTGTGTCGAAGATCGACGTCCCGTCGTTCTGGCGCAGTTTCACGAGGTCATGGGCTGTCCAGGCAATCGTCGAGGTCTTGCCAGAGCCCGCGCTGTGTTCGCACAAGTATGGGTGCCCGGGACCTTTCTCCTTTGCATCCGCGATCATTTTGTTGACAGCGTCGAACTGGTGAAACCGAGGAAAGATCAGCGTTTCCTTGGTCGTCCAGTTTCCCTTCAGATCAACCACATCCTTTTTCTCGACATAGACGAAGCTACGGAAGATCCGCAGGAAGGCATCAGGCTGGCATATCTCTTCCCAGAAATAGGCGACCGGATATTCCCCATCCGGACGAGATGGGTTCCCCGCGCGGCCCTCGTGGCCCTTGTTGAAGGGCAGGAAAAACGTGTCTTCCCCAGCCAATTTGGTAGCCATCCAGATTTCGCTGTCGGACATCGCGAAATGGACCACGGCACCACGTTTGAAGGTCAGCAGAGGATGTTTGCGCTTGGTGACCGGGTCTACCGGCTGGCGGTCGCGACGGTACTGCGTTTTGGCGTGCTCAATCGATTGAGTGAAGTCGGTTTTCAGCTCAACTGTGGCGAGCGGCAGGCCGTTCAGGAACAGGCCGAGGTCGATCGCGAGCTCGCGTCCGGGATGATACTTCAGCTGCGGCACGACCCGCAGCCGGTTCGATGCGTAGCGGTGCAGGACCTTCTCGTTGCGCTGGTCCTCCGGCGCGGCCTCGGACAGATCGAGATGCCCAGCTCCTGCAATCGAAAATCCCCGGCGAAGGGTCTGGACCATGCCTTGTTTCTCGAGCGCGGTCTCCAACCGGTCCATGACGACGCTCAAGGTCTTGTCGCCGTTCGTGGCCTGCAGCCGGTCCCATTTCTGGGGCTGCGTGGCGCGCAACCAGGCCTCCAGATCCTCCGGGTACATGGCCCGGTCGGCGTCGTAGGCATCAGAGGTGCCGATTAGCCAGCCAGCGGCGGCGAGCTTCTCAACGATATAGGACTCGAGATGCTTCTCGTGATGCAAGTCGCTCATTCCGTCATCTCCGCCCCGCCCGCCTGCGCCTGCTGCCACTCGTGATAGTTCAGCTTCGATCCCCGGACCTTCCATTCAAGCCGACCGTTGCTGTTCCGGTCCAGCACCACGGCCGCCGCGGCCGAGGGGCTGTTGAACGCCCAAGGCTTCGCAAACCGCATCCGGTCCGGCGCGTGCGGCACAAGGGCGCCTTCGGCGATGATCTTGTCCTTAAGGCCGCCATAGCTCTGCTGAACGTACCCAGTACCGGTCAGGGCTTCGGAGCCCTCCACCACCACGAACTCCCCGTCCTCTTCCACCGCCGTTGCCTGCACGCCGCTCTTGTGGCGGATCTCGAAATGCACCGCCTCGACCGTCCGCTCCTCGGCGGGCTTTGCGACTTGGGTCACAGCGCGGCGCTGGGGCTTGAGCATGTCGAGTCCGATCACTGGCAGGATAATCCGGAGGTTCGAGAGAAACTGTTCCATGTTGGCGACATCCGCCTCGGGCAGGCGGCGGCGGTCGGTGTCGGGCTGGGTTCCGTTGTCGAGCGTGACGCGCCCAGATGGATCAGTCTTGCTTCCAGGTATTCAGCATGCCCCTTGGAGAGGTCGTCATCGCTGGTGGTGACAGCGATTGCGGTTTCCCAGAAGTCGCGCTTCTTCGCGCTCTGTTCGATCCGTTCGGAGACAGAATTTCCGGACCCGATATAGACCCGGGTCACGCCAGGCTTTTCGGGGTCAGGGCCGGCCAGGATGTAAACCCCGGTCCGGTCGACCTCAGCCCGCGCGGTCAGGTCCCCAAAGGCCGAGGCGCCACTGACGAACAACAGGCCGGTCCAGCCGTGGATCGTGGCCTTTCGCAAGCCCGTGGGTTTCCCGTCGACCAGGAAAAGCTGGATTGTCCGGCCAAAGGTGTCACCGCTGGTCATGCAGGCACCTCTTTCAGATATCCCGCCAGCTTCGATTGGGTAGCAACCGGCATTTTCATACCTTCCATGCCGCTCTGGCGCGCCAATCCGCTGGAAACCCCATGCTGGCAGGATCGGCCAACGGGCAGCCGTCGATCAGCGCAACAAGGCGCTTTTTCCATTCATTGCCCGGTGCGATCAGGGCCAATAGGTAATCGAGCGTCACCAGAGTGTTGTGCAGATAGCGCGGATCGGCATTCCGCATCGCAACTGGCAGCTTGGCGGGGTATTTCGGAACCGTCATTTTCACCGTGAAGCGCTTGTTCCAAAGCCTGCCGTGGTGGGCGCAGATGTTTCGGACATGGCTGATATGATGGGCGAAAGACGTGACCACCTTTTCGTCCAGCGCGAGCGGGGCTGCGATGGCGTTTCTATCGCTGCGCAGTTTTAGTCCGCTGTAGAATTTCGACAGCAACCCGAAGGACATGACCTCGGCCGCCATCCAGACTGGCGGCAGCTTGGGCGAGGTGTATTTGTCGCGATAGTGGGTCGCGAACGTGTCGCGCGAGCGGCTGAATTCCTTGTCCAACTCGGCAACGGCGGACGCATGACGTCCGATATGGGCATAATGGCCCTGTTCGAGATAACCGTGGGGGCCATGGCTCATGGCCATGTGGTGCGCCCATTGCGCGCGCAGGGCCACTTCGACCCGCTCGATGGCGTCCAGGACCAGTAGCCGCAGTTCACGGTCGAAGATGTAGAGCGTCAGCACATCCTCGAAGGTTGTCCCGTCGCGGAATGCGTGATCGCCGTTGTTCGTCGCGGGCACCTCGAAGGGCAGCCAGTAGGCCCGCAGCCTGTAGTAGGAGACGAAGTTCAGGTAGTGCTGTGCCTGAGCTTCGTCCCCGACAGTCATACCGCGACGTTTAAGGAGTTCGATCTGGTCCTGGACGGATACGGCGGGTTTTTCGAACTTCATGCAGCATTCCTGTGCCGCGAAAGCGATACCCTGAAAACAAGTAACCCGCCTGGGTGCGCAGTGCGAAACCGAGGTTTCGTCCGAGGCGTGGCGGGTCTTGTTAAAACGCAATATGGGGCAGGACTCCTACCAAGGCAATAAGAAACCGATCGGTCCGCGCCAAAAGTCATGCCGCCGCCCTCACGTTGATCTTGCCGGTGACGGCGGCGGTGATCAGGGCCGCGCGCTTCTCGCGCAGGAGGTCGATGCTGCGCTCGGTCAGGGCGATCAGGCCGTCGAGGCGAGCGCTTTCCGATTCGATCTCAGACAGGATGCGGTCCTGCTCCTCAAGCGGCGGCAGGCAGACCTTCAGCGCCCGGAAATGATCCCAGTAGAGCCGCATCCGGAAATCAGCGATGCCACGCGAGAACCGGCGGATTTCCTCGGCGGCGCTCTTGGTGTGGAGAAGGTGTTCGATGAACTTGGTCCGGAAGGTGGTGACCGGGGCCGCAACGACATAGGCCGGGCTGACCAACCCCTTGACCGTGACGGCCCCGAATGCGCCCTGCCATGCGCGCATCATGTTGTAGACCAGATCACCGGGGGCAACGCCCTGATACTTGGTCCGGTCCTCGCTGAGGGCGACCTTCCGGTCGCGTTCATCATCCCCCAGTTCCCCGTCCGTTACGCCGTCGTGGATGGAGACGGAGAGGACCGGCAGGGCCGGGTCAGCCGGGCGCGAAACCTCGCGGAAAAGGGCCGCAATGCGCCGCACATCCCAATGGGCGGGCACGCCGCCCAGCCAGTCCACGCCTGAGTCTTTCATCGGCGCGTCCGGGTCGATGCCCTCGGTCACCGCATGGGTAATCACGGCCGCCCGCTTTTCCTTCAGCAGCGCGATGAACCGGGTCTTCTTCTCGATCAGGCCGTCAATCCGGCCGGTTTCGCGGTCGAGGAAGTGGGCGATAGCGGTCTGTTCAACGAGAGGCGGAAGGGGAAGATTGATACCCTTCATGGCGTTGAAATTTGTTGACCAAAGGTCAGCGACAAGGCCGTTCCCCATGCGATAGAACTCTTCCTGAAATGCCGTGCTACGCATCAAGTGGTGGCAGTATCGCGGATAAAGTTCCCCGGTGATTTCGAGGACCGTGTTGATAAGAGAAACTGACCCATCGACATCGGCAACGCCAGACGACCCTTTTCTGTCTGACCTACTGTTGATTACAAAGTCACCAGCCTTCACCAGCTTTCGGTTATCGTTGTCGTCCGTCTTTGCGACATGCTCTAACTGGGGAAGGACCCCCATTTTGGTCACAGATAACGCCGGAAAATCTCGGTCAGATACCTTTGTGCTTCGTTGTCTAAATACCTGCCCGACGCGTGTCATCGACCAATGATCGGGAATCAAACCGATCCACGCCTGCCCGGACGGCATTTGCGGATGAGACGGATGACTCATTCCGTCACCTCCGCCAGCACGGCCGCGATGTCCGACTCAACCGCCTTCAGCTCGGCGTCGATCTCCTCCAGATCGCGGGGCGGCTGATATTCATAGAAGTAGCGGTTGAAATTGATCTCGTATCCGACGACGCCAATCTCACCGTCAGATTCATCTCTGTACGTTTCATCCACATAGGCGTCAGGCGCGTGGGGCAGCACCTCCCGCGCCATGTAGTCCCGGATGTCGGTGCCGAGGGGGATGTTCTCGTAATCTGTCAGATCGTCATCAGGCAGAATGTTGCCCTTCTTGTCGGTCACTTCCTCAAGCTCTGGGTCCCGCACGCCGAACGCGCGCTGAACCGCCTTCACATGGGTCGCGGTAACCTTGCCCAGCCCTGCGTCGGCTTTGACTGTGGCCTTCATCCAGCCATCGACCCAGTGCCAGGATTGCTCCGTGCCCAACTGCTCAGAAAGCAGGGCCCGCCACCGCGCACGTTTTTCGTCGGTCAGCTTGGCCCAGGCACCATCTTCCTCAAGGTTTGCCAGCCCCTCCTCAGAAATGACGATCTTCTTGCGTAGAGGGCGCAGCACCTTGACCCGACGGTAGCCGAACTCGCGGCTGTCGAAGATGCGGCTCTCCTTCGTCTCGGCGAAGTCGGCATACATCTGGACGATCTGCCGGATCTGATCATCCCCGACCTTCCGGCGCTTGTTGCCCTCGCTCTTGCGCAGCGGCTCGAACAGCGCGGTCGCGTCGATCAGCTGGACCTTGCCCTTTCGGTCGGTCGGCTTCTTGTTCGACAGAAGCCAGATGTAGGTGCCGATCCCGGTACGGAAGAAAATCTCGGTCGGAAGCGCGATGATCGCCTCGACCACGTCTTGCTCGAGAAGGTGGCGCCGTATCTCCGATTCCCCCTGCCCCGCATTGCCGTTGAACAGAGGGGAACCGGAGAGGACGATCGCCGCTCGCCCGCCGCCGCGCTCCGGCGCCTCCAGCTTGCTGAGAAGGTGGAGGAGGAACAGCATGGACCCGTCGCTGACGCGCGGCAGCTTGGGACCGAACCGGCCTTCGAACCCCTTCTCCTGATGCTCCCTGACGACGGCGGCCTGATCCATCTCCCATTTCTTGCCGAAGGGCGGATTCGAGACGCAGTAATGAAACCGCTCGTTTGTGAGCTTGTCGTCGGACAACGTACTGCCGAGCTGGATGTTCTTGGACAGGTCGCGGCCCGGATCGGACTCGACCGTCTTGAGCAGCATTGACGCGAGACAAACCGCATGGGTCTCCGGTTCCAGCTCCTGCCCATACGGGACGATGACCGGGGCGACCGAGTACCGGTCGCGCAGGGCGTTCACGTGCTCCATCCCGTCCGACAGAAAACCCCCGGTGCCGCAGGTGGGGTCATAGAGCGTCCGGATCAGGCCGGGGTTGTCGATGAACATCTGGTCGTCCCGGTCGAGCAGCAGCTCAATGGCCAGATGCACGACATCACGCGGGGTCATGAAGTCTTCGGCCGCTTCGTTCACCTCTGCCCCGAAACGACGGATGAGGTGTTCGTAGACGTTGGACATCACCCGTTCCGGAACCGCATCCGGGTGAAGGTCGATGGCGGCGAAGTTCTGACAGATCTTGTAGAGAACCCCGGCTTTGTCCATCCGGGCCAGCGTGTTCGCGAAGTCGAACTGCTCGAAGATGACCCGGGCATTGCCCGAGAAGGAGGAGATATAGTCCTCCAAGTTCTGCCGGGTCCGAGTGGCGCCCAGGCTGCGCAGGTCGTAGTTCGACGTGTTATAGAAGGGATAGCCACTCTGTGTGCGGAGGACCACGTCGAGGTCGATCCCGCTCTCCTTCATCGAGGCGTAGGTCTCGCGAACCTTCTCACGGGTCGGCTCAAGAACGCATTCAAGACGCCGAAGCAATGTAAACGGCAAAATGATCTTGCCGAAATCGGTGTGCTTGAAATTCCCCCAAAGATCATCCGCATTCTTCCAGATGAAGTCGGCGAGAGATGCGTTCGTGCTCATTGGTAACCCTTGTTATTATCTTCGTCGAAGTGTCTTGGATCAGTCGCTTGTTGTAAAAGTGCCTCGCGACTGCCTAAAATCGTCCTCTGTCCGAAGCCCAAAGTCGCGCCGTCACATCGCCATGACCGCTGCGCAAGCCAGCCCCGGCGATGTTCGTGAGGTTCAAGTCAGTCAGCCGGTCCGCCATCTCGAAACGCCATTTCCATTCAGAACTTTGCCTGAGTAACGCGAGTCATCGCCTGTGGACAGCCGCCAGTTGCCGGGTCAGGATCCGTCTGGGAAAGAACGGCGGCACCGATGGAGCTCACGAAATCGCTGATCGCGGAGTACGACCAATGCCCGAAACGGCTGTGGCTGGAGGTTAATGAAGGCGCGCCGGATCGCGACGACCCGGAGGGCGATCTGCGCAAGGCGGAAGGTGACCGCGTCGGGGCGATCGCCCGCTCGCTCTTGCCGGGCGGCGTATTGGTCGAGCCCGCCCTGCCCCGCGATGAAGCGCTGGAGAAGACGCGAGAATACCTGGCCTCAGACCCCCGCGTCCCGATCTTTGAAGCGGCGTTCCTGTCCGATAACACTTATGTCCGCGTCGATATCCTCGCTCCGCTGCCCGACGGTTCATGGCACCTTATCGAGGTGAAGAGCGCCACCAGCGTGAAAGATCACTATGCGCAGGATTTGGCGACACAGGTGCACGTGGCGCGCGGCGCGGGTCTGCCGATCGGACGTGCCAGCATTTGGCATATCGACAACACTTTTATTCTTGAGACTGAAGGTGATTATGATGGTCTTTTTACAGATATACCGGAGATGGACGGTCTGGACGACCTGATCGCCGGGCGTGTGACCGATATCCCGGATGCCTTCGATCTTCTGGACCAGGACGAACCGGCGCGCGATATCGGCGATCATTGTACCCGCCCTTATGATTGTCCGTTTCAGGAGCGATGCGCCTCTGCCTTGCCGCCACCGCCGGAATGGCCAACCGGCATCCTTCCGAACACTAATGGCAAGAAGGCCGCGGCAGCCCTTTCCGATGAAGGCACGGACGATCTTCTGAAGGTGCCTGTCGGGTATTTCGATCACGAAGTATTGCATCGCGTCCACCAGGCAACAGTGTCCGGCGTACCGTTTCACGATGCTGACACCATCAAGGCAAGGGTTGCCTCGTGGCGCTATCCCCTGCACTTCCTCGACTTCGAGACGATCCAATTCGCCGCCCCGCGGTGGATCGGCACGCGGGCTTATGCGCAAATCCCGTTTCAATTTTCGAACCACATCCTTCGCCGGGATGGCGCCATTTCACACCATGAGTTTCTTGATTTGTCTGGGGACGATCCTCGCCGCGCCTGCGCCGAGGCGCTAGTGGATGTTCTTTGTACCCCGGCGGTCGCTACAGGGTCGGTCGTCGCCTACTCCGCCAGCTTCGAGAAGCAGCGCATCAAAGCACTGGCGCTAGAGCATTTTCCCACCGGTTTGAATCGCTCTGGGATTCCCATGTCTGACGGATTGTGATTCACGCTTGGT
>CAZKVC010000025.1:0-20026 GCA_964556115.1 uncultured Caulobacterales bacterium
AACCACGCAAATCCGACGGAACATCAACACGGTCTAAAAGAGGGGTCTTGGTCATAACGCTGCCTGAGCCGAAAAAACGAAGAGAAGAGTTTGTTCCATAGAGAACCGAACGCGAGCCCCTAAGGGTTACAAAGTCGAAAGAAAAGGTGGATGGTCAATCCCGGCGGCACCGCGATAAGGCAGCCCCCATGAAGCCAGACGGGCGGGGAGAACGTGGTGGCCCATCCATTGAGCGGTGCACGGATGTCCGTCCTGCGGCAAGTCCTGAGGGAAGCAGGCGAGGTCGACCGCGCCAAGCTTCTGCCGATCTTCGGCTCGGTGATGGGCCGCCAGCCTTTCAGTCTTCTCGAGCGCGGCTTTAATCAGGGCCTGCGCCCGAAGGAAGAGCTCGAGCCGCCGATCTTCCTTCTTGGTCACTGGCGATCGGGCACCACCCATCTCTATAATGTGATGAGCCGGGGCAATTTCGCCTACGTGCCTCCCATCGCTGCGGGGATGCCGGCGGAAAGCCTGACCCTGGGGCGTTGGCTTAGGCCGTTCCTCGAAAAGCAGCTCCCCGAAAGCCGCTATATCGACAACATCCCGGTGACGCCGACCTCTCCGCAGGAAGACGAAATCGCGCTCGCCAATCTCTCGCCGCTGAGCTTCTATCACGGCATCTATTTCCCGAAGCGGTTCGACTGGTTCGTGAACAGAGGGCTCTTCCTCGACGATGCCTCACCTGAAGAGATTGCTCAGTGGGAGGATGCCTTCGTCCTTTTCATGCGCAAGCTCGACCGCCTGTTCGGCGGGAAGCGGCTCCTGATCAAGAACCCGGTCTATACGGCGCGCCCGGCGCAGCTTCTCAAGCTCTTTCCCGGTGCCAAGATCGTCCATATTCACCGAGACCCCTTCGACGTCTTCCCGTCGATGCAGAACTTCTACAGCAAGCTTTTCGGCGTCATGGCTCTTCAGCCCCATGAGCATGTCGATATCGACGGCACCATCCTGCACGTCTATGATCGCATGATGCGTCAGTTCACGGACCAAACCGAAGGGATGGCGCCGCCCGATTTCTGCGAGATCAGCTACCGGAGCCTCAACGACCATCCCATGGAAGCCGTGAAGACCATCTACGAGACCCTCAAGCTTGAGGGTTTCAGCAGTAGCGAAGACGCGTTCTCCTCATATCTCAAGAGCGTCGAGGGCTATCAGAGGAACAAGTTCCGCAAGGCTGATGCGACCACGGAACGAATTGTAGAAGCCTGGTCCTTCTGGCTTGACAGGTGGGGTTATGAAGCGCCTCGCTAGCCTTCTCCTGCTGGCTGCATGCGGCGGCGAGGGCCTCGGCGAAGCGCGGTTTCCGCAAAGCTCCTGCCGCGCGGTTCAGGTGGTGTCAGGCGCAATGCCGGTCATGGGTATTGAGGATATCGTTCTTGGTACAGACGGAAACCTCCTTCTTTCGGCCTATGACCGGCTGGAAAACGGGCAGTCGGCTCGCGGTGTCTTCCGGCTTTCCATAGGCAAAACTGGATCCGCCCCTCTGCAGGCGGAGCAACTCCTGCCCAAGGAGCTTGCGGAGGCCAGGCCGCCCGTGCAGCGCGGGCGGACAGACGCTGCCGAACCGCTTTTCAAGGTCCCGGGGCGGGGAGCAACGCGGCCGCATGGGATCGACCGGACAGAAAACGGCTTCGTGCTGATCGATCATCGCGAAGGCGAGGACGCTATTATCGAGTATAGCCGGGCGGGGACGGTCGTTCCCGATCCTCCGGGCAATCCGGAGCGACGGGCCCACTGGGGTACGATACCATCAGGCAGCTTCTGCGCGGCCAACGATATCGCGTCTTACGGCGAGGCCTACTACGTCACGATTGACCGGGAAGACTGCAGACCCTCGATGACCAGGCGCTTGACCCAAGTCCGAGATGGGAAGGTGCTCCGGGTGACCGAGCTTCGTTTGACGACCGTCATGGACGGTCTCGCTTTGCCCAACGGCATCGCCGAGCATGGCGGTCGGCTTTGGATCGCCGAGATGCGGGCCAGGCGCCTTGTCAATCTCGACCGCGAGACCATCGACCTCCCCGGTGCGCCGGACAATCTCAACGCCTCACCCGAAGGCATCGTCGCGGCCCTCCAGCCGAGCCTCTGGCGGTTCGGCCTTTATCGCTACGGATACACGAAGCGTGCGCCGACACGCATCGTACTGGTCGATCCGGCGACGGAAGAGATTGAGCTTCTTTACGACGATCCGAAAGGCTCCCTTCTTGCGGGGGCGACGGCGTCGGTCCTGACCGCAAACGGTATGCTGATCGCAAGCTCGGTGGGCAGCGACCGGCTTCTCATCTGCGAGCCGCGCCCGTGAGCCCGCCAGTCCTGGTGACGGGAAGCGCGGGTTTCCTTGGGCGGCACCTCGTTTCCATGCTGAAGGAGCAAAATCGCAAGGTCCTCGGCGTCGATCTCCATGAGGGGCCTTTTACCAACCTGATGGGAAGCGTAGCCGACCCGTTGCTTTGGCAGAACATCCCTGAGATTGGCGGGGTGATCCACGGCGCCGCGCTCACTGACCTTTGGCGAAGGGACCCGTCTGACTTCGAACGTATCAACGCCGAAGGGGCCCGTCTGGCGGGGCTCTTCGCAGCGGAAAGAGGCGTGCCGCTGGTCTATGTCTCGTCCTACACCGCCCTTATCGACGCAAGCGTTCGAAAAGAACGCGTGCTGACGGGCGAGGAAGAAATCCCGCCCGGCCGCCTGATCGGCGCCTATGCTGTCTCCAAGCGGCGGGGTGAGCTTCTGGTCAAGGAGAATGCGCCGCATGCAGCGGTGGTCTTGCCCACCGCGCCGCTTGGTCCCGGTGATCACCTTCTGACCCCTCCCATGCGGCTCGTGCGCGATGTCGCGTCGGGCAAGCTGCCGGGGGTGATGCGGGGGCGGATCAATATTGTCGATGTTCGCGACGTGGCGCGCGGAACCCTGGCTGCGCTCGACCGCGGCGCAGGGGGCCGGTTTCTTCTGTCAGGGGAGGATTTCTCCTTACGCGAACTGGCCGATCTCACGGCGGACGGCGCGGGGGTCAAGCCACCGCGTCTTACCGTGCCGAAGGAAGTCGCGGGCCTTGCAGCCCTTGTCAGCCAAGCGGTGGCAGCCCTTGGCGGCCCGCCGCCCCAGGCGCCCAGGGCCGGCGTCCAGCTTGCCTCGCAGAGGGTTCGCTTTGATGGGTCCCGGTCGAGAAGGGCTTTGGGTCTTGCCCAGCCGGACAGTGAACGGACCATCAGGGATGCCGTCTCTTTCCTGCGTCACGAAGGGCTTCTGGCCGGGTAGTGACGCCCCTTCCACGCCCCGCCCTTGCCGCGCCAGTGGCGCCATGCCGACAGCCAGGTGAACCAGCCATAGAACAGGGCGGCGAGGGGGAGGAGGAACGCCTCCCGCCGCCGGCGGTCATAGCGCTTGAGGGTCGGCCGGTACGCCCATGCCATCAGTCCCCAGCTCAAGAGCCCCAGGAGGGCAGCCCCTCCGCTGCCGTGAAAGGGCAGGCCGAGAACGAGAAGCGGGGGAACGAGATAGAGAAAAGCGAGGCCGATCAGTGTTCCGATCAACGCCAAAGGGTTGTGGTCGAGCTGGGTATAGGCGGAGCGGGCGACCATGGCCTCCATCGCGCCGTAGCCTGAATTGTCCCTGAGGCTCCGCGCTTCGGCAAAAGAGGAGGCGAGGTAGAGCCCGATGCGCCCTTCGGGCTCGGTCCGCTTGACGAGGCGGGCAAGGGTGCAATCGTCGATCAGCGCGCCGCGCAGGGCGTCGATCCCGCCGATCTTGGTGAGGGCCTCGCGCCGCAGAAGCACCACGCCCCCCGCCGCCCCGGCCACCGGGCAGCGGTGATCGTTCACCATCGGGAAGGGGTAGAGCTTCTGGAAGAAGAAGATGAAGGCGGGCACCAGAAGGCCGCCCCAGAACCCCTTGTCGTCAAGCCGTGCCATCACGGAGGTGAGGTCGAGCTTCTGCCGTTCGGCCTGGGCCACCAGCTTCTTGAGAAGGGTGTCGCCCACCAGGATGTCGGCATCGCTCAGGAGCAGGAATTCGGCTTCCGGCAGCACGTCATTGGCCTTCGCGATACCGGCCTTGAGCGCCCAGAGCTTCCCGCTCCAGCCCGAAGGGAGGTCGGGCACGCTCGCGATATGAAGATTGTCGCCAGCTTGCGCGCGGGCCTTCTCCGCGGTCCCGTCACCTGAATGGTCGTCGGCGACGACGATCGCTAGAGCCCCCGGATAGCCGCTCGCAAGATGGGCGGCGACGACGTCGCCGATCGTGTCCGCCTCGTTGCGGGCCGGAATGACCACCGCGACGGGCGGATAGCTGTCGGGCGGCGCGGCGGCAGGCAGCAATTGATCGGCCTTCCAGAAACCGCCCCGGAAAAGAAGAAGTCCGGCCCATGCCGCGAGCGTCAGACATGCCAAGGCGATCATAATGATTCCCGTTGCTGGACCGTGGAGTGGACGGCACGTAAGAAGCCATCTCATGGTGTCCAGCCCCGAAGGGCGGCAAAAGGCAGGCCAGTGACTGAACGGACTTACAGGGACGACAACATCGAAGCGGCGTCGGGCAAGGGGGCGGGGGACGAAAACTTCCCCGTCGGCTCCTTCCTGATCGCGCCGTCGCTGCGGCCCGACGTCAAGGCCTACTATGACTTCGCGCGGGCCGCCGACGATATCGGCGATGCGCCGCATCTTTCCGCCGCTGACAAGGTCCGCCGCCTCGATGCGTTCGGTGCGGTCCTTCGCGGCGAGGCTGCAGGGCTCAGTAAGCCCGAAGCCCTGAGAGAGCATCTTCTGCGCCGGGGCATACCCCTCGACCGCGGGCTCGACCTTCTTGAGGCCTTCAAACGCGATGCCGTCTGCCCAAGGACGGAAACGGCGGCGGAGCTGCTGGATTATTGCCGCCTGTCCGCCAATCCGGTCGGGCAGTTCCTTCTCGACCTTCACGGCGAAGACAGAGCACTCTTTCCGTCGTCGGACAGTCTTTGCACGTCCCTGCAGATCCTCAACCATCTCCAGGACGCGCAAGAGGACTTGCGCGAGCTTGATCGCTGCTACCTGCCTGAAGCCATGATGAGGGAGGAGGGCGCCAGCGTCGCCGATCTCGAAGCGCCGACGCTGACCCCGGCCATGCGGCGGGTGATGGACCGGCTCCTCGATCTCTGCCGCGACCTCAACCGTCAGGCTGAGGACCTCCTCATGGGTCTGAAAAGCCGCAGGCTGGCGGCCGAAAGCGCGGTCATCCTGCGCCTTGCAAAACGGCTGACCGCAAAGCTTGGGGAAGGGGACCCGGTCGCGGGCCGCGTCGCTCTGGGCAAGGCCGATTTCCTGATCGCCGGCAGTGCGGGCATCATTGAAGGGGCGAGGCCGAGGCGGGCGGCGTGACGAGTTTGCCCGAACACCTCTCGCCCGGACGAACGGGCACGGACGATCCGCTGAAGCGGGTCTCCGACATCACGAAAGCATCGGGCACGAGCTTTGCTGCGGGGATGAACATTCTCAGCAAGCCCCGGCGTGAAGCGATGCACGCGGTCTACGCCTTCTGCCGCCTCGTTGACGACATCGCCGATGGGCCTTTCCCACGGGCCGAAAAGCACCGCGGTCTCGATATGTGGCGTGCCGAGATCGAAGCTCTTTATGCAGGAGCACCGCAAAGCGCGGTCGGGCAGGCCCTCTCGGCTCCAACCGCTTCCTATGACCTTCCGAAGGCAGAATTTCTCGGCATGATCGACGGCATGGCGATGGATGCCGACGGGCCGATCAGGGCGCCTTCGCAAGAGAAGCTTTCCCTTTATACAAGGCGCGTGGCGGGAACGGTCGGTATCCTGTCGATCAGGATCTTCGGGGCGTGGAGGGGCGAGGTTTCCGACCGCTTCGCTCTCGCCCTCGGCGACGCCTTTCAGCTTACGAACATTCTCAGGGACGTGGAGGAAGACGCTTCGATCGGACGCCTCTACCTTCCTTGCGAGCTTCTCAGGGCCCACGGACTTTCCGGCAGGGCTCCTTCTGAAGTCGCTGCCTCCCCCGAACTGCCGGCAATCCGGCGAAGCCTCGCGAAGGAAGCTGCCTCCCACTACGACGCCGCCCGCGGCCTTGCCCGCGAGCACGACCGGGCCTCCTTGCGTCCTGCACTCATGATGATGGGGGCCTATGAGGCTTACTTGCGCCGGATGCAGCGGCTCGACTTCCGGCTCGATCCCGCAAAACCGCTTCTCAACCGCTGGCAGAAGCTCGGCCACGGCCTCCGTTACGCGGCTTTCGGGCCAGGGACGCCGGAGCGGGCCTAGCCGTGACGCCCACCGTTCACATCGTCGGCGCGGGTCTCGCCGGGCTTTCGGCCGCCATCCACGTTCTGGAAGGGGGCGGAAGGCCGGTCCTTTACGAAGGCGCCCAGCAGGCCGGGGGGCGTTGCCGCAGCTATCATGATGCGCGGCTTGGCCGGGTGATCGACAACGGCAACCACCTCATTCTTTCGGGCAACACCAGCACGGCCCGCTACCGCCGCCTCGCCGGGGCCGACCCTTCGAGCCTCGTCGCCGCCGACGAAGCGCGCTTTCCCTTTGTCGATCTTGCAACCGGGGAGCGCTGGGAGGTGGCGATCAATGACGGCCCCCTTCCGTGGTGGAGCGCGCTTGCTGCAAGGCGGCCCAAGGGGACGAGCCTTCTCGACATGGCCGGCGGCCTCAAGCTTCTGGCAGCGGGTCAGGCCACCACGGTAGCGGCGCTCGGCGGAAGCCGAGCCATGCGTGCGCGGTTCTGGGAGCCGATGGCCCTGGCTGTCGTCAACCTTCCCCCCGAAAAGGCGAGCGCGAAACTCCTCCGCGCCACGGCGCTGGAAGCCTGGCGCGACGGCCGTAAGGCAAGGCCGATGTTCGCGCCGCAAGGGCTCGGCGCAGCGCTTGTCGATCCAGCGCTCGGCAAGCTGGAAGGGGCGGGGGTGCCTGTTCGTTTCGGTCATCTTCTCAAGGGGCTCGGCTGCGAAGACAGCCAGGTCACCGCTCTTCGGTTCGCGCGGGGCAAGCCCGTCATCATCGAACCCGGTGACCGGGTGGTTCTGGCGCTCCCTCCCGAAAGGCTGGCTCCGCTTCTTCCCGACATGCTCTTGCCTCAGGGCAGCTCAAGCATCCTCAACGCCCATTTCGTGCCCGAGGATGAGAGCCTTCTTGGGGGGAAGCCGCCCCTTGTCGGTACGGTGGGAAGCCTGACCCAGTGGATCTTCGTCAAGAAAGGCCTCGTCAGTCTGACCGTCTCGGCCGCAGGCGATGTCGAAGGGGCCGAGGAGCAGGAGGACGCACTTCTTGCGCGTCTCTGGTCGGAAACCTGCCGCGCCCTTGAATGGCCTGACACCGCCCGCTTCGCCGCGGGCAGGCTGGTGCGTGAGAAGCGGGCGACCTTCCTTCAGACCCCCGAGAATGTCGCCAAACGGCCACAACCTGCCACCAGCTTCCGCAACCTGTTCCTTGCCGGGGATTTTACGGATACAGGACTCCCCGCCACCATCGAAGGAGCCGTCCGCTCGGGCGAAAGGGCCGCCCGACTGGCGCTGGGGAGATAGCTCATGGCGTTCGAAGACCATCCGCCGACCGGGCCGCAAGGCCGGCGGCAACTCATCGACGAGCAGGCCGAGAAGCTCTTCGGCATGCGCAAGAGTGACGGTCACCTGGTGTTCGAACTGGAAGCCGATGCGACGATCCCGTCCGAATATGTCCTGCTCCTGAGGTTCCTCGGCGAAAGCCAGCCCGAGGACGAGGCGGCCATCGCCCGCTACCTTCTGGCCGAGCAGAACGACGATGGCTCATGGCCGCTCTTCAAAGGGGGCCTTGGCGATCTGTCCGCAACGGTGAAGGCCTACTGGGCGCTCAAGATCATCGGCGAAGACACCGAGAGCCTGGCCATGCAGAAGGCGCGGGGGTTCATTCTTGAACGCGGCGGCGCGGCACGGGCGAATGTTTTCACCCGCTACGCCATGGCACTCTTCGGGCATATTCCCTGGCGCGGCTGTCCCAACATGCCGGTGGAGGCTGTGCTTCTTCCCAAATGGTTCCCCTTCCACATGTCGAAGGTGGCCTATTGGTCGCGCACGGTCATGGTTCCGCTCTTCGTGCTCCACGCCGAGAAGGCGCAGGCGGACGATCGCACCACGTCCATCGCCGAGCTTTTCATCACCCCGCCTGACAACGAGCGGCTCTGGCAGACCAACCCCAATGGCAGCGCGGTCGGATCGGCGTTCCTGGCCCTCGACGGCATCCTTCACCGGGCCGAGCCGATCATGCCCAAGGCGGTCCGCCGCAAGGCTGTCGCCAAGGCCGAGGCCTTCACCCTCGAGCACCTCAACGGCGACAGCGGCCTCGGGGCGATCTACCCGGCCATGGCCAATGCGGTGATGATGATGCACGCCTTGGGCTACGACAAGGACGACCCGCGCATGGTGACGGCGCGGCGGGCCATCGAGCTTCTGAAAGTCTGGCGCGGTGACCAGCTCTATCTCCAGCCCTGCGTTTCGCCGGTGTGGGACACCGCTCTTTCCTCCCATGCGCTCCTCGAGGCCGGGGACGCCACCGATCCGCGCCTGACCGGCATGCTGGACTGGCTGGCCGAGCGGCAGATCCTCGATCACCGGGGCGACTGGATCTCGCGCCGCCCCGACGTCCGTCCGGGCGGCTGGGCGTTTCAGTACGACAACCCCGATTATCCCGACGTCGATGACACAGCCGTGGTCGCCATGGCCATGCACCGCCAGGGCGACCCGAAATACAAGGTCAATATCGACCGCGCCTGCGAGTGGATCGCCGGTATGCAGTCCTCTTCGGGGGGATGGGGCGCCTTCGAGCCCGAGAACGAGCACTTCTACCTCAACGCCATACCCTTCGCCGACCACGGCGCGCTTCTCGATCCGCCGACCGTGGACGTGACCGCAAGGTGCATCGGCTGCCTCGCCCAGGTGGACCCCGAGCTTTACCGGGAGAACATCGAGCGGGCTCTCGCCTATATCAAAAGCGAGCAGGAAGAGGACGGCTCCTGGTTCGGCCGCTGGGGCGCGAACCATATCTACGGAACATGGTCGGTCCTCGTCTGCCTCGAACAGGCGGGCGTCGATCTCTCCGAAGACTGGGTCAGGCGCGCCGTCGCGTTCCTCAAGAGCCGTCAGAACCCCGACGGCGGCTGGGGCGAGCGCCTGGAAAGCTACGAAGCCGCGCAGAAGGGCAAAGACAGCGCATCGACCGCCTCCCAGACCGCATGGGCGCTGATGGGCCTGATGGCCGCGGGCGAAGTCTCTTCTGAAGAAGCCGCGAAGGGCGCCAGCTATCTCGAACGTGCCCCGCGCGATGAGGACGGCCCGCGTTGGCAGGAAGAGCTCTACACCGGCACGGGCTTCCCCAAGGTCTTCTACCTCAAATATCACGGCTATGCCGCCTTCTTCCCCCTCTGGGCGACGGCGCGCTATGACCGGATGGTCAAGGCGAACGACAAGCGCCAGGGCTGGGGCATGTGAGCCTCGGCATTGTCTGCGGTCTGAAGTCCGAACGCGCCGCCCTCGGCCAGGCTGGCCGTGACGCCTTCATTTCGGGCGCCAGTGCGGACCGCGCCGAAGAAGGTGCCAGGGCACTGGTCAGGGAAGGCGCTTGCGCCCTCCTGTCGATCGGCCTCGCCGGCGCCCTCGATCCTGACCTTGTGCCCGGAACGCTCCTTCTTCCCTCAAGCGTCCATGGTCCGAAGGGTGAGCGCTATCCGGGCACGCCGCTCATTGATGGCGGGCAGGGTTACAACACGGCGCCGCTTTTCGGGTCGGATGACCTCATAGCCACCGCGGAAGAAAAAAAGGCTCTCAGGCAGACCGGCGCCGCGTCGGTCGACATGGAAAGCCACCGTGTGGGCAAGGTCGCGCTCGAGAACGGCCTGCCCTTCCACGTCGTCAGGGCCATCGCTGATCCTGCGGGCCAGGCCCTTCCGCCCGCCGCCCGGGGCGCTGTGCGTCCGGACGGTTCGGTGGCGACGGCCCGGACGATCATCGCCCTTCTTCGCCGTCCCCAGGACCTCCCGAGCCTCATGCGCCTCGGCGCACAGGCCTCGCGCGGCCTCGAAAGCTTGCGCGGCCCGGGCGTTGCCCTGCTAGGAGCCCTTCAGAAGCAATACCGCAATGATTAAGGAGCCCGCGCCATGACCGACCTTCCTTCGACGATGAAGCGCATTGTCAGTACGGCCACCAAGGATGGCACGATCGACGTCGCGATCGAGAAGACCGCCGTTCCGAGCCCCAAACCGGGCGAGGTTCTGATCAAGGTCGAAGCTGCGCCGATCAACCCTTCGGACCTCGCGCTACTTCTCGGGGTCAGCGATCCCTCGCGGGCGACGCTCGCGGATGACGGACAATCCGTCAGCCTTCCTGTCCCCGAGGCCGGGAGGCGGCTCCTCGAAGGCCGGATGGGTCAGGCGATGCCCGTCGGCAATGAGGGCGCGGGCACGGTCGTTGCCGCCGGAGATGCCGTGGGCGAGGCGATGATCGGAAGGCGGGTCGCCGCCGCCGGCGGGGAAATGTATGCGGAGTACCGCGCCGTCCCGCTCGCCATGTGCATGCCCCTGCCCGAGGATGCGAGCGCGAAGGACGGCGCTTCGAGTTTCGTCAACCCGATGACCGCCCTTTCCATGGTGGAGGTCATGAAGCGTGACGGCTCGCCCGCGCTGGTTCACACCGCTGGCGCTTCCAATCTCGGCCAGATGCTCGCGAAGGTCTGCAAGGCCGACGGCATCCCGCTCATCGCCATTGTCCGCAAGCCTGAGCAGCAGGCCCTCCTGAAGGACCTCGGCGTCGAACATGCCCTGAACCAGAAGGAGCAGGGCTTCATGAAGGACCTCGTGGGTGCCTGCATGAAGACGGGCGCGACCGTGGCTTTCGACGCTGTCGGCGGCGGGCCGCTGGCCGGGCAGATCCTGACCGCGATGGAAGCGGCGCAGGCCTCCAGGCTGACCGAGTACAGCCGCTACGGCTCCTCCGTTCACAAGCAGGTCTATGTCTATGGCAGGCTCGATCTCTCCTCGACCGACGTGCCGCCCTCGGTGGGCATGGCCTGGGGGGTGGGCGGTTTCCTCCTGCCCAACTTCCTCGCCACCATCCCGAACGAGGACCGCATGCGCATGGCCGGCCGCGTGATGAGCGAGCTGACCACAACCTTCGCCAGCCACTACACCGGCGAAGTCAGCTTCGAAGAGATGCTGAAGCCGGACGTCATCGCCCGCTACAACGCCAAGGAAACCGGAACGAAATACCTGCTCGTCCCGTAAAGACGGTCGCACGCCGTCCTGGGTAAGCCGGGGCGGCGCGCTTTGCCTGGGTGAAGACAGCCTAGACCTTGTCGATCAGCGTCCGCTTGTTCGGGCTGGGCTTGGTTGCCTTCTCCGCTCCCAGCTCGTCCATCTTCGCGGCGACGATTTCTTCGTGCACGTCGATGGCCGGGCGGGCCGAGCGCAGGTCGATTTCCTTCGCCATCGGGCCTTCGGTCCTGATGCCGTTCATCATCAACGGCAGCATCTTCCAGGGCTTCGAGAAAGCGACGTCGGCGGCGGTGGGCTCATAGCCGCAATGCGCCATGCAGTCGGCGCATTTCTCATAGGCGCCGGTGCCGTAGCTGTCCCAGTCGGTCTCTTCCATCAGCTCCTGGAACGTCTCGGCATAGCCTTCACCAAGGAGGTAGCAGGGCTTCTGCCAGCCGAAGACGTTGCGGGTCGGCATGCCCCAGGGGGTGCACTTGAATTCCTGGTTCCCGGCGAGAAAGTCGAGATAGAGATCGGAGTGGCTGAGCGTCCATGTCGAGCCGCGCTCGTCGCGCAGCTTGAAGAGCTCGCGGAAATAGGTCTTCGTCTTCTGCCGGTTGAGGAAGCTCTGCTGGTCCGGCGCACGCTCATAGGCAAAGCCCGGCGACATGGTGACGTTGACGCCGATCTCGGCACAGTAGTCGAGATAGTCGGCGAGTTCGCCCACATCGTAGCCGTCGAAGATCGTGGCGTTGACATTGACCTGGAAGCCCTTGTCCTGGGCCGCCTTGATGGCGTGGACAGCCTTCTTGAAGACACCCTCTTGGCAGACGGCCTCGTCATGCTTCCTCTCGAGACCGTCGAGGTGCACCGAGAAGAAGAGGAAGGGGCTCGGCTCGAAGAGGTCGAGCTTCTTTTCAAGAAGAAGGGCGTTGGTGCAGAGCGAGACGAATTTCTTCCGCTCAACGAGGCCGCGCACGATCTCGCC
This sequence comes from uncultured Caulobacterales bacterium, assembly GCA_964556115.1. Taxonomy (GTDB): domain Bacteria; phylum Pseudomonadota; class Alphaproteobacteria; order Caulobacterales; family Parvularculaceae; genus Parvularcula. Next base: position 12,244 of record CAZKVC010000025.1, read on the forward strand.
GATCTCCTTGTGGATCAGCGGCTCGCCGCCGGGGATCGCCACCATGGGCGCGCCGCATTCGTCCGCCGCTGCCCAGCACTCTTCGGCCGAGAGGCGCTGGTTCAGGATCGGCGCCGGATAGTCGATCTTGCCGCAGCCTGCGCAGGCAAGATTGCACCGGAAAAGCGGCTCGAGCATCAAAACGAGCGGGTAGCGCTTGCGCCCCAGCAGTTTCTGCTTGGCGATATAGGCCGCGACGGCGGCTTGCTGACGAACGGGAACGGCCATGATTGCCTCTCAAGATAAGGGGCGACGGAAAGATCAAAGGGCGGGTTGGGGGCTCTTCGGGTAAGATGCAAGCTCCGGCGGCAATTTGAAATGGACCTCCTCGGTCTTGCCGGGGAGAGATTGCACATTGACCTCGAACCATTCGGACAGGCGCTCGGTGACTTCCCGGACGATGACCTCAGGCGCTGAAGCGCCCGCCGTCAGTCCGGCCCGGCCGATATCGCCGAACCATTCGCGCCTGAGATCGTCGGCGCTGGCGATGAGGTAGCTCGGCAGGCCGCAGGTCTCACCAAGCTCGCGCAGGCGCGCCGAATTGGAGCTATTGGACGCACCCACCACCAGAAGAAGATCCACCTTCCCGGCCATGGCGAGGACCGCGTTCTGGCGGTTCTGGGTGGCATAGCAGATGTCCCTGGTGTCGGGTCCGGTGATGCCGGGAAAGCGCGCGCGAAGGGCGTTGATGATGTCCTGTGTATCGTGCACCGAAAGGGTCGTCTGGGTGATGTAGGCCAGCCTGTCCGGCCGCTTCACATTCAGCTCAGCGACATCTTCAGCGCTCGAGACCACCTTCACCGGCGCGGGAATGCGCCCAAGCGTTCCGGTCACTTCGGGATGGCCTTCATGGCCGATCAGGATGATCTCATAGCCGAGCGCGGCGTAGCGTTGCCCCTCATGGTGGACCTTCGCCACCAGCGGGCAGGTCGCATCCAGAATCTGAAGCTTGCGCCCCATCGCGTCCTCTTCCACCCGCCGGGCCACCCCATGCGCGGAGAAGACCGTCACCGCGCCGACAGGTACTTCGTCGATTTCGGCGACGAAACGGGCGCCCTTCTGCCGAAGGGTCTCCACCACGCGTTTGTTGTGGACGATCTCGTGGCGGACATACACGGGCGCACCATGAAGTATGAGAGCACGCTCGACGATGTCGATCGCGCGCTCGACCCCGGCGCAGAAGCCGCGCGGATTGGCCAGCAGCAGGTCGATGGTCGTGCGGGTCATCGGCTCCCCTCCGTCAAGGCCCGCGCCGCATGGTCAGCGACAATCGAAGCCTAACCTAGCTTCGCCAAAGCGCAATGAAAGTTTCAGTCCCGGAAAGCGGGTTGAGCGCTTTGTCTTGGAAGGGCAGGGAGGCTAGACTGACCGATAAAGTCAAAACCGGCCGTAGCGAGGACCGCCCCATGAGCACCACCGCCGCCCACCCTTCTTCGATGAGCGCCGAGGAGCGCAAGATCCGGACCGATCTGGCCGCCGCCTACAGGCTGGTCGCGATGTTCGGCTGGGACGATCTCGTCTTCACGCACCTCTCCGCCCGCCTGCCCGGGCCGGAGCATCATTTCCTCATCAATCCCTACGGCATGCTCTTCGAGGAGATCACGGCGAGCGCGCTGGTCAAGATCGACCTGGAAGGCAACAAGGTCGAGAAGAGCGAGTACAATATGAACCCGGCCGGGTTCACCATCCATTCCGCGGTGCACATGGCCCGGGAAGACGCCAATTGCGTCATGCACCTTCACACCGTGGACGGGACCGCCGTCGCCACCCAGGAAGAGGGGCTCCTGCCGCTGAACCAGACGGCGCAGCTGATTATCGGCGATCTTGCCTATCACGACTATGAAGGGGTTGCCTTCGATCACGACGAGCGTCCGCGCCTGCAACAGGATCTCGGCGACAAGTCGACCATGCTCTTGCGCAACCACGGCACCCTGACCTGCGGCGCGACGGTGGCCCAGGCCTTCACCCGGATGTATTTCCTCGAACGGGCCTGTTCGATGCAGATCGCGACGATGTCGGCGGGCAAGCCGCTCTATCCCACCGCCGAGGAGGTGATCGGCAAGAACGAGATGATCGGCAAGGGCGGCCTCATCATGACGGCCGACGCCCTCATCTGGCCGGCCCTCCAGCGCAAGCTCGACCGCGAACAGCCCGGCTACAAGGACTGACGGATCAGCCCCGGCGGTTCTCGCAAAGGGTTTCGAACTCAGGCGACGCGAAGAGGTCACGCAGGCGACGGGGGATCGGCGTCGTCGCCTGGGACCGGTCCTCGGCAAGGCTGCAGAGGGCGCCGAGGGCAGGCTCCGATCCTTCGATCTGATCGAGGGACGGAACACCGCCCACGAACAGGTCCCTCCCGTCCGTCTTCGCAAGCACCGGAAGCATGAACCCCTCCTGACGGTTGTCGATGCGGACTGCCCCGGTCACCGGATCGACGATGATATGACCCGCTTCCTCGTATGAAGGCGCAGCCTCGTCCCCGCTGCCGGCGCCCGTCACCACCACGGCGGAAACCGTCAGGGCGACAACGGCGGCGAAACCAGCGGCGGCCGGCTTCCAGGCTTGGGTCTGGGCAGTGGGTTCCGCGGCTTGGGCAGGCTCGGCCGGGGCCAGCATGAAAGCGTAGCCCTTGCTGCGGACGGTGCGGATGAATCTCGGCTCATCGCTGTCCTCGCCCAACGCGCGCCGGACCATCGCGACGCGCTGGGCGATCGTGTGATCGGTCACATGGGTCTTGCCCCAGACCTCTTCGGCAAGCTCGGCATTGGACACAGGCTCAGGCGCCTTTTTCGCGAGAAAAGCGAGGAGGTCGAAGCTGAGGCCCGAAAGCGCGATCTCGCGACCGCCCAGCCGGACCCGGCGGGTACTTTCGTCGATCGTGAGATCCCCGATCGTTATCAAACCGCTCATGTGCCTGAACCTCGTACCGATGCGCCCATAGTCAATGTTCTCGATCAGCTGGGGCGTGATCAAAGGGCCTTCCCCACTCTAATCGCGGCGCAGCCTTGTGGCAAAGGAGGGCGAGTAAGCGGGGAGCGGCCCTTCGAGCGGCTTTGGCATCCGGGAGGGGCAGCTCATTTCAACCGCTCGAAGACTTTCTTCAGCATCATCTGGATGCCGCCGCGGTTTTCCTTTCGGTCGAGCTCTTCCTGGCTCGTCAGGAAAGTGGTCTGGATGACGTAGCGCTCGCCTGCAAAGGGCGGATGGCCGTGCCAGCTCGTCTCGGACCTTGCGAAGGCGAAGACGTTGCCCGCCAGCGGCTCCACCTCTTCGGCGTAGTCGTCCATGTTGTGCTCACCGTTGAGGGCGCGGATGGCGCCGCCTTCGGACTTGTCCCAGCTCTCGTTGAGATAGACCAGCATGGTGCATATCTTCGAGACGCTGTCATTGTGGATACGGCCATCGCCGATCTTCGAATGCTTGCGTACGGTGATCATGCGCGGCTTACCGACGAGATCGAGGTTCAGCTTTTCCGACAGGACTTCCGCCAGCTCGTCCGAGCGCAGATCCTCGATCAGCTCGGCAAAGCGGCCGCGCGCCTCGAGCTTGGAAAGCGGCAGGTAGCCGGTCTTGTCGATCGCCGGATAGTCGCGCCTGACTTCGGTGGCCTCACTGCGGGTCAGGGCGCCTTCGGCGACGATATAGGTGAAGGGTTCGGTCCGGGTCCGGGCCCCGCGCAGGGCGGCGAAATCAAGCATGGGCTTCTTCCTTCTTCGTCGCCCCTTCGGCCTCGGCCTTGAGATGGCGCTCGTAGAGTTTCACGTCCTTCAGCCAGCGCCCATAGGCGATCGTCATGCAAAAGGCGAAGCCGTAGACGCCTTTGCGGAAGAGGCCCTTGAGAAGGTATCGCTTCAGAAAATAGACCGGGAAAGCAAAGAGGATGCGGGCCGCAAGGACGCCTTTCGGCTTCAGCGCCACGCCGGCGGCGCGCCGGGTCATGTTGCGCTCCTGCTTCTTCGTCAGATCGCCGATATCCGAGAACATGTAATGGAGCATGACGCCCGGAACGCGCGGGCTCGTCTTCTTGGAATGCTCGAGCTGGTCCCAGGCGGGATGATCGGGAATGCGGATCCGGCGGCGGTCGTAGAGCTTGTTCTTGACGATGTTGTCGACGTTCCACCACGGCTCGAGAAAGGGGACGGCAGTGACCTGGACCAGCCCGTAGACAGGCGCTTCGGGCTCGCGGCCATCTTCGAAAAGCTGCGCGATCCCTTGCGCGAGTTCGGGCTGGATGACCTCGTCGGCGTCCAGGTCCAAAAGCCAGTCATGGCTGCAGAGATCTTCCGCGGCCCGCTTCTGTCCGCCATTGCCGCGCCAGGGGACATGGTGGACGACGGCCCCGGCCTTCTCGGCAATATCCTGGGTGCCGTCGTCGGATCCTGAATCGACGACGATGACCTCGCGCGCGGCCATTCTCGCTGCGCGGACGACATCGCCGATGCGGCGCGCCTCGTTCTTGGTGCGGATATAGGCCGAAACCGGCGGCAGGTTTTCCATGGCCCGCTCATCGCGCAAAGCGCGGGTTGGCGGCAAGACCTCAATAGGGGCGGACTTCGGCCTCCCGCGGCTCCGCAACCGCCTTGCGGCAGAAGCGGGTAAGGGTGTCGATCAGCTGTTTGCGGCCCACGGGCTTGGGCAGGTGGGCATCTGCGCCAGCCGCGTGACTTTCCTCGACATGCTCACGCATCGCGTTGGCGGTCAGGGCGATCAACGGGGTCTTCGCGGCCCGGCTGCCCGCTTCGCCCGCGCGGATGCGTTTCATCGCTTCAAGCCCGTCCATCACCGGCATGCGAAGATCCATGAGGACGGCGTCGAAGGGCTCCTCGCTCAGACAGTCCAGCGCCTCCGCACCGTTGGATGCCATGACCAGAGAAATCTCCAGCGGACGGCAAATCGCCTGAAGAACGGCCTGGTTGACCGCCATGTCATCCGCCACCAGCACATGAAGGCCAGCCACCGCAGCTTCGTCGGCGCTATCGCCCTGATGCTCGTCGGCACGCCGCTGAGGCAGCGGGCTCGTTGCCTTCAAGGCCTTGATCGTGAGGGTGAAACTCGCCCCCTGACCTTCGAGCGAGGTGACCGTCAGGTCGCCACCGAGAAGCTGCGCGAGCTCCCGCGAAATGGCGAGGCCGAGACCCGTACCGCCAAAACGGCGGGTGGTGGAATTCTCCGCCTGTTCGAACTTGTCGAAGATCGCCGTTTGCAGGTCGCCGGGAATGCCGGGGCCGGTATCGGTCACGGTCACCGACAGCGCGTCACCGCGAAGCTGGGGCGTGACGGTGATCGAGCCGGTCTCGGTGAACTTCAGAGCATTCGAGATCAGGTTCGAAAGGATCTGCCGGAGGCGGAGGGGATCGGTCGCGACCTTCTCGCCGGGGGTCAGCCCTTCGCTTTCCACGATCAGTTCGAGCCCTTTGCGATGGGCCGTCTCGCGGTAGAGCCCGCAGATCTCTTCGATCAGCTCGAGAGGGTCGGTTGCGACCGGTTCGAGCTTGAGCTTGCCGGCTTCGATCTTCGAGATGTCGAGAATGTCGTCGATCAGCGCCAGAAGCGCCTGGCCCGACCTGCGCATGACCGAGAGAAAGCCTTGCTGTTCGGTATTGAGATCGGTGCGGGCGAGAGCCTCGGCCATGCCGATCACGCCGTTCATGGGGGTGCGGATCTCGTGGCTCATATTGGCCAGAAAGGCGGTCTTGGCTTCGTTCGCCGCTTCGGCGTCGCGCTTCGCCCCGTTGAGTTCCCTGGTTCGAAGGTCCACCCGGTGCTCAAGGGTCTCGAGCATGGTCTGAAGCCGCTCGTCCCGGGCGAGAAGGGCCTTGCCGAGGCGACCCATCTCGTCTTCGCGCGCCGCCACCCCGCGAAGGTTCTTCTGGGGCCCCTGACCCCCTTCGCGCTCGGCCTCGGTCGCCAGCCGGGCGAGTGGCCGGGCGATCATGCGGTAGACCAGGGCGGTGAAGGTCAGCATCAACGATAGACCCGTCAGCATCACCACGACGCCCGCCCGGCTTGCGGCCGCAGCCGCCGTTGCGGCAAGGACGCTGCGCTCCTGAATGGCGACGATATACCAGTCCGGCCCGTCGATCGTATGATAGGCGACGAGCGCCCGGCTATCGGGGTGCTCGATCACCCCCGCATCGCCTTCGATCAGCTCCAGGAGGCGCCCGACGTCTTCTTCTTCGGCCTTCGTCGCGACCTGCCCAGTGTCGGCGATGTCGGAATGGGCGAGAAGGCCATGCTCGGGCCCGACCAGCAGGTACCGGAACCGGTCGTCATCCTCGACGGCGACGGTTTTTCCCATCCAGCTGAGAAGCGGCATAGTGACACCGAACGAGCCGACGTGGCGGCCCTCCGCATCATCGACCGGGGTCTGGCAGCTCGAGGTGAGATCCGTGGCGCCGCCCTCTTGGTAGACCATCGGATTGAGGCTGCCGCACCGCATCTTGCGCGAAGGGTTGTTCGCGACGGTCGCGATGGTTGCTACCTCACGATCGGAGAAACTGAAGTCTGCCGCCACTTCATAGCGGTACGGACGAAGCTCATTCGGCCGCTCGGGCGCGAAGACGACGATGTCACCGCGCGTGGTGAAGAACCAGAAATTCACGAAATCGCCAAGCTGCGCGGGGCCGAAGCGGCTGATCGTCTCGTAGCCGGCCATGATGGTGGCCATTTCGTCGTCCGACAACTCAGACGCGCGGGGAATGAAGCCTCCGATACCGAAGACCCGGCGGCCGTAAGGATCCTCGAAGCCTTCGAAAAGAGCGTCGCTGCTGCGCCGCGTGCCATCCCCGAAATGTGGAAAATAGGCGTCGAGGCGCCCGGCGGCGGCATCCTCGTCGAGGCTCGCAAGGGTTTTGTGGAAAGAGCGGACCGCTTCCTTCTGGGTGACGCGGAGCTTGTCGAAGATCACGGTCTGGGTCGCCGCCCGCGCATCGACCCGCTCGCGCAGCTGGCCGACCCTGTAGTCGCGAATCTCGTCGAAGGTGACCCGGTAGACAAAAAGCGCGACGACGGCACTGACGAGGACGGAGGCGCCGAGCGCCGCCACCATCAGGCGTCCAATCAATGATCGGCGCAGACCCATGTGCCCTAGTCCTCACGCTTCCCCTGAGCCGAGACTAGGCGATCAACCTTTGCGGTGGGTTAGCGGCATGATGCAAATCATGCCGCTTTCAGGTGTTCGTCAGGCGTCCTCGGTCTCGTCCTCGACCTCGTCGTCCCAACCAACCTTGGCACGGGCTTCGGCAATCAGTTCCTCGGCCGCTTCGGGCTTGATGCGGAACTTCTCCAGCATGCCTTCATAGTGCTTCTTCTCGCCGTCGACCCGTTCGGTCCACCCGGTCAGGTCGTCCGCGACGCAGCCCGCAAGATCCTCCACGGACCGCACGCCTTCTTCGGCCAGGGCGATGACCATCTTGAGGTTCAGCTGTTCGAACGCGAGAAGCTCGTCCTCGACGCCCATTTCGCGCCGCTTGGCATCGAGCTCTTCGCGTTCCTTCTCGAGATATTCGAGGGCCCGAGCCTGAAGTTCCTCGGCGGTTTCGTCGTCGAAACCTTCGATCAGCGCGATCTCGTTGAGCTCGACATAGGCGATTTCCTCGATCCGCCCGAAGCCCTCGGCGACCAGGAGATTGGCGATCATGTCGTCGACATCGAGGACTTCCATGAAGAGCTTGGAGCGCTCGGCATATTCCTTCTGCCGCTTCTCGCTCTCTTCCTCCTCGGTCATGATGTCGATCTCGAAGCC
>CAZKVC010000026.1:0-18590 GCA_964556115.1 uncultured Caulobacterales bacterium
ATGAAGCTCTGGTCGCCGACGGTGCCGCCGGGCCAGCGCTGGGTCACGGTCTTGACCTTGGTCCAGAAGCGGACGCCTTCGGTCCCGTACTGATTGACGTCGCCGAATGCCGAACGCTTCCAGCCGCCAAAGGAGTGATAGCTGACGGGCACAGGGATCGGCACATTGATGCCGACCATGCCCACATCCACCTTTCGGGCGAACTCGCGCGCCGCCGCGCCGTTCGAGGTGAAGATCGCAACGCCGTTGCCGTATTGGTGCTTCGAAGGCAGCTCCACCGCTTCCTCGATCGAGTTCGCGCGCACCACCTGAAGGACGGGGCCGAAGATTTCCTCCTTGTAGGAACTCATCTCGGGCGTAACGTGGTCGAACAGCGAGGGGCCGATGAAGAAGCCTTCTTCATGCCCCTGAAGGGTCATGCCGCGGCCGTCGATGAGAAGCTCCGCCCCTTCCTCGGCGCCCTTGCCGATCCACTCTTCGACCTTCGCCTTGTGCGCGGCGGAGACGACGGGGCCGTAATGGGCGTCCTGGTCGGTGGAGACGCCGATCTTCAGCTTACCGACTTCATCCTTCATCATCTCGACGAAGGTGTCCGCGGTCTTCTCGCCGACCGGAACGGCGACGGGCAGCGCCATGCAGCGCTCGCCCGCAGAGCCGTAGGCCGCGCCGACCATGTCCTTGACCGTCTGCTCCATATCCGCATCGGGCAGGATGATGCCGTGGTTCTTCGCGCCGCCCATGGCCTGGACGCGCTTGTTGTTCTCCGTACCCTTCGAATAGATGTAATGGGCGATGTCCGACGAGCCGACAAAGCTCACGGCACGGATCTCCGGATGCTCGAGGATCGCATCGACCGCTTCCTTGTCGCCGTGAACCACGTTGAGGACGCCCGCAGGCGCTCCCGCCTCCATGAAGAGCTCGGCGAGGCGAACAGGGACCGAGGGGTCCTTCTCGGAAGGCTTGAGAATGAAGGTGTTGCCGCAGGCGATCGCCATGCCGAACATCCACATAGGGATCATGGCGGGGAAGTTGAAAGGCGTGATGCCTGCGCAGACACCCAGCGGCTGGCGCATGGAGTAGACATCGATGCCGGTCCCGGCATTCTCCGTATACTCGCCCTTGAGGAGGTGCGGGATGCCGCAGGCGAATTCGATAACCTCGAGGCCCCGCTGCACATCGCCTTTGGAATCGGCGACCACCTTACCGTGCTCGGAGGAAAGAAGCTCGGCGAGCTCGGTCATGTTCGCTTCGAGAAGGCGCTTGAACTCGAACATCACCCGGGCGCGCTTCTGCGGGTTCTGGCTTGCCCATGCGGGCTGCGCCCCGGCGGCGACGCGCACCGCTTCGTCGATGTCCTTCGCCGTGCCGAGGCCCACCGTCGCCTGCACCTGGCCGGTATTGGGGTCGAAGATGTCGCCCTTGCGGGTGCCGTGGCCGGTCTTGGCCTCGCCGTTCACGAAATGCAGGATCTCTCGCATGGTTCCTCCCGGGAAGGGGATCCATTGCCCCCTCGCCTGTTCGTCGTTGTTCGCCTGGCGGGCACGTCGGCGGCCCGCATGGCGCCCTCATAGGCAAGAAGATGCCCTGTGGCAAAAGCCGTCTCAGAGGCGGCTTTTCACATAGGCTTCAAGGCGCTGACGCTGGGCTTCCGAGACCATCAGCCCAAGCTTGCTGCGCCGGTCGAGAATGTCGGCAGCGGAACGGGCCCATTCGGTCTCGATCAGGAAATCCGCCTCGCGCGCGGTGAGGCCAAAGCCGAAATCCTCGCCGAGATCAGCCGCGTTCTTTGCATCGCCGAGAAGCCGGGCCAGCCTCGCCCCGTAAGCCGAACGCAGCCGCGCGGCCTGCTTTTCCGGAAGGAACGAAGCGTCAGGCGCGGGACCCTCGCCCCCGGGCAGCGGCGCGGTCTTCGTCCAGGCCGGGCCCATGGGAACGTCCCGGCCCAGCTTGCCGAGGGCATGCTCGGCGAGGCGGCGATAGGTGGTCAGCTTGCCGCCATAGACCGAAAGGAGCGGCGCACCCTTGCCGCTTGGCCCCCTGTCGATATCGAAGGCGTAGTCCCGGGTCACCGCAGAGGCGTCTTTTGCCGAAAGGTCGTCATAGAGCGGACGGACGCCCGAATAGCTCGATACGACATCGTCCGGACCCGGTGGTCTTTCGAAATAGTCCTTGAGGGTTCGGAAGAGGTAGTCCGTCTCCGCATCGCTGATCGCCGCCTGCTCAGGCGGGCCTTCATAGGGCTCGTCGGTCGTGCCCACGAGCGTCAGGCCGAAGAGATAGGGAATTGTGAAGACGATGCGGCCGTCCTCGTTCTGAAGAATATAGGCGTGCGCGCCCTCGTAGAACCGCCGGACGATGAGGTGGCTTCCCTTGACGAGACGCAGGCGTTTGGCAGGCTTAGCATCGCCGATACCGCTGAAGAGGTCCGTCACCCACGGGCCCGCCGCGTTGACGATCGCCTTCGCCTGCACCTGATGGCCATCCGCGCCGATCTCGGCATGCCAGCGCGCGCCGCGGCGTGTTGCTCCCTTGAAGGCCGTCCGGGTCAGGATCGTCGCGCCGTGCTCTTTCGCGCCGAGGGCGTTCTCGACCACCAGGCGGCTGTCATCGACCCGGCAATCGGAATAGCGAAACCCGGCGGTGTAGCGCGGCAGGAGGGGGCCGTCTGCAAGATCCATGCGCCCCGACCCCTCGAGGCTCATCCTGCCGCCGAGCCTGTCATAGAGGAACAGCCCCGCACGGATCATCATCTCCGGCCGCAGGTGCTTTGCATGGGGCAGGATGAAGCGCAGGGGGCTGACGAGATGCGGCGCATTGCGCAGGAGGACTTCCCGCTCCTGCAGCGCCTCGCGCACAAGGCGGAACTCGTAATGCTCGAGATAGCGAAGCCCGCCATGGATCAGCTTGGTCGACCATGACGAGGTGTGGCTGGCAAGATCGTCCTTCTCGACCAGAAGAACGCGCAAGCCGCGCCCCGCCGCATCGCGGGCGATACCTGCGCCATTGATGCCGCCGCCGACGACAAGGAGATCATAGCAGTCCATGGCACCCATCTAGCACAAGCTTTGTTGAGAGCATGTGACGCATGGGGACGCGGCGCAGCAGCGCTAGATCGAATGCATGACCAAGCTCACCGTCTATTATGATGGCGCCTGTCCGCTCTGCGCGCGCGAGATCGCTTTTCTCAAGCGGCTCGACCGGCGCCGCCGGATCGCTTTTGAAGACGTTGCCGAGCCGGGGGCCGGGGCCTCCTGCCCTGTGGAAAGCCAGCGGCTTCTCGCGCGCTTTCATGCCCGCCTGCCCGACGGCCAGCTCGTCGATGGCGCGCGTGCCTTTACCGAGACCTATGCGCAGATCCCGGGGCTTGGCCCGGTGAAATGGCTCGGCCGCTTCGGACCCAGCCGTGCGGTTCTCAACCTCGCCTATGCAGGGTTCCTGACCATTCGCCCGGGGCTTCAGCGGCTGGCAAGGCGGCGCGCGGCTTAGCCCTGCGAACCCTTGTCTTGCGGCCCGCCGCTTTCGGCCTAGGGTTGTGGCATGACCGACACCATTCTCGCCATCGACCAGGGCACCACCTCGTCCCGCGCCATCGTCTTTTCCAAGGACGGCGCGATCCTCGCCGACGCGCAGCAGGAGTTCCCGCAGCTCTACCCGGCGGAAGACAGGGTCGAGCACGACCCCGAAGCGATCTGGCAGAGCGTCCTCGATACCGCTCGCTCGGCCTATGGCAAAGCCGTGGGCGATGGTCACAAGATCCTCGGTGTGGGGATCACCAACCAGCGCGAGACCATACTGGCCTGGGACCGCAAGACCGGCGCGCCTGTTCATAACGCCATCGTCTGGCAGGACCGGCGCACGGCCCGTTTCTGCCGCAGGCTGAAGGATGAAGGCCATGAAGAGCTGGTGCGGGAGCGGGCGGGGCTTCTTCTCGATCCCTATTTCTCCGCTTCCAAACTGTCCTGGCTCCTGACCGAAGTGCCCGGCGTCCTGGGGCGCGCCGAAGCGGGCGAGCTGGCCGCGGGCACGGTGGACAGCTTCCTCCTCTGGCGCCTGACCGGGGGCGCGGTGCACGCCACCGACGCCACCAATGCCTGCCGCACCTGCCTTTTCGGGCTCGAAGCGCAGGAGTGGGACGATGACCTCCTCGCGCTTTTCGGCGTTCCCCGCGCCATGCTGCCGGAGGTCCGCGACAGCGCCGGCGACTTTGGTCGGACGGCGGACGGGATCTTCCCCGAACGCCTGCCGATCCTCTCCATGGTTGGCGACCAGCAGGCAGCGACGGTCGGGCAGGCCTGCCTGTCGCCCGGGCAGATGAAGAGCACCTACGGCACGGGCTGTTTCGTGCTGGTCAACACCGGCGACGAAATCAAACGCTCCGCCAACCGCCTCCTTTCCACCGTCGCCTACCGTATCGGGGGCAAGCCGACCTACGCCGTGGAAGGATCGATCTTCATCGCAGGTGCCGCCGTCCAATGGCTGCGCGACGAGGTCCGGCTCCTCAAGAACGCGGCCGAAACGGCCGAGCGGGCAGAGCGGGCCAAGCCCGATGCCGATGTCATCATGGTGCCCGCCTTCACCGGCATGGGCGCGCCGCACTGGTCCGCCGACGCCCGGGGCGCGGTCTTCGGCATGACGCGTTCGACCGGCCCGGACGAGCTGGCGCGCGCCGCCCTCGAAGGCGTCGTCTATCAGACCCAGGACCTTCTTGCGGCGATGGCGTCGGATGGCCTTGCCTGCGAGGAGATCAAGATCGACGGCGGCATGGCGGCGAATGACTGGTTCGTCCAGCGCCTCGCCGATATTGCCGGGCTGGCTGTAGAACGGCCCGAAGTCCTCGAGACCACAGCGCTTGGAGCGGCCTATCTCGCCTTCCTCCAGGCCGGGGTCTTTGCCTCATTGGACGATATCATCCGTAACAAGAGGACCGACCGCCGCTTCATTCCCGCCATGAGCGACGAAGAGCGCCAGAAACGCCTTCGCCGCTGGCGGGTCTGCGTCAAGGCTGTCCTTCAGGTCGCCGAAAGCGACTAGGCGGTTACCGAAAAACAGGTACCATAGGGCGCGAGGGTAAGCGTTCCGTCCGTCTTCGTTTCTGCCCCTTGTGAGACCCCGGTGACTTCGCCTGCGGGGGACGGTAGGGAAAAGCTCCGCTCCTCTCCCGAAAAATTGAAGGCGCAGAGAAGGTCCCCGCCCCGCCGGAAGGCAAGGATGGGTTCCTCCGTATCCAGAAACTCGATCGTCCCGCCCCGAAGTGCCGGCTGATCCTTGCGCCAGGCGAGAAAGGCTTTGGTTATCTGAAGGACCGAGCCTTCACCCTGCTGATCTGCCGCCAAAGCTGCGTGTCGCGGGTCGATGGGCAACCAGGGCTCGGTCGTGCTGAAACCGGCATGGGTTCCATCGGCGCTCCACGGCATGGGCGTGCGGCAACCGTCACGGCCCAGATTGTCCGGGTAGAACCTGATCGCCTCGGGGTCGCGCAGGCGTTCGTAGGGAACCTCGGCCTGGGGCAGCCCCAGTTCTTCGCCTTGGTAAAGGAAAGCCGTTCCTCGCAGCGAGAGGAGAAGCTGGTTCAGCATCACCGCCATGGCCGCTGGCGCGTCCTCTCCGCCCCAGCGGCTGAGGACACGTGCCACATCATGGTTGGAAAACGACCAGGACGGCCAGGCGTCCTTTTCGGACCAGGCCTCGACCTGTGAGCGGATCAGCTCTGCCGAAAGCTCGTCCGCATGAAGAAAGCCGAAGCTGTAGGCGGTATGAAGCCGCCTTGCCCCTTCGGTGTATTCGACGCTTCGAAGGACAGGCTGATCGCTGAAGATTTCCGCGACCGCCATCTTCGCCGGATAGCGGTCGAGAAGCGCGCGGTAGCGCTCGATGAAATCGAGATTGTCCGGACGCGATCTGTTATGAAGATGCGCTTGATAATGGTAGGGCCGCGTCTTCTTCGCCGGTCCGCCGGGCGGATTGTCGCGCAGCCCGGCGTCGTGGCGATAGTAGTTCGCCACATCGAGGCGGAAGCCGTCCACCCCCTTCTCCAGCCAGAACTTCGCCACATCGAGGATGGCGTCCTGAACCGCGGGCTCATGGAAGTTGAGATCCGGCTGCTCACGGAGGAAATTGTGCATGTAGTAAAGGCCGCGCCCGGTATCCCACGACCACGCCGGCCCTCCGAAGACGGAGAGCCAGTTGTTGGGCGGCGAGCCGTCCTCCTTCGCCTCTGCCCAGATGTACCAGTCCGCCTTGCCGCCTTCCTTCCTGCGGCTTTTCTGAAACCAGTCGTGGCGATCGGATGTGTGCGAATAGACCTGGTCGATGATGACCTTGAGGCCCAGCTCATGGGCACGCTCGATCAGGCGCTCCGCATCCGCCATGGTGCCGAAAAGCGGATCGACGCCGCAATAATCGCTGACGTCGTAGCCGAAATCCGCCATGGGCGAGGTGAAGAAAGGCGACAGCCAGATGCCGTCAACGCCGAGATCCGCCACGTGAGGAAGCCGGTCGATGATCCCCGGCAGGTCGCCGACGCCGTCACCATCGCTGTCGGCAAAGCTTCGCGGGTAGATCTGGTAGATCACCGCGCCACGCCACCATTCATCAGTCATGAGCACCTACCGAACGTCAGGGTACCGATCGCCAAGACGCTTGCGGAGCCCAAGGCCCCAGCGCGCGCCCACCTGAAGATAGATCCAGTTCGCCTTGAGACCACCCCAAGCCGCAACCCGCCGGTCCGAGGTCCTGACGATGCGGTCGATGAGACGCACGCGGCCCCGGCCGGTCAGCTTCACGCAGAGATCGGCCTCTTCCATCACCGTCATCGCGGGGTCGCAACCGCCTACGGCCAGGAAGTCTTCCCGCCGGAAGAACATCGCGTGATCGCCGAAGAGGAGCCTGCACCCTTTGACAAAAAGATGGGGCCGGAACAAAAGCGGCGCGTACCAGGTCTTGAGCCAGTTGTGAAAACTGGTCACCCAGCGGGTCTTCGCCGGACCTTCCAAGATCGCTGTGAACCCGGCAAGCGAGATTTTCGGATCGGATAGCACGTCCTTCGCGACCGCGACGGCATCGGAGGGGAGCTGGGTGTCCGCATGCAGCACCATGACGAGATCGCCGGACGCGGCCTCCACCCCGGCATTGATCTGCCGCGCGCGGCCGGGCGGCTCGACGAGAAGAGCCTTGTCGGCGAACGCTTCGGCCATGGCGAGGGTGCCGTCCTCCGATCCTCCGTCTACGACGATCACCTCGTCGGGCGGGGGCGCGAGGCTTTGAAGGTGGCGGTGTAGATGGTCCATCACCGCACCTTCGTTGAGGACCGGGATAACGATCGTCAGCCCACTCATGAAAGAAGCCAGGGGTAACGCGCCGCATCCTCGGGCCGGTCGACATCGGAGAGGACGGAAAGCCGGTGGACAGAAAGACCGAGGCCCTGCGCCCGCTGAACGGTCAGCGCGAAGACCCGGTCCGTCCCCCAGGGCATGTCGCGGAAAAGCTCTGGCCGGGGCCGACGGAGGCCGAGCGTCCAGTAGCCCCCGTCATCGGCGGGTCCGATCACGACGTCATGGTCCCCGATGGCCTTCCGCGCCTCGGCGATATGGCCCGGCTTGAGGTCGGCGCAATCGGTGCCGAAGAAGAAGACCGGGTAAGGATCACCTGCCGCCATCAGCCTGTCGCCGAGATCGCCGCCGGGCTGGGGCGCGAAATCGAGCGGGCCGAGCCACGCGCGGAAATCCGCCTCGTCGGCGCCCGTTCCGTAGAGTGTGAAGGGGAGCTGCGCTGAACGCATGACCTCCACCGTGTGCTCCGTCAGCTTACGGTGGATCGCCGCCGCGCCTTCTTCGCCGAAGCCCGGGATCAGGCGGGTCTTGCACTGACCGGGGAGCGGATAGCGGGCGAGAACGGCGGCGCGCATTCTCAGGAAGCCTTGCGCTTGCGTGGACGGATGAAACCGTCCTCGATGGCGTAGGCGACCAGCCGCTCCCACCAGGCAGCATCGGTGGGCGGACAGGACCTGCCGAGAAAGGCGCGCGCCTGGCTGTCATCGAAGCGCGGATTGCGGCCGAAATAGGCGGCGTAGACTTCTGCCCCGCGCTGGAAGAACCGGCGTTCCGAAGGCGAGAGCGCCGAGGGGTCGAAATCGTCCGGGCTCACCCATTGCGGCGCATGGAGCCCTTCGAAACGGCTGAGGGTGTCCGGAAAAGCGGAGAGAGGCGTCGGCTCGGAGGCGACGAGGTGCAGCACCTGGCCTTCCGCCTCCCCGAACCGCAAGGCGGCCTCGGTGATCCCGCCCGCCACATGATCGATCGGCACGAGGTCGAGGGTGGCGGACGGCTTGGCCGGCATGGTCTTGACCCAGCCCTCGGCGAAGACCTTGAGGATAGGGTAGATCGTCTCGAAGCTGCGGCTGCGGCCGTCCTCATGATCGCCGAGGACGATCGAAGGCCGGATGACCGTATGCGGAACGCCGCTTTTCCGCACCAGCCTCTCCGCCTCCGCCTTGGTGCTTTCATAACCATTGGTAAAGCCCTGGCCTTCGGAAAGCTCCGTCTCGAGAATGGTGCCCTCCCGGTCGCCGCAGACATAGGCGGTGGAAACATGAACGAGCCTGGCCTCCGCCTGCTTTGCCAGCGCCAGCACTTCCTTCGTTCCCTGAACGTTGACCGCCCGGTGAAGGTCGCTTTCGGCGGTGAAGTCGGTGACGGCGGCGAGGTGGACGATCATCGAAACCTCGGCGGCGAGCGCCCGGTAGGCCTCTTCGTCAAGCCCCATCCTCGGCTTGGTGATATCGCCCCTGATGGTCGGCACGTCGACGGCGCTTCCGTCATTGGCCCTGACATCGGGGTTACGGTTGACGAGGCCGAGGACGTCCCGGCCTTCGCCCGCGAGCCGGGCGGCGACCTCGCCGCCGATCAGGCCCGCGGCGCCGGTGATCAGGATACGGTCCATGGTCAGCAGCAGGCGCCGGAGGTTGCCGCCGCTTCGTCGCTTTCGCCGAAGGGCATGGCCACGCCGCAGCCGGGGAAGATACCGTAATGGCGGCTGAAGTCGCCGATGAATTCGAAATGCCGCTCGAAACGGGTATCCTTCAGCATACGCCAGGTGTTGCCGCAGACAGGGAAGACCCGCCCCGCTTCGATGAAGTGGTGGCCATCGAGGCTGAAGGCCTTTTCATGGCCCGGAACCGTGCCCTTATAGACCACAGCCTGGCCGTAGTCCTCGCAACGGGCCTCGAGCCCGCCGAGCTTGAAGAGGCGATAGGTCGCCGAGAAGAAGCGGTAGCCCTCGACCTTGGCGAGCTGCTGGGGATCGTTGATGGCCAGCGGACGGTCACTGACAAGGCGCGGATCGAGGAAACCGGCCTCTTTCGCCGTGCTTTCGAAATCGCCCCAGTAGAGTGCGCCGGAGATGCACTCGCCGTGAAGCACCGGGTCCTCCTGCAGCGCCTGCGGGATGCGCCGGTCGGCATAGACATCGGAGAAATAAAGCTCGCCCCCTTCGCGCAGCAGACGGTGCGCGCCGCGGAAGACCGCCGCCTTGTCGGCCACGAGGTTGATGACGCAGTTCGAGACGATGATGTCGAAACTGCCCGGGTCGAGCGGCAGCTGGTCCAGCTTCTCGATATCGCCTTCGTGAAACTCGACATTGGCGAAGCCGAAGCGCTCGGCGTGCCACTCCTTGTGCCGGTTGGCGATCTCGAGCTGCTCGGGCGTCGCGTCGATCCCGACCACCCGGCCCTTCTCGCCGACCAGCTGGGCGAGGACATAGGCGTCCTGGCCGCTGCCTGAGCCGAGATCGAGAACCGAAAGCCCCTGAAGCGCTTCGGGCGCGACGAGACCGCAGCCGTAATAGCGACCGGTTACCTCGTCGTGGACATTGCCGAGGGCCTGCCGGATCAGCGGCGGCGGCGCTTCGGCCGTGCAGCAGGCATCGGTCCTGAGATCCGCTGAGCCTTGCAGGACCTTGCCGTAATAGTCCTGGACGTTCTCGATATTCATGGCAGTAGCCCCTCGTTCCATCGTGCCGCACCCGCGACCAAGCTTCCTTTGACAGTTTCGCACCACAGCCGCCAAGGTTACGCCGGCTCTTTTTTCGTAACCATCTGCCGCGCCGGCGCGAAGGCTCCACCATGGTCCAGTTTCCCGATCCCGCACAGTCCCCCTTTCGCCGCGAGGGCCAGGCCCTGCCTGCGGAGAAATTCGCCCACCCCCTCCTGACGGCGGACGGCAAGGAGCGGGCCTTCGTGCCGATGAGCGGGCTCGAGACCCTTTGGTTCAATACCGGTACGCTGTGCAATCTTGCCTGCGCGACCTGCTATATCGAAAGCTCGCCGACGAATGACGCGCTCGTCTATCTGACCGCGGAGGAAGTGGACCGCTTTCTCGATGAGATCGAAAGCGAGCGGATGACGACGCGGCAGATCGGCTTCACCGGTGGTGAGCCCTTCATGAACCGCGACATGATCCCGATGATGAAGAGCGCGCTCGGGCGCGGGTTCGAGGTCCTGGTCCTGACGAACGCCATGCGCCCCATGCGGCGTTTCGAGAAAGAGCTGCGCGCGATCGTCGCGCAACATGGAGATGGGCTGGTGATGCGGGTGAGCCTCGATCACCACACCCGGGAGGCGCACGAAGCCGAGCGGGGCCAGGACACGTGGGACAAGGCGCTGGGTGGTCTCAGATGGCTGCATGAAGAAGGTTTCCGCATCGCCATCGCCGGTCGTCAGATTGCGGACGAGACCCTGGACGAAGCGAAGGAGGGCTACCGGCGCCTGACCGCCAGCCTCGGCATCCCGCTCGATGTGGACGATCCCGAAGCGCTGGTTCTCTTCCCGGAGATGGACGCCAGCCTCGATACGCCGGAGGTGTCGGAAGGCTGCTGGGACATCCTCAGCCTTCCGAAAAAGGCCGTGATGTGCTCGTCGAGCCGCATGGTCGTCCGGCGCAAGGGTGAAGATCAAGCGAGGGTGGCCGCCTGCACGCTTCTTCCCTATGACGACGAGTTCGACCTCGGCGCGACCTTGAAGGAGGCGTCAGGTCCCGTGCGCCTCAACCATCCGCATTGCTCCCGCTTCTGTGTCCTCGGCGGGGCGAGCTGCTCTGCCTAAAGAGCGCGGCAGAGTTGACGCGGTATACTGATCGAAACTGACCCGTCCCCGCGCTCGCGAAGATAGCAGGCTTCGGCATCGGCACTGATATCGAAAATACGCGGCTTGATGAGGCTGCGCCCTTCAAGAGGATGCGGCTGCGGCGGCACGAGGCTCAGGACCGGGCGCTCGAGCCCCTCGTCGCCGCCAACGGAATAGGACCGGTCGCCGAGCGCCCCGGCGACGATCGCCAGCGCCTCGCGCCGGGCTTCTTCGCCAGCCAGAACCGCAGGAACAGGCTCCGGCGGCAAGGCCGCGCAGGAGCTTGCTAGCGAGGCGGCGATCACCAGCGCCGCCCTCACAGCCCGAGATCCTCCGGCATCCGCATATCGCGGTTGACCTCCATGAGGCCAGGGGCATGACCCACGGCAAGCGCCGGGTCGCGGCGGATCTTGGGAGCATCCTGGGGCTTGGAAAGCATCTGGGTGAGACAAGTGCCGTCTCTTCGATACTGCAGGACGCCGGCGAGAAATGGTTCGGTTTCGTCACCGAGCGGAAAACGCAGCTCATCCACCATCGCGCAACCCGGCAGTCCTTCGGCGAAGGGCCCCCTTACGGACTCGTAAAATCCTCCAGCTGGCGCGAAACCGTTCTGGTAATCCCCAAAACCCCTATCGTTCACACCCTGAAACTGGATCGTGTAATAGGTTTCCCCGCAATTGTCCTCAGGGTAGAAACCGAACGGTTTGCCGCAGGTGGTACCGCCAATCTGCACCACGTCGACACCGACGCCGCGGAGCCCGTTGATAAGAGCTTCGGAGGCCGAGCATGTCCGGTCGGTCGTCAGCACAAAGACGCGCGGCAGGTTCAAGGTCGGAAGTTCGATCCCCTCGATCGTGCTGAAACCCAGGGTTTCATCATAGAACGGAACGGTATTGTCGGTCTCACCGGTCACCGGGTTCACCCCGCCTGCGTCGTCGTTAAACCGTAACCGCTCGAACGCCTTGCCTTGGGTGAAAGCCGGTCCGGCGATCATGTAGCCAAGTTGTGACGAGACCGCGAGTAGGCCCCCGCCATTGTAGCGAAGATCGAGGACGAGATCACTGATGGCTTCAGTTTGCATGGTGCTCATCGCCTCGAAGATTTCACGCTCCGCGGCGAAGGGGCTGAAGGTGTTGAAAAGGATGTATCCGATCTTGCCCGTATCGGTGTTGATGATCCGGGTCCGGTTCACCGGTTTTCGCGCCAGATCCCGCGCGGTCAGGGTGATGAGACGAGAGGGCTCACCGTTCGGCCCGGCAACCCGAAGCGTATGCTGTTCTCCGGCGCGTTGTGGGAAGAGCCCGGCATTGAGCCCATCAACGTTCTCGCCGTATTGGACGTCGATACCGTCGATCTCGACGATCGCCATGCCCCTTTTCAGCTGCTGCTTGCCGTCCACGACTTCCGCAGCGGGGGTTCCCGGATCGACATAACGCACACGGATGTCCCGAGGCGGCGTATCGCTGATGAACTTGAAGCTCGCGCCGTAGCTTGCCGTGGGCACGGAATTGCGCTGCTTCAGGAACTCTTCCGTGGGCTGGCTGAAATGGAAATTGTCCTTCGGCGCGCCGGATGAGGTAACGGCTGGAGTTCGGAGCAGGCCGAAATATTCGAGCCTGTCATCATAGGCGGCGGGGTCGCGGTCGGGGACCTCGTCGTTCCAGAGATAGGTTTCGTTCGTCCAGGAACGAAGCCAGAAATTCTCCACGGTCGTCGACCCCGGCCGGTCAGGCCAGGGATTGCCGTCAGGATCGGTCCCGCTGCGAGGCGCTTCGCAGCGGTTCTTGAAACCGCTGGCCGGTTCATAGACCCCCGGCTGCCAGCTCGCCGCGGTGACCGGCGCAGGGGCCGGGCTCGGCGCGCGCTGGGGGCTGCTGCCGCCGCCGCCGCTCGGCCCGCAGCTAACCGCAGTCAGGCCGACGACGCCCGCCAACGTGCCGCGGCGCAAGATTGTCCGAAAAGATCCTGCCATTGCCCTACCCGATTGCCTTCCCTGACCATTTTCCATGTGGCGGTGCCCAGCCTCTCACGCAACGCAAGGCCCCTTCGTTAGAAGGCTACAATCCGTTAGGAAATTCAATGGCCACGCGGGTGCCGCTCTTGCCCTTGGCGGGCCCGATGGTGAGCCTGCCCCTGGCCTGGCGGGCGAGGCCGTCGATCAGGCCCATGCCCAGAGACCCCTGACGCGGCTTCGTCTTCTGAAAGCCGCGACCATTGTCCTCGATGATCAGGCAGTCGCAGGGTTTGCCGTGAGAGAACCGCACACGGATCGAGCCCTGCCCGTCCGCAAAGGCGTGCTTGAGCGCGTTGGTGACGACCTCGTTGATGAGGAGCCCGATCACCGAGGCCTTGTCCCGGGGCACGATCAGGCTGTCGGCGGTGCAGGCGATCGTGACCTCCTGCCCGTCGGCCTCCGCCTCCTCGAGGGTGCGGCAGAGGCGCTGGAGGTAGTCCGCAAGGTCGACCCGCCCTGCCCCGACATTGGAAACCTCAAGGAGGCTGTAGGCCTGAGCATAGCTTTCGATACGGCCAAGGGCCGCGCCGAGGGCGGCCTGCACCTCCTTGTCCGAACTGCCCGCCTTCTGAAGTTGCAGGACCCCGGCGAGGGACGTGAAGCTGTTCTTCACCCGGTGCTCGAGCTCCCGCATCAGAAGGTCGCGCTGCCTGACGGCCCGGCGGACAGCGCGCCGGAAAAGTTCGGCCAGGCCGATGATGATCGCGCCGCTGAAGACGTTCACGGTCAAAAGAGGCGGGGTATCTTCGCCGATAAAGGCGAGGGAACGCCCGGGCTCGATATGGAAGTACCAGGCGTGGAAAGTGAGGGCCACGAGGGTGACGAGGCCCGCCTGCCACCTTCCGAACAGGGTTGCGACAAGGACCGTCGGCGTCAGGAACATGAAGGGCTCGGCAGCGACGAGCCGGTCCCCCATGACAAGGAGCCCCAGAACGCTCGCGAGGCAGCAGACCCCGGCAAAGCCGAGCTGGGTCAGAAACGCGGGCACCGGATCCCAGCGCTCCACGAGATCCATCTCGACGAGCTTCCTCTGGCCGATGTCCCGCCGCATCACCGCACGACCCCTCGACCCGTGCCGAGGGCACGCCGGTCAGTGTATCCAGCGTCCTGTTCCTGCCCTGCCATGGCACCGCCAATCACGCGAATGTGCCTTCGAGTATTCGCCCGTTGAGCGGTTCCGTCACCCGAAAAGGACAGATCGATTGCTAAAAAACCGATAGTTTGCGCAGCGGAGACCCTCAACGTCTTGGCGTCGCTGCCTGAAACTTGCCAGCCCGGCGCCCGGCCGCTAGTTCTCGGCGCGCTGGAATCTTCACGGAATCCAGTGTGTGTGATGTGAGAGCTCGGTCCCTGGAGGGACATCCGTGCTCAAAGAGAGTGTGGATGGATATTCAGAACCCTGAGACTGCGCCGGAGCTTGTCCGTCCCGGCCTCGATTTTCCCGTGATCGGCATCGGCGCATCGGCCGGAGGGCTGGAGGCTGTCACCGCCATGTTCCGCGATGCGCCTCCGGCGCCGGGCATGGCCTATGTCCTGGTCCAGCATCTCGACCCCAACCATGAAAGCATGATGGCCGAGCTCCTGAGCCGGAAGACAAGGATCAGGGTTCGCCAGCTCGAGGATGGCGGCCTGATCGAGTGCGATACCTTCTACATCATCCCGCCGGGTCACAGTCTGTCTATCGACAGGGACCGATTCGTCCTGGAGGATTTCTCCGAACCGCGGGGCCTGCGCCGCCCCATCGACACCTTTTTCGAAAGTCTCGCGAGGCATCAGGGCGATCTTTGCGCCGCCGTGGTGCTTTCCGGTACGGGGGCGGACGGCGCGACCGGCCTTCGCGTGATCAAGGACAAGGGCGGCGTCTGCGTCGCGCAGACCCCGGACGAAGCGCGCTATGACGGCATGCCCGGCGCGGCCATTGCCACGGGGCTGACGGACTACGCCCTGCCGGCCGGGAAGATCATCGGTGAGCTGAACTCATATTTCGAACGCCGCGAGCTCAGCCTGCGTGGCGAGGCCAGCAAGGTCGCCGACCATATCGACGACCTGTGCGGCATCCTTCGCGACGTCACCGGCCATGATTTTTCCGGGTACAAGAAGTCGACAATCACCCGGCGGATCGAACGGCGGATGCAGATCCTCGGCCATACCGATGCCAAGGACTATCTCGACCATCTGCAAGGCGGCGGCGACGAGTGCCAGAACCTTTTCCAGGACCTTCTGATCAACGTCACGAGCTTCTTCCGGGACAAGGAGTATTTCGATCTTCTGAGGGACCGCACGATCGAACCCCTGGTGCAGGGAATGTCGGCGGCGGACGAGCTTCGCGTCTGGGTGCCCGGCTGCTCGACGGGTCAGGAAGCCTATACCATCGGCATGCTGATCGACGAGGCCGCGGCGAAGTTCGGGCGGCGGCCGCTGGTTCAGGTCTTCGCCACCGATATTGACGAGCAGGTGCTGCAGACCGCGCGCCAGGCCCGGTACCCGGCAGCGCAGCTCCTCGACATCCCCGAACGCTTCCGCGAGCAGTACACGATCGGTCTTGACGGACAGTTCCAGATCGTGCCGCGCATCCGCGACATGATGCGTTTCTCGAGCCACAGCCTGATCAAGGATCCGCCCTTCACCAAGCTGGACCTGATCTCCTGCCGCAACCTTCTCATCTATCTCGGCGAGAGCATTCACCGTGCGGTTGTCCCGCTGATGCATTACGCATTGCGCCCGGGCGGGTATCTTTTCCTCGGGCCTTCGGAAAGCCTTTCGCGCCGCGAGGACCTTTTCAACGCCGTCGATCACCGCGCGCGCCTGTTCCGCAAGAAGGACGTCGCTGCGCGCTACCCGCTCGACCTCATCATGGGTCAGCGCACCGATAACCCGAAGCAGAGCGCCCCGGCCCGCGGGCGGATGGCAGCGGTCCAGCCAGAGGACCGGGACGCATCGAACCTTCTTGTCTATGAACGCTTTGCGCCCCCTTTCGTCCGCGTTGAGAGCGATGGCACCGTCATATCGTCCTCCGGCGATCTGTCGCCTTATCTGAAGGCCATGCCGGGCGCGGGTTCCGTTCAGATCGGCGGCATGGCGCGCCCCGGCCTGCGCGAGGTTCTCGGCTCCCTCATCCCACGTGTGCGGGAGAAGGGCGAGCGGATGGCCGTCAAGGATGTCGAGGTCACATCGAATTTCGGCACACAGACGGTCGATGTGGTGGCCGAGCCCCTGCCCGATGGCAATTTCGCGATCGTCTTCATTGCGGTTGCTCCGTTCCGGCAGAAATTCGATCAGTACTACACAGAAGCGGGAAGCCGCGACGACATCATCGACAATCTCGAACAGGAGCTCCGCCTCGCCCGCTTCCGGCTCGGCAGCACCGTGGAGGAGCTGGAGACGGCAAACGAGGAACTGAAGAGTTCCAACGAGGAAATGATGTCGATGAACGAGGAGCTTCAGTCGGCGAACGAGGAGCTCTCGACCGCCAACGAAGAGCTCAAGAACAAGGTCGATGAGCTGAACATCGCCAATGACGACCTCGACAACGTTCTGCGCTCCATCAACACAGCCATCCTCGTCCTCGACAGCAATTTCAGGATCAGAACGTTCACGGAGGAGGCAAGGGAACTCTTTGAGCTGAAGACCGAACATCCCGATGTCCCTGTCTCCGCCGCTTCGCTGAAGTTCGACGAGCCCGAATTCATCGGCATGGTGAAAACCTGCATCGAAACGGGCGAGCCCTGCGACCGGGCGGTGACCATCCAGCGAAGCGGCCGGGTCTTCATCATGCGGATTCTCCCCTACCGCACCGCACTCGGGGGCATCGCCGGCGCGACGGTCGCCCTCAACGACGTTTCCGACCTCAAGGCACTGGAAAGCAGCTTGGTCGACGAGACCCAGCGCCTGCACCTCGCCATGACGGCCGGGCAGATGGGGGTCTGGGAATACGAACCCCATACCGGGAAGGCGGTCCATGACGACCGGGTTGCGCAGCTCTTCGGCCTTCCGTGCGCGGACACCTATCATCTCGATACCGTGGTCGGCTGCATCCATGAACGCGACCGCCAGGACGTTCGCGAAGCGCTTGCCGGGGCCCTGATCGACAAGACCGAATATGACGCCGAGTTCCGTGTGGTGAACGATGCGGGCGAGACCCGTTGGCTGAAGGGTATCGGCAAGGTGACGGACACCCCCGGCGGCAACGCGATCGTCTTTGGCCTGAATTACGACATCACCTTCGAACGCGAGGCGCTCGAGCAGCAGAACCTCCTCGTTCAGGAGATGAACCACCGGGTGAAGAACCTTTTCGCCGTCATCTCCTCGCTGATCGGCAGCACCGCCCGCTCGGCCTCCAATCTCGACGACTTCGCCAAACAGCTCCGCTCGCGCGTTTCCGCCCTGGGGCGCGCCTATGAGATCAGCCGGTCGGACGGCAGCCTGACGGAGGTCGACCTGAAGGACCTCATCAGCTCGGTGCTTCTGCCTCATGCCAAGGAGGGGCAGGTCTCCTATGAAGGCGGGACCCTGCACGTGCCGGCAGGCTTTCTGACGCCCCTCGGGCTGATCGTCCACGAGCTCGCCACCAATGCGGTGAAATATGGCAGCCTGGCCCATGCGGACGGCCGGCTCGAGATCTCCTGGAAGCGTGACAAACAACAAGGTTTCGTGATCACCTGGCGCGAGCTGACGCCCGGCGGGGCTGAGAAACCGAACGACATCAAGGGCTTCGGTACCCGCCTGATCGACGCCAGCGTGCAGCAGCTCCGCGGCTCGGTTGAGAGGAAATGGTCTGACAAGGGTTTGCTCGTTACCCTTACAATTGAGCAATCGTGACGGGCAGACAGGCGGGCGTTTTGGTAGCAGCGTTGGACGAAAAAAGCCTCCTCATTCTCGAGGACGAAGCTCTCATCGCCATGGAGCTCGAGGGTCTCGCCGAGGAACACGGCGCGCATTTCGTCCGCGCCGTTCCCACGATCGCCCAGGCGCGGTCATTCGTCGAAAAAGAACGCTTCGATCTTGCCGTCCTCGACGTCCGGCTGCCCGACGGCACCTCGCTGCCTCTTGCCCATGAACTCCTGGGGCGCGGCATCGGGGTGGTCTTCCATTCCGGCCATCTGGGCCGCCAGGACCTTGAGAACGGTCTCGACGGAGCCGCCTTCTGCTCCAAGCCCTGCCCGCCAGAGCACCTGATCGCCACCCTCGCCAAGGTCGCCAACGGAAGCTTCACCGCCGACCGGTGAGGGGCTCAACCGCTCAAGACAGACAGTCCTGATAAGCGAAGACGGGCGCCTGCATTCCGGCGTGAAGCACGTGAGACGCGACCTGAAGGGGTCTCCCTTCTGAAAGGTCGTGGCACAGAGGGGAACTGACCTCGAACCGCACCGATGCTCAAGTCGCCGAAGGCAGTAGCGATGAGAAGGTGGTGCCCAGGGGCGGAATCGAACCACCGACACGCGGATTTTCAATCCGCTGCTC
>CAZKVC010000027.1:0-17179 GCA_964556115.1 uncultured Caulobacterales bacterium
TGATCAAGACGATCATGACCCGCTGCATCCAGTGCACCCGCTGCGTGCGCTTCGCCACCGAAGTGGCCGGTGTTGACGACCTCGGGCTCGTCAATCGCGGCGAGAACGCCGAGATCACCACCTATCTGGAAAAGGCTGTCGAGAGCGAGCTGACCGGCAACCTGATCGACATCTGCCCGGTGGGCGCTCTCACTTCCAAACCCTACGCCTATCAGGCACGGCCCTGGGAGCTGAAGAAGGTCGAGACCATCGACGTGATGGACGCGGTGGGCTCGAACATCCGCATGGATGTCCGCGGCCGTCAGGTCCTGCGCATCCTGCCGAGGGTCCACGACGCGGTGAACGAGGAATGGCTGGCCGACAAGTCCCGCTTCATCTGGGATGGCCTCTCCAAGCGCCGCCTCGACCGCCCCTATATCCGCGAAGCCGGCAAGCTGCGTCCAGCAAGCTGGGATGAAGCCTTCGGCGTCATCGCCGCGCGGCTCGAGACCACCGAGCCGAACAGGATGGCTGCCATCGCAGGCGACCTCGTCGCATCAGAGCCCCTGAAGGCGCTCAAGGACCTCATGGGGCTCATCGGGTCACCGCATCTCGATTGCCGCCAGGATGGCTCGACCCTTGGCCTTCTGCCCGACGGCAGCCGCGCGCCGCGCTCGAGCTACACCTTCGCGCCGGGTATCGCGGCGATCGACGAAGCAGATGCGATCCTGCTCATCGGCACCAATCCGCGCGTCGAGGCGCCACTGGTCAATGCCCGCATCCGCCGCAACTGGCTGAACAGGCTCGGCCTGAAGGTCGGCCTCATCGGCGAACGCCGCGATCTGACCTACGAGGTCGAGCATCTTGGCGCCGACAAGGAGAGCCTCTCGGCTCTCGCGGGCGGTCGCCATGACTTCCTCGAGACCCTCAAAAATGCAGAACGTCCGCTGATCATTGTCGGCGCCGGCGCCACCACGGGCCCGGATGGGCACGCGGTGATGAAGGCAGCGCTGGAGCTTGCCGAAGCCGTTGGTGCTCTTGGCAGCGATTGGCGCGGCTTCGGCGTCCTTCACAACGCCGCCGCCCGGGTCGGCGGACTGGACCTCGGTTTCCTCCCGCAAGAGAGCGGCCGAGACTTCAGCGGCATCCTCGAAGCGGCGCGAGCTGGCGAGATCGAGTTCGTCTACAATCTCGGCTGCGACGAAGCCGACCTTTCGGGCCTCACCGACGCCTTCGTCGTTTATCAGGGCCACCACGGCGATGCCGGGGCAAAGGTCGCCGACGTCATTCTTCCGGGCGCGGCCTATTCCGAGCAGTCCGGCCTCTACGTGAACACCGAGGGCCGGGTGCAGCTCGCCAACCGTGTCTACTTCCCCTTCGGCGAGGCGAAGGACGACTGGGCGATCCTGCGGGCGCTGTCCGAACGCGTCGGCAAGACCCTGCCTTATGATGATCTCTTCGCACTGCGTCAGGCGATGATCGAGGATGCGCCAAGCTTCGCAGGCCTCGATACCGTCGATCCCGGCGACGCCCCTTCGGCTGCCGCCTATGGCTCCGCCGATGCGGCGAAGGAGCGGGTCTTCGGGCCGGTGTTCGACGACTACTACCTGACGAACCCCATCGCCCGGGCCAGCGACATCATGCGCGAATGCTCGGAAACCATGCAGCCGAGCCGCCCCTTGATCGCGGCCGAATAAGCTCAGGCGAACGCCCTTCCGAACCTGAAAAAGCCCTCCTCATCAGGAGGGCTTTTTTATCGGTTCCGCATCCAGAAGATCAGCCAGGCGATCAAATAGCCGAGCAGGGAAAATGCGGTGGCGGCGAGAAAGCCGACAACCACACCGCCGAAAAGGATATCGTTTGGCGAAAGGTCCGCAAGCCCTTCCATAGGCCTTCCGCGCAGGCCCCACCAACCGAAGGTGATCGGCAGCACGGCCAGGGTCAGGCCGATCGAGCCGCCCCAGAACCACGCCTGCTTGTGGGCTTCCCGGGCCATCTCGTCGATCCCGCGCCACCACATGAAGACGGCGAGGCAATAGACGACGAAGAAGACCAGACTGACGAGGAGCCCAGCGGAGGGCGGCAGGCTGCCGCGACCGACGAGCTGGCCCAGCTTGAACATGACGGCGCCGATCAGCACCGAAAGCGCCAGCGCGATCCATTTTCTCACGGGCCTATGCATCGCGACCGCCCTCCCCGTCCTCGAAGATTTCTTCAATGCGCATACGGAACAGGCGGCCGATCTTGAAGGCTAGCGGCAGGCTGGGGTCGTATTTCCCGACTTCGATGGCGTTCACGGTCTGCCGCGAAACGCCGAGTTCCTTTGCGAGATCCGCCTGGGTCCATCGCCTCTCGGCGCGCAGAACACGCAGGCGGTTTCTCATCAGTTCGGAAGGGGCCCTTCGACGTCGTAGCCCATGGTGTCGAGAATGGCGGGCACGCCGTCCTCACCCACGAGATGAAGCGCGCCGACCGCGACGAAATCCGTGCCCGAACCTTCAAGTTCCTCGGTCAGCTTCCTGACCCACGCCTCGTTACGGCGCACAAGGAAGACCTGGTAGAGCTCTTCGGACACATTGCGGAACTCCGTCATCAGCTCTTCTTCCAGCGCGGAGATATCGCCAGTAGCCCAGTCGCGGGCGAATTGCTTCAGTTCCCCCTGACCCTCTTCGAGGCTTTCGAGCACCGAGTTCATGAAGTCGATTTCCACCTCGAGGGGCAGGTCGCCGAAGAAGGAAAGCTGCTCCTCCATCGTTTCGAGAGCGCGTTCCTTTGAGTCGTCGACCTCAGCGGCAATGACGGTCTCGACCCCGGCTGCAGGAGTAAAGCCGTCACGCATCAGGTCCATGACCTGAAGGGTGATGGCGGCGAGCCAGGGGCGCATCGGCTCGAGCTGCTGCGGCGGCAGGCCGAGTTCCTCGGCGGCGGCGACGAAGTTCTGATAAGTCTCCTCGTCGAGCTTCTCGGAAAGCGGCGTTTCCTGATCGAAACCGTAACGCTGGGTCAGTTCCTGGGTCGCGGCCTGGTCGGCCATCTCCGAGGGGAGAACTTCGAACCAGACCTCGTCAGCCTCATCGAGCGTCCTATCGAAGCTGTCGCTGCGCCACTGAACATCCTCAGGCAGGATGTGGATGGTCGGGAAAAGAGTCATGGTGCTGTCTTCGTCACGCACCACCCAACGGACCGGCTGGGCTTCGCTCGCGGTATCGTCCATGTCGCTGTCGGCGCCGACCGGCGCGCCCGCCGCCTCGTTCAACGTCTCGGCGACATCGACTTCGGCTTCCGGCTCGTCATTGTCGCATGCCGCAAGCAGGGCGATAGCGGCAGCGCCGCCAAGAATAGTCCGCATCATCGTTCTCTCTCCCGTCCCCCGAAAGGGAATGATTTAGCCGCGGCGCCGCAAACCCACTCTTGCCGCCAGACGCCCCAAGGTCACGCGGCGGCGCTGTATCGCCGAAAGGCCGACAAGGCCGCCACCCATCCAGAAGCAAATTTCGGCGAAGATCGCCAGCGCGGCCGTCAGCGCGACGATCCGCTCCCGATCCCATTCCTGCATCGCCGCGAGAACGCCGATCGCGACCGCCCCGATGATCGAGGAGCCAGACAGCGCGAGAAGGACAAAGCCCCAAAGCCGTGAACGCGTCATGCCGAACCTCCCTGCCTTTCAGCATCAAACTGTTCACGAACGCGTTTGTCAAATACCATTGACGCAAAGACATGGAACTTTGCCAAAGTTCCACCCTTGGCCAGCCGCTCTGCGAGGGTGTATGCCGGAAGCCATGACAGACGCCTTCAGCATCGACTTTGATGGTCCGGTCGCCACCCTGACCCTGACCAATCCCGACAAGCGCAACGCCATGGCCGCGCCGTTCTGGGAGGACTTCCCCGACGCCGTGGACGATCTTTCGAAAAGCGGCGACTGCCGGGCGCTGATTCTCGCTTCGGAAGGTCCGCACTTCACTTCCGGCATCGACCTCGGGCTTCTTGCCTCGGCGCGGCCTGAAGACGTGGGCGCGGCCGAGGGACTTCAGCTTTACGAGTTCATCCTTCGTATGCAGAGGACATTCAATGCCCTCGAAGAGGCCCGCATGCCGGTGATCGCGGCGATCCAGGGCGGGTGCATCGGCGGCGGCGTCGATCTCGCCACGGCCTGCGACATGCGTTTTTGTACGGAGGATGCCTTCTTCACGGTCTATGAGATCGTCATGGGCATGACCGCCGATGTCGGCACCTTCCCCCGCATCCTCAACCACCTGCCCGAAGGCATCGTGCGGGAGCTTGCCTATACCGGCCGGAAGATGGGCGCGGAGGAAGCGGCGCGCTACGGCCTCGTCAACCGTGTACTGAAGGATCAGGCCGCCTGTCTCGAAGCTGCGCGCGAAGTCGCAAACGACATCGCCGCGAAAGCTCCCCTTGCGATCCATGGGACCAAGCGCATCATCACCTATGCCCGCGACCACACGACGGCTGAGACCCTCGACCGCATCGCGATCTGGAATGCGTCGAACCTTCAGCCTTCGGAGCTGATGGCGGCAATGGGCGCCAAGCAGAGCGGCCAGCCCGGCCAGTTCGCGGGGCTGCCCAAGGCGCGCAAGATCGACGGGCGGGACTGAAGCCTAGCTGCGTGAAGCGGCGGCCACGGTACGCCGGGCAGCCTTGATGACCGGCAGCTCGATCATCTTCCCGTCGAGAAGGGCGACCCCCTCCCCTGCGGCGTCGAAAGCTTCGATGATACGCCTGGCTTTCGCAAGCTCGTCCGCTGACGGAGCGAGCGCTTCGTGGATCGGCGCGATCTGGGCGGGATGGATCGCCGCGCGAGCGTGTATGCCCAGGGTTTTTGCCCTCCTGGTCGCTTCTTTCAGTCCTTCAGGGTCCTTCACATCGAGGTAAGGAACGTCGAAAAGCACCTTCTGGGCCGCCCCGAACGCGGCCGCGCAGCGGGAGCGGCCGTAGAGGTGTGCCTCCCAGGAAAGATCGCAGCCGATCTCACCTGCAAGGTCGATCGCACCGTAGATCCCGCCGATGACCGCCGGATGGTCCGCCATCGCTTCGGCGAGACCGAGAGAACGCGCCGATTCCATGACCAGGATGATCCGGTCACCTCCGAAGGCGTTCCGCAGCCTGTCGATGTCCCCCAGTGCCATGGGTTTGGGCAGCATGACGAAGTCGATGCCCTTCGCACCTTCAAGCGCCACCAGGTCGTCCTCGAAATAGTCCGTGTCCGCGCCGTTGACCCGAAGGCCGACCGGCACGGGCCTTTCGCTGTCCGAAGCCAGGAACTTGTGGACGGCGCCCCGCGCCTCGTTCTTGCCCGAGGGCGGCACCGCGTCCTCAAGGTCGATGCAGACCGTATCCGCCCCTGCACCGACTGCCTTGGCAAAGCGGTCCGGCCGCGACCCGGGTACGAAGAGCAGGCTGCGCCAGAGCTGAGGATCGAAGGTCTGCATGGTCCTACTCCTTGTTCTTCAGCACCCTGTCGATATCCGCGGCGCTGTGACGTTCGTGAAGCTGGGTGGCTTCGTCGCCCCATGCCTTGTTGACATGCCGGCCACGGCGGACCGGCTCACGCTCGTTCAGCTCCTTCGCCCAACGCATCAGGTGCTCATAACTCTTCACATCGAGGAATTCCGCAGCGTCGTAAAGGCGCCCCAGGACCATCCCGCCATACCACGGCCAGATCGCCATGTCGGCGATGGAATAGTCCTGACCCGCCATATAGGCGTTATCCGCAAGGTGCTTGTCGAGAACGTCGAGCTGCCGTTTCACCTCCATGGCGAAGCGGTTGATCGGGTATTCGTACTTCTCCGGCGCATAGGCGTAGAAGTGCCCGAACCCGCCGCCAAGGAACGGGCCGGAACCCATCTGCCAGAAAAGCCAGTTGAGCGCCGCCGTGCGGCCTGCACGGTCCTCGGGCAGGAACGCCCCGAACTTCTCAGCGAGGTAGAGGAGGATCGATCCGGATTCGAACACATGGGTCGCAGGATCGGTGGAATGGTCCGCAAGGGCCGGGATCTTGGAGTTGGGATTGATCTCGACGAAACCGCTTCCGAACTGGTCACCTTCGCCGATATTGATCAGCCATGCGTCATATTCGGCATCCTGATGCCCCGCTGCCAGAAGCTCCTCGAGCATAACCGTCACCTTGACCCCGTTCGGCGTGCCAAGGGAGTAAAGCTGCAGGGCATGCTCGCCGACCGGCAGCTCCTCGTCATGGGTCGCGCCGGCGACAGGCCGGTTGATCTTGGCGAAGCGGCCACCGCTCTCCTGGTCCCAGGTCCAGACTTTCGGCGGCGTGTAGGTGGGATCGGCCATGATAGGGTCCTTGATGCTTGCCCGTCATCTAGGCGCGCTTCCCCTGCCGGTCAGGGGCTGAAAGCAGCTTTGCCACGACCTGAATAGCAGTACGGTCGATAAGCCTCGCAGGGGAGTGGAGCGGGTAGCGGGAATCGAACCCGCGCGTTCAGCTTGGGAAGCTGACAGGCTACCATTACATCATACCCGCTGGGGCTGGCCGTTCTCATCTTTCGCCTGCAAGCTGTCAATGCCGGAGGTTTCCATGAGCGAAGAGCGCAAACTCTATTCGACCAGCGCCGCCCGCAACAAGGGCGTCATCGCCGAAGCCTTCCGGCGGCTGAGGCCGGACGCCGAGCTGGTGCTCGAGATCGGATCGGGCACGGGGGAGCATGCCGAAGCCGTCCTTACTGCTGGCGGCCCCCTTCGCTGGCAGGCTTCGGAGCCCGATGCTTCTTCCCGGGAAAGCGTGGCTGCGCGCATGGAAGAGCTCGGCCAACCCTCGCCGCTCGCTCTGGATACCCGCGAGCCGCACTGGTGGCATGCCATCGACGAGGCCCCAGACACGGTGGTCGCGGTCAATGTCATCCATATCACCAGCCGCGACGGTTACGAGAACCTCTTTCGCGGCGCAGCTGCGCTCCTGCCCGCGGGCGGGGTTCTGTTCCTCTACGGACCGATGAGCCGCCGCGGGGTGATGGAGGAGAGCAATCAGCGCTTCTCGCAGTCACTGCGCCTGCGCGACCCCGAATGGGGCGTCCGCGATCTCGACGATACGCTGCAACCCCTCGCCGCGAGGTTCGGCCTCAGCCTCGCTCACAGCGAACGGGTCCCGGCGAACAATCACGTTGTCCTCTTCAGGCAGGACGGATCCGAAGAAAGCTGATCTCCGTGTCGCCAAAGGCGCGAACATCGTCTGCCTCCAGAGTTTCGGGCAGCAAAAAGGCCTCGCCCTTCGAATGCTCGGCGACAATGACCGCCTTCTTCGATAGCCAGCCGCCTTCGGTCAGAACCTTGAGCGCGGGGCCGATGAGGTCCTGCCTATAGGGCGGGTCCATGAAGACAAGATCGAACTGCGCGCCCACCCCTGCTGGCTTCGTGCCGAGTGACGTCGCGCTGCGCCGGTGGATACGGGTCTGGCCGTAAAGACCCAGGGCCTCGACATTTTCCCTGATCGTACCGCGCGCGCCGGCGTCGGTATCGACGAACAGGCAGAAGGCCGCGCCGCGGGAGATCGCTTCGAAACCGAGAGCGCCCGAACCGGCGAAGAGGTCGAGCACCCGTCCGCCGGCGAAGGCGAAACCATCGCGGTGGGCGAGGATATTGAAGAGGCTCTCACGTGTCCTGTCCGTGGTCGGACGGGTGTTCTGGCCCGAAGGCGCCTTGATCGTCCGCCCCCGGAAATCACCGCCGACGATCCTCATGATAAAGCCCCGATGCCCATGATCGACCCTTCCTCGCGCAACATCGCCGCCCTTTCCTCGTCAGATGCCGAAGGCGGCGGCGACAGATGCTCGATCAGCCGGCCTTCCCGGTCGAGGCGCGCCTGCTGGTCGACCACGGCCAGGACCTGCTGGCGGTCCTTGACCGAAGCCTTGTCGGCTTTCCTTAAGTAGAGCGTCGGGTAGATTTCCGCCACGACCACCGATGGGCCTGCGGGCAGCTTCTCCGCAAACTCGGTTTCGAAGGGCCAGACCGAAAACGCGCGGCCCAGCTTCTTCCGCAGGCGCATGATCACCGGGATACCGAGGAGGCTCTGGCTGCCCACGGACCCAGCATAGGCGAGCTTGAAAGGCGACTGCGCGCCCTTCGTCATCCGGTCGGCATGGCGCCGTTCCTGGCAGAATGAAGGCGGCGCAGGCTTCGTCGGGCCAAGGCCGTCATAGCGCCCATGATGGGTCTGGGGATGCCCCCAGAAGACATCATGACCAAGCTTGCGGTTGAGCCGTCCGCCGACATCGAACCTGTTCGAACGGTTGTCAGGATCGTCCTCGATCTCCTCGCCGATCATCTTCCAGACGGCTTGCCAGTCCGCTTCGCCCGTCAGGTTTTCCGCGAGGCCTTCAGGATAGCCGAAGGCGAAATCGAAGCCGCAGAGTATGCGGCGGCCTTGGGCGAGGCCCTGCTTCAGAAGGTCGAGGATGACGCCTTCGGCCTCGCGCCTGGTCGGAATGTTCCTGACATTCCTTCCCGCGGTCATGCCGTCGGACCAGCGTGTAGCGAGCCAGATCGAATCCTTCCCCCGGGCCGGGCGGTTGGCCGCCGACCAGTCGACCGCGAGATAGCAGTCGAAGAGCGGCTTCAAAGGCCGATCTCCTTGGCGATCGTCTTGCCGAGCTGCTCTTTGAGGACCTTGCCCGTCACCTCCTCGACCTCGCCTTCCTTCAGGGCGCCGAGCTGGAAGGGGCCATAGGCCGTCCTGATCAGCCGGTTCACGGTCAGGCCGAGATGGCGCATGATCTGGCGGACTTCGCGGTTCTTGCCTTCGGTGATTGACAGGGTGATCCAGCTGTTGCCGCCCTGCTGCCGGTCGAGCTTGGCGAGGACCGGGCCGTAAGCGACACCTTCCACCGTCACACCCTCGGAGAGCCCGTCGAGGGCGGTCTGGCTGACCCGGCCATAGGCGCGCACGCGGTAGCGGCGCTTCCAACCGGTCGTGGGAAGCTCGAGCCGCCTCGAAAGGCCGCCGTGGTTGGTGAGAAGCAAGAGCCCCTCGGTCGTCAGGTCGAGCCTTCCCACGGAGAGGACCCGGGGCAGCTCCTTGGGCAGGTTGTCGAAGACCGTCGGGCGCTCCTGCGGGTCCTTGTGCGTGCTCACGAGCCCCACGGGTTTGTGATAGCGCCAGAGGCGGGGCCCCTCGGGCGCACCCACCCTCTCACCGTCGAATCGGATGTCTTCGCTGCCGGTGACCAGGAAAGCGGGGGTCGTGAGGGTCTCGCCGTTAACCGTAATCCGGCCCTCGGAAATGAGCCTCTCTGCCTCCCGGCGCGAGGCAATTCCTGCCCTTGCGAGAACTTTTGCGATACGTTCGCCGTTCGTATGGCTCTCAGTCACGGGCAGGCCGTTACACTTTGATGCGAAAAAGGCGTGAGGTCTGACATCGCGCTGATATAGAACCATGTAAGGCTGGGGTTCCAGCCAGAGTTTCGAACGGAGGTTTCGAATGAAGAAAGTCCTGATCGGCGCCGCTGCGCTCGTTCTTCCCGCGGCCATGACCGGCTGCACCACCAATCCCTATACCGGTGAGCAGCAGGCCTCGAAAACCGGCCGCAACGCAGCGATCGGTGCGGCAGGCGGCGCGATCGTCGGTGCCATCATCGGCAACAACACCGGCGGCGGCGATGCGACCAAGGGCGCGATCCTCGGCGCGGCGACAGGCGGCCTCACCGGCGGCGCGGTCGGCGTCTACCAGGACCGCCAGGAAGCGCGCCTGCGGCAGGAGCTCGAAGCCACGGGCGTTCGCGTTCAGCGTAATGGCGACACCATCACCCTGATCATGCCGGGCAACATCACCTTCGCCTCCGACCAGTCGGCCATCCGTTCGGATTTCTTCCGGACCCTCAACTCGGTTGCCTCCGTTCTCGAGGAATACGACCAGACCCGCGTCCTGGTCGAAGGTCACACCGACTCGACCGGCAGCGACGAATATAACGACCAGCTTTCGGTCCGCCGTGCGGAAGCCGTGGGCAACTATCTCGTCGGCCAGGGCATCATGCCCGCCAGGATCGACGCCCGCGGCTATGGTGAGCGTCAGCCCATCATGGACAACAGCTCCGAAAGCGGCCGCGCCGCCAACCGCCGGGTCGAGATCGACCTGATCCCGATCAGGGCCTGACCCGTCCGGCTCCAAAAGGGGGCCATGTCGGAAAAAACGAACGCCCGCGCCAATCGGCTGCGGGCGTTTTCGTGTTCAGGCTTTGCGCGAAAGAACGTGCCGGTTCTCCAGCAGACCCGTCATCACGCGAGCGGGCCCTGTTCTCATCTTGCCCCGCTTCGAGCGGCGAGTTGAAAGTGGCCTTAAAGTTCAACTTTGAGGGATATCGATCCCCTGCGACTTCTTTGGAGAAAGCGTCCGGACCAGAGGGGCTCGAACGTTTCCGTGCCAATTCTGCCGGTCGATCGCTCCAGGCCGGTTGCCTCGCACCAGCTCGTCAGCTGGCTGAATGTTCAAAGCGCCAGGGAGCACACGGCCTTCTTTCTCGTGGCCAACAAGATCCGCGCCGAGATGGTGGTGAGAGAGGGCGTCAGGAAGACCTTGGGCAGCTACGATCCGGCTTTCAGCGCGGCCGATGGGTGCAGGCTTGCGAACCAGCGCAGCTTAGCGAACCTTATGCTCTCCGATTAACCCTGGCCGCCATTTCCTTGACCGAAGCGTTGGAACCTCTCCGCTAGGGGGACCCTTCGCCGCCCTTCCGCGATCGGGGCGGCGGGGGGTGGGATATGGTTTCGCTTTTTACAGACAGGGCCTCGCTGACGGCCCTCAAAACGCTTTCCAACGTCAAGGCGGATGGCAACGCCATCAGGCAGGAGCTGTCATCAGGGCTTGCCGTCGCCAGCGCCAAGGACAACGCCGCCTTCTTTCTCGTGGCGAACACCACGCGCTCCGACATCACCATTCAGACCGGCATCCGCGAGAACCTGACGCTCGCTCTGAATGCGGTGAAGACCGGCCTCGCCGGGATCGAAGCGATCGGCAGGAGCGTGGATCAGATCCGCAGTGCATTGATCGTCGCCCAGGCGGGCGGCGACGCCTCCGCTCTCGGCCTGGCGGTGGACGAGCAGTTGAAGCTCATCAAGGATACCATCCGCACAGCAAGCTTTGCAGGCATGAACCTTCTTCAGTCCGGAACGAGCCGGACGATCGTATCGGGTCTCGACCGCGGGGCGGCCGGTTTCAGCTTTGATACACTCGCCCTTGAAAGCGCCGCTCTGGACGCGCGTCCCCTCGACAGCGAACTGAACGCCGAGGGTTTCCTCGAAGAAGACGGCCTTCTCGTCTTCGAAGCCGAGAACTACTACATCGCCAACGCAGGCGACGGTCACAGTTGGGGATCGAGCGCTTACGGCGGGTTTGTCCATGTCGCGGACGAAAGCAACGGCCATGACGCATGGATGACCGAAGCGCAGGTGGAGAACAACGCGCCAGAGCTTCGCTACCGCGCGACCCTGACGACCCCCGGCACCTATTACGTCTGGGTGCGGGGCGTGGCGGAGGCCAACCCGCGAGGTAATTCGGACTCGATCCATATCGGACTGAACGGTCAACGCCTCACCCAGGATGGAGGGCTGACCGGGTTTGGCAGCAGCCCGAGCTGGGGGCGGCGCGATACCTATACCGGCAACGCCGTCAGCTTCACCGTGACTGGGCCGGGCACTTACGATGTCAATATCTGGGCCCGCGAAGACGGTGTCTCGGTGGACAAGATCATCCTGACCCAGGATGCCGGCTATGTACCGACCGGCACCGGGCCTGCGGAAAACCAGTTCGTCACGCCGGGCGCGGACTACCTGATGGACCCGGCCTTCGGACAGGAGCGCCGCGAGACGGCGGGCTTCATCGAACTGATCGAGCGGGTGCGCCCGGAAGAGGCGTCGGTCAATTTCAGGACCGCCCTCACCCTGCTGGATGCCGCCGAGAGCAAGCTCCGCCGGGCGGCCTCGAAACTCGGCGGCCTTGAGGGGCGGATCGTCCGGCAACAGGAGTATCTGCAGGACCTCAACCAGGGCCTCGAGCAATCCGTCGGCGCGCTGGTCGATTCCGAGCTCGACGAGCTTTCCGGGCGGCTCGCCGCCAACCAGATCGCCGAGGCGCTCGCCACGCAGGCGCTTGCCAGCGCGAATGACCGTAAACGGATTGTCCTCGATCTCTTCAATTGATTCCAGCCTGATAAGCCTCTGTAAACAAACTTTTTAGTCCAGGGTTGACGCTCCGGTTACCTTCCTTCGCTAAACGGAAAGAGGGAAACGTAGGGTTGGGGAAACATGGCTTCGCTTCTAACGAATGCGTCGGCACAGACCGCTTTGCGGCAATTGCGCGCCGTGTCGAAAGCGGGCGAAAACGTCCGTGCAGAGATATCAACAGGGCTCAAGGTACGAAGCCCCAAGCAGAACGCGGCCTTCTTCATCGTCAGCGCGAAGTCGAAGGGCGACGCGGCCATCATGCGCGGTTTGCGGGACAACCTGACCCTCGCGCGGGGCGCCATCGACGCGGCGCAGGTCGCCGGCACGCAGCTCAACAACATCGTCACGCAGCTTTCGGACATGGTGGCAGCGGCCCAGCCGGGCGTTGCGATGAAGGAACTCAACGTCACCTATGATGCCTTGATCGACCAGGCGCGGGAGATCATTGAGGCGGCCGAGTTCCAAGGGGTCAATCTTCTCGCATCGAACGAGACACGCACCACGGTGACAGATCTCGACCGCAGTGGGAACGGGTTCAAGCTCCATACGCTGAGCCTCCAGGGCGGGGACTTCCTGAAGAAGGCCTACAACAACGCGATCATCGAAAGCGGCACGGAATTCGTCATTCAGGCGGAGAACTATACGGGCAAGGAAGATGTAGGCGTCGATGCGTGGGTGCCCTCGACGACCGAGCCCGGCTATCTGATCTGGGAGGACCTTCCGGGGCCGAACAAGATCTACATGACGCCTGCGGACGTGACGGCGAACTCACCGCGTCTTGACTACCGTGTACAGATCACGAACCCTGGGACCTATTACGTCAATGTCCGGGGCATCGGCCAGGGCGGTGCGGCGGACAGCATCCATATCGGCTTCGAAGGCAATGTCCTCAGCGGAACCGGCGGTGTTCGAATACCCAATGCCGGGGGCAATGCGCGCTGGGGCGGTTTCGATACTCTTTCAGGGGCCAGGGTCGCTGTGAACATTCCGACCACGGGCATCTACACCATCAACATCTGGGGCCGCGAAGACGGCACGCTTCTCGACGGCATCGTCTTCCGGCAGGACCCCACCGTCTTCGGCGGAAGCGATCCCCTACCTCCGTCGACCTCGATCGCGGGCAATGCGGACCTTCCGTTTTTCTCGGACCTCGCCAATGGCGCGGAGCGGCGGGAAACTGCCGGTTTCGTCGAGCTTCTCGAAGCGGTGACCCCTGAATCGAGCCGCTTCGCGCCCGAGGCGGCGATGACGATCCTCGATGCGGCCCGCTCCAAGCTGAACCGCTTCATGAGCAAGCTTGGTTCCTACGAGACTTCTGTGGAGCGCAAACAGGATTTTCTGACGGACCTTTCCAGCAATCTCGATCTGTCCGTGTCCGCACTGATCGAGGCAGACCTGGCGGAGGCGTCGAGCAGGCTTCAGGCGATCCAGGTGCAGGGGCAACTGGCAACCCAGAGCCTGACCATCGCCAATCAGCGACCGACCAGCATCCTTTCGCTCTTCCGCTAGCCTATTCCAGCACCGCTTTGACCATCGGTCCCATCGGCGTGTCGCCAAGGAACTGAAGCTGTGTCTTGCGAGCCACCTCATTGATAGCCTTTTGCGGGATGAATCCCGGGTGGACCGGCCTGCGAAGCGGGCGTTCGCCAACGGGCATGGTGATGATCTCGGCAATCGCACGCGGCACATCGAGGGGGTCGGTGGTTCTCGTGCCGCCCGAGCGGATACCTATCGTATCAATCAGCTCCCTGTAAGGAGCGATCCGCTCGTCGGGCGTGCGCTCAAGGAGGTCGTAGGTCAGGTCATTGGCGTTCTGCCAGATCTCCGTCGGATAGCCGCCGGGCTCGATGATCGTCACCTCGACGCCGAAGGGCGCAAGCTCATAGGCCATCTGCTCGCTCATCGCTTCGAGGGCGAATTTCGTGGGAGAGTACTGGCCGACCCCCGGCACGATGACCCGGCCGAGCTGCGAGGATACCTGGAAGATCAGTCCCCGGTTCTTCTCGCGCATCGCCGGAAGCGCTGCCCTCGCCATGCGGTGGGGGCCATAGACATTGGTATCGAAGAGGAGCTTCGTCAGCTCCATGTCCTGAAGCTCGATCGGCCCGCCATTCGAGATGCCGGCATTGTTGACCAGCACATCAAGGCTGCCTCCGGCCATGCGGGCTGCCTTCGCAACGCCCTCATCGACCTGCGCATCATCGGTAACGTCGATCTCGATCACCTCGATATCGAGCTTGTCGGATGAGGCCAGGTCGCGAAGCTCCTCGGCTTCGGGGCGGGGCATGTTGCGCATGGTGGCGAAGACCTTCGCGCCGAGCCGCGCGTAGTGCTCCGCGCCGAGCCTCCCGAAACCCGACGAACAGCCTGTGATCAGGATTGAGGTTCCCGAAAGGTCGGGATCACGGGGCCCTTCCTGAGCGGCGGCGCCGGCACCGCTTCCTGCAGCGAGCATGGCGCCGCCTGCAGCAAGGACGGTCCGTCTGTCGATATTGGAGGTCATAACTGTTGGCTCCCATGGAAATGGTAAGCGTAAAGCCATCCCGGCACTGCGGCGAGGACCGAACGCAGCAGCCGATCTTCTCGCGCGAGCCTTGGTGAATAAGCGTTTACTATAAATATAGAATTCATACTGTACTATAGCTTTACTACGATTAATTTGTCTAAGATACGAACTATTAAGACCTTCCGTCGATATCTACACAAAGCCGTGAGGCTTTTGAGGTGGAGGGTATGGTGCCATGGGAGCACTTTTTACGAATTACGGCGCGAAATCCGCGCTCCAGCAGTTGAACGCAAAGCCGAGCGCGAAGCCCAAACTCGGCGAGGTCCTTCCCGACCGCATGCCGGGTGCGAGTGTGCGGGGCGGCAGTGTCTACTTCTCCGTTTCCGGCGCATTCAAGAGCGACCGCGCAATCATCAGCGGCTTGAACGACAGCCTGAACAAGGCGCGTGCTTCAGTAGCAGGCGCACGTTCCGGCGCGAGCCGGCTTTCAGGCGTTCTCGACAAGGTCGACCAGGTGATCGGCGCGGTCGAGGCGGGTACGTCCGGCAAGGCCTTCGCCAGCACCCTTGAAGGCTACGAGACCGAAGCCGCGCTGGCGGTGAAGGGCGCGCAGGTCGGCGACACGAACCTCCTGAAAGCGGGCGATACGCTGAACATCACCTTCGGTATCTCCAGCAAGGATGGCGGTTTCGATTTCCGGCAGGTGAATGTCGAGGCCATCGGCCTTGCGCCCACCGAAGGCGCAAGGGCTACGACTTCGCTCACCAGGGTCGTCGCCGAGACGGTCGACGTCGCGGTCACCCGCGCCGACCGGCTTACCGAGCGGATGGAAAAGCTCGCTGCGCGCACGGAAAAGCTGACCGAACGCATCGCGCGGACCGAAGCGCGGACGGAACGCCTGACAAGCCGAATGGAGAAGATGGCGGAGAAGAAAGACGTTCTTTCTTCCCGCATGGAAACTTTCGAAAGCAAACGGACGGAGATCACCGAACAACTCGCCAAGAAAGACGGCACGCCCGCGGACGAACGCTCGGAGCGTTATCTGGAGATTGCTGACCGGTTTCAAAATACGGCGAGCCGCCTTTTCGGTTCAGGCAACAATTTTGCCGGCATGTTCTTCCAGGCACTCTCGAACGCTGCGCGCAGCCAGGTTGTCATGAAAGACGTTCTGTCAGCGGAGCAGGTTGAAAATCTTCAGGCTGACCTCGCCAAGACCGACAAACGCATCGAGCGCCTCAAAAGTCGGGTGGAGCGGATTGATACGCGCACCGCTGCGATGACGGAACGGCTCGTCCGTATCGAAGAGAAAAAGGTCCAGCTTGGTGAGCGGATCGAACGGACCAACGCCCGGGCCGAAAGGATCGAGGCCCGCATGGCCAGAATGAGCGAGGAGCAGCTCAACAGGGTCGTTGGCACCCGGACTGAAACGGTCGAGCGTACCGTGACCGTCGAGGAAGAAAGCGAGACCGGCAAGGCATTCGGCAATCTTCTGGGCCTCGTCTCCGAAAAGCTTAAAGCGGGCGACACCGAAGGCGCGAAGCAGCTCGTCACCGAAGCCAGCGCTCGGCTCGAACGGGTCGGCGCGCAGCTGGACCAGATTTCGGGTTCGGTGGACAATCGCAGCAGCTATTTCGGCGATGTGACCGAACGTCTGAGCGCGACGATCAAGGACAAGGTCAACAAAGTCCTCGATGAGGAGACGGCGGCTCGCATCGCAGCTGGCGCCCTCTCCGAACTCGACCGGATCGAGAAACTCTTCAGCACCACCGATCCGCAGTCGAACCTTCTCGAGCTCTTCGAGGGACGCGGCGACAAGCCGGAGGAGGCGGAATCCGAGCCCGAAGCTGCCGATACGAAGACCGGTCAGGACGAGGACTGATCCCTTCTTCCCTTCCGGCAAGGGTTCCCCCGCCCTGCTGGACAATAAAAAAAACCCCGGACCGAGAGGCCCGGGGTTTTGTCTGTCAGGTGACGGACCGGATCAGAACGCTTCGGCGTCGAGATCCATCATCGCGCTGGTGCCGGTCTTGACCTTGGCGAGGTGCATGGAGCTCTCGACGATCACCCGCTCGAAGAAGTAGCGGGCGGTGATCAGCTTGTTCTTGTAGAACGGATCGTCGTCACCGGCCTTGTCGATCGCCTCCTTCGACATCATCAGCCACATATAGCCGAGGGCTACGAGACCGAAGAGATGCAGGTAGTCGTGGCTGGCCGCGCCCGCCATGTCGAAGTTCTTCATCGCGTTCATGCCAAGCCACTGGGTGGCTTCCTGAAGCTCGCCCTTAGCCCTCAGCACGCTGTCGATATAGGCATCGAGATCGTCGTTCTGGCCTTTGTTCTCGGCACACCAGTCGTCGATCTCCTTGAAGAAGGTCTGCCAGTAACGGCCGCCTTCGGCCATCAGCTTGCGGCCGACGAGGTCGAGGGCCTGGATGCCGTTGGTGCCTTCGTAGATCATCGCGATACGGACATCGCGGACGAACTGGCTCATGCCCCATTCTT
>CAZKVC010000028.1:0-10813 GCA_964556115.1 uncultured Caulobacterales bacterium
GCGCCTGCGTGACGTTCTCGGCCACGGTGATCGCGGTCGCGGCGGCCACGTCGTCCCCGATGGCGCGGCAGGCGATCTTGGTGCGCGCGGTCCAGCCCTTGGCGTCCACGCCCTCGCAGAGCTGGCGCAGGGCCGCGAGGCGGCGGCCGCCGGCCAGCACGCCCCAGGCAGTCTTACCGTCCCCGTCCGTCTTCTGGACGATGAGCGGGTTCAGCAGGCCGAGCGCGGCGATGGACGCGGCCAGAACGGGAATGTCGTCGGCCTCGTAGGCGTCCGGCGAGCCCGCGCGGGCGTTGAGCGGGTGCAGCCGCAGATCCTTCAGCGCGATGGCGGTCTCGGTCAGCTCGGGCAGGGTGGTCTTGGTCATGGTCTCGTCTCCGGGTTCTCTCGTGGCCGGACTGGCCACACCCCGAAGGAGGCTCCCTCCACCCTTTCGGGAGCGGGAGCCTCGGGTTGGCGAAACGGGTGGAGTGGGCGCGACCTACCAGTCCTCCGGGAACAGGAGCGTCAGCACGCGGTAGGTGTGGGCTGGGTCGTCGGGGCGCTCCGAGCCCCATTCGAGCCGGTCGTCGGAATAGAGGTCGACCTTCCACCAGACCTGCGCGCGCTCGACCTCCACGGCGCCGAAGTCGTGCAGGCCGTCGGGATCGTCCTCCAGCGGGAAGTCGGTGACGCTTGCCACCGCGCGCAGGCAGGCGAGTACGAAGGGCCGCCCGCGCGCCGCGACGGCAGCGGTGGCGAAGGCCCGGCCGCGCAGCTCCGCG
Organism: uncultured Caulobacterales bacterium; assembly: GCA_964556115.1. GTDB lineage: Bacteria > Pseudomonadota > Alphaproteobacteria > Caulobacterales > Parvularculaceae > Parvularcula. Next base: position 765 of record CAZKVC010000028.1, read on the forward strand.
CCGCCGGGGTGGAACGTCCCCGCCACCACGCTGCCCATGCGGCGGCGGAAGACGTCGTTCTGCGCGGCGATGCGCGCGGCGTCGGGGACGTATTCGTCCTGGGTGGGTGAAGTGCCGATCGGCATGGCCTCTCTCCTCGGTTGGGGTCCACTCGAGAAGGGGCCGCCCCTCCCTTTGCGGGACGGACGGCCGAGCCGATGCGCGCCGAGGGTGGTCGAGGACCTTCCCATTCCACCTACCATGCGACGGTCAGGTGTCCGCCGGAGCCGTCGCGTCCTCCCCTTGCGCGACGACGCGACCGCCCCGGTCCTGGATCGCCTTGGCGCTCATGCGGACGGTGTGGGCGTGCCTGGTGTCGAGCGTCTCGTAGAGGATCCGAGCCCGCGCGCCGGGATGCCGGCGGTACGCGTAGGCCCGGAACCGGCGCACCTTCAGCCCGCCCGTGAACTCGACGGCCACGTCGAACTCGACCACGTCGCCGGGGCGGACGCTCAGTCGCGCGCGCCTGGCCGCGTGATGGGCCGCCACCCGCTCGCGCCAGCGGGCGGCGAAGGTCTCGACCTCCGGATCGAGCGGCGACAGCAGGTCGAGGAGCTTCCATGGAGCCGCGGCCTCGTGCGGGCCCATGGTCTCGCACATGGCCTTGTAGCCCCATTCGCCGTTCCGGCGGGACGTCAGCACGATGCCCGCGTAGACGATGGCGCCAGCGGCGTCGGGCACGTAGCCGCGCATGAGGGGCGCGGGTGTCTCCCGGCCGGGCTTCGGGGTCAGCCGGACGGCGAGGTACCAGACCGAGCCGACCTTCGAGGCCATCAGGCACTCGGCAATGTGCGGCGCGTCCGAGGCCAGGTCGGTGTAGAGGTCGATGATCTCGTCTCGCTCCTCTTCGCGGGTCTTCGGGGAGCAGTAGGCGGCGTAGGTGGTCCATCCCATGGCGGGGTCCTTTCCAATGCTGTGGGTTGCGCATGCGAGAAGGGCCGCCTCCACCCTTGCGGAAGCGGCCCTCAAGTCGGGGTCCGGCGGCGCGGTCAGGCCGCCGCGGCCTCATCCTGCGTGGTGATCTCGACATCCTCGGCGGCGCCCGGCGCGTCGAGCGTCACCCCGCCCTGCGCCGCCGCCTCCACCATCCAGTCCACCGCCCGCTGCGCATGCGCGCCGGCGCGGAACAGGAAGCGCCGGTCCCCGCGCAGGACCTTCAGCCAGGAGCCGAGATAGGCGGCGTGGTCCTCAAGGTGGTCCGCAGTGAACCCCAGCCGCTGACCGAGGAGGGCAGCGCCGAGCTCGGCTACCAACTCCTCCTTCGCATAGGCCTCGTTGCCGAAGGTCGAGGCGCCGAAGGAGCGGTCGAGGCGGTCGGGCGCTTTGGTGCGATGGACATGTTCGTGACCGAGCGTGGCATAGAACTTCTCGGCGCTCTCGAAGCGCGCCAGCGGCGGCATGTGGATCCGGTCGAGCGAGGGCGCGTAGCAGGCCCGGTCGCCGCCCACGGCCACGTCCGCGCCGATCGCGTCGAAGAAGGCCTGGCAGGCGGGGATGGGCTCCGGCCCCTCCGCCGGGTCGCCCTCCGGCTCGGGGTGGAACCGCGCGTCGAGCCCGTCGATCTGGGACGCGTTGAACACGCGGTAGGACTTCAGGAAGCGATAGGCCCCGGCATCGCCGCCGTCGCCCTCGGCCCCGTCGGAGCCCGAACGGTCGCCACCGGCACCATTCTCCGCGTCCCTGGCCTTCGCCGTGCCGTAGTAGACGACCACGCTCGACCGCTCGCCCTTGCGCACGCAGGCGTCCATCGCCCGGGCTTGTTGGAACGTCATCCAATAGGGGCTCGTGTAGCCCATCAGCGCCGCCCGCATGCCGAGCAGGAACGCGTTGATCCCCCGGTAGCCCTGGCCCCCGTGGCGCAGCGGCACGCCGCCACCCGCCATGCGCCACGGCCGGCGCCAGGGCAGGGTGCCCTTCTCCAGCAGGGCCACGATCTCGTCGGTGATGAGCTGGGCCGCATCGGCCTTGGGATGGGTGCTGCGGGGGGTCTGGCGTGGGGTGCGGGGCATCGGCCTCGTCCTTTCCTCGGATGCGTGAACACCCGGAAAGGCGGCAGCCTCTGCCTTTTCCTGCCCGGCCTTGGCACGAAGGTTCGACGGGCGATCGGCGTGCACCCCTAGGCCACCCATCCGGCGAAGGGATCGCTACCGAAGGCCGAGACGCGCCCTGCGCGGCTCGGCGAGCGCAGCGAGTAGAGCCCGGTCTCGCAGAGCGGGACGCCCCGAGCGCGACTGCGCATTCAAAGATCTGCTCTACTCCCTGAGGAAGAGCGTTGCAGTCAGCCTGCCAAACAAATTTTCTCGGTTGGGTTTGGTCGAGTTGTCTGGACTCTGTGAGCAAGATCTTGATTGGTCTCCGCATGACCGAGCGGATAGCCCTGAAACGTCTTACGCAGTCCGATCTGACGTTTATAGACTGGCATTTTCAGAAGAAGACTTTCGGGGAGAGCCGTCAGAAGGCAATTAACCTGAATGCTCGTGTCTTCGTCGAGCAACTCTTCCCCGACCTTCTTCGGACCCCTGCGGCTCGTATCGACGTTCTGCTCACCGTTTACGGTCCCGGCGGCGCCGGAGCATTCACGCCCATGCCGCAGACCCGGCCAGTGCTCAACAACAACGGCAAGAACTGGCGGCTGAATGGGAAGACATTATCCGACGATCCCGGTTCCCCGACACGCTTTCACGGACTTGCTCCGGGCGACCTCGCGCTCCTGGAGTTCCGCGGCTGGCCTCTACCGACCGAAGTCGATCTGACCTTCATCTCGGCGACAGAGGACCCGGGCCTTCATGGAGCCCTCGGTCGCCTTGTCGCGGAGCAAGGCCGCAACTCGATGGTCGAACTCACGCGAGCAAGCCTCGAGGTGGCGACGGAAAGCCTTAACCTACCACACGATCACCCCCTGGCTTCCGTTTCTGAAGAGGAAGAAGCAGCCCGTGACGAAGCCTTGGAGGATGCGGCTCGGGGACGCCCGGTCGATCCAGGACTCCGCCGTCGCCGCGGCGGGCCGCGCCTCACCCCGGAGGAACTCGAACAGGCCCGTGCAGGTGCCGCACGCATCGGAGCAGAGGGTGAGACACTCGTGAATGCCTGGCTGGAGGCCGAGCAGCTGGCCGGACGGATTTCACATCTCGACTGGGTGGCCCGGCGCGATGCCGCTGCGCCCTTCGACTTCACGTTTCAGGAGGACGGGGTCGAGGTCCGAATGGATGCGAAATCGACGAAGGGTGATCACGGGCGCAAACTCCATATGTCGATCGGCGAGGTCATCGAGGCTTCGGCTGAGGGCCGGGGGCCCTATCGCATCGCGAGGGTGTCCGGAATCGATGACGATGGCGGGAGGCTCCGCATCAGCGACGATGTCAGCCTGCTTGCTCGACAGGTCATGGACGGGGCAACGCATCTACCGCGCGGCATAGATCCAAATGGCTTCTCGATCAGGCCCGATACGCTGCGGTTCGGGGAAGAACTCCATCTGGAATGGCCGCAACCGGAAAACGACTGATCATTCGGCTGCTGTCGACAGAGCGTAACCGCCAAGGACTTCGCGAAGGCTCCGTCGCATTTCTCCTGCCACCGCCTTCGCAAGAAGAGGAGGCACCGCGTTCCCAATCTGTCGAAAGGCCGGGTTCATGGTCCCGGAGAAACGGAAGCCGTCCGGAAAGGACTGAAGACGCGCTGCCTCACGCACGGAGATCGTGCGGGCCTGCGCATCATCGTAGTGAATATGCGAATAGCAGTCCTTTCCGAGATGAGCCATCAGCGTACGAGCCGGGCTATGCCGGCGTAGTTTACCCCAGCGGTTCGGAAAGGTGTGAACAGGGTAGGGTGGCACCATCCGGCGATGCAGCGTCCTCCAGGCCTCGCTGCCCTCTCGAAGGCCCTTCGATTTGGCTGCCTTCTCGAAGAGCCGTGTCGCGACCGCATGAGCAGCGGGATACTCTCCGCCCTCGGGCATGTCCCGAAAGATCTCAGTGTCGCGCGGCAGATAACGGATGACGTGATCGAAGACCTCACCGGGACTCTCATGGCCATGCCAGTCGCGCATCAACCTGCTGTAAGCAGTCTCGGCACCCTTCGCATAGCCCTGTCCTTCGACGAACCTGCGCGCACCCCGCTTCAGCTTTCCCTCGAGATGCAGCGTGATCGGCCTGAGGTCGCATAGAGCATCTTCGGCGCTGACCGCGGGGGGAAGAGCCGGCGTTCCGAGGTCGGGCTCGACCCAGTGAACGCCGTCCCTGTCGACATGCTTGAGAGCGACCGAACGAGTACCGGAGTAGCCTACCGGAAGAGGGTGGTGGTTCGAGGCTGAAGGAAAGCGGATGACTGCACCAGCCGAGCGATGGATCGCGATCAGAATGACACGATCGCGCATCTGAGGAACCCCGTGATGGGACGCGTTCAGAAGGCTGTAACGACAGTCATATCCCATTCCCTCGAGGGCCTCGCAGACCTCACCAGCGATGTTGTGCCCGGCATGGTTCAGAACGTCGGGCACATTTTCCATCATCACCGCGACAGGCGCCGTATCCTTGATCCATGCGAGGTAGCGCAGGAAAAGCGATGCCCGCGGGTCGATCTGGAATGCCTGCGGATGGGCCGCGACTTCCCGTAGTTTTGCGCGCCCGACACGTGCATAGGCCTGACACGGCGGGCCTCCGACGACGATATCGAACGCCTCGTCCGCCGGCCCGAGCCCCAGATCGAAGGTCAGTTCAGATGCGTCCAGCGAGGTGATGTCTCTAGCCTGAGCATGAAGATCGTCGCCGCCATGGAACGCATCGGCGTGGGACCGTGCCGCAAGCGGGTCGAGCTCAACAGCTGCTCGGATGTCGAAGCCGGCAGCCTCGAAGCCCAGGGAGATCCCACCACAGCCTGAGAAGAGGTCGAGGACACGAGGCCTCGCGCCTGCTGCCAGCCGCCCGAGCTTGGTCGTTATTCTGGTGTGGATCTCATCATGCATGTGCGTCTCCTGTCCATATTTTGTTCCGAATGGACGGGCACGTCCAGCATCAAAGCATCTAGGCCCTCGGCGGCAGGTCACGTACCAGGGTCTGCCGGAGACGTTCCGCGTCTCTTGTCTCGCATTCCCAGATCACCATGACCTGCCATCCCATCGCGACGAGAGCTGCCTCGTTTTTGGCGTCCCGCTCGACATTCCGATCGAACTTCTGCTGCCAGAACTGGGCGTTTGTCTTCGGGGTTGTTGTCAGATGGCATCCCGGATGTCGGTGCCAGTAGCAACCATGAACCTGAATGGCGATGCGGTACCTGGGCAGAAGAATATCCGGTGTTCCCGGCAGGTCTCGCCGATGCAGTCTGAACCTGAATCCCATCGCGTGAAGCGCACGCCTCACCTTCAGCTCAGGTTTCGTATTCTTGCCCCGGATTCGGGACATGTTCCTTGATCGCTGGCTTGAACTCAGACAATCCATTCGAACCTCGGATTAGACGTTCATTTCCATGGTGTGTGAGGTGCCTCTAGTTTCCTAGACGCCTGCTCTGTTTATTTTCCTCTGTCGCACCTCGATGTCGACCGGCAGCAGGCCAGTGCAACATTTTCGCTGCTGGTGTACTAAATTATTTCGATGCAGCTAAAGGCCCGTGATGAAACTGAACCGGCCCCCGTGGAGTATCAAAAAACGCTTCGAGATGGGCCGCGTTCTCTTCCACGAGCCTCTTTGCCTGACTAGGTAGTTCGGTGCACGCTCGCCGGGCATCGTCAAGGGCGATGGATTCAAGGGACGGCGCAGTATTGACCCGCAGCAATCGATCCCGACCGATAAGCAGGCCTGCCTGGCCAAGAACGTTCTGGCTCTGCAGGTGCATCGCTGCCTCGATGACGTTTCGCCATTGAAGGAGACCGCCCCACCTCATCTGTCCGCCCGTCATTCGCATGTCCGTGTCGCCGCATCCCAAAGAGAGGATGCTTACGGCGTGACGGTCGACGTCAAAGCATGATAGCGCATCCACGAGACCCACCATGATCGGGTTGTTCGCCCAGACCCCTCCATCTGCGAAATGGCGGGTGCCATTGCGGTAGGTAGGAAAAAACGTAGGCGCGGCCGACGTTGCGAGAGCGACGGTAACGATCTCCTCCTGCCAGTCGCGCCGGAAGTCCGGATGATGGGGTGTCTTCAGGACGTTCACTTCAGTGTAGCCGTCAAAGGTCGGCACATTGAGCCGTCGTTCCAGCGTCCCATAGAGGCGATCGCCGAAGCGGTCGCGCAGAGCGCGTTCAAGCGGTTCGCGATCGTATCGATAGAGGACCAGACCACGAAGGAACTGGCCAGCTCCGACCAGTTCCTTGACACCAATTATCTCGGGCGTTCTGGGGGGCGGGAAGATCTTCTGTCCGTCCCGCATGTAGATTTCGAGCACTTCGTCAGCCCGCATGCCGGCCGCAAGGCCCAGGGCGACGATCCCACCGGTTGACGTTCCCGCGATCAGATCGAAATACGCCCCCGCCGATCCGTTCCGCAGGAAGCGGCGCTCGCATTCTGCGAGAACGGCTACGGGCAGGACTCCGCGAATACCGCCGCCGTCAATCGACAGGAGGCGGAAGTCGGGTTCGAGCCATGGAAGCTGCTCACGCCGCCGCGGCAAAGTTCCTTGTGATCGACGTGTCTGCGGTACTGCCAAGCAACTGCCTCCTGAAGGGGATGATCTGATCGATGCGATCGGGGTCGGGTGGAATATGCCGACCGCTGCCAAGCCAGTAACCGGTCGCGAGCCACGTCTCATAACAGCTCAACCAGTTTGCGGCCCAAGGCACCGTAGTCTCGCTGAGATGGTCGTCGGGGGTCCATTCTTGGCGTTCGTCGTCGAAGAGGCAGAGGAATGGGCCCGATCGCGGCGTTCGCGGATGAGAGGGGTAGACGTGGGGAAGGCTACCCTCCGGATTGAAGAACCTATACCGCAGGCTCGGAGAGAGGACCTCCACCAAGGGCTGGATCCAGAGCAGCGGCCGGTCCTCGACGACGAGTGGCGCCGTGTATTCAATGCGAATCCTGTAGCAGGTCCGATGCGGTGTCAGCGTCCCCGTCCATGCAGCAGTTCGCAGATCGATCCGGTCGGACCACCAAGCCGGCAGCCGCTCGGCCATGTCGCGCAGCTGCTCATCGATGCCGATCATCTTTGATCATACCTCCCATGTTCGTGTTCGCTCGCGCCGGGCGGATCGGCGCTGCCACTGCACCGGCGACACCGGTCCCGATGCTCGGCGCGGCCAACGGAGCCTTCGGGGGAACCCCGACGAAGCTGCCATCTTGCGTCATCCCCTGCGTACCACGCTCGATTCCCCGGGAACGGGCGTCGTGGTAGGATTGGAGCACGAACTTGCCGACCGTTTCACCGAAGAGGTCATCGAAGACCCGCAGGACGACCGCAGGATCGAAGCGGACGGACCGCAGCTTCGTCAGTTCCTCGACCAGATGCTTGAGGTCGGAAGCCCAGAGCCTCTGATCCTCGCGCGTCGCGGGCCAGCGGTCGGTGAACACGTCCGGCGCATGGGCGGGGTTCGTGACATGGAGAAGGCGAAGCGAGCGCTCGGCCTCACGGATGCGGCGGATCTGATGCGTGGCGATCGCCACCACCTCATCGAACAGCGTGTCGTAGGCCGGAACGACGTTCAGCGCTTCGGCGGCGGACACGATCGACGGCGGCTTGCGGCGGCGGCGGTGGTCGTCATGCTTGCGGAAGCGCTTGTCGCGGAACCGCTTGATGATCTGCAGCGCGACCACGCGTGGGGCCTTCTGATCCAGCGGAACGAAGGCCGGCATTGGCTGGGCTTCCGCAAGGACACGGATCGGACCTCCCGACGCCGCACGCGCAAGCTCGGCATCGTGAAGCATTCCCGCGTAGGTCCGACCCTCCACCAGAGCCCGCCGCGCGTCGAAACGGTCCCGGAACGTCGCGCTTCGTTCAACGCGCTCGTTGAAGAGGTCCGCAAAGCCCTTGGGATTAACTTCCTTGCGGTAGCTCTCTCCGGCTTCCGGCTTGCTATGGAAGAGATATGCGACACGATCCGGGGTGTTCGGAAGCCGCGCGACCGGCATCAGATCGACCGTCACCCCGTCGGGATAGGTGATCGTCACGCAACGACTGTTCCGCTCAATCGGATAGTCGTGGTAGCGACTCCCAGGCTTGCCCTTCACCGCCGCGTGGATCTCATCAAGTACCACCTGCGGATCCGCGTAGAGAATTCCATCGACCTCAATCACAGCGTCCGCATCATGTTGCTCGCGCCGGATGCGCGATCGCGTTGCCGTGTGGATGGCGAACGATCCGGACGGGTAGGACTCGTCGACGCGGCCCTCCAACGGACTGCCCGCTCGGTTCAGATGGCGCACTAGGCCGGCGACATGGTCATCGGCCTGTTGGTGCATCGTTGGCGTAATCTGGATCAATCGTCCCACATCCATGAGGGCAGCCTCGATGGGGTCGGTGTCATAGGACCGCGCTCTCTCTTCAAAGTTGGTCAGAACGTTCATGGCTCGAAACCTCTCGTTTGACAGACGACACGGTCCGTCTTATTAGTATTGACGCTTCCGTAGGATCACGAAGCAGGCGAAAGCATCCATGTCGATCACTTGTTCCTACGGATTCGTCAAAGGTTAACACACGGAATCGTTCATGTCAAAAGCAGCCGGTTCACCGGAGGACGAAGGATTCAAGGACCGCCTTCGCGCGGCCCGGGAGGCGCGCGATCTCAACCAGACGGAGCTTGCGGAGCGGGCGCGTCTGCAGCCGTCCGCTATCGGTCACTTCGAGAAGGGCCGTCGCAAACCGTCCTTCGCGAACATCCGGGCGCTAGCACGGGCGCTGAACGTCACTTCCGACTATCTCCTCGGGCGCAGCGACGATCTCGGTGGGGCCACGACTGCCTTTAGAGGGGAGGAGAACTTATCGGATGATGATCGCGAACACATCCAGATGATGATCGACCTCATCAACACGAAGAAGAAGTCGCTATGAAACGGTTCCGTCTGCTCGCGGCCCGGCGCCACGGCGAGCGCATCGCTTTAGAGGAAGGCTTCACAAGCTTTCCCATCGATCCCTTCGCGATTGCTGACGCCAACGAGATCATCGTCGAGGCCAAGGACCCCGGCGCGAAAGGCGTAAGCGGCGGCATCATCTTCAACGACGCGGGTGCAGGCATCTTCTATGCCACGGACATCACGAACGAGGGATTTCAGCGGTTCACCGTCGCCCATGAGCTCGGTCATTACTTTCTCGAGGGCCATCCTGAAGAGATCTTGGCCACCGCCCCGATCCATATGTCGCGTGCGGGCTTCACCGAAGGTACTTCGTCCATCGAACTCGAGGCCGACCATTTCGCCTCCGGCCTTCTCCTACCGACACGGCTTGTCAGGCAGGCACTGGGAGCAAGCCAAGTTGGTCTTCGAGGAATATTGGACTTGGCCGACGCAGCCTGCTGCTCAATTACGGCTTCAGCGATCAGAGCTGCGGAATGCTCTGAATATCCGATGGCCGTGATCGTCAGCTGCGGGCCGGACGTCCGCTATGCGTTCCTTTCGGAGGCGTTCAAACGGCTCGACAAGCTACGGTTCCTCCGTAAGGACTCGCCACTGCCCCCAGGCCACACGAAGGCTTTTAATGCGGACTCGGAGAATGTCGCCCGCGGCAAGACAGCATGCCGGCAGACATCGCTCGCGGCTTGGTTCTCATGCATGCGAAGTCTTGATCTAGACGAAGAGATCGTGGGCCTTGGAAAGTCCGGTCTGACCCTCACTGTGCTTTCGAGCGACGTGCTTGCGGCGCACGATGACGACGGAGCCGAGCACGAAGAGGCCGAACTCATCCAGAGTTGGACGCCGAGGCATGCCTATGGGCGGTAATGGCGGAGTAAATTAATCACTCGCCTATCCTCGTGGAAGCGAGGTGCCGCAGGGCAGCGTCATGCCATCCGAAAAGATCCGCTGTAGGTTGTGTCCGTAAGCCGGTCGATCAGCGGACGCGTCGAGGATCGCGTCGAGCGAGCCCGCGCAACC
>CAZKVC010000029.1:0-8204 GCA_964556115.1 uncultured Caulobacterales bacterium
GGTTGCGCGGGCTCGCTCGACGCGATCCTCGACGCGTCCGCTGATCGACCGGCTTGCGGACGCGGTTCATACTGTACGGATTGACCGGTTCCTTAAACCGTCGAGGATCGGCATACCATTCAGCAACGCTCCACCGCTCGTATCCGCTCTTCCTCCCATTCGGCGATCTTCTTCGTTAGGCCGTCAGGCAATGGACCGTCTGGATCCGGCAGCGTCGCAAGGAAACTCCAGCGACGTTCCAAACCACTGAGCGAAACCTCGTCGGTGCCGCCACGCTTAGCGAAAGCGTTGAACATCTCGCCCAGTTCCGGGGATAGAGGCTTACCCTCCTGCCATCGCTTCGCGACCCAGAGCACGACATCGACTAACTCAAGGCCAGCGCTCTCGTCACCTGGCTGGAAGTCGGGCGGAGCCTCCGGCATGTTCGTCATATCCATTTCCGGCATTCCGGGGCCCATACTTTGCTTATGGCCCCGCATCCGCCGATACATGTCGGCCAGTTCGCCTTGCGCGCGATTGAATTGGGTCTGCTGGTCTACGACGATCCGGCGGACCTGCCGGGACTGCTTCTGAGCCTGCGCGGCCGCGGATTGCATCACTTGCTGGAAGCCGACGAGGTTCGGGGAGATCTGAAGCGCGCTATCCTTGTTCCCCGCGCCGTAGCTGATCTCGAATGGGTTCGCCGCAGCCCAAGTCAGCGCGCCAGAGATCAGCTCGCGGGAGCGAGCATCCGGCAGGCGATGGATACGATCCTGAAGCGTCGAGCATAGCCCTTGCAAGGCTCTTGCAGCTCGTGCGGGATTGGTCTCCACTCGCGCGGCCCAAGCCGCCTTTGCGGTCTGTTCGTCGAACAGGTGGGCGACCTTGAAGACGAGCACGTAACGCAAGGGTGTCCAGTAGTGGTGCCACGGGACGGCGTCGTTGAGTCCGGCGTCGAAGACTTGGTCGAAGAAGGTAATGATGGCGTGGTCGGGCTTCACCACCTTGTAGAGCGAGAACCGCACATCGTGTTTGAGCGCGAAGCGACCGAGGCTCATCGCGACCTCCGAGAGCCGCCCGACGCCCAGCTCGTTTGCGTGAAGGCGCTCTACCCCAAGCCTTGCACGAGCCGCACGGAGCAGCGGCTCGGCTGAGACATCGAGGTTCGTTTTCGACGTGATCAATCCGTAGTAGAGAACGGGTTGAGCTGGATCGAAAAGGTGGTTCCCCGTGTTCCCACTTTCGTCAACGTAGCAGTACATCGTGCTCGGGACCTCGAAACGGCTACTCTACATGTAGAAGCTATAGCTGACCTGAGGTCGCTCGCTTGGATCGACGTACTTCATAATGTCTCCAATCTTGCCCGCACATTCGAGCGTGATGGGAAGCCGGCCATCGAGCTGCGTATTATTCCAATTCATCTTCGTCAGGCCAAGTATTTCCTCGCAGAGGCTTTCTAGCGAAGAGTCCTGATCGTAGGCCGTCACTCTGAGCGGATTGGGCACGTACATCCCCGGGTAAGTCTTGTAGAAGTCGACAGTGCCCCGCGTGTACAGGATACCTTCCGACTCGGATATCGTTAACAGGGTGCCGCGCTTCGGGGGGTAGTTTTTGTCCGAAAACAGGCGAATGTCGGTGCCGGTGATGGCAACGAAGTCGCGGGACCGGATCACCTTCTCCTGAAGCGCTCGCCGCAATCCGGCGCACTCGCTATCCCGGAAGCGGCTGGACTTATGGACGACAACACGGGCCGGCATGTGCTGGAGCGCGCGGTCGTACTCGTCGAGCGCATCGCGCAGCAGCCCATAGGCCTGATCCTCGGAGAGGTAGGGACGGCGATTCTTCTTATCGATCGAGACTGGCGTGCCCCGAAGGATGATGCCATGGCCGAACTCGTCGAACACCTGCGCTAGGCTTGAAGAGACCGTCTCGCCATCGCGGCTCTTGTAAAAGCCAATACCGATGTAGCAAGACGGCGGCTTGGCATTGTCTTCTACAAGTCGCCAAGGGATCGTTCGGTTGCCCTTATAGTAGAGCGCTGTCGCAAAGTTCCATGCTCTCGTCGCAGGATCTTGTTGATCGCCCGACTGCTTGGTGACGACCATCGTCATCTCACGCACGAGCTGTAGCGGCGTACCCAGATGCATGCACCGGGCTTTCAGGATACGCCGGAAATTATGCTCCAAGTCATCCTTCGCCGCTTCGCCTTCAGCCTTGGTCGTGACGGAATCGAACAAGTCGTTGGGCAGGACGCAGACGATGACGTCAACCGATCGGTTCTCGGCGAGGAACCGAACCTGTTCATAGAACAGTTCGACGGCACGCTCGATGCGCTCCGCACGGGTTCGTAGCTTCAGGGCGCTCGTAATCTCGGATTTCTGAAGGGGACGAGTGTACTGCGGGGAGTTGATGACGCGGGTTAGGAACCCATAGTCCGGGTTTATACCGCCGAACCCCCGGAAGAGGTTCTTGAGGGGAGATCCCGATTTGCGCTCAATGCCGCTACGGCACTTCGCCAGCCATTCGTCCAGAAGATCGATGCCCTCCCCGCGGCCGACGACACCGATCCGCAGTTCGGTGCGACGCAGCTCGTCTCGCTTGTCGTAGACCCCCATCTGCTCGATGCCGGTTCGCGGGCAGATGTGCGTGCCCGTACCGAACTCCAATCGAGGTTCCGCGAGCGTCGTGAGCCTCATGCTACCGCCCCTTCCGAGGCCACGTCACCGTCTTCGATCTCCCGTTCTTCGTCCATCAAAGCCTCCGCCTCAACAGCTTGCGCCATCTCGAATTCGAGAAGGGCACCGTAGCGTAGATTAGAGGTGTCGGACGCCTTTTCGCCAAGAGAGGAGAGGAAGTACGCAACAAAGCGCACCGCGTTGCGGACACCATCGTTGTGCTCCAACCGTTTCTGCTTCGATAGCAGCTCCTCGTGCCAATTTGAGCGTTTGAAGCCGTTGAAGGAATAGTACCAACTCGGCACTACCTGCGCGTACCACGTTTCGCCGATCGGTGAGAACGATAGGGCGAAACTCAAGTGCTGGTGGTGCGCAACCTTCGACGTGTCCTTCTTCTGGTGAACAACCCTGTAAACGAACCTCTCAGCTGACCTTTTGCCGACCCATGTCTCTTTGCGTGCCTTCTGGCCGTCGATGCTCGGCCCGAAGAAGAAGAAACGATCCTTTGAGTGCATGCGCACGCCGCGATGCTTCAAATTCTCTTGGGTCTCTGCATGAAGTAACTGCCGGAGAACGTTCACGTTATCTGCCTCAGAGGAGGTGGCGAGATCCATCGTGTCCAACCGCTCGACTGTCCCGCCGTCAATGATGGCCGCCACGCCTGTGCGCTCCATATCCTCAAAGGCGAAGAGTCTGCCGTCATAGTCGACCCATGCATCCGTCTCGATACCCTCCAAGAGTAGCGCCATCTTGACGACGGACCGCCGGTTCCTCGACCGGCCTCCGTAGTTCAATTCCGCCTTCGCCCTCGCAATGACGGCTTTATCGTTGATCGCAAGGTCGGCCACGAAGACCGCCTCGGGAAGTTCGATGGCTTGCAGGTTAGAGGTGATCGTCGTCGGTGCCGCGACGGTCTCGGAAATGTAGTCTACGAATGCGTCGACCTCGCCAAGGATTTTCTGGAACTCCCGCAGAATTCGCTCTTGTGCGGTAAGTCGCAGCGAAGACACCTCCCGCAGCAAATCGCCAAGATCGATAATGTGCTTTCTACAGTTGAAGGAGAATTGGTCGGTCAGCAGCTTGTCAATTGACGCCTGACTGTAGGAGGTCTGTTTAGGCGTCAGCATCAGGACGTAAAGCTCGTCGAAGCTCCCGTAGTAGGCGCGCTCCATGAACTGGCCCACGGTCGCCTTGACTTTGTCGAGCGTCGTCGTCGAGCTGATCTGAAAGGCCACCCGGTCGTGATCGTCACCGAGGTCGATGCCTGGGTAGTTCTTCCGCTTGCGGTTCAGGTTGATGAGGTTCGGGAGTCGGTAGATCTCCTTGAGGATCGGGATGAATGCGTCCTCGAGAGCTAGGTTGATATCCGTACGGCCCTGGGCGGTCGCCAACTCGACCTGACGCTCCAAGCGACTGACGACGTCACGGAGATCGTTCTCAACCGTCAGCTGCCTCATCATTCTTTCTCCCGCATAGCACCAAAAGACCTTGGGAACGCAAGGTGAACGTTTCAAGGCGTCGAATAAGAAAAATACAGGAACTATACGGCGTCGATATTCCTAAGTACCCCTTGGGAGATAATTTAGGTCTTGACGACTAGCATCCACCAATTGTGTCTCATGATATACCTTCGAATTACACGTGACTGACAAAAGGATTACTCAGCTATTTTTGGTTGTGTTCTTCGCCATCTCGCCTCGACATGCATGTTCACCGGCGTGTTATAGAGTACATGCGTAACGAGTTTTGCAAGAAAGCCAGCGGGGTCGAGATGCTCCGGTACGCGATCCGAGATGACCTCGACGGCTGGAAGGTTCGCTACTGCCTGCGCTAGCGCCGTGTCTTCGACGTCTTCATCGGGCAGTGCATCGTCGTCCTCATCGGGCCCTGGCTCCTCGATCTCGTCCTCCGGTTCCGAGCCGTCGTCGGCCGCCGCGACATCGTCACCGTACTCGATGAGGACGACGCAGGTGGAGTGATAGGCGTCGTCCTCGCGACCGAGCTTGCTGATCTGGTCGAGCAGCCAAGCGGCCGTGTCCGGCTCCTCCTGCAGGATCGTAGAGCGAAGGCCGAACAAGAAGCCAAGTGCGGAAATGGGGTGTCGCAGTCGGAGGTTCTTCGCGTCCCCATAGGATTCCTCGATTCTGTTCGGAGCGTTCTTTCCGAACGAAGAGTCCATGCGCTTCGTCGAAATGAGCAGCTCGGGACCGGTCGCCCAGTCCGTCATGATGACGTCGACCTGCTTGAGATAGTTCTTCCCAAGAATTGATGCGCTGGCCGATGTAACGCCGGGAATCGCACCCTTCCTCGCAAGGCGCTGTTCCAGCTTGGGCCTTTCCCTCTTTGGGAGGGCTTCGAGCAGTTTCACCACCGCGAGCGGCAGGATGCGAGGGTGCTGGGGTCTCGGCCAGACCTGGTCTGAGACGAAGCCGGCGCGGCGGAGTTCGTAGCTCAGCCAGATATCAAGAGCGAGCGCGGGTATCCCGGACTGGGTCGTTGCCTTAAAGTGCAGGGGGACCCCGAGCAGCTTCCGCAGGACGTCGTAGTCCGGCGCAAAGCGCTCTTGGCCATCTTCGGTTCGCTCCCAAGGATTGCTATGCTCGCCGCCCGGCGCTGCATCGGCCACGATGTGATCGAAGAGCGGCCACGCCTGTGCTTTGAGGGATTTAGTCGCCGCCACGCTCTGGTTCCTCTTAATCGGTCAAGCTGTGATGACCGGAGGTATAGTGCCGCCAGCGCTGGAGTTCGATGACGGCCTCCCGTGCGAGGTCTACGTCGAGGCTTGCCAGCTTGGCCCCGTTCGGGATCGCGATCCGCGCCGCCTCGCGGGGCTCAAGTTTCAGCATGCCGCCTCCAAGCGGATGACCCTCGATCTCGCAGGAGAGCTGGAAGAAGGGCGTTCGCCGCGCCGCCTCGATCGCGGTCACGTCGCGCCGATCCCGGAGCGTCACGCAGTGAAGCGTGTTGGGACAAGTCGCACCGGCGTCGTTGCGTACGAGGCTGACGGTGCGGCCGGACATGTAGCTCAGAAAGTAGTGCGGCACCTTCACGTCGGGCACCGCATACCAGGGGTCGCGCATCCGGCACTTGTACGCCTCCCGCGCCGCTTGTCCCGCAGGGCTGTCGAGGTAGCGACGTACCGCTGCCGGAATCCTCTGTCCCCGGTGCAGACGCAACAGATGGACTGGTTCGTCGGCACGCACGAGGTGGTCGAGCGCTACGCGGCTCAGGACGGCGGCGGGCAGCATGCGCCCGTTTCGGATCGCGGGCTGCAGCATGGAAGCCGGTATGCGCCAGCGTGCCGCTTCCGAAGTGCACAGGTGGAAGAAGCCATTCGCGCCACTGACGTAACCGATTCCAACCGAGCCGAGCGTGCCTAAGCGGCGCGTGCCGGGCACCTCAGCGATGCCAGCATAAAGCGCACGTGTCTCGCCGGACACTAGGAAGGGGCGTAGGCGGCCGTTCCAAGTCGTGCGCCAATCCGCCAGGGGCACATGAACCGTGGGCGCGGGCGGTGCGTTCGAAGCCGCGAAGCGCTCCAGCACCGTCAAGGCGATCCGCTCCGTGCGGCCCCCCGCCCCTTCGGCGTAGAGGAGCCAGCAGTCTTCCGATAGGTTCGGGAACAGCTTCTCGCGCACGGCCACCAACTGTACGTGGGCAAAGCGGGAGCAGAGCCATTCGATCACTGGTGCGGCGTAAGGCGCATGGCCGATCTCGGCTGGTACGACGAAGGCCATGCGACCGCCGGGCCGCACGAGGCCCCCGGCGGCAACCAGAAACGGCGCCCATGAGGAGGCGAGACCGCTAAAGTGCGCACCGTAGCGAGTGCACAGGTCGAGCGCTCGCTTGCGGGCCTCCCCCTTGAAGCGCTGGTAGCGAATGAAAGGGGGGTTGCCGACCGCGCAATCGAACCGCGCCTCCGTGTGCGCGGCCCACCGAAAGAAGTCCCCTTCGTGTACCAACGCACCCGGTGCCCGGGTCTTCGCGACCGCGGCCGACCGAGGATCCTGCTCCACGCCCACGGCATGCACGTGCCCCATTAGGAACCGTCCGTCCCCGCAGGAGGGGTCGAGCATCGTGTCCGTCTCGTCCCGCACAGCCCACGACACTAGCGAGCGCACCACGGCGTCCGGCGTGTAGTAAGCACCGTTCGCCTTGGCATTCGCTGGAACGTAATTCGTGGGATCAGAGGGCATGGTCATCACGGCACAGTGTCAGTCGGTCATAGAATCCTGAACTAGAACATTTAGAGAACTGTGGCCATCTTCTTATACGGCTACTGCGACCAAATCGTTGTGGCGATAAAATCGCGAGCCAATCTGTCGTTCGCACCGACAGTGAACGCCCGCTCCCCGCCGTGGTCCTCTTGCATATTGGAAGTTCGAAGCGTCCCGCCTTGCGGGACCGGGCTCTACTCGCTGCGCTCACCGAGCCGCGCGGGGCGCGTCTCGGCCTTCGGTCACAATCCCTTCGCCGGATAGGTGGCACCTGTTTGGGGAACCGACCGGACGTCGTGCTGCCCTGCGAGGTCCGGGCAGGAAAGGGCAGAGGCTGCCGCCTTTCCGGGTGTTCACGCACCCGAGGAAAGGACGAGGCCGATGCCCCGCACCCCACGCAAGACCCCCCGCAGCACACAGTCCAAGGCCGACGCGGCCCAACTGATCACCGACGAGATCGTGGCTCTCTTGGAGCGGAGCACCCTGCCCTGGCGCCGGCCGTGGCGCATCGCGGGCGGCGGGGTGCCGCTGCGCCACGGGGGCGAGGGCTACCGGGGGATCAACGCGTTCCTGCTCGGCATGCGCGCGGCGCTAATGGGATACACGTCGCCCTACTGGATGACGTTCCAGCAGGCGCGGGCGATGGATGCCTGCGTCCGGAAGGGCGAGCGGTCGAGCGTGGTCGTCTACTACGGGACCGCGAAGACCAAGGACGCGCAGGACGGCGCCGGTGGCGACCGTTCGGCGTCCGACGGAGCCGAGGGCGACGACGGCGATGCTGGCGCCTACCGCTTCCTCAAGTCCTACCGCGTGTTCAACGCAGCGCAGATCGAAGGGCTTGACGCGCGGTTCCACCCCGAGCCCGAGGGCGATCCGGCGGACGGCCCCAAGCCCATCCCCACCTGCGAGGCCTTCTTCGACGCCATCGGCGCGGACGTGGCCGTGGACGGCGACCGAGCTTGCTACGTGCCTTCGCTCGACCGCATCCACATGCCGCCCCTGGCACGGTTCGAGAGCGCTGAGAAATTCTACGCCACACTGGGTCACGAGCACGTCCATCGCACGAAGGCCCCGGACCGGCTCGACCGCTCCTTCGGCGCTTCGACCTTCGGCAACGAGGCGTACGCGAAGGAAGAACTCGTGGCCGAACTCGGCGCCGCCCTCCTCGGGCAGCGGCTGGGGTTCACGGCGGACCATTTGGAGGATCACGCGGCCTATCTCGGCTCCTGGCTGAAGGTTCTGCGCGGCGACCGGCGCTTCCTGTTCCGCGCTGGCGCACATGCGCAGCGGGCGGTGGACTGGATGGTGGAGGCGGCTGCGCAGGGCGGGGTGA
>CAZKVC010000030.1:0-6091 GCA_964556115.1 uncultured Caulobacterales bacterium
CTAGGGAAAGAAGTGGGTCACTGGAGGGCGTCTCTCGTATCTTCAGCTATTGAAGGGATTCCTACTTGTTGCCAGGCGTAGCGCGAACGTCATTGGGAAGGGGTTCGAGGCTGAGCTTCTCTTCCTCTTTCCCGGTCGCGGAAGGCAGCGGTCTCTGACTCAAGCGGTCGTCGCCTATCACATACAGAAGGGCTGGATCGAACGGCCCGGCAGTGCTCGAAGGCAGGCCGGATCAGGCGTCAGTGAAGCGAGTGCAGGTCGGCTCGGCGGCCGTTCGGAGTTACTCTGGGACGCCGTCCTCGGCCGTTTCGCTCGCATCTTCTTCCGTATATGGGAAGGAGGCGCCAGCCTGCTGCAGAACGGCGCGGAGTTCGGCGATGGGCTTCCGCGTCCGCACGACCTGCTCGACCGGCACGGTCAGCTTCACGGGGTGAGTCAGGTTCTCCGCGTGTACTTCTACCTGAATGGCAGCCGTGTGGGGCTGTCGGTCTGCGAACACGACCTCTAGCTCGAAGGTCTCCGGTCCCGACTGATGCTGGAAGCGCTCACACGTCAATGCCCCTTGCTCGACCGGCACGCTTGAGGACCATTCCCTGTAGTAGAACCCGTCGGGGTCCCGTGGCCTAGGTACCATCGGCGCTCGGAACAGCTCTGAGTCGAAAGAAGGCCTCGTCACCCCAGCGAGAACTGACGCCGCCGATCCACGTCCGCCGTAGAAAGGATCATGGGCGTCTGCGATGAGCGCTGCGATGCCTGACGGGCGGGACATATGGCTTAGCGCATCGGTCGAAGTAGCCGTCGCGATCGTAGGCGCAGCTTGTTCGACGACTTTGCGCCAGGCTGGCGGCTCAGGCGGCGACGGTAGTGTAGGCCGACGTTGGTCCTGGTCGGATGCGCCTGATTCGCTATCAGCTTCATCGCCGTTATTGGGACGCATCAGCCGAACATAACCACGAGCTTCGAAGGAAATGCGAAGACCGGTCGCCGGTCGGCTACCGTCGTTCTCGAGCTCGACCACCAAGCTGGTCGGCGGAACCTTCCGCTGACCTTCGTGCAAATCCGCGAGGACCGCTCGGCAGCGATCGAGCCAAGCCGGGTAGGCCTCATCGAGGTAGGCCTTTTGGTCGTCTTCTGCCGGCGCTTCGTAGCGGATACGATCAGTCAGTAGTGTCAACTTCGTTTTAAGCGCGAGCGGCGGCTTCGGCGGATCGGAGTAGTCCGTCTTCGGCGGGTGTGCCTGGCGCAGCGCATTGATCGCGAGGTCGAGCTCGGCGTCCTCGAGTGGCTCGAGCACGTCGATCTCGCGCTTAACGGTGCTCGACGCCTCGCACCCCGCTAGGCGAAGCGACAGGTTAGGTTCGGCACTCCGATACGCCTTGAGTTCCTCCTCTAAGGCGGCACGCTTCCGCTCCTCTTCGGTTCGTTCTGGTGGGCGGAGCCAGTGCTCTGGGATCAGCCGGAACGGAAGACCCAGGCCATTCGCCGTGGACGCTGGGCCGGTATCGTGGGTCAGGAGAAACGCGTCCTCTCCCGTATCGACCAACCCAGCGAGGATCGCGATCAGGTGGTCGTCCGGCTTGGTGATCGTCAGCGAGGGGATGTCCCGGCGGGCTAACAACGCACCGGCCAAGCGAAGGGTCACGTCGCCGCCATCGATGTCCAGGCGAACCTCCTGTTCGCCAGCCTCCAGCAGGTCGCGAACCCGCTTGTAGGTCTGGAGCGCACGCCTCTTCGTCCGCCCGCCGCCTCTCTTGTGCTCATCGATCTCGTCGAGGACTGGCTTCGTCAGGAGAAGGACGAGCGGACCTTCCCCGAGCTCTGGCCACGGCAGTTGCTCGAGCTTCTGGCACTCGAAAAACAGGTTCGTGTCAGGCAGCACCATTCGCGTCATCGCGTTCCCTCCGGACCCATGAGATAGGCGTTCGAAGCCGACATGAAACCGCTTCGCAGATCGCCGGGCCTTGCCGATGTTCCACGCCGCCGGAGGGGCCTCCGACCGGACTGAGCTTCCCTACGGCCCGACGGGACCGGACGAGACCATAGGCATGACCAGGCCATCGCCTGCTACCTCTTCGCGTAAGGCCTCCTCCCGCCGCATGATCAGGGGAAGGTAGATTACCGCCTCGCGCGCGAGGCGCACGGCCTTCATCGCGTGCTCGATCATCTCGCTCTTCGTCACGCGCACGAAGGCGTCCGTGTCCGCCTCCATCGTCTCGAAGTGCGTGAGCGCGAGGAAGCGATGTTCGGCCTGTCTCCGAAGCTCGTAGACCCGCCTGGCGTCTGGGTCGGCGGCCTCTAGCCGCTCGTCGAACAGGTCGCGGCAAAGGTAGTAGAGGCCTCGCAGCAGCCAGTTCCGGTTGCCTTCGAACTCGTTGCGAAGCATCGGCGCACCTCTCCTACTGCCCGAACTCAACCACACCTTCGAGGCGCTAATGCCTCCTACGCTAATCTCCAGGCGGTAGTAGTCGGCTATGAACACCGCGACCTTGTCGAGGAGCGCGTAGGCGGAGCGCAGTGCCACACGAAGCTGGTCCGCCCCGTAGGTTAGGCATGTCGCAGACTCGCCGAGGTAGAGGACTCCTTCGGAGCCGACATCGTGCGTGGTCTCGTCCGCTATCATACCCTCGTAGAGGCGCCAGCGGGCCGCGACGTATTCCTGTTTCAGGAGGTCGTAGTAGCGGGGGAAGCGGGGCTCCTCGCCGACCTTGTAGGTGTGGTTCGGCAGGTGAAGGACGTCACGGCTCGCGGCGATGCCGGTCATCACATCGTTCAGGGGGTTCAGATAAAGGCGCTCCTCTAAGCACCAGCGATGGTAGTCTCGCAGGGCGGCGCTCGGGCCGAGCGGGATATCGTCCACCTCACCGTCTGGACTGCCGCATGCCTCCCAGACCTCGTTCGCACGCTCGAGGCGCCTCGCGAAGGACACCTCGGCGAGCGGGTGCGGCGAGTCCCAGACGACGGGCCTGCTGCCGTCCAGCAGCGCCGTGAGCTCGGCGCGAACCTGCAGGGCGGCGAGGCCGACATGCCCAGCATCGTAGAACGCCTCCGCGTACCAGAGCGCGCCGCTCGCCGCGTTGCCCCACGCTATACCGAAGCGAGGGACGGCGTCGAGAGCAGCCCGCCACGCCTCGAGCGCGGCGATGGGCCTTCCGATGCCGGAAAGGGCGTTTCCGAGGTTCGTGTGAACTTGAGCACGGAAGATCGGATCGGCATGCGCAAAGCCCTCGGCGCGGATCGCCCGCCGAAGCGAGGCGATCTGCGCCAAGGCTGCCTCTTGGTTCCACGACCACACCTCGTCCGGCTTCCCGCCCGCGGCGATGGTTCCCAGCGCAGCGTGGATGTTCGATGCGAAGTAGTGGAGCTGCGGATGGACAGCCTTCCGCCAAGGGTCGGAACCCAGGGCATCGTCGACAGCCCGTAGCGACTCAAGCAGCCCCTGCCGGTTCTCGTTTAGCGTCTGACGATCAATCTTCGCACCGAGGCGCGTAAGGGCGTCCAAATCGTTCATGCACTTCTATAGCACGCACGACGGCGGCAGGGGACAGTCAGAGCTCAGCCTACCTTCCCCATTTTGTCCGCTTCTGCGCCTTCTACGCCAGCGGCTGGACAAAATCCCCGTCCTTGTTGTCAGTTGCCCGCGGCGACGGGGACTCTTCGGACATGGCAACGCTCTGGCGGCGGCACCGCATCTACACGGCGTGGGGCATGCTGCTGCTTCTCCAAGTGCCGGTCCTCGTCGTCCTCGGCCTTGTCGACGGGCGTGAGGTGGACGGGGTTGGGGTGTGGGTGCAGCCGCTCAAGTTCGCCCTCTCGCTCGGCGTCTACGTTCTCACCCTGGCCTATCTTCGCCCGTTCATGCGGAAGGGCGCGCGCCAACCCCTCATCGTCGAGGCGGTGGCCATCGCTGCGGTGCTAGAGAGTCTTTGGCTCCTCTCGGCCAGCGCTCTCGGCATCAGGTCTCACTACAACGGCGAGGGGCTGTTCGCGATTTTCTACAGGCTGGCCGGGCTCGGCGCTTTCGTCCTGGTGCCGGGCGCGCTGACGCAGGGGATTAGCACCCTGCGCGCATCCCGGACGGCGGCGAACCGGGCGCTCAGCCTGTCAGTTGGGTGGGGGCTGGTCCTTCATCCTCTTTTCCTTCGCCGGCAATATGGGGGGCTCGCCCACGGGCTATGGCGAGGGGTTCTTCGGCTGGCGGATGGAGGGAGGCGATCTTCGTGCCGCCCATTTTTTGCCACCCACGCGCTTCAGGCCGTCCCGCTGGCGGGGCTTCTTCTGCCCCGCCTTTTCTCGGTGGTACCGGCGCGTTGGGGCATAAGGGCGGCGGCAGCGGGCTACACGGTCTTCGTCTTGGCACTCGCCTGGGGCAGCATAAGGGGCGACGACCTGCCGACGCTGTTCCGCTCGCCGCTCTTCTAAGGTGTCGGGCCTGGCTGTCGCTTGGTCTGGAATTCTGCCGTGTTGCAGGGTCGCGGGGTTCCAACGCGCTTCTGGGATGAACCCAGGTGGTGCCCTCGGGTTATGTCCTGTTGGGATGGTTCCTGCGTGGCAAGGGGTGAGGGTTCAGCTTCCGAGATCAGGTGCGGTCTTGTGTCCGGCCTGTTGTCGCGGTTCTGAAGACCGCTGGCCCTGATGGTTTCCGCGGATCTGGTCCCATTCGGGTTTCCGGACATCTCACAGTCCTGGACATAAGTCAGGTTTGCCAGGTCCCCGGTCTGACCGGTTCACCATCATTCCTCATCGTCCTCGCATTCTCGTTTCCTTCCTTTGGTGTTCGTACTGGTGCGGATTAATGATTGGTTCGACTCCGGTAGGGCTCACCGCTCAAGAGGACCGCCCAGACGATGCGAGCGGTCTCGTTCGCCATGGCGACCGTCGCCAGCCTCACCGGCTTTTTGGAGAGGATCGAAGCTGTTCATGGGTCGACCCGATCGGGTCTCGTCTAAGCTGACCGAACCCTAGAGGTCATGCCGGCAACCAGTAGGATCGGACATACCGATCCCCCATCTTTGAGATGCGGCCTAGCCGTTACTTCCCTCCACTTGATCGGTTGAGGGGTGTCAGTCCGAGCCAGGCGGCGAACTCACGCCCGGACTTGAACTGGTGAGGGCTGCAGACGGTCGCAGCGATGGCAGAGGCCGTCAGTGAGCCGATCCGGGGAATGGTCTGTAGCAACCGGGCGCGCTCGTCGGACCGCGAAGCGGCGAAGATCTCCGCATCGATCCTCCTAAAACGTCAGTCCAGCGCGAGAAGCTGGTCGCAGAGCGAGCGGACGACTCCTTGGCAGCGGGGGAATGGCTTCGTCCTGTTCGATCCGCTCCGCAAAAGTTCGGCTGTACCGCAGGCCCTTCGCCACAATGAGCCCGAACTCACCGATTAGCCCTCTGATCAAGTTGGAGAGCTGTGTCCGCTGCCCGATCATGATCTGGCTAGCGCGGTGCTGACATAGCTTCGCTTACTGCTCGGGCGACTTGATCGGGACAAACCGCATGGTCGGTCTTGTGACCGCCTCGCAGATGGCCTCAGCATCAGCCGCGTCGGTCTTTCCGCGCTTCACGTAGGGCTTCACGTAGACCGGGGGCATGAGCATCACCTCGTGGCCGAGAGCCTCGCTCTCCCGGGCCCAGTAGTGGCTCGTCCCGCAGGCCTCCATACCGACAAGGCAAGGGTCGAGCTTGGCGAAGAACGCCAAGACCTGGCCACGCCTTAGGCTGCGATTGAAGACTTTGGTCCCGTCAGCGGCAACGCCGTGGACCTGGAAGATCGTCTTGGCCAGATCGAGGCCGATCGTTGTAACCTGCACGGAGTGGCTCCTGTTGTAGCAGTCATGACAACTGCACTGTGGCGCATCGCGACGCCGGGGAGCAGGAGCCATCCACCCCATACGGTTTTGTGCCGCCGCCAGGCGGCGCAGAAGCGCCGACTTCCTCGGTGCCTGGTCAGGCCGAGGGCGCCATCACGCATTTGACGCAGCCGTCCTTCTTGTCCCGGAATGTCTTGTAGAAGTCCGGTCCGTGGTCGAGGCCGCCCCGGTGAGTGATGATCTCGGAAAGGTCGATCTCGCCCTTCTCGACCCGCTCGAGAAGGGGGC
>CAZKVC010000031.1:0-6040 GCA_964556115.1 uncultured Caulobacterales bacterium
CGTGAACCTTCGACCTGGGCAGGCATCGGCGCTCTGGTGGCGCTCTTCTACCCGGCCGCCGCTGAGGTGGTCCCCCTGGTCCGCGAAGCGGCCGTGGCGGCCGTGGTCGCGATCCCGGCCCTGGTCGGCATCTTCCTGCCCGAGAAGCGCTGAAACAGAATCGACCCGGCTGGTGAGGGGACCAGCCGGGCCGATTTGGTACTGTGAGAACGCGAGAAGACACCCCCGCTAGGCAACTTATACGGGAAAAAAGCTAGCATAAGATTGCTTTTTTCACGGACGGTTTAGCGGAAACATCGAAAAAGGACCGCGCTTAGGTGGCGCGAATTAACCCTTTGTTCTCCCGCATAACGTGCCCGAGAGCGGCAGGCCAGAAGCGGCGGCGGACACGGACAATCAGACCCCGGACAAAGGTAAAGATTGCACAATTGGGATTGCCGTTGGAATTCAACAGCTTTTGATAATTACTTGAAGGGTAGGCGAGGGGAGTTAACGCCACGTTGCCCAGAAACGCTAGGGCTAGGACGCCCAAGCCCACGGCGCGGTTTTTTTTTACTTTCCAGCGGTGCTGTTGCCAGAACGCCTTTGCTCGCGAGTCCTTCGTAAATTGAGCCCGGCAATCGAGAA
The DNA here is from genome assembly GCA_964556115.1 of uncultured Caulobacterales bacterium. Lineage (GTDB taxonomy): Bacteria > Pseudomonadota > Alphaproteobacteria > Caulobacterales > Parvularculaceae > Parvularcula. Next base: position 628 of record CAZKVC010000031.1, read on the forward strand.
GCGCAATAGTTGGGTCGTTTCCGCCCATTTCTGCTAGCTGAACTATTATCCCGTCATCTGGTGCGGACCGGCCCTTTTTCCATGACTGGACGGCTTCCATTGATAGGCCGAAGACCGATCCCAGGGCTGCATCTGACCTGAAACGCTGCACCTTTTTGGCGTCGTTCACGTAGTCCTTAAGGGTGCGCTCTGGCGCTATCTCGGCCACCGATGTTCTCCCGTCCTGTTAAGGGCTCAACCCTTCGTGCGCCTTTTTCCTAGGGTTGCCTAGTCCTGAAAATCAGCGCTTCGTTCACCTTGTTCCGGTGAGAGACTGGGATGTGAGAGCGAGGAACCCGGCCGATGTTTGGCGATTGACGCCGGGCCCCTCACTGAAGACACATAGGTGAGCTATGCGATCGCTGGACCCTGCCAGCGTTCGGCGGGTCTGTCATGTCCGCTGAACCAGCTTTTTTACCCCCGAACGCAGAAACCTATGCGGAGCTGCCGAAGTCGATCCGCATGGCGGCGATGCCCAAGAGCTTCGGCGGTCCCCGCGAGATACGAAAACCGGCCTGGATGGCCTTCGCCCAGGACCTCACCAATGCTGAGCGCTGGATGCTCGATATCATCGGCTACCGTGCCCAGAATCTCCGTTGCCGCTTCTCTGTCCGCAAGCTGAGCGAGCAGATCCACCGGCACCATTCGGTTATCTCCAAGCATCTCGCGAACCTTGAGGCCAAGGGGTACATCTACAGCGAGGACGGCACGACGACGCGCGGCGGCAACGCTGAGAAGACCTATTGGCTTCTGCCGTACCCTCCGGCCGGATGGGAAGCCCCCTATCTCGACGACGACGAGGACGACGAGCTCCCCGTCGAGCCGATCGACGACGAGGGCCAGGAGCGCGACGAGGAGTCGGCCGACCCGACCGTGACCGCGATCCGCGCGTTCCTCCGGCAGGGTCAAAAATGCGACGGGGCGTCGCCCTCTGGAATGCGACAGCAGAAGAACGGCCCCTCTTCGGAACGTAAAGAACAAGGAAGAGCCGAAAGCACGATCGAACGGCTATCGCCGGGAGAGAATGCGGACGCGCTTCAGCGCGCCTCTACGGCGCCCTGCCGGGGCGGGGCGCCTTCGCCAGCCCCGGCCGATGATCCTTTCCAGGACAGCGAAGCGCCAACCGAACCGGGGCAGGCTGTCCGGGTGACAGCGGCGCTTCGGGCGTGGTGCTCCGCGGAATGCCCGTCAGTCGATCCAGACGAGGCGCTGAGGGCCTGGGAACGGTTTCACCGGGGCAAGGGGCAGGAACCGCCAAGTGGCCGCTACGGGGACCGTCAGTTCCGCGGCTGGTGCGTGAGGCGACAGAAGCTCGCGGACCGATCGTCGGGCGACGGCCGCGGCCGATCGAAACCGCTGAACTTCGCCTTCGCCCGGCCGAACGATCTGAGCCGAACGATCGAAGAGCTACGCGGACAGATCGGGGCAGGGACACCGCGCCAGAAGAACCTTCACGCGGCGATGATCCAGGTCTTCCGGCAGCTCGGCCCGGACGGGTGGAAGAGCTACCTGACAGGCAGCGTCTGGACCCTCGAGCAGCCGTCGAACGGCCGGTCAAACCACGCGGTGGAAGTCGTCATCGAGACTTCCAGCAAGACGGCGGCGCGGCTCCTGGAGGAACGCTACGGCGACACCCTCACCGCGGCCGTGAAGACGGCGTTCGGGCGCGGCCGAACGTGGCGGATCGACGTGACTGAGAGGCGCGAGAACCCTGCGTCTCAGTCAGTGCGACGCAGCGATAATGCGGAAAGGAACGACCCATGAAAGCAACCTCTTTTGAACCCGGCAAGCTCTATCTCGACTTGATGACGGGCGACGTGCTTCGGCCACAGGAGCTCTCTTCGGGCGACAGCAACGACCTGATTGCCGACGTGCTGTTCGAAGGGCAGGGCAGCTGCACCGTCACCGTTCCGGCCGCGAAGTTCTCCTGGTCGATACAGCGCGGAAGCCCGGACGATGCTTGACGACAACACCGATTTGCTTGCCGCAGGTGCCTTCACCGAAGCCGCCATTCGCAACCTTCGCATGGCCGATGACTGCCTCGACCCGTCGCGCCGACGGTCTCTTGAAGTCGATCTTCGGCAGGTCATCATCCTGGTCGAAACACTGGCGGCCGCTATCGAGACCGAACGGCGCCAGGACCACGCACCGCCTGTTTCCCTGCCGGGCAGGGAAGGGGAGAGGCCTAACCGTGAGCTGCCAAAGGGGAGGGGAGGGCACGAACCGCCCCACGGCTCGCCTCACAGTTAACCCTCTAAAGGGGCGGAACCGCTCGCTTTTCACCCTGCGCACTCACGGAAAAGTTAGCGCATGAACCTACGGTCATGCGCATGACCGAACCCACGAAAAGCCGCACGCTCACCCTTACGGACGTGCGCAGGATCGCCGATCATCACGGCCTCGAACTTCGGGACGCCTGCCGTGAGATTCACGCACTCACCGGCCGGATGCCGAGCCCTGAGCGGATGCGGAATTATCAGGCTCGCCTGGGGAACATCGGCACCAGCCTGCATTGCGCCTTCATGCTCTATTTCACCCTCGCGATGCCGACACCGGCGGCCGTCCTGGCGGGTGAGAAGGTGACGGCATGAGCGAGCCGACCAACGACGACGCGGAAGCGCTCGAAGACATCAAGGCAAGCTCCACCGTCACCGAGTTTGCCCCCGAAGCTGAAACGCACGAGGCGGCCCACAGCGAGCCCCAGGGCGCGCCTTCCGGCCCGGTGCAGGAAATCACCCATGACCCCAGGGAAGAGCGCTTGGACGAGCGCGCAGCTGGCGCGATGGGGAAGGGGTTCAAGACGGCCTATCAGAAGGCGACCGGCGACGAGCTGGACGATGACAGCGCGGAAGTCTTCCAAGAATGGCTCTCCCAGGCTCTCGACCTCGCGCGCCGCTTTAACATGGGTTTCTGGCCACGTTTCGGCGTCCTGACGGCCGTCACGGCCTTGATCCTGGCACCGCCCCTTATCGAGCTGGGGAAGACCTTCAAGGGGGATGAGGAGCGATGAACGCTGAAACGATCATCCTGGTGATGAGCTGGGCAGGCTGCATGGGCTTCGTTGGCCTGGTCGCCTTCACATCCGGCGTCCTGGTGGGCGGCCGGAACCTCACCGGCGCGCTCCAACAAACGGCCGCGCCGCTGATCTCCAAGCTTCTGGGGCAGGACGGATGAGACAAGAGTTCATCGCCGCTTTCCTGGTCCTCGCGGCCATCGGCGCGCGGATCTTCGGCCGCAAGCGCAAGGGCGCAGATCCCGCCGTTCCGAAGGGTGGCCCCGATCCGGCCGAAATCGAGCGCGAGGAAGCCGAGAAGGCACGCGAGGCCATCAAGGCAGGCAAGCCGCTCCCGGCTATCTCGAGCCATGCGAGCGCCATGGCGAAACATCGCCACCAGAAGGCGAAGGCGGCGGCCGGCAATGCCTCAGACTGAGGTTTACGGGATGACGGAACAGGGGAAGTCGTGGTGGTCCAAGAGACGCGCCAGGGCGCTCCTGAAAGCACGTCAAAGGGTGATGGTCTATGACGGCGGCGGAGATGCGGAATGGGCCCGCATCGCCGGACGGCAGAACACCTACTGGAAGCCGAAAGAGTTCGAAGCGGCGCTATGGAACCGCGCGAACTACGGCCGCTTCGTCTTCGTCGACGAAGCCCCGATTCTCTACAACATGACGCGGCGGCGGGAAGAGTTCGAACGCATCACCTTCCTGGGCTCGGCTGGCCGTCAGTACGGGTTCAACTGCTACTTCATCGCCCAGGGACCGACGATGCTCGACAAGATGGTTCGGCTGAACTGCATCCGCGCCATCGTCTTCCGCCAGGCGAGCGAGGACGACGCGAAGATGATCGCCCGGAAGTATGGCGGCGGGAAAGAGCTGATCCGCAAGATCATGGACCTGAAACCGCTCCACTACTTCGAACTTCGTTCCGGCGTTCACGTGCCGAAGGTCCTCAAAGCGGCCTGACCTATCAGCGTGCGCACGAAGCTGCGCACGGCTGACCCCTGAGCCCGTCCCCATAGGCGCACGAAGCTGCGCACGGCTGGCCCTAACAGGTCAGGCCGGTGATCGGTGAGCCTTTCCCCCATGGGCAAGACATCACCACTCCGCGCCGTTCTCATCGGCGTTGCGACCCTCGCAGCTTGGGAGGTGCTCCGGCCCGTCATCCGCAACCTGATGGGAAATCTCTCCACATGAAAAAGCTCGAAAAGATCGCCATGCAGGCGCTCCCGGCCATGATCGGCACCGTCGCCGCTGGCCTTCTCTTTGCGTACTTCGGCCGCAACACGCCCCTCCTGAAGGAAGCCCGGCGCGGCTTTGACGGGGCGAACGCGTAATGACCCTCCGTCACGTCCCCCTGGGCAACATCTCGGCCGTGAACGCTGCCGCGCGCACGGTTATCGAGCTGCCCACGAACCGCACCTATCACGCTCTTTTCCTGGAAGTCCGCAGCGGCGGCACCCTTTGCGACCTCGCGACCATGATCGCGACCGTCGATAAGGTCCGCCTGAAGATCAACGGCAAGCAACAGCGCGAATATACCGTCTCCCAACTGGTGACGGCGAACGCTCTGAACGGCCGGACCTTCGAAGCGGGATTCCTGCCGATCTTCTTCGCTGAGCCCTGGCGGCGCGAAATCGCCGGTGAAGACGCACTCGCATGGGGCACGGCCGACGTGTCGTCCTTCCAAGTCGAAGTTGACTTTGCGGCCGGTGCGACCTCGCCCAGCCTCTCCGGCTTCGCCTCGATCACCTACTCGAACGTGCCCCTCGGCCTCATCAAAAAGGTGAAGTCGCAGGTGATCCCGGTGAACGCTTCCGGCGTTCACACGCACACCATCGTTCGGCCTGTCGATGCCCAGTTCAGGGCGCTCTGCTTCGAAGACACGGCGGGCGATATTGGCGGCGTCAAGCTGAAGCTGGACGGCGTGGAGCTCTACGAGCTGACGGCGGCCCGGAACAACATGATCGCGAAGCAGCACGGCCTTGTTCCGCAGGCGGCGCTGTTCCCGATCATCTATGACATTCGCCAGCGCTACGGCGATGCACAGATGTTCCGCCGCGCCGCTGATGGTGCGGTGAGTGTCGCCCAGGAACTGCGTATCGACTTCGATATGACGGCTGGGCGCGGCTTCGTCTTCCAGACCGAAGAAATCGGCCCGGCCGATTGATCGCGAAGGCGGAACCTTCCGCCCTCGCATGAATGTGCCCGCTGCCACCTCCGACCCCAAAAGGCAGCGGGCGCACCATCAACAGGAGTCTGTCATGCAGATCAAAGCTGCCCCCGTCACCGATCTTTTCTCTTCCGGCCCGACCGTTGGCGAACGTCTCGGCGGTTTCATCTCCGGCGGCGCTGAAGCCGTGACCGGCGTCATCAA
>CAZKVC010000032.1:0-2816 GCA_964556115.1 uncultured Caulobacterales bacterium
AGGTGGTCCAACGGTAGCGTTAGACCTGGCAGGTTAGCGGGGCTCATGCCGCCCCACCTCCATAGTAAGGCGGCGGGAGCCCCGCGGGCAAGATGGCCTTCGGTGCGGGCGGTTTGTAGCCGAGCGATGAGTGCGGGCGAAGCTGATTGTAATGGCGCCTCCACCATTCGATAAGGGTTTGAGCTTCCTTCAGTGTATAGACGATTTCCCGATCCAGGAACTCATCCCTGAGCTTGGAGTTGAAGCTCTCGCAGTAGCCGTTCTCCCACGGTGAACCAGGCTCGATATAGAGCGTCTTCACGCCCAACCTGCCGAGCCATTCTCTGACCGCCGTGGCGATGAACTCTGGTCCGTTGTCGGATCGAATGTGCTCTGGCGGACCATGGATCAGGAACAGCTCGGAGAGCTCTTCGAGAACGTGCTGGGAATTCAGCTTCCGCTCCACGCGGATCGACAGGCACTCACGCGTGAACTCATCAATGATGCAGAGCATCCGGTAGACCCTCCCATCATGGGTTCGGTCTTGAACGAAGTCGTAGCTCCAGACGTGGTTCGGACGCTCGGGCCCGAGCCGAACGCACGATCCATCGTTCAGCCACAGACGACCACGTTTCGGTTACTTTTGCGGGATCTTGAGCCCCTCCCGCCGCCAGATGCGATACACGCGCTTCTGGTTCACATGCCATCCGTCGCGCCGGAGCAAAGCGGTCACCCGGCGATAGCCATAGCGACCATACTGCTCAGCCAGCTGAGTGATGGCATCGGTCAACGCCTTCTCACCGGGACGACCCAAAGGCCGCTTCCTCTGGGTCGAGCGGTGCTGACCTACCACCTCGCAAGCACGGCGTTCCGAGACACCGTGCTCCTTGGTAACGTGATCGACGCATGCACGGCGGCGGTCGGGGCTCAGAAGTTTCCCTTGGCGGCCTCAGAAAAGATAAGCTTGTCCAGTGGGAGATCCGACACAGCTTTCCGTAGGCGTTGGTTCTCTTTTTCCAACTCTTTGAGCCGCTTCGCCTGATCGACCTTCAGACCGCCATATTCCCGGCGCCACCTATAGTACGTCTGCTCAGTCACACCGATCGCCCGGCATGCGATCCCAATGGTCTCACCCTCCGCCAGGCGCACCTCGACCTCGCGCAAATGACCAATGATCTCCTCGGCCGTCCGTCTCTTCCGTCCCATTCCTTAGCTCCTCTCTCAGAGCCAAGCCTAACATATCACCCGGACCACTTTTCGGGAGGCAGACCACTGTTGGGTTCGTTATGTCCGGTTTTACGCGATTGTGTTGAAAAACTCACTTCGTCCGTAGGCCGAACACGTCTGATATCTTTGCGAAGCGGCGGAGGTGCTGGCGATGATGGGCGATCGGCTGAGCGGGCAGGAGCAGCTGTTCTACGAGTTCTCGCTGGAAGGGTTCGTGCCGGACGATCACCTGCTGCGGTCGGTGGACCGGTTCGTCGATTTGGCGGGCGTCAGGACGAAGCTTCGGCCCTTCTACAGCTCGACGGGGCGGCCTTCGGTCTGTCCGGAACTGATGATCCGGATGTTGTTGGTGGGCTACCTCCTCGGCATTCGCTCTGAGCGGCGGCTCTGCGAAGAGGTCCACCTCAATCTTGCCTACCGCTGGTTTTGTCGGCTTGGCCTGGACGGGCAGGTGCCGGACCACTCGACCTTCTCGAAGAACCGGCATGGCCGCTTCCGTGAGAGCGATATCTTCCGGCAGCTCTTCGACGAGGTCCTTCAGCGGTGCATGGCTGAGGAGCTAGTGGGCGGCGAAGGCTTCTCGGTCGATGCGAGCCTGATCGCTGCAGATGCCGACCGCTGCAAGGGACCGCCGGGCGAGGAAGGTCTTCCTCCTGAGAAAACCAGCCGCGCCATCACGGAGTATATTGAGACCCTGGACGACGCCGCGTTCGGTGCCGCGACGACGAAGGTGCCGAAGTTCATCTCTGCGACCGATCCAGCCTCACGCTGGACCGGTGCACACCGCGGGCCTGCGTTCTTCGCCTACAGCGTCAACTATCTCATCGACAACGAGAACGCGGTGATCGTCGATGTCGAACCCAGCACGGCGATCCGGCAAGGTGAGGTTCTCGCGACGAAGCGGATGATCGAACGCACCGAAGAACGCCACGCCCTCTACCCTGAGCGCCTTGCTGGCGATACCGGATACGGCTCTGCGGAGATGCTCGGTTGGCTGGTCGAAGAAAAGGGGATCGAGCCACACATTCCGGTCTTCGACAAGAGCCGGCGCCGTGACGGCACCTTCAGCCGCGAAGACTTCCTGTACGAACTTGAAGGAGATCGATACACCTGTCCCGCTGGGAAAGAGCTGGTTCGATATCGAAGGGCCGGACGGGCCGCCAAGGCCAAACCGTGTGCTGATGGCCTCGTCAGATATTACGCACTCAAAGCAGATTGCGAGGCATGTCCGCTGAAGCTGCGCTGCTGCCCGAAGACACCCCAGCGCAAGGTGACCCGGCATGTCCACGAGGGTGCCCGCGACCTCGCGCGAGAACTCTCGAAGACCAATGCCTATGCCCGGTCCCGGCGTGAGCGAAAGAAGGTCGAGATGTGCTTCGCCCACCTGAAACGAGTCCTGAAACTGAGACAGCTCCGTCTTCGTGGTCCAACCGGCGCCCGGGACGAGTTCACCCTCGCGGCCCTCGCTCAAAACCTCAGAAAGCTCGCCAAGCTAAGGCCGATGACACCGAGCCCCGCCCACTGAGGCGGGGCCGGAAGGCAGGACCACCTAGATCCTGGCGGATCACAGCTCATCAAACCGTCAGAGCCCCGACTTTTTCAACACAATC
>CAZKVC010000033.1:0-2773 GCA_964556115.1 uncultured Caulobacterales bacterium
GGGGCGCTGAAGAAGAAACTCGGGCTCGAGGTGACCTCGGAGAAGGTCGAGAACCGGGGGCGTGTCTACCGGCTTCCCGCCGCCTGACGCTCCGGACCCCGACAGGTTGATGGCCGCCGTCCCGCCGGGGGGCGGTTGATCATCCCCGGTAAGGGACGAATCGACGCGAAGAGCCCATACTGACACAGGCCTCCCGGCTCGCTATCGCGCATGTAGTGAGGCGTCCGTCGTTGCCGCCGGCCCAGACCGGCCCATTGCCGCTTTGTCAGATGACGAGCCACCGGGTCACTGGGCCGGCCATTGAGTCAGGTCTTGCGCACTAAAGAGCCTGCTTGGTATTTCTTTTCAATACCCAGACTGGGAATCAGCGGACGTCGTGCCTGCAACATGCGGGTTTGCGGTAAGCTCCCGCGAAATCATGCTGTAAGAGGGGCGCCGGCATGGATCAAGTCAGCCGTATCGATCTCGGTATTTTCTTCGACTCCGCCCCGACGGCGCAGATGGTGTTCACGCCAGACCTCCGGATCGTCGCGGCGAACCAACGTTATTGCGCCTTGCTGGGCCGCAAGCCCGAAGAGCTGATCGGGCTCCGGGTCTTCGATGCGTTTCCTGCCAACCCCGACGATCCGGATGCCAACGCGGAAGCCGAGTTGCAGGCATCCACGGATGCCGTGGTCGCAACTGGCGAAGCACAGGAAATGCCGCTTCGACAGCATGATGTCTCGGAGACCGACGGCCGCTACGGCACGCGATACTGGCGCATCCTGAACTCTCCGGTCTTCGCCGACGCATCCGAACCGGACCGGGTCACTCACGTAATCCATACAGCCGAGGACGTCACGCGTAGCGTTCTGGGGGAGCGCGCGGACGCCGCGAAGCGTCGGGCTGCCATGCGCGGGGCTGAGCTGAGCTACTTCGAGCTCGACCCGGCCTCCGGGCGGCTGACCCGCTCCCCAAAATTGGATGAGCTGTTCGGTTTCGAACCAGGCGAGACGGTCACAACGGTCCAGTCGTTTTTCGATCGGATACATCCCGACGACCATGAGGCGACCATTGCCGAGATCGAGCGGGGGGGCCGCACCATTGGGTCCGACCTGCGTTTTGACTACCGGGTCCTGCGGCCCGACGGAACCGTGCGATGGGTGATCGGACGCGGCGAGTCTGTGCGAGATCCGGATACGCAGGAGGTTAGGATGGTAGGCATCGTCCTTGACGTGACATCGATCCGCGAACGCGAAGAGAGCCTGCGCGAGGCGGTCGAAGCGCGTGACCTCCTGATCGCAGAGGTCAATCACCGGGTGAAGAACTCGCTCCAGATGGTGACGAGCATCCTTAACCTGGAGGCATCGGCGACCGAGGACTCCGGCGCGCGCGCGTCGCTCAAGGCAGCGACGGCGCGCGTGAATGCCGTCGCGGCGATCCATGCCTCGCTTTACGAGGACGAAGACGTGAGCTCGGTCCAGATCGACAGATATCTGGAAAGGTTGACAGAGCACCTTCGCGCCTCGCTTTCGAGTGTAAGGCGGGGCGTGCGGATCACGCTCGACGTGGAACGGATCCGACTTCCAACCGACAAGGCTGTCACGCTGTCCCTGGCGGTGAACGAACTGGTGACCAACTCGTTCAAGCACGCCTACGGGCACGAAGACGAAGGCGCCGTGACCATCAGCCTGCGGCGCAACGGCGGCGAAATGATCGTCCTAGAGGTTGCAGATGCTGGAACAAGCCCTCCTTGTGATCCGTTGGAAAGCAACAAGCCATCATCGTCCGGTCTCGGACAACGCTTGATCGATGGGATGGCGTCGCAATTGGGCGGAACAACCGAGTTAGACACCACGAATGGCTGGCGGACACGAATCCTCTTTCCCGAATGATGGAACCGCTGCGCTTAAAGTGCTCGTGGTCGAGGACAACATCTTCATCGCGCTCGACCTGGAGCAGCAGCTCGTTGAAATGGGTTATGAGGTCGTCGGAATCGCCGCGAACACGACGAAGGCGATCGAAATGTCGCGCGAGTCCACTCCTAACCTTGCAATCGTCGATCTTCAGCTTGCCGAAGGGAGCCGTGGGCAGGATGCCGCGTTGGTGCTTCGGGCGGAGATGGACATTCCTTCCATCATCGTGAGCGGGAGCCTGCATCAGGTGACCAACGAGGAGAGGGCGGCAATCCGTCCACTGGCGATGCTTTCGAAGCCTGTGCTTTTGGGTGAACTCGGCCGCGCAATCGAAACCGTGAACATTTCAGATAAACCGAAGGGCAAATCCCAACAGCGGTTTGGCGAGGGGTGATCAAGGCTTTCTTGCAAAGCGACATGCTGCGCCGGTGGCAAAGCGACCGGCCGTAGGCTGCCGTATTGCTCTTTGGGTGGCGAGGGATATCGAAGCACCAAGCCAAGTCTTCGGTGTCTTCCGCCGAAGCCGGCTTTGATGCCAAGAGCACTCGTCGCGCCGGCTTTAGGGCGACGCTCCTGCCGCGGTCATCGGGAATTTATGCTAAATGTCGGCGATGTCCGAAGCCAAAGACGCACTGGCGCTCTCTCGCTAGTGCGGCAAAAATTCCGCTGTCGGCCAATCCTCTTAAGGGCTCTCGCGGCTGCGGCGAGAACTGAGCGCGCGCGGCGAACAGCAGCAACGTCCCGCATATCCGACCGCCGCTACCGCATCCGGATCGCCTCGAACACCCGCCGCAAGGCGAAGGAACGCGCTATCGACACGATAGTGAAGATGGCGCCCATCTTCAGGTTCTGCGCCAGCGTCGTGTGCAGCCCGAAGA
>CAZKVC010000034.1:0-2554 GCA_964556115.1 uncultured Caulobacterales bacterium
CGTAACCGCCGGTCCATCACCCTCGTTTTCTGACGAGCCTGTTCATCGGAGATGACGCCTGCACAGCAGGAGGTGTCTGATGGAAGGCGATGTACAAACATACGGAAGTTTTCATAGCGACGGCGAAGGGTACGGCGGTCGTATCGATGTCGTTACGGGCCCGACAGGCCGACGGCGATGGCCCGAGCATGTAAAGGCGGCGATCGTTCTTGAGACCTACCGTGACGGGGTGACGGTCGCCGATGTTGCGCGCCGGCACGAGATTTCCGCGCCCCAGTTGCACGCTTGGCGTCGTGCCGCACGCCACGGCCTGCTGCCTATGCCGGACGACGACGCGTTGGCATTTCTGCCGGTATCGGTCTCGGCTGGCGCTGGGGACCTTCCGCGCAATCAGTCAGGAACGCTGACGCTGGAGATCGGCGATGTCCGCATCCTTGTGCCCCCGGCGTTCGATGCCCCCCACCTCGCCCGGGTTATCGGGGCTGTCCGGAGTGCGCCGTGATCCTGCCAGGCGGGCCATTCAGGATCTATCTTGCCACGCGTCCCGTCGACTTCCGCAAGCAGCATGCCGGGCTGTCGCTCCTCGTGCAGGAGGCGCTCGGCCGAGATCCCTTCAGCGGCGCTGTCTTCGTCTTCCGGTCGAAGCGCGGCGATCAGCTGAAGCTCCTGGTCTGGGATGAGACGGGGCTGGTTCTCGTCTACAAGAAGCTTGAGGGCGGCGCCTTCCGGTGGCCGAAGCCGGCGGACGGGATGATCCGGCTGACGCCGGCGCAGTTCTCGGCGCTGTTCGAAGGGCTCGACTGGCGCGCAGTTCGGTCGGAGCGGCGGCGGCGCCCGAAGCTGGCAGGGTAGCCGCGACAGGATGACTCGGCGCTGCATTTTGCGCAGCTTCTCCGTGGCCTGGGCGATACATTCCGGCCATGGGATCCCGCGGAACGATCGATGCTGCCAAGGTGGCGGAACTCGAGCGGCAGCTTGCCGCCTCCGAGGCTGCTCGCATCGCAGCAGAAGCCCGTCTGGCTGCGTCTGAAGAAGCCCGTTCCAGATCCGAGGAAGCTCTTGCTCGGCTGGAGCGCATGATCGCGCAGCTGCGGCGGGACAAGTTCGGATCCAAGTCTGAGAAGATCAGCCCCGACCAGCAGCATCTGCCGTTCGAGGATGTCGAGGTTGCCGAGGGGATGCTGGCCGCCGCGAGCGAAGAGGTCGAGAAGGCGCTCGGCAATCGCAGACAAAACCCCCGCGCGCGGAACGGGAACAAGGGCCATTTGCCCGCCCATCTGGATCGGATCGAACAGGTGCTCGAGCCCGACAGCACGTCGTGCCCATGCGGGTGTGGCGAGATGGTGAGGGTGGGCGAAGATCGCAGCGAGCGCCTTGATGTCATCCCGGCCCGCTTCCGTGTGCTGGTCACCATCCGACCCAAATACGTCTGCCGCCGCTGCGCTGGTTCGTCCCACGCACAGGCGCCGGCTCCGGAGTGGCTGGTGCCGCGTGGGATTCCGACGGAGGCACTGGTGGCGCATTCCATGGTCGCCAAGTTCGGAGACTACCTGCCGTTCTACCGACAGGTGGACATCTACCGCCGACAGGGGATCGATCTCGACCGCACCATGCTTGCGAACTGGTCGGGGCGCGCGGCGCTGCTGTTGCAGCCGGTCATCGACGGGATGATCGACCGGCTGCGGCGTTCCGATCACCTGCAGATGGACGAGACGACGGTGCCGGTGCTGGCGCCCGGTACGCGGAAGGTCCGCAAGGATTACCTCTGGGCAATCTTGCGCGATCAGCGTGGCTGGGGCGGCGCAGATCCCCCTATCGTGGTGTTCCAGCATTCCCGGACACGCAGCGGCACGGTTGCGCAGGAGCTCCTCAAAGGGTTTGCCGGCGGCACGCTGATGGTCGATGGCCACCCTGTCTACGATGTCGTCTCCGATCCCAGGAAGACGGCGCAGGCCTGGACGACTGCGTATTGCTGGACACACTGGCGTCGCCGCTTCGTCAAGTTCGCGCAGGACACCGCGTCGCCGATCTGCGAGGAGATGATCACGCGGATCGCAGAGCTCTATGCCATCGAGAAAACGGTTCGGGGCAAAGCCCCCGATACACGCCGGGTCGTTCGTCAGACGCTGTCCCGACCGCTTGTCGAGGCACTGCGTCCATGGCTGGAGGCGCGCCTACAGGAGGTCTCTTCCACAAGCGAGCTGGCACGGCACATCCGCTATGGCCTGAAGCGGTGGGAGGGGCTCACCCGGTTCCTCGAGGATGGGCGACTCGAGATGGACACCAACGGCGTCGAGAACGCGATCAGGCCGATTCCACTCACGAGGAAAAACGCGTTGTTCGCCGGCTCGGACGACGGCGCCAGCACCTGGGCGCGCATCGCCTCGCTCATCGGCACCTGCAAGCTGAACGGGGTCAATCCGGAAGCCTACATCGCCGCCACGCTGCGGAAGATCCTCGATCAGCACATGCAGCGTGACATCGACGAACTCATGCCTTGGAACTTCGTCGAATAGTCAACACACCAACCAAGGGGTGGTGGACCGGCGCTTAC
>CAZKVC010000035.1:0-2288 GCA_964556115.1 uncultured Caulobacterales bacterium
CCCGCCTGCGCCTCGTGCGCGAGGCGCCCGAGGAGAACGTCCACCGCTACTACGCCCTGGAGGTCCAGCCCGACCTCTTCGGCGGGGCCTCCCTCGTCCGGGCCTGGGGTCGGATCGGGCTCAGCCGCACGACACGGGTCGAGCTGCACGCCGACGAGGGGCAGGCGCTCGACGCGCTCCGCGACTGGGAGACCGCCAAGCGCAAGCGTGGCTACGCGCCGGACACGAACCACCGGCGATGAGGAGACCGACATGACCAAGGCCGCCACCAAGCCGCGCCCGATCTGGGAGCGCGCGCAGATGTTCATCGCCTTCCACCGCGACCCCGAGCGCAAGAAGCGCGCGACCCCCTACCTCTGGCCGCCGAAGGACGCGAGCGCGGGGCTGCGCGCCGAGACCTCCGACCAGGAGACCTTCGTCCACCTGCGCGGGCCCGACCGCGCGGACGACGTGCAACTCAAGCTCCGCCCGAACGCCGTCATCGCGCGGCGCGAGCCGGGGCGCGGCTGGTCGGGGATCGAGGTGAACGACCACTCGGTGCGCGTCCTCGTCGGCGACGTCTGGATCGAGATCGACCCCATGGGCCCGGTCAGGCGCGAGGCCGACGACGGCGCCTCCACCACTTTCCTCGAGTTCGACGGCTCGATCATCCAGCTGACCGAGGACGCGGAGGTCTGCGTGTCCGGGAACGGCGAGCGGATCACCCGCCGCACGGCCGAGCGGCTGGACGTCGTCACGGGCGACGGGATCATGTCGTCGCCGAGGAAGCGGATCGGGAATTGAGTTAAGAATCGAAGAGACTAGTCTAGACTGATCTGTAGTCCTTTTCCGTGAGGCGCTTACAAGAATGCCAAATAGAACGCCACTTTCAGGGAATCGTATGAGGGGTAATAGAGTGCGGCGTATTTTACAGAGAGTTCTGCGGATCCGTTTGGGGTGGGTGATATTTGATCGATTAGTTGGTGTCGCGACTTTAGTGTCTGTAGGTTTTGCACTTACGATCTACTGGTTGGAGAGCGATGATCGACAATTGCAGCGTGAAGCAAACGTGCGAGCAGTAGAACTGGCCGAGCTTTCACTTGAGGACGCGGCGAGGCAAGAAGAGTTGCTAATTTATGCAAACATTCAGAATGCTTGGGAACGCCTTTCGGAAAGAGTGCCAGGTAACGGGGGGAAAGGGGAGGCGTTGGAGTTGCTCATCGCCGAGAATGTTCCACTTATGTATCTCGATTTGTCATGCGAGACTATGGCGGGTGCGGCTGCATGGGACGAAAAAGAGAACGAATGTAGTTCTTCTGTCTTTCTCGGCGATATTGACTTCAGCGGAGTAAACTTGGCGTATGCAGATTTTCGCGGAGCAAACCTCGAATGGGCAAACTTTGATAACGCAATTCTAGTTGGCGTTGATTTTCGTGGAGCAACAATTCAAGGGTCTACATTTCGAGGTGCACACGTCAGCAAGGCACGTTTTGAAGGAGCTCCTCCGGTGGCAACAGAAGAGATGATGGCTAACATATGGGCGTATGAGAACCAGCTACCAACTGGCAGCCGAAGTGTAACAAGAAATCTTACCGTCTGCGAATTTCGTTTGAATCTATCTTCTCGATCATATCCGCACCCGCTTTACCGCCCAAGGAGTTGCTAGACAAGGCGCGTTGAGGCATTGGCCTGAGAAGCACTTGCCTTGATTGAGGGGGTAAAATTGGCGAGGAGGTCATCAGGTTCATCATAAAGTCATCTGTTAGCGTGCACCGTTGCTACGTCATTCACTCAAAAGGAGAAAGGGGGCTTTGCCTTGGGGCGATCCGAACCGGATCGGAAGAAAGACCCGAGGAGAAGACCCATGATCACCGGAACCCTGACCCGCAACGCCGACGGCGAGACCTACACGCTGAGCGTGGCCACGCTCATGTTCGAAATCGCACGGCTGAACGTCGTGCCGAACGGCTACAAGAGCGCCGACAACCACCCCGACCACCATATCGAGGTCCGCACGCCGCGGGGTCGCACGATGCGCGTCGGGTCCATGTGGTCGGCCACCTCCAAGACGTCCAAGCGCGCGTACTTCCAGATCGCGCTGACCGACCGGATGGGCCGGTCCTGGCGGATGAACGCCGTGCGGGACGACGAAGTGGCAGCGGACGAATGGCGCGTCGTGCCGCTGGCGGGCGGTGAGACCCGGCCGATCGCGCTGACGGGCCGGATCGAGACGCTGGACGACGGCAACCTCGCCGGCTCCATCGGCTCCTACGACTTCGACATGGACTTCGTGGCGGTCGAGAACGCCC
>CAZKVC010000036.1:0-1577 GCA_964556115.1 uncultured Caulobacterales bacterium
GGCCCGCCCGTCTTCGACGAGGAGGGCCACATCCGGCAGGACATCCGCTTCCCGGTGCTGGCGGCGCATGTCTGGTTTTCGGAGACCGACCGACCGTGGGACGGCAGTGGCGACAGCCCGCTGCTCGGTATCGAGGACGGCCGCGCCCATGCGCTGCTCTACAACGGCATCCTTGGCGACAAGAGGCCTGGCGGCGGCAACGTGCTGACCCGCGCGACCCTCGCCCTGATCCGTGAGGATATCGCCAAGCTGGCGCCGGACTTCGACGGCCCGCTGACCGTCTATGGCGAACAATCCCGGCTGACGCCCGCGACGCTCGACCGCGAGCGCATCACCTTCAAGCAGACGCCCTACGACGTCAAAGCGCGAGCCTGAGGGGGCATCTGATGAAACTGAAGCAATACCAGACCGATACTCTCTCCGTTCTCCGCCGGTTTTTCGAGGAGGCGCGCGTGGCGGGCCCGAAGGGCGCGTACGAGGCGATCACCAGGGAGCCGGACCAGGCCAAGCGTCTCGGCCGGTACGGCGGCACCTACACGCCGCTCGCCGAGTTGCCGGCCGTTCCCTATGTCTGCCTGCGCCTGCCCACCGGGGGCGGCAAGACGATCCTCGGCGCCCACTCCATCGGCATCGCGCGCGACGCCTGGGTGGAGAAGGACTATCCGATGGTCTTGTGGCTGGTGCCGTCAAACACGATCCGGCTTCAGACGGCCGAGGCGCTGAAGAACGCCCGCCACCCCTATCGGCAGGCGCTGGACGAGGCCTTCGACGGCCGGGTGCGCGTGTTTGATATCGCCGATTTCACCCACATCCGCCCGCACGACATCCGCGACCATTGCTGCATCGTCGTGGGCACGATCCAGACGCTGCGCGTGTCGAACACCGAGGGCCGGAAGGTCTATTCCCACAACGAGAACATGGAGCCGCACTTCACGGCGCTGCCCAAAAGCCTGCCGGGGCTGGAGAAGCTGGAAGGCGGCGGCGTCAAGTTCTCCTTCGCCAATCTGATGCATGTCCACCGGCCGCTGATGATCGTGGACGAAGCGCACAACGCGGTCACCGGCCTGACGCGCGAAATGCAGGCGCGGGTCAATCCGTCAGCGATCATCGAGTTCACGGCGACGCCGCGGCTCAACTCGAACATCCTGCACAGCGTGACGGCGCAAGAGCTGAAACTCGAGGAGATGATCAAGCTGCCGATCATGCTGTCCGAGCACGACACATGGCAGAACGCGGTGAACGGGGCGATCGCGTCACGGGCGTCGCTGGCAGAGGAGGCTGACAAGGACACCGACTACATCCGGCCGATCGTCCTGTTCCAGGCGCAGCCGAAGAACCAGGAGGTGACGGTCGAGGTGCTGAAGAAGCACCTGATCGAGGTCGAGCAGATCCCCGAGCACAAGATCGCCGTGGCCACAGGCGATCAGCGCGAACTGGATGGCATCAACCTGTTCGATCCGAAATGCCCGATCGAATACGTCATCACCGTGGAGGCGCTGAAGGAGGGCTGGGATTGTTCCTTCGCCTATGCGTTCTGCTCGGTCTCGCGGATCCAGAGCGCGGTGGACGTCGAGCAG
>CAZKVC010000037.1:0-1537 GCA_964556115.1 uncultured Caulobacterales bacterium
TCGGCCCCGCGCAGGCAGCGCAGGCGGTCCTTGCGCCAGAGCGCGAACGGCGTGCCCCCGTTTGGCTCGCGGATCGGCGCGGCGCCGGGCAGCGCCTCCAGCCGGTGCCCCGCCTCGCGGCAGCTCGTGCAGTGGCACTCCGTGGCGACGATCGGATCGCCCGCCAGCGCGAAGGCGGTCGCGCCGCAGGGGCAAGCGATCTCGGTCACGCGCCGCCCCCGTCTGCCCGCAGCGCATCCGCTTCCTCGAAATGCGCGATCTGATTGTCATGGGCCTTGCGGAAGGCGGGGCGTGCCGTGGCACGCTCGACATACGCACGGCAGGCTGGATGGGGCTCGAGTGCGGTGCCATCGAGAAGCCGCAGCGCATTGATCATGAAGATGTCTGCCACCGAAAAACGGCCAGCGAACCAGTCGCGTTCGGCAAGGGCCGCGTCCAACCGGTCGAGACGGCGGTGCATGAACGCCTCGAGCGCCTCCCGGCCGGACGATCGTGTGTCGTCGTCACGAAAGAACAGCGACCCGAAGATCGGCGGCTCGACCGAATTTGCCGCAGCCAAGGTCCATTGCAAGGCCGTTGCGCGTCCCTGCGGATCAGTCGGCATCAGCTTTTCACTCCGTTCTCCGAGAAACAAAAGGATCGCAGCGCTTTCGCTGAGCGTCACCTCCCCATCGCTCAGCCAGGGCACCTGGGCAAAAGGCTGGAACGGAAGTCGCGCTTCGGGGGTCTCGAATGGCGTCGTCTCGACGCGGTAGGGGAATCCCGCCTCCTCCAGCGCCCAGCGGATCAGAAGGTCGCGCACGTATCCGCGCGGGAACTCTGGCACCCAGTCGAGCGTGGTCAGGACGAAATCGGTCATGCTGGCACGCCGTCAAAGGCAGCGCGCATCGCGGCGATGTCGATCTTCTTCATACCCATCATGGCAGCCTGCGCACGGCCGGCGGCCTCGCGGTCGGGATCGGACAGCATATGCCTCAGCTCCGTCGGCATGATCTGCCAATGGACGCCGAAACGATCCTGGAGCCAGCCGCATGGCCCCTCGGTGCCGCCTTCGGTCAGGGCGTCCCAAAGCCGATCCGTCTCCGCCTGATCGAAGGTCGTCACAGCGATCGAATGATCATGCCGCGGCTCGAAGCGCGCGTTGCCGTCCATCAGCGTGCAGGGCGTGCCCATGCAGCGCCAGAGGACCATCGCCATGTCGGGGCCGATGGGGTGGACCTCGTCCACATGGGTGTCGGGCAGGGTCGCCGCGTAGAAGCGCGCGGCCTTCTCGGCACCTTCCTTGAGGAAGATGCACAGGCGAGAGGCGGGTCGGTCGGTCATGGCTCGTTCCTTAGCTCTTCGCGCCGGTAAAGCTCAGCATCCAGGGGGTGCCGAACCGATCGGTGAACATGGTGAATCGCTCGGCCCAGAAGGTCTCGCCCACGGGCATGTCGACGGCGCGGGCGTCCCGGCCGAGCGCGCCCAGTAGGCGGTCGAACTCCTCTCCCGACGCCGCCTCCAGTTGCAGGCGGAAGCCCTGGGGCTTGCTGTGCCA
>CAZKVC010000038.1:0-1531 GCA_964556115.1 uncultured Caulobacterales bacterium
GATACTGTTGAAAAACACCGCTTGAGCAACGAGTTGGTCGCTGATTCAATTCTCCCCGAGGGATGGGAGGTCAGCGGCGATGATGGGGCCAAGGCAGGTGGCGCAGGGGGCGCTGTTCTACGAGTTCTCGCTCGAGGATCACGTTCCGCAGGATCATCTGCTGAGGTCGATCGACCGGTTCGTCGATCTCGGCGATATGCGCCGTCACCTGGCGCCGTTCTACAGCGCGACGGGCCGCCCTTCGATCGATCCCGTGCTGATGATCCGGATGCTGATCGTCGGCTACTGCTTCGGCATCCGCTCGGAGCGGCGGCTCTGCGAGGAGGTCCACCTGAACCTGGCCTATCGCTGGTTTTGCAGACTGGACCTCACCGACCGCGTTCCAGACCACTCCACGTTCTCCAAGAACCGGCACGGGCGGTTTCGTGACAGCGACCTCTTCCGACATCTGTTCGAGATCGTGGTGGCGCGGTGCATTGCCGAGGGCCTCGTCGGCGGCACCACCTTCGCCAGCGACGCCAGCCTGATCCGGGCGGATGCCAACAAGCAGTACGCGGCGCCAAAGGAGCGCTGGGGCCCTGCGCTGATCGATACCGAGATCGCGCCGCGTGCGGTGCTCGAGTATCTCGACGTGCTGGACGACGCCGCCTTCGGCGCGGCGAGCGAGGTGGCGCCGAAGTTCACGAGCTACGCCGATCCGGCGTCACAGTGGACCGGGGCGCTGAAGGGGCCGGCGTTCTTCGCCTATTCCGACAACTACCTCATCGACACCGAGAACGCGGTGATCCTCGACGTGGAGGCGACGCGATCCATCCGCCAGGCCGAACTCGGGGCGACGCAGACGATGATCGTGCGGACACGGGACAGGTTCGGCCTTACCCCGGAGAGGCTCGCGGCGGACACAGCCTACGGGTCGGGCGAGATGCTCGGCTGGCTCGTCGACGAGCATGGCATCGAGCCACACATCCCCGTCATCGACAAGTCCGAGCGTGCAGACGGCACCTTCTCCAACGCCGAGTTCAGCTTCGACGCGGAGGCCGACGAGTATACCTGCCCGGGCGGGAAGCGCCTGAAGAAGTACTGGCGCACGATGCGCAAACCTCGCACCGGTCTCATGAAGGACGGCTTCCGCCGCTACTACGCCAGGAAACAGGACTGCTCGGCCTGCGCGCTGAAGGCGCGGTGCACGCCGAACCAGCCAACCCGCAAGATCTCGCGCCACCTCTTCGAACATGCCCGAGACCGCGCCCGCGAGATCGCAAAGACTGACGCCTACGCCGAGAGCTCTCGGCGGCGGAAGAAGGTCGAGATGCTGTTCGCCCACCTCAAGCGCATCCTGCGCCTCGACCGCCTACGCCTCCGCGGCCCGAACGGAGCGAAGGACGAATTCCTCCTCGCCGCCACCGCCCAGAACCTCCGGAAACTCGCCAAGCTGATCCCGCCACAGTCCGTCCCGGCGTGACAGCCGGACGACGGCGTCGTCCGGCCTCGCAACCAGCGCATGCTTCAGGACGAGTTCTTCAACACAATC
>CAZKVC010000039.1:0-1507 GCA_964556115.1 uncultured Caulobacterales bacterium
TTGCCAAGGTAAGGGTCGTGAGTTCGAATCTCATCGCCCGCTCCAGTATTTGATGAACTATCTTAGGGGCTAAGCTGCTCCGGTCAGGAATGGTTTTCACTTTCCTGACCTCCGCCTAGCGGGGCTTGGGAGACGCAGCACAACGCGATTTCTCGCATGCTGCGGCGCCATAGTAGATTCAGTTGGCGGCTTTTGTATCTAGCGGGTTCCCTCGCCACGAGTTCCAGGCCGCGGAGAGGGAAGGAATGGGGAAGAGACATCTTTAGTGGCTCTGCTGTGACCCCCAATATTTCATCCAGGTGAAGCTAAAGTCGGCGCTTCACTTTGGCGCTGGTGCGCCGGTGGAGTAATGGGCGGCCGGCGGAGCGCTTCCGCTCCGCGGAGGCGGCCGTCCATTGCGGTGAGCCGGGCCGCGTAGGCTGCCGGCGTCTGCTAGGCGATCGCGGAATGCGGCCGGCCGTGGTTAGAGCCGGTGACCCAGTTCGCGACTTTGCCGTGGGCCTGCTCGAGAGCGAGAAACAGCGTCTCGTTGAGAAGCTCGTCGGGCATCCGGCCGCCCTCGCAGATGCCGTTCTGCATCGGCTCGCCCGAGGCGCTGAAATGCCAGGCGACGTCGGCGGCCTCGGTCCAGGCAAGCATGGCCTTCGAGGTGAACTCGGTGGCGTGGTCGCTGACGATGAGCTTCGGCTTGCCGCGCATCGCGACGAGCGCGCTCAGTTCTCGCGCCACATGCTTTCCCGAAATGGACGTGTCGACGATGGGGCCAGGCACACCTTGGTCACGTCGTCGAGTACATTCAGGATGCGCAGCCGCCGCCCCGTGACGAGCTGGTCGTGCACGAAATCCATCCATTAACGTGCGTTCGGGGTCACCACAGTCGAGGGAGCACGCCCGCCGCTCGCTCATCTCGTGCCCCTGCAACAGGTGAGCGACAGCGTGCCGCTTCGCGGCGGGCGCTACCGCTCTCGCGCAAGAAGATCCTTCAACGCGACGTTGTCCAGCATCGTATCGGCGATCAGCCGCTTCAGCTTCGCGTTCTCCGCCTGCCCAGCCTTCAGCCGCCTGGCGTCCGAGACCTCCATGCCGCCATACTTCGACTTCCAGGCGCAGAAGGTCGCAGCACGCCGATGATCCGCTTATCACTGAACTTCGATCGCTTCATCGTCCGGTCCTCTCGTTCGGCCGAACTCTAACCTCAGATGGAAGAGAAAGCGGGGGTCACAACACCTCCGCAAGGCCAAGCGGGATGCACGCCGCATGAGTTTATGTCTATCACCGGCCACAAGACGCTCGCCGAGGTCACCCGCTACACGGCGCGCGCCAACCGCGAAACCTCGCCAACGCGCTATGCAGCAAATCGCTGAGGCCGAAACGAGACCAGATTCTGTCAAACCTGCCAATGAAGTTTGATAGACGTGTCTCTGACCTACTGAAAGGAAAAACTGAGATAGGGTGGCGGAGAGAGAGGGATTCGAACCCTCGAGACGGTTTCCCGCCTACACGCGTT